>SHBP01000025.1 GCA_004211905.1 SAR92 clade bacterium
AATCGAATACACATGTGCATACAAAACCAAAAAAAATCCCTCGCACTTATAAGTGCGAGGGATTTACGATTTTGGTGGAGCCTAGCGGGATCGAACCGCTGACCTCAACACTGCCAGTGTTGCGCTCTCCCAGCTGAGCTAAGGCCCCAAACAGACGCGCATGATAGGGATGCCCATTTACCAAGTCAAGAGCCTTGTCCCACACAGCAAGCCCTTCAGCTCAATTGCTGATAAGCCTTCTCCATTTTCTTTAATTTCTTTTTGCCAATGCCACCCAATAACTCAATTGCGTAACGCAATCGCGCGCGGGACATATCCGCACCCAGCAAATTCATAGAGTCCATCACTGAAATCGATGCACTGCTTCCAGCAATTGCAATAAATAGTGGTGCTAGGAATGGTTTTAGTTTAATTCCCATGGCATCAGCAACATATTTTAACG
Organism: SAR92 clade bacterium; assembly: GCA_004211905.1. Classification (GTDB taxonomy): domain Bacteria; phylum Pseudomonadota; class Gammaproteobacteria; order Pseudomonadales; family Porticoccaceae; genus HTCC2207. The sequence goes on from SHBP01000025.1 coordinate 443, forward strand.
CCTCAAAAATAGTGTCGCGCTGCCAGTTCTGAACCGACTCTAAGCGCCATAGAGAATACTGTAACACTTCCATCAAAGGCTCTTCATCAATACCAGCAGATTTTAGTTGTTCCGCTGTAATCGGTAGCATGCCCGACACTAAGTAACTCCCTAGTGGAGCGATGTCTGAGAGGGTTTCCATCCGCTGTTTTGCAAAGGGCAAGAAAGCCATTAATACATCACGATTTAAGGCCCAGTCATGCAAACGATCGGCCAATTGCTCATCGGTTAACTCTTCACGAATCCACAGTCCGTTGAGCCAGCTAAGCTTTTCAACATCAAACACGGGTCCACCGAGGGAAACCCGCTGAATATCGAACTCTGCTAGCATTTCCTGTAAATTAAATTTCTCCCGCTCATCTGGCATAGACCAACCCATACGACCGAGATAATTAAGCAGAGCCTCGGGCAGATAACCCATGCGTTGGTAGTAAAGAATACTAGTTGGGTTTTTACGTTTAGATAGCTTGCTCTTGTCAACGTTACGAAGTAATGGCAGATGACAGAAGACTGGCGTGTCCCAACCAAAATATTGGTAAAGTAAAATATGCTTGGGGGCTGAATTAATCCACTCTTCACCACGAATCACATGGCTGATCTCCATCAGATGGTCATCCACTACGTTCGCTAGGTGGTAGGTAGGCATGCCATCGGCCTTCAACAATATCTGAAGATCAATTTGAGTCCAGTCAATACTGATTTCACCGCGTAACATATCATTAAAGGTGCACTGCCCTTCTCTGGGCACCCGCATTCGTACCACGTGTGATTCACCTTGTGCTGCCCGAGAAGCTGCCTCAGCTTGATCTATGTGCATACAATGACCGTCATAGCCCAGCTGTTGTTTGTTTTCCATTTGTGTTGCACGTAATTCATCAAGACGCTCTGAGGTACAGAAGCACCTGAACGCATGGCCACTCTCTAGAAGCTGGTCAGCATGTTTGAGATAGATTTCTGAGCGTTCGCTTTGACGATATGGGCCCTTCGGGCCGCCATTATCAGGGCCCTCATCCCATTCCAAACCTAGCCAGTGCAGAGCATCTAAAATCGCTTTTTCTGATTCAGGCGTAGACCGCGCTTGATCGGTATCTTCAATGCGCAGTAAAAACTCACCGCCCTGACTGCGAGCAAAGGCCATATTAAATAGCGCGACATAGGCTGTACCAACATGGGGATCACCTGTAGGCGATGGAGCTATACGTGTACGAACCGTCATGCAATTTTCCAAATCTTTATTAATTTATATGAAAGCTGTGTTTTGCTTACTAGTGAAGCATTTTAAATCACAAACTACCAATTGTCCCGACGAGATCGCAGAGCAATGAATACGTCTTTATCCGAACCATCAACACGCCCAACAGATTCACGAACAACCTGATTACTTAAACGAAAGAAGGTATTCAATTTTCTTTCATCACCTATTGTTGTGGTCAAAGGCGCCACAGCTGGGTCTGCCTCCATGGCTTTAATCAGCCAAGCTTGTGCATCTTTATTGTCTGCCTCTAAGCTCAGAGTGAAACGCAGATTATTTTCCAGATACTCATGACCTGGATAGACGGTCACACCATCATCCAACGTGTGAAACTGATCGGCAATGGTGTGATACATAACTTCCACATCACCACCATTACCACAGTTACCCACACCCGCATTAAAAAGTGTATCTCCGGTAAACACAGCCTTTGCTTGGCCATCTTCTATCACAAGGAAACACAGGTGAGCAAAAGTGTGTCCCGGCGTATTAAGTACCTTGAGTTGAGAGCCTGCCTCAATATCAATTATCTCTCCAGCAGACAACATTCTGGTTAAGCCTGGTATTTTGCCATGTCCATTCTCATGAGCCCAAACATCGCAGCCATGCTCGCTAATAAGCGCCTCATTCCCTTGGGTATGATCCCAGTGTTCATGGGTATTTATAATGGTTGTTAGCCGCAGCTTATTATCAGACAGAACACTGTTCACTATTTCCGCTTCCCAAGGGTCAATAACAATGGCAGCGCCATCATTAAGCTCAATTAAATAAGTGAAGTTACGCAAAAAACTCTGAGTGTATAACTGGTGAATCTTCATCAATAACCCTTAGTGGATATTTTGTTATCAGAAGGGGATCATCATACCTGATGCAACAAAATTCAAGTCATTCATTCTCGGACATCCATATAAACAGATTTGGGTCTTACCGGTCAGTCTTTTAGCAGAGTCCAACAAAAAGGGCTGCACATGCAGCCCTTTTAGAGTTACCTCACCCCTTCATGAAAAATCGGGGTTTGTTGGGTCATAAAACACCTTAGAATTATAGACATCAGGATTCACACAGGTGGCAGTAGCATCAAATGCTGCCTGTACCTCTGCACCCGTAGCCTGAAAGCCTTCAGTGCCAGCCTTCATAGTCTCGAAACTCTCATGGAAATTACCCCAAAAGTAATCAACACCTTCGGTTTCAGTTTCAGGACGGGCAGGATAAATACCATAGGCATAAAAGCTTGTAGATTCAGGATCCAAACCATCTAACCAGGCATTGTAGAGTTCTATACTTGCCTCAAGATCCTCAAAGCCCTTACCTTCATTAAATGAGCAAGCAATATATGCAGAGGCAAACTCTCCTGACTCAGGCGTGGGTCCAAAACTATCTGGCGCGCGATAAAATTGAAAGTCCCAGCCGTATTTACTGGGTACATCGCAAGCCATCACACTTTGGTACTTCGTTGACCACGCTTGGGCTTCTTCGTTTTCTGCCCACTGCGCCCATACAGCATCTGCTGCCTCTTTAGATGGCCAGCTCACTTCCCACCAACCGTTAGGGAACTGATTTTGATCGCTTGCCGGTGCATAGCCCCAAGCACCTAAAAGGTCAGGAGCTAATCCTCCTGCTCTCCACTCAGTAACCATTGCATCCACGGTAGCTGGACTAAAGTCAGGGCCCGCTGTACAAGGAATAAACTCATTATAAAAAACCTCTCCAACAACATCCCAAGTCATTTCTTGCTCAGCCAGGGGAACAACTGCCGTCTCTTCTTTATTTCCTGAGCATGCGGTAACAAACAAACATGTAAGCCCTAGTGTTAAAATTTTGTTCATGGTAGTCCCTCTCTAAAATTCGTATTCTCATAAAATTTATAATGATGGTAGTTCTACTCCAACCAAAACTATTTTTCATCGTCTAATTAAAGATAGCACAAATATTAGAACTATCCACTTATGCATGCACTGGAAGGTTAAACCTTAGTCGAACTAACTACTCTAGACTTAGGATGCACGGCGAGAAGCCCGCATAAGACCATTAGCAATGCTCCACAGGCAACCATCGTAATATCCAAACTAAAGTCGATGGCAAAGCCCATAATGGCATCGGCAATGGGCACCAACCCGAGCGACATAAGCATCAACACGCTCATTACTCTGCCTAATAGTTTCTCCGGCGTAATCTTTTGAAGCCACGTAGTGAAGTGCACATAGAAAAATGCCTCAAACACTCCGGAAATAAAAAATAGTACCATCGCCCACCAATAGGCATCGTAGAAGATAATTAACGCCAACGTTGAGCCACTGAATACGTAGGACCAAAACATATAAGGTATCAATTTTTTGTCGTCAGGCGCTGCGAGATAGGCGCTACCAATAGCGCCAATAAAAGCGCCCAAACCAAAAGCGGCTGTCACTAAACCATATACATAAGCCCCTTCTAAGAAGCGCTCCTTGGCCCATACTGGAATACCTACAAACACCATAGGCATAAAAAAGAAATGGATAACAGCCATGCCAACAAAACCAAGGCGAACAGCGGGAATAGACGATACCCAGCGAATAGCAATCTTGATCTCAGCATACATTGAGGTCTTAACTACATTAGCGGAGGATTCTTCCAGCGATCTTACTCTGACGAATAAGAGGGACAAAAATGAAAGTGCAAATGTTGCTCCATCTACAAGAAATGCTCTAGCCAGGCCTTCCCGATCAAGCTCATAATTACTCACTACACCATTATCTAACTCACTGTGATGGCTGATAGATGAAACTTCACCGGCAATAATAAGGGCAGCTAGCATAGGCCCAACAGTCATTCCTAAGTGAAGTGTTGTTTGCAAAACAGCATTACCCGCCTGAAGCTCATCACGAGAAACCAAGCTTGGTAAAATCGAAATACTAGCCGGATAAAAAAATGCGTCCGCGACACCAAAAGCAAAGGCCATTAGAAACACTGAAGTGATATCAGCTGTATCTTGACTAATCATATACGCCAAATAAACAACTAAAATCATTCTTAACCCATTAGACGCCAGCATGACAAGTCGCGGGCTTGTCCGGTCTACTAGCGCCCCTCCGGCAAGCATGAGCGCAGCTCTGGGTATTCCTTGCACGGCAAACACTAAACCAGTTAATGCCGCGCTGTTAGTCATTTGCAAAATCAACCAAGGAAAAACGATCAAACTAATTTGATCGCCAATGACTGATATGGTCTCACCCAACCAAAACAACGAAAAATTACGCTTTTTAAATAGGCTGAACATAGGCTAACGCAGATTAGAAGATAGGAGCGATTTTATCGAATAAGCCTAACTCAGTACACAGATTATTTGTTACGAGATACCAGAGATCTCTTCACACCAATACCCCGATAATCGGAGTATTGGTGTGAAGAATTATTAGTCTGCAGAGCTAGCCGTAGTGAACGCGTTAGGCACCGCAGTGAAACTTTTACCATCACTATATACAATCGTTTGAGGCTGATTAGTAAAGTTATACATCACGTATGTCCTGGTACCATTCTTATCAAACGCCAAAGCGGCAGGATTGTTGGATGTTAGTTCGCCAGTGCCTGTTTTCAAATGACCGAGCGCACTATATGTATGTATCCAATGGTAGGTATGAGCTTTTGACTCTCCAGCCTCTGCTCCATAACTTGAGCCTACGGTGTTGTAGTCTGCAATTGCTGCATCCGCATCAGTCATGGCCCACAGATTCCACCAAAGATCGCGCCACTGGTCATCAATCAATCCAGAGGGTTTCCCATTACTCGATTCAGTCAAACCAAGAGCAACGTAATCAGCCATATAGTCTGAATATTGGCTGACATGGAAAATTAATGGGCTAGATGGAAGTCCTTGAATACCTAAAATATGAGCATAAGCCCCGCTAAACCATGTAGCAAAGTCAGCGCCACTAGCCCAAATAATTGACGTAGTAATCTTGTTGTACCCTGAAGGAAAATTATCGTGGTCACCGCCCCTATTCTTGTAACCATCAATATTATTCCAATATTGCCAATAAGCTGCCGCTGTTGATGCGTGTAGATACATTCCTTTTTCAATTAGCGCATCATTACCAGTAATCAAACCATATAAGACAATCGCGCCATAGGCGTTGGCCGCCTCAGAAGTGGACTCATTGTTGTTACCTTGAAGAGCATCAGCCTTTCCGTCCGCCCATGAAAATCCATTCGCCGGATCAAAATTACGTAAGTATGGGAACATGTCATCGTCCTTGCTACCTGCATAATCGCGAATCAACAACTCAATCATAGGTCCAAATTGATCATCACCACACCAAGACGCATCAACTCGACACACTTCAGCTGCAGCTCTCACAAAGTAACCATAGTGGAAGTGATGGTCAGCCAGGCGCTGATGGGATCCATAAGCCTCTTCTAAACCCAATAATGTATCCCACTCCTCGTCATAGACAAAATAACGGAAAACATCTAATTCTCCATCAGTCTCAGCAGTAAACCAATCTGATAGTTGAGCCTTTAACCAATCTATAACCTGTGTTGCCTCACTCTGCATTCCAATCGAGTCAGCAATAGCCGCCAACTCGGCAGCTTTACCATATGCCTTCCCTGACCAGTATGTATCAGTGCTATTAATCCAGGAGTCTTCTCCCTGATCAATAAAGTCAGTCACTAGACCCTCCAGAACACCCTGATCATAGGTGTTTGCTATTGAGGGCATTGTTGGTAGCACACCGACATATGGAATCTCATAACTAAACTCGTTTAGTTCAGCAAACTTGATAATCCCACGGGCACTGCGAATCTTATAATCGGAGGTCAGTTGAGAAGAGTGCTTCCAATGCAAAGGATGCAAGCCAGCAATAGTTTCAATACTAGCTCCCTGCTCATCGAAATAAGAGTGGCTAACTGTCACCATGTTAGTTGAGCGATCTACTGCATAATCAATATCGACTGATGCCACAACATTCCTAGCATTAGCGGCAAAGAAGCTAGACATTGCGTTACTGGGCTCGCCACTTAACACTGGCAAATAACTTAGGGTGAACTCATTAGCTGCATTGCTAATGGTAATTTCATTGCTTGAAATGTTTGAAAATGTCGTATTACCTTCACCTGTCACCAAAAACGAATTTCGCACTCCCGATACATCTGTCCATACGCCCAAGTGATCACCTGTTTGATAGAACGTCCCTTTTTCTCCGCTATCTGATGCCTTAGTCCGGAGAAGAGCGTCTCCCTCATAAACTTTAAAATAAGCGTAGGGAGACCCATGAACGAATGTTGCATCCATCACCGCTGTGTCACCGGACTTCCACCGCACAGTTACAGAGCCATCACTGTGATCTTTCAAATAAGCATTTAAGTTGCTATGTGCGGAATTTGCGATAGCAATACCATCAAAAACCTCATCAAATGGGACTGGCCCATCGTATCGAGGAAAATTTCCTATAACCTTGTATCCACCTGGAATGCCCATAACACGAGCGCCTTTATTGCTCACTCGGACGCGTATGGGATCAGGTGTTAGATACGCTGGATCATTTGCATCGCCAATTGTCATTTCACCTAAGAAAGGAATTGATCCCCACCATTTGTGTGTTGGAACGGGCCTGGTTAGGGCTTCATCAGTTAACTGTGGATGGAGTGGCGTAGGCGTACCCGTAGGTATTCTTGTCGATGCATTACACGCAGCAATGGCAGGCTCCACCAATCCTGCATTATAAATCCAGTTACCATAATCAACTGCACAACGATAACTTGCAGGATTTATAACATTTGAAACGTTACCAGCTCCATATTCCAACAAAGTGTAATCAACCGGTCCATTAGGGCCACCGCCCGATGGATCTGTGGGGGGCGTTGCGCCATCACTAATGCCTGTAAAGCGAACATTATTTATTTGATACACAAGGCCAGCACCAGTTTGAAATGCCGGGAAAAATACCATAGGCGCCGTTATACCTGAGAGATTAAGTGCGCCACTTGCTGTCAAAGAAGACACCGTAAAATTGACTGACTCCCACTCCCCTGTCGCATTAATACCTGGTATAGGTAACTCACCAGAATTAGCACTGCCACTCTCTACTTTAACTAGAAAACCGCCAGACAGATTTGCGGCACCATCATCTATAATCTTAATATCAAAAGACAGGCTACCCTCTGCATAATCACTCAGATCAACGGCCGCTGTTGGACCGACGACCAATCCTGCATGACCCGCATCTGGCAGATAGGTTACCTGAAGAACGTCGCCATGAGTCTCATCTCCTACAACCTCCCAGTCAACACTGGCACAGGTTTCAGTTCCTGCTGCCTCATCTGTACAATCACCGTAGCCATTTTTTTCATCAAAGAATGATAATAAAGAGCTCCCTCCCCAGATATCATCAACTAATCCGCCGTCAAGAATCATCACATCCAAACTGTCGGGTTCGCCTCCTGTATCAGCTTCAATAACCGTGACAATACGATCAACACTGGCAGAATTACCCCCAGCATCAGTCGCTGTATAGGTCAGAGTGTACTCTCCAACCTCGGTTTCTACTGTCCCACTAACAGACACATCTACGGCTCCGTCAACCGAATCAGTTGCTGTAGCACCTAGATCTGAATATACCGTTCCTTGCTCAATAGTTATGCTAGCTTCACCATTTAAGGTAATGACTGGTGGAATAGTATCCTGAACCTGAACTGTCCGAGTTGCTGAAGAAGAATTACCCGCTTGGTCAGACGCTGAGTAGGTGATGGTGTAAGTACCTGCAACTGCACCATCAACGCTACCTGAGGCCTCTACAGACACATCCCCATCGACATTATCTGTTGCTGTAGCACCCGCATCCGAATAGGTAGTGCCTTGCTCATGATTCACGTTAGCATCACCTGAGATTGTAATCACCGGCGGCGTGGTGTCAGCAGGCGGTCCCACTGGAGTTGAAGAAGAGCCTCCCCCTCCACCACAGCCTTGCAAGCTGATAATTAAAACTAAAGCGCTAACAACATGTTTAAACATTTAAAGACCCTTGGAGTAGTTGGAATGATATTTTAATAAACGCACGATAGAGGGTAACCCTATGTATTGTCACTTATTGCGACGGTAGGGGCTTTATAGGCGACCAAAAGGAAAATGCTAGGTGATCTATGCAGATTTGAGTGGATTATCAAGCTCTGATACCATTTTAGCTACACTAGAAACTAAACAAGAGGATTACTAATGAAGCGAATAGCCCTATTACTCACCCTGTTAATTTCAACTTTTCATTTTAGTGTTTTTGCACAAGATATGATCTTAAGTAAAGATTCTTTCGAAGGAAATTTCGTAATTGATTCCACTTTTACCAGAGATGGAGGCAAGACTTTTGAGGTCTCGGCATCTGGCGATGCAGGCCCTTATGGTCGGGTCTACTTATCATATGTATTTACTGACAAACAAAATCTAGGTACAGCAGGCGAGTTTACGGGGTTTGCTTGGACACAAAATGGAGAAGATATCGTCACCGCTACTCTTCAAGGCGCCTATGTAAAACAAGGTAAAGTCTTCAAAATGTACACCTTTGATCCTACAAGCAGCGGTAAGCTCAATTTTGCTACGGGTATCGTTGATTTTGTTGCCAAAACTATGAAATTTAAAGTGAGTGAAGTTGACACCAGCTTATAGTTAAAGCGCTTTCTCGATATAGCAGTTAAGCAAAGAGATCTCAATAGATCTAAGTTTTTGGGACGATTTTCGGCTCTGTAACAGCCGGTCCTAATTCGAAAATGGTGGGCCGTGCGCGACTCGAACGCGCGACCAATTGGTTAAAAGCCAACTGCTCTACCAACTGAGCTAACGGCCCTCAGAGGAGGTGCGTATCATACTGATGGGAAGTTAAAATTCAAGCACTATTTTTGTACCTAGTGGGATCAGGAATACCTGCCTGATTAAAACCTTCAATGCGCAACCGACAGCTATCACATTTCCCACAAGCTAACCCCTCTAAACTAGCCTGATAGCATGAAACTGTTTGGCTATAATCGACTCCTAAAGCGGCGCCAGCACTGATTATCTCACCCTTGGTCATGTCGATAAGTGGCGCTTGAATAGATAGCTTACTCCCCTCAACACCTGCCCGCGTAGCAAGGTTAGCCATTGCTTCGAAACTAGAAATATATTCAGGGCGACAATCCGGATATCCCGAGTAATCGACAGCATTAACGCCAAGAAAGATAGTATCTGCCTCAAGAACTTCAGCCCAACCAAGCGCGATAGATAAAAAGACAGTATTTCGTGCAGGAACATAGGTAACAGGAATACCAGCAGTCTCTTGTTCAGGAACGTCTATTGTAGTGTCAGTCAGGGCAGATCCGCCAATGGTTCCCAGGTCAAGCCTAACAATTTTGTGCTCTTGAACTTTCATTAGCTCAGATACACGCATAGCGGCCTCTAACTCCGACCGATGGCGCTGTCCATAATCAAAGCTTAAGGTGTAACATCGATAACCTTGTTGTAAAGCCAGCGCTAGAACAGTAGACGAATCTAACCCACCGGATACTAAAACAACGGCTTTGTCGGACATAGATAGAAACCCTTACTGGAAATTTGTATCGAGGAAGCTTCGTGCTTTGCTAGCCACTCCACCAGAACTTTTGGCCGCAGTTTCAAGAAGACTTTTCGCTCGCCCTAGCTCACCTAATTGAAAATAAATCTTACCTAGCTTGAATCTAGAATCCATGACTTTAGGATGATTTTTATGTTCTTCCGTTATGGTCGTAAAGGCTTGACGAGCTAATTCAGTTTCACCCTGCAAAAGGTAGATTTCACCCAACCAATAATGGGCATTTGCTGTAAATGGACTATTAGGGTACTTTTCTAAATGCGTATTCAGAGACATAATTGCCGCTTCTATATCTCGATCCTTGAGTAGCTTGTTGGAAGCTGCTTCATAATCTTGTTTTACCGCCGCTTCATAGTCATCCAACTTTAAAGTATCAGAGACTGCGAAATCTGAAGACTCTTGAGGTACTACAGACGAACTTTCTTCGCCAGTTGGGGAGTTTAAGCTTTGCTCTGGGGAAGAATCTGGAACAACATTGCCTGCAGGAAGATCACCATTCAGAATTCCTAAACGGCGATCAATGTCTAAATAGTCATCGAGTTGCCGCTGTTTAACTTGCTGAAGCTCATAGGATAGTTCTTCAACCATACCTCTTAGCATTCTGACTTCTTCCCGAAGGTCTTGCATGATATCGAAACGATCTGACGCACGCTTAGCCGCAGCAGACATTACTGGACGATCAATTACATCATCGACTGGGAAAGTTGATGCTTCCGCATCAACAACGGGCGTTAAGTCCTGGGATACAGCAATCATGGGTATGCTGAACGCAAGTATACACAGACCTTTATTAAACTTAATCACAAGCTAAGAACCTATACAAAACCACCAGATGATGAGGCCAGAGCAAAGAAGCTCTGGCGACAGATATAACGCTTCAATCTAAACTAAGTTACTTAAGCTCAACTCGGCGGTTCATGCTCCATGCCGCAGCATTACTACCAAACGATGCTGCTCTCTCTTCACCGTAGCTAACAACCTCAATCATACTCCCAGCAACGCCTTGAAGAACCATGAACTCTTTAACTGCATTAGCACGTCGCTCACCAAGTGCCATGTTGTACTCACGCGTTCCGCGCTCATCAGCATGCCCTTCTAAACGAATCGTCGTTGGGTAGTCCATCATGAACTGTGCGTGCTCAACAAGGGCAGCGCGGGTCTCATCACTGAGGATAGCCTTGTCGAATTCGAAATAAAATACAGTTGCTGCAGTATTAGTTGGCTCTTCAATCTCTTCAACCATTACTGGCGCAGCTTCAGCTTCCGCCTCTACAGATGCTGTCTGCACTGTCGTGTCTTCAATCGTGGAAGTTGTTTCATCAACAGGTGCTGAGCTACAACCCGCAAGCAATACCGACAGACAAAAAACCGGCAAGCCAAGTTTAGTTAGAGAAATATTCATGTAAAGCTCCTTTTAAAATATGTTGTTCATTAAATTGCATAACCTAATTCTACCTCAAAAATGGTGACCAAGCAGGTTCTCTTACGTCACCAGACTTCGCCGGCAAGGAATACTTAATGCCCGCATCAAGAGAAACCGCGGACAACACTCCTCTATCACCCTGTTTCGTAGCGTATATCAACATAGCCCCATTAGGGGCCACCGTGGGAGACTCATCAAGTCTAGTCTCCGTCAATTCTACCATCCGTCGTGTCTTTAAATCGAGGGTCGCTATATGGAAAACATCCGATTCTCGATGAACAACCACTAAGGTGCGTCCGTCTGGCGCCAGACTGGGCCTAGCATTGTAATTACCTCTGAATGTTATTCTTTGCACTGCCTTAGATGCAACCGTTAATTTATAAATTTGCGGAGTTCCCCCTCTATCTGAGGTAAACAATAAACTTTTTCCATCGGGCTCCCACGTCGGCTCAGTATCAATGGCGAAATGACGAGTCAATCTCGACAATTTATTAGACATCAGATCTAAGATATAAATCTCAGGATTTCCATCTTTTGACAAAACCATAGCGAGTTTTTTACCGTCTGGCGACCAAGCAGGGGCACCGTTAAGGCCACGAAAGTTAGTCAACTGTTTGCGAGCAGCAGTCACAAGGCTCTGCCGCCATATTGCGGGCCGCCCGGTCTCAAAAGAAACATAGGCTAACTCATCACCTGATGGCGCCCACGCTGGAGACATGATTGGCTCTGATGATTCCAACATTAATTTTTCTCTGGCGCCATCTGAATCCGATACATTTAATTTATAGACGAAATTACCATCTACCTGATCAGCTGTTACATAAGCAAGGCGAGTACTAAAAGCTCCTCGAATGCCTGTAATTTCTTCATATACCTTATCGCTAGCCATATGGGCTAAATCTCTTAACTGATCTTCTGTGCCCCTAACACTATGCTTAAACACCGTATTTTGGGCATTGACATTAAGTAGGCTAAAACTCAGTTCAATAAGATCATCACCCTTTGTGACAGCACCAACAAGCAGATACTCACTCCCCAGCAATCGCCAATCTCGGAAATAAACATCATCAGCATCAGAAGGGAAAGAGAGCATATTATTTCTTGGTACAACCTTAAATAAACCACTTCGCTCAAGGTCTGACTCAACAATTGAGCTAATATCCTCAGAGAGCTGTGCTCCCGCCATAACCATTGGAGGAATAGCTACAATCGTGGGTCTATCGTTACCTTGAGTGACTCTAATCACAAGTTCGCCCCATGCAGTGGCAGGCGCAATAGCCAATATACTCGACAGTAAAAATATTTTGACAGAGTGATTTAAAAACATACTTTTGTGTAGCATCGGATCTCCATTGATTACAACCTAAGGTCTTGAGGGCTAAATAAAACATCTACTTGGCGAAACTTCTTTTCAAACAAACTTGGCGACATCTTTTGTAACTCAATAAATTGATCCGCTTTGAATGCAGCCTGTTCGACGGATCGGTCAAATGCTGAATCCCCACTAGACTTAAGTACTGTGACGCCTACCACGCGACCCGTAGGCACTAGCTGCAATCGAATCATCGTTTCCATACCTCTTCGCGCACTAGGAGGTCGATTCCAATTTTCGGAAAGTCGTTGCTGAATGAGCTGTCGATAGCTATTTGCCTCGCGCTCATCTTGCTGGGCACTTAATAAACTCTTCTCTTCAGCAATAGCGTCAGCAAATTCCTGCTCCTTTTGCTGTCTTTGCAATTCAGCTAGTCGCTCCTTCTCTGCTTGTTCTCTTTGTTCTCTTTGTTCTTCTCGTTCTTTTGCCAGACGCTCTTTTTCTTTTCTATCAATCTCTGCTTGTCGTTGCCTGTTCTTAAGAGCATCCGCTTTTTTCTTCTCAGCCGCTCGTCTTCGTTGACTGTCTCGTTTTCTTTGGGCGGCGTTTGCGTCAGCGTTTTTCTTTTGCTTTATTACCTTTTGCTTAGGTGCTAGTTCAACCAGTTTTGCATCTATAAATCGAGGCTGAATCACTATTCTCTCTGGTTCAGCTTTCCACCCTCCATACATAGCAGCAATAATTAGCCCATGTATGGTCAAGCTGAACGTAATACCTAATGCGTAGCTAATAGAAACTTTCATGCTACTGAGGCGGCGGCTCTGTCACCAAACCTACAGATGTGGCACCGGACCTTTGTAACTCGCTCATAAGGTTCACAACCACGCCATAATCCACTGAGGCATCCCCCCAAACCAAAATAGGTGTTTTAGGTTCCTGGCGAATAATCTTGCTAACTCTATCTTTAATTAAATTTAGCGGCCTAGATTGGTTAATTCCCTTGTCATCAATCCAGTATGTACCATCACTTTTAATTGAAACAATAAAGGGTTCTTGATCTTCGCTATCCATGGGGCTTGAGTTAGCTTGCGGCAATTCAACTTTAACGCCTTGCATCAACAAAGGGGCGGTGATCATGAATATAACCATCAACACTAGAGTCACATCAATGTAAGGAACCACATTGATTTCGGCTACTAATTTGCGTTTTTGCTTTTTTCTATTCAATCTATCAAACTCCGGGAGCTAAATTATCGAGAGTAAACCTGTCTATGTAGGATACTAGAGAACTCGTCCGAGAAAGTTTCATAACTTGCATTTATTGCCTCAACTTTAGCCGCATAACGGTTGTAAGCGATAACGGCAGGAATGGCCGCAAAAAGCCCCATTGCTGTTGGTATCAGCGCCTCGGAAATCCCCGGAGCCACCGCTGCTAAGGTTGCCTGCTGCATCATACCCAAGCCTCTTACCGTGACCATAATTCCCCATACAGTGCCAAACAGGCCAATATAAGGACTCACTGATGCCACATTCGCAAGAAACGGAAGATTAGTCCCCAACTTTTCATCCTCGCGGGACAGCGCCACACGCATTGCTCGATCAGCACCTTCCATTACAGCGTCTGGATCGGTTTTGTCAGACTGGGTTAAGCGGTTAAACTCTCTAAAGCCTGCTCTAAACACATTTTCAATACCATTACTAACACCCGACTCTTTCGCCTTATCCGTTAGCTCCTGATAGAACTGAGCCAGATCCACTCCCGACCAAAATGTATCCTCAAACTCTCGGAAACTAGTCTGCGCATGATTAAGAAAAATACCCCTCTGAACAATCATGATCCAAGACATGACTGACGCGATAAGCAAGATCCCCATCACCGCCTGAACCAGAACACCTGCATTTAGAATTAACGCTAAAATCGACAAATTTTCTTCATTCACTGCTCTAAACTCCACTTTCAGCCTAAAAGGCCCTTTAGTTTTTGATACATTGGCGCCGGCATTGCCGCTGGTTTCTTAGTTACGGCATCTAAACAGGCCACTTTTATCTCACCCTCAACCAGTAAGCTGTCACCTCGATAAATGGCTTGGCTCATTAAAAATGTTACCCTACCAGCTTTTATCAATTTCGCTGACACCTTAAGCTCATCATCAAGTAGTGCAGGACTATGATATTTAATACGCAGTTCGTGCACCACTAACTGTAAGCCATCAAACAGTGCTGGTTTCCCGTAACCTAGGGTTCGCATTAACTCCGTCCGAGCACGCTCCATAAATTTCAAATAATTGGCATAGTAGACAATCCCACCCGCATCCGTATCTTCAATATAGACACGCATCGGCCAACAAAATTCAGTCATCCATGATATCCATCTGTTGTTGAATACGTTTGGGGCTTTTTAAGCCAAAATGATCATATGCCATGCGGGTCGCCATGCGTCCTCGAGAGGTTCTCATTAAATAGCCCTGCTGGATCAGGTAAGGCTCAAGCACATCCTCAATGGTGCCTCTTTCCTCGCTCAATGCAGCCGCCAAGCTATCCACACCGACTGGGCCTCCATCAAATTTTTCCATCAGGGTTAATAACAGGCGTCTATCAAGATGATCAAAGCCGCTCTGGTCTACATTAAGCATATTTAAGGCTGCATCAGCAGTCTCTTTAGTGATCGAACCGTTGCTCTTAACTTCAGCATAATCGCGGACCCGTCTTAGGAGCCTATTAGCGATTCTTGGCGTTCCTCTTGCTCGACAGGCAATTTCTTGGGCGCCCTGTTCATCAATATTGACGTCAATGATATTTGCCGCTCGCTTCACTATGCTGGCTAGATCTTCGATCGAGTAAAACTCTAGTCGCTGAACGATTCCGAATCGATCTCTCAAAGGAGATGTTAGTAACCCTGCTCGAGTTGTTGCGCCAACGAGCGTAAACGGGGGCAAGTCTAACTTTATGGATCGTGCCGCAGGTCCCTCTCCGATAACAATATCTAACTGATAATCTTCCAATGCGGGATACAGGATTTCTTCTACAACAGGACTAAGGCGATGGATCTCATCAATGAACAAGACATCCCCTGACTCCAGATTAGTGAGCAATGCGGCAAGATCACCTGCCTTCTCTAACACAGGTCCAGAAGTTGTTTTGAGATCAACCTTCATTTCATGGGCAATAATATGAGCTAAAGTAGTTTTACCAAGCCCCGGAGGACCAAAAACCAGCGTATGATCTAGAGGTTCCGTTCGTCTGCGAGCTGCCTCAATAAAAATCTCAAGCTGCTCCTTAACCGCTGGCTGACCTACATACTCCTCTAAAGTAACCGGGCGCAGTGCTCGATCATAGCGCTCCTCAGAAGCAGAGATGTCGGGAGAAATTAAGCGATCTGGTTCTATCATTGGGCAGCATCTCAATTTTGGCTATAAGCATACATTGCTAGTAGAAAAGTTTCACTATAAGCAGCAGTTAAAGACTTACTATTTGAAACACTTTCAGTGCTACTTAGCCACCATGGACTTTAGGGCACGCCTAATCAATTGCTCAGAGGTAATAATTTCATTATCTTCGACCCGGCTAATCATCTTAGCGGCATCTTGAGGCTTATAGCCTAGAGCTATGAGCGCACTCTCAGCTTCTTGCTGAATGTCTGGCTGTTTCTCAACATTTGTCCTGCTCTCACTAGAACTCGAATCAATATCATCGAGTCTATCCCTCATCTCAATAACTAATCTCTCTGCGGTTTTCTTGCCTACTCCTGGGAGTTTAACCAAAGTTGCAACATCATTAGTTTGGACTGCGTGGGCAAAATCGCTCGCTGACATACCTGAAAGTATGCCTAATGCCATTTTTGGTCCTACGCCATTCACTTTGATTAAGCTCCGAAATAGCGCTCGCTCCTGTAGTGAGGAGAATCCAAATAACAATTGGGCATCGTCGCGAACAACAAAATGGGTATGAATAGTGCAACTTTCGCCTACTTCTGGAAGATCAAAAAAAGTACCCAGAGAGACCAAAATCTCGTAACCAACACCCTGAACGTCAACAAGAACATCAGGCGCTAGCTTTGAAACGATTACCCCTTTAATTTGTCCGATCATATTTAACTAGTCTCATAAAATAAGCTGTTGGATTTCTATTTATGCCTGCCCCTAGCATATCCTTTGGCTGCATTGCCTAAAGCCTCTTGAGTATGCTTACTATGAGCATGACAAATAGCGACTGCAAGAGCATCCGCAGCATCTTCGGAGGGCGACTGCGGCAGTTTCAATAGCTGCATAATCATCATCTGCACTTGCTTCTTATCCGCAGCTCCTGTGCCTACAACGGCCTGCTTAACACTTCTCGCCGAATACTCACCAACATCGAGACCAGCATTAACACCCGCTACAATAGCAGCTCCTCTTGCTTGACCCAGCTTTAACGCTGCGCGGGGATCTTTAGCAAAGAATACTTCTTCAATACCCATTTGCTCAGGCTTATATTGTTCGATGATTTCGCTGATACCATCAAATATTATTTTTAATCTGTCTGGCAGAGATTTTTCAGGAAGCCTAATGATACCGCTGGAGACATAGGCAATTCTACTCCCAGCAACATCAATCACACCATAACCGGTGCGTCTTGATCCTGGATCAATCCCTAAAATTCTAATCATCATTACCTTCAATTAAAACCATGAGCAGAGTGTTGCAATCCCATCAGTTGGAGTCAACTAATAAAAAGCCCCCTGAATATGATTCAGAGGGCTTTCGGTGTTACTTTAATTCAAACTGAAGCGACTAATCTTCAGATTTTTTAGCAGGCTTCGCTTTAGCCTTCGCTTTAGGAGCAGCTTTTGCCTTCGCTTTAGGGGCAGCTTTTGCCTTCGCTTTAGGAGCAGCTTTTGCCTTCGCTTTAGGAGCAGCTTTTGCCTTCGCTTTAGGAGCAGCTTTTGCCTTAGCTTTAGGAGCAGACTGTTCTTCCGCAGGAGCTTCCTCAGCAGGAGCTTCCTCAGCAGGAGCTTCCTCAGCAGGAGCTTCCTCAGCAGGAGCTTCTTCCGCAGGAGCTTCTTCCGCAGGGGCTTCTTCCGCAGGGGCTTCTTCAGCAGGAGCTTCTTCCGCAGGAGCTTCTTCCGCAGGGGCTTCCTCAGCAGGGGCTTCCTCAGCAGGGGCTTCCTCAGCAGGGGCTTCCTCAGCAGGGGCTTCCTCAGCAGGGGCTTCCTCAG
>SHBP01000026.1 GCA_004211905.1 SAR92 clade bacterium
GCACTAAAAGTCCTTTAACGAGCCCTGAATAATCAACATCGATCGCTATCATCGTAACTACAAAAACGCAGCTCATGATGAGAACCAAAATAATAAGAATAGGCTCCAATAGCTTATATCCGCTACTGCCAAGTAACACACTCGCAATCACCCCAAGCACTACAGCACAAACTGGCGCTGATAAATCAGTAATCGATTGCAGGCCAAGCGCTGCTCCTGAGATATTGCCCGCCTCATAGGCCGCATTGCCGATACCAATTGCAGCCACCACTAATGCTACTGCCGCTCGGTTGACGGTTGGATGATTGAAGGTTGTGCGTAATGCTTGTGCTAGACCCGAGGAAGAAACTAAACCCAATCGGGCCGCCATTTCCTGTAAAACCACGGTGGCTATTAAAGAAAACAATAAAGCCCACAACAAGACAAAACCGAAGTTAGCACCGGCAACACTTGCAGTAGCAATACTACCTGGCCCAATAAAGGCCGCCGTAACTAATAAGCCTGGCCCAAAACGCCGCACATTAATCTCCTGAAGTCATGAAGTTACTTTACTGGAATTAAACTACCGGTTTTAACGTCAAAAATAAAACCATAAATATTAATATGGCTCGGCACTAATAGGTGACTTTTAATCTTCTTCATGTCCCCACTGACGCTCTCTTGGAGATCACTAATAGTATGCCAATGTATTGACTTGCCAGCATCCGAGCCCGCTTTAGTATTATCAGATGTTACTCTATCGGGATTTTTCCAAACACCGTCTTCAAAAATCGACGTTTCTAAATCTCCCTCCAGTAATTCACCAATAATTTCGTCGTTCAAGGTAGCCATGCCACATTGAGTATGGTGAATAACAAACCAATCCAAGGTTCCCAGAAATTTATGAGAAATAATCAACGATCGAATAGCATCATCTGTAGCTCGCCCCCCAGCATTGCGAATTATATGAGCCTCCCCTTCCTTTAAACCGGCAAATTCGTAGGGATTCATCCTGCAATCCATACATGTCAAAATAGAAATACGTTTAATAGGTTTAGCGTCAAGCTCAGATTTGTCGAACTTCTGTTCGTAACTCTTATTTGCGGCAATTAAATTCGCTAAGCAGTCTCTATCTTCCGGCATATCGTTGATTCTCCCTTAAAGGCTTACCAGCCTAATTTGTTCATCGATCTTTATATAAATTAAGAACTCTTTGAGCCGCAACCGTCGCTGGTAACTCTCCTGCGAGCACAGCAGACTCGATGTCAGGCACTAAAGATCTTATTCTTTCATCAGCTTTTAGATCTGCAACAAGAGATTCGGTCATTTCGCTCCACATCCATGCCTTTGCCTGTTCAGCTCGACGCTGCTGCAATTGACCGGTCTCAGACAATATCTTTTTGAAGGCATCAACCTGGCCCCATACCTCAACGATACCCTCATCATTAATTGAAGAGCAGGACATCACTGGCGTTTGCCAATCATCAAATCGTGAAGCTAAAAATTGAACGGCCGATCGATAATCACCCATGGTTCGAGCAGCCAATGCTACTTGATCACCATCTGCCTTATTGACTAAGATCAGATCAGCAAGCTCCATAATTCCTCGTTTAATGCCTTGCAGCTCGTCACCGCCGGCAGGCAGGAGAAGTAACAAAAACATATCTGTCATATCAGCTACAGTCGTTTCTGACTGCCCAACACCCACGGTTTCAACCAATATAATATCAAATCCAGCGGCTTCACAAAGTAACATAGACTCTCTTGTTCTCCGAGCCACTCCGCCTAGAGTACTACCCGCCGGAGACGGTCTGACAAAAGCTTTCTCAGCAAAGGCTAAAGTTTCCATGCGCGTCTTATCGCCCAAAATCGAGCCCCCTGTGACTGCTGAAGAGGGATCTACAGCCAATACTGCCACCGAATGCCCAAGTTTAATTAAGTGAGACCCTAAGACTTCAATAAAGGTTGATTTACCAACTCCTGGTGCACCTGAAATACCAATTCGAATGGAGTTACCTGCATCAGGGATAAGAGTCTCCAAAAGTTCAGCCGTCTGCTGCCGATGATCATCACGGGTTGACTCTGCCAACGTAATCGCCTTTGCCAGCGCCCGACGATCGCCTTGTCTAACTTGGTCTGCTAATGTCTTTCTCGCCTGAGTCATCTAAACTATCTCTACTTAAACTCTAAAATAATTTGGTCTACCGCTAAGCTGTCACCCTGTTGAGCCTGAACGTTACCTACAATACCATCTTGTGTCGCACGCAAGCTATTTTCCATTTTCATTGCTTCAACTACCGCTAACTCTTCACCCTCTTTAACCTCTTGGCCCTCATTGACCGACAGTTTGACTAGTAATCCGGGCATCGGAGAGAGCAAA
This sequence comes from SAR92 clade bacterium, assembly GCA_004211905.1. Lineage (GTDB taxonomy): Bacteria > Pseudomonadota > Gammaproteobacteria > Pseudomonadales > Porticoccaceae > HTCC2207. The sequence goes on from SHBP01000026.1 coordinate 2,360, forward strand.
AATTTAGACATGTCCACGGGCGGTTTAAACAGCATATGCTTCATTAAATCGGCCGCTCTTGGGGATATCACCCGAGCATTGATTTCTGCGCCTCGATAAAATAGTCGATATCCTGATGCTGCAGGTTCCACTTGTACTGAAACACTGACATCGTTAATCACCGCCTTGAATAATGGATCTCCAAGACTCCACTGAGTAACAATATGATAATCCTGCCCATCAAGCTCAACTAAATAGCCAGTATCGGTGAGACTCACCTGCACCGACCGGTATTGATCTGCGATGGCAACAATCCAATCATTCGACGGTTCAACTTCGTGACCCTCTAGCTGATCAGACAATAGTCCAGCTCGCTCACAATCCAATTGATGGACCGACGCTGCTACGACAACTGCAATTGCTGGATCATCTTGAACAACTAAATCAGCATGAAATCCATCAGGGAATTCATCAGCAATAAAATTAGTAGTAAGGTCTCCCTTAACGAAACGAGGGTGAACCATTAGTGCGTTAAGAAAACTAATATTGTGATTGACCCCGCGTATATAGTAATTATCTAGAGCATCTACCATGCGAGTAATTGACTGCGAGCGATCATCACCATAGGTGATTAACTTGGCAATCATGGGATCATAAAACATTGATACTTCACCGCCCTCATAGACACCACTGTCTACCCTAACCCCTTCGCCCTGAGGCGGAGTGTACTTAACCAATCGACCCGTGGAGGGAAGAAAGTTGCGGAATGGATCTTCGGCGTAAACCCGCGCCTCCATCGCCCAGCCAGACAAGGTAACATCCTTCTGAGCCAGTAGTAATTTCTCACCTGCTGCAACCCTAATCATTAGTTCTACGAGATCTTGCCCCGTGACCAACTCAGTCACGGGGTGCTCTACTTGTAGTCGAGTATTCATTTCGAGGAAATAGAAATTCATGTCCGCATCAGCGATAAATTCAACTGTGCCCGCTGACTCATAGTCCACGGCTCTAGCAAGGGCGCAACTCTGCTCTCCCATCTTCTTTCGAGTCGCTTTATTTAGGAAGGGAGATGGCGCTTCTTCTATGACTTTCTGATGCCTGCGCTGAATAGAGCATTCTCTCTCACCCAGATAAATAACATTACCATGGCTATCTGCCATTACCTGGATTTCAATATGTCTGGGTTGCTGTATATATTTTTCTATAAAAATACGCGTGTCACCAAAACTCGATCTCGCTTCATTTGTTGCCCGTTCAAAGCCATCTCGACACTCACTTTCATTCATGGCCACTCGCATACCCTTGCCTCCGCCACCTGCTGAGGCTTTCAGCATGACTGGGTAACCAATCTCAGCACTAATTTCTATGGCATGATCAGCATCACGAACCACATCGGTGTAACCTGGAATTGTATTAACACCTGCTTTCTCAGCGATGAGTTTTGATGTGATTTTATCTCCCATTGACTCTATGGCTTTTTTGCCTGGCCCAATAAAAGCAATTCCAGCTGCATCTAAGGCATCGCGAAAATGACTATTTTCAGATAAGAAGCCATACCCAGGATGAACAGCGTCAGCCCCGGTATCAAGGCAAGCTTGAACGATTTTATCGATCACTAAATAGCTCTCTGAGGAGGGGGAAGCACCTATATGAACTGCTTCGTCGGCCATTTGAACATGAAGCGCATCACGATCAGCATCTGAGTAAACTGCAACCGTGGCAATACCCATTTTCTTTGCAGTAGTAAATACTCGACAAGCTATCTCACCGCGATTGGCCACTAAAATTTTCTTCAGCATAGTTATCTCTACTTAATCACTAATTAACTTAAAGAGGTATATTGCCGTGCTTGCGCCACGGATTTTCGACAGATTTATTACGCAACATAGCCAATGATCTGGCAACTCGCTTGCGCGTGCTATGAGGCATAATCACGTCATCAACATAACCGCGTTTACTCGCAATAAACGGATTGGCAAACTTCTTACGGTATTCTTCAGTGCGGGCAGCTATCTTCTCTTCATCACCAATATCCTTGCGGAAAATAATCTCTACTGCACCCTTTGGGCCCATGACAGCAATCTCTGCTGAAGGCCAGGCTAAGTTAGCATCTCCACGCAAATGCTTAGAAGACATAACATCATAGGCGCCCCCATACGCTTTTCGGGTAATCACCGTTACCTTTGGAACTGTGCATTCAGCATAAGCATAAAGAAGCTTAGCGCCATGCTTAATAATACCGCCGTACTCTTGACTTGTTCCTGGCATAAAACCTGGAACATCAACAAACGTGAGCACCGGGATATTAAAAGAATCACAAAACCGAATAAATCGCGCAGCTTTTTTTGACGCATCGATATCTAAACATCCGGCCAATACCATCGGTTGGTTGGCGATTACACCAACACTGGATCCCTCAATGCGCACAAACCCAGTAATAATATTCTTGGCGTAATTCACCTGGGTCTCAAAAAAAGCTCCTTCATCAGCGACCTTTAAAATGACTTCCTTCATGTCATAGGGTTTATTAGGGTCGCTGGGTATAAGAGTATCTAAAGACATCTCAATTCGGTCAGCCGGATCCTCTGTTGGCCATACAGGTGGTTTTTCTTGATTATTAGCAGGTAGGTAATTGAAAAAATGGCGTACTTTTTCCAGTGCCTCAACGTCATTCTCAAATGCCAAATCTGCCACTCCAGACTTAGTCGAATGAGTAATAGCGCCTCCCAACTCTTCCGCTGTCACGGTTTCGTGAGTCACTGTTTTCACTACATCAGGGCCCGTCACAAACATGTAGGAACTATCTTGAACCATAAAAATAAAGTCGGTAATCGCTGGAGAGTAGACTGCACCACCTGCACAGGGTCCCATCACCATTGAAATCTGAGGAACCACACCAGAGGCCATTACATTGCGTTGGAAAACCTCAGCATAACCACCCAGAGATGCAACGCCCTCTTGAATGCGCGCACCACCAGAATCGTTGAGTCCAATAATGGGTGCTCCCACCTTCATTGCTTGATCCATTACCTTACAGATCTTTTCCGCATGAGCCTCTGAGAGTGCTCCTCCAAAAACAGTAAAATCCTGACTAAAGACAAAAACTAAACGGCCATTAATAGTTCCATAACCTATCACAACGCCGTCCCCGGGTACGTGCTGCTGATCCATATCAAAATCGGTGCAGCGATGCTCCACAAACATATCCCACTCTTCAAAACTATTTTCGTCTAGAAGCAGATCAATACGCTCGCGCGCAGTTAACTTACCTTTTGCATGCTGGGTATCAATTCGTTTTTGACCGCCACCCAATCTGGCTAGTCGTCTTTTCTCTTCTAACTCTTCAAGAATTTCGTGCATATTTTTCTCCCTCGGAGAAGTCCATTATTTAATAAGATCTAGCACCTCTGCTGCGGCTTCTGGAATATTAGTTCCAGGACCAAAGATCGCAGACACTCCTTGCTGAGTCAGCTCCGCGTAATCTTTAGGAGGAATCACTCCGCCACAGATCACCAAAATTTCGCCCGCATCCTGTCTTTTTAATGATTCAATCATCTGCGGTACTAATGTTTTGTGCCCGGCAGCTTGGGATGACACCCCTACTACGTGAACATCATTCTCAATGGCCTGACGAGCTGCCTCATCAGGTGTTTGAAACATCGGCCCTATATCCACATCGAATCCCAAATCTGCAAACGCTGTTGCAATTACTTTTGCTCCACGGTCATGCCCATCTTGCCCCATCTTCACCACTAACATTCTCGGGCGACGACCATGCTGCTTGGCAAACTGTTCCACTTTGTGTTTGATTTTCATAAATTCCTCGTCGTCTTCATAGGCTGAACCATAAACACCACTGATCGATCGGGTTTGTGCTCTATGCCGCCCCCAAACCGATTCTAAAGCATCACTAATCTCACCAACAGTCGCCCGTGCTCGAGCCGCATTAACGGCCAAATCAAGTAGATTACCCTCACCACTTTTGGCAGCCTCAGTGAGTGCATTCAACGAATTTTGGTGATCATTGGGATCTCGAGATTCACGAATGTCATCAAGTCTTTGGACCTGTGATCCTCGAACCGCAGAGTTATCAATATCTAACACATCAACTTCTGGCTCCTCAGATAACTGATACTTGTTAACCCCAACAATAACTTCATCGCCACGATCTATAGCCGCCTGCCGCAAGGCTGCGGCCTCTTCAATACGCAGTTTTGGCATTCCCGATTCCACAGCTTTAGTCATGCCACCCATATCTTCCACTTCATTAATTAACACCATCGCAGCATCAACTAACTCACTAGTCAGACTTTCGACATAGTAAGAACCAGCCAAAGGGTCAACTACATTGGTAATACCCGTTTCTTCCTGAATAACCAATTGAGTATTTCGCGCAATTCCAGCGGCAAATTCTGTGGGCAAACCCAAGGCCTCATCAAAAGAATTTGTATGGAGTGATTGAGTGCCACCAAGTACTGCCGACATCGCCTCAATGGTGGTCCGCATAATATTGTTGTAGGGGTCTTTACTGGTAAGGCTGACACCAGATGTTTGGCAGTGAGTGCGCAACATTAGAGAACGTTGATCTTTAGGTGAGAATTTTTCTTCCATCAGCGTGGCCCAAAGAATCCTTGCAGCGCGCAGTTTGGCAACTTCCATAAAAAAGTTCATGCCGATGGCAAAGAAGAAAGACAACCGTGGTGCAAACTTGTCAACATCCATTCCGCTGTCTATAGCCGTGCGTACGTACTCGATACCATCAGCGATGGTGTAAGCCAGCTCCTGAACGTTGGTCGCTCCGGCCTCTTGCATGTGATAACCAGAGATGGAAATAGAATTAAATTTCGGCATCTTATTAGAGGTATAACCAATAATATCAGAGACAATTCTCATGGATGGCGAAGGTGGGTAGATATAGGTATTACGGACCATGAATTCTTTAAGAATATCGTTTTGTAGAGTTCCAGATAATTGCTCTGGAGCAACTCCTTGCTCTTCTGCCGCGACGATAAAGCTCGCCATTACAGGTAAAACAGCTCCATTCATTGTCATGGAGACAGAAACCTTATCCAGAGGAATACTATCAAAAAGAATCTTCATGTCTTCAACAGAATCAATTGCCACACCCGCTTTACCAACATCTCCTTCGACTCTTTCATGATCCGAGTCATAACCACGGTGTGTTGCCAAATCAAATGCTACTGATAAACCCTGCTGGCCTGCAGCTAAATTTTTGCGATAAAAAGCGTTGGATTCTTCAGCTGTTGAAAACCCCGCATACTGTCTTACCGTCCAAGGTCGGCCAGCATACATGGTAGCCTTCGGCCCTCGTTTAAATGGTGCAAAGCCTGGCAGATTATTCATGTGTAACAGATCTGCAGTATCCTCAGCGGTGTAAAGTGCCTTGACTGCAATACCTTCAGGAGTCTGCCAAGTTAAATCATCAACAGATCGCCCCTTGGTCTCTTTTTCGACCAACTTTTGCCAATCTTTGATTGGTGGACCATTCTTATCAGTCATTCTTATATCCGCCTTTTGATTCCTCGTGTGCCGCTCTATGATAACAATATTTAAGAGGGGCACTATGCCGCACACTATCCGTGAATAGTAGGACTATTTACAACACAATAAATCACATTTATTGCCAATTATATTGGGTAATATTCCAATAATATGCTATAAATCAATCATAAACTCACAATTAATCTTAATTTACTGGGTAACCAGCTGTCATGGCCACAATTTGTCAACATCATGTGATTGCTTGTCTACACGGAATACGTCAGCGCAATCTGCCCCAGCGACCCATCCTAGAGCGTGCAGGTATCAACCCAACACGCCTAAACAAACCAGATCAGCGAGAGCATACTGATCAGGTTGCTCGTTTATTTAAAGGTGTCCAAGAGACCTTAGATGATGAATTTATGGGTTTTACCGAGAACCCGTGCAAGGTCGGTCTGTTTGCAACCATGAGTGAGCTAGTCAGCCGCTGCAGTACGCTGGGTGAGCTTCTTGAGAAAGCCATCGACTTCTACAACCTTGTCAGCAGTGATATCCCCATGGCTCTTAATGTAGAAAATGGTAAGGCGATATTTGAATTTACAATGGCAAATCCGAGTCATGACCCGGAACATTTTATGGCTGAGTTCTGGCTTGTTATTTGGCATCGATTTCCTAGCTGGTATATCGGTGAACCTATTAGACTAGAAGAAACTCACTTCACATTTCCTGTTCCTGACCATAAATCAGAACTGCAGATCATGTTTCCCTCTATTCTGCGGTTTAATAGCCCCGCTAATCGACTTATTTTTGATGCTCATTATCTTGATAAGGTGTTACTTCGATCAGACCAAGAGCTTAACCAGTACTTGGAGAATGCACCTGCTGATGTAATGACTATCCCTGGATCTGAAACTATTCTTGAGGCACAAATAGAACGGATTATTAGCCAAAGAGATCCCGATCGATTGGTTTTTTCTACTATTCAAGAGTTAGCTGAGGAGCTTGGCATGAGCGCTCAGACCCTCCATCGACGACTCAAAGAGAGTGCCACTAGCTATCAAAAGATCAAAGACAACCTTCGTCGAAATCTTGCAATTACCAAGCTAGTTCATGAGAGATTACCTGTTGAACAGGTATCAGAAGCTGTGGGGTTTAGCGAGTCTCGGTCATTCACACGGGCATTTAAGCACTGGACTGGCCTCTCTCCCCGTGAATATTGTAAGCAAAACTCATGACCTTGGTCCCTAAACAAAGTACCCTGTATAAATTAAATGAGCGATAAAATAACCATGAGCAGTGAGATTAGACTGACCCAATTTAGTCATGGCGCCGGCTGTGGCTGTAAGATCGCCCCAAGCGTTCTAGAAAAATTTTTAAAAACAGATTTTATAGCCCCAGATGACGCCAATCTACTGGTGGGCAATAGCACCAAGGACGATGCTGCTGTGTACGATCTCGGGGATGGCAGTGGGATCATTAGTACCACCGATTTTTTTATGCCCATTGTGGATGATGCATTTGAGTTTGGCCGTATCGCTGCGGCTAATGCTATTAGTGATGTCTATGCCATGGGGGGCACCCCCATGATGGCAATCGCGATTCTTGGGTGGCCGGTTGATGTTCTAGATGCAGAGATAGCTCAAAAGGTTTTAGATGGCGGTCGTTATGCGTGCAAAGATGCAGGTATTCATCTTGCAGGAGGTCACTCCATTGATACCCAAGAGCCTATTTTTGGTTTAGCAGTCACTGGTAAAGTCAATTTAGATAATCTCAAACAAAACAGTACAGCAAAATCTGGTGATAGTTTATTTTTAACCAAACCCATCGGTGTTGGTGTTCTCACCACTGCGGAGAAGCAGGGCAAACTGCAACCTGAGCATACACGGTTAGCGGTTGAAACCATGATGCAACTAAACTCCGTAGGCGCTGCCCTTGGAAAACTCTCTGGTGTCAACGCAATGACAGATGTAACAGGTTTCGGGCTGCTGGGTCACCTACTGGAAATCTGTCAAGGAAGTCATCTTAACGCTACCATCGATCTATCATCTGTTCCTGTGCTAGATGAGTCTATTAGCGATTACATTGAAGCTGGATGTGTTCCCGGAGGCAGTCAGCGTAACTGGCAGAGCATTAATAAATATGTCGGCGATATTAGCCCGCACGATCAGGCTTTACTCTGTGATCCTCAGACTAGTGGTGGTCTACTAGTTGCAGTAAGCCCCAGTTCAGTGGAAGAGGTTGCATCGATACTTAAACAAGCAAACTGCCATTGCCAGCCAATCGGTAAACTGATCGATTACGATGCTAGCGTTGTGACTATCGAGGTATCTTCTTGAATCAATCGCCACTTCCATTAACCAGCGATTACCTTAGTCTTCTCACTGATAAGGTTCCGATGATTGATGTTAGAGCGCCAGTGGAGTTTCAAACTGGTGCTCTGCCGTTTTCCCAAAACCTAGTTTTAATGTCCGATGATGAGCGTCAACAAGTTGGAATTTGCTACAAACAGGAAGGGCAGCAAGCGGCAATTACTTTGGGTCACCAACTTGTTTCTGGCGACAACAAACAACAGCGAATCAATGCTTGGGTAGATTTTGTGGCCTCTAACCCTAATGCCGTCCTTTATTGTGCTCGGGGTGGGCTACGCTCTCAATTAAGTCAACAGTGGTTAGCCGATGCTGGTGTTATTTGTCCCAGAGTTGAGGGCGGGTATAAAAGTTTGCGGGGATTTTTAATCAACCAAATTGCCGACCTGTGTAGTAATGAAAAATTCGTCTTATTGTCAGGTATGACCGGCACTGGCAAAACCGACATCATTAAAACTCTACCCAGAAGCATCGACCTAGAAGGTGCTGCCAACCACAAGGGCTCAAGCTTTGGCCGGGCTTTAGATCAGCAACCTTCACAAGTGGATTTTGAGAATATGATTGCCTTAGATCTCATGGCCGTCAAACAAAAATATCCACAGCGCAGTATTATTTTGGAGGATGAAAGTCGTAATATCGGGGGGCGACACCTACCCATTCCACTGACCTCATCCATGATTGTAAGCCCAATGGTAGTGATTGAACTTCCCTTTGAGCAACGCATTGAGAAGCTATGGCAAGAATACGTAGTTGATCGCTATCAAGAGACCCTGGCATATCACGCTGAAAATGCAGAAACCGCTTTTGCCGACTATCTTATTGACAGTTTATTAAGAGTAAAAAAACGCTTAGGGGGGCAACGCACCAATGAAATTCATTCACTCATGACCAACGCGCTCAAGACTCAACACAATGACAATTTTGCCAATCACCGCGACTGGCTAACGGCAATTACAGCCGACTACTATGATCCTATGTATTTATATCAACTCGAAAAGCGTCGTGAAAGGGTTGTTTTCAGAGGCAACCACCAAGAAATCACTCAGTGGTTGTCTGAATCAGCCTAAGTATCAGCGTGGTTGCATTCTCACACCACCATCTAAACGAATAGTCTCTCCATTAAGGTAACTATTTTCAGTAATGTGCACGACTAACTGACCAAACTCAGAGGGTTCTCCAAGTCTTTTTGGGAATGGGATATTAGCGACAATACCATCTTGAACATGCTCTGGTGCAGCCAGCATTAATGGAGTGGCCATCACACCAGGTGCAATAGTATTGATTCGGATTCCTTGCTTGGCCAAATCTCGAGCCATAGGTAATGTCATACCAACAATTCCACCTTTAGTTGCAGAGTAAGCTACCTGGCCCATTTGTCCATCGAATGCAGCAATAGATGCTGTGTTGATAATAACCCCGCGTTCGGTTTTTTCATCAGGCTCATTCTTGGCCATTGCCGCTGCTGCGCAACGGGCAACATTAAAAGTACCAATTAAATTAACCTCGATGACTTTACGGTATAGATCTAGGTCATGGGGTTGGCCTTCTCGATCCACTGTTTTGGCTGCAATACCGATTCCGGCGCAGTTAACACAGACGTCCACTCGACCAAATTCTTCAAGAATATTTTCAAACGCTGATTCAACATCAGGTCCGTTGGAAACATCTAACTGCATATAACGAGAAGACCCTGCACCAAGCTCAGCGACTGCTTGTTCCCCAGCACTTTCATTCATATCAAATATTATTACTGTTGCACCAGCATCAACCAATAACTGCGAAGCAGCGCGACCTAAACCTGAGGCGCCACCGGTTACTACTGCAATTTTTTTATTAATATTCATTGTGACTTTACTCCCTACTATTTAATTTCTTGCACTAACACAAATGGTGGAATCACCACTGCCCAGAGCTCTGTATTATTCTCGTGCCAGTCTAACGCCTGCTGGTCTTCTACCTCAAAAACGGTTTTATCCGCCAGCCAACCCTCTACCTGAGAACGATTGTCTTGATGAAATGCTAACGCCACGGCAATTAAATCAGCACTGTCGGACACGGCGATAACATTCCCTGCAGCATAATGCTTTTGTAGCTCATGCCAGCCAATCTTGGCTGTTTCGCTATTAAGCCGAGCGATCAATTCTTGATTAGCGGGCTCTGTAATTTTGCTGTCTGGCATCGAAACTAAACCGCCCACTGAGTGAAATTACGCAATAACTGCAAACCATTGTCTGCGCTCTTCTCTGGGTGAAATTGAACCGCAAATAAATTGTTATGGCTCAAAGCAGCAGCAAATTTGACACCATAATCACAGTAACCGGCAATATAAGGATTATTCTCAATATCGGCGTAGTAACTATGTACAAAGTAAAATTGACTGTCCTGCTGTATGCCCTGCCAGAGAGGGTGATCACCGGATTGAAAAACGTTGTTCCAGCCCATGTGAGGGACCTTGATTCTTGCCCCTAGGTTGTCAGTAAACTGTTTATTGAATAGTCTAACCTTCCCAGGAAGTATTCCTAAACAGTCAACACCACCATTTTCTTCACTGTGTTGCAGCAACGCTTGCATGCCAACACAAATACCCAGAACAGGTTTAGTGATGATCGCGTTATTGATTACCTCATTGATTTTCAGTCTTTGAATTTCACTCATGCAGTCACCAATAGCACCAACACCAGGAAAAACAACCCGATCTGCGCTTTCCACCACTGCCGCATCTGCCGTAATTGACACCTTTGCATTTTTACAGACGTGCTCTAAGGCCTTGGCAACCGAATGAAGATTACCCATACCATAGTCAACAACAGCAATGTGATTAACAGACTGACTCATGGACGATTCAACCATCTGTAGTGTAGTGAATGCCTTTCAAAAAAGACTTATAAGCTACCCTTAGTTGAGGGTAGCACGCCGGCCATACGGTCATCCGCACTGGCCGCCATGCGTAGCGCACGTCCAAAGGCTTTGAATATAGTTTCAACCTGGTGATGCGCATTGGCACCCCGCAAGTTATCAATATGCAAGGTTACAAAGGCATGATTCACAAAACCCTGAAAGAACTCTCGGGTGAGATCAACATCAAAATCACCAACCTGCCCTCGCACAAATTCTGCACGCATAAACAATCCTGGACGGCCAGAAAAATCTAGCACGACTCTTGATAAAGCTTCGTCCAATGGAACATAGGACTGTCCATAGCGAGTTAACCCTTTCTTGTCACCAATAGCTTCCGCGATCGCCATACCTAGGGTAATACCAATATCTTCAACTGTGTGATGATCATCAATGTGCGTGTCCCCTGCCGCTTGAATATCAAGATCGATCAATCCATGACGGGCAATTTGATCCAACATGTGGTTCAAAAAGGGAACGGGTGTATCAAGGTTCGCTTTACCGGTACCGTCCAAGTTTACCGATATGGTAATCTGCGATTCCAGTGTGTTGCGGGTAACTGTAGCTATTCGCTCGGCCATCAGAGGCTCCAACAAATTTAGAGGTTGGGCATTATACCTGAAAAAACTTGGGTTTTTTAATTCAATATTAAGCCATTGGGGTTATAGAATACGCTATCTAAGGGACAGATTTATTCTCTTGAGTTACCATACCGAAATGTCTAACTAAATAGACTCAATCAATAGCATACGGAGCCTTAAATTGCCCAAAATAAGTAAATGGTTACTGTCTATCGTGGCATCACTCTTGGTGTTTGCCTCAATTGCGGTAATTGTTATCACAAGTTTCATTGATCCTAATGATTACAAGAGCGACATAGAGGCTGTGGCTAACGAAAATAGTATCCGTTTGTCGATTGAGGGCGATATAACATGGCAGTTTTTCCCTCGCTTGGGCATATCAATCGAGCAAGTCAGTTTCGCTGATGACTATTTTCATTCAGGTAGTGTAGGTCAAATGATTGTTACTGCTGACTGGCTGCTCCTCTTAAATGGCAAGATTGATCTTGCAAACATACCTGTAGATTCAGTAACAATCAGTCAAGGGACTTTCCGTTATGCTAACCCCGACTTGTTGCCCATCCAACTGGATGACGTAGCCTTATCGGTTGATAACTTCTCTCTTACCGGAAGTGATTTTGATTTTTCTGCCTCAGCGGAAGTTCTTAATGGTCTGCCTCTGGCTATCAACACAACTCTTGCTATAAAAGTTAAAGATCAAAAAATCACGCAGGTCAAAGCGACAGACCTAAGACTCCAAGCAGACCAAATTATCGTCACTGGCAATGTAGATGCTGATTTGGAGGCCTTAGAGATTGTGGGTAATCTTTCAAGTCCCTCAATTAATATGATGAACCAAATTAAAACCATACAACAACGCCTACCCATCTTCAGCATACCAACAATGTCAAATGCTAATGCTCTGACAGATGTGCGCTTTAATAGTGAATTCAGCGTTAACCCCTGGGGTTACTCAAACTATGTCCACGAAATTTTTATCGACCAACAGCGCGTTGATGCAACTATTGAGGCCGATCAATCCACTGGGGTAATGAATGCTCTGATTTCTGGCGATCAGTTTAAACTCAGTGACTATCTGCCCGACAGTGGATCCTCAACCAACCCCGCAAATTCTGGCGCAATCTTTGCACCACTAGCATTGCCATTTATCTTTTGGCAGGGCCAAAGTCAGATCGAACTCACGATTAATGAAATTGTATTAGACACATTTTCGCTATCTAACCTTTATGGCAATCTTTCCGGTTTAGATAACTTTCTGCAGTTGACATCATTTAATGCGGATCTTCTCGGGGGACAATTAAATGCCACGGCTCGAGTCGACTTAAGAGATAGATCACCCTCTTTTAGTTTGCAAACTTCCATAGATTCAGTTGACCTGAACAAAGCTTTTAGTGCCCTTGCAGATCTTACGGACGTCAGCGGGCAGCTCACAGGAAATATAACCATGAGTGGCACTGGCCAAGATATCACCGAGATTCAACAGTCACTCTCTGGGTCTGGGCGATTTACTGTATTAGACCCCTCCTATGAGGCGATGAATCTCGAGCAGACTGTTTGTCAGGCTGCCACACTCATGGGTGGCTCTCCCAGTAATTTAAGTGCATTGCCCACAGGAACCAACTTATCAACACTCAATGGCAACCTTAGTATCTCTAATGGGCGAATTTCTGTGAATGACATGACAACTGCATTGGGTAATCTTAATCTTGAAGGTAAAGGCTATATTCAAATGCTAGAACAGCGCTACCGCTTCGATGTAAACGCTCTAATAGCCGGTTCAAAAACTAGCTCTCTGGGTTGCAGTATTAATAAACGTCTTCAAAACCGCACTATTCCTTTTATCTGCACTGGACGTTTTGATGGCGATATCTCTCAGCCGCCAAGTTGCGTACCTAACCAAAGCGGCACTAAAGATTTACTCAAAAATACCCTGATAGAAAAAATTGGTGAGAAGTATCTGGGTAACACTAGCGCTCTAAAAAATATATTTGGTAAGCAGTAACCGGTGGCTGTCTCGTCACACACGATGGTCCCATCAGGATTTCAAAAAGCGATCCTAGACTGGTTTGATGAGCACGGACGCACCAATCTGCCCTGGCAACAAGACATAACTCCATACAGAGTTTGGGTGTCTGAAATCATGTTACAGCAGACTCAAGTGAGCACTGTAATACCTTACTATCTTCGATTTATGGACAGTTTTCCCACTGTTCAAACGCTTGCCGAGGCTACTACTGACGATGTATTACACCATTGGACGGGGCTTGGGTACTACGCCCGGGCTCGCAACTTACATAAAAGTGCACAAAGGGTCAGTTATGAATTAAATGGCGAATTTCCATCCAGTGTTGAAGATCTTTGTGAATTACCCGGCATTGGACGCTCCACTGCCGGCGCTATCAGCGCCATTGCTTTTAAACATCAGGCGCCCATTTTAGATGGTAATGTAAAACGTGTATTAGCCCGCTTCTCAGCTATTGAGGGTTGGCCAGGGAAAGCAGAAGTCCTATCAAATTTATGGGCTGTAGCTGGAAATTACACACCCAAGCATCGCATTGCTGACTACACTCAGGCCATCATGGATCTTGGTGCCACCGTCTGCACTAGATCCTCCCCAAACTGCATTGAATGCCCACTAAGAAGTAACTGTCAGGCCTATCATCAAGGCAATATGCTCAAGTATCCCGGTAAAAAACCAAAAAAGACGATTCCAGTAAGAACCTGCTGTTTTCTGATGATTAAAAATAAAGCAGGAGAATTGATGTTAGAAAAAAACCCTCCCAGTGGACTATGGGGAGGGTTATGGGTGCTGCCTCAGTGTGAAAACATTGATCAAATTACAGAGGCTTGCCACACACTTGGTGTTAGCCCTGCAGAGCAAACTCCAATGCCAATTAAGCGTCATACTTTTAGTCATTTCCATCTTGACTATCAACCCGTTGAGATAACAATCTCAACCAGTGTGCATAATGCATTAAAGGTTGCAGAGGGCCGCAATCAGTTGTGGTATAACCTTAAAAATCCTCTATCATTGGGCATGCCCGCGCCAATCAAAGCTCTACTTGATAGCGCCGCAAATAAAGAACACTAAAAGACTACTTAAAGAGGTTAACGATGGCTCGTAAAGTCATGTGTCGGAAACTGCAGAAAGAACTTCCCGGATTGGATATGGCACCCTTTCCCGGGCCTACCGGTGAAGAGATATTCAATAACATCTCCAAGGAAGCATGGGGACAATGGATGACTCATCAAACAACATTAATCAATGAATTGCGTCTCAATATGATGGACGTTTCGGCGCGAACCTATCTCTCTGAGCAGCGTGAAAAGTTCTTTAATGGCGAAGAAGTCGATCAAGCGGAGGGATACGTCCCACCAACCGAATAATTCCTTGACGAGACGCAGATCAAACGCTTTAATACGCGCCTCTCGCACAAGTGCAAGAATTGCTAGAAAGCCCAGATAGCTCAGTTGGTAGAGCAAAGGATTGAAAATCCTTGTGTCCCTGGTTCGATTCCAGGTCTGGGCACCATTTACTTCGTCGCATTTAGGGCAAGTTCCAACTCTTTTCCTGCGTTCAGATGATGATCAAGTCCTATTTGATAATCACCTTCCTCTAAAAGCTGGTTTTATAACCAACTATAAGGGACCAATCACTTTCCATTTGTAATCCACGTTTGTTGTCTCGCACAGGTAACACTACCTCTAGTCCGATTCTATTGTGGTCCGCTCCAAAAATATCCAAAGCCACGTTAGCGCCTAAAGCAAAGTCGAGACTCTGCCCACCATAGTTGTATGGATTAGCGGTCTGGACTGGCGCCATAATACTTTGATCTCTGCCATCAATTTGCTTCTGAGATTTATAGTGCAGTCGCGCTGAAAATGACAAATCGTGATTGTAGTCCCTCTGTACCCATGTATTGAGGTCCCACTGATCTCCAAATGTCCAATCTTGATCAGCTATCGTCTTATTAAACAGCAGTTGGCTACCCAGCTCATAGTCACCCAATTTAGAAACGTTAGTCACCCCTAGAGACAGCCTACTAGCGCGATCACTGACTTGCATACCATAGGGTAGAGTCATGGTAGCCCGCATATTCATGGGTGTTAAAACCGCACCATCAACATCATTATCACCAACCCCTTTAGCTAAACCCAAAT
>SHBP01000027.1 GCA_004211905.1 SAR92 clade bacterium
ATAAAGATCAAGAAGCTCACGCAACTCCATCTCTACCAGCTCAAGCATCTCTTCGTATTCTTCTGAACCAACACCACCACAATCTTCTGCAAGAAGATCTGCTTTGTTCAAAAATACCACAACATAAGGTACACCTACCTGACGTGACAGCAGAATGTGCTCACGAGTCTGTGGCATTGGGCCATCAGTCGCACCACACACTAAAATAGCACCGTCCATCTGTGCAGCACCTGTAATCATGTTCTTCACATAGTCAGCGTGCCCTGGGCAGTCAACATGTGCATAGTGACGATCCGCTGAATCGTACTCAACGTGTGCTGTTGAAATCGTAATACCGCGCTCTCGCTCTTCAGGGGCATTATCAATCTGGTCAAAGGCCTGCATCTCACCACCAAAAACCTCTGCACATACCCGCGTCATCGCCGCAGTCAGTGTCGTCTTACCGTGATCAACGTGTCCTATCGTGCCGACGTTTACGTGCGGCTTACTTCTTTCAAACTTTTCTTTAGCCATCTCAGTGTCTCCTCAGCAGGCATTTAACAAATCAATCCAAACAGCTAACTGTAATTTCGTTAAGTTATACGTCTACAGTTTCCAAGGGACGCCATCTTATACTGCGATTCGGGATAGTCAACTTCCTTTACCGCTAAATAGCGTGTTTTTTTAATTTTTAGCCATTTATTTTGCATAAATGGCCTTTTTTTTGACAAAGACCCAATAAATCGTAAGAAATAGTGGCTGTTTTTGTAAAAATCACAAATATATGGGTATTTTTACTCCGTAATGGCAGCAATATCCTGTATACTCGCGCGCGTTTTTAGTACCCAAGCAACCATAATTTTAAAATTGAGCAGAACAATGACTGATTTAACTCACTACAGAAATATAGGTATCTTTGCCCACGTTGATGCGGGTAAGACCACAACCACCGAGCGAATTCTTAAGCTCACTGGAAAAATACACAAAACCGGAGAAGTACATGATGGTGCAGCCACCACTGACTTCATGGAACAGGAACAGGAACGCGGTATTACAATTCAATCAGCGGCAACTACTTGCTACTGGAGAGACCACCGCTTTAATATCATTGATACTCCTGGGCACGTTGATTTCACCGTTGAAGTATACCGTTCATTGAAAGTTTTAGATGGAGGCGTTGGCGTATTCTGCGGTTCCGGTGGTGTTGAGCCCCAATCTGAGACTAACTGGCGCTACGCGAATGAATCTGAAGTAGCTAGAATCATTTTTGTTAACAAGCTAGACCGAATGGGTGCGGACTTTCTTCGCGTTGTCGGTCAAGTTAAGACCGTTCTAGGCGCTAATCCGTTAGTAATGTGCCTTCCCATCGGTATTGAGGAAGACTTTATCGGCCTTGTTGATCTCCTTGAGCGTAAAGCATACGTGTGGGATGACTCAGGTTTACCTGAGAACTATGAGGTCGTTGAGATTCCTGCTGACATGGTGGATAAAGTTGAAGAATATCGTGAGCAGATGATTGAAACAGCTCTCGAGCAGGACGATGATCTCTTAATGGCATATATGGAAGGTGAAGAGCCTTCAATTGATGATGTTAAACGTTGCATCCGTAAAGGTACGATTGCTCTGGACTTCTTCCCTACTTATTGTGGCTCTGCCTTTAAGAACAAGGGTGTTCAGATGGTTCTGGATGCTGTCGTTGATTATTTGCCTTGTCCTACTGACGTTGAGCCACAGCCTCTAACAGATGAGAATGGGGATGAGACTGGTGAATTCGCTGTTGTTTCAACGGATGAGTCTCTTAAAGCTCTGGCGTTTAAAATTATGGATGATCGCTTCGGTGCCTTAACATTTGTACGTATTTATTCTGGTGTCTTGGAAAAAGGCACAACCATTCTCAATTCCTTCACTGGAAAGACTGAGCGTATCGGACGAATGGTCGAAATGCATGCAGATGATCGCAATGAAATTGATCGCGCCCAAGCAGGCGATATCATCGCTATTGTGGGCATGAAGAACGTTCAGACGGGACACACGCTGTGTGATGTTAAAAACCCAGTAACACTAGAGCCGATGATTTTCCCTGAGCCTGTTATCTCTATCGCTGTTAAGCCAAAAGACAAAGGCGGGTCAGAAAAAATGGGTGTTGCCATCGGCAAGATGATTGCTGAAGACCCATCGTTCCGAGTCGAGACTGATGAAGACTCTGGCGAAACCATCCTTAAAGGTATGGGCGAGCTACACTTGGATATTAAGGTCGACATTTTGAATCGTACTTATGGTGTTGATCTAATTGTTGGTCAGCCGCAGGTTGCTTATCGTGAAACGATTACATTGCCTATTGAAGATAGCTATACCCACAAAAAACAGTCTGGCGGTTCCGGTCAGTTTGGTAAAATTGATTACCGAATTAAGCCAGGCGAACCAGGTTCTGGGTTCAATTTCTCATCTAGTGTTGTGGGTGGTAATGTTCCTAAAGAATTCTTCCCTGCTATCGAAAAAGGCTTTAAAGGAATGATGGAACAAGGCCCTATGGCTGGCTATCCGGTTCTTGATGTTGAGGTTGAACTGTATGATGGTGGCTTCCATGCTGTTGACTCATCGGCAGTTGCTTTTGAAATTGCAGCAAAAGGTGCTTTCCGCCAATCAATGCCAAAAGCTGGACCTCAAATCATTGAGCCAATAATGAAGGTGGATGTATTCACTCCTGAAGATCACGTTGGGGATGTTATTGGTGACTTGAATCGTCGTCGCGGAATGATTAAAGACCAGGAAGCGGGTGTAACTGGTGTTCGTATTAAAGCTGATGTTCCATTATCAGAAATGTTTGGCTACATCGGCCATCTCCGCACTATGACCTCGGGTCGTGGCCAATTCTCTATGGAATTTGCTCACTACCTCCCTTGTCCGCAAAATATTGCCACAGAGGTAATTGCTGCAGCTAAGGAGCTCAGAGAAGCCAAATAACTACTTCAAGAGTTAAAAAAACCCCGCTGGTTTATACCAACGGGGTTTTTTATTACTTGCAAAATATTGCTTACAGCATCAGCCCATATTTTTTGCCATTACTGCTTCGGTAATGTTTTTTGGTGCCTCAGCATACTTCTCAAATTCCATGGTAAAGGTAGCGCGACCTTGAGTCGCTGAACGCAAGTCAGTCGCGTAACCAAACATCTCACCCAAAGGCACTTCCGCATTAATTACCTTTCCCATGGAATTCTCTTCCATTCCCAAAATAAGCCCCCGTCGACGATTCAAGTCACCAACAACATCACCCATGTTTTCTTCTGGTGTTACTACCTCCACTTTCATAGTGGGCTCTAATAGGACAGCGCCACCCGATTCAGTTAGTTTCTTAGTTGCCAGTGAACCTGCAATTTTGAACGCCATTTCGGAGGAGTCTACATCGTGAAATGAGCCATCATAAAGAGTCGCCTTAATACCTAATAGAGGGTAGCCGGCAAGAATACCATTCTGCATCTGCTCTTCAATACCCTTAGCTACCGCAGGAATGTACTCTCGAGGAACGGCGCCGCCGACAATTTCATTTACAAACTCTAGCCCTTCTGCCCCAGAATCTTCAGCGGGCTCAAATTTAAGCCAAACGTGCCCATATTGCCCACGGCCTCCAGACTGACGAACAAACTTCCCTTCAATATCACAGCTATTACGAATGGTTTCGCGATAGGCAACCTGGGGCTTGCCTATATTTGCCTCTACTGCGAATTCACGCCGCATACGTTCAACTAAGATATCAAGGTGTAATTCTCCCATCCCAGAAATAATAGTCTGACCGCTCTCCTCATCAGTCTTGACCCGAAATGATGGGTCTTCTTGAGCAAGCTTACCCAATGCAACGCCCATTTTTTCTTGATCGGCTTTTGTTCTAGGCTCAACAGCCACAGAAATAACTGGCTCCGGAAACTCCATACGCTCAAGAATAATTTTGCTGTTTTCAGCACATAAAGTATCACCAGTTGATGTATCCTTAAGACCTATTGCAGCTGCTATATCTCCTGCTAGTACCTGACTTATCTCTTCTCTACTATTGGCGTGCATCTGCACCATGCGTCCGACACGCTCTCTCTTCATTTTTACCGAGTTATACACCGCCGTACCACTTTCAAGCGTACCTGAGTAAACCCGCATAAAGGTTAAAGTACCTACGAAGGGATCTGTCGCAATTTTGAAAGCTAACGCGGAGAATGGAGCCTTATCATCGGCACTACGCACGGCCTTATCACCATTATCTAATTCTCCTTCAATCGCTTTTACCTCGGTGGGAGATGGAAGGTACTCAACGACAGCATCCAACATTGCCTGAACACCCTTATTCTTAAATGCGGAACCACCTAGCACTGGCACAATATCATTGGATAAGGTTCTAATTCTCAAGCCTGCCTTAATTTCCGATTCTGTTAGCGTCTCCCCTTCTAGGTACTTTTCCATGAACTCATCTGTAGCTTCTGCCGCCGCTTCGACTATGTCCTCATGCATTTTCTGGCAATCCTTAAGCATATCTGCAGGAATATCCCCATATTCAAAGGTCATACCCTGATCATTTTCACTCCACAAAATGGACTTCATTTTCACGAGGTCAACAACCCCTTTAAACTTTTCCTCAGAACCTATAGTTAACTGGAGAGGCACAGGCAAAGCGCCTAGGCGCTCTTTTAGCTGCCGCACCACCATCATATAATCAGCGCCGGCGCGATCCATTTTGTTTACAAAAACCATTCGGGGCACTTCATATTTATTGGCCTGCCGCCAAACAGTTTCAGTCTGAGGTTGAACTCCGGAAGAACCACAAAGAACAATAACAGCACCATCAAGTACCCTCAGTGAGCGCTCTACCTCAATGGTAAAGTCGACGTGCCCAGGAGTATCAATAATATTAACTCGATGATCTTCAAACTGAGCATCCATGCCGCGCCAAAAACAGGTTGTTGCCGCTGAGGTTATTGTAATACCACGTTCCTGCTCTTGCTCCATCCAGTCCATTGTCGCGGCACCATCATGAACTTCCCCTATCTTATGGGACAGACCTGTATAAAAAAGAACGCGCTCTGTCGTTGTCGTCTTGCCGGCGTCGACGTGCGCACAGATTCCTATATTACGATAGCGACTAATTGGGGTCTTACGTGCCACGATATTTTCCTCTTATTAAAAACACAAAAAGGCAGCTAAAACAGCCACCTTTTTGCGAAACTTTGACATTGCAGTGTATTTTAGAAACGAAAGTGCGAGAACGCCTTATTCGCTTCTGCCATGCGATGCACGTCTTCACGCTTCTTAACCGCTCCACCCTTACCTTGAACTGCATCAATCAGCTCGCCAGCTAGGCGCTGCGGCATAGATTTCTCTCCACGGCTGCGGGCGTAATCCACAAGCCAGCGCATTGCCAATGCAGTACGTCTAGATGGACGCACCTCAACAGGCACCTGATAGGTAGCACCACCCACTCGACGAGACTTAACCTCGACTAAGGGTGCAACGTTATCCAACGCCTCTTCAAATACTTCCACTGGGCTCTTCTTTAAACGCTCTTCTACGATATCTAAAGCACCGTAAACAATTCGCTCAGCGACTGATTTCTTTCCACTAACCATCACGTGATTCATAAATTTAGCGAGCGTAATATTACCGAATTTTGGATCTGGTAAAATCTCTCGCTTTGCTGCTACTCTTCTTCTTGGCATCGTTTTGCCCTTCTCTTCAGGTTTGTCTAGGGATAGGCCCTAGCCTTACTTGATTGTTAACCGATTACTACGCAATTAGCCCTTGGGCCGCTTAGTACCGTACTTCGAACGACGCTGAGTACGGCCGTTCACACCCGCTGTATCCAATGTGCCGCGTACCGTATGGTATCGAACACCTGGAAGATCTTTTACACGCCCACCGCGAATCAACACAACACTGTGCTCTTGTAAGTTATGCCCTTCACCACCAATGTATGAAGTTACTTCATAGCCACTGGTTAAGCGAACACGACACACTTTACGAAGTGCAGAGTTTGGCTTCTTCGGAGTTGTTGTATAAACGCGAGTACATACACCACGACGCTGCGGACAGGCCTGCAGTGCTGGTACGTCACTTTTACTAACTTTGCGTTTTCTCGGCTTACGAACCAACTGGTTGATCGTTGCCATGCAATTTTTCTCCAAATTTAAAAAAGTCTTTAAAAAAGACTGGTTGTTCCTTGAACCTAGCCCTAAATAAGCAACTACATCCAAAAGGGAGCGGCAGTTTAATTACCGCACTAGCGGGAGTCAAGCAGACATTTATATTGTCTTACCAACATTATTGCCGATTCAAAACCGCAACGCTGTTAGGACTCTAAAAAGTCTGCAGTCTTCCCTTACTCTTCTAACATCTCGGCACTTAATGCTTCGCTTAATGCTGCTTCCACATCTGCTGCCGTCATAGTAGATTCCGCTTCTGCTTCACGATTCTTGCGCCGCTGTGCATGATAAGCCAAGCCGGTACCAGCAGGAATCAATCGACCAACCACTACGTTTTCTTTCAGTCCACGTAAAGGATCAGCTTTACCTGTCACTGCGGCTTCAGTAAGCACTCGTGTTGTCTCCTGGAATGACGCAGCTGAGATAAAGCTCTCGGTAGCCAAAGAAGCTTTAGTGATACCCAATAATTGACGCTCATACTTAGCTGGTTGTAATCCTTCCTGGCGAAGACGCTCATTCTCTTCCAAGACACGTCGGTACTCGACCTGCTCACCACGAATCAACGTAGAGTCACCCATATCGGTTATTTCAACCTTACGTAACATCTGGCGAGTAATAACTTCAATATGCTTGTCGTTGATTTTTACACCCTGAAGACGGTATACATCTTGGATTTCGTTGACGATATATTTGGCCAACTCACTTATTCCCTTCAATCGCAAAATATCATGAGGGGTAGGAGGCCCGTCAGAAATAACTTCTCCTTTCTCAACATGCTCACCCTCAAACACACTCAGAGTTCGCCATTTAGGGATCAACTCCTCATAATGCATCTTGCCATTAGGTAATGGCTGACCATCATCAGGCGTAATCACTAATCGGAGCTTTCCTTTTGTTTCTTTACCTAGGGTTACAGTACCTGTGATCTCGGCGAGAATCGCTGGATCTTTAGGCTTGCGCGCTTCAAATAAATCTGCAACGCGAGGCAGACCACCAGTAATATCTTTGGTGCCGCCTGCTTCTTGCGGTATGCGGGCAATGATCTGTCCAATATCAATAGTGTCACCATCTATCACATTGATACTTGCGTTAGCAGGTAACGGATAATGTGCCGGCACAGTCGAGTTAGGGAAAATCAACTCTTTGCCTTTTTTGTCGGTCAGCGAGATCATTGGTTTAAGATCTTTACCCGCCGCGTTACGATCATTTGGATCAATAACCGAAATACTAGTCAAACCAGTCATATCATCAGTTTGTTGACGGATACTCAAACCTTCTTCCATACCAGAGAAAGCAACCTTACCAGCCACCTCAGTAACGATAGGATGTGTGTGCGGATCCCAAGTAGCTATCACATCACCTGCTGAAACACTGGCGCCATCTTTAACTTTTATTAGCGCACCGTAGGGTAGTTTGTAACGCTCTCGCTCTCGACCATTTTCATCGGCGATAGCCAACTCACCTGAACGAGATACAGCTACAAGGTGCTTGTCCTTGTTCTCAACTGTCTTGAGATTGAGTAGACGGATCACACCATCTTGCTTAACTTTGACGCTGTCTACAGCAGACGCTCGCGATGCAGCACCACCAATGTGGAAGGTACGCATAGTCAACTGGGTACCCGGCTCACCAATTGACTGAGCTGCAATAACACCAACAGCTTCACCTTGGTTAACTCGGTGTCCGCGAGCCAAATCACGACCATAACAAGCTGAACAGATACCATGCCGCACTTCACAAGTAATAGGTGAACGCACAATTACCTCATCAATGCCTAACTTTTCAATGCGCACGACCCACTGCTCGTCAACCATAGTCCCTGCGGGAACAGCAATTTCTTCACTGCCAGGCTTGTTCACATCCTTGGCAACAACTCGGCCAAGAATACGGTCTCCCAATGAAGAGATAATATCACCGCCTTCGATGACTGGAGCCATCAAGAGACCTTCGGTAGTACCACAATCTACTTCGGTTACAACAACGTCCTGGGAAACATCTACCAATCGACGCGTTAGGTAACCCGAGTTAGCTGTCTTCAGTGCTGTGTCAGCCAGACCTTTCCGCGCTCCGTGCGTAGAGATAAAGTACTGCATTACAGTCAGTCCTTCACGGAAATTTGCAGTAATGGGCGTTTCGATAATCGAACCATCAGGTCGAGCCATCAAACCACGCATACCCGCTAGCTGTCGAATCTGTGCTGGGGAACCACGAGCTCCAGAATCAGCCATGATAAATACAGAGTTGAAGGAATCCTGATCCTCTGAGTCTCCATCACGATTAGTCACTTGCTCTGTACTAATGCCTTTCATCATTGATTTGGCAACGCGATCATTTGCTTGGGACCAAATATCAATAACCTTATTATATTTTTCACCATGGGTCACAAGACCTGAGGCAAACTGACTCTCAATCTCACGAACCTGCTCTTCGGCACCGGATATAATTTCTGTCTTATCATCTGGAATAACGAAATCATTTACACCAATCGACGCTCCAGAGCGAGTAGAGAACTTAAATCCTGTATACATTAGCTGATCAGCAAAAATAACGGTCTCTTTCAATCCTACGCGACGATAACACTCATTCAAAACAAGCGAGATTGCCTTCTTTACCATCGGCTTGTTCACTAAACTGAACGGCAGGCCTTCAGGAACAGATTCCCACAGCAGAATTCTACCTACCGTGGTTTCAACCATCTTGCGCTCCTCTGTGCGCTCGCCAGTCACCTCGTCAACTAAAGCCTCAACGATGCGAACTTTTACACGTGCCTGAAGATCAATCTTGTCTGCATAATATGCGCGAGAAGCCTCTTTACCATCAGCAAAGGACATACCTTCACCTTGAGCATTCACTTTGTGGCGCGTCATATAATAAAGCCCCAGGACAACATCCTGAGAAGGGACGATAATCGGCTCGCCTGATGCGGGTGACAGAATATTGTTCGTCGACATCATTAATGCTCGAGATTCCATTTGCGCTTCGATGGTCAACGGCACATGAACTGCCATCTGATCACCATCAAAATCAGCGTTGAATGCCGCACAAACCAGAGGGTGCAACTGAATCGCTTTACCTTCAATTAAGACTGGCTCAAAAGCCTGAATACCAAGACGGTGAAGCGTCGGCGCACGGTTTAGCAATACTGGGTGCTCACGGATCACGTCATCAAGGATATCCCAAACCACAGGCTCTTCACGCTCAACCATTTTTTTAGCAGCTTTAATCGTCGTCGCTAAACCTCTTAATTCAAGCTTGCTGAAAATAAAGGGTTTAAATAACTCAAGAGCCATACGTTTTGGAAGGCCACATTGGTGGAGTCGCAGTGTAGGGCCACACACAATCACTGACCGGCCTGAGTAATCAACACGCTTGCCTAGCAAATTCTGACGGAAACGACCCTGTTTACCTTTAATCATGTCAGCAAGTGACTTTAAAGGACGCTTGTTAGATCCCGTAATTGCACGACCACGACGGCCGTTATCAAGAAGCGCATCAACAGATTCTTGCAACATACGCTTTTCGTTACGCACAATAATATCCGGCGCACTTAACTCAAGCAATCGCTTGAGACGATTATTACGGTTAATAACTCTTCGATATAGATCATTGAGATCAGAGGTCGCAAAACGCCCACCATCTAGTGGAACGAGTGGGCGCAGATCTGGCGGTAATACAGGAAGAGCTTCTAGCACCATCCACTCAGGCTTATTACCGGAGCCATGGAAGGCTTCAAGTAACTTTAGCCGCTTAGAAAACTTTTTAATCTTTGTCTCAGATTTGGTATTGGGGATTTCCTCTCGGATCTCCGCAATCTCCTCTTCCATGACAATCTCTTTAAGAAGAGCCTGAATTGCTTCAGCACCCATAGTGGCGACAAACTCATCACCAAACTCTTCTAGAGACTCAAAATACTCATCATCAGTAAGCAACTGGCCTTTTTCTAGGGTAGTTAAACCCGGGTCTGTCACCACATAAGATTCAAAGTATAGAACGCGCTCAATCTCTCGCAATGTCATGTCTAGCATTAAGCCAATACGAGAAGGAAGTGATTTGAGGAACCAAATGTGTGCCACAGGACATGCCAATTCGATATGGCCCATACGCTCACGTCGAACCTTGGTTAACGTTACTTCTACACCACATTTCTCACAGACGATGCCGCGGTGCTTCATACGCTTGTACTTTCCACAGAGACACTCATAGTCTTTCACTGGACCAAAAATTTTGGCACAGAACAGACCCTCGCGCTCTGGTTTAAAGGTACGATAGTTGATGGTCTCGGGCTTCTTAACCTCACCAAATGACCAAGATCGAATCATTTCTGGTGACGCAAGGCTAATCCGAATGTTATCAAACTCGGTGTTTTGTTCTTTCTGCTTGAGTAGATTGACTAAGTCTTTCAAGGCTTTTCCTCCAGTAACTGGGTTTGCCGGGGGGATCAACCACCCCGACCATCAGTAAGCATACTAGCGCTTATTCGTTTTCCAACTCCATGTTAATGCCAAGGGAGCGAACTTCCTTGACCAACACGTTGAATGACTCTGGCATGCCAGGCTCCATTCGGTGGTCGCCATCGACGATGTTTTTATACATCTTCGTCCGACCAGCAACATCATCAGATTTAACTGTGAGCATTTCCTGAAGTGTGTATGCAGCACCATATGCCTCCAATGCCCACACTTCCATCTCACCAAATCGCTGCCCACCAAACTGCGCCTTACCACCTAACGGTTGCTGAGTGACTAAGCTATACGAACCTGTGGAACGAGCATGCATCTTATCGTCGACCAAGTGGTTCAGCTTAAGCATATACATGTAGCCAACGGTTACGGGCCGATCAAACTTATCTCCCGTTCGACCATCATAGAGTGTTGTCTGACCACTCTCTGGTAGATCTGCCAGAGCCAACATACTCTTTAACTCAACCTCATGCGCACCATCAAACACTGGCGTTGCAATTGGTACACCCGATCTCAGATTAGACGCCAGCTCCAAGACTTCTTTATCACTGAGCTCTTTAAGGTTAGTGCCGTATACCGTATCGCCGACGTCATAGACATCCTGCAAAAACTTACGTACCTCTGCTGCTTTTGCTTGCGCTTTGATCATAGCATCTATTTTGACACCTAAGCCCTTGGCGGCCATTCCCATATGAACCTCGAGAACCTGTCCGACGTTCATTCGAGATGGAACACCAAGAGGATTAAGAACAATATCAACTGGCTCACCGCTTTCATCGTACGGCATGTCTTCAACCGGCTTGATCACAGAAATAACACCTTTGTTACCATGACGTCCAGCCATCTTGTCTCCTGGCTGGATACGACGCTTAACAGCAAGGTAGACCTTAACCGTTTTAAGTACGCCTGGCGCCAAATCATCCCCGCTCTGTAACTTGCCGCGCTTCTCTTCAAATCGATCATCTAACTGCGTACGACGCTCACTCAATTGAGTTTGAGCCGCAGAAATCTGGTCATTAAAGTCAGCTTTTTCCATACGAATGGCAAACCAATCATCTGCTGTATAATCAGCAACAGCTTCAGCGGTTAATTTCTCACCTTTCTTGAGGCCTGATGCCTTGACTACTTTTGCTCCCCCTAGTGAAGCAAAAAGACGTCCCAAGGTCGCATTCTCAACAATGCGATATTCGTCATTTAAGTCTTTCCGGAATTGGTCGAGTTCAGCGCGCTCAATATCTAAAGAACGTTGATCCTTATCAAGACCATCGCGAGTAAACACCTGGACATTGATTACCGTGCCCTTAATGCTGCTGGGAACACGTAAAGAAGTATCTTTAACATCAGACGCCTTTTCGCCAAAGATTGCACGCAGGAGCTTCTCTTCGGGTGTCAGCTGAGTTTCACCCTTGGGAGTTACCTTGCCCACTAAAATATCACCAGCGGTCACTTCAGCACCAATATGCACTATTCCCGATTCGTCAAGTCGTGCCAGAGCCACCTCACCAACATTAGGGATATCTGCAGTGATCTCTTCAGAACCCAACTTGGTATCTCGAGCAACACAGGTCAACTCTTGAATATGTATAGTTGTGAACCGGTCTTCCTGAACAACGCGCTCTGAGATCAGGATTGAATCTTCAAAGTTATAACCATTCCAAGGCATAAATGCGATACGCATATTTTGGCCAAGGGCAAGCTCACCAAGATCAACCGACGGACCATCAGCCAAAACGTCGCCGCGAGAAATTGAATCTCCCTGCTTTACGATTGGGCTCTGGTTGATACAGGTATTTTGATTCGATCGCGTGTATTTCGTGAGATTGTAGATGTCAACACCAGCTTCACCGGATTCGACTTCGCTGTCACTAACACGTACGACAATACGTCCAGCATCAACACTTTCAATGACACCGCCGCGCTTAGCAACTTTACAAACACCAGAATCACTTGCAACCGTACGTTCAATACCAGTACCCACTAGAGGCGCCTCTGCGCGCAGGGTTGGTACGGCCTGACGTTGCATATTGGAACCCATCAAGGCACGGTTAGCATCATCATGCTCAAGGAATGGGATCAAAGATGCCGCAACAGAAACAACCTGCTGTGGAGACACATCCATGAAATCAATGTCTACTGGTGACTTTGAAGTAAATTCATTTTGGTGACGCACCGCAACCAGATCATCAACAAATTCATTTTTTGGATTAATCTCTGCAGAAGCCTGTGCAATAACAAACTGAGACTCATTAATTGCTGACAGGTATTCAATATCTTTAGTGACTTTACCATCAATTACTTTGCGATAAGGCGTTTCAATAAATCCATAATGGTTGGTCCGCGCATAAGTAGCTAGAGAGTTGATCAAACCAATATTCGGTCCTTCCGGAGTTTCAATGGGACAAACTCGACCATAGTGTGTTGGGTGAACGTCACGAACCTCAAAGCCGGCTCGCTCGCGCGTCAAACCACCGGGCCCCAATGCAGAAACTCGACGCTTGTGCGTAACTTCAGACAGTGGGTTATTTTGATCCATAAACTGAGATAATTGACTTGAACCAAAGAATTCTTTCATTGCTGCAGCTACTGGCTTAGCATTCACTAAATCTTGAGGCATCAGCCCTTCTGATTCAGCAACACCTAAACGCTCTTTAACTGCACGCTCCACTCTAACTAGGCCAACGCGGAACTGATTCTCTGCCATCTCGCCAACAGAGCGAATACGACGGTTACCCAGGTGATCAATGTCATCTACCGAGCCTTTACCATTACGTATGGAGATAAGCTTACTCATGACATCGGCAATATCAGACCCATCACCATACTGCTCTGCCAATTCTTTCGCCTCATCAGTCTTGAGCATAGAAAAATAACGCTCATCATAAAGAATACCAGCGCCCTGCTCGACCTCTCTATCCAAACGACGATTGAACTTCATCCGCCCCACAGAAGATAGGTCGTAGCGCTCAAGATTGAAGAATAGGTTGAAAAACAAGTTCTCCGCCGATTCTTTTGTTGGCGGCTCACCTGGACGCATCATTCGATAGATCTCTACCAGAGCTTCTAACTGCGTGCGAGATGGATCTGCGCGTAGGGTGTCAGATATAAATGGACCGCAATCTAGATCATTGGTGTACAAAGTCTCAATATCAGCGATACCTGCCTCAAGCATGAGCGCTAGGTTTTCTTCACTAATCTCGGTGTTACACTCGAGCAAGAGCTCTCCAGTATTTGGATCTGCGATGTCTTTAGCCAACGCCCTACCGATGAGATATTCCTGAGGAACTTCCAAGGTAGTCACTTTCCCTTTCTCTAGCTCCCGAATATGTCTTGCTGTAATACGACGACCTTTTTCAACAACAACCCCGCCTTTCTTGTCCTTGATGTCGAACGCAGCTATCTCCCCTCGCAAGCGCTCAGGATCAAGTTCCAATGAAAATATATCTTTCTTGAAGTGGAATATGCTCGTATCAAAAAATCGCTCTAGAATTTCTTCTGAGTTGTAACCAAGAGCGCGTAACAGAATCGTTGCTGGCAACTTTCGACGCCGATCGATCCTAACGTAAAGCAGATCTTTTGGATCAAACTCAAAGTCCAACCATGATCCACGGTACGGTATAACACGAGCTGTGTATAGCAGCTTACCTGATGAGTGTGTCTTTCCTTTATCATGATCGAAAATAACACCTGGTGAGCGATGCAATTGAGAAACGATAACTCGCTCAGTACCGTTAATAATAAAGGTACCATTTTCAGTCATTAAGGGAATTTCGCCCAAATAAACTTCTTGCTCGCGAATATCTTTGATCGCCTTGTTAGTTGACTCTTTGTCATAAATAACAAGTCGCACCCTAACTCTAAGGGGAACAGAGTAAGTAACACCACGCAACTTACATTCTTCCTCATCGAAAGCAGGCTTTCCCATTACGTAATCGACGTACTCTAAAGCAGCGTGGCCGGAGTAACCGACAATCGGAAAAATAGAATTAAGCGCAGCGTGCAAACCGGTGTTGAGACGATCTTCTACCGCCACACCTTTCTGCGTAAATTTTTTGTAGGAATCAAGTTGAATTGCCAGCAAATAAGGCAGATCCATGGTATTCGGCAACTTGCCAAAATTCTTGCGGATACGTTTCTTCTCAGTGAAGGAGTAAGCCATTTGTATTCCTCGGTGTTAACTAAATTGGGACCATTCAATCTTGAGCCTAAACTCAAGTTCGTGATGCCTGTAAATTCCCGTACTTACAAGCAAGAAAGGGCCGAAGGGAAAAGCCCCTTCAGCCCAGCCTGACAAGTCAGGCAACCAGCTCGCTTAACTTACTTAAGTTCAGCGCTTGCGCCAGCTTCTTCTAATTGCTTCTTAGCTTCTTCTGCATCATCTTTAGAAGCACCTTCCTTAATAGTAGACGGTGCTCCGTCAACTAGGTCTTTTGCTTCTTTCAAACCAAGACCGGTAATTGCACGGACTGCTTTGATTACATTGACTTTCTTCTCGCCAATTGCGCTCAGCACTACGTCAAATTCAGTCTTCTCTTCAGCAGCAGCTTCACCGCCGCCAGCAGCTGGAGCCGCCGCAACTGCAACTGCAGCCTGAGCAGAAACACCAAACTTCTCTTCCATTGCACTAACGAGCTCAACAACATCCATAACACTCATTTCGGCGATTGCATTCAAAATATCTTCATTTGATAGGGCCATTTTGGGCCTCCTATGGTTATCTATTTAAAAAGACGCTTATGCGGCTTCTTCTTTTTGGGTTTTAACTGCTGCTACAACGCGAGTCGCTTTAGTTGGTATCTCATTAAGAGTACGAACTAACTTAGTAATAGGCGCAAGAGTAACGCCAGCCAACATACCAAGAGCCTGTTCTAGGGTCGGTAGTTTAGCCAATACGTCAATTTGATCTTTCTCTAGAAGCTGACCACTCACTGAAAGCGCTTTTACATCAAAAGAATCATTTTCTTTAGCGAAATCTTTGAATAAACGCGCTGCAGCTCCTGGATCTTCCATTGAAAAAGCAAATAGTGACGGTCCAACCAAAACATCTTCTACGCAAGCGTAGTCAGTCTCGGCAAATGCTCGCTTAGCCAAAGTGTTGCGAATAACGCGCAATTGCACGTTCTCAGCTCTTGCTTTAGCCCGCAAAGCATTCATGTTGGATACGTCAACTCCACGAGCATCGGCTATAACCAGGGAAAGTGCCTGCCCTGCCGTCTCGTTTACTTCCGCAACAATTGCTTTTTTATCATCGAGATTTAATGCCACGATAAATTTCCTCGATTTACCTTAGTTTCAGCCGAAAGCATCTCGGCCACTTAGGTGAATAGTCTCTAGCAAATCGTCTGCTAGATCGGGTTCACCGCCTGCGTAGGAGAATTTTCAATGTGATATCTGAAAGCTCATTAAACCCTTTCGGGGACCTACGGTCTTTAACGGCCCGAGCTAAAAACTAACTCGCTCAGACCCCAAAGCCTGTAGAGCAGCGCACGCTGCTCAGTGATCAATACTCCAACGAAGCTTGATCGATTAATAATCCTGGGCCCATAGTTGAAGAAATAGTTACCTTCTTCACATAAACACCCTTAGCGGAAGCTGGCTTAGCTTTTGATAGATCAACCATAAGAGCTTCAAGATTCTGCTTCAAAGCGCCCGCATCAAAACTAACAATTCCAATTCCACCATGAACAATTCCGTTCTTATCAGCACGGAAGCGAACCTGACCAGCCTTTGCGTTAGCAACAGCAGTAGCCACATCCGGAGTAACTGTGCCCGATTTAGGATTAGGCATCAGGCCACGAGGACCCAGAACCTTGCCTAACAAGCCAACTACACGCATAGCATCAGGACTAGCAATCACCACATCAAAGTCCATATTACCGCCTTTGATCTCCGCCGCTAGCTCATCCATCCCTACCAATTCTGCGCCCGCCGCCTTAGCTGCTTCAGCCGCATCACCCTGAGCGAAGACGCATACTCGAACTTGCTTACCTGATCCATTGGGCAAAGTTGTCGCCCCGCGAACTATCTGGTCAGACTTGCGCGGGTCGATGCCTAAGTTGATAGCAACATCCACAGTCTCTGGAAATTTAACTGTTGATAAATCTTTAAGAAGATTGAGAGCATCTTCAATTGGATAAAGCTTCCCGAGCTCTACTTTTTCATTGATCGCGCGACGGCGCTTACTTAACTTAGCCATTTACACGCCCTCCGTTTCAATGCCCATCGACCGGGCTGAACCGGCAATGGTGCGAACCGCTGCATCAAGACTTGCTGCAGTAAGGTCTGGCTCTTTGGCTTTAACAATATCTTCAAGTTGAGCGCGAGTAACCTTACCCACTTTTTCGGTATTAGGTCGGCCACTACCGCTCTTGAGACCAGCCGCTTTCTTTAAAAGATAAGACGCTGGGGGGGTTTTCATTTCAAAAGTGAAACTACGATCCGCATAAACAGTAATAACAACAGGAACCGGAGCTCCTGGCTCTACGCCTTGCGTCTGCGCATTAAAACCCTTACAGAATTCCATGATATTCACACCATGTTGACCCAAGGCGGGCCCCACCGGTGGACTTGGGTTGGCCTGACCAGCAGGCACCTGTAGCTTGATATAAGCCGTTACTTTCTTAGCCATCTATACTCTCCAAAAATGGGTGTTAACGCCTCCGGAACACTACAAATACATCATAGCTTCCATCTCTGGCTCCCCGATAAGACTGCGGAATTGCTGCCTTACCACAAAAAACTTTAGGCTTTCTCTACTTGCGTGAAGTCCAGCTCTACTGGCGTTGACCTGCCAAATATAGATACTGCGACTCGCAACTTACTCTTTTCATAATTTACTTCTTCAACAGTACCGTTAAAGTCATTAAACGGACCATCAGTAACGCGAACCATCTCACCAGGCTCAAACATTGTCTTGGGTCTTGGCGTCTCTTCAGAA
>SHBP01000028.1 GCA_004211905.1 SAR92 clade bacterium
AAAAAAGAAGCAAAGACCAGCCATCTCGCTAAACCCTATGTTGCTGAAACTCCATGGTTGGATTCTGACGCAGTGCCCTTTATTCAAATAAAAGGGTTAAGTAAACAGTTTGATGATTTCTCTGCGGTAGATTGTGTTGATCTAGACATCTATAAAGGAGAACTATTTACTATTCTGGGTGGTTCTGGTTGTGGTAAGTCGACTTTACTCCGTATGCTCGCAGGATTTGAAACTCCCAGTAATGGACAGATTATTATTGATGGCGTTGATATGAGTAATATCCCTGCCTATGATCGGCCAGTGAACATGATGTTCCAGTCCTATGCGGTTTTCCCTCACATGACCGTCGAACAAAATATTAGCTACGGATTGAAAAAAGACAAACTCCATAAAAACGACATTATCTCCAGGGTTAGCGAGATGCTAGAGTTAGTACAACTTAGTGAGTTAGCTAAGCGCAAACCCCATCAGCTTTCCGGTGGCCAACGTCAACGAGTTGCTCTCGCTAGGGCCTTGATTAAACAGCCCAAGGTTTTACTGCTAGACGAACCTCTAGCAGCGCTGGATAAGAAGCTCCGCGAACAAACTCAGTTCGAATTAATGAATTTGCAGTATGACTTGGGTATCACCTTTGTGGTGGTGACCCACGATCAAGAAGAGGCAATGACATTATCATCTCGCGTGGCTGTAATGGATGCGGGAAAGTTTATTCAGGTTGGCACACCGACCCAGGTCTATGAATCTCCCAGCAATCGATTTGTGGCTGACTTTTTTGGCACGATTAACTTTTTTAAGGCCACGGTAATCTCGACAAACAACCAGTCGAGCACAATAACCGCAGAACTGGAAAAAACTGGAACTCAAGTGCAAGGAAAAACCGACGATAGTTTCAGCCCTGGAGACGAAGTCACCATCGCCGTTAGGCCAGAGAAGATAAGTGTTAGCCAGCAGTCTCCTGAGGGCGATCACCTGACTATCACCAAAGGTATTGTTGAAGATTTGGCCTACTACGGCAATCGAAGTATTTACAGAATTCGCAGCCAATCTGGACGAATTATTCAGGTCAGCGCTCAAAATTATCAGCGCTCCGAGCAGCTCGTCTTGGAGTGGGATGATGAAGTTTATCTGTCCTGGGACTCCAGCTGTAATGTGGTGCTATCTGAATGAGCAATTCCCAACCAAATTTTGCTGTAAAGCCAAAAGCTACGGATTACAGCTTGCCTTTTAGAGACAAACTATGGCGTCAGTTTGTGATTGGACTGCCCTACTTTTGGCTGTTACTTTTTTTTCTTGCACCTTTTGTTATCGTACTAAAAATAAGTTTCGCAGAACCTATTGTGGCGCTGCCACCCTTCACTCAACTCTTTGATTTTAGTGACAGCGCTAGCCGATGGGTAATGGCCACATGGGATAATTATCGTTTCCTCTCAGAAGACAATCTATATTGGATTAGCTACTTAAAATCCATCAAGATTGCGGCCATTTCTACTCTTATCTGTTAACTCGTTGGCTACCCAATGGCCTATGGTATTGCTCGGGCTTCACCGACGACTCGCAATATCTTATTGATGCTTGTCATACTACCTTTTTGGACCTCATTTTTGCTACGGGTATATGCTTGGATGGGCCTGTTAGGTAAAAACGGACTTATAAACTCACTGTTAATGAATATGGGGTTAATCGAGTCACCGCTACAAATGCTCTATACCGACATGGCGGTCTATTTAGGTATTGTGTATACCTATATCCCATTCATGATTTTGCCGCTCTATGCGACTTTAGAAAAGATGGACACTAGCCTGCATGACGCTGCGGCTGATTTGGGTGCTAAACCTTGGCAGATCTTTATAGACGTAACTCTGCCTCTATCTATGCCGGGTATCATTGCAGGCTCTCTACTAGTGTTTATTCCCGCGATTGGTGAATATGTCATACCGGCGCTTCTAGGGGGTCTAGATTCACTGATGATTGGTCGCACTCTTTACGACGAATTCTTCGTGAATAGAGATTGGCCGCTAGCCTCTGCAGTTGCAACTATATTACTGTTTATTGTGGTCATACCGATCATGCTATTTCAGCGCAGCCACCAGGAGCAAGAGTGACTATGAACAAATCCTCTCGCTTTGTATTCTCATGCCTATGTTTTGGCTTTGCCTTTCTATACTTACCGATACTGGTGCTGATACTGTATTCCTTTAACCAATCGGCAATTTCTTCCGTTTGGGGCGGATTTTCCCTGCGCTGGTATACCGCTTTATTTAATAATGATCAAATCATAGAATCGGCATTGCTTAGCCTTAAAATCGCTGCCACCAGTGCAACCTTCGCCACCATTTTAGGCACTATGGCTGGGTTGGCCCTGACCCAAATGGGCCGATACCGTGGCCGATTCATATTCACCGGTCTTATCGCAGCTCCCCTTGTCATGCCAGAAGTAATTACCGGTCTGTCACTATTATTGATGTTCGTGAGTCTGCAAGAGTTGATTGGCTGGCCGATGTCTCGAGGCGCCGGCACCATAACCATTGCTCACATAACTTTTTCTATGGCGTATGTAGCCGTAATTGTGCAATCTCGACTGAGCAGCATGGATAAATCTCTCCAAGAGGCCGCCATGGACCTTGGCGGACGGCCCATGCAGGTTGCCTTTGATATCACCTTGCCTTTAATAGCACCTTCAATGTTATCTGGCTGGCTTTTAGCTTTTACACTGTCGTTGGATGACTTGGTTATCGCCAGTTTTACCTCAGGGGCTGGGGCTAGTACCTTGCCAATGGTCATCTTCTCCAAAATAAAACTCGGTGTCACCCCTGACGTAAATGCCTTGGCCACTCTAATAATAGGTACAGTGAGTATTGGAATTATTATCGCAAGCTGGATGATGTTTAGGCAGGCTAAGCGCCATAGCATTATCAATGATTAAGTAAACTAGAAGATCTAGCATCTATAGAAATGAGAAACAAATTATGCCACTAGTCACCCCTCTTACTGCTGACACTGACCCTGAAATTGCAGAACTAGCGACTTTTTTTAATGAGACCCTAGGATTTTGTCCGAACAGTGTATTAACGATGATGCGGCGACCTAAAATTGCTAAGGCATTTATTAATTTGAATATGGCAGTAATGGATAATCAGGGTCGCGTCACAAGCGCACTAAAAAGATTAATAGCCTATGTCTCGAGTAATGTAACCGGTTGTCGATACTGCCAAGCGCACACTATTCGAGCCGCCGAACGCTACGGAGCCGAACAGGAACAGTTAGACAATATTTGGGAATACAAAACTCACCCCGCTTTTTCGGAAGCCGAAAGAGCTGCATTGAATTTTTCGGTGGCCGCCTCAACTGTACCCAATGGTGTTGATGCAGAGATTCAAGCAGCACTCCACGCCCATTGGAATGAAGATGAAATTGTAGAGTTACTGGGTGTTATTTCATTGTTTGGGTATTTAAATCGCTGGAATGATTCAATGGCCACTACTTTAGAGGAAGGGGCAATTGCATCAGGTGAGTCACTGCTAGCTCATCAAGGTTGGGGGGTAGAGAAACACAGCTAAATCCTAAAAGCCCACTAGAAGTGAGTTTTTAGGATTGACTGGCTAAGGTTGCCAATGTTTCTGGCGGGACATAATCAAAAATAAAATTAATTCTATCCTCTTTTCCTTTATTCATAACACTGTGCCATTTTTGGTTGTTTAGCTCATAGGCTTTACCCACTTCAAACTTATAGGGCTTACCATCAATCATAAAACGCACTCTTGAGTTGGCCGTGATGGGAATATGAATTCGATGCCCAGCATGGAAGGAGGGGTGCTTATCATAGTGCGGAGTAATGACTCCGCCAGAAACTAACTTAGCCGCCATCGCGCGAATAACCTTGCCCCCTGGAGGGTAAAATTGTTTAAGTATGGCATTCATAATAGGCATCGCGGTGTCCGAAAGTATATCCCAAGCAGCTTCTCTAGTAACGTCAAGCTTCGGCCAGTGCTCAGTGTCCACAAACAACATAACCAATGATTGAGTCTGCGAATGCACGTCGTAGGCTGTCTGCCGATGACTATTATCAAACCAAGCATTATCATCCACAGCCAGAATAGCATCACGCAATGGCCCAACGTCTATATCACCTAAATCTTTTAGTGGTACACCTATATCCATCGTTACAAACCTTTCTCTTTAATAAGCAAAACAGTAATCAATATTGTCTAGTGAGTCAAATGAAGCTCTTACCCAGCAGTTACCTACTGATGATATCGGATATCAGATTAACTCATTCACTGCTCTGTAGGCCTGCTCAATAGCCGATTCCATCATGGCACTGGCTCCAGAATCGGCGTTTGCAATGACAACTTTTCCAAAGGGTTTTCGAGCGATCATATGAGGATATCGCTCATCATCATCTCGATAATACATCTCATCGTCGAGAGAATTATAATAATAAGCGTAACCATGGGCCCATCGATTCACTGTAATTCCCGCAATATCTTTTGCAGCATCAAACCCACCTGGTCCGAGAAGACCTTGCAACTGCAGCCTTACATTGCGCTCAATAGTTTCAAAAGATGTAGTCAGTAACTCTCGGCGCCCCTGCCTATATTGCTCGCGAGCGGTAAGCCCGGTATTGATCGGATGAGGAAACTTTTCCATATGAATAACGATGGGTTCATCTGGATTTTTCGAAAACTTATAGTCCCCATAACTTACAGGGAAATCGATCCTGGCATTAACATGGTAACCCGTTGGAAATACCACTGCACCGATACCTAAGTTCTTCCAAGCGCGCCAATTAGTCAGAACGACATTTGTGTAAAGAATAGGACTTTTTACTTGAAACGACAGCGCCTCTTTCTGTTTGTCTGGGAGTTGCGGACATAGATAAGGAATCATGCTGTTATTACAAGCCAAAATACAGCCTGCGGCTCGCAGCCTATATGTCTTACCCTGTAAAACATAAGTTATGACTACTATTTCGTCTGATCCAGTCACTTTATCTCGCCTAACATTCACTACAGTGCTGTTTAGACGAATTCGGACGGGCGACTCTTCTTGGTCAAGCTTACTGTAATCAAATTTAGCTGACACTAAACTCTTCATTGACCGGCCAGGAGCCACCGCAGGAATCATTCTTCGAACCAACTGGCGAGCAATTGACGCGTTTCCATCTGGGAAGTGATGAATATAGGGCTCTTCAGGCTCCTCTTCAGGCAAACCAGCTGAATCCCAGCCAGGAAGACCTGCATACCACAGAGCACTCCCAGCATTAATAGACTCTATACCTACACCGGAATCGCCGGCTAGATCCTGAAGAACCGCAAAAACATCAGATTCAGTAACACCGACATGATTAACCAAAAACTCTCGATAGCTAATACTGCTCAGATAATCCCACTTATCACTAACGTCCGCTATTAAGTCTTTTTTATTTTCAAGTAAATATAATAGTTGCCGTTTAGCTGTCTCGTTGATTGGCATCTGATTCACGGCGTTTTCAGGAGTTAAAGCATCATCGTTCAGGGGAATATAGCTCTTCAAGTCAATTAGATCATAATTGACCAATCTGTCTTTCCCCCAACGCTTGCGATCAAAGAAAATACCTGCTGATAGTTGATTCTGTTTATAGAATTTTTGATCATAAGCCCTATCAAATTCACTTGGATCCACATCTAGATCCCTAAGAAGACCTTTAACAATCGTACTGTATCCAGATGGCTCCTGCATGGTCTCAGCGCCACCGTAACCCAGAATATTACGGCCATTGACCTCAAATTCATTGCGCTTGGCATGGCCACCAAAATCATCATGGTTGTCTAGTATTAGGATTCGAGCATCGGGATCAGAGTCCGCATAAAAGTGAGCCGCAGCCAACCCGCTGATTCCTGCTCCAACGATAACCACATCGTAGAGTTCGTCGACATCATGGGGCTCTCCCCAATCTGTTTGACCATAACGAGCCAATGCATGGCTGACTTCAAAAGAACCTAAATGATTGCCTCGCAACCCAGTCATTGAGGGTGGGTAAGACGAAGGTGAAAATGAGGTTTTATCTGGATCTATTCCTACATCAGCTGCAAAAAGGGATGCACCACCAATACTAGCCGCGGCAACGGCCGTTCCCTGTAAAAAGTCTCGGCGATTAATAGGTCGATTCATCCCGAGGTTTCTGTCAGTCTTATTCAAAAACAACACTCCACTTTTATAAATTTGTGTTAAACGACTGAGTGGTGGTAATAACTGATTGCACCAGATAAATAATGTCTAGGTTATAAACGGTCAACGATTTTGTAATACATCATTCCCAAGGCCACCATTTGATTTCTGAGCAAATGCTGGCCAGGAATCCGCATAGGTTTAATATTAGCAAAAATATCAAATCGCTCTAGAGTTCCACCAACCGTGTCCGCCATAATTTGTCCTGCAACGTGAGTTACGTTCACACCATGTCCTGAATAGCCTTGAGAGTAAATAATATTGGGAGCGAGCTTACCCATCTGTGGTACTCGATTCGCAGTTACTCCAATAGTCCCACCCCACCCAAAATCTAGTTTGATATTTTTTAGCTGAGGGTAAATTTTTAACATGCGTGGCCTAAGATTAGCTTTTATAACCTCAGGATCGCTACCAAAATAAGTAAATCTGCCTCCAAAAAGCAACCGCTTATCAGCACTTAGTCTGAAATATTCCAAAATGTAATTAGGGTCACAGACCGCTAGATCCTGAGGATTAATTTCATTCACAATTTGTTCTGGTAGTGGCTCTGTCCCGATGATAAAACTGTTCACCGGAAATAAAATTCCACGCAATTTTGGTTCCAAAAAATGATACGCGTTACCTGCAAGCACAACAAAATCGGCAGTTACAGATCCTTTTTCGGTGACCACAGTGGCCTTTTTGCCACGTTTGATGTCGATGACTGGTGACCCTTCATAAATCGTAGCTCCCAAAGAAACCACTGCTTTTGCCTCTCCAAGGCAAAGATTGAGGGGATGTAAGTGTCCATTTCCATCATTCTGCAGAGCGCCTACGTAGGCTTTGGTACCAAGGATATCTTGCGTTTCTTGCTTAGACAGCATTTTATAGGAATAGGGAAATTTATATTTTTCAAATAAATTAAAGTAAGCCTCAAGGTCTTTCATATGTCGCGGCTTAATAGCAACATCAAGGTAGCCAGACTTTAAATCACAGTCGATACTATAGGTTTTGATTCGCTGACGAATGATTTCATGTCCGGCCCAGCCCATATCCCACATGATGCGCCCACCCTCGTCACCCAGCGAGTCCGCCATCTTACTATCTCCAGAGATACCACCAATCATTTGGCCGCCGTTACGCCCAGAAGCTCCCCAGCCAACCTTGTTTGCTTCTACAACGTGAACATTGTATCCCCGCTCTGCAAGATGTAGTGCAGTTGATATCCCCGTAAATCCTGCCCCCACAACACAGACATCGGCACTTTTGTCACCCTCAAGGCACGGATACTCTGCAAGCTGATTAGCTGTTGCTGCATAGTAAGACGTCGTATGTGGTTGCGAAGAAGTCATGATCTTTTCGAGCGCCTTTTCTATTGTGGGAAATATCTATTGTTATCCCAAATAAGGCCGGTGTAAACATCCTACCCTATCGGCACTAACAGAGGCTTTTTGAGCTGTACGTTTCGAGGCAAGGAAAGGTTACTTTGAGAGTCCTTGAATACTGCGACGAAACTGGGCGGGTGTTTGTCCGGTCGACTTTTTGAAAGCCGCATAAAAGGCCGAGTTAGAGTTAAACCCTGAAGCGAAAGATACATCTAAGATCGATTTAGATAGAGAGCTCTGGTTTAGCAGGATTGATTTCGCTTCATCGATTCTATAGCTGTTAAGAAAGTCAAAAAAGCTCATGCTAAAGCCTGAGTTGACCGCCTGGGACAAATGATTGATCGAGCACCCAACCATCTGAGCTAAGCTTGGCAAAGTGATTTCAGGATCCAAATACACTTTCTGTTCAGCCATGAGTTTGACGAGCCTTTCCTTGTAGCTGTCCAACTGCTCGCTAGCGAGGCCCGATTTAGCATATTTTTGGCTAGTTATCGCATGGGACAAGCCTTTTACTAAACTTTCAGAGTAAGTGGGATCGTAGTAGTCGGAAATCAGTACGGCTCCGTCACCTTGGAAAGTTATAAATTCTGCGCCACAACGATATGGAGTGTCGTTATGACCTGAAGACATCTTGTACTGAAAAGCAACCGAATAATCATTTGACAGAACATCCCCTGTCAATTCATATTGATGACGCTCTGATGCAAAAAATTCTGCGAGCATCGACACTAATTCGCCTGGAGAATATTGATCATCATTAGGAACATCAAGGTAAGTACCATTTTTTGACAAATGGTTTGCCACTCCAACGGCATCAGAATGATTCCACGCATCCAGATAGCTATGCACAAATTCGGTCGCTTGCATCTTCACACCCTCCTAACCAGTCAAAACAGTCAAAACAGTCAAATCAGTCAAATCAGTCAAATCAGTCAAATCAGTCAAATCAGTCAAATCAGTCAAATCAGTCAAATCAGTCAAATCAGTCAAATCAGGAACAGTATAGCCGAACTTTGAAGAAAGAATCTAGAATCAGTTCACACGGAAACTCATAACTTTTTATATAAATACGGATCGCTCGCTTAGAATCGATACCGAATTTTAGCAATTACAGATTCAACCTGAACTCCCTGCCAGCCCTCACTAAATAGTGTGCTTACGCCCTCATCGCCGCTCTCACTGCCGTAGAAACCACCTCGGCTGTAGACTAAAAACACATCCGAAAGAGGAGCCAATTGATAGCGATAACGAATTTGGAATGCCGTATCACTAACACTAAAATCTGAAGAAGATATAACAGACTGATCAAGTCGTCCCATACCATCCAAAGTATAACTGCCTAGGGTTTCTGCATCGATGGCAATCCATTGAAACTTTAATCTCACTTCCTGCTTAGTCGATGGATACCAATCTAAGCGAATAACCGTTTCATAGGAATCTGCTTGATAAATCGCTAATTGATCGACTTCGGCGTCCCATATTAACCATTCCTTATAATCCTTATAAGTAAGTCGACTCCCTAAAGTTAGAGTTTCAGTTAAAAATATTTTTTGCCCAAAAGTTATACCAGTGGACAGCTTCTCAGCTCCATCATTTTCGAAAAAAGCTTCAACGATATACCCATAGTCATCTCCACGTGGGCTAATATACTTTAGTTGTCCCCAATACTGAGCAGGCATAGCCACGACACCATTGCCTCGAGTTATGCGGTCATCCCAACCCGCGGCATTCCCGCCTATCCCAGCTTCAAGTTTTCGCGACGATCGAAATACCCACTCAAAAGCCGTGTCGAACCACAATTGCAAACGGTCGCCATCCGTATTTTCAGTGTAACCATATTTAATTTCACGAAAGCTTGAAAGGAGCGAGGACGCTGCCGGATATTCTAATTGGCTGTATCGAGTACTAGCGTATAGCTCAGAAAAATCATTGCGTTTCATATAACCCATATCGTTCATATCAAACTCATCACCATAATGAGAAAGATAAAGCACATGGAACCAATTGTCATTGGGGGTAAAATGCACGCTAGCCCAACCAGCATAATCTTGGCTATCTATTGACTGCTCACCATTTAAACTATTGGCCTGTTGCTGAATGTTGCTGTAGAGAATTTGCCCTCGCACCTGCATTGTTGCATCTCGTTTCCAAGTAGCATCCGCAACTTGCACGGTAGCTTCACGTTGTAACAGCGGCCGATCAACATAAGTCAATCGATGACCAACGGCGATATCATCGACTTTGCGCTGAAGACGACTTGAAAAGAAGTTACCGCTTACTCTGTCATCAGAATTATCTTCTCTCACGACGAAGAATCCCATA
Organism: SAR92 clade bacterium; assembly: GCA_004211905.1. Taxonomy (GTDB): domain Bacteria; phylum Pseudomonadota; class Gammaproteobacteria; order Pseudomonadales; family Porticoccaceae; genus HTCC2207. Next base: position 9,894 of record SHBP01000028.1, read on the forward strand.
TCAGTAGTTTCTCCGAAGTGAGATGCCTTAGCTGCGATATCAATATCTATAAGGCCCTCTTCGCTACCAGCTGGTCCAGATCCAATTCGCCGGGTATAAATAATTCTATCTTCATTGGGAATAATGCTGGAAAACAACGATTGATTTTCAGTAAAGAAAGGTCTCTTTTCTGAGACAAAGGTTTCAAAAGCAGAAAAATTAACCACAAGGTCATCACTTTCTACCTGGCCAAAATCGGGCTTCAATGCGCCGGTTAATTGCGTGGCGCTGTTGGGCCGCCAAATAAAATCCAACCCCGCTTTGAAGTTGTCTCCCGCACCAGATATTCCATCGGGACTTAAGTCCGTGCTGTGACTTAAATAAGGGAACCAGTCCAGGGTTGAGGCTTTAACCTGCTTTACCTGAATTGGGTGCCAATCTTCCAAAAAGGTAGCCCTACTGTAATAGGCATTAGGGAATGCGAAACGCAGAGATTCCTCATAAACAATACGAGAAAACCAAAACTTCATATTCTTAATACCGTTCTCAGCATTGGACATTGGTGCTACTGTCCAAGGAATATGTATCTCGCTGTACCAATTATCTTCATCCGCTGAAGTCTGTGAATACCAAGTCCCATCCCAGTCGGTTGAGTAATCCGGAACGGTAATAATACCGTCTTGTTGAGAATTAGCTGAGCCGACGGTGAAGTCGTATCCCACCAATGCAGTGCCATCAAAATCAACGCTAACAATATTGCGATCACCCTGTATACGAGCATCTCTAGGGAAGCGTCTATGAACGCGTTTAACAGAAGCGGGTTGATGATTGATGAAGCCTACAAAAATACCCTCATCATTAGTAAAAATGCGCACCTCAGTTGAATATTTGGCTACTTCACCACTGAGTGGCTCTACTGTCACAAAGTCAGTATGCGCCTCAGCATCACTCCACTCAGGCTCGTCCAGAATGCCGTCAATATTAATCTCACCGTAAACGCTTGAGACCATTAACAGGCAAACCAACGAAACCGATAATATTCGGCGGTAATATATGTTTAACATTGTCGACGGCGCTCTGCATATTTCTATCTAAGGCGCTTAGTTTATGGATTTTTTCTAGAATTACTATTAAAAGATTAGTTAGCGAAATTAGCCTCGTCTCTAGGCCACAATGATAGATTCACCTTCCTTTATTGGCCCACGCTGGGGCCTTGTAAGGGATTACTATGACATCATCCCCCACTGCTATGATACCTGGCACTTCAACTACGCCAACCAACCCTCGACTATACTTCGCGGCAGCAGAAAATGCTGCGTCAGACAGCATATCGCCGCTATTGGTGTTGTAATTTGCTGCTATATATTTTCCCATATCCAAGCATGGTGGATTGTATTCCTCGACAATGAGTTCAGCCCCCGAAGGAAATCGGATAATACTTCCTTTTGGCAAATGGGATAACTTCGGTATTCCAGACAAGCATAGATTTGCTCCAAGATCAGCGGCACTTAGAGACTCTTGTAAATCCATAGCATCAGAAATTTCGGCTAATTCTTCTACAGAGACTGCAGACCATTGACGTTCATTTCGCCTTCGAGTCCCCTCCGCCTGCTTGTCATCCCCTGCCCAAGCTTGCCTCTCAAAAGCATTATGTCGATCCTCAGCAAATCCTGACAAATGGGCGTCTAAGGATTTGCAAATCTCCTTACCTAGCGTCTCTTCAGAGACGCCTAGATGCAGCGAGTCAACTTTGCCAACAAGGCGTTTCATATTGCTACCTCAATAGAGTCCCGGCGGAGTAGCTCGAGCACGCTTCGGTGACCAAAACGGATGTGTCTGAAACGTACACTGTGCCACCTTACTATGATGACGGAGCTCCTTTGAGTAATATATTTCTGCCCAAATATCTCCATCTAGAGCTGATGTCATCACCATCGCCAAAGCAATATTTGCCTTAACCACTGGCGACCACATCGCCGAAGTAACATAACCAATTTCTTTGCTACATTCTTTATCAGAATATAAGAACGACTCCTCTGCAGGCTTATTGCCTTCAATATCGAGTTTTACCAAAGTGTATTCAGCACCCTGATCACGAGCCTCTAAAAGAGCACTTCTTCCATTAAAATGCGGTTTTTTGAAATCAACAAGCCAGTCTAAGTTCAACTCAAAAGGAGTCTGATCGTATTGATAATGGACAGTCTTTAATGCTTCATTAAACTCCATCCCCGGCATAATAAATCCCGCCTCTAATCGCGCCATATTCGTGGCGGCCTCACCATAGGGCTGAATACCATAATCCTCACCTGCAGCGTATAACTTATCCCATAGCTCTAGAGCGTAGGCTTTTTCAATCCAGAGCTCATACCCAAGATCTCCCGTAAATCCTGTCCGAGATACCATTAGGCGATTATTGTCATCAGAGCCAAGAGAAAAGTATGAAATACAAAAAGGCTTGAGGTCTTCAATACCTACCAAACCCATTTTCTTCAACACCTCACATGTTGTAGGACCTTGGAATGACAGAGCCGCGAGACTGTCTGATACATCAGAAATTTCAAGTTGATCAAATCCGAAGGTACTCTTGCGCAACCAGGCCAAAGATGGACTTCCACAGGTGAGTAAGAACCGATCGGGGCCCATTTTAAAGATCGTACCATCATCGATCATTCGGCCTTCATCGGTGCACCAACAAACATAGGTCACTCTATTTTCTTTGAGCTTCGAAATGTCTCTGGTAACCATCCGATTCAACATTGCCTCAGCGTCTGGTCCAGTGATGACGTACTTTTGCATAGGACAAATATCATAGGTAGCACAGCTATTACGTATGCAAAAATACTCGTATTCTTCGTCGTAGTAATAGTCGGCAAATTTATAGCCATTCCAACTTGACCATGCATCGCGAAGATTAAGCAACGCCTGCCGAGGGTGGAACGGGCTTTCTTTTAAACGTTCTCCAGCAAAGGGATCTTTTATATCAACCTGACTACTCGTCATAAAAGTCGTCCTCCGGTACTGTATTGGGACGTTTCAAATCAATTAGTATTTCTCTCGCTGCGTTGGCCCCACAAGCGGAAGAAACTCCTCCTCCAGGATGAGTGGAGGAACCACACATATACATATTCTTTATTGGCATTCTATATTGCGCATAGCCTGGAAATGGCCGATTAAACAGCAACTGATCAATGGTTAATTCACCCTGGAAAATGTTACCTTCTGTAAGGCCAACTTCTGCCTCGATTTCGTGGGGTGTACGCACCTCCATATGTACGATGAGGTCTTTGAATCCAGGGCTATAGCGTTCAATTTTATTTATCACCGTCTGCCCAAAAGCATCTCGCTTTTCAGGTGTCCAGGGGCCGTCGGCTAGCACTGGTGGACAATACTGTACGAAGTTAGACATCCAGTGTTGCCCTGGTGGCGCCACTGTAGGGTCCCAAGCGGAGGGAATCACAGATTCTATAAATGGGTCCTCAGACCAACGGCCATGTTTCCAACAATCATAGGCGCGCTCCATAGTCTCCATTGAGCCAACAAAACCTTGGCCTCCCCTATTTATGTAGCGATTATCCGGAACATTATTGAATTTCGGTAGACCAGATAATGCTATGTTTACTTTGCCCGATGAACCTCTAATTTTGAAGTTTTTAGCCTTATCATAAATGCCTGGTGGCAAATCATTTTTGTCCATACACTGGGTGAATGTGCGCTTTGCATCCATGTTTGAAACCACGATATCAGCGTGCAACTCATCACCGTTATCCAAGACTACTCCGACCGCCTTACCGTTTTTAACTGTGATTTTGTCAACCCCAGCATTGGTTCTAATTTCACCGCCATGCTCTGTTAAAGCGCTTGCAATAGCGTGTGAAATCGCGCCCATTCCGCCTCGCGCAAGACCCCATGCTCCAATATTTCCGTCGACATCTCCCATAACATGGTGCAATAAAATGTAAGCAGAACCCGGTGAGTAAACGCCAAGTGCGGTACCAATAACCCCAGGGCTAGCCATTGCGGCTTTAATTAAATCATCCTCAAAATAGTCATCGAGAAAGTCTGCAGCGCTCATAGTAAAGAAGCGAATGTACTCATAGAGTTCCTTCTCTCCCAATGACCAAAACTCCTTTGCCAACCAAAGAAGTTCTTTGATATCGCGGGGCCTAAATGACGTAGGATCTGGCGGCGTGCGCAGTAAAGTCTTCCTGATGAGTTGGGCGTAACGAGCTAGGTCAGCTTGAAAGCGAAACATTGCGTCAGCGTCATGGGGTGATCGGCGGCGGAGCTGATTGTATTCAGCCTCCTCAGAATTATAACTCACCATGGTATCGCCGTTATCGGCAAAGACCACCGTACCCAGATAGGGAACAAGGACCAAGCCATGTTTGGTAAGATTCAGATCTCGATGAATGGACTGTCTCATCATGCTACAAACATAAGAGCAACTAGAATAGAACCAACCATCGTGCATTTCACGGGTAACAGCGGCGCCACCAATATACTCATTTTTTTCTACTACTAGAACATTGAGTCCGGCTTTAGCTAGATACGCGGCATTGGTCAGACCGTTGTGACCAGCACCAATAATAATGGCGTCGTATTTTGTCATGCTTTTTTCTTCGTTCCAATAATTTCTTTAGCAGCGTTGTGTCCTGGCCCGCCCATCAAACCGCCTCCGGGGTGACTACCAGCTCCACAGAGATAAAGATTGTTAATAGGTGTACTGTATTGTGCAGCCTCATATGTTGGACGCATCATGAGCATTTGATCCATCGACAGCTCAGTGTGGTGCCAGTGCCCTCCAGTATTTAGATAGGTCGTCTCGAGATCCGCAGGTGTTAGCACCTCTCCATCGATAATTTGACCAGAGATACCCGGTGCATAGAGTTCAAGAATACCAATTAGTTTTTGATAGAGATTTTCACGTGCAGCTTCTGTCCAGCCTCCTTTGAGCGCGTGAGGCAGATACATAATATGGGCGGACAACACGTGCTTACCCTCAGGTGCCAGAGAAATATCCTTCACACTCGGCACAATAATTTCCATCACTGGCGACTCTGAGTATTCTCCATATTTGGCATCATCAAAGGCAAATTCAATCGCATCTAAGCTAGGCGCTATAATCATTCGACTCGCAGGATTATCAACGCCATGGAATTTTGGCAAACTATCTAGAGCAAGATGTAACTTGCCAACATAACCATCACTGCGCAAGCGGTTAATTCGGTTCACAAAGTCTATCTCGAGATTTCTCGCACCAACCAAGTTCAAAAATGTTCGTTTAGGATCGGCTGAGGAAACAACACAAGCACTCTTTATAAACTCTCCACTAGAAAGCTCAACACCACTGGCAAACAGTCCTGTGTCATCACTGTCGATCACAACTCTATTGACCTCAGCTCCCGTCTTGACTTCAACACCAGCTGCAAGAGCCGCACCATGCAGTGCGTCTATGAGACTTTTAATACCGCCGGAAGGTAAAAAATGCGCCCCATCATGTTGACCGCTCATTCGATAAAACATATTGAGTACACTCGCATTAGGCGATCTTGGAGCCATTTTAGAGCCTATCAAACCATCCCAACTGAGCACTGCTTTTAAAATATCGCTATCAAAATTCTCATCCATCAGATCCCTGGAGGGCAAAGTGGCTACCCGCATAAATTCACCCATGTCTTTCTTTCCTAAAAGCCTTAGCTTTGCTCCAAGATGACCAAAGGTAATTATTTCAGAAAGACGAGTGGTACCGATTCGTGGCATGGTTTTCATCCAAAATGGCTTTAAGGCTCCAGCAAAACGCTTGAGCGTTGCCAGGTAGCTCCCATAATTATCTGTATCGGATGCATTTACACCACTAATCTGATCTCCGGAAACAACGACATGCTGTCCATCGAGGCTCAATCCAACGGTATCGAGTATCTCACCACAAGGACTATAGCCGTGATCAGCCAGCCTTAACTCCTTTGACACAGCCTCGGAAAAATGACTCAAGCTGTGAGCCACGGAAACTCGAAAATCAGGGGAGAACTCACGCGATGCGGCCAAACCTCCGAGAGTATTAGAGGCTTCGAGTAAAAGCACTGACTGACCCTTCCGAGCAAGGTAAGTCGCGCAGATGAGTCCGTTGTGGCCTCCCCCAATGATAATGTTGTCGTATTCGTGCAAGTTCAACTCACTAAATATTTATTATAAGGTAAATCCTAATCTTGGGTCATTCCCTCAACTACCGCGCCTATACGCTATGGGTTGGTTCCCGAGAGTTATTTTCATTAATTTCCTCTCGCCATTCTGATAGATTTAGCCCTATTACATAAAAACCAGCGATCCAAAGAAACTCATCCCATGCAAACATAAAATGATCTCTGTATAACCAGTATAAAGCGGCCATCCAGAGCACGATAAATAGAAGGGTTTTGAGTTTAGACAAGACAACCAATCCCGCGCCAGTGCTTATATTTTTATCTTGTATCCGTATCATAATTTCAATAATGAGTAATATAACAATCCAAACTATCGCCTCTACCATGTCCACCCAGGCCAGCTCTTTCTCGATCATCAGTCCAGCAGCGTCTTGCACAATGAAAAAAGTTGGGGGATCAATAAAATAAAATTGGTTAGCAGAAGATAATGTTGCGCAGTTCTCGGCGGTAATTTCGCTGTAAGCTAGATTTAATGCGTACGACTTGTCAGCACCAACTAGTTGACAAAGATTACTTACTCCTTGAAGCGAAGGGGCAGAGTAGATCTCTGTAAGATATACACCGTAAGCATAGAGAGTGTGAGCGAGGAACAGAATGCATAAACCTCTAACACCTCGAATGACCATCCAAGCTACGCTAGACAACGAATCTTCAGACAACCAATAAGTTTCTAACTCCAACAAAAATAAAAGAATAAACCAAGCCAATAGATCTATGGTCGTCGCAAAGGCTCTAGTCCGCTCTAAGAAGGTACTCCCCTCGTACAGAGTATGGCTCGCAATTTCTATGTCATTGCCAATGTACAAGAAAAAATTGATAGTTAGAGCGGAATACACCACAAATTTAATAAGCTCTAGCTTACCAAACGAGTAGCGACCAATTTTTACTCCATTGGCTGACATACTTTTGTTCCAGTCAATCCCTAAAGTTTTTAATTTCCTTGATACCAAATCGGTGAGGTCCAGGCCATCTCTTGGATGGTTTCTGGGTAACTACCATCGGAACAAACTGCTGGCCGGTCTGACTCAGAGAGCGAGGCGCAGTCATACATATGCCATCGAGGGGTCTTGGGTTCGACAGCTCGGAGA
>SHBP01000029.1 GCA_004211905.1 SAR92 clade bacterium
TGAAAATGAGTTTGTTGGCTGTCAGTGCGGCATTATGGATCAATTGGTTAGCGCCTTGGGATTGGAGGGGCATGCCATGTTGTTGGACTGTCGCAGTTTGACCTTTCAAGACGCGCCAATACCCGATGGTATGGTGATTTTGGTTGTTAACTCTAATGTTCAACGAGGTTTGGTGGATAGTGAGTACAATGCGCGGCGTCAACAATGCGAGGAGGTGGCTCGTATTTTGAACGTGCCCGCACTGCGGGATGTGAGCTTGGAGCAATTAAATGGGGCTAAGAAAAACTTGTCACAAGAACAATATCGACGAGCGCGCCATGTGGTCAGTGAAAATACTCGGACCATCGCAGCAATGACTGCCATGAAAATCAATGATATAAAAACCTTGGGATCCCTCATGGATCTGTCCCATGACTCCCTGCGAGATGACTATGAGGTAACCACTAAAGAGTTAGATGGGTTAGTTTTTATTATTAAAAGTGTGATTAATGATGCTGGAGGTGTGCGGATGACCGGCGGGGGTTTTGGTGGATGTGTCGTGGCCTTAATACCCGCAGAGTTAGAACAGGCAGTCATTGCAGCGGTAGAGGCACAGTATTCGTCGCAATTTGGGCTTGAGGCTGAGATTTATCGGTGTCACGCCTCCACAGGAGCTTTTAGGGCCGTTAATAGGAATTACGTATGACAGTTTTAGTCACAGGTGGTGCTGGGTACATTGGATCCCATACGCTTGTCTGTTTATTAGACTTAGGTTATGAGGTAGTAGTCTATGACAATCTTGTTAATTCTAGTGTTAAGGCGTTGCGTCGTGTTGAGGAAATTACAGGAAAAAATTTAGAGTTTGTTGAGGGCGATGTCACCGACAGCGGAGCGTTGGACGATTTATTTGCAAAATACTCCATTGATGCAGTCATCCATTTTGCAGCGTTAAAAGCAGTGGGGGAGTCTTCTCAGCTCCCTTTGCAATATTATGAGACTAATGTTTATGGTTCTTTGTGCCTATTGAACGCGATGAAGAAGGCTGGAGTTAATCATTTTGTCTACAGTTCCTCGGCTACTGTATACGGGGAGGTGAACCCTAGCCCTTATGTTGAAACCATGGAATTAGGTTCACCCTCTAGTCCTTATGGTGCAAGTAAGGTGATGGTGGAACGAATTCTTGCTGATGCCGTTCGTGTAAACCCTAAGTTTCGAGCGATTTCTTTGCGCTATTTTAATCCCATTGGCGCACACCCTAGCGGGCTGATTGGTGAAGATCCCTTAGGAGTTCCTAATAATTTATTGCCGTTCATCACACAAGTGGCGGTGGGTGTGCGAGGCAATCTAAGTGTGTTTGGCGGAGATTATCCAACCGCCGATGGAACCTGTGTACGTGATTACCTCCATGTTATGGATCTTGCCGAGGGACATGTTGCTGCGATTGATTGGTTGGCAGAACAGTCCAATTTTAATGGCGTTGAGGCTTTCAATTTGGGCACGGGTACTGGGGTTTCAGTGTTGGAAATCATAGCAAGTTTTGAAGCGGCGACTTGTCAAAAAATTAACTTTGAAATAGTAGAGCGCCGAGCAGGAGATCTGCCCGCATTTTGGGCTAACGCAGAAAAAGCGGACAAAGTGTTGAATTGGCAAGCGAAACGATCCCTCTCTGAAATGATGGAAGATGCTTGGCGCTGGCAGTCAAAAAATCCTAATGGTTTTAGTTGATTCAAATTGACCGGGCTTACGACTGATCAATTAAAGGCTGTGACGCTGACCAATGGAAACGGAATGACGGCCACTTTTCTTAATTTCGGTGCGCGTTTGGTGTCAATTAAACTTCCTACTAATAGTGATCTCAAAGAGATGCTCGTGGGATACGAAAAACATGAAGACTACTTGATGGACCCTTATTTTTTGGGTGCGATTTGTGGTCGAGTGTGCAACCGAATTAGCCGTGCAAGCATCTCATTGAAAGGCGTTGATTATAAATTGGATGCTAATGATGGCCTGCATTGTCTGCATGGAGGAAGGGGTGGGTTCTCACAGAAATTCTGGACTATTGAGCACCAGTGCGAGTCCAAGGTTGTCTTTAGCCTTTTGTCTCCTCATTTAGATCAAGGTTTCCCGGGGGAATTGTTTATAAGGGTTACCTATCACCTGCGAGATAATGATGCGCTGGCTGTTGAAATATCTGCCTTAGCCTCTAGCCTTACTGCAGTTAACATCACTTTTCATCCCTATTTTAATCTTGGCGAACCAACCAATAAAAATCTACAGCTGACATTGAATAGCGCGAGCTTTTTAGCAAGAGATAACGATGGTATCCCCACTGGCAGAGAGGTTTGTACATCAGAACTCGGTGTTGATTTAGCACAGTCCATAAAAGTCAGCGATTTCTATCAAAATAGTTGTTATCCGCAGATAGATGATGAGCAAGGGATCGATCATTGTTTTGTATTGAAAAAAAATAACAGAAAGAAGCCTGATGCTATGTTGGCTTCAGATCTTACTGGGGTAACTCTAGAGATTTATTCAAACCAGATCGCTATGCAGGTGTATTCAGGTCATTTTTTAATTTCACCCTTACGTTCTTATGCAGGAATTTGCTTGGAACCACAGGGTTATACAGATGCGGTGAATCGGCCTAGGTTCCCTTCGATATTGATCGACTCAGATCAGGTTTATCGCCATACAAGTTTGTTTGAATTTTCGAGCTAAGATGCCTTGGGTTGTTATTTGAGGGACCACTTATTAGCAAAAGAGATTTTAGTTATTTAAATAACTAAAAAGGCTGCACAATGTGCAGCCTTTTTTGTATTTGGCTCCGCCTGCTGGGCTCGAACCAGCGACCCAATGATTAACAGTCATTTGCTCTACCAACTGAGCTAAGGCGGAATGGTAAAACTTGTTGAAGCCGCGCATTTTAGCACCCCGCATAAAGGAGTCAACAACTTCCTTCGATGATATTGAAAGGCTCTTTTTTAAAGGGGATTATGCATACAGTTCATGCTAAAAAGACTAGAATAAGGAGCTTACTGATTGGTTTAATATAGAAGTCATTTCATTGGCACACAGGTATGCGTGGGTGGCACAGGACTTTCGACTAGGCTAATAGACAACTTGTGAATAAAAGGGAACTCAAAGAATAATGATTTGGAATTTAAGGCAAGGCACTGTGATGGTTGTTTTAGGGCTTTTGTTAATGCTGCCTATGACTAGTTTGTCTGAGGAGGTAGAAAAAACATTAGTTTCAAATGCTGATACAAAACCCATCAACGAGGCGGTTGATGGAAAAGCCCGAGTATGGGAACAATTTGAGAAATTATTTGGGTCGGTAACTGAACAACTTTCAAATCACCAACAAATGTATATAAATAATCCAGTAGCTTACCATGAGTTTTTATCATCAACTGTTGTTGAGCTTTGGGATAGTTCTTCAACTACCCGAGCCTTGTTAGGTAAAGCTCACTACAGTAATTTAAGCGAGGAGCAACGTCTTACTTTGGTTGATACGGTAGATCAAACACTTATACGTTACGCTTTTGAGGGGCTGGAGAGTTACGGCGATCAAGAGTTCAAAGTGGATGATGTCGTTGTTAATGAGGATCAAGGCATGGGGTGGGTTCAGGTATTAATGGAGTCACCTGTCCTTCCAGATATCAATCTAGATATCCTTATAAAGCGTAATTCTGCTGATATCTGGCGAGCGGTGGATATTCGCGTCAAAGGGGTGACCTATGTGGCGATTAAAAAACGGAAATATCGAGAGATACTAGAAGAGCAGGGTTTTAGCGCATTGATTAATAATCTTAAAAATAAAAATACTGAATACTTTGAGGCGGTTTGTGCAGCAAGCAGTACTGCTAAAGAGCAAGGGAAACCACCTTGTTGAGTAAAGCTAAAATCAGTCACATTAGACCCTTCTCTGTGGTCAGTGACTACTCACCAGCAGGTGACCAACCGACAGCAATTAAAGGTCTTGTAGAGGGCTTAGAAAACGGCCTTGCCGGCCAAACTTTGCTGGGTGTAACTGGTTCAGGCAAGACCTTTACAGTTGCCAAGGTCATCGAGGAAGTTCAACGTCCGACCATTGTTTTAGTGCACAACAAGACATTGGCAGCCCAGCTTTATGGTGAGTTTAAGAGTTTTTTTCCAAAGAATGCTGTCGAATATTTTGTCTCTTATTTTGACTATTTTCAGCCTGAGGCCTATGTGCCCTCATCAGATACTTTTATTGAAAAGGACTCCTCGGTTAATGCCCATATTGAGCAAATGCGGCTTTCTGCAACTAAGTCTTTAATTGAGCGCAAAGATGTCATCGTGGTAGCTACTGTTTCTTCGATTTATGGTTTGGGGTCGCCAGATTCATATTTGAAGATGGTTTTGCATCTGTCACGAGGTGAGCAGATTGGCCAGCGTGATATCTTACGGCGGTTGGCCGAATTGCAGTACAAGCGCAATGATGCGGTGTTTGATCGTTCTTCTTATCGCGTTCGAGGTGATGTCATTGACGTCTATCCAGCAGACTCGGATTATGAAGCTGTTCGTATTGAACTTTTTGATGATGAGGTAGAGGCGTTAACTCTTTTTGATCCCTTGACCGGTGAAGTACTAAGAAAAGTTCCAAGATTCACTATTTATCCTAAGACACATTATGTAACGCCGCGTGAGACTGTCATTGAAGCCGCTGATTTGATTCAAGAAGAACTAAAAGAGCGGTTGGAGCAACTGCGTTCGGTGGATAAATTGGTTGAAGCTCAGAGGTTAGGAGAGCGAGTGCGTTATGACACTGAGATGATGCGTGAATTAGGTTACTGTAACGGTATTGAAAACTATTCTAGGTATCTATCTGGTCGAGCCCCAGGTGAACCACCACCGACACTATTTGATTTCTTGCCAGATAACGCCTTATTGGTTATCGACGAATCCCACGTTACGGTTCCTCAGTTAGGGGCTATGTATAAGGGAGACCGCTCGCGCAAAGAGACGTTGGTGGAGTATGGCTTTCGCTTGCCTTCAGCTCTGGATAACAGGCCTCTTCGGTTTGATGAGTGGGAGGGTTTAGCACCTCAGATGATTTTTGTGTCAGCGACACCCAGTCGTTATGAAGAGGCCAATGCTGGGCAGATTGTTGAGCAGGTGGTCCGTCCTACTGGGTTATTGGATCCTATTATAGAAGTGCGTCCTGCTTTGTCTCAGGTTGATGATGCGTTGTCCGAGATTCGAGCAAGAGCTGCTCAGAATGAACGTATATTGATTACAGTACTCACTAAACGAATGGCTGAAGATCTTACTGAATACTTGGACGAGCATAGCGTAAGGGTGCGTTACCTTCATTCTGATGTAGATACGGTCGAGCGAGTGGAGATTATTCGCGACCTTCGCTTAGGTGAATTTGATGTGCTTGTGGGGATTAACCTACTGAGAGAAGGTCTTGATATGCCTGAGGTTTCTCTAGTAGCGATTTTCGATGCAGACAAAGAAGGTTTCTTGCGTTCTGAGCAGTCATTAATTCAGACCATCGGCCGTGCAGCTCGTAATTTAAATGGCAAAGCTATTTTGTATGCAGATAAAATTACCGGCTCAATGCAGCGCGCTATGGATGAAACTGAGCGTCGTAGAGCCATGCAAATTGAGTTTAACCAGCAGCATGGCATTACCCCCAAAAGTATTGTCAAGGATGTTCAAGACATTATGGAAGGGGCCTATGCAGCTACTGGCCAGAACCGGCGAGATAGACAAGCAGCAGAGGCTGACGCAGCTTATGATGTCATTGGCGCTGAACCGATTAAAAACATAGCCAAAGAAATTAAACGTTTAGAAGATAAAATGTACCAACATGCGCGTAATCTTGAATTTGAAGAAGCGGCCCAAACCCGCGACATGTTAGGTAAACTTAGAGAGAAAAGCTTGGCTTCCTAATTGTATTTCCAAAAGCTAAAACGCCCAGTAATGAACTGGGCGTTTTGCGTTTAAGTTTGCCGGATTAAGGTTGTAGGCGTTTAAAGTAGCGATCGCGCAACTGCAGAGAGCGGCTTTCCATTGGAACTATCTCACCATTGATCATAACTAGCTCGGCTTCGCTTGTGAGTTCCAGAGGATCGCCACCCCAGAGTACTAGGTCGGCAATCTCTCCCACAGCAATATCTCCACTAACTGGCGCATCAAATAGTTGTGCTGGGTTAGAAGTCATTGCGGCAATGGCAACTGTCTTGTCAAGACCATTGGCTACTGCATTACCGGCAGCTTGTCTGACCAGATAGGCATTGTGAGACGTGCTGCGGCTTGTGTTTGTAAACAATAGTTTAACTCCCGCATCGGATAGCAGCTTGGCATTATCGAGCCGAGCCCCAAGAGTTTCATAGGAGCTTGGTAGATTATTAATCGGATCAATTATCACCGGAACGCCGGCTGCTGCGATTTCGTCGGCGACCATCCACCCCTCCATGACACTAGAGAGAATTAGGTTTAGTTGAAATTCTTTCGCTAATTTAAGAATATTTCTAATATCACTAGCACGGTTAGTATGAACAAGCAGTGGTTTACTTCCGTTGACTACCGACTCTAACGCTGCCAAGTCTGCATAGGAAAGCTCGTAATCTCTGTGATCCCCAGCTAACGCGGATTTTTTGTTGCGAGAAAAGTCCATTGCATCATCCAGTGCCTGACGAAGCTCTACTAGAGCAGCTGCACGAGAACTCCCCGATAAATCGAAACCATGTTCTGTAAAGTCCACCGCTATCGCCAAACTATCGTGGATTACTCCAGGGTTTAGGCCAAGCTGCACCAACGCGACCTGTCCAGAAAAAAGATGGGTACTAGATTCAGGTATCATTAGAGCATGAGTCAAACCATGGGTTCGATTATGGGGAATTAAGGTAGAGTTAGGATTAAAAGCTTCGGCGATTTTCAACGCAACAGTGACAGAATCATTATCAGAGTAATAGTCTACCGTAGGTCCTATGGCACTCACCTCAACAGCTCCAATATGTGTGTGGGAGTTGAATAAGCCGGGCGTTAAAGATTTACCCGATCCATCTATATCTCGATCTGCAGTTTCATAAATACGCTTGCTGATAGCGACAATTTCACCATTTTTGATAAGGACATTGGTATTGGATTCCATGCCACTACTCTTATAAACATCTACATTTTTAATGAGTAAAGAATTTGCGTTAACAGAGGTGGTGACAAAAGCTAGAGTGAAAATAAATAGAATTTTTTTCATGGTCGTACCGCTCCCGCTTTAATAATACCCAAATTAAAGTCACTGGTTGGTTGTAAAGATTTGTCGTTGCGATCAAAACGTAGATCGCCATCAATCCAAACTTTGCTGGCATGGCTATAAACGCTTAAAGGATGTTCAGTCCACAGCACAATGTCGGCATTTTTTCCCACCGCCAGAGAACCAATCTGATCTTCAAGCCCAAGAGACTTTGCCGCATTATAGGTTCCCCATCGAATTGCTTTTGCAGGGCTAATATCAAGGCCCATACGATTTCCTGCACTCATAGCTTTGGCAATTTCTTGGTTTAGGCGTTGAATTTGAATAGGGTCATCCGAGTGGATAACTGCACAGGCCTTCGCATAGTCGACTAAGGCAATGTTCTCTCGGACCATATCATAGGCTTCCTGTTTAAAGCCCCACCAGTCAGCCCACATGACACCACAAATGCCTTCTTCAGCCAGCATTGGTGCGGCTTTATATCCTTCTACTGCATGGTGAAAAGCTGCGATCTCGTAGCCAAATTCCTTAGACATATCGATCATTTGAGCCATTTCATCTACTTTGTAGCAGTGATTATGAACACGAATATCGCCTTCGAGCACGCCTGCTAGGGTCTCAAGGCGTAAATTACGAGTTGGGGTGTTTGATAAAGATCGCTCAGCAGAATCAGCTACATACTCGTCCCATGACTTTTTGTACTCAGTTGCTTGAATCCAAGCTTTTCTATAGCCGGCCATATTGCCCATCCGAGTGGACGGCAGAGTGTTGCGACTACCATAGACTCGTTTAGGGTTCTCACCGCACGCCATCTTTAAGCTATAGGGAGCTCCAGGAAACTTCATACCTTGGACTGTGATGGAAGGAATGTTTTTTAGGGTTACTCCGCGGCCACCAATCAGATTTCCTGAGCCCGGAAGAATTTGCACTGTCGTTACACCACCTGCTAGAGCCTTTTCAAATTGAGGGTCTTCAGGCCAAACAGAGTGCTCTGCCCAAACTTCTGCAGTGACTGGAGATGTCATTTCATTACCATCTGAGTGATTGGATGTACTTGGCGCAGGATAAACACCCATATGAGAGTGCACGTCAATGAGTCCGGGTGTGATCCATTTTCCTTTAGCATCTATGCTTTGCGTTTCCGCCTGAATCTCTAGGTCATTACCCATTGCACTAATCTTACCCTGACTGATTACAATATCAGTATTGGTTAGCTCTAGACCATCACCGGTTAGGACGTTGGCATTAAGAATGGCAAAAGGAGTATTGTCGGGGACAGTATAAGTTGAAGGAAATGGGTTTTTATTGGGTAGCGTTATTTCAACTGTAGGGTTATTTTGCTCAGCACAGCCTGCAACAGATAACAATGCAACGATAAAAGCGTTCGTTAAAAAGGTTCTATTCATAGGAAATCTTCTTTTTATAATTACGATTTACTTTGGCCTTCCAGTTTATGTCAGATTGGCTATAAATTCAGTTAAATAAGACGTTAATTAGAATTTTTTGAAGTGTCCATGCCAAAATTTCGATGCTATAAGCATCGCTCAGATTAGACTACTACGAAAGTATTAATTCGTTTACCGTATTTTCTTTCATGCAGTCATAACTTAATATTTAACGACTTTCGGGAATGTTGCAATTCATAAGATTTCATCAAGGATGATGAGCTAAATCTGCGGTAGTGGTGAGGGATTTAACCGTCTGGTAACAGAATTATTATCGGCAACGATATGAATTGTACTCAGGAAAGTAACATCAAGGATGATGATCAGTCAAAGCGATTGTAGAACATTGAGTATTCGACTTTCCTGTTTCCCGAATTCAGCTTCATTGCGCATTCTGCGTTTTCCCAAATTTTATTGAAATTTGAAATACGTCAATTAGTTTTCTAAATAAGTTTTCATAAATATCTATCTCAATTTAATCTTTTGTTAGCGTAGACCTAGTAAAATTCTCTTTTTGGACGGCACTTTTCGCGCTGAGGTTGAAAAGTGGCTCAAAATACACTTAGATCGTTGGTCTAAAAAATAAAGTTAAGGGAAACCATGGCTACGCCTAAACCTGATTCTAATACTTTTCTAGGGATAGAGCTCTTAGACGACCAGCAGGCGATAGAGAGAATATTCAATCATATAGATAATGGCACTACAGATCTTGGTGACACTGTTTGGCATGAACCAGTAGAGCATTATTATTCCCAAGAGCGATTCGATGCTGAGATAGCTCTTTTGAAGCAAATGCCAGTGCCTTTTTGTCCTTCGGCCGCCCTTGAGGGGGTAGGTAGTTATGTGGCTCGTAAAGCTGCGGGAACCCCTTTAGTGGTGGTTCGTGGCCGAGATGGGAAAGTAAGAGCCTTTATCAATGCTTGTCGTCATCGTGGGATGCAGGTTGCTAGTGGGAGCGGTTGTTCGCGGGCTTTTGTTTGTCCCTATCATGCTTGGACCTATGACCTAGAGGGGAAGCTCAAAGGGATTCGAGGTCAGGAGGCTTTCCCTGATTTAAATCTTGATGATAATGGCCTTGTGGAAGTGAGTGCTGTTGAGAAGGGCGGCATCGTCTATGTAATGCAAGAAGGTCAAATTACTTCGGAGATGCTGGCAAATAGTCTTGACTATTTTACGCCCGAACAAAAAATGTTTGAGCAAAGCGAGCTCTGCGATCAAGCAAATTGGAAACTACTTACTGAAACACTTCTGGAAGGCTATCACATAAAAGCTTTGCATCAGAATACGTTTTATCCATATGGGTTAGATAATGTCAATTTGGTCGAGACCTTTGGTGCTAATTCACGAGTTATCTTTCCTTTTCGTCGTATCGAAAAGCTAAGAGATATCCCCTCCAGTCAGCGTCGTATTGATGGGACTGTAACGTCGGTTTACCACCTCTTTCCAAATGCAAGTGTTGCTGTACTTTCTAAACACACAAGTCTAGCGATTCTCGAACCATTATCTCCTAGCAGTTCACAGTGGGTTGTTTACCGAATGATCAATCGACAAACTGAGGATCATACTATTTCGCTTGAGGATGCTCAGCGAGACGCCGTGTTTGTAAATGAGACTGGGCAGGATGAAGATCGAGAGGCTGCTTGTGCAATTCAAGAGACCGTAAAGACCGGAGCTAATGATCATTTAACGTTTGGATACTTTGAAAAGGCTATTGTGAATTTTCACCAGCATTTGTCAGAATATTTGGCTAAATAAGCACCAACTATGTTTAGGTGAAGCTCAATACACCGAATCTCCCGATAGACTAAATCGAAGTTGGTGTGTAAAATGCCCGACGCGGGATTAAGGGTCGCATAGCTCAGTTGGTAGAGCGCCGTCATGACATGGCGGATGTCGTTGGTTCAAGCCCAACTGTGACCACCAATTCCTCAAGGTTCCAACTAGGATCACACTCTTGTTACGATTTTTGTATTAGAGTCGCGTTAATCAATTAAGGATCCGCCTAAATTGTTCTTTCCTAATAAATTTTTGTTCATCCATATCCCTAAAACTGGCGGCTCTAGTCTTGAGCATGCTATCGCTAGCAATTATCTCGAGGGTGAACAGGAAGGGAATATTGAGAGGATGGCTTACAGCAAGTTTACCGTGCACGGTCATTTCGAAAAGAGAGAAAAAGGCAATGGTGGTCACCCCCATAGTTTTATCAAGGATTACGCGGAACATCTTAATATTGAAGACTATTACAAGTTTGTTGTTTTAAGGAATCCCTTTGAACAAGTGGTTAGCTTGTACAACCAAATTCGGGTCTCTGCCAATATTCCTTCTCTGGAGCATTTTATTCTTGGTGATAAAAATTTCACCATGAAGCAGGTAGATCATTATATTGATCAATATAAATTTACGCATATTGATGGAGAGTTAAGGGCGGATAAGGTATTTGTATTTGACCGTTATCATGAAGCTCAGAATTTTGTTGAAGAAAAATTCAATTTGAAAATCGATAGAGATAAGAAATTGTGGAAAACTAAGTACACAGGAGAGGCTCTGTCGACGGAGGCTAAAAGTCATTTTGAAAGCGTCTACCATCAATCTATCGAGCTTTATAACCAGTTTTTGTCCAATAAAACGGCTTAACTACGCATACACTTAATGCCTTTTTCAGCACCTGAGTTTGGAGGTTCATTTATCCATCCAGCAGGTCGAGACTCCTACCGTATTGATTTTAACTACCGATTTTAAGTTTCAATAGGTGTATGTTAAGTCGCGGGTCGCTCTGGAAAGGGTGGTCCGTTTTTTACAACTAGAAAAAACAATCTTCTATTTAATAATGACTTCACGCGCATAATGGATTTAAGTTAATCATCCCAAACTTTTTTTGTTTTAGTTATGATGGAATATCAAAAGATTAACTAATACTGAAAGGATATTTCGATGCTCAGAAAAGTAATAACCTCGTTCGGCTTGATTGCAGTGCTTGTGGCTATTGCTGCCATGATTTTTGGACCAGCTGTGGTCGAGAAACAGATGAATGCTGTTTCTGCGCATGAGCCTTTTGAGGTCTCCGATAGAGCTAAAAAGCTCCATGAAAGTCTTATAGTGGGCGACTGGCATGCTGATAGTGCCCTTTGGAATCGTGATTTAGCTAAACAGTATGATTATGGTCATGCGGATATTCCGAGAATGCAACAGGGCAATATGGGCTTGCAGATGTTCACTACGGTGACTAAATCTCCTTCTGGACAAAATTATGAGCGTAATGAAACGAGCGCTAGCGATAATATTACGTCCTTGGCGATACTCCAGCGCTGGCCGATAAAAAGCTGGACTAGTTTGGCAGAGCGAGCCATCTTTCAAGCCGAAAAAATTCGTGATTTGGCAGAACGTGATCCTCAAAACTTCATGTTAATTGAGTCGCAAGCAGATCTCAGTCAATGGTTAGTAAAGAGACTATCAAATCCGCTGCTAATTGGAGGGCTCATTGGCACTGAAGGGTCCCATGCGTTGGATGGCGATCTAAGCAACGTACAGCGACTCTATAACAAAGGCTTTAGGATGATGAGTCTCCATCATTTTTTTGACAACAAATTAGGAGGCTCATTGCACGGGATCACTGGCAAAGGCCTAACAGATTTTGGCCGTCAGGCGATTAGTGAGATGCTCCGTCTGGATATCATTATCGATGTTTCGCACTCCTCCGAACAAGTGGTTAAAGATGTATTAGAGATCAGTAGTCAACCTCTAGTGGTGAGTCATACAGGCTTTAACGGCCATTGCTCGTCTGCACGTAACATCAGCGATAGCTTAATGGAGGCAATTGCCCGCAAGGGAGGGCTAATTGCTGTTGGTTTTTGGGAAGGGGCGGTTTGTGATAATACCCCTAAATCAGTTGCTCAAGCGATCGAGTATGGTATTGGTCTTGTTGGGGCTGATCATGTTGCTTTGGGTTCAGATTTTGATGGTGCGATTAAACCTGGATTTGATAGCTCAGAGCTTATGGCAATCACTCATGAACTACTAGAACTTGGTATGAGTGAAGAAAAAATTAAGCTAGTGATGGGGGAAAATATGTTGGCCTTTCTTCAAAGGAATCTACCTGAAAAATAGATTGAACCTCGGTTCACACCATGCGAGCTAAATTTCTAGAATGTGATCCAGGCCAGATATTTTACCTAATCAAAGTCATATCCTAACGTGGAGGAGTGAAGCAATACCGCACGGAGGCGGGATATATGAGTCCTCAGCGACAGGGATTCTCTCTTTTTGAAATGCTGATTTGTATTGGCTTTCTCTCTATCTTATTGTTTATCTCCCTTCCTTCGATGTCTTCTCTGAGCTCAAATCAGAGAGTGTCGACCCAGATTACAGAAATCCGTCACGCTTTATATTTAGCGAGAGACCTAGCGGTAACACAAGGTAAAGTTTGGAAAGTATGTTTAGTGGACGTTTCCAGTTCATGCGTCAAAGAGGGTGGAAAATCATTAGTCGTCTTTCGAGATGATAATAATGATCATCAATTAAACAATAATGAGTCCGTCAAAAAAACATCAGATATAAAAGGCGTCAAAATAAAACTTTCGGCCTCTAATCGGAGTTACATGCGCTTTAAAATAACTGGAGAGGCTTTAGAGTCAGGTAATTTTCAGGTGTGCAGTTCAGATCCAAATAACCCTTATGGCCGTCAGGTGATCGTATACAGAAGCGGGCGAGTCCGATTGTCAGTAGATGCCGATAATGATGGCTATCATGAGTCTTCAAATGGCACTGTGAATTGTGACTAAAATCCATGAAACGTTGATTAGAACAAAAATATGTGACTTGAGTCGCAATTTTAGAGATTTTTAAGCATCTTCATCGATTTTTAGTCTACTTTCCGCTAAAGGCTACCTAAAACTTTTAGAGAGTTTCTAATAAGCCATTTTTTAACAGACGTTTTTGGACATGATTATGGCTGGACGCAAATCTGGATTTACACTAATAGAGACGCTCGTCGTGGTCGCTATTATTGGCATCCTTGCGTCTATGGCATATCCGAGCTATCAAAGTTATATGGTGCAAGCTAACAGAGGGGCAGCACAACAGTTTTTAATGGACACAGCTAGTCTCCAGCATCAATATTTTTTATCGAATAATGGTAGTTCATATGCGAGTGAATCTCAGATATTTGGAGGCACCGGCAATGGCTGTAATAGCGCAGGTGGACTTATTTCTGCCCCGAGTAGAGTTTGTGATTTTTATGCTGTGAGAAATATATTAGGAGGTGCCAACGACACATTTATAGTCCGAGCGATTCCTAGAGCAGGGAAGATGCAGGATGAAGATGGAAACTTAGAAGTTCATCACGATGGCGAAAAAGTTGGTACCTGGGAATGAAATCAAAAAAGCTTGGAGAAATAAGATTTCCCTATTTAGATGGCTTTACTCTGTTGGAGTTATTAATAGTGATAAGCATCGCAGGCATTTTATTAAGCATAACGATTCCTAGTTACAGCAACTTGGTAAGTCAAAAGAGGGTAGAAGCAGCAGCGAATAGTTTTCATAGTGCAGTTGCGTTAGCGGGATCAGAGAGTAGAAAACGAGGAAAGAATGTAAACATAAGGCCAATTGGGTGGGCGGGAAACAACGCATTAACTCTGGCTGAAGGATGGGAGGTTTATTATCAAGAGAGTGGCACGCAGATAGTGATGAGGCAAGAGCGTCCTTCTGGTAATTTATTAGTAGGTGGTACGGGTAGCAAAGGATTTTATCTTGCAGGAAAGACAGGGCGATTGGGTTCTGGGGCTGAGAAAATTGCATGTTTTTCTGCTTCGAATGGCGACGACATCACAAACTATTCAGTTATCGTTAATCAGTCAGGTGTGGCTAATAAAAGCACATCAAGTTCATGTTGATTCTATTAAGCTAGGGTGTTGATAACATGCGAAAATCTCTGGTGATATTTACTCATGGCTTCACTCTGATTGAGGTGTTGGTCACGTTGTTAATTACCACAGTTACTTTGTTAGGGTTTATCGGGCTCCAAAATCGCGCTCAAGTCGCCGAGCTAGAAGCTTCGCAAAGGGCTTTCGCCAGCTTTATCGCAAGCTCCATGGTAGAACAAATCAAAGCTAACCCAGAAATTGGAGCTGATTGTTCCTTTCCAAGTAATTTGAATGTTGGTACGGGGACAAGTAAAGGAAGCTATGCTTGTGCCGCTAATCTTGCTGGTCAGACAAGCATTCGAAACTGGCACAAAGAGCTAATGGGTGAGAATGAAACTATTAGCTCAGGTACCATAAAAATAGGCGGTATTAAAAATGGCCGGGGGTGTATTCGATACACTGCTCCTGTGAGTAATACGCGTGCAAAATATGTTGTTTCAGTCGCTTGGCAAGGATTTCAGAAAACTGTTTCTGGCGGGTCTTCGGGGACTTGCGGTTATGGTAGTTATGCCGATTCAACCCTTCATCGGCTACTGTCATATGAAGTCTATGGGCCTGAGGTAAATGTAAAATCCCATGATGACCCGGATCCAGGTGATGGGTTTATACCGAGTTCTATCGGGTGTCCATGGACAGGCACTGCAGGAACTGGCAGCAACGTTTATCGGAATCATGAGTCATTCTCTGGTGGAAATAAGAGCTGCCTATTGGGAGACTATGTCGATGAAGAGCATCCTCATCTGCATCATATGAGCGGTTCGCCGAAAGAATTGTGGATAAATGGAAACATTACTATAAAGGATTGCGGTGGGTGCTTTGATGATGCTGTGGCTACTATTTACTACACAGGGTCAAATATTAACTCGTGTAGTCTTGGGGGAACTTGGCCTTCAGAAGTCACAGCAACAAAAGTGACTCAAGCGCAATTCAATGTAGCGGCAGACGCAGTTCCTTGATCAAAAATAGTTACTTAGGAAAAGAGATTCATGGCAGTTAGGAGTTTCATGAGAGGCAGTGGGAAAATTCAGGCTAAGGGTGCAATAAATCTAAATTGTGGAGGCAAATCTATTGTTACAACGGTGGAGCAGTGCAACTAGTAACCATAATGGACGAGCGTTCTAGACTATGAAGAAACAATCTGGCTTCACCTTGATAGAACTAATGATTTCCCTAGCTCTAGGTTTGGCAATATCTTGGGTGATGCTCGATGTATCTTTTAATGCAGTGCGGAATGGCCAGGATATAACATCCAATGGAGATGTGATTGAAAAAGGTCGCTTCATGGGTGATCTACTGAAACGAGAAATTAAGCATGCAGGTTTTTTTGGCCGCATTGTAAGCGCCAATGTCCAAAGTAATTCTCCCCAAACTAACTGGTGCACTAATGCGCCAGCGGTAAAACAGCTGACTACTCCAGTATTTGGGCTAGATAATCAATCAAGTTTGTGTAGTAGCATTAATTTATTGGCCGGCTCAGACGTATTGATGATTCGTAGAGCAAGCACTTTGACTACTGCCCCAGGTAGTTTGGTGGCGTCTAAGGACTATATTCAAAGTAATTTTGAAGATATCATTTTGGCAAAAGGGGTAGCAGCTAACTTTACCTTGAAGGAAATAGACGGTGTCACACTTGCCCCAATTCGAGAGTATCATCAAGATCTTTACTATGTTGATAATAACAATAATTTTAAGCGCCGACGGCTGATTAACGGTTCAAACACAACAGAACCTTTGATCGAGGGAGTTGATGATTTTCAGCTTCAATACGGCATCGACACAAACGATGACAATATTCCTGATCCGTTTAATACAACCCCTGTCTATAATGATTATTCTTCTTGGCAGAATGTGAAAACAGTCACGGTATTTCTATTGATAAGTAGCCAGAATTCTAGTCTTCCCGATGATAAAACCTACAATTATGCTGGCCAGACAAAAGGTCCGCTTAACGACAGTAAAAAGCGTCGATTATTTAGTTTTTCAGTAGCTGTTGGTAATCAGTATTAGGAAATCTCAACGCTCTTAAAAGTGATACAAAGATGTTACGACAACAAAACTCTAAATTTTTCCTCCAAAAGCATCGACCCACGTACACAATGCATCGACAAAGTGGCGCTTTGTTATTGGTTGCTATGGTGATGTTGCTGATACTTTCCCTTCT
>SHBP01000003.1 GCA_004211905.1 SAR92 clade bacterium
GAAAAAAGGTTCCCTCAACTGGCTGAGGTGCCTTTTGAATTTGCTTGGTCTGGCGTGGAAGGTATCAGTAGAAACGACACTAATTTTTTTGGGCAACAGAGTAAGAACATATTTCTTGCTGGTGGTTATAACGGTTCCGGTGTTAGCCGAGGTACTGCATTTGGTTATGCGCTTGCCGAGTATGCAGGCGGAGGTCAATCTGAATTAATAACCGATTGTCTTAGCTCTAAAGCTGCTACTTGGCTTCCACCACGACCCTTTCTAGACCTTGGCGCAGTACTGAAGGTTAAAGCTCGATTCCAAGGTGCAGGATTAGATCGCTAAGTGTCCTCTGTTTAAATAACTGGGGGCGCTATAGTTTCTTAAGGAAAAATAAACCAACAAGGATAAGTAGCATTCCCAAGCCGAGGGCCCAAACACTACCAGTAATACCTGCAACTATGTACGCAACTAAGCTGCAACTGCCATTAAATATCGCGTAAGGAAACTGCGTTTTAACGTGGTCGATCTGAGAACAGCCTGCACCCGTTGCAGACAGAATCGTGGTATCTGAAATAGGTGAGCAATGATCACCAAACAACCCACCGGACAACACCGCTCCAATAGCAACATACATTGGCACATCAAACTGATGCGCAATGGGAATAGTCAGAGGGATTAAAATGGCATAAGTACCCCAGGAGGATCCTGTAGAAAAGGAAATAACACCCCCCACAACAAAAACAGTCGCAGGGATAAGATAAGTTGGCAACCGACCATCAATCAATGCTGCAATATAACTAGGCGCACCAAGATCCTTGCCGATGGCACCCAAAGACCAGGCCAAAACTAAAATGATCAAAACAGTAATCACTTTACTCATGCTTTCCAAATACAGCGCAAAACTACCACTTAAAGTGCGCACACCAAAGCGCCACATCAATACCATTAAAATCATAGCTGCGCAGATATAGCCTGTAGACAAAGACGCTCTAAACGCGTTGGAGGGCATGTTCGCCATATCCATTGGAAATCCCTGAGGTACCAGCAAAGCAAACATAATGATTAACATACTCCCAAGGGGCAGCCACACCATAATTGGCTTAGCCTTTTGCAAACTCGTTTCAGACACCACTTCGGCTTCTAGGGCTTCGGCGCTCTCCATAACAATACCTCGAGCACAATCTTGTTCTGCTTTTTTCATTGGTCCAAAGTCGGCCTTTGCCATGATAACCAGAGGTACCATGACAACGGCTAAGATAGAGTAGAACTGGAAAGGTATGGCCTTGATGTAAGCTAAGAAGGCACTCTCATCAATGCCTAAGCTTTTATATTCCTGCGATATAAGGCCCTGTGAGTACAAGCCCCACCCAATAAATGGGATCAACACGGCCACTGGAGATGCCGTTGAATCTATAATCCAAGCTAACTTAGCTCGACTTATTTTTAACCCATCAACAATTGGGCGAAACAAAGGGCCAACAATCAAAGGTGTCCCGGAGTCTGTAAAAAAAAGTAAAGCCCCACTTGTCCAAGCGGCGGTCTGGGCTTTTATTTTGTCGGTTATAAACCTAGTCATCATCCCAGCAAAAGCCGCTGCACCACCAGATTTCTCCATCAGACCAACAAGGCCAGCAACAAAAATCATTAGCAACAAAATACCAACATTTGCACTGTTTGAAGCCTGAGCAACCAGGTACTGCTCAACCATGATACTCATGCCGGTAAAAAGATTAGGTCCATTTAGCAGGAGTACCCCTGAGAACACTCCTACAAATAAACCCAACACTACATTTCGAGACCACACTGATAAAACGAGCGTGATAATGACGGGAGCGAGGGAGAATAAACCTGATTGTGACATAACAAAGCCATCTTGGTCGTGCGAATTAATTTGGCAATTAAAATAGTTTAATCTGAATCAACATCGATTAATTTTTCAGTCGAAGGTTCGGACCCTATTCGTTTGCCGGCTCCCATCATGACGCCTATCCAACGTGTTTCATTTTGGCTTTCAAGGGCGATCTTTAACATAATGGTTAACGGAATAGATAACAGCATTCCAACCGGGCCCAGTACCCAACCCCAAAGCACCAAAGAGACAAATACAACTAGGGGTGACAGATTCAGGCCGCGCCCCATCCATCGTGGCTCAAGCACATTGCCCATAATGAGATTAACGACTACAAATCCAACAAGAGTAAGACCCGCCTCAAACGCCCCAAGTTGCACTAAGGCCAAAAGCACCGCTGGGACTGCAGCGATAAAAGAGCCCACTGTAGGAATAAAATTAAGTAAGAAGGCCACCAGCCCCCACAACACAGCGTAATCAACGCCTAGAATACTCAACCATAAAAAGATGACAAAGCCCGTAAGCAAACTAATCGCCGCCTTAATTGCTAAATAGCTGTGAACACTCTCTGAAAACGTGCGCAACCACTCTTGGGAATCGTTATTACCTTTTGCAGCGCGAAGCTTTTCACCAAAGCTGACGTTTTCAGCCAAGATAAAAATAACAGTAAGAAGAATCATAACGGCATTGGTCATAACATTACCAAAGGATGCCAAGGTTGTACCCACCACACCCATAACGGCACCAGGGTCAAAGCTACTACTCCACTGTTCAGCATTGATGGTGATTCCGCGCTGACTCAACCACTGCTGGATGGAGCTACTCATAGCTGAAAGTTTCGCTGAGTATTCAGGCACGTCTTGACGAAAGTTCTCTACCGAAGAACCAATAACAGCACCAAGTAGCAAGCCCACAGAAAGAACGAGCCCGATCACTAAAAAGATCGCCACACCATTCGGCAAACGATAACCCTTAAGCCAAGCTAGCAAGGGCGATACGATCATGGCTATGAAAACGGCGAGTAAAAAAGGCACCAACAGTGGGCCGGCCATTTTTAAGCCTGAGACAACGATGACAAAGGCGGCAGCAACCAGTAAAAATCGAGAAAATGAAGATGTTTTTTCTATCATCAGGTACCTCCAGCGAATAAAACATATCTTACGCGTTAAAAATTCTATTTGTGCGGGAGTGTAACATTACCAAGAAGCTAGAGTCGTCTCTATCTCTAGCACCAAAGATTAAAGGAGATAAATAGTATTAAAACTTATCAGGATATTTTGCTTGGAAGCCGCTGTAATAGCTCTTAATGGCCACTAGGTCTATCTCGCTGTCCCCCGTCGGCTGATAAAGATCACCGATAATAAATTGTTTGCCCTGAAAATCTAGACTGATCAAGAGAATTGGGCAGTCGAGTAGTTTCGCAATCCGTAAGAACCCGGTTTTCCACCGACTAACCTTTGCGCGGGTTCCCTCTGGCGCAAGACCAATGGCTACACCATCTTCACGATTAGATAAATCAGCCACATATTGAACTATATCTTCGGGTTGCTCGCGATTGGTTGGTATGCCACCTAGCCAGCGCATAAACCAAACCACCCCAGGCTTAAATATTGTGTGTTTGCCGAGCCAGCGAACCCGCAAGTTAAGGCCAAGCACCGCGGCCATTGCAAACACGAAGTCCCAATTGGAGGTGTGGGGGGCGGCAATAATAAGGAGACGCTTAACGTTTGGGATGTTACCAACAACTCGCCATCCAAACAGATTTAGAACGCTTCTGCCAAAACAGCGGGCAAGAGCACCTCTATTGCCCCGCAGGTGCTCTGGAACTTGTTCTTGTGATACGGGATAGCCTTTATTTGGCACTCTACAATCCTATTTTTCAAAGCGACATCGAAATAAACAGAAAAAATAAGTGAATGTTCACTTTCGCTTAAAGTCTTTTATAATCTAAAATCTAGCTGGGTGCCTTCCTTGAAATTGACTGTAATACTCCTTGATAGCCACTAAATCTGCATCGTTATCACCGCTTGGGTGATACAGATCCCCTATAAATATAATCTTACCCGGAAAGTTGAGTCCTACCATAAGAATTGGACAATCCAACGCTTTGGCAATACGCAAAAATCCTGTCTTCCATTTTTCAACTTTCTTGCGGGTCCCTTCTGGTGTTAAACCAATAATGACACCTTTCTCTCGCTTAGCTATACGAGCAACATTATCAACAATCATTTTTGGATTTCTACGGTCGGTGGGTATTCCCCCTAACCATTCCATGAACCAAACAACGCCAGGCTTAAAAATAGTGTGTTTGGCCATCCAGCGCATTCTCAAATTTAAGCCTAAAATAGTCGCCATTGCCAATACGAAATCCCAATTTGAAGTATGGGGTGCTCCAATCAATATGAAACGCTTTAAATCAGGAATGCTGCCCTCAACACGCCATCCCAGAATTTTTAAAACCGATCGACCCATCCATCGTGAAAACCTGCTTCGATTGCCGCGCAGGTGCTCTGGTACTTGATCTTGGGACAATGTTATTTTAGTCATCGTTTAATGCCGCCTTGTGATCGGATGATTGTTTAGTGTTCGCGGGTAGCACGAAATCTAATATCCGGGTGCCGCTCTTCGGACAGAGATAAGTTGACTCTGGTTGGAGCAAGGTAGGTCAAATGACCGCCCCCGTCTAGAGCAAGATTATCTTCCGCTTTGATCCTAAACGCCTCTAAGGTTTTAACATCCTCTGAGTCCACCCACCGAGCAGTATGTACATTGATAGGCTCATAGATCGCTTCAACTCCATACTCTTCGCGCAAACGGTAGGCCACTACGTCAAACTGTAGCTGCCCAACAGCTCCCACCACAATATCGTTATTTCGGAAAGGGAAGAACACCTGAGTACTGCCCTCTTCTGACAGTTGACGTATGCCGTTTTGAAGCTGTTTCGCCCTTAGTGGATCTTTTAGGCGGATACGCTTAAATAGCTCTGGCGCAAAGTGCGGTATACCACTGAACTTAAGTGTCTCTCCCTCAGTAAATGTGTCACCGATCTGAATGGAGCCATGGTTATGCAGCCCTATAATGTCGCCAGCAATAGCTTCTTCTACCGAGATTCGCTCACCTGCTTTAAAACTGAAAGCATCTGCTACACGCACATCTTTCCCTGTGCGAACATGCTTCATTTTCATGCCCTTAGTATATTTGCCTGAACATATCCGCAAAAAAGCAATACGATCGCGATGCTTTGGGTCCATATTAGCTTGAATTTTAAAGACAAAACCACTGAACTTACCTTCATCGGCAACAACTTCACGTTGAGCCGCAGACCTTGGCTGTGGCGATGGCGCCCATCGAACAAAATCATCTAACATTTCACGTATACCAAAATTACCCAAAGCAGTACCAAAAAATACAGGTGCCAGTTTGCCCGATAAAAATTCATCCATATCAAAAAGGTTTGTCGCTCCTTTAACCAGCTCCAACTCTTCAAGTACGTCATCGGCATAATCACCTAAGGCGTCTCGTGCCTCGGGAGACTCTAGGCCTTTAACTTGAATATCATCGGTCAATGTATGTCCCTTACCCTGAACATAGACATGGATGGTGTCGGTGTAAAAATTATAAACGCCTCGAAACTCACGCCCCATGCCAATAGGCCAATTAATAGGTGCCCCTTTGATCTTAAGAACGCTTTCAATTTCATCGAGAAGATCAATCGGGTCACGAATGTCTCGGTCCATTTTGTTTACAAATGTCAGTATAGGTGTATCTCGCAAACGACAAACATCCATCAGCTTTATTGTTCGTGCCTCTACCCCTTTTGCGCCATCAATCACCATCAGGGATGAGTCTACTGCTGTGAGTGTGCGATAGGTATCTTCAGAGAAGTCTTCGTGACCTGGAGTATCAAGGAGATTTACCATGCAATCGTGATAAGGAAACTGCATCACAGAGGAGGTTACAGAGATACCTAGTTCTTTCTCCATGGCCATCCAGTCGGATGTAGCATGACGATCACTTTTTCTACCCTTTACCGTTCCAGCTACCTGAATGAGGTTGCCAAGAAGTAACAACTTTTCGGTAATCGTCGTTTTACCCGCATCTGGGTGAGAGATGATCGCAAATGTTCTTCGATCTGAAACAGTTTGGCTCATAATGAAATTTGTATATGATTAAAAGTCGGGCATTATAGCTTCGCGGCGAGCGGGGGTCAGCTAATAAAAACACCCTATTTAAACCGATCCCATTAGAATAATGTCGCGTATACTGGCTCTGACAGAAAAAATTACCTAACCATGCCTCAAAAGTAGGCAAGGAATGGTAAGTTTGATGAGCTGAGACAGCTTAGGAGTGAAAGAAATGAAGTACCAAGGCCAGACAGATTATGACCACAAGGGCGCTTCACCACGTCGCGGTGTTCTTCTGTGTAACCTAGGTACGCCTGATGCACCTAGAACCTCGGAACTTAGGCGCTACTTAAAGCAGTTCCTCAGTGACCCTAGAGTGGTTGAAGTGCCTCGTTTGATTTGGTGGCTAATTCTTAACTTAATTATTCTAAGAATACGGCCTCGCCGGTCTGCCAAACTTTATAAAAGTGTTTGGACAGAAGGCGGCTCTCCATTGCTGGTTCACAGTCAAGCTCAAGTTAATGGAGTTAAGAAGCTCTTAGGTGAGAAGTATGATAGTGACATTCCGGTTGTACTGGGAATGCGTTATGGCAACCCTTCTATTGAATCTGCGATTAATGACCTTACTGAGCAGAACGTGCGAGAGATTACGATTCTCCCTCTGTATCCTCAATACTCCGGGGCCACAACAGGCTCTACGTTTGATGCCGTTGCCGATGTTTTTAAAAAGACTCGCTGGGTCCCGCAGCTTAATTTTGTGGGCGGGTATCACCAGTCAGAGGCATTTTTAGATGCGCTTTGCGCTTCTATTAAACGCCACATAGAAGCCCACGGTCAGCCTGATAAACTGGTGATGTCCTACCATGGCACACCACAGAGCTATTTAAAAAAGGGCGACCCTTACCACTGTCTATGCCACCAGACCACTCGACTGATCGTAGAAAAAATGGGTTTGGATAAAGAGAGAGTCATGACCACGTTTCAGTCTCGTTTCGGCCGCGAACCTTGGCTACAACCCTATACCGACAAAACTCTTGAGGCCATGCCTGAAGACGGGATAAAACATGTGGCCATTATGTGCCCGGGCTTTTCTTCAGACTGTCTAGAGACCATCGAAGAAATCAATATGGAAGCGCGTGAGAGTTTTTTGCATGCAGGTGGGGAGCAGTTCCATTACATTCCCTGTCTTAACGATGATCCTGAGCATATTGAAGCTCTAGCGAGCATAGTTGGCAGATACTTGGCCAATTAACTAACCTGATTTAACCATACCTGAAGGACACTTGAGCACTTCTGATTAGTGCGTTCACAGGCTATCTCATCGGCTCGGGTCTCGCCTTGATTGATAATAACAATGGGCTTATTTTGTTGTTTGGCCCAAAGACAAAATCGATATCCTGAATAGGTGCTCAGAGAAGAACCTACAACTAGTAACCCCGAAGCTCCAAGCATTTCTGCTTCAGCATCTGCAACTCTTTGTTTGGGTATTGAGTCTCCAAAAAAAACCGCATCGGGCTTGAGGATTCCTCCGCAATACTCGCAGTCAGGTACCTTCATCGATGAATAATCGAGTTCATCTATATCTGCATCGCCATCAGGAGCTATGGTCCCCGCTAGCGAGGCAAAATTTGGGTTGTTCTGCTCCAGCCACCTTTGCAAAGGACTACGCGGAAATTTCAAATGACATGATATACAAGAGACAGTATCGACCCGCCCGTGAAGATCAATCACATGCTGACTCCCCGCTCTCTGATGCAAACCATCAACATTTTGCGTGACTAAACAACGAATATGTCCCAACTTTTCTAACTCTGCTAATACACTGTGTGATTCATTAGGTATTGCTTGGCTCATAAAACGCCAGCCAACCATGTTGCGTGACCAAAATCGCTGTCTTGCATTATGTTGCTGAACAAATTCTTGATGCTTTACAGGCGGTTTACGCTGCCAAATACCTTTGTCATCGCGATAAGTAGGAACACCAGAATCAGCACTGACGCCAGCGCCCGTAACCACCAACCATTGCTTGTTCTGAATAAGTTTAGCTATCACATTTAACACTTCAGGTTCCTCAAATAGATGCTATAACCAAAAAAACGGCAGTTACTTGATGTCATAACCCTAAATTTTGCAGGTTTAACCGCAAAGTTGTGAATTATGACAAGGCTAGCCGTATAATGGTGAAAAACTACTAACCTTAGTGTACCTCAGGTATTGGCGTTAAAAACATTGGAAAAATTAGACATGAAATCTCACATGGATAGTATCGGTGTTGCCGCTCTTAAATCGTCGAGAGTTCTGGCCAGAGCATCGACGAGTTTAAAAAATGACGCCTTGCTAAACATAGCGTCAGCGCTCGATGGCAACCGCAGAGATCTGTTAGCCGCTAATAATGCCGATATGAACAACGCGCGTAAAAATAATCTTGAGGCTGCTCTTTTGGAGCGCCTCGAACTTAATGATGAGCGCATTGACGCGATGATTGAGGGCGTCCGCCAAGTGGCGGCCATGCCTGATCTAATTGGGGATATTACCGACTTAGAATTAAGACCTAGCGGAATTAAGCTGGGTAAAATGCGCGTGCCTCTTGGTGTTATCGGAATTATTTATGAGTCACGGCCGAATGTGACTATTGATGCCGCTTGCCTGTGCCTAAAATCAGGTAATGCAACTATTCTGAGAGGTGGCAGCGAGGCTATTTTATCGAACCAAGCTATTGCTAATTGTATTAGTGAAGGCTTAGCCCGCTGTGGTCTTCCTGAATCTGCCGTACAAATAATCAAGATCACTGATCGGTCAGTGGTTGGCGAATTAATTACCATGACTGATTATGTCGATGTGATTATTCCTCGGGGAGGAAAAGGACTCATTGAGCGGCTGATAAATGATGCCAAAGTACCTCTAATTAAACATTTAGATGGTAACTGCCATGTCTATATTGATGATTATGCAGACCATGCCAAAGCGGTGAGTATTGCAATAAATGCAAAAACCCACCGCTATGGAGTATGCAATGCGATGGAGTCACTTCTGATCGCTGAGTCTGTTGCCTCAAGCCTTCTTCCCAGCCTAGCATCTGCTTTTGTTGCTGCAGGGGTTGAGCTTAGGGGCTGTGGTAAGGCTCAAAAAATAGTCACATCAATGAATCAAGCCACCGAGCAAGACTGGAGTGAAGAATTCTTGGCTCCTATTTTATCGGTGAAAGTTGTCGGTGGAATTGATGAGGCTATTGATCACATCAATCATTATAGTTCTAAACATACAGAGTCTATTGTTACCGAAAAAGAAGAGAATGGCCGTCGCTTTATCACTGAAGTCGACTCAAGCTCTGTCATGATTAATGCCTCGACTCGGTTTGCCGATGGATTTGAATATGGGCTGGGAGCAGAAATTGGTATTTCTACAGATAAAATCCATGCTCGAGGCCCAGTAGGTCTCACGGGACTCACCAGTCAAAAATGGGTAGTCTTCGGTGATGGGCAGGTTAGAGAATAAGATGTCAGTCGCTCTATTTGGTGGAACATTCGATCCTGTGCACAATGGCCACTTGCGCATTGCCAGTGAGCTAGCAGAACTACTTCCCGTTAACGAGTTAAGAATGATGCCTTGCGGGTTTCCCCCTCATCGGGATGACACCGAGGTTTCCGCCCATCAGCGACTAGAAATGTTGGAGTTGGGCATTGGCATTAATAACTCAATTTTGTCTGTTGAAGATATTGAACTACAGCGTCCTGCGCCAAGCTACAGTGTAGATACTGTGACTTTTATGCGGGAAAAGCTAGGGTCATCAACTCCACTTTTCTTATGCGTAGGAATGGATGCCTTAGCAACTATTAATACTTGGCGCCATTGGAAAGAACTATTGAGTTTTTGTCATATTGCTGTCTCATCGCGCCCGGGGTTTTCCGCCCCAAAACAGGGCCCGCTCTGCGAGTGGATTGCCCAGCACGAGAGCGACAATCTAAATGAAATTAAAAAGTGCCCCAGTGGGTATATTTATTTCTGTGATCTCACTATGTTGGCCATTTCATCGACAACTATTCGAGATAAAATAAAGCAAGGAAGTAGTATTCGCTATATGACACCGGAACCCGTAGTAAACTATATTCAACAACATCGCCTTTACGAGTAATTACAAACCATGAAACATAATCTACATGAAATCATCATCAATGCCCTTGAAGACGTTAAAGCACAAGATATCGTGAGCATTGATGTTAAAGAACTAACTGGGGTTATGGACACCATGGTAGTCGCCAGTGGCAACTCAAACCGTCAAGTCAAATCTCTAGCCAACAACGTCGTCGTTGATGCTAAAAAAGCTGGGTTTGATCTAATCGGCATTGAAGGTGACGACGTGTCTGAATGGATTTTAGTCGACTTTGGTGACGTGATTGTTCACATTATGCTGCCGGCTACTCGCGTATTTTATGACCTTGAGAAGCTATGGTCACTGCGGCCGGACGATCGGCCAATCAGTGCCGATTCTGATACTACCATGCATGATATAAACGCCTTGGATCAAGACTAAATTGAAGATTCGTGTGCTATCAGTCGGTACACGAATGCCTGAATGGGTAGAGTCTGGTTGGGAAGAATACAACAAACGAATGCCCCCAGAGTTGCGGGTTCAGAGTGTTGAAATTCCTCTTGGCTCTCGTGGCAAAGGTCAGTCGCCAAAAAAAGCTGTAGAGGCCGAAGGTGTTGCGATATTAAAGGCGGTTAGTGTAAAAGACTACGTAATTGCCCTAGATGTTACAGGTAAAGGCATGAGTACAAAAAAACTGGCCACGAGTTTAATGGCGTGGCAAATGGAGGGTAAAAATATTAGCTTTTTAATTGGCGGACCCGATGGCCTCTCCTCTGACTGTATAAAAAGAGCTGACATGCGCTGGTCTCTATCAGATTTGACCATGCCTCACCCATTAGTACGCATCATTCTTATGGAGCAACTATACAGAGCATGGACTATTACAACTAACCACCCATATCATCGTCAATAATGGAGTTGATATAGAAATATGGAGCATGAAGCAGCGTTTTCAGACCCTACTCGCGAACGAAATATTTTTGTTGGTAGAATAATAATCGCTAGTTTTTTCGTAGTGGTAATGGCTTTGGTTATTTTAGCTAGATATGCCGACCTCCAGGTGACGCAGCATCAAGACTTTGTCACTAACTCTGATAATAATCGTGTACATATAAGACCCGTAGCCCCAGCTAGGGGTGTCATCTATGACCGAAATGGGGAAATTTTGGCCGATAATCGACCAACCTCTAACTTAACCATTATTCGAGAACGGACCAAAGATTTAAACAATTTGATCACAAAAATTGGGTCACTTATTCAACTTTCTGACGCGGACATAAAGCGTTTTTATAAGCGTCTGGAGCGCAGGAGACCTTTTGAACAGACTCCTCTCAAATTCAATTTAAGTGCAGAAGAGCAGGCTATATTGGCGGTCAACGAATATCTTTTGGAGGGCATAAAAGTTAGCGCAAGATTAACGCGGTCTTACCCTAAGGGAGAACTTTTTGCTCATGCGGTTGGATATGTCGGACGAATTAATGAGCGAGAACTCGGAGCAATTGACTCCATAAAATACAGCGGCACAGACTCTATCGGCAAAATTGGGTTAGAAAAATTTTATGAGCAATATCTTCTCGGAGAAGTTGGCAGCGAGCATGTAGAAACAAATGCCAAAGGGCGAGTAATGAGAGTCCTTGACCAAACTGACCCTATTGCAGGTAATGACCTTGTTCTGCATTTAGACAGCAGACTACAACAAATCTCTCACGATGCTTTTGATGGGGAGCGCGGTGCATTAATCGCGATGGATATCAAAAATGGTGGCATCTTAGCTATGGTAAGTGCCCCAAGTTATGACCCTAATTTGTTCGTATCAGGAATCAGTCAAAAGAATTACGATCTTTTGGTGAATTCGACTGACAAACCCTTATTTAATAGAGCTATTCGTGGACAGTACCCCCCTGGGTCAACAGTAAAACCCTTGTTCGGACTTATTGGTCTAACCAACAAAAATATTACAACCGATACCAAAATTGAAGATCCGGGATTTTTTATTATGGAGGGGATAGAACGCCCATGGCGCGATCATAATTCAAAACGCGGAGGCCACGGCAGTGACGTTGATCTAGCGGAAGCTATTATAGAATCTTGTGATGTTT
Source organism: SAR92 clade bacterium (assembly GCA_004211905.1). Taxonomy (GTDB): domain Bacteria; phylum Pseudomonadota; class Gammaproteobacteria; order Pseudomonadales; family Porticoccaceae; genus HTCC2207. The sequence goes on from SHBP01000003.1 coordinate 12,145, forward strand.
TCTTTTATAAAATGGGTATCAAAACAGGCATCGATGCCCTTTCTTCGCAAAGTGCAATCTTTGGCCTCGGAGCTAAAACTGGAATTGATTTACCTGGTGAAGTATCCGGAATTATGCCAACTAGAAAGTGGAAGAAAGAGAGCCGCAATGCTACTTGGTATAATGGGGATACAATAAATATGAGTATCGGGCAGGGATTTATGCTTACCACGCCTCTGCAACTGGCAGTTATGACATCACGTATTGCATCTAAGGGTAATATCGTCCAACCCCAGATTGTGAAGTCTATTAACAATAAAGCACAACCAACCATCCTCCTACCTAATGCCTCTAAGATTGATGAAAAACATTGGACGTATATCCATCGCGCGATGAAAGATGTTGTTCATTCAACAAAAGGAACAGCTAAATCGATTAGTTCTGGACTGCTATACCAAATAGCTGGAAAAACAGGTACCGCACAAGTTATTAGCATCAATGCTGATGAAGACTACGATAAATCAAAACTCAATAAACGTCAGTGGGATCATGCCCTATTTGTTGCCTTCGCTCCCGCTGAAAATCCGGAAATTGCAATTGGCCTGATCGTTGAAAATGGTGAGCACGGCAGTTCAGTAGCAGCACCCATTGCAAGAAAAGTATTAGATGCCTATATGTCAAACAGAGCAGACAGAGAAAAACAGCTTGTCTCCAAATCTAAGATTCTAGAGACTGAGCAAGGGTACCTCGCTTATGCAGAATAACGATTTTGTTCGCAGATTTCAGAGCCCTGGAGGCGATCGAATAATTAGCCGTGTGATGCATATCGATTTAATTTTATTTGTTTTGCTGTTGATACTATGCGTATTTGGTTTAGTTGTTATTTACAGTGCTGGCGGCCAAGATCTTTTTTATGTCAAACGGCAATTTGTTTTTATGATTGCAGGTTTTATTTTAATGCTCTTAGTAGCGCAATTTCCTGCGAGGTCTTGGGAGAGATGGGCCTTTGTATTTTATGGGTTCGGTTTAGTCTTACTTGCCGCAGTTTTGATCTTTGGTGTGGGAGCCAAAGGCGCCCAGCGCTGGCTCGATATTGGTGTTACCCGACTGCAGCCTGCAGAATTTATGAAGGTTTGTGTGCCACTAATGATATCGGCCTATCTGGGCAAACGTTTTGTTCCTCCGGTGGCTAAACATGTATTTTGGTCCGTTTTTATGGTCATATTGCCAACGCTCCTAATCGTCCGACAACCTGATTTAGGCACAGGTATTTTGGTTTTTGTATCGGGCTTTTTAGTCTTGTTTTTAGCGGGCTTAAAAAAGCGATATTTAATTGGATCTGCGTTATTAGCCCTCGCTGCGGTGCCAATGATGTGGATATTTGTATTGCGCGACTACCAAAAGCAGCGAGTACTTACCTTGCTATCTCCGGAAGACGATAAGCTGGGGGCGGGATGGAATATCGTGCAGTCCAAAACGGCAATAGGATCTGGAGGAGTCAGTGGTAAAGGTTGGACAGAAGGAACCCAGTCGCAACTCAACTTTCTTCCCGAAAGTCATACCGATTTTATAATAGCGGTACTTGCCGAAGAATTTGGTTTGATTGGTGTTCTCACTCTCTTTACCTTGTATTTACTGGTGATTGTAAGATGTATACTTATTGCCATAAATGCCCAATCTCAGTTTGGAAGGTTGCTAGCAGGCAGTTTCGGGCTTGTGTTTTTTTTCTATATTTTTGTCAATATGGGAATGGTTTCAGGAATACTTCCTGTCGTTGGTGCCCCCTTGCCAATGATTAGCTATGGCGGCACCGCAATCTTAACTCTGTTCATTGGATTTGGTATGCTAATGGCGATAAGTACAGAGCCAAAACGAATAAGGACTCAGCTTTGAAATACATATTTTTAATTATTCTTAGTACTGTAATACTAACCTCTCACAAAACATCAGCTGATTATTCAGCCCATGAGTACGCTGGTCCCTTCATAGATAGCATGGTCAAAGAACATCAGTTCGAACGCCAAGATGTAATTCGCTGGTTAACAGAAGCTAAACGACAAGAATCTATCATTAAAGCGATGAGTAGGCCTGCAGAAAAAGCAAAGCCATGGCATGAATATCGAAAAATTTTTGTTACAGATACTCGTATTTCCCGGGGGAAAAAGTTTTGGCTAGAAAACAAAGATACCTTGGAACGAGCAGAGAAGGAATTTGGAGTAGATCCCGCAATAATCGTTAGTATTATTGGCGTGGAAACAAACTATGGCCGCAATGTAGGTAGCTATAGGGTAATTGATGCCTTAACTACGTTAGCATTTGATTATTACACCCAAAATGACAAGAGAGAATCTAGACGCAAGTTCTTTACCGTGCAGCTAGAGCATTTATTACTATTGGCTCGAGAGCAAAACAAAGATCCTCTGGATCTAAAAGGATCTTATGCTGGCGCCATGGGTTGGGGACAATTTATGCCAAATAGCTATCGTAACTTCGCGGTAGATTATGATAATGATGAATTTGCAGATATTTGGACAAATCCAACGGATGCGATTGGAAGTGTTGCAAATTATTTCACTGAACATGGCTGGGTAACAGGTGCTCCGGTGGCAACTAAAGCCCATATAAAAGCGGCAGTAGATGGTAAAAACCTGAACAAAATGAAACGTCCAACTGAAACCATTGCTGACCTGACTGCCCAGGGGTTTGTTCCAGTGGATCGCTTTCCTGCCGATACAGCAGCCTTTCCTATGCGCTTAAAAGCGAAATATAATGATGAGTATTGGCTCGGACTACACAATTTTTATGTGATCGGCCGTTATAACCCAAGAGTCAAATATGCCATGGCTGTTTTTCAATTAAGTCAGCAGATTCGTCATTCAATGTGCTCTGAACCGGAAAGCTGTGAATCATAAAAAATTTGAAGGCTAGGTACGTTATCCACCTCAGCTTATAAATTTAAATTCTTCATTCCTCTGCCCATCGAGGTACCTGGAGTGCTAAACTAATTATTTTTAAACCTACGAATATTGGTACCCAGATTATGGCTAAAAAGTGGCTTATATTAGCAGTATTACTCTCATTATCAGTTGCAACAGCGACACCTAGCTACGCTCAAAAAATGCGCCCCGCAGAACCAGAGATTGCTGCTAAAGCATGGATTTTAGTAGACGCTAATACTGGCAAGGTCATTTTGGAGAGGAACGCTGATGATCAGCTTCCTCCAGCTAGCTTAGCAAAAATGATGACGACCTATCTTGTCTCAAATGAAATTAGCGCAAATCGTTTGAAAGAGGAAGATGAAGTTCTAATCAGCGACAACGCATGGGTACTCGGAGGCGCAAAAACCGACGGGTCTACGATGTTTCTAAGCCCAAGAACCCGGGTTTCAGTTATTGATTTGATGCACGGAGTAATAATCCAATCTGGTAATGACGCTGCCATAGCATTAGCGGAGCATGTGGCCGGCGGTGAGGCCGCTTTTGCGGACCTCATGAACCAGCAAGCTGATATGCTTGGTATGGAAAATACTGAATATATGAACGCCACGGGACTTCCAGCAGAAGGAATGTTTACCTCTGCCCGAGACCTGTCCACCATTGCTCGTGCGATCATTCAAGACCATCCTCAGTATTATAAAATATATGCGAAGAAATACTTCCAGCACAATAATATTAACCAACCCAACCGCAATCGACTTTTGTGGCGAGATAAGAGTGTTGATGGTTTAAAAACAGGCAAAACAAATGAAGCAGGTTACTGCCTAGTAACATCAGCAAAACGCAGAGATATGCGTCTAATATCCGTTGTCCTTGGCGCTAACAATGACGAATCTAGAGCTAGAGAGTCTCAGCGCTTACTTTCCTATGGCTTCAGGTATTTTGATACCAAAAAGGTCTACACCGCTGGCGAGATCCTGAAATCTAATGCTAAATTATGGTACGGAGCGGAAGAGTATTTAAATCTTACAATTACTGAGGACGTAGTTTTAACGTTCCCTCGTGGTTCTGAAAAAGATCTTCAAGCTAATATACTGGTTAACGAAATAATCAAAGCGCCAATATCATCAGGGCAAGAGCTTGGTCACTTGCAGGTTCAGCTAGACGGCGAGACTCTAATTGATATTCCTTTGGTTGCGGATAAAGACATTCCTAAATCGGGCCTTTTTGCTCAACTAGTCGATTGGATTATTCTGTTGTTCACCGAGTTACTATCCTGAGGCTTATCAATGGTAACTAAACAAGAGCCTCCCAAAATTGAATTTCCCTGTGATTACCCTATCAAAGTCTTAGGCGAAGCTGACAGTCGTTTTCATGAGCATGTTTTATTGGTGATGGATAAATACGCTCCCGGGTTTGATCGAAGTAACATTTCAGTGCGCGATAGTAGTAAAGGTCGCTGGCAGTCAATGACTGTCACTATCACCGCAACGGGTACCTCCCAATTATCTGATATTTTCGCAGCTCTAAAATCTAATCCACGAGTTAAAATGGTACTTTAACAATGTCGATTGCGTTGCCCTTATTAATCCGCCACCTGGGTATCCAAGACTATAAAGATACATTTGAGTCAATGAAGCGCTTTACTGATCTAAGAGACGAAACGTCTAGTGACGAGATTTGGTTAGTTGAGCATCATCCAGTCTTTACCCAGGGTCAGGCTGGAAAAGAAGAATATGTTCTCCTGCCAGGTGATATTCCTGTGATTAAAAGTGATCGAGGCGGCCACGTCACCTATCATGGTCCCGGTCAAATCACAGCTTACCTAATGATTGATCTCAAGCGCTTAAAAATTGGGGTGAGAGATTTAGTGTCTCTTATTGAAAAAGCGTTAGTAGACACTCTTGCCGAGTGGCATATTAAAGCTTCGCCGCGCTCGGATGCTCCTGGTGTTTACATCGAAAGCGGCGAGAAAATAGCTTCTTTAGGTTTGCGTCTTCGGAAGGGTCGTAGTTACCATGGGCTAAATTTTAACGTCAATATGGATATGTCGCCTTGGCATCGCATCAATCCCTGCGGGCTGGATGTGACCATGACACAACTTGCTGATCTGTTGGAGATCACACCCAGCATGGAAACGGTTGCTTCCAAATTAATAGGCCATTTAACAGACGGACTCGGCTATAATGAGTTTTTGGTGACGACAGACAGTGTCCCAACATCGATAAATCCAAGGACTAACTAGTAAAGTGACAAACCCAATACCTCCTAACACTGATGATCCTAAAAAGCGCCCACAGTTATCCAACTCAAGTGAAACTGAGCCAGACTCAACATGTAATGACCTAGGATTAAAAGCACCGCCAAAACGAACTCGGCGTCTTCAGACTGGTGAGAAGCTTCGTAGTGCTGACAAAGTAGAGAGAATTCCCGTGAAGGTAATTCCCACTACTGAGATAGTCCGTAAGCCTGAATGGATGAGAATACGTCTTTCTGCCTCTCCAAAAGTACAAGAGATTAAAAGCATCTTGCGTAAACATAAGATGGCAACTGTCTGCGAAGAAGCAGCCTGCCCAAATCTCCATGAATGTTTCAGTGGAGGTACAGCTACATTTATGATTATGGGAGAGATTTGTACTCGTCGTTGTCCGTTCTGTGATGTTGGGCATGGCAAACCTAACAAGCTAGATGCGGATGAACCAAAAAATTTAGCCCTAGCTATTCATGAAATGAAGTTAAATTACGTAGTCATCACTTCTGTCGATAGAGATGATCTTCGTGATGGCGGCGCTCAACACTTTGCTGACTGTATAAGTGAAGCTAAAATTTTATCTCCTGATCTTAAAGTCGAAATTCTAGTACCTGATTTTCGCGGGCGAATGGCTCCAGCACTCGATATACTTAGCCAGACGCCCCCACACGTTTTTAATCACAACTTAGAGACTGTGTCTCGTTTATATCGAGAAGCAAGGCCCGGAGCCAACTATGTATGGTCCCTTAAGTTACTCAAAGAATACAAAGCAAGAAACCCCAGCATTCAAACAAAATCTGGCCTAATGGTAGGCTTGGGTGAAAATAAAGATGAGTTACTGAGAACTCTTGATGACCTTCGAGAACATGATGTAGACATGCTAACGGTAGGCCAATATTTACAGCCCTCACCCAACCATTTAGCTGTAGATAGATTTGTTCACCCTGATGAGTTTGCTCAGTACACAGAATATGCGAACAGTATTGGCTTCAAACAAGCAGCCTGTGGCCCTCTAGTTCGTTCCAGCTATCATGCCGACAGGCAAGAGCGTGGGGAAGATGTCACACAAATGAATCCTGCCAGTTAAGTCAGCCATTCTTCAGAAAAACTATTGAAGCTCTTCTCTGGTTTCACTCATCAGACCATATTTCACGTATTGGCTCACCAAAGTCGTCGTAAACTATTTTCTTTTTCGGTCGTTTTGTTTTCTTGTTCAGTTTTGGGGTAACTGACTTTCTTTTGCGGTTATCCAATGCAGAAACAACATCATTAATATAAGTTCGTGTTTTCCTCGGCTCTCCGCTGACAAATACTGCTCGTCCGCGCGGCTTGTCCAGAGGCTCTCCAGTTTCTCCTGCTCTGTGCTGTTTTATTTCACCCCCACGAGAGAGGAACTCCTCCGTCTTGCGACGCAATTCGTTTCGGATAAAGTTTTTACTTGAATGATTCGTCACAGTTAAACTTTAATAATTGGGTAATCAACTAGTCTACCAAAACCCTATACTGTTTAAAATGGTTGCGCTCAAACATCGACAATATCAAAAAACTTACTCAAATAAATCTAGCTGCAGAGCCAATTCTTGCTGTCGAGTATCAACAAACCGAACACCAAGACCAAGCAACCTCACTGGCTTCATCCCTCTTGCCCAAGCCTCCTCTAGTAGCCTTTGGAAACTCTCTAAAGGAAGCCCCTTACTCATCTGACGTTCAACCGTGGTGCTAGTAAAGTCATTAAACTTTACTTTAATAAACTGTTTAGTCACCAAGTAATCCTCATCAACACGGCGCAAACGGCTACGTAGCTCCATCAACAAACCAGATAATTTGTCTTCACAGGCCAGCCGATCTTGCAGATCATCGGAATAAGTGTGCTCTACACTCAAGGATTTTCGTCGACTATCTGAGTTGACTGCACGATTGTCTATACCGAAACTTAGATCATGCAAACGCTTTCCAAAGGTACCAAACTTGTCGACCAACTCAATAAGTGTTCTTCCTTGCAGGTCGCCACAGGTTTTTATACCCAGACGATTCAATTTTTCGTTTGTAACCTTACCTACTCCAAATATACGTTTCACTTCAAGGTTTTTAACGAATTCACCAACACTATCAGGCGCAATTACATATTGCCCATCCGGCTTGTTTAAATCACTAGCTACCTTAGCCAGAAACTTGTTAGGCGCTACTCCTGCAGAGGCAGTAACTCCAACCTCCTGAGCGATTACTTCTCGAATTTGCTGAGCGATTAGTGTGGCACTACCCTGACACTCTTCACAATCGGTAACATCTAAATAGGCTTCATCCAATGAAAGCGGCTCAACTTTATCTGTATAACGATAGAAAATTTGACGGATATGATGAGCGGCCTCCCTATATTTAGACATAGTGCCAGGGATAACGACTAAATCAGGACAGAGTCGGAGTGCATGTGCTGTTGGCATCGCCGATCGAATGCCAAACTCGCGAGCATTGTAGTTGCAGGTAGCAACCACACCCCGGCGGTCAGCTTTCCCTCCGATAGCGATAGGTAACAGTCGTAGAGATGGATCGTCACGCATTTCTACAGCGGCATAAAAACAGTCACAATCACAGTGAATGATTTTTCTCAATCAAATACCTTTTGCTGTCTCTCTATACAACATCATCTTCAAACTGATGATTTGCGACACGCATACCGAGACGTTTGGAAATAATTTCAGGCAGTAGCAACATGGCTGGCGTCAAAAGGAGCGTGAGTATAGTCGACACCACTAACCCATTAACGATTGCACTGGCCAGAGGCTGCCACCAAGAGGCTACCATTCCACCTATAGTGAAACTACGATTCACCAGATCAATACTTAAACCATTGGCCAAGGGAAGCAAGCCGACAATCGTTGTAATTGTTGTCAACATAACTGGCCGAAATCGGGATTTTGCTGCCGAGTATACTGCTTCAGAAGCAGTTAATAACCGATTATGGCGTCTCAAATAATTATATGTATCAATTAGTACAATATTGTTATTGACCACAATTCCAGCTAGAGCAACTATCCCAACACCCGTCAAAACTGTACTAAATGTTGCCTGAGCTATGACTAAACCAAGAAGCACTCCAGCGGTCGACATCACCACAGAAAACAAAATCAAAGCCGCTTGGTAAAAGCTATTAAACTGCATGACCAACATAATCAGCATGACCGACATTGCCAAAGAAAACGCGGTGGATAAAAACTCAGCGGCTTTTTCCTGCTCTTGATTAGCCCCGCGGAAACGAATTTTAACGGGTGATTCGGGGTCTTGCTGCTTTATCCATTGATCGATCTGTCGAGTTTGGTCGTCTGCAAGATAACCAACCTCAGAATTCGCGAGAATAAATACTGTTTCCTCCCTATCAATTCTTTGAATGGCATCTACTCGGGGCTTGGGTACCCTTTCACTAAAACTACTTATCGGTACTGGCCCATTGGGTGTATTAACCCTTAAATCATCAATAGACGTTAATTGGCGGTCCTGTTCAGGGAAGCGTAACCTCATTTCAATTTCTTCATCCGCATCATCGGGTCTAAATTCGCCTATCATCACTCCGCCTGTCACCATTTGGACCATGTTGCCGACATCCGCAACATTGACTCCTAACATAGCGGCTCTAGATCGATCTACATCAATCTCCCACTGAATACCTGCCAATGGCAGGGTATCTTGGAGATCCCTGACACCCTCAACATTTTCCGCTATCCACTGCCTTAGTTCCGCGGTTTTTCGATACATCGCTTGTCGATTCGGTGATGAGAGCTGAATCTGAATATTTTTCCCGGTGGGAGGACCTGTTTCTACTTCCTTACCTGTCACATAAACTCCCGGCAAAGATTTTGTGCGCTCTCGAATTTCAGCAAATATAAGGTCGCTTCCTCTTTCTCTTTCTTCTCTAGGATATAATTCCACTAACAGCGTACTTATTTGGTCTCTACTAACATCAGTACCGAAGGTAAGGAAACTTGCGCCATTGCTGTAGGCATATAACTGATTAACACCCTCTATTTCGCTAACAATATTTGAGACTTCAAGTGTTATTTTCTGTTGCTCCTCAATGGAAAGATTACCCTGAGCACGCACTTCGACTGTGCCATATTGACTCTCGATAGCTGTAAAAAATTCTTGCCCAGCATTAAAGTTTCCGTATAAAAAGAAAATACCAATAATCATTCCGATGGAACCCAAGGCAGCCTTGGCAGGTGATCTAATCACTGGGGTTAGCAGTTTAAGATAGAAGTCCTGAAGCGGTTGGAACATGGTCTTTGCAGATTCTTCGGATTGGTGATCTTCAGGTAGTTTCTTCTTCTTACCACGGCGACGGGCCATCACAATCCCTAATGTCGGCGCAAAGATAAGCGCGTAGGCAAGAGACCATGCTAATACTGCAAACACAGTAATGGGTAAGTAAGACATAAACTCACCGGAGACTCCTGGCCAAAAGAGCAACGGTAGAAATGCAGCTAAGGTAGTCCCGGTGGACGCAATGACAGGGACTCCCATACGCTGAACCGCAGTTATATACGCCTCACGAGTTGATAAACCCTCGGCCCCTTTGGTACTTGAAAACTCTACAACAACAATAGCACCATCGATAAGCATACCCAGAGATAGTAAAAGCCCAAACATCACCATGAAATTAAAACTGTGACCCAGAACATTAACGATAATAAGCGCTCCGAGAAGGCAAAATGGGATTCCAAAGCCTACTAGTAATCCGGATTTAACACCCAAAGTTGCCACCACTAAAATAAGTACCAAACACATGGCAGTGATAATATTACCTTGCAACTCATTAACCATTTGATTGGTCATCTCTGAACTATCAAAGGTGTATCCTATATCCATATCCATGGAAAACTGGTCTCTAGATAGAGCCACCGTTTCTCTAGATGCATCAACCGTTCTAATTAGGTTGGCAGTAAGACGTTTGCGCACGTCTATCGCAATCGTCTTTTTACCGTTAATAAGACTATAGCCAGAAGGATCCTTGAAAGTTCGACGCACATCAGCCACATCACCCAGAGAGACTGATCCCTCTGCATTATTGCGTATTGGTAAGGATCTGATATCGTCAGTCGTTTCGATCAGGGCAGGTACTTTTATACCAAAGCGGCCCTGCGCTGCGTCCATCTCGCCGGCTGGGATCAAAAGATTGTTGACCCTCACTGCGTAGACTATTTCATCGATGCTTAAACCGTACTGTTCGAGTCGCGAGGGATCCAAAACGACATCAACAACCTCGTCACGGTGGCCAGAAATATCCGCTGTAAGCACGTCCGGAAGCATCTCTAATTGACGCTGATAAAACTTTGCCGCTCTGAAAAGCTCTCGCTCGGAGACTTTGTCTCCTGAGAATGTAATAACTATCGCTGGCTCAGGACTTGGGCTGAGTTCATTAACGATGGGCTCTTTAGTCTCCTGAGGGAATTCAGCTTTGGCTCTATCAACTGCTTCACGCACATCAGCAACTGCTTGCTTTATGTTGTCGCCAACTTCAAATTCGACGGTAATGATGACCAGCCCCTCGCGGGCAGTGGCTTGAGTTTCCTCAAGTCCGTCGAGTGTTTTTAATTCTTTTTCTATCGGTCGCGCCAAAAGCCGAGCACCGTCCTCTGGGGATATGCCGTCATGCCTTACCATAATCATAACGATGGGCAATGTCACATTAGGATTTAACTCCACTGGCATTGAAAAACGTGAACCCGCTCCAGCAACAAGTACTAAGAGCATTATGGCGAGCGTTGCTCTGGAGTGATCAACAATAAGTCTTAAAAATTTCATCTGTCTGACAGCCCGTTTTATTGTTCAACAACGTTGGACAAAAAAGTAGGAGCAACCTTTTCACCATCAATAATGTAATTCTGTCCCACTGTAACAACGATGGCCTTCTCTGGTAATCCTGAGACCCACATACCATTCTGTGTTTCACCAAGTGCCGTAACGGGGTTAGATTGGACGATATTTTTTTCGCTGATTATTCGCACAACCATGCCACCTTGATCGTCTAGTAATACGCTACTGGCAGGAATCAAATGAGCCGGCACACTATCGGTAAGAATTTCAAGGCGCGACGACAAGCCAGCTAAAATAGACTCATCAGCATTTTCCGCAAGAGCTTCTATACGATAGCTCCGCGTTGCAGTATTTGCTTGATGAGCTAAATAACTAACTGAAGCCCCAGTTGAATGAAGACCATTGATTGTCACGGAGGCCTCGTCACCTACCTTTATTTTACTGACTTCTTTTTCGTTGACCAACGCTGTTATCTTAATTGGATTTAGATCAACCACTACAGCGCAGATCATCCCAGGGACAACATAATCACCAATCTCGACTGGACGTGTCTCTACGATTCCATCAAAAGGTGCTTTGATCTGTAAATGACTGACATTGATTTGAGCTCGTCTCAAATTAGCTCTGGCCGTCTCTAAATTTGCTTTTGCTTGGGATATAGCTAAGTCAGATTGATAGCCTCCAGTTTTCAGTTTCAGAGCACCTTTATAAGCAATATCAGCTTGTTTTAAGTTTGCTTCAGATTGGCTTAAACGCAAATATCTATCCTCAGCATTGACTTCACAAATGGTCTGCCCCTCCTTAACACCGGCTCCCTCTGTAACTGGAACCGCAGAAATTTGGCCTGCCACCTGCGCCACAACATTTACCGACCTATTGGCCTTTGTATTTGCACGCAGCGAAACTTTTGGTTGGAACATTTCCTGACTAAAAGTCGTGACTTGAATAGAAGTGAGAGGAGTCTCAGTTAATTTCACTTCTTTAGAAGCTGGGGTGACGAAAATACCGCTGCCAAACCAAAGTAAAAGAACAAATGTAAAAATAGATGCTAAACGAACATTTGTATTCAAGATAATTCCTCTGCTGTTATTCTTTTGGGGGTAAACATTCTAAAGAAAAAAAGATTTTTTTATGCCAACTAATCGAAGTTTAAAGACACTATTATAGTCGGTTTGCCTGAATCACAATACTTTACGTGTGGTTTTGCTCAATAGTTTTGTCAAGCCTTTGATTTTAAGCAAAATTGGCAATAAAGATTAAGTTATATGTTCGACCCAAAGTGTCAATATTTGTTGAATCGATCATACCAAAACGATAAGTTTTGGTTGAGCACAAAATATCGAATATAGCTACGAAAAATAATTTTTTTAACGGTTTTTTTTGATAGAATGCGCGTTCAAAAATAAAAGGGTCTTCTAAATGAACAATTCACTACTTCCGCCACTGTTGGGTCTATTTGGCATGCTAGCCGCATTCGTTGTTTACGGGCTAGTAATGAAATATCCCGATGGTGAAGATAAGGTAAAAAAAATTGGTGATCAAATTCATACTGGTGCGCTAGCCTTTATGAAAACAGAATACAAATACCTATTAATTTTTATTGCCGTCCTCGTTGTACTTGCACAGGTATTTCTGGGTACAGAAACTGCCATCGCTGTTATCGTTGGCGCAGCATGCTCCTCTCTAGCAGGCTTTATCGGCATGTACGCCGCGACCAAAGCAAATGTTAGAACAGCAACTGCTGCTCAACAGGATGGTGCCGCTGCTGCTTTGTCTGTCTCTTTTTATGGTGGCTCAGTGATGGGGCTATGTGTTGCCTCTCTAGGATTGATCGGCCTAGGTAGCTTATATTACTTTTACGCGGCTAATGGTGCTTCTCATGTTCACGCACTAGAAGGCTTTGGAATGGGCGCTTCGGTTGTAGCTCTGTTCTCTAGAGTTGGTGGCGGCATCTTTACTAAGAGCGCAGATGTTGGTGCTGATTTAGTAGGGAAAATTGAAGCAGGAATTCCAGAAGATGACCCAAGAAACCCCGGTGTGATCGCAGATAATGTGGGTGATAATGTGGGCGATGTTGCAGGAATGGGCTCTGATATCTTTGAATCCTACTGCGGTTCAATGATTGCTTCCATTGCAATTGCATACACAATGAGCTCAGAGAGCCTAATGTTTTTGCCTCTCGGGCTTGCAGCAACAGGCTTGATCGCATCTATCATCGGTATTTTCATCGTTAAGATGCAATCTGCAAAAGCTCCTGCTAGCGCTCTTAGATCAGGAACGCTTCTCGCCCCAGTCATCTTTATCGTGATGGCTTACTTCCTCATGCAATCCATGGGCGATGTACCTATGGCTGTTTTGTGGTGTGTTATTGCTGGTGCCGGTGGTGGTGTATTAATTGGATTGATCACTGAATACTATACGGGCGGTCAACCAGTTGAAGAGATTGCTGAATCCGGTGAAACTGGATCTGCAACTGTTATGATTTCAGGATTATCTGTGGGCATGCAATCGGTAGTTATCCCTATTTTGATCCTTGCGACTATCATTCTGGTATCCACCTCAATTGCAACTGGAGCAAATATTGCTGGAGTATATGGTGTCGGTATTGCCGCTGTTGGTATGCTATCCACAGTAGGAATAACCATGGCGATTGATGCATATGGTCCTGTTGCTGACAACGCTGGCGGTATTGCAGAAATGGCAGGCATGGGCAAGGAAGTCAGAGATATTACTGACTCACTAGATGAACTGGGGAATACAACTGCTGCGATCGGTAAAGGATTTGCTATTGGCGCTGCTGCTCTAGCGGCCTTGGCGATTATCTCAGCCTATTCTGCTCAGGTATCTTTGAAATATGGTAGCGACTTTTCTCTCTCTTTAACCAATCCTATGGTTCTGGTGGGTATGTTTATCGGTATCTGTATCCCATTCCTAATTTCTTCAATCACAATGAAAGCTGTGGGTGATGCAGCTTTTGAAATGATTAATGAAATCAGAAGACAATTCAGAGAAATTTCTGGTCTGATGGAAGGAACAGCGGATCCTGATTCTGAGAGATGTGTGGAAATTGCGACCAAAGCTGCTCTTAAGAAAATGATGTTGCCAGGTATCATTGCCGTGGCAATGCCTGCAGTTGTTGGCTTTGGTTTAGGTGCAATCGCGTTGGGCGGTATGTTAGCAGGTGGTCTTTTAGGCTGTGTTGCATTAGCTTTATTCATGGCGAATGCCGGTGGAGCATGGGACAATGCTAAAAAATATGTCGAGAAAGGTAATTTGGGTGGAAAAGGCTCGGACACTCATGCAGCGGTTGTTGTGGGAGACACCGTTGGTGATCCGTTCAAGGATACCTCGGGTCCAGCTATGAACATTTTAATCAATGTTATGGCCATGGTAAGTCTCGTTATCTCAAGTCTTTTACCTCTTAACGGCTTCTTCTTTTAATCATCCGTTACTACGATTGATCCAGAGAATCATCTCTGGATCAATCTTTTCTATGAGTATATTTCATACTAACGAGCAGGCTCTGTCGCTGTTTGGAGGATTTATTATAAAGCTCAGTCAGAGCTCCGCTGAAAGATAAAGCTCTCCCTCGGGTGAACTTACTGGCTGAACAATTCCTTAAATAGATCGTCACTATTGAGACCGTGACGATGAAGCATGTCTCTCAATCTTCTTAAACCATCTACCTGAATCTGACGCACTCTTTCCCGGGTTAAACCGATTTCCAGGCCGATTTGCTCGAGGGTTTCCTCTTGATGATGCATCAACCCGAATCGACGTACCAAAACCTCTCTTTGTTTCTCAGGTAATTGCTGTAACCAACCAACTAGTACACACGATAAATCGTCAGTTTCAACTTGCGCATCCGGGCCTAGTTTATTCATATCAGCAACTGTATCGACCAGGCTTTTTTCTTGATCTGCAACAGGTGCATCAATCGATGTAATTCGGTCACTCAGACTAAGGATTTTAAGAACATCTTTAATTGGCTTGTTGATTTCAACCGCAATCTCTTCGGGTGTTGGGTCATGATCTAAACGCTGAGCTAACTTGCGAGACGCTCGCAAATATACATTGAGCTCTTTGACAACATGTACGGGCAGTCTAATAGTGCGCGTCTGGTTCATTATCGCTCGCTCAATGGTTTGACGGATCCACCATGTCGCGTAGGTTGAAAAACGGTAACCCAACTCAGGGTCAAATTTTTCAACTGCTCGCATTAAGCCAATATTACCTTCTTCAATTAGATCTAAAAGATCTAATCCACGATTAATATATCGACGAGAGATTTTGACAACCAGACGAAGGTTACTCTCAATCATTCGATGTCGAGAACGCTCACATCCATCATTTAACTGTCTAGTATAGAGAATTTCTTCTTCGGCACTTAAGAGGGGCGCATAGCCTATTTCTTTTAGGTAAATGCTGGTCGCGTCGATTACTCGACGGCTAGGATGCTGCTTTTTTTTACTGCATTTGGTGACTAAGGGCGGCACCTTTAATTCACCTAATAATGTATCTTCAACCATCTTTTGCAACTCCTTTGCAATAATATTGACGTCAATCCTGAAGCCAACCCTATGTTCCTCTTAAAAAATATCAATCTACCTAAGGTAATTGATTGGATTGACAGGATTTCCGTCTTTTCTGATTTCAAAGTACATCGTTCCGTCGACACCCAAACTTGAAATCACATCAGTCTGATCTACAGACTGCCCCACCCTTACTAATAATTCTTCATTATTTGCATAGGCACTAAGTAACATATCACTATGCTTGATGATAATCAACTTACCATAGCCGCGTAAACCCTCTCCAGCATAAACTACATTTCCTGGCGCGGCGGGATTCACCTTTGCATTACTTGATGCTTTTAAACTAATTCCTTTCTGTAAATTTTTTGGGTTGAAAGGTTCTAAGACTTCAGCTTTCACTGGCCACTTCCACTGCCAATTCTTAGCATAAACTACTGACTTTGGCCGAGTCACCGGATTAGTCCTCTGATCTCTCGCAGTAGATGTTAGTTGCTCTCTTGTCTGGGTTATAGTTACATTTTTCTCATCAAGAGCGAGAATTTGATTTGGGGTAATAATGTAAGGTGAATCAAGGTTATTAATATTAGCCAGAGTCTTCACATCCAAACCATGCTTTGTGGCGATGGAAAACAGGGTATCTCCCGCCCTAACTTTGTAACGCTTTTTTGGATTTGGAGTACCGGAATACTTTTTAAGACTAACCAAAAGAGTCAGTTCTTGGCCAGGATTAATAATATAAGGCTCATAAAGAGAATTAGCGTTTGCAAGATCTACTACATTTAGGTCATAGCGCCAAGCAATAGAATAAAGCGTTTCTCCAACGTCAACTTGATGACTTTTAATGCGAATACTAGGAGGTTGACTACGATCAGTTACCGATGCCGGATTGTTTGAGCAGCTAACAACCAATAGAGAAAACAACCAAACAAAGATTTCTTTTCTCACAGCAATGGCCCTATTGAGTAGATTCCAATTTTGACTTTGCGAAATAATCCAACCCCATCACTGCACTCAAAGCGAACACGAACATAACTGTACATAAAAAGGTTTGTGGATCTCCACCTGTAAGCCCTAAAAATTCTGAGGGCATAAGATTATCGGTGGATAGCACTAAAACCTTACCCGAGTCAGTCGTCATAGAGGAGGTTACTAATTTCCAAGGCCAAATAATACTCAAACTACCCATAAGAAATCCACACATAGTTGCGATTACCAAAGTTTCAAATCGAGCTAACAGCCAAGATAATAAGCGACTAAACAACATCAGGCCGACAATTCCGCCAAGGGCAAATGCGGTCAATATGTCAATCTGCAGATTGGCAATTGCACCAATGAATACAGGGTAAAGGCCCAACAACACAAGAATAAATGAGCCAGATATTCCTGGTAAAATCATTGCGCATAGGGCAATGGATCCCGCAAGGAACATGGTAACTGCGGTTCCTTCCAAAACCACTGGCGGGGATATAGAAATTCCATAAGCTATGCCTATACCAACAAAGAAAAGTAGATTTTCATGGGTACTACGCAAAGGATTTTGCCGCAAAAGATAGATCACCGATCCAACGATCAAACCTGTAAAAAAAGACCACAACGGCAGTGGGTGCTCAACCAGCAGGTACTGCATAAACTGAGCCAACGAGAATAAACTAGTAAAGATTCCCGCTAGTAAAATAACAATAAAGCGGCCATTGATGAATCTCCATGCAGCCCCTATACCTTCAGACTTAAGTGTTTGTAGCGCTCTTAAGTTTACGGATTTGATAGTATTGATCAGTTCAATATATATACCCGTGACAAAAGCAATAGTTCCACCTGAAACACCAGGAACAACATCTGCAGCTCCCATGGCTAGACCTTTTATATATAACAGCAGATTGTCTGTGAATTTTTTCATAGGAGACCCTGTTGAAATATTAGCGGGAAAGCCCACTTAGCAAAGGAACGAATTTTACTTTCTCGACGGCTATCTCGTCGAACTCCGATGAATCTTCTATACGTTTAACTAAACGCAAGTCTTGAGATTCACCACTACCCACTGGAATAACTAATAGCCCATTAGGCGCTAACTGACTTAAAAGATCTTCGGGTATCGCCTGGGGCGCCGCGGTTGTGATTATTCCATCATAGGGTGCTTGCTTCTCCCAGCCAAAACATCCATCTGAAAGATTTGCAGATACATTAGTTAAGCCCAACTTCCTAAATCGCTGTTTTGCTTTAATTAACAAGGGCTCAATTCGCTCTACCGTATGAACCTCTGTAACTAACTGAGCTAAAATCGCCGACTGGTAGCCAGACCCTGTGCCGATTTCTAATATTTTACAGAGGGGCCCGGCTGAGAGTAATATTTCTGTCATTCTTGCGACGATATAGGGTTGTGATAGTGTCTGAGAGAAACCTATAGGCAAAGCAGTGTCTTCATATGCCCTGTGTGATAATGCTTCATCAAGAAAAATATGCCGCGGTGTACTGCGAATAACATCAAGTACTTTTTGGTTGGTGATGCCCTGCTCGGTCAATCGATTAATTAACCGTTCTCGGGTTCGTTGAGAAGTCATCCCGATACCCGCTAATTCAACCGAATTCACCCAAATCTCCTATCGCAAATATTCCAAAAATGAATTGGCGCCAATTCCAAACCAATCACTAACGAGAGTCTAATATATCATATGGAGACATTGCTCGGGCGGGATAATTGAGCTATTTCTCGCAGTAATACTGTAGCAAAGCACCCTCTCAACAAACTAAATTCTAGGCTTAACTGATTAGGCTCAATCCATTCGTAAAGAATACTGTCCGAACGCAATATTAAATTTCTTCGCTCCTGTTTTAAACCTGCATGCTCAAGCGCATAACACCAGTCTTGCCAATCCTTCAAAATCTGCTCTTCAACACTCGCCACCTCCCTGTCAGCAGATGACCGTCCTCTTCCCCAAAGTGGCCCTGTATATTCTTGAAGTCGGTCTAGAGATTCATCAGCGTTGTCTATATGCCTAGCCAACACAAGATTAAACAGCCATGAGCGAGCTGCTGATAAATATAGGCCTGTGCCATGCCTGTTGCCCTTTAGTTTATCTGCCATAATAAGCTTCTGAACCTCATGAAGATTATTACCCTGATGACCAAATCGTTGCTCGCCAAAATAATTGGGCACGCCGTAACGACTAATTAACTTCATGCGATCATCAAAAGATTTTTTCTCAACCTCAAATTGTTTTAAGACTATTTTAAATCGGTTGCCTCGGTGCATTCCTCGACGCAATTTTTTATGATGACGTGCTGTTCTTAAAATTGTGAAGTCACTATGAGTAAGAGTGCTCAAATCTAAATCTCGACTGGGAACATATAAGCTAAACCATTGCGTAGTAATAGCAAATCTATCTTTCATCCCACAATAACCTACGTCATTCCGCTTTATCCCTGCCAACTTTGCCAATATCCCTGCAACCCAGCTTGTGTTTTGATCTTTTTTGCTAATCAACAGCCACAGGTGCTCACCCTCACCAGAGGGCTCGATATCCATAATTTCGTCAACTAAAAAATCATCCGGACAAGAGCGAAATACAGCCGTCTCTTGTGGTTGTCCGTGTAAATAAGGTAATTTCCCAAATTCAAGGGTACGCGTATCGATAAATCTAAGTCTCGCTGATTAAGTTAGCTGATTGAGGGTACTAAAAGAACTGATCCATGACAGGCAATACCCTCTTCTCTTCCGGTAAACCCTAATCCCTCTGAGGTCGTTGCTTTAATATTGATTTTTTCGCTTTCACATCCAAGTACAGAGGCAATATTTTCACACATACTATCTAAGTATGGAGACATCTTTGGCCTCTGAGCGATGATAGTAAGATCCGCATTACCTAAGGAGTAACCTTTACCACACATCATTTGAACGACAACTTGCAGCAATTCAAGACTGTCGCTATTCTTGTACTGGGAATCAGTATCAGGGAAGTGTCTACCTATATCACCCAAACCCAGAGCGCCTAAAATCGCATCGATAAGAGCATGTGTCAGAACATCCCCATCTGAATGAGCAATAAAAGCTCTTTCAAAGGGTATAGAGACGCCACCTAAAATAAGCGCTTCGCCTTCTCCAAAAGCATGAACATCGTAACCATGTCCCACACGCATTAATGCTTCTCCTGATTCAGTAGAATAGCCTCGGCAATCATCAAGTCCTCTCGTCGAGTAATCTTGATATTGTCCTGTCGACCCTCTACAACACAAACTTCCCTTCCGGCATTTTCAATCGCGGTTGACTCGTCCGTAGGTATCTCTTGATTATCAAGCATTCTTAAAATGGCATCATATAAAATTTTGTACCGAAACATCTGTGGCGTCTGTGCAACTCGATAATGTTCGCGATTAACTGTTTTTTCTACGTTCTGATCGGAGGTGACTATTTTTAGTGTTTCATTGACCGTCGTAGCCAGTAATCCTCCTACTGGATGAGACTTTAACGCATCGATGAGTTTACAAATATCAGATGAAGTTACACAAGGCCTGGCCATATCATGGACGAGAACCCAATCATTGGGTTCAGCTAAATTTTGTAGCGCATTAAGACCGCTTAAAACAGAGTGGGCTCGCGTTTCACCGCCTTCTATAAGTTGGACTCTAGGGTTTCTAGTAGCATCAACCCTTGCCCAATAACCTGAAGCAGAGTCACAGGGAGCGATAATTCGCTTTATTAATCTAACATCCAAAAGACGCTTTAGAGTATGTTGAGCAACAAGTTCTCCAAGCAACTGGTGAAACTGTTTTGGAATATCCGCTGAAAATCGTTTACCAATCCCCGCTGCAGGAACGATAGCCCAATAATTTGCTTCCACATTTTTCATGGTGCCTCTTCCTCAGAAAAACGCCGTTCCTTGGGAATTCCAGAATCCTCATCAGTTACAAGATAAAAGACCTCTCCTTGCTTAATCATACCTAGATCTTTGCGAGCCTTTTCTTCAATAGCATCAAGGTTCGTTTTAAGACTGTCCACATCTCTAGCAATAATCTCATTGCGTAGTCTTAGTCTTTCATTCTCAGTTTTTTGAAGCGCTAACTGCCCATCTAACTCAGCTTGATGAGCAAGACTACCCTCTCCGACCCAAAGACGGACTTGCAAACCAAGCAACAATAAAACAAGTATTATCAGCAACCAACGCATAAGTCTATTCTATTCTATTAGAAGAACGGCAGCTCCGTTATTGCTTATCGCTATTAGGACTTAAACTCAGATCGACCTTTGTAAGGTGCCAGTTCTTGACCCAACTCAGCTTCAATTCGCAGCAAGCGATTATATTTTGCAACCCGATCGGACCGGCATAGGGAGCCCGTTTTTATCTGACCCGACGCTGTAGCAACCGCAAGATCCGCGATCGTAGTATCTTCTGTCTCTCCAGAGCGATGAGAAATAACAACGGTGTACCCAGCATTCTTAGCCATCTCTATAGCATCTAGGGTTTCCGATAAGGTGCCAATTTGATTAAATTTAATTAAAATTGAGTTGGCAACGCCCATCTCAATTCCGCGGCTCAAAATACTAGTGTTGGTAACAAATAAATCATCCCCCACAAGTTGCACCCTCTCACCCAACTTCTCAGTCTGATATTTCCATCCATCCCAGTCTGATTCATCTTGGCCATCTTCGATCGAGATAATCGGGTATTGCTCGCAAAGTTCCCCTAGGAAATCACTAAAACCCTCCGCACTGTATACCTTTCCTTCACCTGATAAATCATATTTTCCATCTTTATAGAATTCAGATGCAGCGCAATCCAATGCTAAAGTTACGTCAGTTCCCAATTCATAGCCCGCGGCTTCTGTTGCTTCTTGAATCACTGCAAGAGCTTCTGCGTTAGAAGATAGATTAGGGGCAAACCCCCCTTCATCACCAACAGCAGTATTGAGGCCTTTTTTACTGAGCACTTTTTTCAATGAGTGGAAAATCTCAGCACCTACTTGCAATGCCTCTGCGAAGCTCTTCGCCGATACTGGCTGAACCATGAATTCTTGAATATCAACATTATTATCAGCGTGCTCACCACCATTAATAATATTCATCATCGGAACTGGCATGCTATATGTACCCTGAGTTCCATTAAGTTCAGCAATATGAGCATACAAAGGCATTTGCTTGGCTTGGGCTGCAGCTTTTGCGGCAGCTAAAGATACCGCCAAAATAGCGTTGGCACCCAACACCGCTTTATTATCAGTGCCATCTGCATGAATCATAGCGTCATCAAGAGCTCTTTGATCTGACGGATCTGACCCTAGCAAAAGAGCTCTTATAGTGGTGTTAATATTTTTTACTGCAGTTAAAACTCCCTTACCTAAGTAGCGGGTCTTATCTCCATCTCTGAGCTCAAGTGCTTCTCTTGAACCTGTGGAGGCCCCCGAAGGAGAGCATGCGGTGCCCACTATTCCGTTATCTAATATCACATCTGCCTGAACCGTCGGGTTTCCTCTTGAATCCAATACTTCAAAGGCGCGAATGTCAGCAATATTACTCATTAGGGTAGATCTCCATTTATATCAATTATGACTCTGTGCGAGTACTAAGGTTGCGGTAGGTTAGATTTTTAATAGGCTAAAGACAATGCAGTTATAATTAAACTATACCCAAATCAGGTTGAGACTTTATTAGATCATCAAATGACTTCATTTGTGTTAAGAACGGCTCAAGCTTGTCCAAAGGGAGGGCACTAGGGCCATCACAAAGAGCTTGGTCAGGATTTGGGTGTGCTTCTAAGAATAGCCCTGCGATTCCTACAGAAATTCCCGCTCTTCCCAACTCTGCAACCTGATGCCGACGTCCTCCTGATGCCGCACCCAGAGGGTCCCTACACTGAAGAGCGTGTGTCACATCAAAGATCAGTGGTAGCCCTCCACTAACCTCTTTCATGGTTCTAAATCCAAGCATATCAACAACTAAATTATCATATCCCATGCAGGCCCCACGCTCGCAAAGCATAACTTTTTCGTTACCGCATTCGCGAAATTTTTCAACAATGTTCCCCATCTGCCCGGGACTCAAGAATTGGGGCTTTTTAATATTAATTATCGTGTTTGTCGCAGCCATAGCTTCAACAAGATCTGTTTGTCGCGCAAGAAAGGCAGGCAATTGAATAACATCGCACACCTCTGCTACTGTCGCTGCCTGTGAAACCTCGTGAACATCGGTAATAACTGGAATATTAAAAGTAGATTTAATTTCTTCAAATATTCTCAACCCTTCTTGGAGACCAGGACCCCGAAAAGAATGTATCGATGAACGATTTGCCTTATCAAATGAAGCTTTGAATACATAAGGAATACCAAGTTTTTCAGTGGTCTGAACATAAGACTCAGCGATTTGCATTGCCATATCTCGAGACTCAAGGACATTCATTCCGCCAAAAAGCACCATAGGAGCATCATTACTCACCTTAATATTTCCTATTTGAATGACTAATGACGTCACTGCTTTCTCCTAAGCTTTTACTTATGCTGCTGGTAAACTGCTGCTGCATCTACAAATTTTTCAAATAATGGATGTCCATCTCTTGGTGTAGAAGTAAATTCCGGGTGAAACTGACTTGCAAAAAACCATCGATGATCGGGTAACTCGATAGTTTCCACAAGATTTTTATCAAACGACAATCCGCCTACTACTAAACCAGCTTCCTTTAACTGAGGAAGATAATTATTGTTCACTTCGAAACGATGACGATGGCGTTCTTTAACTTGATCAGCACCGTAAATATCTTCGGCATTTGATCCGGGAATAAGATGGCATATCTGAGCCCCCAAACGCATGGTGCCACCTAGATCCGAGTCAGCGCTGCGCTGTTCTCGATTACCTTTCTCGTCAATCCACTCTTCAATTAATCCCACCACTGGGTGCTCAGTCTCCGAGTTAAATTCCGTACTATTTGCACCCTCTAAACCACATGCATTGCGAGCATATTCAATCACAGCTATTTGCATACCCAAACAAATACCTAAATATGGAATGTTATTTTCTCTCGCAACTTTAACCGCGTGAATCTTCCCCTCTATCCCACGAGAACCAAATCCACCTGGAACCAAGATAGCGTCCACGCCATCTAACAGACCATGGTCGACTTCAAGCTGCTCCGAATCAATATAGCGAATCTTAACCTTTGTTTTATTATGGATGCCAGCATGAACTAGAGCTTCGGTGAGCGACTTGTAGGCATCGAGTAGATCCATATATTTACCAACCATGGCAATTGTTACCTCGCCATCGGAAAGCATTTGATTTTCCACCACCTTGTCCCATTGTGTTAAATCTGCAGCTGGTCTATCAATGTTAAAACGATCTAAGACAAATTGATCGAGACCCCGCTCATGGAGCATTCTAGGAATTGCATAAACAGTAGCTGCATCCATCACAGGAACAACTGCACGCTCCTCCACATTGGTAAATAGGGATATCTTTTTAAGTTGGTCTTCTTCAATTTCCACTTCAGATCGACACAATAACACGTCGGGCTGCAACCCCAATGAACGCATTTCTTTTACAGAGTGTTGAGTCGGCTTGGTCTTGGTCTCTCCAGCAGTGGCGATGTACGGAACGAGTGTAAGATGTATTAACAGAGATTTTTGATAGCCCAATTCACCTCTCATCTGACGAACCGCTTCAAGAAATGGTTGGGATTCAATATCACCCACGGTTCCACCAATTTCAACGACAGCTATATCATGATCACCGGCGCCAGCAATAATACGGCGTTTAATTTCATCGGTAACATGTGGAATGACTTGTACGGTACCACCCAAAAAATCACCCCTGCGCTCTCGGCGCAAAATAGTTTCATATACTTGGCCAGTAGTGAAGTTGTTATTTTGTGTCATTTTCGATCGCAAGAAACGCTCATAATGACCAAGATCAAGATCAGTCTCTGCTCCGTCTTCGGTCACATACACCTCACCATGCTGATGAGGGCTCATAGTCCCCGGATCCACATTCAAATACGGATCTAGCTTCAGCATAGTGACATCTAGACCCCTAGCCTCTAACACTGCACCCAAGGAGGCAGCGGCTATACCCTTACCCAAAGAGGAAACAACACCACCAGTAACAAAAATAAAACGTGTCATAAGGATCCTGTAAAGATCAGAATTTAAACTGAGAAAATTATCTTTTGGAGGTCTATTAGCTGAGAAACCAGCTTACGCCCACCCTGATTAAGATGGTGTAATAGATTAACAGAAAGGAACTTACGATTCTACAAAGAGTTGTCTTGCCAATGGATTTTAATGCCCTTCTCTTGGGCTGATGCCTCCCAACCCTCGCACACCCAAAGATCAGCAACAGCAACAAGCTCTTCATCGATAAAAATTAATGGCACTTGATCTCTCCACCACGGCTCTAAACCAAATTCTTGCAAGCATTTTTTAAGACTCGTTGAGTGAGCACGACCTGATGGCCTACACCTCTCCCCTCCCTGACGGAAGCCAACCTTTAAACGACCATCTTTTGGTGTTCGAATACCTTCCCCAATCACTGTTGTAGCGGCCAACATCATTGGTGCCTTGAGCGTCGATTTGGTATTCAAATCCCACAGGATTTTAGAGCTTGTCTGTTCGCAATCGTTTAAAACCCTGGCCGATTTTAATAAATATAACCGGCCAGAGTAACGATGGTACTCAACGTCTTGGCAGACCACTTTGGGTGAAGCGTCTACCCTAGCACCAATAACAGAAGAACCAATCTCATTAATGATTTTTAACCCAGGGGCAATCAGTCCATAACACTCCGCCCAATACCGCAATACATTAGCTTGCCTTAGAGAAGGCAAAAGGCCAAAAGAGCGAAGAGAAAGAGACCAGCCTCCTCTCTCGGCCCTAATTTTTAGGCCTCTCATATCCTCAATCGCTATTGAGTGAGACAAGAGATCACTATTTCGACTTATGTTGGCAACGCCCTCTAAACGGTGACGATAGTCCGGCCATCGATCTGCGATAAGAGGAATTAATTTATTACGTAAATAGTTGCGATCAAAATCATTTGACTCATTACTCTCATCCTCAATCCATTGAATATTGTTTTCCATTGCATAATCTAAAAGAGAAGATTTTGGCCAGTTTAATAGAGGTCGATGTAGAACACCTTTGCCTACTGAACGAGTTTTGGGGATCCCGGACAAGCCTCTTGGTCCAGTGCCGCGCATTAATCTATATAGCAAGGTCTCGACTTGGTCATCTTGATGGTGCCCAAGCAATAAGATTCCATCTTCATCGAGGCATCGCTCAAAGACTTCATATCGCGCCAATCTACCGGCATCCTCCAGTCCACCACCATCGCCCACTAACGCAACAGTTTCGCTATGAAAATTAACACCCAAAGATTGGCAAAAGCCTTCTGCATGGGCTTGCCAATGATCCGCATTTTGTGACAATCCATGATTAATATGAACGGCCATTATGCGATGAGCTTCAACTTTCTGAGATAAGGAATGCAAAAGCACGGAGGAATCTAAGCCTCCACTGAATCCAACCACAATCTGTTGGGCATTACTAAGTTGATCACCCAAAGGTTCAAAAACCCGCGTAGGTGTCAAAGTTGGCAGCTTAGCCATCAGAGATCACTTCGCTCATTGGTTTGCAGATCTTTCCTATAGCGGTTGAATTGATTACGCGTTAGCAAGGTACAATTTTCAGTCGCTGGGTCAAAAGTAATGAGCACATCACCCTGAACAATCTGGCGATGAACCTGTTTTATTTTACTCTCAAGACTAGCCTCCTGAAAGCCATAATCCGTTCCTTCGCGCAGAATATACTCTTCAATCACTGCGCCTAGGATATCTCTAGACAAGCGTTCAGAAGGAATTTCAATCACTCCTGTGGTTTCCTGAATCGTAGCGTCATTCGGTCGCTCTCCCCAATCGCTAAATAACGTTCCCGATCCTCATCACCAAGGCGCAAACTAGGTGGTAGCGTCCATACTCCCCCAGGGTAGTCAGCGGTGTCTTTCTCATTGGCATTAACTTCTGAAGACTCCTCAAAAACAAAACCAGCACTCTGCGCTAACTCGACCACATAATTCTGTGTCATGTAGCCACTTTTCCGCATCTTGGCTCTGTCTGTACCTTCTGGAGCACGATGTTCAACGACACCTAACAGCCCTCCCGGTTTAAGCGCCTTATAAAACAGCGCGAATGAAGAGGCCTCAGTGTCCGAACTCAACCAATTGTGGACGTTTCTGAAGGTAACAACTGCATCCACTGACCCATCCTCTGTGGTTAACTTTTTTGCAGCCGCATCGAAAATTTGTATTTTTACATTCCCGTAAAGCTCAGGATCGGACGCCATCTTAGCTGCAAATCTATTTTGGGAATTTCGGTAGTAGGAGCGCTCTGATGAGGGATCATAATGTGCGGCTAACAGATCACCCTTCAGATATTGAGCTAGTACCTCAGTATACCAACCGCCCCCGGGGGAAATTTCGAGTACATCCATCTCTGGCACTATGCCAAAAAATTTGAGCGTTTCTACAGGGTGCCTGTACTGATCTCTAGAGCTGTCTCTCTCAGCGGTCGCCAGACCAGAAAATGCGAAGAGAACGGAGAAGAGCAATGTCTTCAAACCAATACTAGCTCCAACAGAGCAACGGCGGTGAACGTCCAGTCGTTCTTTTTGTTTAAGTTGCATATTTTTAGCTGTCCTTTTAAAAATTAATTTATGTTTTTGCTTAAACTGTTAAGACTATAACAGTGCTGAACAATAGTGCCATAATATAGATCTTAGATAGAACCATAAAACCTTAGGTCAAACCATGCAGAAACAACTTGTTTTAACCATTTTAGCTGATGATCAACCAGGTATTGTAGAACAGCTAGCAAGCGTCATCATAAATCACAAGGGAAATTGGACGCAAAGTAGCATGTCACGTTTGGGCGGAAAATTTGCCGGAATTTTGCTGGCCGACATTAATTCGGAAAATGACTCCGCCTTGCAAGAAGCCTTGTTAAATCTCAATGAGCAAGGCATTAAAGTAACCATAGAAAGTGCGTCAGCTACTAAAGTAAAAGAACAAAAAACAGTTCAAATTGAGATTATTGCTAATGACCGCTCAGGCATAATTGGTGAAATTTCAACTCTCTGTGCCAACCAAAATATAAATCTTGAATCTCTAGAGTCTTGTTGTGAAAGCGCCCCAATGTCAGCGTCGATGCTGTTTAGAGCGCACGCTAATGTCAGGCTTCCTGCAGGCATGAGCGACAACCAACTAAGAGCTTTACTAGAAGAATTGTCCAGCGATCTTATGGTTGAGATTATTGATTAGAAAAAACTTAATTTGCCGAAGAGACCAACAGACTCTCTGCAATCCTGACCCTAACCTATTTGCTATCTCTAAAAGTTTCCTTAGACTTCAAACGGTGCCAAATCTCCTGGGGTACGAAGCATTTTATTAACTTCATCCAAATGCTGCTCTTCTAAGTGGATCATTTCACGCGCATACTCTTCAAGAACCACTGATTCACCTTCTACCAACTTTAGTAAGTCATAATACACCTCAGCAGTCACTGCTTCGTGTTCAAGACTTTCACTGAGAATATCCCCGATATCATGTTTCTCTGTCTCCAATAGTGCACCAATTTTCAGCGATGGATGCCCCCCCAACATTGTCACTAACTCCCCAGCCTTAGTAGCGTGATCAAGACCTTCCTGTGCATTAGCTTTTAACCATGAAACAATCGGTATTCGGTTATATCCATACACCATCAAAGAATAATGGGTATAACGAACTACACCTGAAAGTTCTAATTCCATGATTCTATTTAATGTCTCAATCGCTTTTTCTTTATCGAAATTTTTCATATGTTTTACCTTTCAAAGTCCTTTATAAAGGAAAGAAGCCCCAAACAATAATATGATTTAGTTAAAGGCACAATAATTGTTGTAAAATAAAGCACTCCCTAATTCAGTTTTTTAGACGAACCAAAATGCTAGATATCGTTCTTTATCAACCAGAAATTCCTCCCAACACGGGCAATATTATACGGCTCTGCGCAAATACTGGTTTTCGCCTGCACCTCATTGAACCACTCGGGTTTGAACTTGATGATAAACGCTTACGTCGTGCCGGGCTTGACTATAGAGAATTCCAAAGCCTGCAGGTCCACCCCACTTGGCCTTCTTATTTGAACAAAATAAAACCAAAAAACGTTTATGGACTAAGCACTAAAGGAGCAACCAGTTATTCATCCATGGCTTATCAATCAGGTGACACATTATTATTTGGCCCTGAAACAAGAGGGCTTCCAGATGACATTAGAAGCTCCATTGGCATTGAGAATATATTGCGTTTACCTATGTTCTCTAATAGTCGAAGCCTCAATCTATCCAATACTGTTGCCATAGTAGCCTATGAGGCTTGGCGACAACTAGGATTTATAGGTAGTATTAAATGACAAGCATAGCTCAAGACACATTGCAGATGACGACAAAAATTGGTTTGTTTTACGGTAGTACCACTTGCTATACCGAAATGGCGGGAGAGAAAATTCGCGATACTATTAATGTAAGCCTTGGTTTTAGCGCAGTCACTCTCCATGACATCGCTCTGGACCCAATCACTCGAATGGCTGAATACCAATATTTAATACTAGGTATCCCTACGTGGGACTTTGGTGAGTTGCAAGAAGACTGGGAGTCTAATTGGGACGCAATGGATAATTTAGACCTGACTGGAAAGCAAGTCGCTCTCTATGGGCTTGGTGACCAAGTGGGTTATCCAAAATGGTTTCAAGATGCACTGGGTTATCTCTGGGCTAAAGTGAGAACTCAAGGGGCAAGTACCGTTGGCGCTTGGCCTAATGAAGGGTTTGAATTTGAGGAGTCAAAAGCACTTTCCTTTGATGAGAAAATGTTTGTAGGACTGCCCTTAGATGATGAGAACCAGCTTGAAATTGCTGATGATTATATCGACCAGTGGTGCGATCAAATTATCTGTGAATTTGGACTGGTGTAGTGAATCTTAATGCTGCAGAAATAGAGTGGCGAGAAAACCTTCCATATTCCCTGGATCATGATGACTTTTATTATTCAATGGCCGATGGGTTGCAAGAGAGTTCATATGTTTTTCTGGAAAAAAATGACTTGCAGCGTCGTTGGCAACACCTTTCGTCAGAAGACTATATATTTAGCATTGGTGAAGTTGGTTTTGGCGCAGGGATTAATTTTCTCAACTGTTGTGAACTATGGCTAAGAACAGCACCAGCTAAATGCACTTTGTATTACTTTTCAGCAGAATCGTCACCACTCAAAAAGTCAGATTTAGAAGGGATACATGCCCTGTGGCCGGTCCACAATGACTCCGCAAAATTACTTATTGAGCATTATCCAAGTGCTATAAAAGGTTTTCATAATCTTGAGCTATTTGGGGGGCGCATCAAACTATGCCTGATGTTTGGTGATGCTACTGAGATGCTACAATCATTGGGAGAAAGTTGTGATATCAGACTCTCAACTTATAACAAAGCACCTATAGATGCCTGGTTTCTGGATGGATTTTCACCCGCTAAGAACCCGTCAGCCTGGTCATCCGAGCTGTGTAATACCATTGCTTATTTGTCCTCTAACGCAACCACTTTAAGTACCTATAGTGCAGCAACAGAAGTATCTAAAAGACTAGATGAAGCAGGATTTAAAGTTGAACACACAGCTGGCTTTGGTAAAAAAAGAGAAATGATTGAAGCTATTTTTACCAATCAAAAGCCTATGAACATTACAGTTACTGGTACCAATCAATGGCACTTAGATCGGCTAACTAGACCTGCACAAAACAAACGTCCTACTGTCACTATTATTGGTGCAGGCATAACCGGATGTACCAGTGCGGCTGCCCTTGCAAAACAGGGTTATGAGGTCACTATGGTGGATCGACACCAAATTCCTGGGCAAGAAGGATCCGGTAATAATCAAGCAGTCGTCTATCCTAAATTATCTCTGAGAAATGATAGCCTGCCACGGATCAATCTCAGTGCGTTAATGTATGCATCTCGCTACTACCAGCACTTTTGGCAGCAGGGCTTAGGGCAGCAATGCGGCGTATTGGTACTTCCTGAAAATCAGAAAAATGAAGAAGAATTTAGCCAAATCGGCCATCGATTTAAAAAACATCCAAGATTGGTTCAGCTCATAAACAATGTCGAGATGCTTGAAAAAAGTGGTGTTCATTTACATGCAACCCAAGGTCTTTATTTTCCGCAGCTTGGTTGGCTTCCTCCTGCGGTTATCTGCCAAAATTTGCTCCAACAATGGGATATTCCCATTATTAGTGCCAATGTATCCAGGTTCGATCAAGGGCCAAACTGTAATCAATGGACTCTCTTTAATGATGAAGGAAATCCAATAATACAGTCTGATATTTTGGTTGTTGCGAATGCACAAGATTGTGAAAGTTTTGAGCAAACACAATTTTTAGGTGTCAGAAAGTTGAGAGGCCAAATCAGTGAGCTACCGATTACCAGTAATAGTGCAAAACTGCGCACGGTAATCTGCGGTGCTGGCTATATAACGCCGCCATTGAACGAGTTGCATAGTTGCGGTGCAACCTATAACCAAAATATCTCGACAACTGACTTAAGAACTCAAGATCACCAGACCAACATTGACCAAATAATCCAAACTGACCAGGGTATCGCAAACGTTTTAGGGGATTTTGGTCTAGAGAGCCTCTCTGGGCGTGCTAATTTTCGTTGCACAACAAGAGATTATTTACCTATTGTTGGACCAGTTCCCGATGTCACCAAGATGATCGCTAACTATAGTTTTTTACGCCAAGATGCTCGGAAAAATTCCTCTATTATGGGAAGTTATTTACCTAATTTGTATATCAATTGCGGAATGGGTTCCCGTGGGCTCAGTTATGCACCATTGACTGCTGAAGTGTTGGCTGCGGAAATTAGCCAGCAGTTGTCCCCGGTCGAACGCGAACTGCGCCAAGCTATGCATCCGTCTCGCTTTCTCATACGAGATCTTAAAAAGAAACGCATTTAACCTCAGCCTAGAGCGATCTATGACGGACGACGAGCACCAATTTTAGTTATCTTGAGTCTTAATGCTCAGTAAAAGACCTTGTCGATACAAATTTTGGCTTTCTTTATCCTCGCCCATTTCTGTCAAAACATTGGCCAACTTCAGGAATAAAGCCGGTGTCGGGTTCAGTTTTACAGCACTAGAAAAATAATCACGGGCTTTCCCCCAAAACTTAAGCTGACAACAAAGATTGCCCAATGCCATGAGTAATGCAGGGTCTTCTGGATGATTTATGAGCCATTTTTCAGCCGTCATTAAGTGCTTTTCGGGAGTCGAGGTTTCTGCTTCGCCAAATTCACGAACTAGATCGGAGTTCCATCGAGAATTTATACTTTTGATCGCCAACACGGCCAGTTTGTCAGCGTCATTGACTAATTTTAAAGCTTCGAAGTACTTGGATATCAGGACACCATTGTGTCGCAGATGTTTGGGTATCAACTCCCATAAATCTCCAACCTGATCTCTCTGCTCCTGGGCCGTTACCTCAGTATTTATCGTAAAATCATCTAACAAGTTTGCATAAACATCGATTTCTAACTCTTCAAAATCCACTTTATTAAGCGCTTTGAACCGATTTATATCGCTTAATAATTTCTGCAAAGCTACCCAGTCATTGGTCAAATAGTAAATATCCGACAACAACCGCAGAACACCTCGATCCTCCGGTTTTGCTTCTGCAATCGGTTGTAAAAGCGCTAGCGCCTCTGCAAATCGCTCTTCTCTTAAAAGAATCTCAGCGAATGTTTTATCAACTAATAACCTGGCTTTAGGTTTACTTGCCTTGAGCTTCTCTAGTAACTCATGAGCAAGATCTATTTGGTTGTTTTCTGCTGCTGCACGAGCAGAAAATAATAAATTAACATCAGGCATTGATGACTTGGGCGCCGAGGCTGCCAAAATTTCAGACGCCTTTTGCCAATCGTGATCTGCGAAAAGAATAAGTCCTTGAGCTGTCTTATTCGCGTGACGCTCGCTTCTTCTAGAACCCCACCACTGGCGTAGTCCACCCGCATCTGACAACCATCTGACGAGCAAAATTAGCCAAACAGCGATACCCACAACTAATAAAAATAATAGCAATCCGACCCAAGCTGTCATCTCAACGGTCGTATTATTCAAGCTAAATAGAATATAGCCACTGTCTTGCTGCATTACCCAAATGCTTGATGCACCGAGCAAAAGCGCGATGATAATGACTAGGAGTAACTTCCTCATGGTCGTGTTGGTTCCGACTCAAGTACGGGATCATTTTCTAAAACACCAATCATTCGACTCTCACGAACAACCAAAAAAGCTTCAAGGGCTCTGATAGAGCTGTTAATGTTCGGCAATTCCTGGACTATCTTTTTCTTCTCAAGATGAGCTAAGCGGTCCTGCAGTAAAATTGAAGATGGATTCATCTGAAAATGCGTTGTTAACCACTCTCTCGCGCCTCCTAAGCTTATCGTATAAATATCTTGTTCTTCACGCAGTACTGCATTTGCCGCCTGTCGCAAAAATAAACGAAGGTTATTACGTACAATGACTTCTTCACTTGCCAGTAATATGGGTTCTATGGGCCTGTCCCGCTGACGGACTTTTATTAACTTACTAAGCCCTTGGGAGAACTCACCTATCAAGTTTGAAAATCGCTGAGAAAGCGTTTCTTCTTCAGTTTCTACGACCGCAGTATCCTCTGATTTTTCACTTACTGGGGCTTCTGTCGTTGCAAACTCTATGAGCTCCAACTGCTCTATCTGCCTCGCAAGTGCATTTAATTCTAAAATAATTCCTTCGGCATCTACTTCACCCGCTAAGCGCAGCCGACTGATATCTTCAGCAATAGCAGAGCGCACCGCTAACAAGTCAGACTCATCAAGTTTAACTAAAATAGCGTCCACCTGAAGTAATAAGGCAATTGGGTTTTTTGTACTTCTCTCTGTTTGGAGCCTCTGACTTGCCAAGCGCGCTAAATAGGTCGCTTCAGATAAATACCAATCGCTGCGCGAAGTAGATCCTAACTCAGCAATCCTAGCGCCTTGCGCTGTGATCTGTAGTTGCAAATCATTTATTTTCTTTGTAAACAGCTCAGCTTGTTCTTGTTGATTCCGTCGGGACAGAGCGACTGCCGAATCTAGTGCTGTAGATTGTTTTAATTGTTCATTAAGTTCCACCATAACTAACGCTATCTGATCACTTTGACGAGCCTGAACTTGCCATTGCTGCCACCCGAGCCAGCCTGCACTTGAGGCGAATAAGAAAAGTATTAAAAACACTATAACCTTTATTAAAGGAATTTTTTTTGCCTTAGAGTCCTCCTTTAAAGAAGAAGTGTCTTTGGCAGACTCATTAGGCGTAACTGCAGCCGGCGACTTAGAATCTGGACTCGAGGCCGCTTTAGTTTTCTTTCCTGATTCAGCCAATTTCAACTCCCAATATCCAGATCTGAAGATCTAGGTAACCTAGCACTTTAAAATGAGATACAAATACGTCTAAATACCTTTTTTTAATGCTTCATACATAGATTCTGGCAACGCATTATCTGACACTATAATAGAACTATATCCCAGCTGGTGAGCGATTTCAGCCACTCGCTGACTTGGAACGATAACTGAGAACTTATTATCACTAATGAATTGAGTAATTTTTGCCACAGGACCCATAGCTCTAATTAACTCACCACTGTGTGCAACAAGATAATCTATATTGTTTAATTGTTCCCAAGCCTTCTCAACCTGCTGTTGATTCACGACTCGCTGGTAAAGGTCACAGTATTCCACTCGAGCACCTCTGGAAATCAATTCATCTCTCAACGTTTCTCGTCCATGGCCGCCACGAAAGATAATGACATTTTTATTTTTAGGATTTTGAAACTCTGGCAGCTCTAAAAGACCTTCAGTGTCCGCGTTAGATTCGGGGTAGCGTACTGAACTGGTATAGGGCTTAATCAGGGTAGCAGTTTGTCTTCCAATGGAAAAAAAATTTAATGCCTCTGGTGGTTTTGGCCAACTCTCATCAAGTAATTCTAGCGCAATTTTACCGGCATGAACGCTAACGAAAATAGCATAATCAAACTCATTTAATGACTGAATTTTTTGCCTGGCTCGGGTGTCGTTAGATATTGGCTTGATATCGATAATAGGAACATGTTTTACATCGATACCTGCAGCCTTACTCATATTTAAGAATTCATCCTGGTCTCTTCTCGACCGAATAACGAGAAGTCTTTTGCCGACCAATTCATTAACTACCATATACATCAGCCAATATCTTTCCAGCACCCTGCATTAAAAGCTGTTCTGCCACCTCGACGCCTAACTTATCTGGCTCATCAGCTGGTCCTTCCATCTCTGCATACAGTATCTCTAAACCATCGACACTGCCTACCAAGCCGCGAAGATGAATCGTCTGTCCATTGCCAGACAAGACTGCAAAACAAGCAATTGGCACCTGACATCCGCCTTCCAAGTGACGATTTAATGCCCGCTCCGCAAGAACGCAAACCGCTGAAGCTTCATGATGCAACGGAGCTAATAATCTCATAACATGCTCATCGTCTCTCCTGCACTCAATACCCACTGCTCCTTGCCCACCGGCTGGCAATGAAACATCCATAGGCAGTCTTTGAGTAATCCTATTTTGCATTTCTAAGCGCATGAGACCCGCAGTAGCTAGTATGATCCCATCGTATTCTCGATTATCTAACTTGCTTAATCTGGTATTAACATTACCACGCAGCTCTTTTATCTGCAGAGTTGGATATGCCGCTCGAACTTGGCACTGTCGCCGCAGGCTTGATGTACCAATAATTGCGTTCTTAGGCAGTTCAGCCAACTTGGCATACTCGTTTGATACCAAAGCATCAGAAGGATCTTCACGTTCACAAATAACACCTAACTGCAACCCAGATGGAAATTCCATTGGTACATCTTTCATAGAGTGCACTGCAATGTCAGCTGCGCCCTCTAGAATAGATAACTCTAGTTCTTTAACAAACAACCCTTTACCACCAACCTTAGCCAAGGGAGTATCTAAGATTTTATCTCCCTTGGTTGTCATTCCGATAAGTTCAACTTGCAAGTCAGAGTGATATTCAAGAAGTTTTGATTTCACAAACTCCGCTTGCCACAGAGCTAACGGGCTTTTTCGAGTTGCAATTTTGAGTGTTTGGACCACCGTATAACCCTATTTCAATTACTAAACGTCCATTATCGACGATTTATCTTGTTTTGTCCCAGATACACAAGAATTAGCTTTGTTAAGCAGCTTTAGTCAGCCATAGTAAGATCAACGATCTATATCGATGGTAAAAAGGATATAGCTAATAGCGTTAAGTTTTAAGTTATTCTTGCAATGTTTGGCTATAATCTCGGTCTTAATCATTTTAACTAGGCTGTGACTGCGATGAGTGAGTCAAAAAAGACATCATCTGATAGTGCGAAAAAGGCTCAGACTAATCAGTCTTGGGGTGGCAGGTTTAATGAACCCGTCAACGAGTTTGTCGCGCGCTTTACTGCCTCTGTGAGTTTTGATCAACGTCTCTTCGAACAGGATATCAAAGGGTCAATTGCCCACGCCACCATGCTTGCAAAAGTAGGGGTTCTTTCTGAATCAGAGAAAAAATCTATCATTGATGGCCTTAACGAGATTGGCACTGAGATAAGGGTTGGCGATTTTGAGTGGTCTCAGCAACTCGAAGACGTGCACATGAATATCGAATCAGCCCTAACCGCACGTATCGGTGATGTTGGCAAAAAACTTCATACTGGACGTTCAAGGAATGATCAAGTAGCTACAGATATTCGACTCTGGTTACGTGATCAGATTGATGAAATCTCCATACTTTTAACGGGCCTTCAAAAGGGAGTGACTAGGCTCGCGTTAGCAGAACACGACACTATTATGCCCGGCTTCACTCATTTACAAACTGCTCAACCCGTTACTTTTGGGCACCACTTGCTGGCTTGGAATGAAATGCTAGAGAGAGATTTTGGCCGGTTGCTTGACTGCAGAAAAAGACTAAATCAGAGTCCTCTTGGTGCTGCAGCACTCGCTGGAACGACCTATCCCATTGATCGCGTCTTTACTGCTAATCAATTAGGCTTTGATCGCCCTAGCAAAAACTCTCTGGATTCGGTGAGTGATCGAGATTTTGCCATTGAATTCTGCGCTTTTGCGAGTCTGTTAACAATGCATATGTCGCGTATGTCAGAGGAGTTAATTCTTTGGGCGTCAGCACAGTTTCAATTTATAGATCTACCCGATCGGTTTTGCACCGGATCATCCATCATGCCACAGAAGAAAAACCCTGATGTTCCCGAGCTAGTTCGCGGAAAAACAGGTAGAGTTACTGGGCACCTGATTAGTTTGTTAACTCTGATGAAGTCTCAACCACTGGCCTATAACAAAGACAATCAGGAAGACAAAGAACCTCTGTTTGATACGGTTGATACGGTTCAGGATTGCTTGCGCGCTTTCGCTGATATGGTCCCCGCCATTAAATCAAATAAAGAAAAAATGTATGCGGCAGCCAAGAGCGGCTTTTCTACAGCTACTGATTTAGCGGATTATTTGGTGCGCAATGGTATTGCATTTAGAGATGCCCATGAGATCGTTGGTAAAGCGGTTGCTTATGGCATTGAAAAAAACAAGGATTTATCTGAAATGACACTCAAGGAGTTAAATGTTTTCTCCTCTCAGATCGCTGCGGATGTCTTTGAAGTATTAACCTTAGAGGGGTCTGTGTGCTCTAGAAATCATATCGGTGGGACTGCGCCTGATCAGGTAAAGGCTGCGGCGGAAAGAGCTTTAGAAAATTTGGCCTCTCGTTAGCTAGAAATCGAACTTAATTGACTGATTAGATTGGCTCTCACAAGCATCGCCAAGCATAGCTGATAAAAGCTCACCGCTTACAGTATTCCGCCACTGGCCCTGCCCGTTTGGTTGATCAGCTTTTAATTTAAAATGGAAGCCACCCGACTGCGCCGCCAACCAGATTTCGCGCATAGCTGGCTGTCTGGATAGAATTATTTGAGAGCCATTGAGATCACAAGTCAACGTGAGCATGCCCGCAGTATTTTCATAATCAATATCTACCCCACTGTTATCAATAGTTTCCTCTATAAAGAACATTAAATCATCGGCTATTTGATTAAACTCGGCTTCTTTCATGGTTTTACACCATCATTAAACTTCAGATGAATTTGGTATCACTATTATAATTGTTTGGGAGTAATCTGGCACTACCGTTATACTTACGTCCCCTACCCTTGGATGATCAAAATGAAAATTCGTTTTTCACAGCTCTTTATTATTATTCTTGTTGGCTTACTTCTCGGATGTGGCAATACTGGTGACCTGTACCTGCCAGAAGATACGGCGGACACATTCTCTAATGACACAAAAGTTCAAGAGACCTAAAACAGTATGCACAGTGCCACACAACGTAATAATGGCGATCTTTTTATCGATCAAGTCGCTCTCAGCACCATTGCTAAGCAATTCGGGACTCCTTGCTATGTATATAGCAAAAAAGCGATCGAACAGAACTTTATCGCTTATAAAAATGCCCTGTCCGATCAGCCTCACTTAATTTGCTACGCAGTAAAGTCCAATTCTAATATTGCAGTATTGCAAACCCTTGCGGTTCTTGGAGCCGGATTTGATATTGTCTCTGTTGGTGAACTAGAGCGAGTACTTTTAGCAGGTGGTAATCCAGCTAATGTCGTCTTTTCTGGTCTAGCTAAGACTAGTGTTGAGATGCGTCGAGCGCTGGAAGTGGGCATACATTGTTTTAATGTAGAATCAGAATCAGAGCTAGCTTTACTCAATGAAACAGCTGCAGAGCTCTCTCTATTGGCGCCTGTGTCGATAAGGGTTAATCCAGATGTTGATGCTAATACTCACCCCTATATTTCTACTGGATTAAAGGAAGACAAATTCGGTATCGCTTTTGATACAGCGATAGATGTCTACAAACAAGCTTCTCAAATGTCGAACATTAATTTAATCGGTATTGATTGCCATATTGGATCCCAGCTGACAGAGATACAGCCCTTTGTTGACGCTACTGAGCGATTACTCGTCATGGTCGATCAGCTGTCAGAGTTGGGGATCCAACTAAACCATATTGATATCGGCGGTGGCTTGGGTGTCCGCTACCACGATGAACAGATATTAACGGTCGATGCTCTCATGAAGGAATTACTCCCCTTATTTAGAGAGAGAAGTGAATTATTGGTCCTAGAGCCGGGACGGTCAATGACCGCCAATGCAGGCATTCTATTAACTCAGGTTCAGTATCTAAAATCTAATGATCACAAAAATTTTGCTGTTGTTGATGCTGCAATGAATGACATGTTGCGCCCCTCTTTATATGGAGCTTGGATGGACATACAACCAATCACCACTAATAATAACCCGGAACGCCAGTATGATGTGGTTGGCCCTGTATGCGAAAGTGGCGACTTTTTGGGTAAGGATCGCAAACTCTCCATAGCCGAAGGGGACTATTTGTGCTTGTTTACGGCGGGAGCCTACGGCTTTGTTATGAGCTCAAACTATAATAGTCGCCCCAGAGTTGCTGAAATTATGGTTGCAGATAATGAAGCCCATATTATTCGTGCTCGAGAGAATTTTGAGGACCTCATCAAAGGAGAGCAAGTGCTACCAATTAAATAAATGGTGGGTGGCCAGACAAATATATGTTGATGAAATTTAGTAAAATGCATGGCCTTGGGAACGACTTTGTTGTAATTGACGCTGTGACCCAGAATATTCGAGTTTCAAGAGCTATGGTGAAGCGTATTGCCGACAGACATACGGGAGTTGGCTGTGATCAGGTGCTCGTTTTAGAGCCTCCTAATGATCATAATGTGGATTTCAACTATAGAATATTTAATCAAGACGGTGCTGAAGTTGAGCAATGTGGTAACGGCGCGCGTTGCCTCGCTAGATTTATTAGAGATAAAAAACTATCCGGCAAACCTGAAATCCATGTTAAAACGATGAATCGGGTTATAAGCTTAAAAATTAATCGCGACAACTCAGTTTCAGTTAATATGGGTGTTCCTTTACTAGAGCCCTCGAAAATACCCATAATCGCTGAAGCGAGAGATTTAAGTTATGTTATTGATCTTGAAGATCAATCCATAGAAATATCTGCTGTGTCAATGGGCAATCCTCATGCCATCGTATTTGTTGATGATACAGATACCGCTCCAGTGAAAGATATGGGTTCTCAGTTGGAAAATCATAGTCGTTTCCCGAAGAAGGTAAATGTAGGTTTTGCGCAAATTCTTAGTCGTAAACATCTAAAACTGCGGGTGTATGAGCGCGGCGTGGGGGAGACTCGTGCCTGCGGCTCAGGAGCCTGTGCGGCAGCCGTGGCAGCAATTCAGCAGTCGCTAGTAGATTCACCTGTGACTGTGGAGTTACAAGGCGGAAACCTCAGTATAGATTGGTCTGGAGAGGGGCAATCACTTATGATGTCTGGACCTGCAGTAACCAGCTTCCATGGACGTATAAAAATATGAGTAACGATAACTTGACGGACATAACGCTTAAACAAGTGAGAGGCTATCTTCGTGATCACCCTACTTTTCTAGATGAAAATCCAGATATTCTTGAAACAATGGTTGTTCACCATAAAACCGATGGCGCAGTATCGCTAATTGAACGGCAGCTATCTGTTTTGCGTGATCGAAACAAAGAAATTGGAGATCAACTGGATCTATTGGTAGAAACAGCACAAAACAACGAGCTAATGTTTGTAAAAACTCGACAATTAATCATCGATTTACTGGAAGCACCAAATCTACCTGCCCTTGTAGAGACACTATATGACAGCCTAGGTGTAGATTTCGGTATTGAATCCTATAGCCTGACTCTATTTGCCAATGAAAAGAAACTTAAAAAAATGATGGCTAACGTCACTTCCTTTGAAGATGCGAAAACCCAAGTGCCAGCATTAATTGATTCAGATCGATCAATATGTGGTCCTCGCCAAGATTCAGAAGTGGATTTTCTCTTTGGAGAATCACATCAGCCGATAAAGTCAGTCGCCGCTGTGATTATAAGAAAAAAAACTACCTTCGGTATTTTATCATTAGGTAATGCTGACCCCGAGTTTTATAGCAGTGACATGGGCACCCTCTTCTTAGACTATGTTGCAGATGTGCTTAGCAGGCTTCTGCCCCAGCATTTGGAAGTAAAAAGTTAGTGGTTTTAAGAGCGCTTTTTAGGTCTTTTCTTTTTAGTACTCGCCTTACCGATCGCTGAGTTAGAGGATCCTATTCTAGATTTTTTAGCTCCTGATTTACGTTTTTTAGCCGTACTTTTAGTCTTTGAAGACTTACCTCGCGATTTTCTTTTTTTCTCATATTCTTTGGCTAACTGATTGGCTTTCGTCGAAACCTGGACATGCGTGTTCTTTTTGCTCCTATCTGATGCTTTTGTTTCATCCGTAGGCGAACCGATCAATTCAAAATCAATCTTGCGCTCTTCCAGATTAACTCTAACTAGTTTCACCGAGAGTTTCTGACCCAAACGAAATACTCTTCCGGTGCGTTCTCCAACCATTCTGTGTTGAGATGCTTCATGATGATAATAATCTTTTGGCAATCCTGTTACATGAATCAATCCCTCGACATAAAGCTCATCGAGCATTACAAACAATCCAAACCCAGTGACTGCACTTACCACACCAGTATATTTATCTCCTACTCGATCCATAAGGTATTCGCATTTCAGCCAATTAACCACATCTCTGGTAGCATCATCGGCGCGACGCTCTGTGACGGACAGATGCTCACCAGTAGACTCTAAACGATCTCCATCA
This sequence comes from SAR92 clade bacterium, assembly GCA_004211905.1. GTDB lineage: Bacteria > Pseudomonadota > Gammaproteobacteria > Pseudomonadales > Porticoccaceae > HTCC2207. Next base: position 53,515 of record SHBP01000003.1, read on the forward strand.
TAGGGATAGATCAGATGTGATGGTATGGGAATAAACCCATCCACTCTCCGTATATTAGCTATCTTTTTGTTACTTCTAATAAGACTTCGAATAGCTCGATGAACCAACAAATCTGCATACCGTCTTATGGGCGAGGTGAAGTGAGTATAAGCGTCGAATGCCAAGCCGAAATGACCAAGATTTTCTGGCTGGTAAACCGCCTGACTCATGGACCTCAGCATCACAGATTGAATTACAGAGGCATCATCACGGCCTTTGATAGACCTCAAGACTCTCTGATAATCCTCTGGTTGGGGGTCTTCACCACCTCCTAGCCCAATACCCAACTCCCCCAAAAAATCCCTAACGGAGGTTAATCTTTCCTCACTTGGCCCTTCGTGAACCCTATACAGAGCCGGTATGTTCACTCTCTCAAGAAACATTGCCGAACAAACATTGGCACAAAGCATGCACTCCTCTATTAAACGGTGCGCAGCGGTCCGCTCCACTGGAATTATCTGGCTAATCTTTCGCTGTCCATCAAACAGAATACGAGTTTCTTGGGAGTCAAAGTCAATGGCGCCGCGCGCAGCTCTGCGTTTGTTTAACACTTTATATAAATCATTAAGAGCGTCAATATGCCCCACAATGGATGCAAATTGTTTCCTAATGCCTGATTGAGAGCCCGCTTCTTGCTGAGCAATAATCTGGGCAACTTGGGTGTAAGTCATGCGGGCATGAGAATGCATCACCGCTTCAGAGAACCGATATCCGGTAATATCGCCTTGAGCATTGATTTGCATTTCACAAACCATACACAAACGGTCTTCAGCTGGATTTAAAGAACAAAGCCCATTGGACAGTTTCTCGGGCAACATTGGAACAACATGATTAGGAAAATAGACTGAGTTTCCTCTTTCAAATGCTTCTATATCAAGAGCAGAACCTACCGTAACGTAGTGAGAAACATCAGCAATAGCTACTATTAACGTCCAGCCACCGCGAGGTTTCTCCTCACAAAACACAGCGTCATCAAAATCACGAGCGTCCTCACCATCAATGGTAATTAGTGGTGTTGCTCTTAAATCAACTCGCGATGTCACGTCAGTGACGTGATCAGGAATTTCCGCAGTTTCGGCTAGGACCTCATCATTCCATTGGTATGGGATACCATAGTTGCGGATAGACATTTCTACTTCTAGACCTGGGTCAAGATGATCACCCAATACCTCAACGATAGCTCCAATGGGCAAACTATGTCGAGAGGGCGGCTCTGTTACATCGACAACCACTATCTGCCCGGGTTTAGCAGTGCCAATCCCCTCAGCTGGGATTAATATATCCTGACTAATCCGAGGATTATCTGCTCTTACAAAATTAATCCCACTCTCATTAAAGTAACGACCTACCAGCTGCGATGTATTTCTTTCCACGACATCAACCAAACTTCCCTCTGGCCGCCCGCGACGATCCCAGCCTGCAACTCTTACGAGGACAATGTCTCCATCAAATACTCGACGCATCTGAGTACTAGAAAGGTAAATGTCTTCACCATCTCCATTAACAGGCTTTACGAAACCATATCCCTCTGGATGGCCAATAATCCTTCCTTTAACCAAGTTCAACTTATCCAAGGTGCCATAACCATCTCTGCGATTACGGGCAATTTGGCCATCGCGTTCCATCGCTCTAAGCCGTCTACGCATGGCCTCGATTTGATCGTCCTCTTTGAGGTTTAATGCCGAACATATTTCCTCATGGGTCAGTGGCCCAACACTCTCAGATAGGTAATCGAGTAAAAACTCCCTACTTGGGACTGGTTTTTCATAATTACCTGCTTCCCTGGAGGCAAAAGGGTCAAGATTCTTGCTTTTCTTATTCATAGTCACTTCTGGGGTGCGGTTTATAGGTAGATGTCATGCGTAGCTTCTTCAGCCTACTGACATGTCTTTGCAGTCTATGTGTTATCTTCGAAGGAGTAAAAGGAATTTAGACTTGCATCTCTGAATCCGCCGTAAAAAATTTAGCTACGTGATGTCGTATAGAAGCAACAGTGGCAAGATTTTCTTCCGCCGACAAACCGCCATAGGCCATCTTAAAAGTTAGTATCATTTCTCTAAATTCTGTCATTCCATAGAGACCGGATAAACCGAGGATATCATGCAGGAGGTGTTGTAAATTAGCTTTTTCTTCTTTTTTAAGTTTGCGTTCTAGACCTTCCAATAATTGATCCAAGGTGTCTCTTAATTCAGCAACTGGAATAAGAGATGAGAGCAAGCCACAATCATCACCATTAATTAATGATTCGCGTACATTTAGTACATTCAAAATGGTGTTAATAAGAACAACTTCATTTAAAGGCTTCGTCAATACGATGTCTGCTCCAGATTCCAGCATTTTGGCTTCGCCTTCACCTGTTATATCTGCAGTTAAGCCTATTACTGGAGGGCTTGCTGATGATTGACCAACTATCGACTCACAGGCCGATATTCCATCAACAATGGGCATGTGTATATCCATTAGAACTACATCTATATGGAGTAACCGAGCTATCTCTGTAGCTTCTAAACCATTATTTGCGACTAAACATTCTGCTCCATAACCTTTCAATAACTTAACTATTAATCGCTGAGAGAAATGATTGTCCTCGGCCACCAGAATACTGACGCCATTCAGGATCCCAGTACTTGATGATTTTGGATTTACTGTAGCTACCTGGCTAGAAGTAGCGTTATATAGTATCGAAGTGAAGCTTACAGTGGACCCATGATTCACTTTACTATTAATAGTAATTTCACCATCCATTAAATTAACCAATTTCTTGCAGATTGAGAGACCTAATCCCGCCCCCCCAAATCGTCGATTGATCGATACATCTTCTTGCGCAAAAGGCTCAAATAAGAGATCTAATTTTTCCGTATCCATACCCTTACCAGAATCTCTAATTGAACAGCGCAATATCATGCCATTCTGATCACCGGCGTCTATTTGTAAATATAGTGCCACGTAACCTTTATCAGTAAATTTAATGGCATTTCCCAGCAAATTGCTCACAACCTGTGCTAATCGCACAGGATCCCCACGGACCATACTGGGTAACTCGCCTATCACTTCATAGCTAAGGGATAGATTTTTATCGTCTGCTCCCTGCTGGTGAATCGCTAAAACGTCAACTAACCATTTAGAGATATCAAAGTTAATTCTCTCTAAACTGAACCCAGCAGAGTGGGCCTTAGAAAACTCTAGAATATCGTCAATCATCGTCAACAACATAGTCGAAGATCGTTCAACAACACTAAGATACTCTTTGCGACTTTCAAGATTTTCTTCAGACGCTACTAGACGTGAAAATCCAATGACAGCCGTAAGGGGTGTTCTTAATTCGTGACTCATTCTTGCTAAAAATTGGTTCTGCGCCTCTGCAACTTCCTCTAACTCTACGAGAGTCGCATGCAACTGCGCCGTCGCTTTGGTGATCTCGCTTTGCATTCGAGAATTCGAATCTCGTATCGTTACTGCGAGTTGATTGATTCCATTTGCCAGTAGCTGCACTTCGTGGGGACCAGCCTCTTCAGCAAGGCTATCTAACTCCCCGACCATCATTTTCTCAACCATATTATGCAGAGACTCAATTGGTTGGGAAATACTTCTGGTAAAGCGTATGGCTAACCAAGAGGCAACAAATAAGCTAAATACAATGACTAACATCGTGTTTAAAATTTTTTCTTTTTGACCCGCCATTAACAACTGGGTATCTATAGAAACAACCACGTACCCAATTGGGTTGCTTGAGAGCATCGTTTTTTTACCTTCAATTGACTCATAGATCTCTCGAAAAAAAAACTGATGCGCTCCCGCTTCCCAAGGTATTCCAGAGTCAAAATCTGGAGGCAAGGCGTCGACGTCAGTTTCAATGATACCGATTGCAAAGGTTTTAGCCTCGCTGAAATTGTGCATTAAAACGCCTTCAACTCCAGTTACTTTAAATAAGTGGTCGGCCTCTATCTTTAACGCCTCAATGTCGTAATCAGCCAGAGCAGGCCCTGAATGGTTCACCGCCTGTTGAACCGCCAATTCTCCTATTGAATTTTGAAAATCCTTTATATCCTGAGCTTGACTGGACAACATGTAATAACCTACCAACACGGCAAAGGATAGAAGTGGTATCACGGTAGTGATGACAAGCCGTGCATAGATTCCTGAAAAAGAAGCCTTACCAAGAGTCATTTAATAACCAACTTAAAGGTCCAACAGTTAGACCTCCTGATAGTCTTAGTCATCATTATCAGCAGACTCAGATGCTAATGTGCTAGCCAACTTTTGACCCATTAAACCGGCCTGAGTACGATTATTGAGACCAAGCGCCCTCAAAATCGCACTGACGTGAACTTTAATTGTATTCTCTGAGAGATCCAGTTCTCTGGCAATCAACTTATTAGAGAGGCCCTTAGATATTCGGGCTAAAATATCGAGTTGCCTTTCAGTTAATAGTCCGCTGATGGCCTCTGAACCTTGATCAACCTCACTCATTATTCGTGTTAAGCCGGGCATCGGCTGGATCAAAGACTCGGGCATGTATATCTCTCCGCTCAGAGCTTTATCTATCGCTGAGAAAAGAGAGCGTTTAGGTGCTGACTTAGTAACAAATCCCATGGCTCCAATAGCAACACACTTGCGGATATGTGAGGGGTTTTCTGAGGCTGATAAAACAATGAGTGGAACTTTAGGATGATTCTTGCAAATGAGGTCTATAAAACTAAAGCCGCCACTACTTCCTGGCATGAACAAGTCAGAAATGACTAAATTAATCGAACCTTTCCTTAGAATATCTAAAGCATTACTCCCATTATTAGCTATGCTTATCTGCGCATCATCGAAGCGCTCCATTAGAGTCGCCTTGAGTCCAGCACAGACAAAATCGTGGTCGTCAATTATGAGTATATGCATAATTTAAATCCTAATTATTATGCGCAATAATCCGTATCTTTATGTATTTTTCTCTATATATCATTAAGTTAAGCTATAAAAATCATACTCTCGAGAGTTAATTTTTAAATAGTATAGAATAACTATTCAATTAAGGATACATATTATGCGGTAGTAGATAATAAAAAAGAATGCGACAAGCGTTAAATAAATACCCACTTATTTAGGGAAAAATTAGAGATCACAAAAAAGGCGACCTAGAAGGTCGCCTTTTTTATTTTGGAGGGCTCTTAGCTCAATTTTTCTTTGATTCGAGCAGATCGTCCAGAACGGTCACGAAGATAATAAAGCTTAGCTCTTCGAACAGCGCCGCGGCGCTTGACTTGAATGCTGTCTACTAAAGGACTGTAAGTTTGAAAAGTACGCTCAACCCCAATTCCATTAGATATTTTTCTGACAGTAAATGCGGAATTTAACTGGCGATTGCGCTTAGCGAGCACGACACCCTCAAACGCCTGAAGACGCTCTCGAGAACCTTCTTTGACCTTAACCTGTACGACAACTGTATCACCCGGGCTAAAGTTAGGTATCTCCTTGCTCATCTGCTCTTTCTCAATCGCAGCTATAATTGATGTTTTGTTAGTCATTTCTTGCTCCTCAATTTTCATTGGTTGGTGGTAACCCACCTGATTTAGAGCTCTGTACAGAGAGGATAGACATTATCCCTTGCCATCATCTGCCAGCGCATTACTCATTTCCTTAAGTAGCGCCCGTTGCTCTTTATCGAGCTTCAGGCGATCCATTAAATCTGGCCTTCGTTGCTGGGTTCGCAGCAGTGATTGCTGCATACGCCAACGTCGTATTTTTTCATGATCTCCCGATAATAATACATTCGGGACTTTCTTCCCTTCGTAAGAGTCTGGACGCGTGTAATGAGGACAATCTAACAATCCCGCAGCAAATGAATCTTGATCTGCTGAGTCTTTATGCCCAAGCACTCCCGGCCGTTGCCGAATCAGCGCATCTATCAATACCATCGCTGGTAACTCACCGCCACTAAGCACATAATCGCCAATGGACCACTCTTCATCAACGTCTAACTCTATCAACCGCTCATCAATACCTTCGTAGCGACCAGCAATCAAAATTAAATTTTGCTTTTGAGCAAACCTATTCACTGAGGCCTGATCTAAAACTTTACCCTGCGGTGACAAGTAAACAACAAGCGCCTCGGAACCAGTCCATTCTCGTGCTTTACATATCGCCTTGCGCAGCGGCTCAATCAACATCACCATGCCTGGACCTCCCCCATAGGGGCGATCGTCTACTGTGCGGTGCGTATCATCAGCAAGATCCCGAGGGTTAAAACAAACAATATCCAGCAACCCATTTCTTACCGCTCTGCCACTAATACCAAAATCTGTGACTGACTTAAACATTTCCGGAAACAGAGTAATCAATGCAATTTTCATTCATCTTACCTCTGTTAGCACCACTCAATAACTAAAATTCTGGGTCCCAAACTACAGTAATTCTCTGTTTTTCTAAATCTATACTCTTAACAAATTCATTTGAGTAAGGTATTAATCTCTCTTCTCGATCAAGACTATCAAAATCACCTTTAATCACTAATACGTCGTTGGCACCGGTTTCCAACAGTGAGTCTACAACACCAAGTCGACTCGTTCCGTCCTGCAGAACACTGACTACTTCAAGCCCAACTAATTGATGCCAGTAGTATTCGTTACCAATTAAGTCTGGCAGCAGAGCCTTGTCCACTAGAATATCGCGCTGACACCAATCCTTAGCAACATCCCTATCATCTACACCTTGAAGATGAACAACCAATCCATCTCCATGCCTCTTGAAGTCATCGGCAACTAGTTTCTTTAATCCTTCGGTGGTATCTACCCACCAAGGCTGATAATCAAACAAAGTACCTATTTGTTCAGTGTAAGAGAATACTTTGACCCACCCTCGTATACCAAACACCGCAGTTATTCGACCAACAACTAGCTTTTCCGAAAGGCCGTTTTTGCTGGTCATAGGCACATCCTATTCGACTAAGCTGCTGTTTTTGCAGCCTCTTTGAGCAGAGCAGAAACACGATCACTAACCTGAGCGCCCTGACCCTGCCAATATGTAGCACGCTCCAGATCTACTCGAAGTCGCTCTTCAGCACCACGTGCAACTGGGTTAAAAAAGCCAATGCGCTCTATATAACGAGCATCTCGCGCTTTACGCGAGTCAGAGACTGTTATGTGATAAAAGGGACGTTTTTTTGCGCCACCACGAGCCAATCTAATTGTAACCATTTACTAAATCCTGTTTTCGAGCAGCACTATCGCCAAACTCGATGCTTTTATTAAAGTCCCACACAAAACGCGTGACTCTCCCAGAAGGCGCGGTATGGTACGCCAAAAGAGTCAAAAATGAAACTAATTTAAGGTAAAATAATTGGGTTTAGTCCCCCAATGTTTGCAGAGCAAAAAGCGAGTTTACGACTCTTTAAAATTTAGGAAACCCGCCTGGAGGCAATCCTTCCCCGGGAGACATCATTCCACCCATGCCGCGCATCATATTTTGCATGCCTTTACCCTTCATCTTTTTCATCATCTTACCCATCTGCTTGTGCTGTTTTAGCAGTCGATTGAGGTCTTGTATACTAGTACCAGACCCCATAGTAATGCGGCGTTTTCGCGAACCATTCAAAATATCAGGGTTTTTCCGTTCTTTTGGGGTCATAGAATTGATGATGCACTCCATTCGATCAAATTGACTATTCGCATTATTTTGTTGAGCCATTTGCGCCATATTACCCATGCCAGGCAACTTTTCCATCATTCCAGCCATCCCGCCCATATTTTTCATTTGCTGTAACTGATCTCTTAAATCTTCCAGATCAAATCGTTTTCCCTTGACAACTTTCTTAGCTAATTTCTCAGCTTTCTTCTTATCAACCTTTCTCTCAACTTCTTCAATTAAAGAAAGAACATCTCCCATTCCTAGGATGCGCGACGCAATTCGTTCAGGATGAAAAGGCTCGAGAGCGTCAGTCTTTTCCCCCACTCCCAAAAACTTAATAGGCTTACCTGTGACCTGCCTAACAGACAATGCAGCGCCGCCTCGCGCATCGCCATCTACCTTAGTCAGAATAACGCCCGTCAGAGGCAATGATTCATTGAAAGCTTGGGCCGTATTAACCGCATCCTGCCCAATCATCGCATCAATCACGAACAACGTTTCTACCGGCCTAGCTACCCCATGAACCTCCTTAATTTCCTCCATCATTTCGCCATCGATATGTAAACGACCAGCAGTATCAACAATGAGTACATCAACAAATTGTTTTTTTGCCGCCTTGATAGCATCATTTACAATTTGAATAGGTTTTTGCTGGGGGGTGCTGGGGAAAAATTCCGCCTGAACTTCAGCAGCAAGTGTCTTTAACTGCTCAATAGCTGCTGGTCGATAGACGTCCGCTGATACGACCATCACTTTTTTCTTTTCCCGCTCACGTAAATAACGCGATAGCTTCGCCACAGACGTTGTTTTACCAGCGCCCTGGAGACCTGCCATTAGAACTACTGCTGGCGGCTGCGCTGCCAAATCGAGGGATTCATTTTTATCCCCCATAACAGCTTCAAGTTCGGCTTGAACGATTTTTAGAAACTGCTGGCCAGGATTAAGACTACTACGGACCTCTGTACCTAATGCTCTAGTCTTGACCTGCTCTACAAACCCTTTTACTACCGGTAATGCAACATCAGCCTCGAGCAAAGCCATACGAACTTCTCGTAAGGTCTCCTGGATATTTTTCTCACTGAGACTCGCCTTACCTGATATTTTCTTTAAACTCAAAGAAAGGCGATCACTTAAACTCTCAAACATGGCCATGCAAATATTCCTAGTCAATCTGAATTGGCGACCATTATAGCAATAATTACGTCATCCTCTTCACCCTGGGGCCTGAATATGCCAAACTCTTCAAAAATGTGGAACGAATTTTAAAATGTTAAGTTCTGTAAGCGGGATTTTCTCAATAATTGCGTATCTGATAGGTTTCATCTACCTAGCTACAAAATTACCTAAAGAAACCGGATTCAATCAATCTTTGCTCAAGAAAATAGCCTTACTGGCAATTATCCTTCATGGTTCGGCTGCAGTGAACTTGCTATTTACCGGACAGGGCCTAGATTTAAGCCTTTTTATAATTTTAATGCTAATCGCATTTGTGATTAACGTGATTGTGTTTGTCAGCGGGCAAAACAAACCTTTGCACAGTATGTATCTGGCTCTTTTCCCTATTTCCGCTATTAGTTTGGCGCTGGCCCTAAGTACTCCTAGTACTAAATCAGTAATAACAATATCCCCATACATTCAATCCCATGTGTTAGCCTCTATTCTTGCGTATAGTTTACTAGCCTTTGCCGCTCTCCAGGCATTACTCACTGGCTACCAAAACTGGCAGCTCAAGCATAAGCGTCAAAGTCTGTTAATGCGCACGTTTCCTCCACTACAGACCATGGAGGAGTTCCTTTTTGAACTGATCTGGGCGGGCGAGGCTCTGCTCACCCTTTCTTTAGTGTCTGGTTTTCTATTCTATGAAGACATGTTCGATCAAAAGTTATTGCACAAGGTTACTCTCAGTATCGTTGCATGGTGTGTTTATGGAATTTTACTCTGGGGTCGCCACAGTCGCGGATGGCGGGGGATTAAGGCGATAAGCTGGAGTCTAGTCGGATTTTCTGCGATCTTAATGGGTTATATAGGAAGTAAAATCGTCTTAGAATTAATTCTTGCCTGACTTTTAACCCAATTTTATTAAAAAGTCAGTTGCCAAACCTTACGAACTAATTCAACATATCGATCCTCAATATTTATAGGCACACATTCTTGGACGGTTCAGACCCTTTGGTCTTATGGATAGTACTTATTGTTTTACTGGTACTGTCAGCTTTTTTTTCGGGTTCAGAAACTGGAATGATGGCGTTAAACCGTTATCGTCTTCGTCATCAGCGCAAAAAGAGTGCGGGTGCTCGGCGCGCGGCCAAACTCTTAGCCAAGCCAGATAAATTGATCGGCCTTATTTTAGTAGGTAACAATGCGGTCAATATTCTCGCCGCTATTATTGCCAACATGCTGGCGATTATTTATGTAGGGGAAGCCGCAGCACCCTGGGTCGCAACTGCATCACTAACGATTACGGTATTAGTTTTCTCTGAGGTCACGCCAAAAACTATCGCAGCTCAGAACCCCGAATGGTTTGCGTTCAGAGCAAGTCACATTTTAAAACCATTGTTGCAGTTACTCTCACCCCTAGTTTGGATGGTCAACCAACTGACCAATGGTGTAATTTCCTTGCTAGGTTTTGATCCCAAGCAGGACCGTGACGATGGTCTGGATTCAGAAGAACTTAAATCTCTAGTGGACCTCTCTGGGCACAAACTCTCAGATAGTCACCAGGGAATGTTGAAAGGAATTCTTGACCTAGAGAATATTACAATAGAAGACATCATGATCCCTCGAAATGAGGTCCATGGATTAGATTTGGAAGACCCTATCGGGAGCTTAACAGCCTCAATTTTAGATTCTGAGTATACACGCCAACCTATTTTTGAAGGTGATATAAATAATATTATTGGTGTATTTCACGGACGCAAGGCTCATCATCTTTTGCGGGCTGGGACTATTACTCAAGAGACAATAAAGCAGTTTGCTGAAGAGGCTTACTTTATTCCCGAGAGCACAACTCTTATCACCCAACTTCTTAATTTTAAAAATACTAAAAGGCGTTTCGCAATTGTTGTAGATGAGTATGGGGAAGTTCAAGGCCTCGTGACTTTAGAGGATATTCTAGAAGAAATTGTGGGTGACTTCACGACCAATACTGCAGATGACGAAGATGAAGTCATCGCCCGGAGTGAGAGCAGTTATATTATTGACGGTGCCGCCACTATTAGAGAAATTAACAAAGCTACAGACTGGGATCTCTCTACTGATGGCCCCAAAACCCTCAACGGATTGGTCTTAGAACAATTGGAGAGTATTCCTGATGGCAACGTGAGCTTTATGATCGAAGGTTACCGATTTGAGACAGAAGAAATTAAAGGCGCAATGGTCAAAAAGGTTTCTGTTACTCAAATGAAAAAGCCAGTCGAGCTAGAAGAGTAGAAGAAATTCCTTAATTTTTTTTGTTTATGAGACTGCGTTCGTTACACAACAACAATACTTGATACCTTTGCTCACTTCCCATAAATTGCCAGTCCTGAATTTCCCTGCTACTTCTATGGCAGCCAGTGCAGATATCATCTTCATTTAGAAAACAAACAGCGATGCAGGGCGATGGAGTAAGTCGTTCTATCAACGCTTTATCTCAACTAAATCTGAGGTCATGTGCGCAGCCTTCTGCACATAAACTGTTGCACCCGCAAGCATAGCTAAGCGCATATTCTCATCGGTTTTTCTAATAACTTTTGCGGGGGAACCAACCACCATTGAACCATCGGGAATCACTGACCCTGCCTTGACCAGAGCGTTAGCACCAATTAGACAATCGTTCCCAATAATGGCCCCATCAAGAACTACTGCCTGAATACCAACTAAAGTACGATCACCTATCTCTCTGCAGTGCACCATTGCTTGATGTCCAATAGTGACATCTTCCCCAATTTTCATTGGTTGTCCTGGGTCTGCATGAAGTACTGCACCATCCTGCACATTACTTCGCTTCCCCACCTCAATAGTATCGCAATCACCTCGAATCACTGCATTAAACCAGACGCTAGACTGCTCTTTGAGAATAACCTTGCCCATAATATCTGCACTTGGAGCGACAAAAGCAGTTTCATCAATTTGTGGTATATCTTCACCGATTCGATAAATCATTTATCACACCTCTTTGGTCAATTTTTCGAATTTTTCGTGGGTCGGATAGTCCAAATCAATTCCCGCCCCTAATGTTGCATTAAGTAAGTCAGTAATTACATTTAGGGTAAATCCCCAGATCTTATAATTCTTATACATTAAAAATGGAAATCGTATCACTCCACCGCCATATTCAGCACCTAACTCCATTTCAAAATATTCATATTGATCAAGCTGCATAAATGCCTTCAACGGTGCATCAAAAATAGCTGCTATTTCGCCGTCATCTGGGCTGAGCTTCAAACTATTATTAGCCACAGCCACAAATGGTGTCACACTAATATCTCTGCGCCTAGGAGATGAAGTTGGCATAGTAGCCAAGAGTGTCACTGAGTCTGAATCCAGACCTATTTCTTCCTGAGCCTCCCTAAGCGCTGTTTGCATTAAATCTTCATCAACCCGATCCCACATGCCACCGGGAAATGCAACCTCCCCCGCATGACTTTTGAGATGAAAAGCTCGCTGGGTCAAAATTACCTGCGGATCGTCATCCTGCCCATGCAATACCATCAATACTGCAGCAGCCATATGAGTATTCTTTGGGTCCGGTTTTTGCCTTTTAAGAGGAAATTTATGTAAGTGATTTGCAATCATTGTCAGCATTTGTGCATTATACGCAGTCTGAATGTTTTTCTGGATATTTCATGAAATTTTGTTCCACTTGCGGAAATTCCGTCACACGACAGATCCCAGAGGGAGACAACAGGTTACGTTATGTCTGTGAATCCTGTGAGGAAATACATTATCAAAACCCTAAGGTTATTGCTGGAATACTGCCAATCTATGGTAATCAAATTCTCCTTTGTAAACGGTCAATCGAACCTAGAGCAGGCTATTGGACGTTACCCGCCGGTTTTCTTGAAAATGGAGAATCTACGCTAGACGGAGCATTGCGCGAGTGTGTAGAGGAAGCGAATGCTACGATGGTAAACCCTCATTTATACGCAATATTTGATATCCCTGAAATTAATCAAGTCTATATATTTTATAGAGCTGAATTAGCCGAGCCTTCTTTTGGCCCTAGCCTAGAATCCTCGGAAGTCGCTTTATTTGATGAAGCGGATATACCATGGTCTAAATTAGCGTTCCCTATGGTAGAGGAAGCGCTAGATTTTTATTTAGAAGACCGCAAAATTGGCGACTATTCAGTAAAACGTAAAGACATTAGACGTCCTTGGAAGAGTCGTCACACTAACGCCTAACTCTCAAGTTACCAAACAAGCTCCTAATAATCTAACCAATCCGTGTTGGTACACTGATAGCAAATTCAGCATAAAAAGAACGGCAAGGTACTAGGTTTATGATTTTAGCCTACAAAAAAGGGCCAACCTAAGTTAGCCCTTTTATCGTAGCATTTAATGTATCGAACCCAAATATCTACCAAGCCAGCGTATTCGCATCCGAGAAGCCGTAGGCTTCCTGCAGAATTTCCCGAGCAAAAACTAATTTACCAACGTACGCATAAGCTGCATCTGCGGCAGTTCCAGTCGTTGCAATGCCATTCTGACTGCCATCCGCCAACACTGGTGCATCCCCAATATTCTGCAGTATTGTCTTAAGATCATCCAGATTAACAGAACTTTCTGAATCTCTGAATGGCGACACCGGACTAAACTGAAGACTCAAAGCGAGACCTTTAAGGTCAGACCAGTGCTTGGCAACCATTTCAAAGTTGTCCAAACTAGAGGGAGCACCCCCAGCGTACTCACCAACACCTGCTATGACTCCATTAACATGATGGATAGCTGAGGCTGCAATACACTTTTCCCAAACAACTGATGCCATTTTAATATGATCTTGTAATTTAGTATTTTCAGACTCACTCAAATCTGGCGTAGCTTTGTTAGCTGCATTACTAATAATTTGACGAGCCGCAATCACAGAATTCATTATTTCACTCGAAAAATCCGTTGGTGTAGGTCCTGCAGAAGATCCAGCATCAAGCTCAGCACAGTTTTTGGCATAGGTGAAGTTATACTCACCACGTAGGTCAATCATGCCGTCAGCATCTGTATCGTGATAACCATATTGCCATCCTTCTCGACCATTCTCTGCTTGTACTTCTAAATCAGTATAATCAAGATTATCTCTAGCGGCGCCGTAGTATCCAAACGCCTGATCAAACGCGTGTTCACTCGAGGAGAAGTTATTTGGACTATCGCCGCCATCATCCGTACTCAGTTGGCTACCAAAGTCAGTAATAAAGTAATCATTAGTCGCTTGTGAAAAGTTAACTGCACCCAACAAAAAATTTGTTATTAGCTGACCATAGTTACGACCATAGGCATCTGTATTAACATTTGCCGAGGAAATTACGCCTTCAGCATCCGTAACCTGCACGGCGCCTCCATCTGAAGCCAAACTTGCTTGAGTAGCAATCCAATCATCAACCAACAACAGAGGGGTAGCTATCTGATTACCCTCTGGATCGGGAAGATCCCAACCAAAAAACTCCCCATCAATTAACGCTAAAACCTCGCCACAACCGGAACCGCAACCACCGGCAATTTTTTTGTAAAGACTGCTGTCTACAGCTATATCTCCATAAGTGTCTGCATCTTTTAACGAGACATTAGCCGCATCTGCAATATAGCTTCCGATCAAGGTAGCTTTGTTAATTTCTCCATCTCCACCATACACAAAGAAGTTGAGGTCAGCTTTCACTGCATCTTCAGTTTTTGTCCCATCATCAGAAAGCATTGATGACATGTAATAGGCCATATCAGAAATCAATACTTGTTCGGCCGTCTGATCATCATAATTTACGGAAGAATTTTCCTCTGAAGAAAAATAAGTGTTAATAAAAGCATAGGTCGTAGGCATCGGATCACAAGCATCACCTTCTCCATTGACATCAGAATCTGCTTGATCTGCATTGGCATTTAACGGGCAATTATCGTCAGCATTAAGTAACTCATCGCCGTCTTGATCATCATCACAAGCATCACCAGCACCATCTCCATCAGTGTCAGTCTGCTCAGTGTTGACGACCGCAGGACAGGTATCACCATTGTCACCAATACCATCTTCATCGGTATCTGCGGTTTCTGTCGGGTCATTTGGCGCCCAATCTAGGGCATCTTCAACACCATCTCCATCAGCATCTGGCGGAATATTATTGCCACTGCCGCAACCCACAAGAGCCACTAGCGCAATAGCCAACAGCGCTTTTACAAAATTTAAATTAGAAGTCATTCTTGTTCCTTTTTTATCCTAAACTATAATTAGATCTATTGGCTTACAGTGCGCAACTCTCCTGTGTTCTTTGAGATAGCCCTTTGAGAAAAGTTCAATCACAAACCTATAATCCAAAACAATCAATGAGTACCACTATACTTCACCAGTCTTCTCATCGCCCAGCGCTTCATCTATCAATTCCTTTAACTCACCATTTTCATGCATTTCAGTGACTATATCGCACCCTCCGATAAGTTCTCCAGCCACCCATAACTGCGGAAATGTTGGCCAATTGCCATACAGCGGTAAATTAGTGCGTATTTCTGGATTAGACAGAATATCAACATAGGCGAATCGCTGCCCACAGGCCATTAAGGATTGCACTGTGCGAGCAGAAAATCCACATTGTGGTTGGTTGGGTGATCCTTTCATGTACAAAAGTACGGAATTATTTTCTATCTGGTCACGAATTGTATCCATTATGTCCATTGCAAATTGCCTATATATTTTATTTTCCCAAACTTACATTTTAAACGTTTTAAGGCCAATTCGACACTGTTAAAAATTATTATTTTATTGACGTTTCTCACAGAGAATTAGCTATCTCCATTTCTTTTGTAATTTCGAGCGACCCAAAGTCTCCATGCCCAATCTTGCAGGTGTACCTAAAGCGAGTTATCATTCGCTACCAAGTTCAAAGGGGCAGCGCAGCTGCCTTTTTTTATTCCAGTAAGAAACTGGTGAGGTATTGTTAGCATGACAACCCAAGCGTTGATGGACACCTATGGCAAGAGAGCGGCTACCCTAACAAAGGGGAGTGGCGCATGGCTATGGGATGACCAAGGTAACAAGTATCTCGACGCCTTATCAGGGATAGCAGTATGTGGTTTAGGCCACTCGCATGCAGCCATTACTCAAGCAATAACCAACCAATCAAAAATACTAAGCCACTGCTCAAATTTTTTTGCTATCCCAAACCAAGAGGCCTTAGCAGAAAAGATATGCGATGTTTCGGGAATGAAGAAAGTATTTTTTGGCAACTCTGGCGCTGAAGCTAATGAAGCAGCCATCAAATTAGCCCGCCTTTTCGGCCACAAATTAGGTATAAAATTACCCACGATACTGGTGATGGACAACGCCTTTCATGGCCGAACTCTTGCTACCCTTAGTGCCTCTGGTGGACGACGAGTACAAGCCGGATTTGAACCCCTTGTAGCTGGATTTGCTCGAAGTCCTTTTAATGATGCCTCTGCCCTAGAAAAAATCGCAGACAATAATCCAAATATTTGTGCGATTTTTGTTGAGCCTATTCAAGGTGAAGGCGGGATAAGAATGGCGTCCAGTGAATACCTTAAACAATTAAGACAGTTTTGCGACCAAAGAGGCTGGTTGCTAATGCTTGATGAAGTGCAAACAGGTAATGGTAGAACTGGAAAGTATTTTTGCTATCAGCATAGCGGTATTATTCCAGACGTAGTGACTACCTCAAAAGGCCTTGGTAACGGTGTTCCAATAGGAGCTTGCCTAGCATCAGGAAAAGCTGCTGATTTAATGCAACCTGGCAATCATGGGTCAACCTTCGGTGGTAATCCACTGTCCTGCGCCGCTGCACTAGCAACAATTAATACTATTGAAAGCGAAGGATTACTTAAACGAGCTGAAGTTCTTGGGAAAAGAATAATAGCTGGTCTAGAAAAAGAATTGTCCTCGGTGTCACATGTTAAAAATATTCGTGGAATGGGTTGCATGATCGGAATAGAACTGGATAGACCCTGTAAATCCCTATTTAAAACAGCCATGGATAATGGCCTAGTAATCAATGTGACTGCTGACTCCGTCATTAGATTACTGCCTCCGCTCATTCTTACTGATGAAGAAGCTGATAAGTTACTGGCTATACTGGTTCCGTTAATTCGTGACTTTAACCAAGATTAACCTAGAGATATAGAAAATGGCCATTCGACACTTTCTTACCCTGCGCGACCTGACTACCCAAGAACTAAACCAGGTCATCCAATCAGCTATCGAAATGAAAGCAGCTTATCGCGAGGAACGTCAAGACCCCGTATTTAAGGATAAAGTCCTGGCAATGATTTTCGAAAAATCTTCGACCCGGACCAGAGTGTCTTTCGAAGCAGGGATGGCGCAGCTGGGCGGTAAAGCTATTTTTTTATCCTCAAATGATACTCAGCTAGGCCGAGGAGAACCGATTGAAGATTCGGCACGAGTTATCTCCAGAATGGTAGATATTGTAATGATCAGAACTTTTGGTCATGACAACATCGAGCGCTTTGCTAAATATTCCAAAGTTCCTGTCATTAATGCACTTACCGATCAATATCATCCCTGCCAGTTACTTGCAGACATTCAAACCTACGTCGAGCATCGCGGTTCAATTGAAGGAAAAACTGTGGCTTGGATCGGCGATGGAAACAATATGTGTCATTCTTGGATCAACGCAGCGATTGCCTTTGGTTTTAAGCTCAATATAGCCTGTCCAGAGGATTATGAGCCCAACTCAGACTTGGTTAATGAAGGTGGAGCAGCTGTGGTGTTAACGACCGACCCTGTAGCCGCAGTTAAGGACGCCGACCTCGTTACCACTGATGTATTTGCTTCTATGGGGCAGGAAGATCAACAACAAGATCGTTTAGCGAAATTCTCTGGCTTTCAAGTTAATCACCAATTGATGAAAAATGCCGCCAGCGACGCATTATTTATGCACTGCCTGCCTGCCCACAGAAATGAAGAAGTGTCCGCCGAATTACTTGAAGATGAGACTATTTCGGTAGTCTGGGATGAAGCTGAAAATCGATTACATGCTCAGAAAGCATTGATGGTATTTTTACTCGGCGCTAGCTCATAGAAACAACTCAGCTATAAACTACGTCATCAATCTCATATTCCACATCGCCGCTGGGCGCCTTCACAACGACAACATCGCCAATTTCTTTGCTAATTAAAGCCCGAGCAATCGGTGACTGATAAGAAATTTTACCCGCTTTCACATCCGCCTCATCATCACCAACAATTCGATAAGATGTGGTTTCCTCGGTATCTAAATTAATAATGGTTACCAATGAACCGAAAATAACACGATCTCCCTGAGGGATTTTTGAAATATCGATCACCTGAGCGTTTGACAGCTTACCTTCTATATCTTGAATACGGCCCTCAGCAAAACTCTGCTGTTCACGCGCTGCATGGTATTCTGCATTTTCTTTAAGGTCTCCATGCTCTCGAGCAGTAGCTATCGCCTCTACAATACCTGGGCGCACAACCTTAATCAGATGCTCAAGTTCCTTTCTGAGAGCGGCTTCGCCATCTGCTGTCATTGCGGTTTTTTGCATTAAGTAATTTCCCTGTGCAACTGCTGTAGACTTCTCACTTTAATATCACCTGCGAATTTTAACGCCTCACAAACCGCACTACCACCTGCCATCGTAGTCGTATAGTAAACGCGATGTTGCTCAGCACTCGATCGAATTGTCGATGAATCAGAAATTGCCTGTCGGCCTTCCGTGGTATTAACAATTAAATTAATCTTGTCGCTTTTAATCATGTCAACGATATGCGGCCTTCCTTCTTTCACCTTATTAACCGGCTGCACGTCGAAACCAGCTGCTTCTATGGTCGCAGCCGTTCCCTTTGTAGCAACCAATTTAAAACCTAGGGCAACTAGGCTTTTAGCCAAAGCTGGTATCTGTTCTTTATCACGCTCTCGTACACTGACAAAAGCACTTCCTTTACTGGGAATCTCATCACTAGCACCAAGCTCAGCTTTACCATAAGCTTCGGCAAACGTGGTGCCCACGCCCATTACTTCACCGGTAGATTTCATTTCGGGTCCAAGGATAGGATCAATGCCAGGAAACTTATTGAATGGAAACACTGCCTCTTTAACACTGAAATAGGGGGGGATAATCTCTTTAGTAAATCCTTGATCTTCCAGGGTCTGGCCAACCATACACCTAGCAGCTATTTTTGCTAAGGAAACACCTATGCATTTTGAAACAAAAGGAATGGTACGAGAAGCACGAGGATTCACTTCGATAACATAAATCTTGTCATCTTGCAGGGCCAACTGTACATTCATCAAACCTCGCACGCCAAGTTCACGAGCCATCTTCTTACAGATCTCTCTCATCTCATCTTGAACACTTTCGCTAAGACTATAAGGCGGAAGTGAGCACGCTGAGTCTCCTGAATGTATTCCTGCTTGCTCAATATGCTGCATAATCGCGCCAATGACCACCTTATCACCATCGCTGACTGCATCAACATCCATTTCGATAGCGTTTGGCAGGAAGAAGTCCAGCAATACTGGCGAATCATCTGACACTTGCACAGCTGTTTTCATGTAATGTCGTAATTCATCTTCTTTGTAGACTATTTCCATGGCTCGCCCTCCGAGAACATAAGAGGGTCGCACCACCAAAGGATAGCCAATCTTTTTTGCCAACTCGACAGCTTCATCAGCACTGCGAGCAGTCGCGTTAAGAGGCTGCAGTAAGTCGAGCTTTTCAATCATATGCTGAAATCGCTCCCGATCCTCGGCACGATCAATCGCATCTGGAGTAGTGCCAATAATTGGTACACCTTCAGCTTCCAGAGCTCTGGCGAGTTTTAAAGGTGTTTGACCACCAAACTGGACAATAACACCCTTGGGGTTTTCAAGACGGACAATCTCAAGTACATCCTCTAAAGTAACAGGCTCAAAAAACAACCTATCGGAGGTATCATAGTCAGTTGAAACTGTTTCGGGATTGCAGTTAACCATAATGGTTTCATAGCCATCTTCACGCATCGCCAACGCAGCGTGAACACAACAATAATCAAATTCTATTCCCTGACCAATACGATTTGGACCACCACCAAGAACGAGTATTTTATCCTTGTTACTAGGCTCAGCCTCGCACTCTTCTTCATAGGTGGAATACATATAAGCCGTCTCAGTGGAGAACTCTGCAGCACAGGTATCAACGCGCTTGTAAACAGGGTGCATTCCAAAACCATAACGCAAATTACGTACTTCTGACTCTGTGCACGATAAAATATCTGCTAAACGACGATCAGCAAACCCTTTACGCTTCAATCTATACAGCGTCTTTTCATCAACACTGGTCAAATTTGATCCCTGCAATCGATTTTCTTCAACAATTAAGTCTTCGATTTGAACCAAGAACCAAGGATCAATTTTAGTAATATTAAAAATCTCTTCACAACTCATACCCTGGCGGAAAGCATCAGCCAAATACCATATGCGGTCTGGACCCGCTTCAGCCAGTTGATTGTAGAGGGTCGCGGCAAAATCCTCATCACCGGTATCAATTTTTGGATCAAAACCGGAAACACCTACCTCTAATCCACGCAACGCTTTTTGCATAGACTCTTGGAAGGTACGGCCAATCGCCATTACCTCACCAACAGATTTCATCTGGGTTGTTAAGCTCTGATCCGCTTGATTGAATTTTTCAAAAGCAAATCGCGGTATTTTGGTTACCACGTAGTCAATACTGGGCTCAAAAGATGCAGGTGTAGCACCCCCAGTAATTTCATTCTGTAGCTCATCTAAGGTATATCCCACTGCTAACTTAGCGGCAACCCTTGCTATGGGAAATCCCGTTGCCTTAGAGGCTAAAGCTGAAGAACGCGACACCCTGGGATTCATCTCAATAACAATCAGTCGCCCATCTTTTGGACTCACCGCAAACTGAACGTTTGATCCACCTGTCTCTACCCCAATCTCACGAAGAACTTTAATCGAAGCGTTACGCATGATCTGGTATTCTTTATCAGTCAGAGTTTGCGCCGGAGCAACGGTAATTGAATCCCCGGTATGTATTCCCATAGGGTCAAGATTTTCAATGGCGCAAACAATAATACAGTTGTCCTTTTTATCCCTTACCACCTCCATTTCAAATTCTTTCCAACCGATTAACGATTCGTCAATCAGTAATTCATTGGTCGGAGAAAGATCCAGACCTCTGCGACAGATAGTTTCAAATTCTTCGCGGTTATAAGCGATACCACCACCAGAGCCACCCATGGTAAATGAAGGTCGAATAATACAGGGGAAACCAAACTGATCAGCGACCTGAGAAGCCTCTTCCATACTATGAGCAATACCAGAATTTGGAGTGCTTAAGCCTATTGCCTTCATCGCTTTATCAAAACGCTCACGATCTTCTGCTTTGTCGATGGCGTCTGCATTAGCGCCAATCATCTCAACTGAAAATTTATCCAAAATACCGTGTTTGGCAAGATCTAATGCGCAGTTAAGTGCCGTTTGTCCACCCATAGTTGGCAATAGAGCGTCAGGACGCTCCTCTTCAATAATGCGAGCAACGGTTTTCCATTCAACAGGTTCAATATAGGTTGCATCTGCCATGGAAGGATCAGTCATGATCGTAGCGGGATTAGAGTTAACTAAAATAACTCTAAAACCTTCTTCTCTAAGCGCTTTACATGCTTGGGCTCCGGAGTAATCAAACTCGCAGGCTTGACCAATAATAATGGGTCCCGCCCCCAGAATTAAAATGCTTTTAATGTCGGTTCTTTTTGGCATGTCTACTCCGCTAACCCCTGACGGTTAACTTCCATTAAATCGATGAAATGATCAAACA
Source organism: SAR92 clade bacterium (assembly GCA_004211905.1). Taxonomy (GTDB): domain Bacteria; phylum Pseudomonadota; class Gammaproteobacteria; order Pseudomonadales; family Porticoccaceae; genus HTCC2207. The sequence continues at coordinate 75,150 of SHBP01000003.1, forward strand.
ATGAGGCGGCGTCATGGGGCCCAGGACTAGCCTCGGGATGCCCTTGAAAACTGAATGCTGCTTTATCTGTTCGATGAATACCCTGCAACGACCCATCAAACAACGATCGATGAGTAGCTATTAAGTTTTCTGGCAAACTACCCTCATCAACGGCAAAACCGTGATTCTGACTAGTGATCATCACAACATTATTTTCTATATCTTCAACAGGGTGATTAGCACCATGGTGACCAAACTTCATCTTCATGGTTTTGGCCCCTGAGGCTAAAGCCAGTAATTGATGACCCAAACAAATACCAAATACAGGAATTTGGGTCTCAAGAATCTCTTGAATTGCTTTAATCGCATAATCGCAGGGCTCTGGATCACCAGGACCATTGGAAAGGAATACACCATCGGGTTGCATGGCCAATACTTCTTCGGCTGACGTTTGAGCCGGTACCACTACTAATTCACAGTCTCTATCTACTAGCATGCGTAAAATATTACGCTTTACACCATAATCATAGGCTACAACTTTATATTTACCTTCACCCGACTTATGGGCTTGATGGCCTGACGCCAGCGTCCAGCTATGCTCTTGCCAAGGATAAGTAACACCAGTGGTTACTTCTTTAGCGAGATCCATACCTTTGAGCCCAGAAAATTCTCTAGCTGCTTGTGAAGCTTTATGAACATCGATATCGCCGGCCATAATACAGCCACTTTGCGCCCCAGTCTGACGCAGAATCCGAGTTAATTTTCGGGTATCGATATCAGCAATTCCCAAAATCCCTTTTGTCTTTAAGTACTCATCCAAGGATTGTTGGCTGCGGAAATTTGACGCAAGTAAGGGTAAATCTCTAATAACTAACCCGGCCGCCCAAATCGCATCAGACTCTTCGTCCTCAGTGTTTACGCCAACATTGCCAATATGTGGATAAGTTAGAGTCACTATCTGTCGTGCATAAGACGGATCGGTAAGAATTTCTTGGTAACCGGTGAGGGCCGTATTAAAAACCACTTCACCAACAGATAGACCGTCCGCCCCTATAGCGGTTCCCCTGAAAATTGTTCCGTCTGCTAGCGCAAGTACGGCTTCCCGGTAAGTCTGGGAATTCACACAACCTCCTAAATTATTGACTTTTAGCTGGCTTAGGCCTTGACATAATCTCTAGTGCGTCTAAGCAATATAACTCTGAAATGGTTGGCAGACTTTTCCAAGTTTGCAAAAAAGCGAGATGAAACAAATGGTCTCATCTCGCTTAAATAAAATACTCTCTGTGCTCTAACCTCTCAGAACGAGACCGCTTTTTACTGTCGCGGTGTTAGGAAGTCAGTATAAGGAAAGGGTTGTATATTGTCTATCAATGTTGATCAAAATTTTATTGCGGCGGGACTTTAAAATGTAAGCCTAAGAGTTTTACTTTAGTGCTAAGACATCTTGCATGTCGAACATTCCTGAGTCCTTTTCCATCAGCCATTTAGCTGCTCGCACAGCACCTTTGGCAAAAGCCATTCGACTTGAAGCCTTGTGGGTTATCTCCACTCGCTCTCCATCAGCGGCAAACAAGACTGTATGATCTCCAACAACATCTCCCGCTCTAACTGATGAAAATCCAATTGTAGATCTCTTACGCTGACCCGTCTGTCCCTCACGGCCATATACAGCGACTTGATCAAGATCTCTATCTAGAGCATCAGCGACAACTTTACCCAAAGAAAGAGCTGTTCCCGATGGGGCATCTACCTTGTCTTTATGATGAGCCTCACTGATCTCTATATCTACATCATCACCCAATACGCTGGCCGCTATTTCAGCTAACTTAAAACAGAGGTTTACACCTGTTGCAAAATTTGAAGCCATGCAGATAGCTGTTCCCTGACTCGCACTGCTTACCAACTGAGTTTGCTCTTCAGTTAAACCAGTTGTGCCCACCACTATCCTCTTTCTATGTGCCTGACAAACCTCTGCATTACTAACGGTGGAGTTTGGGGTGCTAAAATCTATCAAAACATCGAACAAGTCGATTACATCACTTAATGATCCTACAACTTGAATATTATTTCGATCCACTCCAGACAACTCACCAACATCTGCTCCAATCAGCGCACTTTCAGGGTTTTCGACCGCCGCAGTAAGCTGAACACCATCAATATTCATGATGGCTTCAATTAGCGTCTTGCCCATACGGCCGCCTGCCCCGGTGATTGCTATGTTGATCACGATATAACTCCTGATTTAGAAACACACTAGTGTAGCGTATATCTGTACTTTGAACTTAGCTAGTCAGGTTGTCGAAGAATTTTTTTACCCCATCAAACCAATGATTGCTTCGGGGAGAGTGTTTGCTCTTTCCAGCAAGGCTCTTGTCAAAACTTTCTAAGAGCTCACGCTGCTCAGCACTCAAATTTACAGGAGTCTCCACAACCACTCTGCATAACAGATCACCTTGGGCACCTCCTCTAACTGGAGCTACACCTTTTCCCCGCAATCTAAATAGCTTACCACTTTGGGTTTCCGATGGTATCTTCAATTTAACCTTGCCTGAAAGGGTAGGAACCTCGAGTTCACCACCCAGCGCAGATTGTGCAAAACTGATGGGCACCTCACAGTGCAAATTACTTCCGTCTCGAACGAAAATATCATGCTTACGCACATGCATTTGCACATACAAGTCTCCCGTAGGCCCGCCGTGAGGTCCTGCCTCACCCTTACCTGAGAGACGAATTCTATCTCCAGTATCCACTCCAGGCGGTATTTTTACTGACAGGGTTTTACGCTCTTCTTTAACGCCTTGGCCATGGCAGCTACCACAGGGATCAGAGATCATCTTGCCTCGACCACCACATTTCGGGCAGGTTTGCTGAACAGAAAAGAAACCTTGAGACATACGCACTTGACCAGAGCCACCACAGGTGTCGCAGGTGACAGGCGCACTGCCTTTGCGAGCACCTGAACCATCACAAACCTCACAAGACACCATTGTTGGTACATCTATCTGTACAGTCTTGCCCTTGACTGCATCTTCTAAATCTAACTGGAGGTCATAACGAAGATCAGAACCCCTAGCAGGGCCACTTCGACCACGACCACCACCGCCAAAAATATCGCCAAAAACATCACCAAAAACGTCACTGAATCCTGCGCCACCCTGTCCACCGCCATTCTGATCCAAGCCAGCATGACCAAATCGATCATAGGCAGCTTTTTTGTCAGCATCCCCTAAAATCTCATAGGCCTCTTGAGCTTCCTTAAATTTTTCATCAGCTTTTTGATCATCCGGATTTCGATCGGGATGATATTTCATTGCTATGCGACGAAAGGCCTTCTTGACTTCTTGATCAGAGGCACTGCTATCCACACCTAAAACTTCGTAATAATCGCGCTTAGACATACTTCGATTTCTTCCCACCTATAACCTAACGCCACTAACAACGCTAGATGTAACCGTAAATAAAGAGGCGCGAAAGTCGTTTTGGAATGTTATCCAAAGGTCATTTCGCGCCTAAACACTTCAATATGTGAAGCTTTTAGATAGCCTACTACTTGCTATCTTCTTTAACGTCCTCATCTTTCACTTCTTCAAACTCGGCATCCATTGCATCGTCTCCAGGAGCCTGCTGTCCCTCGCCTTGCTCGCCTGCCTCAGCTTGTTCCGCGTAGAGCTTTTGAGCCAGACCCGCCGAGGCTTCAGATAAGACTTTTGCTGCTTCATCAATGGCATCCTTATCATCACCCTGAACAGCTTCTTCTACCTGCTTTATACCGGCTTCAATAGCCGCCTTCTCTTCATCAGATGCTTTATCGCCAGCTTCTTCCAACGTCTTTTTGGCAGCATGAGCTAAACCATCGGCTGTATTTCGCGCCTGTACCAGTTCTTCAAATTTTTGATCATCAGCGGCATTAGCTTCTGCATCCTTAACCATTGCATCGATCTCTTCATCTGAAAGACCTGATGATGCTTTAATGATAATGGACTGCTCTTTACCTGTTGCTTTATCCTTAGCGCCAACATTTAAAATACCGTTGGCATCTATATCAAACGTTACTTCGATCTGAGGCATGCCTCTTGGTGCTGGAGGAATATCTGCAAGATCAAAACGACCAAGAGACTTGTTGGACGTGGCCTGTTTACGCTCGCCCTGCACTACATGAATAGTCACCGCTGTTTGGTTATCATCCGCTGTAGAGAAAATCTGAGATTTTTTTGTAGGGATGGTAGTGTTCTTCTCAATCACGGGGGTAGCGACACCACCCATAGTCTCGATACCAAGACTTAAAGGAGTAACATCCAGTAACAATACATCAGTAACGTCACCAGCTAAGACTGCGCCTTGTAAGGCGGCACCGACAGCAACTGCTTCATCGGGATTAACATCTTTTCGCGGCTCTTTACCAAAGAACGCAGTAACTTTATCTTGAACCATAGGCATACGTGTTTGACCGCCCACCAAGATTATCTCATCAATCTCTGAGGTAGATTTTCCCGCATCTTTCAACGCAATTTTCAGCGGCTCTAAAGAACGTTCAACTAGATCTTCAACTAGGGACTCTAACTTAGCACGGGTCAACTTAACCACCAGGTGCTTAGGTCCACTGGCATCAGCAGTGATATAAGGAAGATTAACTTCTGTCTGCTGGCTAGATGACAATTCAATTTTCGATTTTTCGGCAGCTTCCTTGAGACGCTGCATAGCTAATGGATCGTTGTGCAAATCAATGCCACTGTCCTGCTTAAATTCTGCTGATAAATACTCAATTAAACGCATATCAAAGTCTTCACCACCAAGGAAGGTATCTCCGTTGGTCGCCAACACCTCAAACTGCTTTTCGCCATCAACATCGGCTATTTCAATCACTGAGATATCAAACGTACCACCACCCAAGTCGTAAACCGCAACCACACTATCACCGGATGTTTTGTCTATTCCATAAGCTAAAGCTGCAGCCGTTGGCTCATTGATAATACGTTTCACATCAAGACCTGCTATTCGACCCGCGTCCTTGGTCGCCTGTCGCTGAGAATCATTGAAGTAAGCCGGCACAGTAATAACCGCTTCTGAAATTGACTCACCTAGGTAGTCCTCAGCGGTTTTTTTCATTTTTTTGAGAATTTCAGCAGATATTTGAGGAGCAGCCTTGCTATCCCCTTTAATCTCAACCCAAGCATCACCGTTGTCAGCCTTAACAATTTTGTAAGGGACCATTTCTATATCTTTTTTGACGACTTTGTCATCAAAGCGCCGCCCTATAAGACGCTTAACCGCATAAACAGTATTCTCAGGGTTTGTTACAGCCTGTCGTTTGGCTGACTGACCCGCTAAAATTTCACCATCCTCAGCATACGCGACTACTGAGGGTGTAGTTCTTGCACCTTCAGCATTCTCAATTACTTTGGGCTTATCGCCTTCGAGTACGGCAACACAGGAGTTGGTCGTTCCCAAATCAATTCCGATAATCTTTCCCATCACTTTTCTCTCCGTTACTAGTCTTAAAACCCTTTAAAGGCTTCATTTAAAAATTTATTCGCTTAACCCTTATATGGGTCCATGTTTAATAATTTCAAGGGTATCCTCAGTGGAAATCACCTTTATTACTCAGCCAGCTTTAGATACCACCACCATAGCTGGTCTTACCAATCGACCATTTAAGGTATAACCTTTTTGAAAAACATCCATCACCGTATTTGGCTCTAAATCGGGGTTAGGGACCATACTCACTGCCTGATGTAAATCTGCATCAAAAGGTTGGCCTGCTGGATCTACTGCTTCAATTTTAAAGCGAGCCAGAACATCAACAAACGTTTTTAACGTTAACTCTAATCCCGTGGCGACTGCTTTTTGACCTTCATCTGAAGCATCGATAGTACTAATTGCGCGCTCCAAGTTATCGACCACAGGCAACAGGTCTGAGGTGAATTTCTCTAAGGCATACTTGTGGGCATTCTCTACATCGCGTTCAGCACGGCGACGAACATTTTGCATTTCTGCCTGTACCCTCAATACTTGGTCATTGGCCTTGCTGACCTTCTCCTCAAGCTCTTCGGTGCCAGATAACTCATCATCCGCCAGAAGCTCCTCTACAATCTCTTCATTAAGCTTTTCAGTTTCATTAACTTCAGCCTGATCTTCAGGCAGATCATTAGACTCCAACGTGCTTTCTTCTTCGCCACTTACTTCGTCTTGCATACTTTTTCCTCTGCTCTTGTTTAGCGAACTACGCTAATGCCCAAGATTATTGATTCGGCGGTTAGTTACGATTACCCTATGGCTACATATGGGGACAAACTCCAAAGTTTCAAGCGATGGCGCCAGTAAAATATGTTCGGCATGGCGATTTATAAACTGGTTGGTAATAAACTTTGCTTCTTTTGATCAATATTAGTAATTACACGCTCGTAGAATCTCTCGAGATAGAGTTCACTCAAGGCACTACAGCCATCACCGGTGAAACTGGCGCTGGCAAGTCCTTGGTGTTAGATGCACTAGGAATGGCATTGGGTGATCGTGCCGACACTGACACCATACGGCATGGCAAAGAGCGAGCTGAAATCACAGCTACTTTTGATATTAACACCATAGACGCCGCAAAAGCTTGGCTAGACGCCAATGATTTTAATTCAGATGATAACTGTATCCTGAGACGTATATACACACGAGAAGGGAGATCACGGGGCTATATTAATGGCCAACCTAGCACTATGTCTCAATTACAGGAACTCGGTGATATGCTCACCGACATCCATAGTCAACATGAACATCAATCGCTCTTGAGAAAAGAAACTCATTGTCGGCTTCTCGATGAGTACGCAAAGGCTGAAGATCTAGCCTCTAAGGTGGCAAGCGAATATAGCGCGTGGCACAAAGTACATCTTGATCTAACTAATCTCCTTCAACGTTCTGATGAATTGGATAATAGGAAAGATTTGTTGAGATTCCAAGTCAACGAGCTACAGCAGATCGATCTCACAGCTAAACATCTAGAGCAGCTAGAACTTGAACAAAAGACCTTGGCCAATGCCGAGCAAATAGTTCAAGACAGTCATAACTTGCTGGCGATTTGTGAACAGGCAGAGGAGTTTAATCTTCGTGATAGCCTTAATAAAGCATTATCAATACTTGCCAATATTGAATATAAACCTGATGCTCTGAAAATCACTGAAGAGCTTCTGCAAGGTGGCCTTATTCAGATAGAAGAGGCTATTAACGAGATTTCTCATCATATTGATCGTTTTGAAGCAGACCCTCAACGACTGCAAACCGTTGAAGAGCAACTGTCGGCTGTTTTTCAGTTGAGTCGAAAACATCGAGTAAATCCAGATCAATTAGAGATAACTCTGCAGACTCTAGAAGCAGAGCTGAAAAACTTAATTGGTGGCAGTGAGAACATTAATGCCATGGAGGAAAAGCTAGCTGATCTAGCGAAAAGTTACGAAAAATCAGCAAAGCAATTATCATCCAAGAGAAAAAGTGCATCCAAAACAATGGCTAAAGAGATCAATCGACAGCTTCAAAAGTTATCTATGGAAGGTGCTGAGTTGTTGGTTCAGCTTTCTCCGATTAGTCATGGTGAATATAGATCAAGTGGGCTTGAAGAGGTAGAGTTTTTACTCGCAACCAATCCAGGTCAACCTCACAAGATGTTGGCCAAAATTGCCTCTGGAGGTGAACTCTCCCGTGTTAGCTTGGCTATTCAGGTCGTAGCGGCGAACCACTCAAAAATTCCAACATTAGTATTTGATGAAGTCGATGTGGGTATTGGAGGAAGCACGGCAGACATTGTTGGGCAACTCATCAAGCAGTTAGGTGAAAGAGGTCAGGTTATTAGCGTCACCCATCAACCTCAAGTGGCGGCTCATGCTCATCATCATTATCGGGCGAGTAAAGTTATTGAAGACAATAGTGCGGAGTCTCTGATGGTGCCCCTTAATCAGCAACAAAGGGTGGAAGAGCTCGCACGTATGCTCGGTGGTGCAAAAGTTACCAAACAAACTCTCTCTCACGCATCTGAGTTACTTAGCCTAGCGTCAGCATAGAGTCTTAAGACTTCGCAAGAAACGGACTACGAGGCAAAAAAAACCCCGGACATTAACCGGGGTTTTTTTAAACTACTGACTTACGCTTCTGGCTCTTGCTCAGGCTCAGAACTTTCAGCAGGAACTGCTTCTGGAACGGTACCTTCTTCCAGTTGAGCTTCTTTGATTGAGAGCTTCACGCGTCCACGATTATCGATCTCAGTCACCTTAACGCGAACATCCTGACCTTCAGTTAGATAATCAGTTACTTTAGCAACTCTCTCTTGAGCAATCTGAGAGATGTGTACCAAACCATCGGTACCTGGCATAAAGTTAACAAAAGCACCGAAGTCAACGATTCGCACAACCTTACCATCGTAAATAGTACCTGGTTCTGGATCCGCAACAATGGCTTTAATCGCATCCATAGCCGCGTTCAAGCTCTCAGTATCTTCAGAGTAGATTTTGACAGCTCCGTCATCGGTGATATCAATAGTTGAATTGTGATCTTCACAAAGGCTACGGATAGTCGCTCCACCCTTACCAATAACATCACGAATCTTGTCGGAGTCAATCTGCATAACACCCATGCGTGGTGCAGTATCAGCTACCTCATCACGGCCTGAAGCAAGAACCTTGTTCATTTCTCCAAGGATATGCAACCGAGCGTCCATTGCCTGCTCTAGAGCAATTTCCATGATCTCTTCAGTAATTCCTTCAATTTTGATATCCATTTGCAGAGCAGTAATACCCGCAGCTGTTCCAGCTACTTTAAAGTCCATATCACCTAAGTGATCTTCATCACCAAGAATATCTGTCAGGACAGCAAAGCCTTCGTCTTCTTTAACAAGGCCCATAGCAATACCAGCAACAGGCGCCTTAAGTGGCACACCAGCATCCATTAATGCCAAGCTCGAGCCACAAACCGAAGCCATTGAACTTGAGCCGTTAGATTCGGTAATCTCAGATACTACGCGAATAGCGTAAGGAAACTCTTCAGGGTTAGGTAATACTGCATTGATACCGCGACGAGCTAGACGACCATGACCCACTTCACGCCGGCTAGTAAAGCCAATACGGCCACATTCACCCACCGAGTAAGGAGGGAAATTGTAATGCAGCATGAACGGATCATCTCTGCGGCCTTCAAGAGCATCGATCATTTGAGCATCTCGAGTAGAACCTAGAGTGGCAGCAACAACGGCTTGAGTTTCACCACGAGTGAACAAGGATGAACCGTGTACCTTCGAGAGAATACCAACTTCAACATTGATACCACGAACTGTTTTAGTATCACGACCATCAATTCGTGGCTCACCACGAATAATCCTACCACGAACAACTTTCTTTTCTAATTTCTTGAATGCATCTTTAATGTCTTCCTCTGACGCGCCCTCGTCTGAAACTAGCTCTGCATAGGCGCGATCACGCAATGCATTAACACTGGCAACACGCTCTTGCTTGTCCACCACCTGATAGGCAGAATCAACATCAGCACCCACTAAACTCTCTAACGCACCTTTGAGCTCTTCATTCTCAGCTTCGCCTTCCCAATCCCATCGAGGCTTTCCAGCTTCATCAGCAAGCTGCTGAATAACGCTAATCACTGACTGCATTTCTTGGTGGGCAAAAAGAACGCCACCTAACATGATATCTTCAGACAATTCACTTGCTTCTGATTCAACCATCAGTACAGCATCTTTAGTCCCAGCCACAACCATATCCAGTGAGGAGTCTTCTAACTCGCTATAAGTAGGGTTGAGCAAGTAACCTGCCTCTTGTGTATAGCCCACTCGTGCGCCACCAATAGGTCCATTAAAAGGAATACCCGAGATTGATAAGGCTGCTGATGTTCCAATCATTGCGGCTATATCGGGATCGATATCTTTTTCCGCTGAAACAACAGTACACACAACCTGAACTTCGTTTTTAAATCCGTTAGGAAATAAAGGACGGATAGGACGATCTATCAATCGAGAGGTTAAAGTCTCTTTTTCATTAGGTCGACCTTCGCGCTTAAAAAAACCGCCCGGGATTTTACCCGCAGCATAGGCTTTCTCAATGTAATGAACACCCAGCGGGAAAAAATCCATCCCTGCCTTAGCTTCTCTTGCACCAACGACAGTACAAAGTACAGTAGTGTCGTCAATAGAACATAAAACTGCACCGGTTGCCTGTCTGGCAACACGACCTGTTTCTAATGTAACGGTATGATTACCGTATTGAAATTTCTTAATTAAAGGATTCATAATTTTACCTTTGTTATTTACCTTGTAGCGCCTTACTTAGATCCTGAGAGTGCGCTGCTCGGGTTACTTATGACTACCAGCCATAATAGTCATAAGTAACTCGATCAGCATCGGTTCAGGCACTCTGTTTAGACGATTAATTTTATGTGTTCAATATTAATAGTACGGCTCCATGAAAGGAGCCGCACCATGAACACTTATCGACGTAAACCAAGCTTCTTAATTAGCTGGCCATAGCGTTCAATATCTTTACTCTTCAAATAATCAAGTAATTTGCGACGCTGATTAACCATGCGAATAAGACCGCGACGTGAGTGGTGATCTTTTTTATGATCCCCAAAATGCTCCTGTAGCTTGTTAATATTTACGGTTAGCAATGCAACCTGCACTTCAGGCGATCCTGTATCATTTTCACAGGTAGCGTGTTCTGCGACGATTGCTGCTTTTTCTTGTGCACTTAGTGCCATGATGACTTACTCCAATATGCGAGTTAAAAAAATTCAGGTTTGCCCGCGCATACTTACAGACAACCTAACGTGATATCTGGCACTCATGTACCAGTACTTATCGATGATAAAAACTCTACCATCACAAAATTCTATGTTGTTTCCATGGTAGGTTGAGTTTAACTACTCTCAACCACCAGTCTTTTCGGTGCCACCTGACCATCTGCAGTGACTTCAGCTACACCTAAAAAGGTGCCTCCTTCCCGAAAGACGCGCACTATATCCCCTTCTTGGCCATTACGAAAGGCCTGATTTGACATTACTGGCTGTCCTAGCTGGAAATATCCAGCAGCTACTGCTGATAATTCCACCGCCATTCGATCTGCTACAGCAATATCCATGGGTTTTAAAAACCTATCAAGGCTCTCTGATTCCATAGTTTCTCGCTGCTGCTCCAAGCTCTCCAGAGTCATCGTTTCTTTATCTAAAAATGGACCAGCAACATGTCTATGCAAAGAACTAACATGGGCGCCACAACCAAGTGCGGCGCCTAAATCTTCTGCCAAAGAACGCACATAGGTTCCTTTACTGACGTGAACCTCAACGTCCAACTCTGCTTTTTCACCTGAACGAAAGTCCAATACATCGTATTTGAAGACTGTTATATCTCGCGCTTCGCGCTCCACCACAATGCCCTGACGTGCTAGCTTATAGAGAGGCTGACCATTATATTTTAACGCCGAATACATCGACGGGACTTGCTGAATATCGCCTTTAAAAGCTTCAATAGCTGACAATACTTGCCCCTGAGTAATGGTTGAGGCATCTTTTTCCTCGCGCACATCACCATCACAATCGCCAGTATCTGTGCTCACCCCCAAGGTAAAGGTACTGCGATAATGCTTATCTGAATCCAACAAAAACTGACTAAATTTTGTCGCTTCACCTAAACAGATTGGAAGTACGCCTGTGGCAAGTGGGTCCAAGCTACCCGTATGCCCAGCTTTATTGGCGGCAAATAGATTCTTCACCCGTTGCAAAGCTTGGTTAGACGATAAACCTTTTGGTTTATTCAGCAAGAAAATACCGTTAACTGGACGGCCTCGATTGCGTCTACGGGCCAACGTTAATGACCTTTGCTGCCCGCAACTTCGGTATCTGATTTTTTATCAGCATCTTGAGTAGACATTGCATAATCAATTAGCGCTGATAGGTGCTGCCCTCTGCGACCGCTCTCATCATAAATAAATGTTAACTTTGGGGTGACACGTAATTTAATGCTAGCCGCCAATAACTTACGCAAGTAGCCCGCAGCACCATTTAAAGCTCTCACCGCTTGATCGATTTCTTGTTGATCACGATCGCCCACAAAAGTGACGTGAATCTTTGCGTAGGCAAGATCACGACTAACATCTACATCAGTAACACTGACCATTCCTACCCGCGGATCACGAACTTCATCGCGAATCAGAACCGCCAACTCTTGTTGGACAGCATCTGAAACACGTTCTGCTCGAGTAAATTCTCTTGGCATATAAGTCTTAGGTTATACCTGATTAAAGTTCGTTTTAGTCGCTATGTTCAGAGCGATCTCTTCACTTCAGTGACATCATAGACTTCGATTAAATCGCCAGCCTTAACATCATTGTAGTCTTTAACACCGATACCACATTCCATGCCGTTACGCACTTCACTAGCCTCGTCTTTAAATCGACGTAGAGATTCAAGTTCACCTTGATAGATCACAACATCATCTCGCAGTACACGAATAGGCTTATTACGGAAGACAGTCCCCTCAACCACCATACAACCGGCAATAGCGCCAAATTTTGGTGACCGGAAGACATCTCGCACTTCGGCAATACCAACAATTTCTTCCTTGGTCTCTGGAGCCAGCATGCCTGAGAGAGCCAACTTAACTTCATCTAACAGATTATAAATAATGCTGTAATAACGAAGCTCTACACTTTCCTTTTCAGCTAGTGCTTTTGCAGAACCACCCGCTCGAACATTAAAGCCCAAAACGATAGCACCTGTGGTCAAGGCCAAGTTAATATCAGATTCAGTAATACCGCCAACTCCAGAGGAGACAATATCCACAGCTACTTCATCGTTAGCAAAATCATGGAGCGCACTATTGATAGCCTCCAAGGACCCACGTACATCTGTTTTCACAATAAGATTGAGTTTATTAACTTGCTCAGATCCCATGTCGGTGAACATATTCTCCAATTTAGCCGCTTGCTGACGTGACATACGATCATGGCGAGCCTTAGTTGCTCGCAATTCAGCAATCTCTTTTGCTTTACGCTCGTCCGCCACCACAAAGAACTCATCGCCGGCATTCGGAGCTTCATCTAGCCCAAGAATCTCAGCAGGAATTGAGGGTCCAGCCTCAGCAATAGGCCTTTTCATTTCGTTAGTCATCGCACGGATTTTACCTACGCTCTCACCAGCTAACATAAAGTCCCCCTTACGCAGGGTACCTTGTTGAATAAGCGCTGTTGCAACTACACCTCGACCTTTATCCACACGAGCCTCAACAATAACTCCTCGAGCAGGAACATCAACCGGAGCATTAAGCTCCAGCAATTCCGACTGCAATAACACAGCCTCGAGTAACTCTTCAATTCCATCCCCAGTTTCAGCCGAAACTTTAACGAATTGAGTGTCACCACCCCACTCTTCAGGGATAACATCTTTAGCACCTAATTCACTAGTAACCTTCTCAGGGTCAGCACCCTCTTTATCCATTTTATTAATTGCAACAACTAAGGGTACACCCGCGGCACGGGCATGCTGGATGGCCTCTTCAGTCTGAGGCATAACGCCATCATCAGCGGCAACAACCAAAATTACCACGTCAGTAGCTTGGGCACCGCGTGCACGCATTGCTGTGAAGGCTGCGTGTCCAGGAGTATCTAAAAAGGTCACCATACCCTTTGGTGTGTTCACATGATAAGCACCGATATGCTGAGTAATACCACCCGCTTCACCAGAAGCCACATGGGTCTTCTTAATACGATCCAAGAGCGACGTCTTACCGTGATCGACATGACCCATCACAGTAACAATCGGTGCTCGTGGTTCCCCGTCAACCTCACTTTCGATGCTTTCAAATTGTTTAGTCAACTCATCTTCAATAGTATCTTCAACCGCGGCTACAGGCTTATGCCCAAGTTCTTCAACAGCTAAGAAGGCCGTTTCTTGATCAATCACCTGGTTGATATTCGCCATCACTCCAAGCTTCATTAATTCTTTAACGACGACACCTGACTTGAGTGCCATTTTTGCGGCAAGATCACCGACAGTTATCTCTTCAGGTATCGCTACTTCAAAGGTCTTCTTTTCAACCGGTTTATTGAACGTGTGCTTGTTGTCTGCCTTAAGCACAACACCTGTTGTCTTTAGACGATTTTTGCTCAATCGGTCATCGCCATCATCTAACTGCAAACGCGGCTTTTTCTTACCCGGCTTACCAAGAGTCCTCTTTGCTTTTTTAGCTAACTTATCTTCATCATCATCGATTGGTTTGCCATGTTTTCGCCCTTTATCTTGAACGGAATCAACAACAGGTGCGGCAACATGCTTTGTAGTCTTGCCTGCTTTCTTAGCTTCTTCACTTGCCAGTGCTGATGCAGCTTCCGAAGCTTTTCTCGCCTCTTCTTCTAACTTTTCAGCTGCTTCTTTTTCAGCCGCTTCGCGCGCCTCTTCATCCGCTTTACGACGACTAGCAATGGCCGCTAGACGCTTGTCTTCAATATCATCTGTGCCTGAGCTTTTCTTAACTACTGGTTCTGCTACTTTTTTAGCAGCCATCTCAGCTTCTTGACGTGCTTTTGCCTCAATCTCTAACTCAGCCTGGGCTTGCAACTCTTCATCGCTACGTTTGACATACGTTCGCTTCTTGCGCACCTCAATATTTACGGTTTTACGATTTCCAGACCTTAAGGTACTTACTGTCTTACGTCTAAGAGTGATCTTTTTGGGTTCACCACTATTTTCGCCGTGCAGACCTTTAAGATATGCCAGCAGAATCTGCTTTTCCTCGTCAGATACCGCAGCATCAGCGGAATCATGGGAAAGCCCTGCCTCTTTCATTTGCATTAGCAAACGGTCGACAGATGCGCCCACGGTTTTTGCTAGTTCAGTTACTGTAACTTCAGCCATCGGTTATCCTCTATTGCTACCCGATTGATTATTCGCTCTGTTCCTCTGCGAACCAAGGTGCACGTGCAGTCATAATTAATGCTGCCGCTTTTTCTTCATCCATACCTTCTACATCCATAAGATCATCAATCGCTTGTTCAGCGAGATCCTCCATAGTGACGATGCTTTTGGCAGTTAATTTATAAGCCAATGCTTTATCCATACCATCCATCGTCAAAAGATCTTCGGCTGGCTCAACATTAGTTAGTTGCTCTTCACTTGCCAAAGCGCGAGTTAACAAAGCATCTTTCGCTCTAGCTCGTAGCTCTTCAGCAATATCTTCATCGAAGCCTTCAATTGCGCTCATCTCCTCAAGAGGAACATAGGCAACTTCTTCAATGCTGGTAAAGCCTTCCTCAACCAACACAACGGCAACATCTTCGTCAACATCTAATGCTTCCATTAAACTCTCAACAAAGTTTGATGATTCAGCTTCTTGTTTTTCTAACGCATCCTCAGTGGTCATTACATTAATAACCCAACCAGTGAGCTCGGAGGCTAAACGAACATTTTGCCCGCCTTTTCCTATTGCCTGAGCAAGATTGTCTGCGCTAACTGCAACATCCATGGAATGAGTATCCTCATCAACTATAAGAGACTCAACCTCAGCTGGAGCCATAGCATTGATTACCAACTGCGCAGGATTGTCATCCCACAAAATAATATCAACACGCTCATCATCTAAATCATTAGACACTGCTTGAACGCGGGCACCACGCATGCCTACACAAGCACCAACAGGGTCAATACGAGCATCTTTACTCTTCACTGCAATCTTAGCGCGCTGACCAGGATCTCTTGCTGCACCCTTGATTTCAATAATACCTTCAGAGATTTCCGGTACTTCAATCTGGAACAACTGAACCAACATATCAGGAGTTGCCCGTGATACGAGAAGTTGCGGCCCACGAGTTTCCTCGCGAATACCCATTAGAATGACGCGGGTACGATCGTTAATACGAAATATTTCTCGCCCGACCAATTCTTCACGCGGCAACATTCCTTCAGCGTTATCACCAAAATCAACCACAATATGGTCACGGGTGACTTTTTTAACTGTACCGTTCAATAACTCACCAACGCGATGCTTGAATCGATTGACAATAATTTCTCGTTCAGCATCTTTTACGCGTTGCACGATGACCTGTTTGGCGGTTTGCGCAGCAATACGGCCAAACGCAATATTTTCAACAGTTTCTTCAAAGACATCTCCAACGGCTAGGGTTGGATCTTTTTCAATCGCTTCTTCAGTGGTGAACTGAGTGCCCAACTCAGCCAGAACATCGTCACCGACTACATCCCAAAAACGGAAGGATTCGTAATCACCTGATTCTCGATCAATCACAACACGAATATTGGCGCCTTCTTCATAACGCTTTTTTGTTGCTGTGGCTAAAGCTTGCTCAATAGCCTCAAAGATTATCTCTTGGTCGACACCCTTTTCATTGGATACGGCCTCTGCAACCATTAAAATTTCTTTACTCATTTAATAAACTCCACATGCCTCAAAAACGAGGAACCACGTTAGCCTTTTCTATACCTTCAACAGGAAACAGATACTCATGATCCGTTACCACCAAAATAATTTCATCGCCGTCAACACCGGTTAAACGGCCCTTAAAGTTGCGCCGACCCTCGTAGGGGAATCGCAACCTAAGAGAAATATCCTCTCCAACATACTTTTCGTACTGCCCAATTTCATACAATGGGCGATCCATCCCTGGTGAAGACACCTCTAAAATGTATTCGCCATTAATGACGTCTTCAACATCAAGAATACTGCTAGCCTGCCTGCTGACACGTTCGCAATCTTCTATACCTACTAGATCGTTGTCCTTATCGATATAGATTCGCAGTAGTTTAGTTTTAGCGCCAGTCTGTAAATCAACACCCCAGAGCTCGCATCCCAAAGCCTCAACCACCGGCTGCAGTAGTTGCCTTATTCTGCTATCAGCTACAGCCATGCTACTCTCCTAACAAACAAAAAATGGGCCTAGGCCCATTTGTTCTCTTCTAAAGAAAAGCCCCAATATGGGGCTCCTCGATTTGCGCCGGACCCGACGCGAATTTTCAACGTAGAAAACGTCTTGCTTAACTAACCAGACCCCTTTTTCTACTAAGGTAATGCAAGCATAGACAATAAATACTGCTTTAACATTACTTTTGGTGTCAATTTATCAAAAATTGGTAGCGGGAGCTGGATTTGAACCAACGACCTTCGGGTTATGAGCCCGACGAGCTACCAGACTGCTCCATCCCGCACCGACACCATGGCCACATAACTAAGGGCCACCCCTCCTAGAAAGGACGTGCATTATAGGTAGGGTCTGCAGGTAGGTCAACAAGGCATTGTTAAACTAGATATATTTAATCGAATTAAATTTTCAACCCGATTTACCTAGCTCTCTAGCGATACTATTTGCGGTGCTCAACAATTAATTCATAGGCTGCCTGAATCTCTTGGGTCTTTTCAGTGGCTAAATTAACCATATCCTCGGGCATACCCTGACCGATGAGTTTGTCAGGATGATTTTGACTAACCAATTTACGATAAGCTCGTTTGATCTGACTGTCTGAATCTTCGGCATTTACGCCCAACGCACGATAAGCATCTGCTAATTGATTTTTTGATGGCCGGCCGGCCCCAGGACCAGAGTGTGAGCCCCTAAATCGTGACTGAGCTTTAATCATCTCAATAAATTGCTTGAATAAAGCAGCGCTGAACCCTAAGTGGCGTGCTACCTTAGCCAAAATTTCCTGCTCGGACGGATCTAAATCACCATCAGCCATGGCCAGTGAAATTAAATAGTTAAGTAACTGCTGTTTGAGGTTGTTATACCTGCCACAAACCCGCATAAACTCCTGCATAGCCTCATCAATCGAGAACTCAGGCTTGGCGCCACTTTTAAATAATTCAATCGCACGCTTTCGGCTCACAGAATCAAGACGCATCTTGTCCATTAAAGCTTCCGCTTGAGCTATCTCGTCACTAGAGATGCGACCATCGGCCTTAGCGACGTGACCCAGCAAACTAAACACTGTTTGGAAAAAAGAATCTCTTGCTTGCTGCTGCTGGCCACCAGTAATAGGACCCGAGCGAGCACGATCAAACTGGTGGCCCAAGTAAATACCTAGGAGAGCTCCAAAAGGACCTCCTGCTATCATGAACCCAAAAATTCCACCAATGATCTTGCCTGTCATGCCTGTCTCCTCAACACCTTTGTGTATTGTAAGTCCTTGAAACTTTATTGCATCCGCTAAGAGGACAATAATTAAAAATGATGATACGGTGGTTTCCAAAATATTCACAATAAAAGACACTGATTTTTTGAAAAATCAAGAACCCCTAAGTATGCATAAATTATTGAAAGACCCTATTTTTGCGTTCCTGTTAGTGGCACCACTACCTTTTTGGGTGTGGACATATGCCACTCAGGGAGTAACAGGCATTACTGATCTATCTTTGCTGATGAGCTTAGTAGTGTTATACCCAATCATCGAAGAGATAATCTTTAGAGGGCTCATTCAGCCGTTTATGGCCAAACGCTTGAATCAGCGTTGGTCTATTTTCTCATTGGCCAATATACTCACTAGCCTGTTATTTGTTGCACTGCATCTTATAAATCACCCACCACTATGGGCCCTAGCGGTGTTTATTCCATCTCTTGTCTTTGGCTACAGCCAAGAACGGTATAACCATCTTGCCGCGCCGGTCATTTTGCACTGCTCATATAATGCCGGCTACTTTTTATTACTTGGTTGACGCCAACTACTTACCTATATACTTAAAGTTTTAAATAAAACTCTACGCTATGGAGCTTCCGACTGGGACTTATATAGCCTTACCTAGTCTATGAGTCATCAATCATGCTTGAATGTTTTTTAGACTCGAGGTGAATCTGATTTGACACTTCAACCAACCAACACATTTGACGGAAACGGCGATGAGATACTCACAAAAAGGAAATTATAATAGACCAAAGAAACCAACTTGGCCAAATTAGGTGACCTAAAACACAATAAGATGGCCAAATGGCCAGCTTATGCTGTCATATACACAAAATAGATAAAAGAGTTTAATGGTGCGGATGGGGGGACTTGAACCCCCACAACCTAAGTTACTACCCCCTCAAGATAGCGCGTCTACCAATTCCGCCACATCCGCAATTAAACTCGTACTAAGAAGATTTGTTGAATAACCTTTTACTGAGGAATATCTGACTCATCTGAAGCAAGTTCAGGGAGATCTGTCTCTTGCAGTGTCTCCACTGGAACTGATTCTAGCGCTGGTATGCTGAAGTCTTCGATGACGGTTTTATTCTTTGCTGTTACCGCTAAACTAACGCTGGTGACAAAAAAGATTGTCGCCAGTAGCGCTGTCATTTTACTGAAAAAGTTCCACCCGCCGCCGCTACCAAAGACAGTTTGCGATGCACCTGCGCCAAAAGATGCTCCTGCTTCAGCGCCCTTACCTTGCTGTATTAAAATAAGGCCAATGAGTGCCACTGCGACCAAAAAGTGAAAGATTAAAATAAATTTTTCCATGATTTTGCGTTTACCTTTATGCCATTAACTGTGCAATATTTAAAAATTCTTGTGCCTTTAAAGAGGCTCCACCTACCAGGCCACCATTGATGTCTGGTTGGGCAAATAATTCAGCAGCATTACTTGCATTAACGCTGCCACCATAAAGAAGCCGTGTATCTGCTCCTTGTGAGCCCAGTTGAGACCGAATCTCTGCATGGACACTTTGCGCTTGCTCTGGGGTCGCTACCTCACCTGTACCAATAGCCCAAACTGGCTCGTAGGCGATAACGCCTCGGCAAAGGTTTTCAATACCTACTAAGTTGATCACTGCGGCAATTTGCTCTGTGACTACCTTTACCGTTTGCCCCTGCTGTCTCTGCTGCAGTGACTCACCAACACAGAGAACTGGGGTTAACCCCTGAGCCTGCGCGGTATTAAATTTTTCTGCTATCTCGTTGTTGCTCTCGGCAAACACTGTTCGCCTCTCTGAGTGACCAACAAGTACATAATCACAGCCAATGTCTTTGAGCATTGCTCCAGAGATCTCTCCGGTAAGTGCTCCGTCATCATGTTGAGACATATTCTGCCCACCCACATCAATGACGCTACTGGCTAGTGCAGCAACAACCGCACTGAGATGCACTGCAGGAGGAAAAACTATCATATCTACACCACTAAAGGTGTCTTCATGGGCTGCTAATTGCTCAACTAACTCAGTTGCGCTATTGGCATTTCCATGCATTTTCCAGTTACCGGCAAGCAGTGGTTTTACCATCTCTTGCAATCCTCTCTGAGGTGCCTTGCAAAAGGGCGCAAAGCCTACCCGACAAACACATTTTTTACAACTGGGAAAAGCGCTTTTCCCGCAGTAATACTGTTAACCTACTTGTTGTTCTACGATCTTGGCGATAGCCTGAACTTGCTGCTCTACTATGGCTTGGTCATCGCCTTCTACCATGACTCTGATGAGAGGCTCTGTACCCGACGGTCTTAACAGTACTCTGCCGCGGCCCGCCAATTTCTCTTCTGCCTCTGTCACAGCAGAATTGATGGCGCTGTTACCGGTTATATCAACCTTTTTAGCAAGCCGCACATTGATCATAGTTTGTGGGAACTTGCTCATCCCTAATTTAAGTTCAGCTAGGGGTTTGCCGCTGTCAGAAATCGCCTTAATGACCTGCAGCGCTGCAACAATACCATCGCCCGTAGTATTTAAATCGCTACAAAGCACATGGCCGGAGGCTTCACCACCGAGGTTCCAGTCGTTATCTTTCAAAGCTTCAACAACGTAGCGGTCACCGACCTTTGTTCGAAGGAAGGGAATATTCAAGTCTTTTAAAGCTAATTCTAAGCCGAGGTTACTCATGAGAGTACCTGCAACACCGTTACAACCTTGGCCTGCCTGCAATCGGTGTTGAGCGATAATGTAAATAAGCTCATCGCCATCGACTATTTCGCCGTTGGCATCTGAAAATAATACTCGGTCTCCATCACCATCTAAAGCAATACCAAAATCAGCGTTCTCTTCAACAACACGAGCGCAGAGTCCTTCCATGTAGGTAGATCCACATTTATCATTAATGTTAAAGCCGTTTGGCTCGGTAGCCATAGTAATAGTATGCGCACCCAACTCTTTAAACACCTTTGGAGCGGCATTGTAGGTGGCACCATTGGCACAATCTAAAACAATTTTGAAACCCGACAAGTTAAATTGGGAGGGCAAGGACCCTTTACAAAATTCAACATAGCGGCCAGTAGCATCACTGATGCGGCGCGCCTTGCCTAAGGTAAATGAGTCATTGGTAATTAGGGGTTGATCTATTAATGCTTCAATTTCTAGCTCGATTTCATCCTCAAGTTTAAAACCATCTGCTGAGAAAAATTTAATACCATTGTCACCCACAGGGTTGTGGGATGCACTAATAACAATGCCCGCCGACGCTCTGAAGGCTCGTGTTAGATAGGCGATAGCTGGCGTAGGCATAGGGCCGAGCATGTCAACATTGACACCGGCAGCAATAAGTCCAGCCTCCAGGGCGGATTCAAACATATAGCCTGAAACCCGTGTATCTTTGCCGATAAGAACTCGCTTTTTTACTTTGGTATTGTGGGTTAAAACCTTACCTGCCGCATAGCCCAGCTTGAGCATAAAATCTGCCGTGATGGGGTGTTGCCCTACCGTGCCACGAATACCGTCTGTACCAAAATATTTTCTGCTCATTATTTAATTTTCTTCCCTAATTGTTGTTTGCCATGCATCTATGGCTTGCTTGGTCTCAAGTACATCGTGTACCCGCAGAATGGCAGCACCTCGCTGAGCGGCTAATAAGGCCATAGCAACGCTGCCGATTAAACGCTGATCTGCTCGTTCTATGCCGAGCATCTGCCCAATCATAGTCTTTCGGGATACTCCAACCAAAACTGGGTGCCCTGTCTCAACAAACTGATCAATTGCATTAAATAAAGATAGATTATGGGCTAAGGTCTTACCAAAACCAAATCCAGGATCAAGAATTATTTGTTCAGAGGCCATACCTGCTTGAGTGCAGGTTGTTGTGCGCTCTTCCAAAAAAGCTAGAACCTCTGCTACTACATCAGTGTAGCTAGGTTCAATTTGCATAGTTTTCGGTTGGTTTTGCATGTGCATTAAGCATACTGGCAGTTGGGCTTGAGCTGCGGCCTGAAGAGCACCATCCCGGCTGAGAGCTCGCACATCATTGATTAAACTTGCTCCTTTTACTGTGGCTTCAACCATCACTGCAGCGGTACTCGTGTCAACTGAAACTAGGGCCTCAAATCTCTCTACTATTGCTTCAAGTACGGGTATAACTCGGTCTAATTCTTGCTGGGTTGTTACAGGCACAGCGCCAGGTCGAGTAGACTCTCCGCCTATATCTATAATATTAGCTCCATCAGAAAGCATTTGCTCGACGGCACTGAGCGTTTTAGTGATATCTAATCGATTAGTAGAATAAAGGTTGCCGCCATCAGAAAAAGAATCTGGTGTGACATTGAGAATACCCATGATGGCGGGGCGTGACAGATCCAATTGTTTGCTACCGCATTGCAATATCTTAGCCATGAATTTCACCACCCCTAAAAGTAAAAACCCCGAGACCGAAGGGTAGCTCAGGGTTCGTTACTATAAGTAACCGTTACAGATCCTCGACTGGCCCACCAATTGGTGACTCATCAGAGGCACTGGTTTTCTTATTGCCAGCCCCGTCTCCGCCTGAGTGCTTGTCAGAATCATCTCTGTCCCAATCACGCGGTTGGCGAACTTCGCGACGGTTCATTAGATCATCCACTTGATCTGCATCAATAGTCTCATACTCCATTAAGGCGTCTTTCATAGCCTCAAGAATATCGCGATTCTCTTCAAGTAAGGTTGTGGCCTTAGCATAGGCATCATTGAGAATCGTTTTAACTTCCTGATCGATTTCTCTAGAGGTATCTTCGGAGTAATGAGTATTACCACCACCTGGAGCCTGAGAATCATCTTCACCATACAAGATCGGGCCCATTTTTTCATTCAAGCCCCACTTGGTTACCATGTTGCGTGCCATTTGAGTTGCACGCTCGATATCATTGGAGGCCCCCGTGGTTACCCCGTCAAAACCTCCAATTAATTCTTCAGCAATACGGCCGCCAAACAGACTACATAATTGGCTGAAAAGCTGCGTACGGTTCATGCTGTACCGGTCTTCTTCTGGAAGATATTGAGTAACACCCAGTGCTCGCCCACGAGGAATAATAGTTACTTTGTGAACAGGGTCATGCTCTGGCACTAGCCGGCCAATGATGGCGTGGCCAGCTTCATGATAGGCAGTATTTATTTTTTCTTTCTCAGACATCACCATGGAGCGTCTCTCGGCACCCATCATAATCTTGTCGCGAGCTTTTTCGAACTCTTCCATTGTAACGACGCGTCGATTGCCACGAGCTGAAAACAGCGCTGCTTCGTTAACTAGGTTGGCTAAGTCTGCGCCGGAGAACCCTGGGGTTCCACGTGCCAAAACAGATAAGTCCACAGTGTCTTCCAACGGAACCTTCCGCGCGTGTACTTTGAGAATTTGCTCACGACCGCGGATATCAGGCAAACTTACATACACTTGGCGATCAAATCTGCCGGGGCGCAGCAATGCTTTGTCTAAAACATCGGGGCGGTTGGTAGCTGCGATGACAATCACGCCTTCGTTACCTTCAAAACCATCCATCTCTACCAAGAGTTGGTTAAGAGTTTGTTCACGCTCATCATTACCTCCGCCATAACCACCACCACGATGGCGACCAACAGCATCAATCTCGTCTATGAAGATAATACAAGGCGCTTGTTTTTTTGCCTGCTCGAACATATCGCGAACTCGTGAAGCACCAACACCCACAAACATCTCAACGAAATCTGAGCCAGAGATAGAAAAGAAAGGCACTTTTGCTTCACCAGAGATCGCTTTTGCTAGTAGCGTTTTACCAGTTCCCGGAGGACCGACCATCAGTACCCCTTTGGGTATGCGTCCACCAAGGCGTTGGAATTTACTCGGATCACTTAAAAACTCAACTAACTCGCTGACATCTTCTTTAGCCTCATCTACACCTGCTACGTCGGCAAAGGTAGTATTAATTTGATCACCTGTGAGCAACTTGGCTTTGCTTTTACCAAAGCTCATTGGGCCACCTTTGCCCCCCGCACCGCCCTGCATTTGACGCATGAAAAACATAAAAATGGCGAGAATTAACAAAATCGGAAAGGCTGCAACTAACAACTTAGAAATTAAACTTGGCTCTTCTTTTTCTTTACCGATCACTCTAACGCGGTGGTTAATTAATTCATCCATCAGCTTGGGATCTTGCATGTTGGGGCGTACTGATCTGAACTTAGTGCCATCATTGCGCTCACCAGTGATGATCAGGTCGGCAATAACCACTTCACTAACACGATCATTTTGAACTTCGCTAATAAAGTCGGAGTAATCAATATCGTTTTTCTCTACTTCAGGTGCAAAGCTGTTGAAAACAGACATTAAAACCGCGGCCAGAACTAGCCATACAATTAAATTTTTTGCCAAATCGTTCAATTTCCTTTCCTCTTCAATTGGCTTTTAAGCCTTTGGCGACCAGGTAAACTTCTCTAGATCGGGATCTTGAAGCATCTGGTTTGACAATAGATACCCCATTAAACAATGTTCTTACCTGCAGCACAAATGGGTCAAACCCTTGGCCTTGGAAAAGTTTAGCGATAAAAATACCTTTGCTCGTCAAAACTTTTTCAGCTAAATCCACCGCGAGCTCAGCAAGATACATGACGGCGGGTTGATCTACTGCTTTGTTACCACTTAAGTTGGGGGCCATATCAGAAATTACAAGGTCTACGGGCCGATTTTCAATGAGTTTTAGAAGTTCATCAAAAATATGCTCTTCAGTGAAGTCTCCCTGAATGAAATCTACGCCTGCAATAGCGTCCATGGGTAATAAGTCTAGTGCATGGACTCTGCCGGTATGACCCACAAGTCTTGCCGCCACTTGTGACCAACCACCCGGTGCTGAGCCTAAATCTACGACAGTCATTCCCGATCGGATTAATCGGTCTTTTTCTACTATTTCGAGCAATTTATAACTGGCTCGAGAACGATAGCCATCAACCTGAGATTGCTTTACGTAGGGATCCTTTACATGTTGTTTGATCCAACTGCGATTTTTAGATTTCGCCATAGGTAAGTTTTCGCTAGAATGTGTGGCTACCAATTGAGTTTCCTATTATGACAACTTCCGCTACAGATAAAAAACATTTGCGCCGTTTAGGGCACAATTTAAAGCCAGTGGTAACGATTGCCACTAAAGGTCTAACTGATACCGTTAATGCAGAAATTGACCGAGCACTGAACGATCATGAGCTAATCAAAGTTAAGCTTGCTGTGGGGGATAGGGCCGCAAAAAAGAGCGTGAGCGAAGGTGTCTGCGCTACCCATGGTGCTGAGTTAATTCAGTCTATAGGGCATATGTTGCTTATTTTTCGGGCTGCAAAAAAGCCAAATCCAAAATTATCAAATTTACTACGGCAATAGACTGAGACAAGAAGAGTCATTCCCAGCGCTGAGTTATGACATAATCTAAGAGGAGAGAGAAATTCCAAGGTGACAGACATCAGAAAAAATAGATTATTCGTTGATTATCTTGTGAAACCGGTAATGCTGGGATTATTTGTTGCAGCAGTGCTAATTGTCTTGGTTCCTGATTTTCGCCCTACAACAACCAGACCCTCTGATGATCTGATGACTTTAGAGCAAGCGAGTATCAGCTCGGATTGGGCTGGGCAAGCTTCTTATGCACTGGCCGTATCCAGAGCTGCCCCCTCTGTTGTTAATGTCTATACCCTAAAGGGTACCAATAATGGCTCTCCTAGGACATCACTGGGCTCTGGGGTCATTATGCAATCTGATGGCGTAATACTGACTAACCATCACGTTATTGATGACGCTGTGAAGATCTTAGTGCTGTTATATGATGGTCGTGAAGCGGCGGCCTCTGTTATTGGCACTGATCCTGAAATTGATCTCGCCGTTCTAAAAATAAATATTGAAGGCTTGACGCCTATCGCTTTGGGGGATCCTGATCAGGCTAGGATCGGTGATGTGGTGTTGGCTATTGGAAACCCCTCAGGAATTGGTCAATCTGTCACCCAAGGTATCATCAGCGCAAAGGGACGAACCACCCAGCAAGAAAATATTTTTGAAAACTTTCTTCAAACAGATGCCGCTATTAATGCAGGAAGTTCAGGGGGAGCCTTGGTGGATGCCTATGGTAATTTACTTGGAATCAACACCGCTAAACTTGGCGCCTCCGGCATCAGTTTCGCAATCCCCGTGGACGAAGCTCAAACTGTTCTAGAAGATATTCTTCAACACGGCAGGGTTGTCAGAGGCTGGCTGGGTATGAGCGCTAATCCGGGGTTTCTAGCTGAAAATATCGCCAAGGAGCTTGGTGTTTCACAAACATTTGGAATCTCAGGCATCACTAATGGTGGCCCAGCAGATAACTCGGGCATAAGAGTTGGGGATCTCATTGTTAAAATAGATGCCGTGCCAATAACAGATCCTACGGCGAGCGTAATGCAAATTACTAATGTATCTCCTGGGCAGCCGGTTAAGATAAGTGTTTTGAGGGAAGATAAACTAATTGAGTTTACCGTGATCGCAGGTGATCGCGGGGAAGCATTAGCTAGAGGACTACTTTAAGAATTCACACACAGCAGTTAATAATTGTTGATTTTGACTCTCTGTCCCTACAGTTATTCGTAAAAATGAGTTAATTCTCGGCTGCTTGAAGTGCCGCACGATGATACCCAGTCCTCTAAAGTAAGCCGCCATGGCCTCAGCTGAATGTTGAGCGTGATGCACAAAAACGAAGTTGGCCGCTGAAGGTAAAACTGTAAAGCCTAGTTGTTTGAGATCTTTACTCAGCTCTTCGCGGTCTTTGATGATCCTGTCACACGTCTTGTTGAAATAGTCTTTATCCTCAAACGCTGCAATCCCCGCTGCAATTTGCAGATGCCCAAGAGGATAGGAGTTAAAGCTATTTTTAACCCGCTCTAGACCTTCTATCAACTCAACGGAACCCATTGCATAACCAATTCTCATGCCCGCGAGCGATCTAGATTTTGACATAGTCTGAACGACCAGCAAATTAGGATAATGGTCAATTAGTTCAACTGCAGATTGCCCACCAAAGTCAATGTAAGCTTCATCAATGACGATAACTGAATCTCGATTAGCTTTTAGCAGTTGTTCAATTGAATCAGTTTCCAGCAATCTGCCTGTGGGCGCATTGGGGTTGGGGAAAATAATACCACCATTAGGTTGCTGATAATCAGCAACATCGATGGAGAGATCGCCGCTCAAAGGTATTACTTTGTAATCGATGCCATATAAACCACAAAACACCGTATAAAAACTGTAGGTTATATCCGGAAATAACAGGGGTGCTGATTGTTTTAATAATCCATTAAACACATGCGCCAAAACCTCATCTGAACCGTTGCCAACAAAAATTTGGTTGCTATCGAGACTGTAGTAATCAGCAATAACTTGCTTAAGTCCATCAGCCTTTGAAGGTGGATATAGGCGCAAATCTTGATTCAATGCAGCTTCCATAGCTGCTATAGCCACTGGTGAGGGGCCATACGGATTCTCATTAGTGTTTAACTTTACTATATTGGTCGTGCAGGGTTGCTCCCCCGGGATATAGGGTTCAAGTTGTGTTACAAAGTCACTCCAATATTTACTCATTAAACTGCCCTTTAAGTGCTCTCAAATCAGACCTATTACTTTTTAATTCGATACTCTGCTGAGCGAGCATGGGCGGTCAAAGATTCTCCGCGCCCAAGAACTGATGCCAATTTGCCTAATTCTGATGCGCTCTGCTCAGAACAATAAATTAACGAACTCCGCTTTTGGAAATCATACACCCCCAAGGGTGAGGAAAATCTTGCTGTGGCAGAGGTGGGCAACACATGATTTGGACCAGCGCAATAATCTCCCAGTGCTTCAGCGGTGTGGCGTCCCATGAATATAGCACCTGCATGATGAATACTCGACAACCAAGACTCGGGATCCTCCACCGACAGCTCCAAGTGTTCTGGTGCAATTCGGTTGGCAATTTCAGCGGCCTGTTCGGGGCTATCAACCAAAATCAGAGCACCTCTTTTAGCCAGTGATTTGGTAATAATTTCACTACGTTCCATCTCTGGAAGAAGAGTTGCCATAGATTCGTCTACTGCTCGAATAAAATCAGGATCCCAGGTCAGCAATATCGCTTGGGCATTTTCATCGTGTTCAGCTTGAGAAAAAAGGTCCATTGCGATCCAATCAGGATTGGTTTTACCATCGCAAATGACAAGAATTTCACTCGGCCCTGCGACCATATCTAACCCCACCGACCCAAAAACAAATCGCTTGGCGGTAGCAACATAGATATTTCCAGGCCCAACAATTTTATCAACTTTAGGGATTGTATCAGTGCCATAAGCCAGTGCAGCAATGGCTTGGGCACCACCAATGGTAAATACACGGTCTACACCGGCAATAGCAGCAGCAGCCAGCACTATGGGACTTAGCTCCCCCTCAGGCGCCGGCACCACCATAACGATCTCCTGAACTCCAGCCACTCGAGCTGGAATAGCATTCATTAAAACAGAAGATGGGTAGCTAGCCTTGCCTCCGGGCACATAAATACCTACGCGTTGCATAGGCATAACTTGTTGCCCTAAAATTGTGCCATCTGGCTCTTTATATTGCCAAGAATCCTGCAATTGATGTTGGTGATAATCCTCTATTCGCTGAGCCGATTTCTCAAGGGCCTGACGAGTCTGGTGATCTAGAGACGCAAGGGCTCTGCTCATCTCTTCTTGGCCTACACCAATCTGAGTGATGTCACTGCAGCTTCGACGATCCAATCGATTGGTTAATTCAAGCAATGCGTCATCACCACTACTTCGAATATGACTAATAATCTCAATAACCGTTTTTTCAACAGCAGTATTCGACGCTATATCCCAAGCAATTAGCGAGTCTAATGTCTCATTAAATTCGGAATCGGTAGTCTTTAGGCGCGAAATCTTAACGCCTTGGTTACTGGTAGATATACTCACAATTCAACTGCCTGACCGATTGCGTCTACGATCGACTGGATACTGCTAAATTTGGTTTTCATTGCCGCTTTATTAACAATGAGTCTGGCACTGATGTCCGCAATCTCATCTCTAACCTCCAAACCATTAGCTTTTAATGTGTTGCCTGTATCAACAATATCAACAATTTCATGGGCGAGCTCTAATATCGGGGCCAGTTCCATGGCACCGTATAACTTAATAAGGTCGGCTTGTCTCCCCTGCTCAGCATAAAATTTGCGCGCAATATTGACGTACTTGGTTGCAACCCTAAGTCGGCCCTGATGGGAGGGAGCTCCTTTAGCTACAGCAGTCATAAGCTTGCAACGCGCAATACCAAGATCTAGGGGCTCATAGTATCCGTCGCCTTGGTGCTCTAGTAGTAAATCTTTACCTGCAACGCCGATATCTGCAGCACCGAACTGCACATAGGTAGCAACATCCGAACCTCTCAATATTAGCAGCCGAAGTTCAGCTCGATTGGTTTCAAACACTAGCTTACGGCTGGAAAAAATATCTTCCAGGGGCTCAATTCCTGCCTGATCTAATAACGGCAATGTTTCCTTTAAAATACGCCCTTTAGTAAGCGCTAAAGTAATCTGAGTCATGTCTGGTTAGCATCCTCAACTACAAAAATTTATGTATCAAATAAAGTTTAGCTACTCGGGTGCACGATGTATCTTTGCTCCGAGTTGTCTTAGCTTCTCCTCGATGCATTCATACCCACGATCAATATGATAGATACGATCAACAATCGTCTCTCCCTCTGCTACCATACCAGCAATCACTAGAGCGGCTGAAGCTCTAAGGTCCGAGGCCATTACCTGGGCACCTTTCAATTTTTCCACACCCGATACAATAGCTGAATTACCTTCTACAACAATTTGGGCACCCATGCGATTGAGCTCTTGAACCTGCATTAATCGGTTCTCGAAAATGGTTTCAGTAATAACGCCTGATCCTTCAGCAACTGCATTAACCGCAGTTAGCTGCGCCTGCATATCTGTTGGAAACGCAGGATAGGGCGCGGTTTTTAAACTGACAGATTTGGGCCGTCGACCCAACATATCTAACTCTATCCAATCATTGCCTACGGTTATCTTCGCACCTGTTTCTTCTAACTTCCTCAATACCGCTTCTAGGGTGGTGGGGTCGGTCTGATTCACTTTAATCTTACCCTGAGTGGCCACCGCTGCAGCAAGATAGGTGCCTGTTTCAATTCTATCTGGCATCACCTTATATGTGCCGCCAGAGAGTTTCTCAACCCCATGAATTGTAAGAGTACTTGTTCCAGCACCTTGAACATTAGCACCCCATGCATTTAGGCACTCCGCTAAATCAACTATTTCTGGCTCTCGCGCGGCATTCTCAATTGTTGTGATTCCATCGGCTAAGGCAGCGGCCATCATTAAATTTTCAGTCGCTCCGACTGACACCAAATCCATAAGAATCCGAGTGCCTTTTAAACGGCCATCGCAGATCGCATTGATATACCCTTTGTCAATATCAATAGTTGCACCCATTGCTTCCAGCCCGCGCAAATGAAGATCAACGGGACGGCTACCAATGGCACAACCTCCAGGAAATGAAACGTTGGCTTCTCCATAACGAGACAATAGAGGGCCTAAAACTAGTATAGATGCCCGCATAGTCTTTACAAGGTCATAGGGTGCAGTCACGCTATTCAATGTGGATGTATCTATTTCAACTGACATTCTTTCATCGACACTGAGGCTCACACCCAGAGCGCCTAATAACTCGATCGTTGTAGTCACATCTTGCAAGTGCGGTAAATTGTCAATAGTGACCAAACCTTCACAAAGCAATGAGGCCGATAATATCGGTAGTGCGGCATTTTTAGAGCCTGAGATCCACACTTCGCCCTGAAGTGGTCCTGCACCTTGAATAATGAGTTTATCCATTGGATAACCTTAAAAAGAAAAATCGTTCTATAAATACAGCATCTGCTAGGTAGTTTTTTACAGTCTAAAATTTGTATTAACTACGATCCTGCCACTCTTGTTGAGTAAATAACTTCATATTGACCGCATGGATAGCCCCAGACGATATCTGGTCATTTAAAACCGCATACACTAACTGCTGGCGCTGTACCGCGCGCTTCCCTTCGAAAAAATCACCTACTGCGACGATGTTGAAATGATTTCCCTGGCTTTCAACTTGAACCTCACAATCAATTAATGTGGACTCTAGTAAACTTTTAATCTCTTCAAGATCCATTCTTTTCTCTCACATTCTTTAACTATTTACTTATAAGCCATCCATCGATAACTTTATCGATGTCATCGGAGGATTTGCGGGCCGCATTTTGGAACTGACTCGAGAAAGTTTTACTTAAATTTATCCCATTTAAAGTCACATTAACGACATTCCACTCGCCGGTTTTTCTCTTTTTTGCCATCAAATAATTGAGTGGATATACTGCTGTCGCACCCCGAATCTCTTGCTTTACAATAACGACTCTCTTTTCGTCAGGTAACACCTGCCTGTTTACTAAAACAATCTTCTCATCGCCATAACTCATCAAACCGCGACCATAAGTTTCTACCAAACCTTCTCGAAAAACCCCAACAAATCGATCGCGCTGCTCTCTTGTTGATAATTTCACGTATTTTTTTCCCATGACCTTTTTTGCCACATAATCAAAATCAACAAAAGGGGTCATGAGATTATTTAGCGCACTAAAGTAGGATTTCTCATTCCGAGGGTACTGGCCTTTGTGGTCAGCAATAATGGTTAGTAATTCGCTCGTCATTGTTTCAATATTATCAAACGGATCTTGCTTACTTGCTACGGTTTGGGCAGACATTTGCGCACCAACTAACGGCGAGAAACTCAATATCACTAAGCACAACCCTAGGGTTCTACTAAATACACTCAATTTGTTCATAAAATAGTCCAATTATTAAATCCTTTAACACCACTTTGTATCGATAATCCATGAAAAATAACTTTCTTAAAAACACTGCTGACTTTTGGAGTCGCGCACTATACCATTCCTGAGTGGTTGAATAAACAAAATGCACCCTGGCTGCGGAGAGCTTATGCCTGCAATTTATATATCCATACTCGCTTTAATTGCAGGTCTCTTGGGCTTGGTTTGGGGTGCTGATAAATTCGTTAACGGCAGTGTTGGTGTAGCTCGAAGTTTTGGCATCTCATCACTAGTTATTGGACTAACTGTTGTCTCAATAGGCACGTCAGCCCCTGAGATCATCGTTTCAATTAATGCGGCGTTGAAAAATTCAGGTGGTTTAGCCGTTGGTAATGCCATTGGTTCAAATTTAGCCAATATTGGTTTAGTACTTGGCATCACAGCCATCGTCGCGCCTATTCCCATACAAAAGCATCTTTTACGAGAAGAAAGCCCGATACTCATACTTATTACCGCCTTAGCTGGACTCTGCCTTTACGATGGACAGCTAGATCGCGGGGAAAGCCTTGCCCTTGGTTTCTTGGTTATCCCACTATTGATCATTGTTGTGAAATACAAGAAGAGCCAACCAGATGCGGATGTAGAAACTCATATAGGCACTGAGTCAATCAAGGAAACCTCCTTAAAAAGCTCTGGACTATGGCTGATTATTGGTTTGGCCGCGCTACTTATTAGTGCTGAAATCACTGTCTGGGGCGCAAAAGATATCGCCCGCTATTTTGGTGTCAGCGATCTTATAATTGGATTGACGGTTATCGCCATTGGGACTAGCCTGCCAGAATTAGCCGCGTCTATTATGAGTGCTCTAAGAGGTCACCATGATATAGCAGTAGGGAATATTTTCGGCTCAAATTTATTTAACATACTACTGGTTATGGCCACAGCAGGAGCTATTGCGCCAATGAATCTAACTCAAGAAGTGTTCACTCGAGATTATCTTTCTCTAGCGGCGATGACGCTGTTAATGGTTATAATACTTGCTGTTTCACTTGCAAAAGGGAAACGTAGAAACACAGGCGCACACCTTTCTAGAACTGTCGGCGTTATTTTGTTATCGGGATACTGTTGCTACTATCTTTTGTTATGGCCATCTATGATGGCCGGCTAGTGATTACCTGAGAAGACGTTTTCGTCATATAATGCATAATAAGAAATTTTGAACTATAACGAGCGCATTCCGAAATGATCGATTTTATTGAATCAGGCCTTCGCACTATTAAGATGGAAGTTGAAGCAGTTGGACTTCTATCGTCTCGTGTAGATCAGCAATTTAGCATTGCTTGTGAAACAATTTTGGCATGTCAGGGGCGTGTGATTGTGACCGGAATGGGTAAATCAGGACATATCGGTAACAAAATTGCTGCGACCCTCGCCAGTACCGGTACTCCTGCATTTTTTGTTCATCCTGGTGAAGCTAGCCATGGCGATCTTGGTATGATCACAAAGGCTGATGTGGTCATAGCGATATCGAATTCAGGCAATACGAATGAAATCGTGACACTTCTTCCTCTGATCGCTCGATTAGGTATTCCCATGATTAGCATGACAGGAGACAAGCATTCGCAACTGGCTAAAGCGGCCTGTGCAAACCTTGATGTTTCCGTCACTATTGAAGCTTGCCCTCTTAATTTGGCACCGACAACAAGTACTACTGTTACCCTAGTAATGGGAGATGCTCTAGCAATCGCTCTTTTGGAGGCTCGCGGCTTTAACGCAGAAGATTTTGCGTTCTCTCACCCTAGTGGAGCCTTGGGTCGAAAACTGTTATTGCGGGTTAAAGATATCATGCACAAAGGTGATCAAATTCCAGTCGTGAACGCTGATAAGACACTACAGGATGCGCTGATTGAGATGACCCAAAAAGGCCTAGGCATGACAACAATAATGTCAGATGACGCCAAGCTGGTGGGTATCTTTACTGATGGTGATTTACGACGCATCATAGATCTCAAGATAGACTTTGCTACCACTTCGATCTCTGATGTTATGTCGGCAAATCCTAAGACAATCCCCCAAAACATGCTTGCCGCAGAAGCGCTAACCATTATGGAAACGGCTTCAATAACAGCTCTAATTGTGGAAGAGAAAGACCATATTGCTGGCGTCTTGCACCTGCATGACATCCTAAGAGCGGGAGTAATTTAATGAGTGCAAGTCCAAAGTCAGTCATAGATGCTGCACAAAAAATTAAGCTTCTTTTACTCGATGTAGACGGCGTACTCACGGATGGAAAACTCTACTATGGCAATAGTGGTGAGGAAATGAAGGGATTTGATATTCAAGATGGTCTTGGCATAAAACTCTTACAAAAAGGCAACATTCAAGTTGGTATTATTACAGGCAGGATGTCTTCCCTACTGCAAAGACGAGCCGATGAATTAGGTATCAACCCTGTGATCCAAGGTCGTGAGGATAAATTAACCGTCTTAAATGAATTACTGCCATCCTTGGACATAACTCTCGATGAAATTGCTTTTATAGGAGACGATTTACCTGACCTTGCGGTGATCAAAAAAGTAGGTTTAGGTATCACTGTAGCGAATGCTAGTAGCACTTTAGCCGCAAAGGCTGATTGGCAGACGGCCTGCACTGGCGGCAATGGCGCAGTGCGTGAAGTTGCAGAAATGATACTTACCGCACAGGGAAAGTTCAGTGAAATTGTGAGGCAATACCAATGATTCGCCAATCTTTCATTGGCATTACCCTAGTAGTCATCATTAGTTGGTTTTTAGTTGTTTGGGATTCTCCTCCTGAGTCTTTTATACGTAAAAATAATTCTCAATTGGTTCAAGAACCAAGTGTTGACAGTTACATGACAACAATGACAAGTCAGCGTTTCTCTGACAATGGAAATGAATTATTTATCTTAACTTCATCCAAAATGGAACTATTGTCTGGAGAGACCCAATTGCATTTATCGGCTCCTCGCTTTGTCTCTCGAATAGGTAATTTGGAGCAGCGTGAAGAAAAAGGTGTTTCTTTTGTTGCTAATTCAGGAACACTGTCAGCAGATGGCAGTAAGTTGGCCTTGAATGGAGATGTTGTGGCGTTTATCAACGGCATCAGCCAGCAGAGTACCTTAACCTCGAATAATCTTAGCTACAACTCGGCGCGCATGACCGTTACAACGGATGGAGGTTTTAAATTAGTGTCCCCTGAGCTAACGTTATCCGGCACCGGCTTAAATGCAAATCTTGATAAAGAAATATTTAGAATAAACTCCAAAGTACGTGCAACTCATGATGCTATTTAGAAAACTACTGATTTTTTTTATTGTGGCCCACTGCTGTATGGCCTCGGCACTCTCGAGTGATCGCGCTCAACCCATTTCGGTTTCTGCAGACTATGCTGAACGCAATGAATTAACAGGCCTAACTCAGTATCGCGGTAACGTCATTATTAGGCAGGGAAGTATTTTGATTGATGCTGAGGAAGTCACAATCCACTACGAGGGCGACACGGTGAGTCGGATTTTGTGTTTAGGATCACCTGCTAGTTACCAGCAAGTCTCGCTCGATGATATTACACTTGTTATAGCTAAAGCCGAGACCATTGAGTATCTCTTGATCAACGATATTATTAATCTAAAAACTAATGCTTCTCTAGCTCGAAATGGTACCTTTATCAAAGGTGATACCATCAACTATGATTTGGCTAAAGGAACGTGGAAAGCTAAGGGCGATGATCAAAGTGATCAAAAACGAATACAGCTTGTTATTCCTCCTTTTAAGCAGACTGGGACAGCAATGGATGAGCCTGTCAGGACTGGAGCATCCTTAGAAAATCTCGAGGAAACAAGCTGATGGCTACCTTGGAAGCTAGAAACCTGGCTAAATCATACGCAAAAAAGCCTGTTGTTAGGGACGTCTCTTTATCCGTAAAGCAGGGAGAAATTGTTGGTCTGTTAGGCCCCAATGGAGCAGGTAAAACTACATGCTTTTATATGATTATTGGATTAGTTTCTCAAGATGGCGGCACTGTTCGTATTGATGATGAGGATATAACTTCACTACCAATGCATGGGCGAGCCCGCAGGGGCCTGGGCTATTTACCGCAAGAACCTTCGATCTTCAGAGCAATGAGCGTTGAAGATAATGTCTTAGCTATACTAGAAACAAGAAAGGACTTAACACGTAATGAGCGGCAAGAGATCCTGAAAACTCTACTCAATGAATTTCATATCTCCCATCTTGCTAAAAGTACTGGTATGAGTTTATCAGGAGGAGAGCGAAGAAGAGTTGAGATTGCTCGAGCACTGGCTGCCAACCCTCAATTTGTTTTACTTGATGAACCCTTTGCTGGTGTCGATCCTATTTC
Source organism: SAR92 clade bacterium (assembly GCA_004211905.1). Classification (GTDB taxonomy): domain Bacteria; phylum Pseudomonadota; class Gammaproteobacteria; order Pseudomonadales; family Porticoccaceae; genus HTCC2207. The sequence goes on from SHBP01000003.1 coordinate 111,509, forward strand.
TGTAAACGATATTAAAGATATTATTCGCCATCTTCGTGACAAAGGTATTGGAGTGCTGATAACTGATCATAATGTCAGAGAAACTCTGGATATATGCGAACACGCATATATTATTGGTGAAGGCCATGTTATCGCAGAGGGATCTACAGAACATATTTTGAATGACAAAAAAGTCAGACAAACCTATCTTGGCGAACACTTTACTCTATAAAAATAGTCTTTTTTGCATTATTGCATTGCCACATCAGTAGTTTCGGCACTAAACTTGCTTCTTTAACTAAAGCGTAAACAGTTACTCTATGCGTCCAGGCTTACAATTAAAATTTAGCCAGCAGCTGACAATGACCCCTCAATTGCAGCAAGCAATCAAGTTGCTGCAATTATCCACTATTGAATTAAGTCAAGAAATTACAGAACAACTTTACAGTAATCCTCTGCTGGAAGTGGATGAAGAGACCAATAATCCTGGAACCTCAAAATCAGATGAGGAATCTTCGGATTCGCAAGACACCACTACCATAGATTTAAATGCTGATGACTCTGATACACAACAAGCCGCAACGGATGCAACTGACAAACCCATCACAGATGACGAATCAGACTCTGACTGGACCACAGAAAAAACTGCTGACCTACCTGTTGATGCGAGTTGGGAGGAAAGTTTTAACACCTCTACCCCCGCTTCAACTGGTAATGAAGAGGGTAACTGGGAGCAGGTTTATCATGTCACTGAATCACTTCAAGATCACTTGTTATGGCAACTCAACTTAACGCCTTTCTCTCAACGTGATAAACAGATAGCTGAAGCATATATAGATGCAATTGAACCCTCAGGCATGATTAGCGACAATCTATCGGATATTCTCTCCCACCATCATGCCAAAGATACCGATGACCCAATCGAGGATGACGAATTACTAGCCGTGTTGCATCGCCTCCAACAGTTCGATCCTCCCGGTATTTTTGGTAGGGATGTGAGAGAGTGCCTACTTATCCAGCTTAATCAATTGTCGAATAAAACTCCCTTTATCGCGCAAGCAATTAGACTTGTATCTGATTTTTTAACAGATATTGCTTCCATTGATTTAGCCAGTTTGGCTAAAAAAACACGCTATTCTGTTGAAGAGTTACAAGGTACGCTCAAATTAATAAGAAGCTTGAATCCCCGCCCGGGTGAATCAATATCTGTTAATGATGCTGAATATATCGCTCCGGATGCCTATGTTGAAAAAATATCGGGGCGCTGGAAAGTCAGGCTAAATGATTCTAATGTTCCACGCTTAAAAATTAATACCGCCTATTCAGACCTAATTAAACGCTCAGACAATAGTGATCAAAATCAATACTTAAAGGATAATTTGGCGGAAGCACGTTGGTTTCTGCGGAGTATTGAAAGTCGAAATGATACATTAATGCGTGTTGCCATAACGATTGTAGAGCTTCAGCAGGGTTTTTTAGATCACGGCCCTATAGCGATGAAACCGATGGTCTTATCAGATATTGCGGTGAAATTGGAATTACATGAATCAACAATTTCGCGGGTGACCACGGCTAAATATTTGGCTACGCCTCAAGGAGTTTTCGAACTAAAATATTTTTTCTCAAGCCATGTTGGCACTTCAGCTGGAGGAGAGTTTTCATCAACCGCAGTTTGCGCTATTCTAAAAGCTCTAATAAACGCAGAGAACCCGTCAAAGCCATTAAGCGATAATAAATTAATGGCTCTATTGGAGGAACAAGGTATCCAAGTTGCAAGACGAACGGTTGCCAAATATCGTGAAAGTTTAGGTATACCTTCGTCAAGTCAGAGGAAACGATTTTAAAATGCTAATTGAAAGGAGTACTACATGCAGATGACTATAAGTGGGCACCATCTAGAGATTACAGATCCAATTAGAGACTACGTTACCAATAAATTGTCCAAACTAGAGAGGCATTACGAACAAATAACAAGCACCTCAGTAATACTGACAGTGGAAAAGTTGCGACAAAAAGCTGAGGCAACTGTTCATGTCACTGGGGCGGAGCTGTTTGCAATTTCGGAACATGAAGATATGTATGCCGCTATCGACTCTCTATCGGATAAGTTGGATAGACAACTCATAAAGCACAAAGAAAAACATCGAGGCCATTGAAGCAATAAATGAAAATAAATGATGTATTGACCCATGCTACCACCCAAAGTGGGTTGCCTTGGTCAAGCAAAAAGCGAGTTCTTGAAAACCTTTCTTCCCTAATAAGTGATTATTTAGGTGGCAATGAAGAACAGACTGATAGCCTCTTCCATAGTTTTGTAGCAAGGGAAAAATTAGGCAGTACTGCTATCGGCGATGGAGTGGCTATCCCTCATTGCCGCGCGCCTGGCTTCAAGAGAATACATGGCTGCTTAATTACTCTTAAAACCCCAGTTGACTTCGATGCCTTCGATGATAAACCTGTTGATTTAGTTTTTGCGCTGATAGTCCCCGAGGAGAAAAATGATGAACATTTGGCGACGCTGGCAAGAATTGCAGCGTTGATGCAAAAGGATGAATCCCGTCAAAAACTGCGAGAATGCAGAACAAATCACGACCTTTATGAAACTGCTTTAGCTCTAGAGCGATCTAGTTAATGTTACGCCTGGTGATTGTCAGCGGCCGTTCGGGTTCGGGCAAAACATCTGCGCTGAATGTCCTTGAAGATATCGGCTTTACCTGTATCGATAATTTACCAGCTAGCTTATTGCCAAACCTAATCAAGGAACTCAACTCTGAGGATAGCAGAGGTAACTCTCAACTGACTCTAATCGAGGATGAGGCACCCGAAACTGTTGCTTACGAGACTAAATTAGCGGTGGGTATCGATGCTCGCAATATAGTGGGTGATCTCAACAAACTACCCGAAATATTAAGTAGACTGGAAGCAGGGGGCATCGATGTAAGCGTCCTTTTTCTTCAAGCTCGTCGCAGTGAACTCATTAGACGCTATAGTGAAACCAGACGAAAGCATCCTTTAAGTAGAGGTGATGTCAGTCTGCCCGAAGCAATTGATCTTGAAGAAAAGATACTTTCTCCAATTTTGAACATCTCAGATAGAAATCTGGATACATCCGGACTTTCGTTGCATCAATTAAGAGATCTTGTCAAAAACTCTGTCGATCCTAAGAGTACTGGCCATATGTCTATACTGTTTGAATCTTTCGGTTTTAAATGCGGTCTACCTGAAGCCTCTGACTTTATTTTTGACGTGCGCTGCCTGCCTAATCCTTATTGGAAACAAGAGCTTAGAACACAAACAGGCAATGATATAGGGGTTATTGAATTCCTTGAGGGTCAAGTAGAGGTAGCTTCAATGCTCGCAGATATTATTGGTTTTCTAACCCGCTGGATCCCTAAATTTCAAGCCAATAATCGTAGCTATTTAACTATCTCAATCGGATGTACAGGTGGTCAGCATCGTTCTGTATACTTGGCAAATCGTCTTCATGAGTATTTTTCAAGTAAGCACCCGTCTGTCCAGGTAGTTCACAAGGAGCTTCCTTGATGAAATGTAATGATTCGCTCTAAAATTCTCGTTATTAATAAACTGGGACTCCATGCCCGTGCTGCGACTAAATTAGCGAGCACGGCTGGGCGTTACTCCTGTTCCATCAGGACAGGAACTCAGAAACCTCTGGTAGATGCAAAAAGTATAATGTCGTTAATGCTGTTAGCTGCAGCCCAAGGGACAGAACTCATTTTTGAATTTGATGGCCTAGAAGAAGAGTTAGCGTGCCAAGCCATAACTGATCTGTTCGCTGATTTTTTTGGTGAGGGGGAGTGATTTGGTCTCGTTTAGGGCTATGGTCAAATGACAACCGTAGACTAATTTAAATATCCCCTATCGAATTTTCCCATACAAAGCTAGAATGGAGTCTAGTCCAGCACCATATGGCTCGACCGGGAAAGCGATGTATGATTATCAACGATAATTTACTTACCAAACTTGATAGCGCACTAGATTCAGTAACATTGAATCAGATTCGCCACGCCCTTAATAATCTTTCACCTCCAGATATCGCACATCAACTCGAGACTGCACCACCTAAATACCGGCATGTTCTATGGGAACTTATCGATCCAGAGATCTCTGGTGAGGTACTTCATGATCTTTCAGATGAAATTCAATTAGAGTTTCTGAACAAGATGGATGGGGCTGAAGTGGCTCTATTAACAGAAGGTCTCGATGTCGATGACATAGTAGATATTCTTCAGCAATTACCAGATCAGGTAATCCCAGAAGTACTGAAAGCGATGTCTGTGCAAGACCGTCAGCGTGTAGAGTCCGTTCTCACTTACGCTGAGGATACTGCTGGGGGTCTTATGGATCCCGAAGTTATTACCGTTAGGCCAGATATTAATGTTGATGTTGTATTGCGATATCTAAGACGATTTGAAGAGATCCCAGACATCACTGACAATCTTTTTGTCGTGAGCCGCAATGATACTTTCTTAGGCAACTTACCAATCAGTAAACTCCTTACTTCATCACCATCAACCACCGTTAGAGAGGTTATGAATACGGGTGTTAAAGCAATTGATGTCAACTTGATTGACTCAGAGGTTGCCCTTCGGTTTCAGCGCTATGACTTAGTATCTGCACCGGTTATTGATGATCACAATAGACTTTTAGGACGTATCACGATTGATGATGTTGTTGATGTTATTGTGGAGGACGCTGACCACTCATTACTCGCAATGGCAGGTCTGAGTGACACTGAAGACACATTTTCATCAATTAGTAGAACCGCACCGCGCCGCGCCATATGGTTAGGTGTTAACTTAATTACAGCTATAGTAGCATCCTCTGCTATTAGCCTGTTCGAAGCGACTCTGGACAAGCTGGTTGCCCTCGCCATCCTGATGCCTATTGTTGCTAGCATGGGAGGCGTCGCAGGAAGCCAAACCCTCACCGTAGTAATTCGAGGTATGGCTTTGGGCCAGATTGAACGGGGAAATATAAGTTGGTTGCTGAGTAAAGAGTTTGCTGTAGGCATTGTAAATGGTCTTTTGTATGCCCTATTGGTTGGTTGTATAGTTTCTATATGGTTTCAAGATATAAGAATGGCCATTATCATCGGCCTGGCGATGGCTATTAACTTAATAGCTGCCGCACTTACCGGAACGATTTTACCTGTAATATTAAGGTCTCTAAAAATTGACCCTGCATTAGCTGGTTCAGTTATTCTCACCACGATTACGGATATTGTCGGGTTCGTGTCCTTTCTTGGACTCGCAGCAGTATTTCTTGTGTAATGGACGATTCTAAAGAAAAACCTGAGTATGACGGACCCAGTAAATCTCAACTAAAAAGAGATAGTCATGCATTGCAAGCTATAGGTAAAGAATTAGTTGAGATGCCTGAAGGAAAGCTCCAAAAATTTAATTTACCAGAAGCTTTAGAAGAAGCGATCTATGAAGCTCGAAGATTAAAAAGCCGAGAAGCGAAAAGACGTCACTTGCAGTATATCGGCAAACTAATGCGTATATCAGATATCGACGATATTCAAACAACACTCGACAAAATGGACCATCAATCTCTAACTTACCGTCAATATTTTGCACAGCTAGAGCAGTGGCGCGACAGACTGATTAACGGAGGAAATAGCGCCATCGATGATTTTGTCAATGAGCACTCACTTGCAGATCGCCAAAAATTGCGCAATTTACAACGACAAGCTAACCGCGAGCAAGAACTTAAAAAATCGGCGGTCGCCAGTCGAAAACTTTTTACTTATATCAGATCACTAGCTGAATAACATTTATTTCAAGCCACCAAAAAATATTGAGTCGGCCAATATCCACTAAATATAGGTGCATTCTCTCGCTCAGTTGGGTGCTATTATTCCTTATCACTACTCGATTGCTCGGGAACTTGAGTGTCAACAGGCTTGTCATCTAGTTGCGCAGCAAATATTTTATCAACAGAAACTTCGATATCATCCCATGGGCCATTTAAGGTATAGCTAATACTGGAGAGTCTATCTACTTGTTTCTCTACGATCTTACTCGTTACGTAAACTCCTGCAGCTGCAGGAATACCTCCCAACAGCGCAACTACCCATGGCAAGTTAGTAGCCACTGGTAAAGTCGCAACAAGTTTTGCATCTGCAGTTTCATTAAGTAGGTTAAAATCACCTGCCATACTCATGCGACCTGAGGGCATCTCCATCCTGAGCGGATCGAAAAGACGCGCACTACCTCCATCAAATTCCACTTTACCCTGAAGATTGTTATAAGCTAAATTTTCTCCTACTACATCAGAGAAATCCAACTGTAATCGTCGCAACCAATTCGCAAAATTAAATAAACTAATCAATTTTAACGCAGCACTAGCACCTCCAGGAGAGGTATAAAAGCTACCTTGATTGAGCTCTACATAGAAGTTTCCAGCTATATTTTGCTTAGAAAAATTCCAAGGTTGATCCAACCACTCAAGGTCAAGAACTAACTTCCCTGACTGGCTATCTACTGGCGTGGGTATTTCTAGGCCCTCGAAAAAATCGCCTATATTATTGATACCCACTGGCCCGGTCAGCCGGCTGGAATATTGCTTATCATCAAACCCCCAGAAAAATAGAGCCTCTCCTTCCTCAGCAAGCTCACCTGGCTTTAATCCAAAAATATCTCCTTGAATATTCTTGAACGCTGCGCCCTCTGAATTTGGCCGTAATTGAAAAGATATATTGCCCCACAATTTTTCATCGACAACCACACTTTCCAAGACGATATCTGATGCTGGAAATGTTCTTGGATCTAATAATTGATCGCTTACTTTCTCAGCCAAAAAGTCTTTAGACATATTTAGCCTGGTTAAAGTTAGCTTCGGCACATCGCCGAGGGTGTCGTCAATTAATAACTTTCCATCACCAAGATTAGTAAAGAACTGCAAATCAATTTGGCCATCAAAAAACTTAGTTTCTGATTTGATCTGTTTTAACTCTAAGGCACCCAATTCAAGAAAATCAAAGTTCATATCGAAGACTGGATACCATGAGGGTTGAGTCTTAGAAGACTGTTCACCAAATAAGGTTGCAACCGGACGCCAAGAGTCAAGATCTACCGTTGGTAGATAAACTGCAATTAGCATTTCATTATCAGAAGGAATACTTGCTGTTCGATCAAAACTTGCAACTCCTCTTTTAAAAATGCTTTCAACAAATCGTAGATCTGCAACCAATTTATCCCCCATGGTTCCCTCGATGCGGGTCAACCCAGAATCAAAGTGCAATTTCAAAGCAAGATCTCGTTTTTCACGAGCACTTTTCCCCAACGGCCACGGAAGGATTATCTCATTAGATTCTAACTGGCTCTTTATGAGTAAAGTCACTGGGCTGAGGTTGTCTGATCCCAAACTTAATGACTCCTGAGCAACCCCAACTCCACCGTTAATGGTCAATTCTCCCTCAATGGGAATGTTGCCGGTGACAACTCTAGTCCATGGAAAATTGACTAGCTGGTTAAGACTCGCTGGCTCAACGATAGTATTTATGAAGATCCGTTGCATACCACTTCGCTTTGCCAGACTCGCGGACAAATTTTGGTTCCACAATTGACCTGTGATCGAATCAGAATATAGGCCCCTCTCATTTGAGAAGTTAAGAACTCCATTCATTTGAGTAAGGCTAACAGGCGTATTAGGAATGGATAACTGTGCATCAATCAGCGTACTTGAAATATTGTAAGTACCTGCAGAGGAGGCCCCTTCCGACTGCCTTAAAGGAACCTGAAGAGCTAATTGAGCTTCAACTTTCCCCTCATACTCCCAGCTCGGTAAAGGACCGAGATTATTAACCAATGATGAGTTAGCTAGGATACCAATAGCCTTGGAAACACTCGAATCAAGTTCTCCATTAATCGTTAACAAATTAGACTTGGGATGTCCAAGCGGATAGCTTCCCAATTCTAAGCTGGTATTCGAAATATTTGCACCACCTATAGTTCCCCGAGATACTTCACCTTGAGTAAAACGATCATCAACTAACACTATTGCATCAAAGTCTCTCAGCCCAAGCCATTGAGGATGATAATCAAGAGCAGCAGTCTCAATATCAAACATCAACTGCGTGGTCTTCATTACCGCTCCATCAACGCCAGAACCAGCCCTCTGAAGTAATCCAAACTCTCTGACGTTTCCCTTTAAATTAGATGCGCCTAGCCATTTTAGTAATGAGGGTGACAATTTATAGGGCAAGTATTCATTAAAATAGGCTGCATTAATATCGGCCCCACCAATGATCAGAGCAACTTCAGGTATAGATGTGTTTTTGGTTTTATTTCGCTCCACCGAAAATAGAAAATTAGCATTGCCTGCCTCGAGTTGAGCAGTAATATTAGAACTTCTAATTATCAAATTTTCATCGGGGCCATTGAATTGTGCGTAAACGGTTCCCACTGCCTTCTGAATTGGCAGGTAGTCCTTGTATACCTTCGGGAAAAATAGCTGAAACCCATCATTATCTTCAATATGGAAAAGCGCTTTTGTCCCCTCTATCTCCAGGTATCCATTAACGCCTTTAATCCCGGGTGCCCCTTTATAAGGAGAAACGTTGATATTTTCTAAGTTAGCTGAGGCAAAGTACCCAGCTTTATTGCGCCCGAAGGTTAGAATACTCAGCTCTCCTCGAGGCCGAAGCTTATCGACAGTTGTTAAAATGCTATCTGTCAAAACATCGGCTTTCTCGAGCAAGTCAGACAACAGGTCTAGATTCAAATGATTAATAGAAACATCAAAATCCTCCCACTGAGGGCCCAGCCTCTCACTGAAGACAACATCTAATGGCTCTATTTGTGTATCCGACCAGTCAAAATCAAGGCTCTGAAAACGAAATCCCCAACTTGACCCTGGGATATACCAACCAATAATATCTGAACTCATGTTAGTAATAGGCGGCACATCAGCCAACCAATCCAAGGACACTTCAGAGACTGACATGGTCCCCTCAATATCTATTCTTCCGTCTTGGCTTATATCAAACCAGATTTCACTATTTGCTCCAGCTTTAAATTGCTTAAGCTCACTAAATGAACCTGGCATTAAAGATTTCCCCAACTCTACCAGCGGCGCTGATATATCAAAGTTCTGAATCTTTAGATAACCTTCGGCGTTATATGAGTCAAGATCTGACGGATCTCCATACCCCTCTAAAACAAAAAGGGCAGGAACATCCTGGTCTGAGAAGTAAACCGACATTTCACTGCGATGGAACTCATCGTCGTTCTCAACTTTGACCGATGCCCCTTTAATACTAGTTGATTCACCTGAGAATGATTGAAGGTCTATATGAATGTTTTCTAAATGGATCAACCTACTGTGCATAAAGGGTTTTAAAAGCTCACCCAAATCTGTTTCAGACCCTCCTGTAAAGCCTTTCAAATTCCAACGTCCTACAGAGTCTTCAACCATTGTGATCGATAGATCATCAATAACTAACTCTCTCCATACCGCATTGGTATGCCGAAGGCTCCTAAATAGATCAAGTTCTGCTCGGATCTTATCTAACACAAGCGAAGGGCTTTGGTCAGTATCAATAATGGTCACACTGGCTACTTCCAATATAGGCACTAGCCTCGGCCACTCGCCACTTAATTGACCAAGAGAGACTTCCACTCCAATGTTGTCTGAAAGCAATTCCTCAATATCTGGACGCAAACTATCCACTTGACTAATAGTTTGCCTACCAACCAAGACAAGAATCACAACGCCGACAATCAAAGATACACCAGTGACAAGAAGCCAGCGAGCCCAAGAAGCCATAGTGATTAGCAGTTTATCAGTCATTTTGCGGTCTCAAACCGGGATAATATTAAATTTCTCTCTAATAAATGATGATTCTAATGAGAGGTGAACCGAGCATTTTCTGGATTTCTCAAAATCCTCTAAAACAGATCTGTTTGGCATCGATAAATACTCAATTACCTCAGAAGCTGCCTGTATCTTCAGATTTTTAGCTTCATAAATTTTGGAAACTCTCGAAAGCTCTCTCCAAATTTCATAGCTAACGGTCTCTACGGATTTTATCGCTCCTCGACCAGCACAGCCAGAACAATCATCATTTAATACATGCTGTAGGGATTTATAGGTTCTTTGTCGATTGATCTGCACAAGTCCAAGTTCTGTAAATTTTGAAACATAGTTTTCAATCCGGTCACTGCTCATAGCGCGCTTTAAAATTTCTAACACTGAATTCTGGTTTTTCGTCATACTCATATCAATAAAATCGATAACGATAATACCGGACAGGTTACGAAGCCTTAGTTGCCGAGCTATCGTTTTTGCAGCCTGACAATTCGTCTCATAAACAGTTTGTTCTGGATCACCGCGACCTTTGCTAGCTCCTGTATTAACATCTATAGCAACAAGAGCCTCCGTTTGATCAATAACAATGTATCCACCGCCGGCAAGATCAACTTTTCGGTGCAACGCTGCATCTATTTCTTCATCAATTTTGTATTTGCGGAACAGCGGCTCATCATCCCCATAATAGGTCAGAAAATCCTCAAGCCCTGGATCGATTAATTCACAGTATTCGTGCAAGTCAGAAACGGTCTCATGGTTATCTACGGTTATATTTGTTAACCGAGTACGGTCTATATCTCTAATCAACCGTTGTTCAACAGAAAGCTCTTGATAAAGGCAGGCCGGTGTTTGAGCGCGAGCCTTTTTACCTTGCAATGACGACCATAGAAGCTGCAAGAACTGAGCATCTGACTTTAAAACCTTAAGATCACAGTCTTGACCAGCAGATCGGACAATATAACTACCTTGATTAGTATCATTGTCAGTGTAACACTCCCTCAAAATAGAAATTAAACCCTCTTCAAGACGCTCCCTCTCCTCTTTCGCTTTAATTAGACGAGATATTTTAATGCCCTCACGCCCGGGCATAAAAACCAGATACCTAGAAGCTATTGAAACTTGAGCAGTTAGTCTAGCCCCCTTATCTCCTATTGGCTCTTTGACAACCTGAACAATAATTGACTGGCCATCATGCAGCAGATATTTAATCTCAGTAACACTAGCCGAGCTAGCTTTGCTCTTGGGTAGCTGTTGCGTCGGATCTATATCATCAATATGTAAAAAGCCAGTACGACTTGCACCAAAATCAATGAACGCCGCTTGCAATCCAGGCATTATTCTAACAACTTTGCCTAAGTAAATATTGCCAACAATACTTGATTCATTCTCACGCTCAATATGAATTTCTTGAACGACATTCTCCTCTAGCAAAGCAACGCGTAGCTCACCTGGTGTCGAATTAATAAGAAGTTCACAATCCATATTTGTAGCCATCTAAAGTCGAATTCCTTAGGAATCTTGCCAAATAGGCACATCAAATTCATTCAGCAAGGAATAAGTTTCTGCAATTGGCAATCCAACAACACCGCTGTAACTTCCCAGGATCTCTTTAACAAAAATGGAACCGTACCCTTGAATGGCGTATCCTCCTGCTTTATCTTTGGGCTCGCCCGTTTGCCAATAAGAGAGAATTTCTTGGTCCGAAATAGCCCTGAACGTTACGGAAGTTTCAGACACCAACACGCCACTATTACTCCGACTACTCATTGCAACTGCCGATAATACACTGTGTTTGCGGCCAGATAATGATGTAATCATTTCTCTAAACGCATCAAAGTCACTGGGTTTACCAAACAATTGTCCATCGCACATAAGAATAGTATCGGCACCAAGCGCTGGCCTATCGGAAAGTTCTAACTGGCATCCTTTATTGGCTTTTTCAAAAGCCATACGAGATACATACTCAAGTCCTGACTCATCCATTCGCGGACTTTCATCTATTTCAGGAACTACAACAATATATCTGACCCCTATCTGGTTCAATATATCGCGACGCCTTGGCGAGCCAGAAGATAGGACAAGGTCGTAAGTCTGGCCACCATCTGGGGAATCAATTTCGTTTTTGGTTAACATTTTTCAAGAACCAATCAATGAAAGGCCACACTAAAACCGAGGCGAGAGCTGCCATCGGTATGTAGCTATAGTCAGTCGGAATTTCCCACATCGAAAATACCATATTTCTAAAAATTTCAGCCAAAATTGTTAGTAAGAAAATAAATACACATCGATGAATCAAAGAAAAATACACTAGCCACCCGCTAAGAAAGAGTGGAATCGCAGCAATAATTGAGAAGGTTAAGATATGCAGTCCGATCGGAGAACGAAATATGATATCTGCTAATAGTCCTACTGCGGCAGCAAAACCCACTCCCCATTGGCTAGGCTGAAAAATAACCCATCCAACAGCCACTAACAGTAAAAAGTTTGGCTTCCAAAGCAGGAAGTAACCAGATACTGGCATGAGCTGTAAAACCACTGCCATGGCAATCGAGATAATAACGCCCATGCCCGGTCCTAATCGGATCACTGAGAATTTCCTATTGCTGTGCCATCTTTTGAGGTAAACACTAACAAAAGATATTTGCTCCGATCCATTTCAGCAGCAGGTTCCACCTCCACTTCGATAAAGTTGGCCCCTGTATTTCGCTCAATTCCAATGACGTGCCCCACAGGGTACCCTGGCGGAAAACGTCCACCCAAACCTGAGCTCACAAGTTGATCACCTTTCTTAATATCGGCGGTCGGAGAAATAAACCGTAGTCTCATCCTATTGTAATCTGAGGTTCCCTCCGCAATCGACCGCATACCATTTCGCAGCACCTGAACAGGAATAGCATGCGTACTATCGGTTATCAATAAGGCAGTACTGTGACTTTCAAATACTGCTGTTATCTGGCCCATCAACCCTTCAGCATCCAAGATAGGTTGACCAACATAAACATTATCTTCAATCCCTCTATTAACAATAAGCGTATGACTTTTTGGGCTTGGAGAAACACCGATAACCTCAGTCACCAGAACGCTATCCGTTAAGAGCTCTGTGGCGTTGAGCAAAAGACGCAGGCGAAGATTCTCAGCCGCAAGCTCTGCCATCCTTTGCAATTGTCCTCGGTGAATTAAATTTTCTTGATTTAGGCGGGTATTTTCTGACTCTAGATCAGAACGATCAGATAAGATTAACTCACTCCAAGCGTTCAATTGGGATGGAATATTAGCTAACCAATGCAGTGGGACTAACGCTCTATCTGAAAATCTTTCGAGAGGTTTCAGCCAATCGGTATAGGTGTGAATGCCCATCATTCCAACTGCCAAAGCAACAATTAAAAGAATCCTACGAACGATCGAAGTTGGTTTAGCGAAAACTTTGCTAATGATAGTGCTCCCGATAAATCAGTAGTAATAGAACTCTGAGCTACCCGACAAACCCTCTAAAAAGCTAGCTTGTTGAGCTTGCGGTTGTCCATCATGTCGAGAAATTCACCACCACCGCGGGCGACGCAAGTTAACGGCTCTTCTGCAACAATGACAGGCAACCCTGTTTCGTGGGCAAGAAGCTTATCGAGGTCTTTAAGTAGCGCGCCACCACCTGTTAGTACGACCCCTGCCTCAGCAATATCAGAGGCCAATTCCGGCGGTGACTGCTCCAAAACACGCTTAACCGCCTGAACAATTCCCACCAATGGTTCTTGAAGCGCACCGAGAATCTCATCACTGGTCAATGAAAAACGTTTTGGAATACCTTCTGCAAGGTTGCGTCCTCTCACTTCAATTTCACGAACCTCTTTTGCTAAATAGGCACCGCCAATTTCCATCTTAATTCGCTCAGCGGTAGTATCCCCTATGACACTACCATATTCTCGCCGCACAAAATTAACGATAGCCTCATCAAACCTATCGCCTCCTATACGAACTGAATCAGCATAAACAACACCACTTAGGGAAAGAATAGCAATTTCAGTTGTCCCTCCACCAACGTCTACTACCATAGAGCCTACCGCCTCTTCCACTGGCAGCCCAGCTCCTATAGCAGCAGCCATAGGTTCATCAATTAAATGTACTTCTCTGGCGCCAGCATGATAGGCCGCTTCTTTGATTGCCCTACGCTCAACTTCTGTCGCCATACAGGGAACACAGATGAGGACTCTTGGACTGGGAGGAAAAAAACTTGTGTCATGAACTTTTTTAATGAAATGCAAAAGCATTTTTTCTGTCACTTGGAAATCAGCAATAACACCATCTTTGAGTGGACGGATCGCAGTAATATCGCCAGGAGTCCTGCCCAGCATTCTTTTAGCATCAACGCCCACAGCATCGACAATCTTTTGTCCCATTTGTTGTCGAATTGCAACAACTGAAGGTTCATTGAGAACAATGCCTTTCTCACGAACGTAAATAAGCGTATTTGCTGTACCTAAATCGATCGATAAATCGCTGGAAAACATACCACGAATTCTTTTGAGCATCTGTAAACCTTCCTAAGTTACAACCATCACTACCAAAGCCATGTGATAACGATGTTTTAAAATTAACGGGTAACAGTTTAAAAACTGCTAAAAACTACATTTAGTACTCGATTCTAGCTGATCTTGAGGCAAACTTCCTACATCTATCGAGAATTAACGTAAATTTCCCTAAAGCACTAAGTTTTATGTCTTCTAAGAAGTAATCTGAGTAACCAAATTGCGTCATTTATGGTACCTTAGCCACCCTGGTAAAGGGGAGTTTAGCGTTCCTAACCAAACTCGACGAAAATATCCCAAAAGATAGGCCAAAGAATGACCATTAAACGAGAAGAAATTGAAAACTTGGCGACATTATCGCGACTTTCGATTGACGAAAAAACAATAACTGATGTAACTGATCGGCTAAGCAGTGTTTTAGATTTAGTGGACCAGCTCCAAACTGCTAACTGTGAATCTGTGGTAAACACTTCTCGCCCGTTTCATTCATCCCAACGATTGCGTAGTGATGAGGTTACCGAAAATAATCGTCGTGAGGAATTCCAGTCTATCGCCCCTGAAATACATAACGGACTGTTTAGCGTTCCTAAAATGATAGAGTAACCGGATAAATAATGCACAATCTAACTATCGCCGAGCTCATCAAAGGGCTACAAAACAAAGAATTTTCGAGCGTTGAGCTAACTCAACACTTTCTTGATCGTATTAGCCAAATAAATGATCAACTTAATGCCGTGATTACGGTAACTGCTGCCCAGGCTCTCAAAGCGGCGGCTTTAGCTGATGAACAGCTTGCGCAAGGAAAAGCACACCCTATGTGTGGAATACCTCTTCTCCATAAAGATATTTTTTGCACTCGAGGCGTAAGAACCAGCTGTGGATCAAAAATGTTAGATAATTTTGTGCCTCCATACAATGCAACAGTGGTGGAAAATTTTGAGCAGGCTGGCGCAGTCATGCTGGGTAAAACCAATATGGATGAATTTGCCATGGGCTCATCTAATGAAACAAGTTTTTATGGCCCAGTAAAGAACCCTTGGGCCACAGATTCTGTGCCGGGAGGCTCTTCCGGAGGCTCTGCAGCAGCCATTGCTGCGAGACTTGCCCCTGGGGCTACTGCGACTGATACTGGTGGTTCAATTCGTCAACCAGCCGCTCTTTGCGGGATTAGCGGGCTGAAGCCAACCTACGGACGTGTTTCTCGTTGGGGTATGATTGCGTTTGCATCAAGTTTGGATCAAGCAGGTCCTATGGCGCGTACAGCAGAAGACTGTGCAATATTGCTGAATTGTATGGCTAGTTTCGATGAAAAAGACTCAACATCTGTAGAAAAAGATGTTCCTGATTATAGCGCTTCTTTAAGTGCTTCGATCAAAGGCCTAAGAATAGGGATTCCCCGAGAATACTTCTCAGAGGGTCTCCATCCGGGCACTCAGGACGCCGTTAGAACAGCCCTTGGGCAGCTAGAGTCTGAAGGTGCCGAGTTAGTTGATATAAACTTGCCAAATTCCAGTCTGTCTGTTCCCGCGTATTATGTTATTGCGCCGGCAGAGGCCTCTGCCAATTTATCGAGATTTGATGGCGTCAAATATGGCTATCGTTGTGAGAATCCAAAAGACCTGCAGGACCTGTACTGTCGAACTCGGTCAGAAGGCTTCGGTGAAGAAGTTCAAAGACGCATTCTAATTGGAACCTATTGCCTATCCGCAGGATATTATGATGCTTATTATGGCAAGGCTCAGCAGGTTAGACAGCTCATTCAGCATGATTTTTCAGAGGCTTTTAAATCAGTAGATCTAATCATTGGCCCTACCTGTCCATCGCCCGCGTTCAAGTTTGGTGCCAAGGGTGATGACCCGGTAGCGATGTACTTGGAAGATATCTACACTATCGCTACTAATCTTGCAGGCTTACCTGGAATGTCGGTTCCCTGCGGTATGGTCCAAGGTAAACCTGTAGGATTACAAATTATTGGTAATTACTTTGACGAAACGCGCATCCTAAACGCCGCACATCAGTTCCAGCAAATAACCAACTGGCACACCCAAGCTCCGGAGGGTCTGCGATGAACTGGGAAACTGTCATTGGTCTTGAAGTACACGTTCAACTTGCTACTAAAACTAAAATCTTCTCAGGAGCAAGCACTTCTTTTGGTGCCGAGCCTAACAGCCAAGCCTGCGCTATTGATCTAGCTATGCCGGGTACTTTGCCTGTTCTTAATAAGCAGGCTGTCCATTATGCGGTAATGTTTGGCTTGGCTATAGATGCTGAAATTGAGCAAGAATCTATTTTCGAAAGGAAAAATTATTTCTATCCCGATCTACCCAAAGGTTATCAGACAACACAGTTAGAGAAACCTGTTGTTGGACGTGGCTCAGTTGTAATCCAGCTTGAAGATGGAACCAATAAGGCAATCCGTATCCACCACGCTCATCTTGAAGAAGATGCTGGGAAGTCAACTCATGAGGGAGATTTACCCCATGGTGTATCAGGTGTCGACCTAAATAGGGCAGGCACTCCGCTGATCGAAATTGTTTCTGAACCTGACATGCGTAGTGCTGAAGAGGCTGTAGCCTTTGCGAAAAAGCTGCATAATATTGTCACCTCAATAGGTATCTGCGACGGAGAGATGAGTCAAGGTAGTATGCGTTTTGATGTTAATGTTTCGGTTCGACCTACAGGAAGTTCTACTTTAGGTACACGCACTGAAACTAAAAATCTTAACTCGTTTAAATTTATGGAAGAGGCTATCGAACGTGAAGTAGAGCGACAGATCGATTTGATAGAAGATGGTGGAACCGTTATCCAAGAGACCCGTCTCTATAATGGCGATACTAAGGTCGCCAAATCAATGCGTAGTAAAGAAGAAGCTAATGACTATCGTTATTTTCCCTGTCCTGATTTGCTGCCCGTTATTGTGACTGATGACACTATTGAGGAGCTGCGCCGGGCTCTGCCTGAATTACCTGATGCTCGGATGGAACGTTTTATCCATGAGTACTCACTATCAACCTATGATGCGAATATATTGGCAAGTAATTCAGCTATGTCAGTATTTTTTGAATCATCCACCGCCCGATCAGACAACCCTAAGTTAACGGCCAACTGGATGATCGGAGAACTCACTGCTCGCTTAAATAGTGAAAATTTAGACTTTGTGAATTCTCCTGTTTCAGCTGAACAACTGGCAGCTCTGGTTGTTCGTATTGCTGATAACAGCATTTCTAACAAAATGGCTAAACAAGTGTTTGATGCTATATGGCAAGGGGAAGGTAGTGCTGACGAAATTATTGAGGCCAAAGGTCTCAAGCAAGTCTCTGATAGCGGTGCTCTTGAAGAAATAGTGACTAATGTTATAGAGGCCAATCCAGCGATGGTTGAAGACTTTATAAACAGTGATGAAGGTAAACGAAAAAAGAAACTCGGTGGCTTTATGGGTCAAATAATGAAAGCTTCCAAGGGGCAAGCCAATCCTCAACAGGTAAATAAAATATTGCTGCAAAAGCTCAATGAGCTGTTATAGATGAGAATACTGTAATGAAAGTGACGCGGTATTCAGAAGGTTGCGGGGTGTTGATCAGCGACATTCAGCTTGCGGACCTTAGCGATACTCAGCTAGCAGATCTCCGAACAATATTTGCAGAGCATGGGCTTTTGTTTTTCCGCGATCAAGATTTTTCTCCTCAAGACCATCTACAATTTGCACAGCGTTTTGGCAGTATTGTAGTGAACAAATTTTTTAGAGCTACCGAAGAGTTCCCAGAGATTGCTGAAGTTCGGAAAGAAAAAGATCAACATACCAATATTGGTGGTGGTTGGCATACAGATCACTCCTATGATGATATTCCAGCGATGGGGTCTATCCTTGTAGCCCGCAAACTTCCAGAAACGGGAGGTGATACCCAGTTTGCCAATCTCGCTAATGCTTACGATGCGCTCTCTCCAAAGCTCAAATCACTCATAGAGAATTTACGCGCAGTCCATTCAAACAAGCACCTGTATGGAGAAAATGGCCTTTATCGAATGACAGATTTAGCCGAGCACCTTGGGGGTATGGATCGGGTGGGTGATGCCACTCACCCAGTAGTCATTATTCATCCAGAAAGTGGCCGCAAAGTCCTCTACGTGAACCCGGGTCATACTATTCAATTTGAAGGGTGGGACTTTACTGAAAGCCGGAATATTCTTGATGAGTTATATGCCCATGTGACTCAACCTCAATTCACTTGTAGCTTTAAATGGAGTCCCGGCTCAGTAACTTTTTGGGATAACCGCTGTACCTGGCATCAAGCAAATAATGATTACCAGGGGCAAGCTAGACTAATGCATCGTATTACCTTGGCAGGGTCCGCCTTAACAGCGGCTTAAGTCCAAGGATACCCGCTATGCGTAAAAAGGGTGATCTTCCCAAAAAACATTGCCTAAACTGCGGGCTTCTCTTCGCCTGGCGGAAAAAATGGGCCCGGAGTTGGGAAGAGGTTCGATTTTGTTCCCAGCGATGTAAGACTGAAGCTCGGCGTAAATCAAAATAAGATGCTAACTATGCCCAAAAAAACGCAACACACAGATATTTTGATTATTGGCGCAGGTCTTGCCGGGTTAAGTGCTGCTTCAAAACTTAACCAACTTGATGTTGATGTGACCATTGTTGACAAGGGTAGGGGTATTGGCGGCCGTTTAGCTGGGCGCAGGATAGGTGATGCCAGCTTTGATCATGGTGCTCAGTTTATGACCACTCGTGATCCTCGGTTTGTGGCTCAAGTGAAACAATGGTTAAGTGCGGGAGTCGCTGAGGAGTGGTACAGCAGTTTCCCCGGTCAACCTAACAGCCATGCTCGCTATCGCGGAGTGCCTACGATGACTGCAATCGCTAAGCACCTTGCAGTGGGCCTAAATATTCAAAAAGAGACTAAGGCGTTGTCTGTTGCTATTGACCATAATAATTGGGTAGTGGAACTGGATAATGGTCGCAGGATAAATGCAAAAGCCCTCTTAATTACATCACCGGTACCACAAACCCTGGATTTACTAGCCAGCAGTGATCTCAAATTGACAGCCTCGAATCAAGCTAGGCTGGAGCGTATTAATTATGAAAGCTGTATTGCCGTTATGGCAATTCTGGACCAACCTAGTTTTATCGATCCACCAGGTGCTCTAGCATTTGATAAGGGCCCAATCGCATGGATCAGCGATAACTTACAAAAAGGAGTTTCTGTCATTCCGTCGGTAACCATTCATGGTAGTGGTGATTTTAGTCACAAACACTTTGGCCATAAGCGAGATGAAATTGGTCAACAACTAATTAACGCTGCCAAGCCTTATTTGGGAGCTAACATCGTTGATTTTGAAGTGCACGGTTGGCGCTACAGCAAGCCAGTGGTCGTTGACCCAAGCCCCTGCATGGTAGCTAGCGAGGCAACAGAACTGCCAACTTTAGTTCTAGCAGGCGATGCGTTTGCGGGACCTCGTGTTGAAGGCGCAGTGATTTCTGGATGGGCTGCAGCAGATTTTCTTACCAGCTCATTAAGGTAGATCTATGAACCACTGTAACTCCCTAGACAGCAGACTACTCTCACCGGTTATAATATTGTTCTCTCTATCCGGTAAAAGTAATCTCTTTCGATGACAATTGAGTCAAATCTTCATACACGCAGTGAATCTTCATGCGAACTCTGTCGTTCTACTGACGAACTGCAAATTTTTGCTGTTCCTCCATTTGAAAGTACTGAGCCGGATTATTGCCTGCTCATCTGCAAAATATGCGATGATCATTTAACAGGCTCATCATCAATGGATGTGAATTATTGGCGCTGCCTTAATGACACGATGTGGAGTCAAGTTCGACCTGTACAGATAATGACATGGCGTCTTTTAACAAAACTGAACCCTGAGCCCTGGGCTCAGGACCTGCTTGATATGTTGTACCTAGAAGATGATACTTTAGCTCTGGCCAAAAATGGAACCTTTGACGATGACGCACCTACTGTTAAACATAAAGACAGTAATGGTGCTCTACTAAAGGCAGGCGATTCAGTTACACTGATTAAAGACTTAAATGTTAAAGGTGTGAGCTTCACTGCCAAACGCGGAACTGCAGTGCGTAACATCTCTTTAGTTGAAGACAATTCAGAACAGCTAGAAGGCCGAATAAACGGTACTCAAATCATCATATTAACTAAATTTGTAAAGAGGGTTAACTAATGGAAAAAACTGAACAAGAACTCCGAGTCGAGCTGGCTGCCTGCTATAGAATCTTCGACTACTTAGGCTGGACGGAGCTTATTTACAACCATATTACCGTCAAGCTTCCAGGGAACGACCATCATTTTTTGATCAATCCTTACGGGCTGCACTACAGCGAGGTAACCGCCTCTAATCTAGTCAAGGTTGATATTGATGGCAATATAATGGAAGACACAGAATATACCGTAAACCCTGCTGGCATTCTTATCCATACTGCGGTCCACGGTGCCAGAGAGGATGTGCAATGTATTACCCACACGCACACTGATGCGGGAATGGCCGTAGCCTGTTCAACAGAAGGTCTGCGCACTGACAACTTTTACTCAGCGCTACTTCAAAACAGAGTGGCCTACCATGACTTTGAGGGTCTTACCGTCCTAGATGATGAAAAGCCTCGTTTAATCGCCAACATTGGGAATAAAAATCTACTTATTCTGCGCAATCACGGTTTACTAACCTGTGGTCGTTCAATTCCGGAGGCTTTTTACAACATGTGGGCTCTTCAGAGATCTTGTGAGGTCCAAGTCGCTTGTGATGCTACAGGGAAAAATATTATTCCAGTGAGTGACGAAATTCTTGCCAAAGCGGAACAACTGATGACTATTCAGTCAGCGGGCACACCGTCTGGACAATTGGAATTTAGTGCTCTGGTCCGCCTGATTGACAAGATTGATCCTTCCTATAAAAATTAACCAAACCTAATAGAAACGCCCCGAAAAAGGGGCGTTTCTATTGTCTTATTCTGCAAATTATTTCATTAATTCTCGAGAAATAATCAACTTCATAATTTCGTTACTGCCTCCGTAAATTCTCTGTACACGTGAATCAGCGAAAGCTCTACAAACAGGATATTCCCACATATAACCCCAACCACCATGAAGCTGTAGACATTCGTCCGCTACCTTACATTGCAAGTCAGTAGTCAGTAATTTAAGTTTTGATGCGGTTACCGTATCTAGCTTATCTTCGAGTAATAGCTCAGTACAACGATCACAAAATACCTCTGCGCTGGTCACTTCAGCAGCCAACTCAGCAAGCTTAAACTGTGTATTCTGAAAGGATGCTACCGTGGTTCCAAAAGCTTTACGATCTTTGGTATAGGCAATAGTCGCTTCCAATATAGCCTGAGCATTAGCCACAGCCCCCACACCAATAGAGAGCCTTTCTTGGGGTAAGTCCTGCATCAGATAAATAAAACCGCGCCCCTCTTCACCGAGAAGATTTTCTTTGGGCACTTTAACATCTTGGAAAAACAATTCTGATGTATCCTGAGCTTTTAATCCCAACTTGTTTAAGTTCTTGCCCTTGCTAAAGCCAGGAAAATCCGCTTCTACCAAAAACAAGCTAATGCCTTTAGATCCGGCTGAGGTATCTGTCTTCGCCACGACTATCACTAAGCCGGCTTTTTGACCGTTAGTTATAAAAGTTTTAGACCCATTTAGTATGTAGTTGTCTCCATCGAGTACTGCTGTCGTTTTAGTCCCCTGCAAATCAGAACCAGCACCCGGCTCAGTCATGGCAATCGCAGTAATTAATTCACCCGACACACACCGTGGAAGGTACCTTTTCTTTTGATAATCGCTCCCATAACGGACAATATAGGGTACTGATATATCATTGTGCAGTGACCACCCTAAACCAGTACAACCAGAACGACTGACTTCTTCATTAACAATACAGTTGTAAAGAAAATCTGTGCCCACCCCACCGTACTCCTCAGGCACCATTGGACACAAAAAGCCCTGCTCTCCGGCCTTCAACCAAATATCATCACTCACCATGCCATCACTTTCCCATTGTTCATGATTAGGCATGGCTTCTATTTCAAGGAACTTACGCAGGGAGTCACGAAACATTTCGTGGTCAGAATCATATAGTTGTCTTGGAATCATAATCATCTCTCGAGTCAATTTGGAGCAAATATTAACAATATTAACAGGGTAGGCTAGTAAATTTGATGACTCATGCGTTCTAAGTCGGGCTTACCCTAGTGTTAAAACAGGGCACTACCAATAATAAAGACAGCAGTACCAATACTGATAGTCCAGTACACGCTCTGTGTTTTGTAGGCTGCACAAATTGCCGTAATTCCACCCCAAAGATATTGGTTGGTATAACCAATATTAAGTTCTTGTTTTTGTATAAGAAGAATTGGAACAAAAATGGCTGTTAAAACTGCTGGCGCACTAAAACTCAATATTTGTTTAACATTTAGGCCAAGACGCAGTGGCAATCTACCTTCTAAAAATAAGTATCTTGTCGTAAAGGTAATAAATGCCAGTGAAATAATAGTTATAAAAGTCATTGTGCAGCTCTCAACTTTTGGATAGCAAAACCTGACAACATCCCTATCAAAGCTGCGGATACCAGTCCTAATTTAATACTGTAAATCGAGAAAATCACGGATAGAAAGCCCGAAACTAAAACACAGACCAAAATGGGAAGAGTTTTTATATCTGGAATTACTAGAGCAATAAAGGTAGCAGCAATTGCAAAATCAAGGCCAAGGTGAGTCAGATCAGGTAACCATGCACCGGCAATGATGCCTATCGCCGTCCAAGCATTCCATGCAAGGTAGAAGCTTCCTCCTGCGCCTAACGCATAATATAGCCTAAATTTATTGCTGTATGCCCGCCGATCGCCAGATAGAGAAAATAACTCATCGGTGAGCAGAAAACCTAGGCCGATCCGCCAATGGGCAGGCTTGTGTTGCAATTTGTCTCTCAGGGTTAAACCGTATAGAAAGTGCCGCGAACTAATTACTAGGGCGCTGAACAAAATGGTCAACAGTGAGGCACCTTCAGCCATTAACTCAACAGTGACAATCTGCACCGCCCCACCAAAAATAAATGCACTAAATAATTGCGCTTCAAACCATGTAAAGCCTCGCTGTATGGCTAATGAACCAAACAGAATACCCCAAGGTAAGACAGCTAAGCTCAGAGGCAACATATCCAATGAACCTTTAATCACCGCAGATAATAAAGCTTTTTGACGGCTGATCATCAATCTCGACTCTTCACGCTTGATACTCGCTTGCTGACATTAGTGTCTTAGACAAATTTACGAATCAACCAATTGGGCAAAATATAAATGATTTTTGCCGCTATGATCCAACGTCGAGTGATATAAACATGATTCTTTTTACGGACGATAGCTCTAACAAGTTGTGTTACTGCTTTTTCAACTGACACGGTACCAATTGGCTTAGTTTCTAACATCGGTGTATCAATAAAGCCAGGTTCTACCGTAGTAATAGTAATGGGCAGTCTGGAACGCGCTGCTCGAGACCGCATCCCATTCAAGTAATTGGAAACAAAGGCTTTAGTAGCATGATATGTCAGAGCCAAGCCGCCAGATAAATGCGCAGCTAAGGAAGAGACACCCACTAAGTGGCCACCACCGCGCTTTAAGAAATGATTCATTGCATCCATGGACATAGCGGTAAAACCACGAACATTGACATCTATCATCTGTGACTCTACGTTCCAATCAAGCTTTTTCTCAGAGGCCCCAACACCTGAGTTGACAACGATTAACTCTACATCACCCATCACATCGATCAGGCTGGCTAATTGTGTTCGCGCAATATCAGTATCGACGAGATCGGTTACCTGAACAAAATGCTCCCCAGGTAACAACTCACTTAATTCATTTAAACGCTCAATACGACGTGCCATGAGCCCCAACTGATATCCTTGTGCAGCGAGTTGAATGGCAAGCTCATAGCCGATACCTGAACTGGCGCCAATAATTATTGCTTGTTTCATAAAATGTGCCTTTTTTGGACAGCGCAGTGTAGCGGCAATAATCCTTGGTGAAAAGGCTAATTAAAAACGAGATAAGACACTAATAAGCAAAAATATTAAATCATGCTTCGGTCTGTTTTATCATATTCTCGGTCAACGAGTAACAGATACTCTGCCCTGCTCTGGGACATTAAACGTCCCCGATCAATGGCAAAATAATCAATCAGGTTATTGAGGTCTCTTTGAGATCTAGGAAAGATAGGTGGCTGTATGCCTGAATTTTCTGTCTGAGTGAAATGAGATTCATCGCTGATACCATATCGATAAAATGGTAGGTGTCTTCGTGAATCACGGGGATTAATAATTAACGCACCCGTAGTCTCACTTATATTAGGCTCCAATGCTTCGATCAAAGCTCTAACAAAACTATCATCAAGATAACTAAATACATCCCAAAATAAGCATATATCTATCTTGGTGGATGGTCCCAAATTGAGTAAATATCTCAGTGAATCCACTTTTTGCTGATGATTAAGGTCTGGATTGGGTAACGCTATACAGTCTTCAGAGTACAAATCAATAAAATTTAATTGACACCTGTACTGACTGAAATATCTAACGGTAGATGAGATTGCTTGTCCCATATCTAGCACAACTAATCGATTATTCGCATCAAGACGTTTAAACAAATCAGGCAATAAACAGCTAGGCACAACATTAGGCCCCTGCTGAACAGGCATAGGAAAGGCCTTAACCAATGCTTGGTTCATAACTTATTACTTAGGAGGCTTTAGAGTCGACTTGATCTGAATCCGCTGCAGTAAGATGCGTTTTGACATTTCGCACGGCGGCCACTGGCTCTGCAGGACTCATTTCAATACTACCTTTGAACTTTGCACCGTCCTCAAGGCTAACCCTGGGGCACTCAATATTACCCAAGACGTTACCGGTTGAAGTAATAATGACATTTTCTAATCCTGAAATATTGCCTGTAACCGAACCTTCGATGGAAACGACATTAGCCATAATATCCGCTTTAAGCGCACCTGAATTGGCAATATGAACATGATGACTTTTTGCGATAATCTGGCCTTTGACTTCTCCTGCAATCACCAAATCCTCTTGACTAACTACCTGGCCTTCGATTTTGACACCTGCTCCAATAAGGGCAGTATTATCAGCTACTGATTTAGAATCACCACTCTCTGCCGCCAATGATAAATCTGATTCAGAACCTTTCAGTAAACTCTTATATTTGTTAAGCATAGTATGTACCTAGTAATCATCTCAATGTGGAACGTGTTTTCCAATGAGCGATCGATCATATAAACACAGGAATCTATACTGTTTTCTATAGTTTTTAGAGCTCAGTTATGTCGCTTTCTAGTTGTTCTTGGCTCTCTAACCACTGCTCTTCACAATTCTTAAGTTGCTGTTTTATATCAGCTTGATTTTCCAGAGCATCCGTTAGAATCCTCTTTTTATCGTGTTTGTAAATAGTCTCATCTGACAGCTGGTTTTCAATTTCTTTTAACTGTCCCTCCAATTGCGCAATCAAGCCCTCCAACTGACGAATTTTCTTAGTTACTGGCGCCAATTTGTGTCTATCTTGAGCTGCTTTTTGACGATTAGCCTTTTTGTCTTGAACGCTTTCTGTAACAGTACTATCTACCGGAGATAAGTCCCTAACAAAATTTGTCAACCAATTTTGATAATCCTTTAGGTCTCCTTTAAATTCCCCTACAACACCCTCAGCCACTAAATAGAACTCATCCACCGTATTACGCAACAAATGTCGATCATGAGATATCACCACTAAAGCCCCCTCATAACTTTGCAATGCCATTGTCAATGCGTGACGCATTTCCAGGTCCAAATGGTTAGTGGGTTCGTCCAGTAAGAGTAAATTCGGTTTTTGCCAAACAATTAAAGCTAGAGCTACCCGAGCTTTTTCACCTCCAGAAAAGTCTTGGATAGGATCAAGGGCTTTATCATTGTGAAAGTCGAAGCCACCAAGGAAATTTCTTATCTCTTGATCTGTCGCTGTTGGCGTGATGCGTTGAATGTGTAGCAACGGACTTGCTTGTAAATCCAACACCTCCAATTGATGCTGAGCGAAATAACCTACTTTAAGATTTTCTCCGAACACCCGAGCACCATTTATCAGATCTAAGTCTCCGGTTAGGCTACTAATTAGTGTTGATTTACCAGCACCATTAGGGCCCAGCAAGCCAATTCTAGTCCCCGGTTGTAGATCAAAATTTACATCGTTGAGCACGGCCTTACCAGAATACCCCAAAACTCCCTGACTAATATTGACCAAAGCGCCAAAGGCCTTTTTAGAAACGGGAAAATTAAAATAAAAGGGGGAATCAACATGGGCTGGCGCTATACTTTCCATTCGCTGGAGTTCTTTTAACCGGCTTTGTGCCTGCTTTGCCTTAGAGGCTTTATATCTAAATCGAGCAACAAAGGCCTCTACATCTTTCCGGCGTTTTTGTTGTTTCTCAAAACTAGCTTGTTGCAGAGCCAATCGCTCTCCACGGAGTCGTTCAAACGCAGAGTAATTACCTTTGTAGCTCTTAGTTTTCTGATGCTCCAGTTGAATGACACGACTAACCACGTTATCCAAAAAATCACGGTCATGGGAAATCACCAGAAGCGTTCCAATATAACTTTTGAGCCATTCTTCTAACCATAGAGTAGCATCTAAATCTAAGTGATTGGTTGGCTCATCAAGTAAGAGCAAGTCAGATGGGCTCATTAGGGCCTGGGCTAAATTTAATCGAATCCTCCACCCCCCAGAAAAACTATTAACCGACTGGCTAATTTCTGACTGATGAAATCCTAATCCGTGGAGCAACTGCTCCGCTCGTGAGTGGGCATCATACCCATTAATCATGTCCATTTGCTCATAGGCTTTAGCTAAGCGATCGTTATCTTCGTTTGCGAGAGCCTTTTCAATATCATTTTCAATAGCTCTCAGAATAGGATCACCATCGATAACAAACTCTAAGGCGCTGCGCTCAGAGGTTGCAAGCTCCTGAGCCATATGTGCAATACGCCAATCTGACGGTATGAGTAGCTCTCCAGCATCCGCACTTATTTCACCCATAAGTAACTTAAATAAGCTAGATTTACCACTTCCATTAGCACCAATAACACCAATATGCTGACCAGGATGAATGGATAACTCGGCATCAGAGAGTAATAATTTTATACCCCGGCGCAGCTCAATATTAGAAAACGATATCATTATTCTTTGTCTACTGTAGTTTATTCAAATCCCAAGAAACCACCAGATTGATGACCCCAAAGCTTAGTATAAATACCATTTTTATTAAGCAACTCTTGGTGTGTCCCCTGCTCGATTATTTTTCCCTCATCTAAAACAATCAACCGGTCCATTGCCGCAATCGTTGATAATCGGTGTGCAATAGCGATTACTGTCTTACCCTCCATCAGCTGATATAAACTCAGTTGGATAGAGGCTTCGACTTCGGAATCTAGCGCAGATGTCGCCTCATCTAAAACCAAGATAGGGGCGTCTTTCAATAAAACTCTAGCGATGGCAATACGTTGGCGTTGTCCACCAGACAAAGTTACTCCTCTTTCACCAACATGGGCATCATAGCCCCTCCGCCCCACATTATCTCTGAGAGATACGATGAAATCATGGGCCTGCGCTTTCTTAGCCGCCGCGATCATCTCCTCCTCTGTGGCTTCAGGCCGGCCAAACATAATATTCTCTCTAACCGATCGGTGAAGTAAGGAAGTATCTTGAGTCACCATAGCTATATTAGAGCGTAAGCTTTCTTGTCGAACGCCTTCTATGTTGTGACCGTCGATTGTGATTTCCCCACTTTGAATATCATAGAAGCGCAACAATAGACTCACTAAACTTGATTTTCCTGCTCCACTGCGACCCACAATACCTACTTTTTCGCCGGCGGGAATCTGAAAATCCATATTTTCAAAAACAGTTTCGTTTGTATTGTAGCTAAAATTAACACTATCAAACTTAATGTCACCACGACTCACATTGAGGGCCTTAGCATTCGGAGCGTCGTTGACTTTACTTGGTACAGATAACGTATTGATACCATCTTGAACCGTGCCTATATTTTCAAAAAGGCTACTTATTTCCCATAAAATCCAATGCGACATACTGGTCAGTCGTATTGCCAAACTCATAACAATAGCAATTGCTCCGGGCGTAATCGACCCATTAAGCCAAAGATAAATACCCAACGCCGCCGTCGAAAAAACCAAGGACATATTTAATGTCCAAAGGCAAATATTTAGTTTTGTAACTAACCTCATCTGAGGGTGCACGGTATTGAGAAATTCACTCATCCCATCACGAATATACGCTGACTCGCGATTGTTATGAGAGAACAATTTAAGAGTAACAATATTGGTGTAGCTGTCGACAATTCGGCCTGTCATTAAAGAGCGAGCATCTGCCTGAACCATTGCGATCTTTTTCATTTTAGGCACAAAGTAACGCTGAACAATAATGTAGAAGAACAACCATATGATCAGCGGAATACAAAGGCGAGGATCAGCACTTCCAACCAACACCAGCGCTGTGGCCATGTAGATGGCCACAAATAACATTACATCGAGTAATTTCATTACAGTATCGCGTACCGCAAGCGCGGTCTGCATAACTTTAGTTGCTATTCGACCACTAAACTCGTTTTGGAAAAATCCGTAGCTCTGATTTAACAAATAACGATGAGCCATCCATCTCACAGTCATTGGAAAATTACCCATTAACGTTTGATGAACAATCAGTGAACGCATAGCGTTAGATAACGGAATTAATATGAGCATAAACACTCCCATACCAATCAAGGTAATACCGGACTGCTCAATAAACGTGTCGGGATTGCTATCTGACAGCCAATCCACCACCTGGCCTAAAATGCCGAATAACAGTGCTTCAGAGATTGCAGTGATTGCAGTCAAAAAAGCCATCAATAATAACCAAGGCTCCATACCGCGCGAATAATAACGACAAAACTGATAGACACCCTCTGGCGGTCTTTGAGCAGTTTGTTTTGGAAACGGATCGACTAGGCGCTCAAAAAAACCAAACATTAAAATTCCTCAATAAAACTTTTAATATCCCAAAAACAGCTGAAATTAGGTGAGAACTGCGATAGGCGCTATGATACCAATTTGTAATCTAGATAGATAAATCTTAAAGTCGATGTTTTTCTAAAAGCTCAATAAATCTAAGATGCCTAGTTTCTAATACTCTCATCTGGTCGCCAAACAGGGTGCTTGGTCATAGATCCTAAAAAAAGGTCGGACTGCAACAGGTGTGCTAACCAGCCGCGTAACTTTGCATACGGACTTTGATCAAACCAATTTGGGTCAACCCCAGCAAATTGACGAATAAACGGAAATATCGCTATATCAACCAAACTTATTCTGTCAGCCATCAAGAAACGATTATATTCAAGGCGATCCTCTAATCCGACCAAAAACCACTCAGCATCTGTTCTGTAATCACTTAGTGATCTGGTGTCACCGGGCTTCTCGTACTTGTAGGCATCAAGGGCTCTTTTGAACTCAGTGTCATTAGCTTCAATTAAGCGTCGCCCAATCGTTGGTATTTCAGCCGCCATCCAATTGTTAGGGTCGCTAGCACTGGGATAGGTGGAGTTGATTGCCCAATGCATGATATCCAAGCTTTGATCCAGAACAGTACCATCATTTAAAACTAAAACAGGCACGGTGCCTTTTGGAGAGACTAACAACATTGACCTTGGTTTATTTGCTAGTAGAACTTCTCTCAGCTCAAAAGGTATACTGCAGTGAAGGAGAGTCATTCGAGCTCTTATTGCGTAAGGGCACCGTCGAAAGGAGTAGAGTATCGGCAATTGCTGGACAAGCTCAGTCATAATGGAAATATCCGCTGAATTATCACTACTATAAAACACCACTTTAGGAAAACATACTAACAATGACAAATAGACCCTTTGACTTAATTATTTATGGCGCCACAAGTTTTGTCGGCCAAATTTTAACCCGCTATCTTTTTGAGCACATTCACGTAGGGGATAAAGTAAATTGGGCTATTGCAGGGCGATCTGAAAAAAAACTTGCTGTATTAAAAAGCTCTTTGGGGAGTAGTGCAGACGCTCTCTCAGTCATTGTTGCAGATGCTGATGATGAGACTGCACTAGCAACAATGTGCCAATCGGCTCGAGTTATTGCTTCTACTGTTGGACCCTACGCACTTTACGGAGAGCCTCTAGTGAAGGCCTGCGCAGAAAATGGAACAGATTATTGTGACCTATGTGGTGAAGCCTATTGGATTAAAGCCATGATCCTAAAGTATTCTGATTCGGCGAAAGCCTCCGGCGCGCGCATTGTAAGCTGCTGCGGATTCGACTCAATCCCTTCAGATCTGGGTGTCCACTTTCTACAACGCCAAGGTAAGCAGCGTTTTAGTAAATATTTTGATGATGTCAAATTAGCTGTAAATACCATGAAAGGTGGTGCCTCTGGTGGTACTCTTGCCAGTATGATTGAAGCTGTAAAAGCTGCAAAAAGCGATCCAAAACTTCGCAAAGATATGAACAACCCTTATATTCTTTGTCCTGAAAATACACAACTTTGTCACCCCCAAATCAGTATTAAGGGCCCTGTGTTCGATGCGGATTTCCAACGTTGGTCAGCTCCATTTATTATGGAAGCCATCAACGCTCGAGTAGTTCTGCGTTCAAATATGCTTGTTAATATGGCCTATGGCGATAATTTTCTGTATCGCGAACAGATGATGACTGGCCAAGGAATTAAAGGTCGATTATCCGCATTTGGCCTAACTGCTGGGCTCGGTTTTTTTGCCCTAAGTGTCATTATCACACCCTTACGAAAATTTATGCAGCGCTTTGTTCTTCCCAAACCAGGAGAAGGGCCTAGCCCTGCAGCGCAATTAGCCGGCCATTTCGATATTAGTTTACTAGGAAAAAATTCTGACCAAGAGACTCTCACGGTTAGAGTGACTGGAGACCGCGATCCGGGTTATGGCTGTACTGCAAAGATGCTTGCTCAAGCCGGATTATGTTTAGCCTTTGATTTTGAGGGAGAAGACCCGAAAGGAGGCTTTTTGACTCCTGCAACGGCGATGGGTGATCGGCTAATTAAGCGCTTGAATGAGCATGCCGGCATGACTTTTACAGTAGATTAACAACCACCTGCTCCACAAAAAAGGCCCGCCTAACTTAGCGGGCCTTTCACTTTCAGCAAAGTTACCTGTTATTCCATTACGCGATCTTTTATCACCATAATAATAATCGCCACAGCGCCAGCATTAATAATTTCGCTCATATTACCTAAAATAGCCGTGATGTATCCGCCAATCACTGGAAGACCTCCAGCAGCTCCAGACATTGCCGATAAGGCTAAAGCAAATATCAGATAAAAAGTTCTGTTATCTTTATCCGCCTGATCGCTCAAAAATCCTAAAGCTAAACCAACTAGCACCATAATCAATGCAGCTTCTGGAATAGCCGTAAAGGCTCCGATAATTGCTATTGCTACAGCTAATAGTCTTACTACTTTTAATGGACTCATATTATTACCCCTTATTTTTGTTTTAATGTCTGAAGCGTGTCTTTTTTAAAAAGCACATCTTGAACATAGCACGTAAATCACAGGAATGAAAATATTATAAGTTATTGATTTTATTCGGTTTTACATAAATACGGAGTATTGGTAAGAAAATATATCGATATTCTAAAAGAGAGGAAAAAACAGTTCTAGAGAATTTATCGTTTATCTTTTGATGTCAACATTTCTCGAATAAGCGCAATAAAAATTGACTATTTAAGAAACTTTAAAATTTTGACTAGATTCAAAAAGACGTCTAGTAAGACGCCTTATGTTTTAGCGACGGCTCCAAAAATACAAGATCAACAGCGCCACAACCACACCAAGACCCGAGGAACCTAGAGCATCAACCATACCTTGAACATTTGCCATGATACCTCCAAAGAAAGGTACCTCTGGACCAAACAATGCGGATACTAGGATGGCCACAACAAGAACTAACCCTAAAACCTCAATTAACTCTCGAGAAAGCTTTTTTAGTTTTTCAAATACATCAAACATCACGACACCCTATTATTTTTTAGAAAAAAAGGGAGCCCTTACAAGCTCCCTTCAATTAACAACTACACACCTAGTCGGCTGCGTTAAACAAGTATCCTGCGACAAGCAGTCCAACTAAACCTGCATCACCAAGAGTTGTTACCAAGCCAAGTGCATTGTCTAAAACTGATCCTACGAATGGAACATCGCCAAAAACCACACCAGCTGCTACACCCAAAACAATCAGAGACACTATAAGACTAGTCAATTGTCCTACTATTGCTGCTAACTTATCCATTTTTTTACCCCTTTTCTTTGATTTTAATTAATTAAATTACTGATTGCATGGTGTGTAAACCAGCAAACATGTAGAACATATCACGTTATTAACACTAAATAAAAGCCCGAAATAGGTCTTTTTTTACTCACTTTCGTATATTTTGTCAGGATTTTAACCATGTAATTTTCAATATCTGATTCTTTGTTGAGCTACTTTCAGCTAGAATAGCTCGCCTTAGCCTGGACATGGCTTTCACTAAATGTCAGGTTTTACTCACCTACTAAGAGCTAGAAAAATCCCCATGGCACAATACGTCTACACAATGAATAGAGTAAGTAAGATCGTTCCACCTAAACGAGAAATCCTAAAAGACATCTCTCTATCTTTCTTTCCAGGCGCTAAAATAGGTGTGCTAGGGCTAAATGGGTCGGGCAAATCAACTCTTCTAAAGATAATGGCTTCCCTAGATACAGATATTCAGGGTGAAGCTCGGCCAATGCCGGGAATTAAAATTGGTTACCTTGCTCAAGAGCCTCTGCTTGACCCCAATAAAGATGTTCGAGGCAATGTAGAGGACGGTATGCGTGAAGCTGTAGATGCGCTCAAAGCGCTCGATCAGGTTTTTTTGGACTATGCGGAACCGGATGCTGACTTTGACGCGTTGGCCAAAAAGCAAGGTGAACTTGAGTCAATCATCGAATCTTGGGATGCCCACAACCTTGACCACTCTCTCGATATAGCCGCTGATGCCCTGCGGTTGCCCCCGTGGGATGCAGACGTAACTTCTCTTTCAGGTGGTGAAAAGCGTCGTGTCGCTCTCTGTCGCTTGCTACTATCTCGGCCGGATATGTTGCTTTTAGATGAGCCAACCAACCACTTGGATGCAGAATCTGTCTTTTGGTTAGAAAAGTTTCTAGAGGAATATGCTGGGACTGTAGTTGCCGTAACTCACGATAGATATTTTTTGGACAATGTGGCTGGCTGGATCTTGGAGCTTGACCGAGGGTATGGTATTCCTTATGAAGGTAACTATTCTGCATGGCTAGAAGGGAAAAATAAGCGACTAGAAACAGAATCTAAGCAAGAGATTTCCCGTCAAAAGGCGCTCAAACAAGAGCTAGAATGGGTTAGGCAAAATCCAAAAGGGCGACAAGCGAAAAACAAAGCGCGGATTGCCCGATTTGATGAGCTAAATTCACAAGAATTCCAATCTCGCAATGAGACTAATGAAATCTATATTGCTCCAGGAGAGCGCCTTGGCGACAAGGTGATCGTTTTAGATAAAGTTAGCAAAGGATATGGTAATGAGCTGCTTATCGACCAGTTGTCGCTATCCATTCCCAAAGGGGCTGTGGTAGGTATTATTGGTGGTAATGGCGCTGGAAAATCAACTTTATTTAGGATGATCGCGGGCACCGAGAAACCTGACAGCGGCTCAATTGATCTCGGGGAATCGGTCAAAGTTGCCTACGTGGAACAAACCCGAGACTCTCTTGATGATAATCACACTGTGTGGGAGGCTATATCAGGCGGCCATGATATGCTGAAGATTGGCAATTATGAAGTTTCATCTAGGGCTTATGCAGGACGCTTTAACTTCAGGGGTACTGATCAGCAAAAACGGGTAGGACAACTCTCAGGTGGTGAAAGAGGTCGTTTGCATCTAGCTAACACGTTAAAGCAAGGTGCTAATGTACTACTTCTTGATGAGCCCTCCAATGATTTAGACATTGAAACCCTTCGAGCACTAGAAGAGGCCGTTCTATCTTTCCCTGGTTGTGTGTTGGTTATCTCTCACGATCGTTGGTTCTTAGATCGTATTGCGACTCACACTCTGGCCTATGAAGACAATGGAGAAGTGGTTTTCTTTGAAGGCAGTTACAGCGAGTATCACGAGGACTTTGTTAAACGCAGCGGCGGAGATGCCTCACCAAAGCGGGTTAAGCATAAACGACTAAAATCCTAGTTCGTTAACATTTAAGGATTAATCATGGCTAGTATTTGGTATCAAACGCCTGATCCAGCACTAATTGATGCAATGAGTGAAGGCACTATTGACGAACATCTTGGGATTAAAATCACCAAAGTGGGTGATAATTATCTCACTGGCACCATGCCTGCTGATAAACGCACCTTTCAACCGTACGGTGTTGTTCATGGCGGAGCCAATGTCGTTCTAGCTGAATCTTTAGGTAGTATTGCTGGAGCTCATGTAATTGACACGAATTCGTTGCTTTGTCTGGGGCAAGAAGTGAGCGCCACGCATTTGCGTCCAGTCTCCTCAGGTATTGTGACAGGCACAGCACGGCCAATCCATTTAGGTAAGCGATCTCATGTTTGGGAGATACGATTAGAAAATGATCAAGGCAAATTGAGCTGTATCGCTAAGTTAATTCTAGCTATTGTGCCTAAAGATCCAGCGTAGATTATCCAATATTTGGTTCCGCCTGATCATCCTTAAATAGATTCATTTCAATGAAGAAGAATGCCACTAACCACATAAAGGCATCCCAAAAATCGAGAAAGTCCCCCAGAAAACCCCAATAAGTGGCAGCAGCGAATAGGATTGTGTACAGCAAGATCTTAATTAGCTTGCTCACTGAAACCAGAGTACCTTCAAAACGACTTTGCTGCTGCAATCTCACATCTGCCTCAAGTACCAATACCACCATAATCCAGGTGATAGAATTAATCACATCTACCCGCGCCAACCATTGGATTGCTGACCATTGATCAGCTGTACCAATAATCTTCTGACCATTCAATTTGAATAATTCTTGGTTGTTAAGAGGGCTGCAGCTATCCGCAACCAGCATTGGATATTCATCTAAGTTATCAATTGTTGAAAAATTCTGTGTGATGAGAGCGCAAACATCTTCAATCGGATATGGTGAAATACCACTAATCAGCAGCATTTTAGAAATATAACCGTAAAAAGCATAAATAATAAATCCATAACTGAACACACGAATCAAAGTAAAACTTATTTTTACACTCGGTTTGGACAAAGTATTTGGCTGCAGAGCAGCTGTTTCAAGCTCAAACAAGAACAATAACAATACCCAAGCAGCCGTATCAATAGTAGCTGCAAACCCCTGAATAATGTCTTCTAGTGTAATGCCCTGACTAAAGGTTTGTTGCGTCGCTAAAGATTCTTCCTGAAAAAACAAACCGATATTGAGCGTCAGTAACCCATAGACAAAATATTTAAAAGCCCTATAGAGTAAATCGAATTGAACTGATGAAAACGCCTTCATACTCTCCCCTAGAAAATGTTTACTTGCCCATACTGAGGTATAACTATTAGTGTCACGCCGATTAAAGTTCAATCTAATTTTTACCGCAACTTTACCCTGTATTTCGTAATCCCGCGGATACTCCTGCTATGGTCACCATAATAGCTTGCTCTAGCATCGCATCAGGATTTTTTCGATTACGCAACAGTAATTCTGCTTGAAGCACATTCAAAGGGTGAATATAAATATTGCGCAGATCAACCGACTCTTTTGGCCACGCTTGTTTTGCTAGCAATTGCTGATCTCCGTTTATTGCCATAATAGTGCCTGAGTCTTTAGCTAACTGCTCACGTAATGTTTGTCCAATGACCTTCAATGATTGAGGCACCAGTAAATCATCATAGTAAGCGGAGATCCATGCATCTGATTTTGCAAAAACCATTTCTAGCATAGACAGTCGAGCCGCAAAAAATGGCCATTGATCCGCCATTTCTCGAACTAAATCAGTTCGATCAGAATCAATCAGTTTTTGTAACCCTTCTCCTGCCCCTAACCACGCGGGCAACATTAACCGGTTTTGACTCCAAGCAAAGATCCATGGGATAGCACGTAAGCTTTCAACCCCACCTCCTTTATTGCGTCGTGCGGGTCTAGACCCCAATGGCAATTTTGTTAACTCCTGCTCAGGCGTTGCATGACGAAAATAAGAAACGAAATTTGCATTATTTTTAACATATTCTCGATACCTAGAGCAGGACAGTTCTGATATCTCATTCATTGCATCACGCCAATGAGGCTGAGGCCTTGGTGGTTCAAGAAGATTAGCCTTTAGAACAGCATTGGTATAAAGGGCGAGTGTTTTAATCGCTATCGCACTTAAACCTAACTTTGCTCGAATTGTCTCGCCCTGCTCTGTTACTCTCAACCCTGCTTTAAGAGAACCAGGAGGTTGAGATAATAATGCTGCCTGCGCCGGGGCTCCTCCTCGACCTATACTTCCTCCCCGCCCATGAAATAACGTCAGTTTAATATCTTCATCATGGCAAATATCTAACAGCTTCTCTTGCGCTGTATATTGTGCCCAAGATGCGGCCATAACTCCGGCATCCTTGGCGGAATCTGAATAACCTATCATCACCATTAATTGACTATCAATGTGCTTTTTAAACCAGCTTTTACCCAATAAGGTTTTAATCACCAGTGGCGCACGATTGAGATCATCAAGTGTTTCAAACAGAGGCACGACAGGAAGTGAATAATCACAACCCGTTTCTTTTAATAGTAATTGCACAGCTAATACATCTGAGGGTTGCCTAGCCATGGATATAACATAGCCGCCAAAAGCCTGTTTGGGTTGCTGGGCGATCACATTAAAGGTCGCCACCACCTCACGTGCGTCCTCAGAAAATTTACAGTCCCTTCCTATTAATGGCCGATGACTATCGAGCTCTGCCAATAAAAATTGTTGTTTTTTAGCCTCGTCCCACTGCTCATAATCACCCAACCCTAGATGGCTACAAATTTCGGACAAAACTTGTGTGTGACGCCCACTATCCTGACGAATATCATGGCGTACTAAGTGAACTCCAAAGCATTGGATACACCTCAATAAATCGACTGTTGCTCCATTAGCGACAGACTCCATCCCCGATTCAATCAACGATTGATAACAACTGTGAACCGGCAACCAAAGCTGCTGTTGATGTGTAATTATGCCTTCGACAGAGGATTCACCATGCTTTAGCATTTCCTCAATATACTGCAAAGTACACTGCAACCGATTTCTCAAATCACGCAGAACACTCCTATAGGGTTCATGGGTATCTCCCGACATTGTTTTTAATGTCTCATTGCAAGCAGTCATGGATAATTCGTCGATCAACTGATTTACTGCTTGAAGATAGAGATGGGCGGCTTGCCAGCGACTGAGTAACAAAACTTCTTGGGTCACCACAGAGGTCACGTTAGGATTGCCATCGCGATCACCTCCCATCCAAGATGTAAAAGATACTGGCGTGGCGTCCAATGCCAATCTCTCACCCGTTGCTTCAAATAACGTTGTATCCAGCCTTCGCAAGAAGTCTGGAACAGCGCGCCAGAGTGAGTTTTCAACCACTGCAAATCCCCATTTAGCCTCATCAACCGGAGAGGGGCGTGCAACTCGGAAATCGTGACTAAACCAAATTTGAGTAATCAATTCTCTTAGACGACGGTAAACCTGCTCTTTCTCGCGCTGCGTCTGTCCCTGAAGTTCAAGCTGTCCAAGGCATGCATCAATCGCGTCGTATTTGTGGATCAACGAACGACGTGTGATTTCAGTTGGGTGCGCGGTCAACACCAAGTCTATGGTCAAAGCCTTAACGGACTCGTTAATCGTCTCTGTGGATATATTGTTAGCCTGTAATTCATTAAACACGGTCTTTAGTGTTTCAGTGGCAGAGAAAATATCGTCCATCTCACGTGAATGGCTATGCTGTTGATCAGCTATATTGGCAAGATTTAAAAATTGACTGAATGCGCGAGCAACAGGTACTAGCTCTTCGTTTTTTAGAGCCCGAATAATCTCCAAAAGACTCTCTCCATCCTCAGCATTCCCAGCCTTAGCAGATTTAGACAACAATCGAATTTTTTCAATCTTTTCGAGAAATTGAGCTCCCTCAGCATCACTGATGATTTCACCCAAAATTGTGCCAAGCAGACTAACATTAGCTCGCATTCCTTCGTAGTTAACTTCGCTCATAACGTGTAATTCTCCTTTTCTCTGTATAGTTTCCAGACCCCGCCAAGGAGGATCAAAGCCGAGGAATTATATAGTGAACTTAGAAATTCGCTAGTCGTCTGTTAATGCTAATGGCTTGCTTAATTCTAATATAACCATTCAAAAGTCACACACGCTCTGTATTACATGTATTGACCACAAATGCCCCTAGCAGGTGCAGGCGCACCTTTACGGCACGGTTATTGCTTTCATTGCTATATAAGTCGATCTAGACCAGTTTCTGCCATCTTTTATGGAAGATAATGGTGCGATTTTAAATACGCAATAACACTTTTTGCACTTATTTGGTGCTTATTCCTAGGGGAAAATTATGTTCTTTCAGTATCAGCGGGCAAATATAACCGCACTAGCAATAATACTTACTTTACTTCCTATACAAGCTTTCGCAGATGATTTAAATGCTGCGAATACATCATGGATTCTCACTTCAACAGCGCTTGTTCTGTTTATGACCATTCCCGGCCTTTCTCTGTTTTATGGTGGTTTAGTTCGATCTAAGAACGTTCTGTCAGTTCTAATGCAATGCTTTGCTATAACCTGTTTAGCATCCATTGTTTGGTTTGCTTTTGGATACAGTGTTGCTTTTGGTGACGGCGGATCGATGAATGCTTACATCGGGAATTTAGACAATTTATTCCTTGGAAAAGTTACCGAAGGAAGTATGTCTGGAGATATCCCTGAATCAGTTTTTGCTATGTTTCAAATGACCTTTGCTATTATTACCCCTGCACTCATTGTCGGAGCGTTTGCTGAGCGTATGCGTTTTAGTGCAATGCTATTGTTTAGTGGGCTTTGGTTAACCTTAGTTTATGCTCCTATCACTCACTGGGTCTGGGGCGGTGGTTGGTTAGGTGAGATGGGGCTATTAGATTTTGCTGGCGGGACCGTCGTACATATTACTGCGGGTGTCGGTGCCCTTGTTGCAGCTTTAGTATTAGGTAATCGTAAAGGATTTCCGCGTCAGGCTATGCCCCCACACAACCTTACAATGACCGTAACTGGCGCAGGTATGCTTTGGGTTGGTTGGTTTGGTTTTAATGGAGGCTCCGCATTAGCAGCTAACGGAGATGCTGGAATGGCTATGTTAGTGACTCATATATCCGCAGCAGCAGGCTCACTCGCCTGGATGATGATGGAGTGGACTAAGCATGGTAAACCTTCAGTTCTAGGTATCGTGACTGGCATGGTTGCGGGTCTGGGCACTATCACTCCAGCATCGGGATTTGTGGGGCCAGCAGGTGCGCTCATCATCGGTCTCAGTGCCGGTGTCATATGTTATTACGCAACCCAAGCGATCAAACAACGTTTTAAAATTGATGACTCTCTAGATGTTTTTCCAGTCCATGGTGTTGGAGGCATGCTTGGCACTCTTCTGGCTGGCGTTTTTGCCTCAGATGCTCTTGGTATATTTAGCGGTCAAGGTTATAACGAGGGAATGAATATGGCTAGTCAGGTCTCTGTTCAGCTAGTCGGTATTATCGCTACGTTTACCTATACAGCTATTGTCTCCTATATACTCTTGAAACTCGTCGATAAACTGCTAGTATTACGGGTAGATGAGGAAGAAGAAGTGCGAGGTTTAGACCTCGTTGAGCATGATGAGAGGGGCTACGACTTATAATAATAAGATTTTCAGGAGAATTATAAGGCTCAACTGTCACTGCAAAATATAGTAATATAAAAATATTGCAGGACAATTAAGAGCTTAAGCCGTTGGTTTGTATCAGCGGCTTTTTTATGTCTGCGGCATTATTGATTTTTCAATCCTAGATTTATCAAGGAAATTACACACATAAGTGGCACCATCTAAAATTCGACTAGATTGCCTCTGCATTAAATCGGGAGGAATAAGGTACAGATGACCCTTGTCTACGGCAGAAATACTCGGCCAACGGCCCCATTTTTTTCTCCAGCCCGCAATACGCTCCTCAGATCCACTAGATAAAATAACTTCTGGATCGGCATTTATAATTGCCTCTATATTGACCCGAGGAACTAAAGGTTGCGCCTCTGCAAACACATTGACACCTGCACATAGATCTATCACATCACTGACTAAATGCTTTCCATTTAAAGTCATTATGGGATCATCCCAAATCTGATAAAACGTTTTTACTTTCTTTTTGTCCACATAAAGTGACTGAAGCCTACCTAACTTTTCTGAGAATTCAGATGCAACCTGAATACTTTGCTTATCATTACCAGTAATTTTCCCTAATCGTTTAAATAGATCGGGAATCTCTTTAATCTTCGTTGTTTCAATGACAAAGACAGGCAATCCTAATTCCCGCAATCTATTAATAACCTCGACTCCATTTCCCGAGTGCCACGCTAATATGACATCCGGCTTTAAAGAAAGAATAAGCTCATAATTGACTATTGAATGATTATTTACACGAATGATTTTTTTTGCGGCTTCAGGATAATTACTGTATTCATCAACGCCGATTATTTGGCTACCAGCACCAATATGAAAAAGTATTTCAGTGATATTTGGAGCTAAACTAATGATCTTCATCGCAGGTTCTGATAACACTATTTCCTTCTCTAGATCATCCATTACACTGATCGCAGCATGCGAACACAGTGCCAATGAAGTTATAAAAGTAGTGAAGGCAAAGCGTAAGAATACAAATTTAGTCTGCATTAGTTGACCACTAAAGGTTTACCAGTCACTGGGTGTTTTAATATCAGCGGTGTGATACCAAAAACATCAGATATAAGTTGCTGATTAAGGACCTCATCAGGACTTCCTTGGGCGACTATAGTGCCTTTGTCAAATACAATAATATTATCTGCACACCGAGCTGCCAAGTTTAAATCGTGTACAACCATGATGACACCGACACCACGCTCAGCTAACTCTGAAACAATCTTTAAAGTAAGGACTTGATGTGAAAGATCCAATGCAGATGTTGGCTCATCAAGAACTAAAAACTGATTGCCAGTAGTGATTGGCTCCCATATCTGCGCCAACACTCTGGCCAGTTGAACCCGCTGTTTTTCACCCCCAGACATCTGAGTGAAAAAGCGGCTTTCCAAGTAGTTGGCATCCACTGCGGTCAATGCCTCCCTAACTATATGAGTATCTCTCACCTTCCCTGATTGATGCGGAATGCGCCCAAGAGCAACAATTTCAGAAGCATTAAACGGAAAATTCAGCGAGCTGTGCTGGGGCAACACACTGACCATTCTTGCTCTTTGGTCAGGACTCCAATCACTCAACGCTTTATCATTGAGTACAACTTGCCCCCGTGTTGGCAAAATGTCACCGCTGAGTACTTTTATGAAGCTTGATTTCCCCGCGCCATTAGGCCCCACAATAACAGTAATCTGTCCTGCATTTATCGCAACATTAACGTCTCTAAGGATATTAAATCCCGACATGTGAAGCGAAATATTATCCGCTAAAAACGCCATAAACTAGAGCTCTCTTCGCTGTTGTATGAGCAACATAATAAAGAATGGTGCACCCAAAATAGCGGTTAAAATACCGGTAGGCAGCTCCACTGGCGCTATAATAACCCGAGCAAGAGTGTCAGCTATGAGCAGTAAAATACCTCCAGCTAAGGCGGATACTGGCAACAACCAACGATGATCGGGCCCAATTAACAGACGCACTATGTGCGGCACTATTAAGCCGACAAATCCAATCATCCCTGCAACTGCAACCGCTGTGCCTATTCCCAGAGTAGTCAGTAGAATTAGTTTTTTCTTCACGCGCTGAACATCTATACCCAAATGTCGGGCTTCTGATTCTCCCAGCAGTAATGCATTGAGGGACTTACTTTCTCTGGGAAAAAGAATGAGTACAACAACGGCTACTACCGCAACAATAGACACGCGGGTCCAATTGGCTGTGCTGAGATTCCCCATTTGCCAGATACTGATTTGCCGAAGCATTTCGTTGTCGGCAAAGTAACTGAGTAAACTATTAACTGCACCTCCTAGAGCACTGATAGCTATTCCTGCAAGTAGCATAGTAGTTACTGACGTGCCAAGAGTGGAAGTCGATAACTTAAAGACTAGAAGAGTTATTAAAAAACTGCCAATAAAGGCTCCTATAGCAACCACTGACAATCCAAGCACAGCATTATTTTGTAGCCACGTTCCTGTCAGAACGATGACGATACTTGCTCCCACCGACGCACCACTGGATACACCGATAAGTGAGGGTGCAGCTAACGGATTCCTAAACAGCCCCTGCATAACAGCACCACTTATCGCAAGTATCGCTCCAATCAAAAATGCCAGACAGATGCGTGACAAACGGATATCAAACAATATAGTGTTAATTTGGTTGGTGTGAATATCAGTGGTCGATGATTGTAAGAAGAGACTAGTACTCTGCTGAATAATTACATCAATAGGAATATTGACGGTACCTGCGTTAAGTCCCAGTATTACCGCTACAGGTAGAGAAACCCATAGCAAAATACTAAGACCTTGCGCAGATATCCTGCGCAATTAAAAGTCCACGCCCTTACGAGCCTTGATACCTGAATGATAGGCGTGCTTTATATCTTTAACTTCAGACACTGTATCAGCAATATCTCTAATGGCACTTCCACCGCCACGTCCTGTTAAAACAACGCTCTGATTTGTGGGTCGTGCTTTTATGGCATTAATTATCCTATCTTCATCCAGATATTTAAAACTCAGCATGTAGGTAATTTCGTCTAAAACCACCAAATGGTAACGTTCATCTTTTAACATAGGCTCAACTACGGCCCACGTCTTTTCTGCAGCTGCAATATCACCTGAGCGATCCTGAGTATCCCAGGTAAACCCCGTCCCCATTTGATAAAAGTCTACTTCTGGCAATTCATTTTTAAGAAATAATTCTTCTCCTGACAACTGCTCTCCCTTTATAAACTGAACTACGCCAACTCTATACCCATATCCAAGAGCTCGCAAAACCATACCAAACGCAGAGCTAGTCTTGCCCTTGCCATCGCCAGTGAGCAAAATAACGACTCCTTGTTCTTTAACTGCAGAGGCGATTGTTGCATCAATGCTCTGCTTTTGCTTTTGCATCTTTTTCTTATGTCGCTCTTCTTTCTCACTATTTTTGTCTGTCATATCAAAAAACCTTATTCATTCAAAAGAGGAGTGGTTTACATACTATAGCGTAATCCCAAGCTAGCACCGAAACCTAACGTCTGATAACCAAATACTTCCTCATAGTTTTCATTTAGAGCATTTTCTAGCTTAATATACATCTCAAGCTTGTCAGTCGCCGAGTAATTAAGATTAATGTTCAGTAAAGTATGGTTACTCAAATCAACAACCTGTGATGGCTCAGGGAAAGGTGGGAAGTAAATATCAGTCTGCTCTCCAGTAAACTGAATATTGGTATTTAAATGAAGATTATCAGCTGCCTGCCATCCTAAATTTAGACTTGCAATATGTCTCGGTCTTCGCACTTCTCTAACAGCATCATCGCCTATTGAATCAGTATAGGTATAAG
This sequence comes from SAR92 clade bacterium, assembly GCA_004211905.1. Lineage (GTDB taxonomy): Bacteria > Pseudomonadota > Gammaproteobacteria > Pseudomonadales > Porticoccaceae > HTCC2207. Next base: position 155,711 of record SHBP01000003.1, read on the forward strand.
CCGCCGACAGCGACAATGATTCAGATATATTACCCACAGCACTTAGTTCAGCGCCTTTCCGCTCACTTATACCGTTAATATTACTAGAAGTATATGCAAAGGTCGCCGGGTCATATACAAATCCATCTATTTCATTCTCTAGTTCTGCATCGAATGCGGTGAGTGATAAAGTCACTCCTCCGTCCATCATTTCCCGATCAATACCCAACTCCCAACTTTTGGATTCCTCAGGAATAAGATTTGGGTTGCCAATAAAATTAGTATAAAAACCGAATCGCTCAGTAAATGTTGGATTTTTTACTGCCGTACCCACGGCACTTCGAAGACGAGTTGCGTCTGATAATTGATAAACCACCTCTGCTCTGTATGTATTTGCGCTGTCAAACTCAGAATTATCATCACGTCTGCCACTAACAGCAAACGTTAGCTGATCACTAACATCAGTGCGGTACTCAACCGCCACACTATCAGTATCACGCTCACGATTTTGATTAGGATCATAAATTCCCCATGATATCTCGCCGCGTTGCATCCAATCTTCTTCCTCGCGCTCAACTAAAACCGCAATATTCTGCGCGCCCTGATCCCACGAGAAAGATCCAACATATTGATATTGATCTTTTGTTGAAGCGGTTACGTTACCCTTAACCTTATCTGCAAAAGCGACATTATCGCTTTCAGATCGGCTTATCAAAACTTTATGTTGCCAGGCACCATCTTGGGAGGAATAGTCGCCCTGTAAACGCATCGTGTTATTTTCAAACTCTGACACTCTGTCTTGATCTTCAATTAAACCATCAAAATCACTGTCAGCATCAAATTGATTCATACCGTCAGACTCTCGCGCAGCAAATGAGATACTCATCTGATCACTCAATCTCAAACCTGATTTAAGATTAAAAGTAGTGTTACGATAACCGTCGTTTTCATCACCTGTACGAGCAATATTGTCTCCCTCCGACTCAATATGGCTAAGGCCAAAGCGAATATCGAAATCACCTTGCTTGTGACCAATGCTAAATCCACTGTGGTGAGTAGCCCAGCTGCCAGTTTCTAGAAACAAGCTGACGCTAGATTTATCAGCGCTTCGGGTAATAATATTCACTACGCCTGCCACAGCATCGCTGCCTCGCAGTGAACTCTGTGGTCCACGAATAATTTCAATACGTTCTATGTCCGACGCAGTTAGGGTTCCCCAGCTAAATTCATCGCCCTGAGAAGGATCGCTAGCTTCAACTCCATCAATTGTTACGAGCAGATGATTGGCTTCTGCCCCACGCACACGAATTTGAGTTTGTGATCCTAAGACTCCAACTTGGCTCACTGAGAACCCAGGGACATCGCGAAGAATGTTACTAAGACTAACCGTTGCTCGATTTTTTAATTGCTCTCTGCCAATCACGGTAACAGCATTGGCTGAACGTGAAGCTAAAATAGGTATAAGAGACGCAGAGACAAGAATCTCTTCTATTTCTGCATTAGTGTCTGACATTACGTGCGTACTTAAGGGGCTAACCGCCAGCGCAAATGCTGCGGCATAATGTATGTTTAACTTCATTTTAGATATCTCTTACACTCACACCCGAGTGATTCCGTTTAAAAAGATGCGAGGAGCAATAGAAGAGCGGAACGACAGAAACTGTCAATCAGCACAAGACCACACCCCGCGGTTTGTCTGCATAGCGACAGGCCGGTCTCCGGACTCATAAGTGAGCAAACTGCTCTATTCGATAACCTTCCCATGCAATTGCACAGTGGCATTACTATCGAACATTCTTATTTACCGTTGCGGGGGCAGTATCGGGATGGCTTTTACAATAATAGATCTAGCGCACCGATTTCCCGTTTAACTTTCAACTAAAGTTTCTAGTATCCAGAACCTGTTGCCGAAGCAAGAGTGGGAAATGTACGCTCGAGATACTTAGATGTCAAACAACTTTAAGCAGAAATTAATATTTGTTTTGATAATGACGAATTGATCATAACTCATCATTAGAGCAGAGCTTAAGACAAAGCCTCAAGAGCTTCAGTTACCCTTCGAACAGGTACTATGCTCATACCTTTGATGGGTTGTTTTGGCATATTCCCTGCAGGTACGATAGCTCGACTAAAACCATGCTTAGCGGCTTCTCGCAATCGCTCTTGACCATTTGCGACGGGTCGAATTTCTCCGGCCAGTCCAACCTCACCAAAAACAACGAGATCTTTGGGTAAGGGACTATCTCGAAAACTAGATATCACTGATAGTATCAAGGCCAAATCGGCGCTGGTCTCAAGCACTTTGACCCCACCCACTACATTCACAAAGACATCTTGGTCACCTACCATGATACCGCCGTGACGATGCAGAACCGCCAATAGCATTGATAATCGATTATGATCTAATCCAACTGTGACTCGGCGTGGATTGCCTAAATGGCTGTCATCGACTAATGCCTGAAGTTCCACTAGAAGAGGTCGTGTGCCCTCCCAAACCACCATTACAACACTACCAGATGACACTTCCTCTCCACGCTGCAAAAATATCGCTGAAGGATTTGGTACTTCACGCAAACCTTTGTCAGTCATCGCGAATACGCCAAGCTCATTCACCGCACCAAAACGATTCTTATTACTGCGAAGTGTCCTAAAATGGCTATCACTGGAGCCCTCTAGCATTAAGGAGCAATCAATCATATGCTCCAATACTTTAGGACCTGCTAAGGAGCCATCTTTGGTCACATGACCCACCATAATGAGTACTGTTCCGGTTTGTTTGGCAAATCTTACTAACATTGCCGCACTTTCGCGGACCTGAGAGACACTGCCCGGCGCAGAGGCTACTTCTTCCAAGTGCATCACTTGAATAGAGTCAATAACTAGTACTTTGGGGCGCTTCTGCTCGGCAATAGCACAGACCGTCTCCACCGATGTCTCTGCCATAATTTCGAGCTTGTCAGTAGGTAAATCTAGTCGAGCTGCACGCATAGCCACCTGCTGCGGTGATTCTTCGCCAGTCACATATAGCGCACTGTTGCTGTTAGCCATGGTACAGAGGGTCTGCAACAAAACTGTACTCTTACCAGCACCAGGCTCCCCCCCGAGTAGCACACAAGATCCAGGCACAAACCCACCGCCCAGCACCAAATCCAGCTCGCCAGTTCCTGAGCTTATTCTTGGGATTTCATCGAGGGCAATCTCAGACAAAGTTTTAACGGCACTATCTACACTCCCAGCGAAGCCCGGACGCAGAACAACTCCACCTCTTGATGACGTGCCTAAACGTACCTCAGACAATGTGTTCCATGCATTGCATTCGCTGCATTGCCCTTGCCATTTCCGATAATCAGCTCCACAGTCATTGCAAACGAAAGCTGATTTAGTCTTGCTCGCCAAGTAACTCTCCTATTCCTAATAAGTTGTATTTAAACTTATTACTGTTGTTATGTACAGTACTAATGGTATTCAAAATAATGAAGGGTATGGTGATTTTTTGGTAGGTAAATATACATACACCATTGTGTTAGGTTTATCTCGTCCAATCGGTGGCTTTCTGATACAGTAATATCATGTCGTTAATTCCGGAAAAACCTATTGTTATTTCGCCCACTTTGGCTGCTACTATCGGTCTTGAAGAGACCGTGTTGTTGCAGCTTTTGCAGGAATGTAGCACCCATGGAAACCCTGAGACCAGTAATGGTTTTAATTGGATTACACTGCCAAGTGAAAAGCTCCTCAGACTATCACCTTTCTGGGGACAAGATGATATTCGTCGGCTGTCAGCAAGCTTGCATGAAAAAGGACTGCTTTTGATTAGCGGCGGCCCATTCACAGCCAGTCAGCCTTTTAAATTCGCCTTTAATGAAACATGTGGATCACAATCCACATTAGCCAGTTCCTCGACTGTCAATCGTTCGATGGTTACGGAAAATCAACCAAAATCAGCAAAGACTATTGGCAGCAGCTGGCAACCAAGTGAGGATGCATTGCGGCAATTGGCTCAGTTGGGGGTGACTAAAGAATTTGCACAACAGCAAATCCCACAATTCGTATCCTATTGGCGCGACAGAAATGTACCGCGCCATAGTTGGGAATCAAAATATATCAAAGAAGTATGGAGGCAGTGGCAACAAGCTCAGGCGACTCAAAATAGAAAAAGCAAAGAAGTCTCCCTAACAGGAGCCTGGAGACCCTCAATTGATGCTTTGGATATTCTCATCACCAAAGGTGGTATCAGTGGTAATTTTGTTGACGATGCCATACCAGAGTTTATTCTATACTGGCGTGATCGAGGAGATGTCTCTAGCACTTGGGACTCTAAATTTATTCATCATGTACGGCGCCAATGGCAGTTCTTTACTGGAATCATGGACCAAGACAGTATGCCACGAATAATCACTTCCCAATGGAAACCCAAGGAAGCGGTATATGATGTATTACAGATGGCTAATATAGAACGTTCCTTTGCTGAAAAAATTGTTCCTGAGTTTGTTTTATACTGGCAGGAGAACGGCACACCACAATGTTCGTGGAGTACCAAATTTTTGCAGTATGTGAAACGACAATGGGCGTACCAAAGTAAATTAACAACGGAATCTTCAAATGGCAAACAGCAAGGACATTCAAAAGGTCGCATCCGAGATCGCAGCATCATCGACGCGCTCTCCGACCGCAGCTGGGCGTCCTAAGGCTTCGCCAATAAACCCTAAACTGGTTGATGCCATCAATCAGGTTTTTGCTTTGTTTCAAGTGAATTATCACAACCAGTACTACAGTGCATTCGGCGACAACACAAAGTCTGAAAATCTTGCCAAGAAACTCTGGTTGAATAAACTAGACCACTTCTCTTCCGAGACTATCTGTGGTGCCGCAGAGAAAATTATCGCCGAGAGTGAATACCTTCCTACACTGCATAAAATGCTAAGTGCCTGCCGTCAGGTTGGCATGCCCGCTGGGCTGCCTAATCCGAGAAAAGCCTATCAAGAAGCCTGCAACAAACGCAGCCCTAAAGCTAAACAGCAATGGTCTCATCCCGCGGTGTACCTCTCAGGTCGTGATGCTGGCTGGCACATGTTAGCCAACGAAATTGAGTCAAAGGCGCTTCCTGCCTTCGCTGAAATTTATCAACAATACTGTGATCGTGTTTTGGCTGGAGAGAAACTTATTGTTGATACAGCAGCCTCAGAGGCTGAATTGACTGAACTACCAGCAACTAAAAAGCATAATCAACAGCAACTTGATAATCTAAGGAAACTGTTAGATTAAGGCCTGCGAGATCTAGTTTATGGCACTGCAACCGCTAATACACAATTCTACGGCGCGGCGTATGGCCAAAACCATACTCAATGGATTTCGCAGTTATTTTGCTGACTATCTCAATTCAACACTAACCGCGAAAGCGCGATTTGAGAAGGCCGACTGGCATGGTGTGCGCGAGGCTAACGTCGAGCGCCTGGAGCTATATAAAGACAAGGTAGCGCAGACAGTCCAATACCTTGGTATGGTCACTAACAAAGATTTAGAAAATCTTACTCTTTGGAGAGAGGCCAAAAAGGCCTATACCCAATTGGTATTCAATTTTCCTAATTTTGAAATCGCAGAAACATTTTTTAATTCTGTGTTCAGCGATATTCATGATCATGACAAGATCAGTGACGATATTATTTACGTGATCTCTTCCCAGTTAATCGAGGCGCCCGAGGCTGAGTACAGTATTTATGTTCGATACGAGGGGGAGAGTTTCCGAGATACATTTAAACGTATTCTCGAAGAGGCAGAATTTTCCTTGCCAATGGAAGATCTGTCATTAGATTTAGATTGCATTATGGACGTATTTGCAAAAGAAGTAGCCCCACATCTCAATAATACACCTGAAAAGATTAAATTTGATTTACTTGAATCAACCTTTTACCGCAGCAAAGCTGCATACATGGTAGGTCGAGTAGTCGATGGAAATAAAACTTTTCCAATGGCTCTAGTGATTCTAAATAATGAGCAAGGTGGACTCTACGTCGATACTGCTCTCTTTGATGCCGATGAACTCAGCGTGGTATTTAGTTTTACTCGTAACCACTTTATGGTCGATGCTCCTCTTCCATATCAATATGCACATTTCCTGAAACATTTGATGCCTAACAAACTTGATTATGAAATCTACAACTCACTGGGGTTCCCAAAACATGCCAAGAGTGAGTTTTATCGCCAACTTGTAGGTCACCTAAACAACTCATCTGATGAGTTTGTGGTTGCACCTGGCATCAAAGGTATGGTGATGTCTGTATTCACCCTACCCTCTTATAATATTGTATTTAAAATTATCAAAGACAAGTTCGCGCCTCCCAAAGAGGTGACTCATCAGATAGTTCGTGAAAAATACCGGCTGGTTTCTCGCCATGATCGTATTGGCCGTATGGCAGATACTCAGGAATTCGACAACCTTATATTTCCGCTTAATCGATTTTCAAAGGAACTTTTAGACGAATTACAGAAGGTTGCCCCATCGCAAATAGAAATTCGTGATGACAAACTTTTGATAAGGCATCTATATACTGAGCGATACATGACGCCCTTAAATATTTTCCTTGAAAGCGCCAGTGATAAGGAAATAAAAAGTGCGATGGAGGAATATGGCAATTGTATCAAGCAATTAGCAGCAGCTAACATATTCCCAGGGGATATGCCTCTAAAAAACTTTGGTGTTACACGTCATGGTCGTGTGGTGTTTTATGATTATGACGAAATTGCCACACTCACCAAATGTAATTTTCGCCAAATTCCCGAACCTCGCACTGAACAAGAGGAAATGCAATCAGGAACTTGGTACACGGTAGATCCCAATGATATCTTTCCAGAAGAGTTCAGACTATTTTTCTCAGGCAACACCAAAGCAAGAAAAATGTTTGAGTCCATGCATAGTGAGCTTTATGACGTCAATTTCTGGATCGATCTACAGGAGCGAATTCGTGAGGGTTATGTAGTTGATGTCTTCCCCTACCGGCGAGCGAAGCGCTTCGATCGCGGCAAGGTGTCTCAACTAGAAGTCTTTGCGGATTAACGGAAGGGAATCGTCTCAACCCGATTACCCGCACGAATCATAAAGCTATCGGAATTAATGACCACGAGGGTCCAGACCGAATCAATTGCATCGCCTTCACGGAAGCTACTTTCACCAATAAATAGTCGGTTCGACGAGGAGCCTTGATTGAGATACATATGCCCAGCAATAATCAAGTCAGGTACAGCTAGAGTTTCGCTTTCAATAGGTAAAGGATCAACCGGTAAAGGTTGCATCTCTATTGTCTGCGACGGTTCATCTGAGATTAAAACCGAGGATTCAACGACTTTGGCTATTGAATCATTCATCGCAGATGGTATTTTTGGTGCTTCGACTTGGGATAACTCAGCGCCACCAAAATAAATTCCGATTAACACAGCCAATGGTACCAACACTACCGTAACTTTTAACCAAGACTTATCTTTCACCGGTTCAGGTTGATAGGGGTCCCAATGGGCACTTGCAAAATCGTCCAATTCTTTTGGATCCTCTCGAAGACGGTCTCTCTCAGCTTTTTTAAGAGCACTCAAAATATATGACATTAGTTATCGGTTCCTACTAATCTGGGAATCTTTTGGTCCGTCAACTGATTCAATCTCATCAGGGTCTGATGACCAACGATGCCATCAGCTAAGATATTCTGCTGGCGCTGGAACTCGGTCACCTGTTGCTGAACAGCTTCAGTGTAGCGCCCGCCACTAATGATGTTAGATGACTCCTCAGACAATTCTCCAAGCTTTGCTTGCAACCAACTTAAAGCAGGCTTATTGATATCACCAGCTTGAAGAACAAGAAAGTCCTTTGGAGGCTGCCAAAGATACACATAAGTACCTGTCCATCGCTCTTCAAAAATTTTCTTATCCAATAAGACGATTTCGCCACCCTCCAACAAATATACTGTTGTCTCATCTACATTAATTAACAGCTGGCTTTTTGTTAATCCCGAAGGCTTTTGCAGCACTACAATACCAGGTCGATCAACTACAGTAAGGTTGTAGATAGTCGCCTGACCAAGCGTTTCCGCGCGCAATCCATTGTCTTCAGCCAGAGCCGACAGTTCTTCAAAAGTATATACCTCAGGGACCTCTACGCCCCAAAGTGCGAATAGGTTAACCAAAGGGTTAGTGGGTACGCTAACTGATTTTTGAATCAATTTTTGTTCAACAAGAAAGGTCTCTTCAGTTATTACTTCAATATCAAACTCTTTTTCTGGAACAACACCTTCGCTATCTTTGAGATTAGCTGGGAGAGAAACGGCAGTAACGGCCAACGCCTCTTGTTCGATCACTCTAGGCTCTTCAATATCCAGACCCACTGACTCTGCGGGGAGCCCAGCGTCTGTGACAAGATCGGGAACAATCATTTCTTTGAATAAAGGTACGTTGAGACTCACCACTGCTACTAGCGTCAATACAAGCAACCCTAGAATGGGCTTGTTCGACCCTCCAGAGTCTCCCAAATCCCCCATAATTTCTGATGCTGCATCTTTTACCAGGGCCGCCGATACTTTCCTATCTCCCAAAGAGTAAGCAGCTAGCAATGCCTGATGGCAGATTAAATTAATCAATCGCGGAACGCCCTTGGTTAATTTAAAGATGACACTGATACAACCAGCATCAAAGATAGGCCCGCCAGCACCGGCATGATGCAGTCTATGATTAATATAATTTGCTACCTCAGCTTTATCTAAGGGCAGCAAATGAAACCGTGATACTACTCTCTGATTCAGCTGCCGAAGATCTTGCTGCCCTAGTATTTCAATCAACTCTGGTTGAGCCACTAAAAGTATATGCAGTAGTTTTTGCGTATTAGTTTCTAGATTGCTCAACAACCTTAGGGTTTCTAATACGTCATTGCTAAGGTTTTGCGCTTCCTCGATAACAATTAGGGTTTTTTTTCCCTCCGCATGACTTGCCAGCAGGTTTTGGTTCAATGCATCAATGCAAATCTTGGAAAAAGACAGGTCTTTTTTTTCTGGTAACTTAATTGATAATTCGTGACAGATGCTGGCAAGAAGATCTGTTTCATTGAGTTTACTATTTAATACGTAAGCAACCCTAACATGGGCTGGAATGCGTTGTAGCATGGTGCGAGTAAGGGTAGTTTTACCCGTCCCCACCTCACCGGTCAGCAAGATAAAGCCACCCTCTCGATCAAGCCCGTACTTTAGGTGCGCAACGGCCTGACGATGCTGGTGGCTAGGATATAAAAATCCTGGATCAGGAACAATCGAGAACGGCTCTCGCTTAAGGGCAAAATGCTGCAAATAAATACTCATAGCCTGCCATTACTCAGTGGTTTCTGATGCTTTCCCTTGATTGATAAATTCTTTGATTTGCTTGGTCACAGCGCCCTCTTCATCTCCTTCGAAATCTCGGGTAATTAGATGGTCAAATTTAGACTTAGATAATGCCTTCGCATCTTCTGCGGTGCGGATAATCGTCGGTCTAATGAACATCATGAGGACTTTTTCTCTGTCATTCTTATTTGAGGACTTAAATAGATTACCTATTAGTGGAATATCCCCTAAGATCGGAACCTTCGACGCACTATTGCCGCTAGTTCCTTCAATTAAACCACCGAGAACAAAGATTTCACCATCTTGGATCATCACATTGGTTTGCATAGTACTTTTTGTGGTAGTGGCTCCCAACTGGGAGTCCGCAGTACCAGTTTTAACAGCGGACGATTCCTGCTCGATCTCTAACCGAACCGCATTACCTTTACTAATTTGTGGTTTGACCTTGAGCATCACCCCCACCTCTTCACGATTAACCGTTGTGAAAGGATTGACACTATTGGAATTATTGGTATTGGCATAACTACCCGTAGGGAAAGGCACCTCCTCACCTACTGTGAGAGAGGCTTCTTCGTTATCAAGAGTAATCACCGAGGGTGTAGAAAGAATCTTAGTACGCCCATCGGTCTTCAGAGCCTGAACCAATAATCCAATACCTCGATTGGTGTCAGTATCGAAGTCTCCTACCACACCGATAACACTTTGAGGTAGCACTTGAGCAGCACTGGCACCATCCGCACTGCCGCTCAAAGCAGTACCTAATAAACCTGCTAGCACGCCATCAAAATTAGAGATATAACCACCTCGGTTCTTACCGGTAATCACTAATTGTGAGCTAAGGTCTCGAGCCTGCTCTTCTGACAATTCAGCAATAACCGCCTCTATGAGAACTTGTGGTCGCGCCCGATCTAATTTTTTCACCACATTTTGAATTTCACGCACTAACGCGGAGGGCGCGGCCAAAATCAATGCATTATTAAGCTCATCAATTTCTACTTGGTAGGTGGCTTTTCCTTTTGTATCGCCGGTTGACTCACCCGCTAAGCGCAAGAAAACATCCGACCCAAGCATGCCATCAATAATTGGTTTGATCTCTGCTGCTCGTGAGTAATCCAAATAAATAACTTCTACGCTACCTTTTTTCGCAGAGGGCAGATCCAATAGTTTAAGCATATTTTTAAAGGCAGTCCGAGCCATACCCGGACCACTTACAATTACTCGATTATTCAGTCCATCCTCAACCAAAGACAATTCTTGCTTTTGCAACTGTTTAAGTTGGCCCGCGATGTGCACTGCCTCACCGGCAGAAATATGATTCAAAGTAATGACTTCTACTGCATTTTGATCGGGATCATCCATCTCTTGCAAAATGGTTTTCACTTTTTTAACGTTGCTTTTAATATCTGAGATCACCAGATAATTACTTTGAGCGTATGCCAGTAATCTGGCTCCATTGCTAAGAAGAGGCTTGATTACTGGCACCAAGGTCGCTGCCTGGACATGGTTAATTTTAATGATTTCAGTCACTAGTTTGTTATCACCATCTCCACCAGCGAAATTAAAAGCCTGGGTAAAAGGAATAATTCGAGTGATAGCGCCATCTTCAACCGCCTGAAACCCGCCAACCTGAAGTGCGGAAATGATAGCCTCATAGAGTAAAGTCGAATCTATTGGCCCCGGAGAAATAATAGTAACCTTACCTTTAACTCTCGGATCCAGAACAAATGATTTACCAGTGACCTCTGCAGCACTCTCAATCACACTGCGGATGTCTGCGTCTCGAAAATTAATCTGTACCGTTTCAGCAGCAAAGGCCTCTGACATCAGAGACCAAAAAAGACATACAGTGATGCCGATTCTAGTCAAAGAGCGATTCTTACCTTTTGCTTTGTAGGTATTAACTATCATCTATTTATTCCGTTTTTCTATTAAATTCGCCGTTTTAGGGTTTTAGTCCCAAAGTTGGTAGTATTTTAGCCGACAGACTGGCCGCATTGACATAAATAGTTTCTTCTTGACCATTTCTCATTACCGTGACCGGCAAACTATTTGCCGCACTGTAACTCATCATCTTTATAGGATTAGCCATTAAGTCCTGCACGGATAAACCGTCAACCTGAAGTACAACGTCACCATCACGGATATCCGCCATCATCTTCACCTCTGTTGAAAGATTATTTATCTTAAACCCTGTATCACCTGAAACGTTTACAGGTACTGCCCCAAACATGTTCGCTAGAGCAAAACCTTGGGTTTGAATATCACGACCTGATGTATCAGGCACAATCTCGGTCTGCATAATGACATCGGGCTTTTTCATTAAGACCTGTTTCCTCACACCATTCTCAAGGACGATAATCCGAAAAGCCTGGATTTCCACTAACTCTAATGAACCGCTAAGCTTATCGCCAACTTGGTATACCTTTTCTGCTTGCCCTTTAAATTTAAGAGTGGCAGAAGCGTTCTGAGCAGATAGCATAACCCCTAACAAGTCTGCATTGATCTTAGCATCTTGCAAGGATTGTCCCGGCTGAGCAACTTGGGTGACAATGGCAGCTTTCTCTCCACCAAACCAGTTCCATTGTATTATTTTTCCTGAAGCCACTCTTTTTAGCTGCGTTGGCTGAGGCTCAGAATCTTCAACTAGAATATCTGTAATTATTAATAAAAGATAAACTCCCAACAAACCCATAAGCCCGAGGAGAGTTGCTCGAATAACGCTCTGAGAATTGTTTAGATCAACTTTCAATGGCTACAACCTCCATAGAACCCTTCAACTCTGTGCCAGAGGATGTCGTTACATTTAAGGATTTAATAGCATAACCAGCACAAGCAATCTGATGCGCCAGATGCATCACACGATTAGCATCTGACCCACTAAAGACCAACCGCTGAGTTCCATTATTATTTTGTAATGAGTTAAAGCGAAGTTGGTTACGACGGACCAGTCTAGTTAGCTGATCTCTATCAGAGCTTTTATCAACATCCCGATTAGCACAACCATTTTTAAGGCGAACCACAACCTCACGTTGCTGCTCCAACCACCTTAGGTCTGCATTTAATTGCTCAGCCTGCTCAGACAGCTCGCTATGTTTAGCCACCATAGGTGAAATAAGCGTGACTATTGCAGTTATAATTATGATAATCCCCCCACCTGAAGCAAGTTGCTTTTCTCGAGATTCTAACCCATTAAATGTTGATCGAAGCCTGGCAATGATCTCGTTCATCAGTTGCTCCTCCCTTTCACTACGGGTCTGATGGACAAGACAAACAGCTCAGAATTATCTTGTTGCTCCTGTTTTAAACTTGTTTGGTACCCAGGGATATTCAGTGATTTTTTCGTTAGCTTGGAACCATTAGTCACTTTCATTTCCAATCCCTCACCATCAACATTAATGCTCTTTAGCTCGCATTGGCAGGCGACCATGATCGAATCTAAAGCAGACAGCACTGCAATCGGTGTGGATTGCAAGCTCTGTTGCTGCTTAAACAGCTGTTCAATTTTTGCTTCAACCAGCTCTTTAATTTTAGACGGTTTTGGTTTTGGCCCAGAAAATAGCTGACTGTAACTAGTCACATAGACTTTCTCTCTAGACTCTACTTGTTTCTCAAGGTCTTTGCTGGCAATTTGAAAATACCCTGCAAGTATAAACAACAGAACCGCCGCCGCCGCCGCGGTCGGCCACCAGAAAGTCCAAGCCGTTTCCCTGGCCTTTGGTTTAAAATCTCCCTTCATTAAATTTACCGCGGGAAAATGAGCAAACTCCCAATCAACCGTTGAGTCATTGATATCGGCCCCACTTCGCAAATACTCGGGAACCATGCCCTCATCAGGTAGAGAAATAGACAGTCGCGGAGGAACGGTGGCGTCGTTTAAAATAGAGTCTACCAACGTCCAGGCAACTTCTGGGGTTGCCGCAAATCCGTCATTGCTAGACTGTCGCACTAACAATATCCCATCACGCCAGCCAATACTCAAAATTCCTGGCTCCCAAGGAAGCGCCATAAAATCTGGCGCCATGGCTTGAGCAGAAACACCAGCATTTTCCGCAACACGAATCCACTCAAGCATATCTTGCCGGCTCACAGCCATTATCTGTATTTTTTTGTCATCTCGACCTGCAACAACAAAATGCATCTCATCTACTGGCTGCAAAACTCTGTCTTCAAGCATCCATGGAAGCAGTTCTGCCCACTTGCGTTGGGGTGCCGTTGGAATATCCACAGAATGTAGACTAATAGCCTCCGATGGTACCCACAAGGTCAGAGGCTCAGCATTAGATCCAGCCACGGACTTCAAAGGATCAGTGAGGTCACTGAAACGTTGATCAAGGTTGAAGAGGTGGTCGACACTCATTTTAAATTATATCTCCATCATCATACAGGCAGGCTGTACTATATTACGTTCAATGTCGATTTGCTGATCTAGAGCGTTCTCTTTATCTTTTGCAGCCAACATTTTTTCAATTTCAGATAAATCAGTCTTGCTGGGTACTACAGAGGGAACCACCGTTATTTCTCGAGCAATAACGTCTAGCTTAAATGACGGCCAGTTTCCAGACCTCTTCATTATACTGGTTACTTCGATCTCTGCCTCACCAATTTCCGCCTTTAGATAAAGCTTAAAGTGCGCTGTAGCAACCGAAACTAAATCTTGAGGCCAAATCTGCTTAGCCTTTTCAATCGCCTTGCCTTTGCTATCTATAACAACCAGTCCTAGGTAATTTTCGACGTGATCTTCGAAAGTATCAATATCACTAAAAGGTCGACCTTCAACCACGGCATCTACAAACTGTTGGCCGAAGCTTCCACCCAGGGCCAATAATAGTTCGTTAGATGCAGTATTAATATTGATGGGGGTATTCACCATAGGACCCGAATTCTGGGGACCCGTAACCGGCAGAGCGGAAATCCAAGGCAATAACATTTGAACTTCCTGAACATTATAACCCGCTATATCCGCTAGCTCGGAGGCATCACTAATTTCATCATTTAGCACCATCCGCGGGGGTTCGAAACCCTCATAATCAGGCTGCTCAGCACCCCAACTGCTGGTAACTGCTGAGTCCCCATCAACCCAATCGATAATAGTCGCTGCCCGAGCTGGACTGGTTGGAACTTCAAACAGATTGAGCAGATTTAACCATGTCTTAACAATATTCATGTTTTCTAACTGGTTAAGGTCTGCTTGCAATGATCGTTTTGAGCCTTGTCCTTGAGTGCCATAGAATCGAAAATTATTTATGTTAATCTTGCTCTGCAAGTCACTAATACAGCCTGTGAGTGTACCACCCTCAACTGGCAGTAGCGGCAAAGCTTGAGCCCAAATTTCGCCATAGTGGTCTGATTGATTGGGTTGCCCGCCTTTTGGATCTTCAGCTAACAACTCCATTGCCCAGCCCTCTCCGCTCAGAGCAATCAGCAGCGCTTGATCACTATGCAATGATGCCATAGCCTGAGAGACTTCAATTTGATGGCGATAAAAGATATTTGCCAGAATCATGGTAACCGCAAGAACCAGAATCATTGCCGCAAGAAGAGCAACACCCTGTTGCTTTTCAGCCTTGGCACTAATCACTTACCACTCCAGGAAATAGCCTCGAGGTCGTTAGTTCATTTTCAGTAGTTATGGTTACGCTGATCATACGAGGTAAAGCTTTGTTCGTTTGACTTGAGTTCAGTGGAGGCCAGTCAACCGAATAATTACCATTTCCATCCAGATGATTAAACTCTACGTCTTTAACTTTATCTAACAGGATTAATGTCGTTCCATCACTCTGCCGAGGAGATTCAGTAATCGCCCATGATGTCCGTATCAACTGATCATCTTTATTAATTGTATAATTAACTCGTCTCATGCCGCTGGGGTTTGTTCTAAGCATTGGGCCGCCACCGCGACTAAAACGAACACCAAAATCACTAGGATTAGTCAGGTAAGCGCCCTCTATATCACCCAATCCGTCATGGAAACGTCGTGGTCTTATATGCATTAAATCTCGGCCAATAATTTGCCACGCCCGTTGTAACTGCGCATCACTCGCCACGCCGCTTCGACTGCGCTCATTAACTTTTGTTACCACCTCTACCGCTTGATAAGACATCACTGAAATAATAGCTAACAAGGCCAGTGACACGATCGCTTCAATCAACGTGAATCCGGACTCCTTGTTAACCATTATTTTTATCATTTACTCTCCAACCAGATAGACCGCAAGAGACGATTGAAAGCTGTCGCGGCCGTCCAAACCAACCTCAACTTCATGGCGGTAAAGATCCTGGCCCATGGCTTTTTCAACTTTCATTTCCCAACGCCACTCCTGCCCTCCTTGGGTGTCGACGCCTTTAGTTTTGCGCTGGCTCCCTGGAGCCCTAGATGCCAAATTTTGGGAGTACTGGTAACTGTCCATTAAATGATTCCATGCCACCTGATTAGCCAAAATACGGTCTCTAATACGCAGTCTTTCATCAGCGTATTGATGCACCGCAAAAAGCGCACTGCTAAGAACAAGGCTGAGTATAAAAAGCGCCATGACTACCTCAATTAATGTGAATCCACGGTTATGAGTTCTCATCGGGACGACTCCACCAATTCCATAATCATTCTGTTTGTACTGTCATCCCACTGGTAATTGAAAGCATTTTTATAGGCATTAAAAGACAACTGCATTACCCCTTCAGGCTCAACATACCCATCGGGAAGAAAAGCGATCTCGGGTAGTAGCAAAACCTCCTCCTCTTCAACCTCTCCACGCTGATCAATTTGAGGACGCACCGACCGACTTTGTGCCATTAATTCATCCCCGTCAATGGATTCCATATCCCACGTAATAATGCCATTGTGATCTATTACAAAGGGCTCAGGTGACGACACTTCAAGCCAGCGTTTACGGTAATAAATCACCGGTTGTAATTCGATGGTAGCCTGAGAGTCTTCTTCAATTTTAGCGACAAGCCCATAGGCAGCTCCTTCAAGAGAAGATCGCTGAGCTATCTGTTGCAACCAAATAAGGAGCTTCTCAGCCTCTGCAGGATAACGACGATCGGCTGATTGATTGACCGCTATTATGCTTGCTAAAGCTAAGATGACAACAATTGCCACAACAACAAGTAGCTCGATCAGGGTAAAACCCTTGGAGTATTTCATAGGTCGCTCTTTTGAAGGTTTTGATCCTAAACTATCAAAGCCTCATTCATTGACATTCCAACTGCCCCAATCTGCATTGGAATCTGTGCCACCCTGCGCATTATCGGCTCCAAGAGTATAAACCTCCACTGGCTTGCCGTGGGTACCAGGATTTGCGTATCTATAGTCCTGTTTCCAGGCATCTTTCGGTACAGACTCAAGGTAGGGTCCATTCCAACTCGTCGCCTCAGACCCTGAAGGGGCTGTTACCAGAGCCTGTAGCCCTTGAGATTGCGTTGGGTAACGATAGTTATCCAAACGGTAAAATTTCAGCGCACTTTCGATCTGACGAATGTCTGAGGCGGTTCTAGCTTTCTCCGCCTTAGACACCTGATTAAACAAAGTAGGAGCCAACATAGCGCTCATGATGGCCATGATGGCAACAACAATCATCATTTCAATAAGCGTAAAGCCAGTTTGTTTGTTTGACGTATTCATTTTATATCCTCTTAACCAGACCTTTTTATATCGTATTATTCATGTCCATTATGGGCAACATAATGGCGGCTACAATACCCAAAATCATTGCTCCCATTATTAAAATCAGGATGGGGTTTAATAGCTTTAAAAACACTTCCACGGCATTATTTAAACGTGCTGAGTAATATTCTGCGACGCGCAACAACATTTTATCAAGTTCGCTAGAGGCCTCTCCACTGCCCACCATGTGCACTAAAAATCCACTACCTTCTAAGTTATCTTCTAGGGCTTTATGTAGACTGGTTCCCTGTCGCATAGCTTCAGTTATACGATCAAATTTACCTTGTAGTGCAATATTACTGACTACCGCAGAGGATATTTTTAAAGCGGCCAACGCTGGTACACCACTACTGAGGAGCACCCCTAGATTACGAGACCAGTCAGAGATGTCAGCCATACGCACCCAACGCCCCATGCCCGGCGTGCTCAGAATCATTGAGTGCCAACGTAATTTTAACTCCGGCCTTTTCATTGCCTGATTAAAGAACAGTATTGCCAACACCACAAACCCCGCAACGTACAAACCATAGGTCTGAGTAAAATTACTAATATCGACGACGACCTCAGTAATCCAAGGCAATTCACGTTTTGAGCTTGCAAAAACCGCTGTAATTTTTGGTACTACCCAGACCATCATAATCGACACCATAATGATCGACACACTGATTAAGGTCACCGGATAAATCAACGCGCGAGTGACCGTTTTACGATTTTCGGCGCTGGTTTCTAACTCTTCAGATAGACGTAACAGAATTTTGTATAAATGTCCTGTCTCTTCACCCACCCCCACACCAGCAACGATACTTTCAGGTATTCTATAGGGCGAGCGTCTGAGGGCCTCAGAAAAACTGCGCCCCTCAGTAATTTCACTCCGCCAGCTCTCCACTAACCGTCTTTGCTTGTCAGTTTCCGCCTGCTCTATGGTCATGCGGAGGGATTCTTCAAGGGGCAACCCTGATTGAATTAAAATTGCCTGCTGGTGAAGCAGTAGTGAAAGGTCAAGATTATCAACCTTGGCCTCGCGCCCTCGTCTTGAACTCTTCCCGCTAGACTTTTTACTGACCTCCTCCAAAGTAGAAGGCAATAATTTCTTATCTTTTAGCTGTCTTCGCGCCTGGCGCTCAGAGTCCGCCGAGATAACCCCATTAACCAATTTACCGGCAATGTTATACGCTGAATAATCAAAAGTTGGCATTTTAGCTACACGCTGGTGACACGAAGAACTTCTTCGATAGTAGTCATACCGTCACGGACAAGACTAAATCCCGCCTCACGAATACTTGGGACATGCTCTCGAATTTTAGCTTCTAATTCGATTTCGCCGGCATTCTCATGGATGAGAGTCTGCAACTGCGCATCCACGGAGACTAGCTCAAACAGCGCTTGGCGGCCTGCATAACCAGTGCTGTTACACTTTTCACAACCAGCAGCCTCATATATTTTTTGACCTGGTTTCAATTTCAACAGATCTCGATTAAATTCATTAGGCTCAATCGGTCGGCGGCAGTGATGGCAGAGTTTTCGCAACAAACGTTGAGATAAAATCCCGCGGATGGTAGATGCCAGCAAAAAGCTGTCTACGCCGAGATCTTGAAGTCGTGTTATAGCGCCAGCCGCTGTATTGGTATGCAGGGTCGATAGCACCAGATGACCTGTTAAACTTGATTGAGTGGCTATCTCAGCTGTCTCTCCATCACGGATCTCACCAATCAGAATAACATCTGGATCCTGTCTTAGAATCGCCTTTAAACCACGAGCAAAGGTCATACCTGCGC
This sequence comes from SAR92 clade bacterium, assembly GCA_004211905.1. Classification (GTDB taxonomy): domain Bacteria; phylum Pseudomonadota; class Gammaproteobacteria; order Pseudomonadales; family Porticoccaceae; genus HTCC2207. The sequence continues at coordinate 174,481 of SHBP01000003.1, forward strand.
GCAAATTAATTTGCGTTTGGCTAATCCCAGGAAGATCATATTCAACGGGATCCTCAACCGTCATGATGTTGCGTCCCTGACGATCCATTTGCTGTAGCGCAGCATACAAGGTGGTGGTCTTTCCGGAGCCTGTTGGCCCTGTCACCAAAATAATACCGTGGGGTCGACGAATTAAATCATCTAACTGTGCAGAGGTTGCGGATGGCATGCCAAGATCATCCACCTGGAGTTTACCTGCGTCTTTATCCAGTAGGCGCATTACCACGCGCTCGCCGTGACTCGAAGGCATGGTAGAAATCCTTAGATCAATACTGCGGCCGCCCAATTTTACGCTCATCCGACCATCTTGGGGTAACCGCTTCTCAGCAATATCTAATTTTGACATCACCTTGATACGAGAAATAAGTAAGGGGGTAATTTGCGCGGATGGACTCAGAACAGTACTCAAAACACCGTCCAGTCGAAAACGCACCAAAGACTCTTTTTCATAGGGTTCAATATGAATATCCGAGGCATTTTCTTTTAATGATTCGGCCAAAATCGCGTTAAGTAGTCGAATGATAGGAGCATCGTCTTCGGAATCTAATAGATCACCCGTATCTTCAAGATCGGCCGCAGCTGACTCCATATCAACAAAATCTTTAATATCCTCCATCACCGATTCTGAAGAATTCTTCCTGCCACTATAGATGTCTGACAGCATTTTATCGAAAGCCTTGCTATCAACCCTGCTGATCGAAGAGAAACCATTATTTATGCGGCTAACTTCAGTAATTGCCCACTGACTAGCATCAGGTGACAGCACAAGATCACCCTCAAATTCACGCACTAACAGACCGTTACTCCGAGCAAATTCGAAAGGTAGTAGCTTAGTGTTTGATTGTGACATCTTTACATCCTATTGAAATCAGCGGCCGCTAGCCTAACATCTTGCTGCTCACCATACATCGCTGGTCTTTACTGAACCTATCAGCTAAAAAGCATCACACATCTGCAGAGGGCTTCCCACCAACCATCGATGGGAAAGGGAACTGACTCACATTACCCCCGTTGGCCTGCGTAATTTTCCCAGCACCTTCTTTTTCAACCTCATCAATACGAACAATGGATTGCATAGGAATAAAACTTCGCTTTATATCCGAAAATTCACTCTTAAGCTTCTCCTCAGCCGGGTCCACTATCATCTGAGATCGCTCACCGAAGATAAATTCCTCGACCTCCAAAAAACCCCAAAGATCGCTTTGAAAGACGTGACGAGCATAAATCTCGTAAACTTCACCTTGGTTAAAAAAAGTTATTTTATAAATAGGTTCACTGGCCATTAATTTTCTCTGTATTACACCACTAAAAAGAGGAATGATAATATCATAATCATCTCTAATAGCATCGCAAAATGTTGCGCAATAAGCGCTCAGAGCTATAATGCGCGCTCTTTATAGACAAAAGCGTTAGCAATGCAGCAAAAGCCTGTTAAAAAACTCCATATCGTCACTCATGGCTGTCAGATGAATGAGTATGATTCTGCTCGCATGCGAGACTTGCTCGGTGAAAGCCACCATATGGTGGCAACAGATAATGCCCAAGATGCTGATGTTATTCTGCTTAATACGTGCTCGATAAGAGAAAAGGCGCAGGAAAAAGTTTTTCATCAACTTGGTCGATGGAAACACCTTAAAGAAGCCAATCCTGATCTGGTGATTGGTGTTGGTGGTTGTGTCGCCAGCCAAGAAGGTGAGGCCATAGCTAAAAGAGCACCCTTTGTGGATGTTGTATTCGGCCCACAAACCCTGCATCGACTACCTGAAATGATGGAATCACAGAAATCTGATGGCACTGTAATTGTGGACATCAGTTTTCCTGAAATCGAAAAATTTGATCGCCTCCCTGAGCCTGAAGCTGATGGTGCCAGCGCCTTTGTTTCCATTATGGAAGGTTGCTCTAAATACTGCACATTTTGTGTAGTACCCTATACACGAGGAGAAGAAGTCAGTCGCCCCATTGCAGATGTTCTCGCTGAGATCACCTCACTTGCCGATCAAGGTGTGCGGGAAGTTAACCTCCTAGGCCAAAATGTGAATGCCTATCGCGGAGACATGCCAGACGGAAGCATCTGCGATTTTGCCGAATTGATTCCTTTTGTCGCCAGTATCGACGGCATAGATCGTATCCGCTATACAACGTCCCACCCTGTGGAGTTTTCTGATGCTTTGATTGATGTTTATGATCAAGTACCAGAATTAGTTAGCCACCTGCACTTGCCGGTGCAAAGTGGATCAGACAAAATCCTCATGGCAATGAAACGAGGCCATACAGCTATCGAATATAAGTCTAAAATTAGGCGTTTAAGAGAGTTACGACCAGATATAAGCATTTCTTCTGACTTTATCATCGGCTTCCCTAACGAGACTGATGAAGACTTTGCTGCAACAATGAAATTAATCGAACAAGTCGGTTTCGATACGTCGTTTAGCTTCATCTACAGCGCCAGACCCGGCACACCCGCAGCTGATATGGAAGACAATATTTCTGATCAGGTAAAAAAGGATCGATTAAAAATTCTCCAAAGTCGTATTAGTCAAAATGCATTTGAAATCAGCCGGAGAATGGTGGGTTCTAAACAAAATTTGCTAGTGACCGGTATTTCAAAAAAAGACCCTGGACAACTCCAAGGGCGAACTGAGAACAATCGCGTGGTTAATTTTCGCAGTTCCGATCAGAGCCTTATTGGGCAATTTGTGGAAACAATTATTACCGAGGCTTTACCTAACTCCCTCCGAGGGCAATTGAAATAAGAATATTTGATCAACTTTAGGCTTGAGAAATAATCTATTCGCTTGGTGTAACTCACTATCTTCTCGAGCTTTACATTCCAATCCACTAAAAAAGAGTTTACGCTGATCCCTTGATCAAGCTATGCTAATAACAGTTAATAATTATATAGGCGCCAACACACCCCTTGAAACAACTGAAAAGTCAGCCTTCTGCTTTTAATATCACCCTTGAGCCAAATGATGCTCACCGGCTTGCCTCAGTCCGCGGTCAATTTGATGATAATTTGCACCTAATCGAGCAGCGACTTAACGTCGAAATACGCTCTCGAGATAACTTCTTTGCTGTGTTTGGTGATGAAGACGATGCAAAGCATGCTGTGGATGTCATATTTAACCTTTACCAAGAAACAGCCCACTACAGCGATGTAACACCTGAAGAGGTTCACCTGCATCTCCGACAATTTGAGAGACCAAAACCTATGGATCAATCAGCAAACAGCATTCAATCAGTCAATGATATTGATAATTTTTCGATTATTCGTACTAAAAAAGGAAATATTAAACCTCGAGGCATTAACCAGCAGCGTTATGTTCGGTCGATACAAACCCATGATATTAACTTCGGTGTTGGTCCAGCGGGCACTGGCAAAACATACCTAGCAGTCGCCTGTGCCGTAGAAGCATTGCTTAGAGATGAAGTAGAGCGCATTTTGTTAGTACGACCAGCGGTAGAGGCCGGTGAGAGATTGGGATTTTTGCCTGGTGATCTAGCACAAAAGGTAGACCCATATTTAAGACCACTTTATGACGCTCTACATGAAATGCTTGGCTTTGAGACGGTTGCAAAGTTGCAGGAGAGAAATGTTATTGAGATTGCTCCATTAGCCTATATGCGGGGACGCACATTAAATGGTGCTTATATTATTTTGGATGAGAGTCAAAACACCACGCGCGAACAAATGAAAATGTTTTTAACGCGCATTGGGTTTGGCTCCACGGCGGTCGTCACTGGGGATATGTCGCAAATTGACTTACCTAAGGGTGTTAGCTCGGGTCTTGCTCACGTTTGTGATGTTTTAAGAGATGTTGAAGAAATCAGCTTCACTCACTTTGAATCGCGAGATGTTGTTCGCCACCCCATAGTGCAAAGTATTGTCGATGCATATGATTCCTTTGAAAAGGACCACTAACTAATCTAACTATGGCTATTTTAGTTGATATTCAAAGAGCCTGGACGTTGCAGGAAACACCTGGTGCCACAAGCATTGAATCTTGGGCTAATGCCGCTCTAGGTAATCGAAAAGGTCCATTTGAACTCAATATTCGAATTGTTGATCAACAAGAAAGCGCCAAATTAAATCTTCAGTATCGCGGAAAAGAAGGGCCTACGAACGTACTTTCATTCCCCTTTGATGCAGTCACCCCTGAGCCTATGCCAATACTCGGCGATCTAGTTATCTGTGGACCCGTGGTGTTAAAAGAAGCCAAAGAGCAGAACAAGAAAAATGATGCTCACTGGGCACATATGGTTGTGCACGGCGTATTACACTTGTTAGGCTATGACCATTGCGTAGATAATGAAGCAGAAGAAATGGAAACTTTAGAGAGAGCGATTTTGCTTGGCCTAGATTATCCAGATCCCTACACTGAAACAACTGAGCATAATTGAGTTAACCATGAACGACGAATCTTCATCGACGAACATTTCAGAAACGTCATTGCTGAAAAAAATTACTCGGATATTCTCTCCTAATCCAACTAGCAGTGATGAAGTCGCTGACATGCTGCGAAGCGCTGAGAACGAGTCTATTATTGATGCTGGTGCACTGCAAATTATGGAGGGTGCTCTAAAAGTATCCGACCTTCAGGCTCGGGAAATTATGATCCCCCGCTCACAAATGAAGTTTATCGAAGCTGATCTTTCTTTAGAAGAAATACTCAATATTGTCATTCAGTCACAGCACTCACGATTCCCTGTGGTTGGCGAATCGTCTGATGACATTCAAGGAATTCTCCTCGCCAAGGAGCTCCTTCCTCTGCTCTTATCCGGCAAAGAATCTTTCAATCTGAAAAGCATGTTGCGTCCAGCGACTATTATTCCTGAGAGTAAACGTATTAATGTCCTGCTTCAGGAGTTCCGAGAGCAACGCTATCATATGGCCATTGTTATTGACGAATATGCTGGAGTTTCCGGCCTACTTACCATTGAAGATGTCTTGGAAGAAATTGTTGGCGAAATTGAAGATGAAACCGATGAACATGAACCCGAGCAAATTCGAAGAATAGACGTTAATCGTTACACCGTGGATGCTATTACAGACATTGCTGGATTCAACGAATATTTTGATGTTGGCTTATCTGATGATGAGTTCGATACTATCGCTGGTCTTATCATACACGCGCTGGGGCGTCTACCTGAGGTGTCTGAAACTGTAGAAATTGATAACTTCCTCTTTACTGTGACCGCAGGAGATAGTCGAAAAATAACCCTTCTGGAAGTATCCAAAAAGACTCCATGAGGCTTACCAACAAACTCCAACATCGCTGTATTCTTCTTGTTGGAGGCGCTATCTTCCCTTTGGGCTTAGCTCCCTTTGATATTTGGCCCGCGGTTATGATCAGTATGGCCATATTGTTTCAATCGCTCACTCATACAACAGCCAAACAGGCCTTTTTCAATAGCCTAGTCTATGGCTTTGGTCTTTTCATTGCAGGTGCCAGTTGGCTCTATATCAGTATTCATGAGTATGGATTTATTCCCGCCCCCTTAGCAATTTTAGCAACAACTTTATTCTGTCTGTTTTTAGCCCTTATCTTTGCCGCTCCCTTTGCGGTTTCTTCATTGATACCACAGACACCCCTCTCCTGGATACTTGGCCTCCCGGCGATATGGGTCATCAGCGAATGGGTGAGAACTTGGATGCTAACTGGGTTTCCATGGCTCTATGCAGGTTACAGTCACACCTCCACTTGGTTAAATGGCTGGGCACCAATAGGTGGCGTGCTATTGTTAAGCTTTATATCGGCCCTAGGCGCTATGCTCTTAGTGTCAATATTTAACGGTCGAGTAAAACTTCGTACAACTCAACCTCTTATGGCTTCTATTGCGATTTTGGTGGTATCAGGATATTTTTTCCAGAGCGTCGAATGGACTGAAAGCACAGACGAACTCCTAACGGTTACTCTAATACAGCCCAATATTCCTCAAAATGAAAAATGGTCCCCTAAAAAGCAGCAACTAATACTCAGACAGTTATCCACTCAGACTGAAGCTCATTGGGGTAGTGATATTATTGTTTGGCCTGAGGCTGCTGTACCCACTCTGCCTCAACGCATCCCTAACTTCATGAGCCAGATGACAGATCGAGCCAATGATAGTGGTTCCACATTATTAACTGGCATAATCACTTATGACATCAACAACAAAAAGTACCATAACTCGGTTCTGGCCATTGGTGAGAATAGTGGGCTGTACAACAAAACCCGCCTAGTCCCTTTTGGGGAATACGTTCCTCTGGAATCAGTTCTAAGAGGTTTGATAAAATTCTTTGATCTTCCTATGTCCTCTCTCGCTATTGGAGCCTCCAACCAGCCTCTGTTCTCTATTAAAGAGCAGCTAATATCAACAGCAATATGCTATGAAGTGGTCTACCCAAACCTTGTGGCGCGTAATAGTAGAGGCGCTTCGTTAATATTGACCGTTAGCAATGATACTTGGTTCGGTAATTCAATTGGTCCACTGCAACATATGCAAATGGTCCAGATGCGTGCGCTGGAGAATGAAAAGCCAATCATACGTGGTACCAATAATGGTATTTCTGGGCTAGTAGACCATAAAGGGCAAATATATAAACGTCTTGAGCAGCACAGCATCACAGAACTCTCTGGCGTTGTTCAAGCTAGAAAAGGTAGCACCCCTTTTTCTACAACCGGATCATGGCCGACTGTTCTAATTTCATTGCTACTTTGCGCTTGGTTAATCATTAAAGGAATAAAAACTAATATCTTAGAGGACCCTAGACATGACAATAAGTAAGATTTTATTAGCCCTCGCGGCTAACCTAACAATTTCATTTTCTTTAGTTGCTCTTGAAGTCGGTGATCCAGCACCAGATTTTGAACTCCAAGCTACTGATGGTAAAACTTATACATTGAGTCAATTTAAAGACAAAGAAGCGGTTGTTATCGCCTGGTATCCAAAAGCTTTTACCAGCGGATGTACCATAGAATGTAAATCACTTGCGCAAAATGGTCATTTATTGAAAGGCTTAGAAGTAGCTTACTTTATGGCTAGTGTCGATCCTTTGGAAACAAATAAAGAGTTCGCAGAAGAGAATGATGCTGATTTTCCTCTGTTGAGTGATCCATCAAAGAGCGTCGCTGAAGCCTATGATGTACTCGCTTTTTATGGTGTTCCTAAGAGACACACTATTTACATTGGTAAAGACGGCAAAGTGCTATTTGTTGACCGCAAGATTAATTCGTCCACATCAGCTGAAGATATAGCGGCTAAACTCCTTGAATTGGGTATCCCTGCCCGCCAAGCTAGTTAATTGCCTACTTCAAAACACTGCATTTCTATCAGAGTAGCGGCCTAATATACTCTAATGGGTGTTAGAGCGACTCACATTCCCCTATAATTCACGCTGTTAACCAAACCCTAAAAGCAGTGAATATTAATGGCCTCTGAAGAAACCTATGATCCCGCAACAATAGAGCGGGAAGCGCAAAAGTTTTGGAACGACAACAAGACATTTGAGGTCACCGAAGACCCTAACAAAGAAAAGTTTTATTGTCTCGCCATGTTCCCCTATCCAAGTGGAAAGCTGCACATGGGTCACGTCCGAAACTATACGATTACCGATGTTATTGCTCGGTATCAAAGGATGCAGGGCAAAAATGTTCTTCACCCAATGGGTTGGGATGCCTTTGGTTTGCCTGCAGAAAATGCGGCTATTCAGAACAATACTGCGCCTGCCAAGTGGACACATGAAAATATTGCCTATATGAAGGCCCAACTTAGAAGCTTGGGCTTTGGTATTGACTGGTCTCGAGAACTGGCCACATGTGAACCTGATTATTACAAATGGGAACAGTGGTTTTTTACCAAACTTTATGAAAAAGGCTTGGTATATAAGAAGACAAGCGCAGTAAATTGGTGCCCACATGATGCCACCGTGCTTGCTAACGAACAGGTAGTGGACGGTTGTTGTTGGCGTTGTGACACTCCAGTAGAACGAAAAGAAATTCCACAATGGTTTATCCGAATTACTGAATATGCAGAGCAATTACTCGAAGATCTAGAGGATTTGGATCATTGGCCTCAGCAGGTCAAGACCATGCAACGCAACTGGATTGGCAAGAGCCGCGGGGTAAATGTGGTGTTTGATTTATCTCAACCTACTGCCGAGTTCCAGCACTTTGAAGTTTATACTACTCGCCCCGACACTTTGATGGGAGTCACCTATTTAACCCTTGCTACCCAACACCCAATTGCTCTCAAAGTTGCCGAGACCAACCGTGTTTTGGCGAGCTTTATTGAGAAATGTCAGGTCCAACAGGTCTCTGAAGCGGAAATGGCGACCATGGAAAAAGTGGGTATGGACACAGGTATAACCGCAGTCCATCCACTAACTGGAGAGATGGTTCCCGTCTGGGTGGGCAATTACGTGCTGATGGATTATGGGTCTGGTGCTGTAATGGCTGTGCCGGGGCATGATCAAAGAGATTTTGAATTCGCCAAAAAATACGACCTGCCTATTACTCAGGTTGTTCTTGCCAATAATAGTCAAGAATGTTCAATCAATACTGAAGCATTTACCGAAAAGGGAGTACTAACGAATTCAGGTAAATATGATGGTTTAGACTTTAGGTCTGCCTTCGATGCTATTTCTACCGATCTTGAAAGTTCAAACCACGGTTCAGTCGCCACCAATTATCGCTTGCGTGACTGGGGTGTCAGTCGCCAACGCTACTGGGGGACACCAATCCCTATGTACAACCTCGCTGATGGTGGAGAGATTGCCGTTCCTCTGGATAAGTTGCCAGTGATCTTGCCTACTGATGTAGAAATGGATGGCATACAGTCGCCAATAAAGGCTGATGGAAATTGGCGCATGGCTGAACTCAATGGGCATGCAGTTGAGCACGAAACTGATACCTTCGATACTTTTATGGAATCATCTTGGTACCACGCCAGATTTACTTGCTCTGATCTTGATAGCGCAATGCTTGATCCTGCGCGCGCCGATTATTGGCTCCCCGTAGATCAGTATGTAGGTGGGATCGAACACGCTATTCTGCATCTTCTTTATGCTCGCTTTTACCACAAACTATTACGTGATGAAGGACTAGTTAGCAGTAGCGAGCCATTTAAGAGCTTACTCTGCCAAGGGATGGTGTTAGCTGAATCTTTTTACACGGAGGATGCAGGTCGCAAAACATGGATATCACCCGATGACGTTACTGTTGAACGAGATGATAAGGGTCGCACAATAACTGCTGTTGAAACTAAAACTGGCAAAAGCGTCATCAGTGATGGCATTACTAAGATGTCAAAATCAAAAAACAATGGTGTTGATCCGCAAACTACTATTGATAAACATGGTGCGGATACGGTTCGATTATTTACCATGTTTGCTGCCCCTCCCGAACAGACTCTGGAGTGGAGTGACGAAGGGGTTTCGGGCGCCCACCGCTTCTTGAGAAAACTATGGAAGATGGTGCACGATCACGTCAAGATTGGCTCAATTGATGATCTTAACGTTGACAAGCTTAGTGACGCTCAGAAAGATCTGCGCCGTAAAACTCATGAGACAATCCGAAAAGTGAGCGATGATTATGGCCGTCGCAATACCTTTAATACTGCCATCGCGGCGGTTATGGAGTTGTTGAATGAAGTTGGGAAGCATAACAATAAAGACCAACAGACTCTCGCCGTGCGTCACGAAGCCTTCACCACTGCAGTTTTGTTGCTCTCCCCTGTGGCTCCTCATATTTGTCATAGTTTATGGCATGTCTTAGGACACTCAAATTCAGTGACAGACGCAAGTTGGCCTGTACTGGATGAAGAAGCCTTAGTACGTAGCACTATTACATTGGTTCTTCAGGTGAACGGCAAGGTTCGTGGGAAAATCGAGGTTGCTGCAGATATCTCAAAAGAAGACATAGAAAAAATTGCACTTGCTGATGAAAACGTGCAACGATTTGTGGAAGGAAACACTATCCGTAAAATTATTATTGTTCCTAGCAGGCTGATTAATATAGTTGCTAATTGAGAGGCTACTGATGAAATATAGAGTGTTGATGCTGAGTATGCTTTTTGTGCTCCCATCCTGTGGATGGCAACTTCGTGACACACAATTAGTCCCCTCAACTCTAGGGACACTGTATCTCTCCTCAAGCGACCGAAACAGTGCGCTTATTACAGAACTACAAAGAGCTCTGAATATTAATGGTATTAAAGTTATCGGTAATAAGGCGGTGGCAGATTATTCTGTAATTATCGTCGACCATCGTCAAAGCTCTCGTACTGCCAGTATTAACCCAAGCGGCAGAGTTGCAGAATATCAGCTAAATGAAGATGTTGATTTCATTATTACTGACGCTCAAGGCAATGAGATGATTCCACTCTCAACAGCGTCAGTAGAACGAGTTTATGAATTTAACGAGGACGATATACTTTCCTCAACTAATGAATCAAGATCAGTTCGAAATCGCATGCACGAAGAAATTGTTCGCCAAATCTTAAACCGACTACGTATATTTTCTGACAATGCAGCGCCCTAGCGCCAATTATTAGGCAACCTATGAAGATAAGACCTGAACAGCTTAAAGGCCACCTGTTAAAAGAGCTCTTACCTGTTTATGTTATAAGTGGTGACGAACCACTATTGGCTCAAGAGTCTGCTGATGCTGTTCGCCATGAGGCGAGAAAGCAAGGCTTTAGTGGCAGAGAAGTATTTCATGGAGACGGGAATTTTGATTGGGGTAGTCTCCACAACGCAGCAAGTGCCCTGTCATTGTTCGCTGAAAAAAAAATTATTGAAGTTAATATTGCCAATGGCAAGCCTGGCGATAAAGGTAGCAAGGCTCTTTGTGAGCTCTGCGCCAACCCTAATCCAGATAACTTGTTACTGATTATCCTGCCAAAGCTTGAACGTGCTGCACAAAACAGTAAATGGATGAAGACCCTTGAATCCTTGGGTGTGCATATTCAAGTTTGGCCTGTCACAGGCGATCAACTCCCACGCTGGATTAAACAAAGGCTGCAACAATCAGATATCAATGCTAATCAGGAAGCAGTAGAAATATTGGCAGAGCGAGTCGAGGGTAATTTACTAGCAGCGGTTCAAGAGATTGAAAAACTCAAGTTACTTGCCACTGACGGCAAAGTTGATGCTATTAAGATGTCATCGGTAGTCGCTGATAGCGCTCGGTATAACGTTTTTGAATTTGTCGATAAAATTCTCATTGGAGATGCTACGTCTGCTGCGCGCTCTCTAAGAGGCCTTCACAGTGAAGGGACTGATGCAATTCCTTTACTTTGGGCTATAACTCGAGAGCTCCGCATCTTGGTCAAAGCCAGTGAGCAGGTGTCACATGGAGAGCAGCGGGACTGGGCTCTCAAAAATGCCGGTGTTTGGGAAAAACGCATGCCTTTGTTCCGCAAGGCGCTGCAACGTTGTAGCGCAGCCCATTTAAGAATGCTTTTATATCAAGCTGGTGCTATTGATCGAGGAATAAAAGGCATGCGCAAAGCTGATGTATGGGATGAAATAACGACTCTAGTACTATCTTTTGCCGGTAGCCAAACGCTAAGGCCAAGTAATATAAAACTGCTCATCGATCACTAGGCGTTGCAATCAACCTAACCAGTAATAAACGACGCTACTGATCACTAATACGCCAATTATATTCAAAGCTAAGCCCTCTCTGACCATCTGTTTTACTGTGATTTTTCCGGTTCCAAAAACTATGGCGTTAGGTCCAGTGGCCACAGGTAACATAAAAGCACAACTTGCTGATAGCGCTGCAGGTAACATTAGCAATGCAGGTTCAAATCCAGCACCAAGAGCAGCGGCTGCGAGAATCGGCATTAACAAAGCTGTTGTTGCGGTGTTACTGGTAATTTCGGTTAAAAATGTTACCGCAAAGGCAATAATGGCAATGACTACAATCAACGATAACCGGGTTACTCCTGATAGAGATCCTCCAATAGCTTCACTAATCCCAGTCACAGCAAAAGCTTTTGCAATTGCAATACCGCCTGCGAATAACAAAAGTACGCCCCAATGAATACCTGAAGCAGTATGCCAATCCAATAATCTTGCACCCTTGCCGTCAGGAATAATAAACATAAGGATCACAGACGTTAAAGCAACTGCGGCATAATTCGCTGATGGTACCCCCAGCCAAGAAGTCCAACCACCAAAAGGCTCTCGCAATGTGATCCAAGCTAGAGCTGTTAGACCAAAAACCAAGATTACCCTGAACTCTTCTTTACGCCACTGCCCAACTTCGGGAATTTGAACTCCTTGGGTACGACTGAGGTTTCTAGTTAGCCAAAGTCCTGCAATCGGAATCATAATGAGTACCACTGGCAATGCCCATATCATCCATTGGCTAAAACTGGGCACAGTGCCCGTAGCTTCGCCATAGACTTTTAGAAATATTACATTTGGGGGTGAACCAATCGGCGTCCCCAAACCTCCGATACTAGCGGAGTAGGCTATTCCCAAAAAAAGTGGCACAGCTAATTTAACGCTATCATCTGAATTCTTAATACTATCCAATACCGCGTAAGCCACAGGCACAAGCATCAACGTTGTAGCCGTATTTGAGACCCACATACTCAATGCAGCGGAGGCTACCATAAATCCAAAAACCAAATTTCTAAAACTATCGCCGCCAAAAAGATTCACCATAGCCAAAGCTAACCTGCGATGAGCTCCACTTTTCTCCATCGCCTTGGATAACATTGCTCCCCCCATAAGCAGAATAATAAGAGGATCACCGTAGGCCTGAGCGACCTGCTTGCCATCCAAAATACCTACCAATGGCATCACTCCGAGAGGAATCATCGAAGTCGCGGGAATAGGAATCGGCTCAAATATCCACCAAAGCGCACATAGAAGAGTAAGGCCTGCTGTCAAGGCACCCTCTAATGCCCAGCCATAACTTAGCATGACGCCACTCATAATGGCCCCTGCACAAGGCCCTATCCACAGCATATGTTGCTTAGAGTTTTGAATCATCTTTCATCCTCCAAGATAAAATCTCCACGCTCATAGGCTGTAACAACATCTTTAGCTTTAGATTGATCAGCATCTTTTACCATAATTGAAAGGTGATCTAATGCCGACAGTTCGCCCACACCACCTTGAAGGGCAGCGCCATGTAAAAATACCTCTAGGCCTTCCATCTCTATTAGATTAACAAGTAGTTGTGCTTCAAAATAATTACTGCTGCGATACACAGAAATCATAGCTTGTTCCTTTGGTTGCGGAGAAATACCCCAGCAACAATGATACCCAATGTATTGGCAGCTAGGTCAATGGGATCGCCGAATCGATAACCAGTTAAAGATTGAGCAAACTCAATTACCAGACCAAAAACCACTAATACAAATCCGATTATCCACACTGAATAATTCTGTCCATAGGCCTGGATTCCCAAAAAACATAATGCACTATAGGTTATAAAGTGATGGAGCTTGTCCTGCCAATGGAAGAGCTCAAGCTCAGGCGCAGAAATTGGAAGTAGTGACAGTAATAGAACAGCTACCATGGCGTACCAAAAGATCAATCTATATGTTTTATCAGACAGCATTAAATGTCTCTAAAAGTCGTTTATTTAAATTATCGTAGCGTCCTACAGTCCCCACATCGCACCAATCACCTGCATAAATTTCACCGGTAACTTGACCGGACAAAATCGCCGGTTTAAGTACCTCTCTTAATGGAAATACTTTAGAGGTGGTCTTGAGAGGTTTAAACAATTGACTCGATACGATGCCAATTCCACTGTATGTGTAGCGCTCTTGCCCATATCCCACAATATGATTTTCTAACGAAAAATCACCACCACTGTTATGCTCGGGATTCTGAACCAGCACCAAGTGCGCACTAGGTATTTGGTCTACATCCTTTTCAGTAAAAATTTCAAGAGGAAAGTCAGTCCAAATATCAGCACTCATCAGAATAAACGGATCATCTCCCAATAAATGTAAAGCCTTATAAATGCCACCCCCAGTTTCTAAAGGCTCGACTTCTGACGACCAGGTTATGGCGATCCCAAAGTCCTCACCTGTACCAAAGTAATTCTGTATTTGCTCACCTAACCAGGAAGTATTCACTACAACCTCTCTGATTCCAGCACTAACTAATCTTTCAATATGCCATTGCAACAAGGGCTTTCCACGTAACAAAAGCATTGGCTTTGGAACTGTCTTTGTCAACGGTTGTAATCGAGACCCCAAACCTGCAGCTAAAATCATTGCTTTCATATTAGTCAATCCAGTTTAGGTGCTTCTTTGTACCACTTTTGCGTTAGCAATGCAGGGGTTATACTAGAGTCAAACCACAGGGAAAATTCCTGTGTTTCAGTGTATTGGTTGGATACATCTAAAACATAAGCAATCACCAACGGTAGATTCTGTAAGTATCTATGTTTCTCGTCTCTCAGAGCCAATCGAGCAAAGATTCCCATGACTTTGATATGCCTCTGCAATCCCATTAGGTCAAACCAGCGTAAAAAAACCCGATCATCAACGGACGTTATCAGGGCTTCTGCCTCTAGACGTCTTTTATAGTTTAGGGCTCTTGACGCAGTCATTCCCCGTGGTAATAAGTGGTAGCAGTCTTTTAGTAGAGACACCAAATCATAGGTAATGGGCCCAAAAACCGCGTCTTGAAAATCGATGACTCCCATTTGACCATCATTTAGGATCATCAAATTTCGCGAATGATAGTCCCTATGAACCACGACTTGCGGCTGACATAGAGCATTTTCTATTAACACGTCAGCAAGATTTTCTAGTATGACCTTAGCTTGATCACCCATCGCTACACCTAATAGCTCGGTGACAAACCAGCTGCTGAATAAGTCTAATTCTTCCTTCAACCGCCCTCTATCGTAAAGTGGAAAGATCTCGGAATTAAAGATCATTTTTTGTATGGAAAACAAAGTTGATTCAGCTTGGTCATAACTTTCCTCCAAGGCTCCACCCTCTAAGAGAGGCTGCAAGAGTTGCCCCCCAAAGTCCTCCAATAATAGAAACCCTTGAGTAAAATCCACCGCGTGTATTTGGGGTCTTTTTATTCCCGCAGATAAGAGCGCTAAGGAAATAGATACGTAAGCGGGGATATTTTCTTGAAGAGGCGGTGAATCAACAGCAATTAAACTTGGAATGGTATTCAGTCGATAGTAACGACGAAAACCAGCATCGCCATCTAAGGGATCAAGAGTTAGAGCGCCCGCCGCTTTATTCGATTCAGGTAGGTATCTCATTATCCAATCTATAAACTGTTTATTTTGTTTATCCGCCACTGATTTCTGACCTTATTCTAGTACTCTGTACCTTTTAACACTGCAGTATTAATTATTCTGTTGTAAAAAACCGTAATTTTAGCTTATTTCCATCAAATCATCCCGCTACACTCCAAATATATCAGGTAAAATGTGGTTTAGTTTATAACTCTAATGGACTCTGGTCCCATCGCCAGATGATCGATATATGTCTATTGAAAAAAGAGGCTATTTTTTATTTCCCTTGACTATGGTTGCAGGCCTCTATGGCTCTGTATTTGCTATGGATAACGAGGTTATACCTGAACAAAAAGAGGTATCTCCTAACACTGCGCTTCTTAAGACTCTGGACTGGGTTCATATTGAAGACATGACCGAATCACAAAAAGCAGAAATGAGTAGTTCTTCTTGTGGTGCATATATTGACCCGCACCGCCGAGATAGAGAGGCAACAATCGAAATGGAAGCTGCCCCCTTGTTAGTCTACTCTGAGGATTCAGAGGCTCCTTCGGAGTCATCGGTTACTTTACGGGGAGATGTCCAGATTTCGCAGGGTAATAGAGAGGTCCGAGCAGATAAAGCTCAGGTAAACAATGACACAAGACAGGTGTCTTTTCAGGGTAATGTCCAATTCCGTGAACCAGGCCTATTGCTCGTCGGAGAACAAGCAAATATCGATATCGATAATAGAAAAGTAACGATGAACAATGTGACTTATGTGATTCATGAGGCCTCGCTGCGAGGCACCGCGGAGAAACTAGATAGAACAGATCAGGGTACGATCATTATTAACGAGTCATCTTACTCAACATGTGAACCAAGTGATTCCAGTTGGCAGTTGGTGACCAAACAAATAGAAATTGATCAAGACTCAGGTTGGGCAACTGTCAAAAATGCCCGCTTAGAAGTAAAGGATATCCCAGTTTTTTACTTTCCTTACTTGAAGGTGCCCATAGATGATCGACGCTCCTCAGGACTTTTGATTCCAAATATCGATATCAACCAAAAAAATGGACTGGATTATACCCAACCAATCTATTGGAATATCGCTGCAAATTACGATGCTATTATTGCACCTCGTTATATCCAGCATAGAGGCGTGGGCTTGGAAGCCGACTTTAGATACCTCAACAACTGGTCAAAGACTGATTTTTCAACTGGTTTCCTGCCAAACGATAAAGGTGGTAATGACACAGAAAAAGTTGATCCAATCACCGGACAGTATCGAAACCAAGATGAAGATCGATACATGTTTAAGTTAAATCATATCGGTGGAGTCAATCAACCCTGGTCTACTTTTATTGACTACAATAAAGTCAGCGATTTGGACTATGTTCGAGATTTTGGAAATCTAACAATTGATGAAACGAGCCGTACCCATCTACAACAAACCGCCCATGCGAGCTATAAAACCTCTCACTGGAGTTATCGTCTTGGAAGTCAAGATTTCCAAGTAGTAACCCAAGGTCTCAAGGATCAGTACTCAGTTCTACCTTATATCTCAATTGAAGGTTATTATCGGTTTGACAATAATTTAGTCGTCGATCTTAACAATCAGTATGCTAAATTTAAGCATAACGACCCAGGTAAAGTTGAGGGTAGTCGCTCCCGTATCGACTACGGGATAACCTGGGATCAAAGATGGAGCTGGGGTTATTTAAGGCCCAAAGTTCAACTTAAACACTTAGCTTATGGGCTTGATGATAATCATGAGTCCTCCATCAACTTTAATGATACAACTCCAGAAATTACTGTTCCCGTATATAGTTTCGATACTAGTATCTTCTTGGAGAGAAACGCCAATTGGCTGCATGGCCATACTCAAACCTTTGAACCAAGATTGTTTTATGTAAAATCAACCTATAAAGATCAATCAACATTGCCTGACTTTGATACTAGAGAATTCACGCCCTCATACGACTTACTTTTCGAAGACACCCGCTTTGTTGGCGGCGACCGCATTTCTGATGACGAGCGCTTAACAGTTGGGTTCACGACACGCTTCCTTGACCAAGAGTCCGGCCAAGAGAAATTTAGAGCCAGCATCGCCCAATCTATTTACTATGCCGATCGACTAGTGTCCTTAGCCGTTGATCCAACAGCTGAAGAACTGGCTAATATGGGCCGGGACAAGTCTCTTCTTGCAATGGAACTGGCCGCTCGCATTAATAATAATTGGCGTCTCAACAGCGACATAGTCTACAACGATGTTGATCATCACATGGAAAAAGGCAGCTTAAGTCTCCGTTATAACGACCGAAAAAAACGGCTTTTTAATCTCACTTATAGATATACTAGTAGAATAGCTCGAGCATACGATGGACAAATGATCAATCAAGATATAAAACAAGCAAATGTATCGGCTTTTGTTCCATTAGCGAATAATTTTAATCTGGTTGGCCGTTGGAATCATGATTTTACCAATCAAAGGGAACTTGAGGTCTTTGCTGGGTTCGAATACAACAACTGTTGTTGGCGAGCCTCTCTTGTAGCTCGGAGATGGCTGGATAGGAATGATGAGTTATTATTTCCAGAAGAGGATTTGAAAGCTAAAAATGGCGTGGTTTTTAAAATAGAATTTAAGGGTTTAGCAGGCACTGGTCGCCGGCTAGATGCAATGTTAAAAAATGGTATTTATGGTTATGAGCATAATGAACAATTTTAAAAAATTAATAGTGACTGTAATTATGATCACTATTGGAGCGGTGTTACCTCTTTCGGGGTTAGCTCAAGTCAAAGTTTTGGATAAAATAGTCGCTATCGTTGATGATGATGTTGTGCTTAGAAGCGAACTAGAACAAAGGATAGATGCGGTTCGTATCCAAATATCTCAATCTGGCACTCAAGCCCCGCCTCAAGATGTATTACAGCAGCAAGTGTTAGATAGACTAATCTCTGAACGCTTGCAACTGACAATTGGCTACAACGCCGGTGTTAGAATCACTGACGAGGAGCTTAATCAGGCCATCGCCCGGATTGCATCAAGCAATAAAATGTCTGTAGAACAATATATAACTCAAATGATGGCGGAAGGATCTAATATACAAGCTATCCGCGAAGAGATAAGAAATGAACTTATCATTATGCGAGTTCAACAAGGTAGCGTTATGCGGAGGATTAGAATTAGCGCTCAGGAACTTGATAATTTTTTAACCTCTGAGGAAGGTCGCTTCGTTACATCACCAGATGTAAATATTGGACAAATTCTTCTCTCTGTACCCACCGGTTCAAATACGATGGCTATCGAAGCCATCGCAGAGCGCGCTGAAAGCCTCTATCAACAAACTAAGGACGGAAATGATTTCAGGGCGCTAGCGATCGCCAACTCAGCAGATCAGTCTGCTCTTCAGGGAGGTGATCTAGGATGGCGTAAAATGGCTCAACTACCCGGCGTCTTTATTGAGGCTGTAGAGAAGTTAAGTATTGGTGAGGTATCTAATCCTATCCGCAGCGATGCTGGTTATCATTTGATTAAGCTTTATGAGCGTCGCGGTGGTGAAGAACAACTGATCGAGCAACACTTCGCAAGACATATATTATTGAAACCAAACCAAATTCGAGACCAACTAACAACGATTGAGCAACTTAACTCCCTCCGAGAGCGAGCAATTGCTGGGGAGGACTTTGGTATTCTAGCGAAGGAATTCTCTGAAGACCCAGGATCAGGCTTAAACGGAGGAGAGTTGGGGTGGTCAACTCCAGGAATGTTTGTACCAGAGTTTGAACAGACAATGGATACTATTGTAATAAATGATATTAGTGCACCCTTCGAGACCCAATTTGGCTGGCATATTCTTCAAGTTACTGAGCGGCGTCAGCAAGATTTCAGTGAAGAGATACTCAAAAATAGAGCGGAGAACATGTTGCGCCAAAGAAAGTATGAAGAAGAACTGCAAGTATGGCTTCAAGAAATTCGCGATGAAGCATTTATCGAAATAAAAGAGTCCAGCAAATCATGACTCTGAATTTGGCCCTGACGCCTGGGGAACCCGCAGGTGTCGGTCCAGATATCCTTATCCAACTGGCCCAGACGGTGCATAACCAGCAATTAATTGTCTTTGCCGACCCAGACATGCTCATGAGCCGGGCTAAACAGTTGAATCTGCCGCTGAGCCTGGTGGATATTTCAGATCACTTTATTGCTTCTGCCCCTTCCAAGTTAGCTATAGCACCCGTTAAGTTGAGAAAGGCAGCTGAGCCGGGAGTATTAAACAAAGCTAATGCAGGATATGTCATCGATTGCTTGGATGCTGCAATCGAAGCATGTCAGAGTGGACTCTGCCAGGGAATGGTCACCGGTCCAGTGCAAAAATCAGTTATCAATGACGCGGGAATTAAGTTCAGCGGCCATACTGAATATTTAGCGCTAAAGACGCAGGCCAAAACCGTCGTCATGATGCTCGCTACAGAAGATCTTCGGGTTGCTCTGGCAACCACGCATCTTCCTCTCCGGGAAGTTGCTGGGGCTATCAATCAAGATCTGCTCACATCAATAATTGATATTTTGCACAGTGACTTACGAAACAAATTTGGGCTAAAGCAGCCAAAAATTCTCGTCAGCGGCCTGAATCCTCATGCTGGAGAAGGTGGTCACTTAGGTTCCGAGGAAATTGATATAATCCAGCCCGTCATAGGTCGATTCCAAGATGCAGGTATGGACCTAGTTGGCCCTTTGCCTGCTGATACTCTTTTTACGCAAAAATATCTCAAGAACGCTGATGCTGTATTAGCTATGTATCACGACCAAGGTCTGCCAGTATTGAAATATCAAGGTTTTGGCAAAGCCGCTAACATTACCCTTGGGCTGCCTATTATTAGAACATCGGTTGATCATGGTACCGCCCTTGATTTAGCTGGAACCGGCGCTGCAGACGCGGGTAGTTTGCGTACTGCGATTAACGTTGCCGCACAGATGGCCGGCACTCAATGAGTATAGAGCATAAGGCGCGAAAGCGATTTGGGCAAAACTTTCTGGTAGATCAGCAGATTATCGGTCGCATAGTCGCAGCGGTTGGAGCCCAGCCAGACGATAATCTCATCGAAATCGGACCCGGCACCGCAGCTATTACTGAGCATCTTGTAACACACTGCCCAGCTATGACTGTGATTGAGTTAGATCGGGATTTAATCAAATTTTTAACAGCAAAGTTTTCACAGTTCCCTGAGATGAAGATCGTCAACGGAGATGCTTTAACAACAGATTTCTCGCAATTTTACGGGGGGCGTGAATTACGACTAGTTGGCAATCTTCCCTACAATATTTCCACGCCACTGCTGTTCCATCTGCTTGGTATTGAGCACTTGATTAAAGATATGCACTTCATGCTACAACGGGAAGTGGTGGATCGCTTAGGCGCATCTCCAGGTGCCAAGAGCTACGGCCGACTTTCTGTAATGATTCAATACCATTGCAGAGTGATGCCACTTATTCCCGTTCCCCCCGAGTCCTTCCGGCCAGCCCCAAAGGTTCAATCTGCAGTAGTAAGGCTAAAACCTCATAAAATTAAGCCATTTGTTGCAACAAATGAGTTGTTGCTTGGCAAGATCGTCAATCTGTGTTTCCAGCAACGTCGTAAAACTTTAAAAAACTGTCTGAAGCAATATTCAGACTATTTAGTCGATATAGAGAATCTGGTTGATCTGACAATGCGCCCAGAACGACTCGCAGTGAGTGACTTTGTCGCTATTACTAATGCTATCGATCAACTCATGGAGACCAGTTTATGACTCAATCTAGAACTTCCATTGACGTAACGGTCGTATCTGAATATTTACATCAACAGTCCTTACCAGAGGAAGGCAGATATGCCTTTGCCTACCATATAACAATTACAAACCAGACGACCCTAGCGGCAAAACTGCTAACCAGACACTGGATTATTGTTGATGCTAATCAGGAACGACAAGAGATTCATGGCTCTGGGGTAGTCGGGGAGCAACCTATTATTGCTGCTGGTGATTATTACCAGTACACCAGCGGGGTCATCTTAGAGACCCCAATTGGTACCATGGAAGGATCCTACCAGTTGCTTGATGATAATGGTGTTGCGTTTGATGCTCCAATTCAACCATTCCTGCTCTCTGCCCCAAACGCTGTGCATTAGATGACTGATTATGTTGTAGGGGATATTCAGGGATGCTTCGAAGACTTAATCTCGTTACTAGATAAGATTGACTTCGATCCAAGTAAAGACCGACTCATCGCGGCAGGGGATATAGTTAATCGAGGCCCCAAGTCACTAGAGACTTTACGATACTGTATGGCGTTGGGTGACGCATTCGCTATGGTGCTGGGTAATCACGACTTACACTTACTTGCTATTGCTCACGGGGTTAGAGATCCAACACCAAAGGATACAATTAGTGAGATCCTTGAAGCGCCAGAAGCTGAAGAGTTGTTAGACTGGTTGCAGCGACAACCGCTTCTGCTGAACATTAATGAATATACTATTGTTCACGCAGGCATCCCCCCTCAATGGAACTTGATGAAAGTTCAGTCATTGGCAGAGGAAGTGCACCAAGCACTGATTTCAAATCGAGCCGGCGACTACTTTCATCAAATGTATGGCGACTATCCAGACAAGTGGTCTGAAGATTTGGAGGGATCATCCAGACTTAGGGTAATTACAAACTATCTTACGCGGATGCGTTTTTGCACATCAGATGGAATATTAGATCTTCAAACTAAGGACTCCCTATCGCCACCAACATCCTATAGGCCTTGGTACGATCATCCCTTACGTAAAACTGCGAGTCAGAAAATAATTTTTGGCCACTGGGCGGCACTCAAAGGCCGATACTGTGGTCCCAATCTATTCCCGCTGGATACAGGCTGTGTTTGGGGCGGCCCCCTAAGAGTCATGAACTTAACCAATCAAGTCTATACTGAATACTCAAAATAAGAGCCCTGAACACCCCGCGATAAAGGCAACCAGACACAAAAAAGCCGAGCAGTAACTCGGCTTTTTTGTAATCTCGTACGGGAGGACTTACTCGACTGTTTCCAGAACGTCTTCCTCGACCTCGGTTATCTCTCGACCAACGAGCTCTACATATGCCATGGGGGCTTTGTCTCCGGTACGGTAACCGCACTTGAGGATCCTCATATAACCACCTGGCCGCTCCTGATAGCGAGGCCCTAGGTCAGAAAACAACTTTCCTACAGCAGCTTTATTGCGCAGACGATCAAACGCTAGTCGACGATTAGCAACGCTATCCTCTTTCGCTAGAGTTATAAACGGCTCAGCAAAACTACGAAGTTCTTTTGCTTTTGGAAGAGTGGTTTTAATCAACTCGTGCTCAACTAGCGATGCCGTCATATTGCGGAACATTGCTCTTTTGTGAGTACCTGTTTTATTCAGCTTGCGGCCACTGTAACGATGACGCATGATTCTTTTCCTTAATTCGTTGCCTTATGAGCAAAGATTTCTAAATGTAATAACTTAACCTAGTTCGCGATCGCTTTTGATACTAGCCGGTGGCCAGTTCTCAAGACGCATACCTAGTGAGAGTCCTCGTGAAGCCAACACATCTTTAATTTCAGTAAGTGATTTTTTACCTAAATTAGGCGTCTTTAACAACTCGACTTCAGTGCGCTGAATCAAATCACCAATGTAATAAATGCTCTCTGCTTTCAAACAGTTTGCTGAACGCACAGTCAATTCAAGATCATCCACTGGGCGGAGAAGGATTGGATCAATTTCTTCCTCTTTCTCTTCAGGCTCTGCCGCAGTTTCGCCTTGTAAATCAACAAATACCGCCATCTGCTGCTGGAGTATTGTTGCTGCACGACGAATGGACTCTTCAGGATCGATTGTACCGTTGGTCTCCAACTCTAGAATCAGCTTATCCAAGTCTGTACGATTTTCAACACGTGCATTATCTACACTGTAAGAGACTTTAAAAATAGGGCTGAAAGATGCATCTAACTGAAGACGACCAATAGTACGGCTTTCATCATCAGTTGCTCGAGAGTCCGATGGCTGATAGCCTCGTCCACGCAACACTCGAAGCTGCATGTTAAGAGAAGTTTTTCCGGAGATTGTCGCGATAACGTGCTCAGGATTGATTACTTCTAAATGACTGTCACACTCAATATCTGCAGCGGTAACTACGCCCGGTCCCTTAGCATTAAGAGTTACCGTAGTATCGTCTCTCCCTTCCATAACAACTGCAACACCCTTGAGGTTGAGCAGTATCTCCATCACGTCTTCCTGAATACCTTCAATAGTACTGTATTCATGCTCTACACCATCGATTTCAACTTCAACAATCGCACAGCCAGTCATAGAAGACAGTAGAATGCGTCGCAATGCATTTCCCAAGGTGTGTCCAAACCCTCTCTCGAGCGGCTCCAAAACAACCTTGGCATGTGTAGAATTGTACGATGTTACATCGATATTTCGCGGTGTAAGCATTTCGGTTGCAGAATTTTGCATAATATTACCTGTAAGAGCTAACAGCGATTATTTAGAGTAAAGTTCAACGATCAAATTTTCGTTGATTTCTGACGGTAAGTCAGATCGATCTGGATTACGCGTGTATGTGCCTTCCATCTTATTCACATCAACACTAATCCACTCAGATTCCCCTCGTTGCGCAGCCAACTGCAAAGCAGTTTGCACACGAAGTTGCTTTTTCGACTTCTCACGCAGACTAACTACATCACCTTCTTGAATGCGGTAAGAAGCGATATTTACTTTCTGGCCATTAACCAAAATAGCATTATGAGCCACTAACTGTCTTGATTCAGCACGGGTCGAACCAAACCCCATTCTGTAAACGACGTTATCTAAGCGTGTCTCAAGAAGAACAAGCAGGTTTTCCCCAGTATTGCCTTTGATCCGAGCAGCAGCTTTGTAATAGTTTCTAAACTGCTTCTCTAGCACACCATAGATACGACGTACCTTCTGCTTTTCACGCAACTGCACACCATAATCTGATAAACGTCCTCGACGCTGACCATGTTGACCAGGCGCGCTCTCTGCGCGACATTTTGATTCTAAGGGGCGCACGCCACTTTTGAGGAACAAATCAGTTCCTTCGCGGCGTGACAGTTTACAAGTTGGTCCAAGATATCTAGCCATTATTGTTCTCTCTTACACGCGGCGCTTTTTAGGAGGACGGCAGCCGTTATGAGGCACTGGAGTCACATCCGTGATGTTTGTAATTTTGTATCCGGCATTATTCAATGCTCGAACAGCGGATTCACGACCTGGCCCTGGACCCTTAACTTCGACATCAAGGTTTTTAAGACCATAATCCTTCGCTGCCTCACCGGCTCGCTCAGCAGCTACCTGTGCTGCAAATGGCGTGCTTTTACGCGAACCACGGAATCCAGATCCACCAGAGGTTGCCCAGGAAAGAGTATTTCCTTGGCGATCAGTGATAGTCACAATAGTATTGTTAAATGATGCATAAATATGTGCTACACCATCTATAACTGTCTTTTTGACTTTTTTACGAGTCGTTTTAGTTGCTGTTTTTGCCATTACAAACCGATCCTAATTATCGTTTAATCGGACGCTTGGGACCTTTGCGGGTGCGTGCGTTCGTTTTGGTACGCTGTCCACGTACCGGCAAATTACGTCGATGACGCAGGCCTCTATAACAACCCAAATCCATCAACCGTTTAATGTTCATGCTAGATTCTCTACGTAGATCACCTTCCACCTCGTTCTGCCCTACGGCAGCACGCAACTGGTCAAGTTGACCTTCGTCTAATGCAGAAATTTTAGTGTCTTCTGCAATGCCCACATCCGCACAAATCTTCTTTGCGGTTGGGCGCCCGATACCGAACACATAAGTCAGTGAAATCACTGTGTGCTTGTTATCAGGAATGTTGACACCGGCAATACGGGCCATTCACATTACTCCACTTATACTAAGGGTTTAATCAGTAAACTCACACCCTGCAGTAACACTGCAAAAAGGCGCGGTAGAATACCGATAGATCTGTCAAAAATCAACCAATTATCCTTGACGCTGCTTATGACGTGGTTCAACACTACAGATAACACGAACCACACCTTTACGGCGGACAACTTTACAATTTCGACAAATCTTTTTAACCGATGCGCGTACTTTCACAGCATCACCTCTCTATCGACGGCCAACGTTTTTAAGGTTGGCCTTTTTCATCAGCGAATCATATTGTTGAGACATTAGATGTGACTGCACTTGAGCCATGAAATCCATTGTTACAACAACCGCAATTAACAGTGACGTTCCACCCAGATAAAACGGTACATTAAAGTACACATTCAAGAACTGTGGCATCAGACAAATCAGGGTAATATATATACCGCCGATCAACGTCAACCTCGTGGTGACACTATCAATATATTTAGCCGTGTGCTCCCCAGGACGTATCCCAGGTAAAAATGCACCGCCTTTCTTCAGGTTATCAGCTACTTCTCTGGGGTTATACATCAACGCCGTGTAGAAGAAACTGAAGAAAATAATCAAACTTGAGAACAGCAAAATATAAAGCGGCTGTCCTGGCCCTATCAATAGAGCAACATCTTGTAACCAAGCTGGAGCATTAACTCCCTGTCCAAACCATGTACTTATTGACGTTGGAAACAGCAACAAACTACTGGCAAAGATCGCCGGAATAACGCCGGCCATATTCACTTTCAACGGTAGGTGAGACGTTTGAGCGTTATAAGCCTGCCGTCCTTGCCGCTGTGCGTAGTTCACTGTCAATCGACGCTGACCACGCTCTATAAACACCACGAAGTAAACAACTGCAACGCCAATGATCAATACAAATATCAACATCAACGGATTCAGATCTCCCTGCCTAGCTGACTCTAGAGCTTGACCAGCTGCCCCTGGCATACCAGCAACGATGCCAGCGAAGATCAGCATTGAAATTCCATTTCCTATACCGCGCTCGGTAATCTGCTCTCCTAGCCACATTAAAAATACAGCTCCTGCAACCAATGAAGATATAGCTACTGCGTAAAACATCGGAGTAACTTCAAAAGCTAGCCCCTGGGATGCAAAACCAACTGCCATCGCAGTACCCTGGACCGATGCTAAAGCTACTGTTCCGTAGCGTGTGTAGCGGTTTATCGTGCGCCTGCCACTATCACCTTCTTTCTTTAACTGCTCTAAACTTGGTACCGTAGCTGACAACAACTGCATGATGATAGATGCAGAAATATACGGCATGACCCCTAGGGCCAATATCGATAGCCTCTCAAGAGCACCACCGGAAAACATATTAAACAGGCCAAGGAACGTCCCTTGATTCTGATTAAACAGCTCCGCCAGCCTATCTGGGTCAAACCCAGGAACTGGAATATGCGTTCCAATTCGATAAATTATGATGGCCAAAAACAAAAAGCGCAGACGAGCCCAAAGCTCCCCAAGTCCTTTTTGATTGCCTACAGGCATGCCACCAGGTTTCGCCATTATCTTTACTCTTCTACCTTTCCGCCAGCTGCTTCAATTGCGGCAATCGCACCTTTGGTAGCACCAATACCCTTCAAGGTAACTGCTTTAGTCACTTCGCCTGAAGCAAAGACTTTGGCACGTAAAATATTGTTATTAATAAGGCCAGCATTGCGAAGTGCATCTATATCAACTATTTCGCCCTCTACTAGATCTAATTCTGACAATCGGATTTCAGCAGTTACTGCAGCTAGTCGAGAGGTGAAACCAAACTTAGGCAACCTCTTTTGCAATGGCATCTGTCCGCCTTCGAAACCTGGACGGATACTGCCGCCAGTTCGAGACGCTTGGCCTTTATGGCCACGGCCCGCAGTTTTACCAAGCCCACTACCAATTCCACGGCCAGCGCGCTTACCTTCTTTAATTCGTCCCGGTGCCGGGCTAAGGGTATTCAGTCGCATCTTAAGCTTCCTCTACCTGTAACATATAGTTAACTGTATTAATCATTCCTCGTACTGAGGGAGTATCTTCTACCTCAACCGTGTGGCCAATGCGACGTAAACCCAAGCCACTGATACAGGCCTTATGGTTCTTTAAACGTCCAATCGAACTCTTTGTCTGAGTTACTTTTACTTTTTTAACTTTAGCTTTTGCCATGATCCATTTCCAATAACTGAGGAGCTTTCGCAACCATCGCTTAGTTCAGAATTTCTTCTACAGATTTTCCACGTTTTGCCGCAACATCATCCGGCGAGCTCATCGCCTCAAGTGCTTTAAAAGTAGCTCGTACAACGTTCACTGGGTTAGTTGACCCGTAACACTTGGCCAAAACATTTTGAACGCCAGCCAGCTCCAGAACAGAACGCATCGCTCCGCCTGCAATAACTCCAGTACCTTCAGACGCCGGCTGCATGTAGATCTTAGAAGCAGCATGAATTCCTTTGGTGGGATATTGGATGGTTGTTCCATCAAGAGCTACGTCAATCATATTTCTACGCGCAGCTTCCATCGCCTTCTGAATCGCCATGGGCACTTCACGAGCTTTACCACGACCAAATCCAACCTTTCCATTCCCGTCGCCAACAACAGTAAGCGCAGTAAATGCAAAAATTCGTCCGCCTTTAACCGTTTTAGCAACACGGTTAACCTGAACTAGCTTTTCCATCATGCCTTCAGCAGCTGCATCTTTTTGATCTGTAAGAGCCATATTTTCTACCTATTAAAATTCGAGGCCGGCTTCACGCGCGGCGTCTGCCAGTGCTTTAACACGGCCATGATATTTAAAACCACTACGATCGAATGCAACCGAAGTAACGCCCGCAGCAACTGCGCGCTCTGCTACTAGCTTACCGACCGCTGACGCTGCATCAATATTGCCAGTACTACCTTCACGTAAATCTTTTTCTAACGTAGAGGCTGTTGCAAGGACTTTATCCCCTTCAGCAGCAATAATCTGCGCATAAATATGGCGTGGAGTTCGGTTGATACACAAACGTGTAACACCCTGCTCTCGGATTCTCATCCTTGATCGCTTAGCTCTGCGCTGGCGTGAAACTTTTTTATCGTTCATCGTTTTACCCTGTTACTTCTTCTTGGCTTCTTTACGTCTTATGTACTCGCCAGATATCCTAACGCCCTTACCTTTATATGGCTCTGGTGGACGGAAGGCGCGAATTTCAGCAGCAACTTGTCCTAACTGCTGCTTGTCCGACGACTTCAACAAAATCTCTGTCTGACTTGGTGTTTCAGCAGATACACCCTCAGGCAGGTCATACACTACCGGATGGGAAAAACCCAACGTCAGATTAATTTTTTTTCCTTGAACCTGGGCTCGATAACCAACACCTACCAGGTCTAACTTCTTCTCAAAACCTTGAGATACACCGGTCACCATATTGTTAACCAACGCTCTGGTCGTTCCAGACATAGCCTTGGCGAAGGCATCCCCAGTACGCGCGGAAAAAGTAAGCACATTCTCATCTTGCTTAATTTCTACTTTCTCATTAACTGACATAGCTAAGGTACCTTTGGCACCCTTCACTGAAATCTCAGACCCACCTAGTGTGACTTCTACGCCGCTAGGTAATTCAACTGGATTATTTGCAACTCTAGACATTACTAATTCCTATCAGAATACTGTGCAAAGCACTTCGCCACCGATACCGGCTGCTCTTGCTGCACGATCAGTCATTACGCCTTGGCTTGTGGAGACAATTGCTACACCTAGACCACTACGTACTTTTGGCAGATCTTTTGTGCCTGCATAAACGCGCAAGCTTGGCTTACTAGCTCGGTTGATCTCTTCAATAACCGGCTTGCCTTCAAAATACTTTAACTCGACCGTTAAACTTGGCTTTATTTCGTCACTAACACTAAAGCCACTAATATAACCTTCATCTTGCAACACCTTTGCCAACGAAGCCTTAAGCTTGGAAGACGGCATGACAACGTCTGGCTTACTGCGGTGATGCGCATTACGAATGCGGGTCAACATATCTGAAATTGGATCTTGCATACTCATCGTGTTTGGCTCCTTAACCTACCAACTGGATTTAACCAGTCCCGGAACTTCACCACGCATAGCTGATTCGCGTAGCTTGTTTCGGCACAGGCCAAACTTGCTGTAAACACCATGTGGGCGACCAGTGACACGACAGCGATTACGCTGACGGCTAGGGCTCGCATCACGCGGCAACTTTTGTAACTTCTGCTGAGCTTCCCAACGATCTTCATCCGAAGCTTCCACATTACTAATAATAGCTTTGAGCGCAGCACGTTTCGCAGCGAACTTAGCAACTGTTTTGGCGCGCTTATGCTCACGCTGAACCATCGATACTTTAGCCATTAATCTCTATCCTCAACCTTTCAACGGAAAGTTAAAGGCACGCAGTAGCGCGCGGCCTTCATCGTCATTTCGTGCGGTAGTGGTAATCGTTATATCTAAACCGCGCAACTTATCAATTTTTTCGTAATCAATCTCAGGGAAGATAATTTGCTCAGTTACACCCATAGAGAAATTACCACGCCCATCGAACTGCTTGGGGCTTATACCTCGGAAGTCACGAATTCGTGGAATCGCAATACCGACCAAACGCTCGAGAAACTCATACATTCTGTCTGAACGCAATGTAACTTTCGTACCAATCGGCCAACCCTGGCGGACTTTAAATCCAGCGATAGACTTACGCGCATTATTGATCACTGGCTTTTGTGCCGAAATCAACGTCAAATCTGCGACTGCATTTTCGAGGGCCTTCTTATCACCGATGGCCTCGCCAACACCCATATTCAAAGTGATCTTAGTAATGCGTGGAACCTCCATCACATTGGCCAAGTTCAGCTCTTTCTTGAGCTTAGGGGCTAACTCGTTCTTATATACTTCTTTCAACCTTGCCATTAGGGTTACCTATTTACTTAAGCGTCGACGACTTCGCCGCTAGACTTAAAGACACGAATCTTTGTGTTATCTTCCTGGACCTTAAAACCAACTCGATCCGCCTTGTTTGTCGCGCTATTAAAGATAGCAACGTTAGAGACCTGAATCGGTGCTTCTTTCTCTATAATTCCACCGGGAATACCTGCATTAGGGTTGGGCTTCTGATGCTTTTTAATCATCTGAATACCTGACACTAAAACACGGTTGTTCTCCAAAACCTTAAGAACTTTTCCCCGTTTTCCTTTATCTTTTCCAGCGATAACCACAACTTCGTCATCACGCTTTATTTTCAGCATTACCATTTCTTAATCCTCGCTTACAGCACTTCAGGCGCTAGGGAAATAATTCGCATAAACCGCTCAGTCCGCAATTCACGAGTTACAGGCCCAAAAATACGCGTACCAATAGGTGCAAGGTTGGTGTTCAACAAGACAGCAGCGTTGTCATCAAACTTAATCAAGCTACCATCCTGTCGACGCAGACCTTTCTTAGTGCGCACAACTACCGCACTCATCACCTGACCTTTCTTTACCTTGCCACGAGGAATAGCCTCTTTAACGGTAACCTTAATAATGTCACCAACCCGCGCATAGCGACGGTGAGAACCGCCCAACACTTTAATGCACATCACGCGACGTGCACCGCTGTTGTCTGCTACATCAAGATAACTTTCTGTTTGAATCATTTTCTTACCCCGAACCGATCACTAATCACAGCGTTACTCTGCAGCAGCGCGCTCGTCAATATTAACTAATTTCCACGCCTTATCTTTCGATACAGGGCGGCATTCTGCGATTGTTACTAAATCGCCCGCATGTGCGTCGTTGCTTTCATCATGCGCTTTAATTTTAGTTGACTTGGTTAAAATCTTCCCATAAACAGGGTGCTTAACTCTACGCTCAACCAAAACCGTAATAGTCTTGTCCATCTTGTCGCTAACAATTCGACCGGTTAACGTTCTTGAACTGGTTTTTAACTCCGACATATTTATTCTCCGGCCTTCTGAGCCATGGCAGTCTTGATGCGAGCAATATTCCTACGAGTTGCTTTCACCAGATGACTTTCATTGAGCTGTCCAGTCGACAACTGCATGCGTAACTTAAACTGCTGCTTGAGCTCATCGCCCAACACTGCCTGTAACTCTTCAACAGACTTTTCACGTAATTCACTTGCTTTCATAGTTACATCACCGTCCGCTTAACAAAGGTTGTAGAAATTGGCAGCTTGGCCGCTGCTAACGCAAATGCTTCGCGCGCTAACTCTTCACTAACACCTTCCATTTCATAAAGAACCTTGCCAGGCTGGATTAAAGCAACCCAGTACTCGACGTTACCTTTACCTTTACCCATTCTCACCTCAAGCGGCTTATTGGTTATCGGCTTATCTGGAAACACACGAATCCAAATTTTACCACCACGCTTGATATGTCGGGTCATAGCACGACGAGCTGCCTCAATCTGTCGAGCAGTCAATCGACCGCGCCCAGATGCCTTGAGACCAAACTCACCAAAGCTGACTTTGCTGCCGCGCTGTGCTAGACCACGATTTCGGCCCTTGTGCATTTTGCGGAATTTTGTACGTTTCGGTTGCAGCATTTCGCTTTACCCTTATCGCTTAATTCTTGTTTCGTTTTTCTTTAGCGGGCGCCTTTACAGGCTCCTCACCACCCAGAACTTCACCCTTAAAGATCCAGACCTTCACACCAATAATCCCGTAAGTGGTATTAGCTTCAGCAGCAGAATAATCAATATCCGCTCGAAGTGTGTGTAATGGGACTCGACCTTCTCGATACCACTCAGATCGTGCGATTTCAGCACCACCTAAACGACCACCGACCTGAATCTTCACTCCTAACGCTCCACCACGCATCGCATTTTGCACTGCGCGCTTCATAGCGCGTCGAAACATCACTCGACGCTCTAACTGTTGAGCGACGTTCTGACCTACTAGGGATGCATCAAGATCAGGTTTGCGGATCTCTTCAATATTGATATTCACAGCACAACCCATGACCTTACCAATCTCGTTACGCAAACGCTCAACATCTTCACCTTTCTTGCCAATCACAATACCTGGACGAGCCGTGTGAATAGTAATTCGCGCACTATCTGAAGGACGCTCAATATCGATGCGGCTCACCGAGGCATGAGAAAGCTTCTTTTGTATAAATGCTCTCACCGCCAAATCTTGGTTTAGCTTATCGGCATAGTCTTTGTTACCGGCGTACCAGGTAGAGCTATGCTTTTTTACTATCCCTAAACGGATACCGGTTGGATGTACTTTTTGACCCATTACATGGTCTCCTGAACCTAATTCTACTTTTCAGCGACTTTTACAGTTATGTGACAGCTGCGTTTAAAAATTCTATCTGCACGACCTTTAGCACGTGGTTTAATACGCTTCATAGTCATACCTTCATCAACAAAAATTGTTGATACCTTTAACTCATCGACGTCTGCACCATCATTATGCTCAGCATTAGCAATAGCTGACTCAAGCACCTTCTTAATGATATCTGCACCCTTCTTAGTACTGAACTGCAATATCTCTAAAGCAGATTCAACAGACTTTCCACGAATCTGGTCGGCAACTAGCCTAGCCTTCTGAGCCGACATCCTAGCGCCTTTTAATTTTGCTACTACTTCCACAATTAACTACCTCTTTCAATAAAACCCAAGCTTAGCGCTTGGCTTTTTTGTCTGCAGCATGCCCACGATACGTACGAGTTGGAGAAAACTCCCCCAACTTATGGCCTACCATTTCTTCATTAATGGTGACCGGGATATGCTGGCGACCGTTGTGAATAGCAATGGTTAGACCAACCATATCAGGCAGTATCATCGACCGACGCGACCAAGTCTTAATTGGGCGTCGCTCATTATTAGCTACTGCAGTCTCAACCTTCTTAGCAAGGTGAAGATCTACGAATGGTCCTTTCTTTAGAGAGCGTGGCACGTTTGCTATCCTCTTTTAATCTGGTTAAATGGCCGCTTACTTGCGACGACGTATAATGTATTTGTCAGTACGCTTGTTCTTGCGTGTCTTGAAACCTTTCGTTGGCATTCCCCATGGAGACACTGGATGACGGCCACCGGACGTTCGTCCTTCACCACCACCATGCGGATGGTCAACTGGATTCATGGCAACACCACGAACTGTAGGTCGAACTCCACGCCATCGAGCTGCACCTGCCTTACCTAATGAGCGCAGACTATGCTCGCTATTACAAACTTCACCAAGAGTTGCGCGACAATCAATCGGAAGTCGACGCATTTCTCCGCTACGTAAGCGAACCGTTGCGTAAACCCCTTCCCGAGCGACCAACTGGACTGATGCGGCAGCACTTCGAGCAATTTGAGCACCCTTACCTACTTTCATCTCAACGCAATGAACCACTGATCCCACCGGAATTTTTCTCAACGGCAGGCTATTACCTACTTTGATCGGCGCATTTTCGCCAGACACTAAGGTATCACCAGCAGAAACACCTTTAGGAGCAATAATGTATCTACGTTCTCCATCTGCATAACACAATAGCGCAATGTGCGCGGTGCGGTTTGGATCGTACTCTAATCGCTCAACTTTCGCAGGAATTCCATCTTTGTCACGCTTAAAATCGACAATACGATAGTGCTGCTTATGTCCACCGCCAATGTGTCGCACAGTAATTCGACCACTACTGTTTCGACCGCCTGAGCGCTTTTTAGGTGCAAGAAGCGGCGCATGAGGTGCACCTTTGTGCAAATCCGGATTGACTACGCTAACTACAAAGCGACGACCCGGAGAGGTTGGTTTTCTTTTAATAACTGCCATAACTAACCCCTTACTCCGCTACTGAAAAGTCAATATCTTGACCTTCCGCCAGTCGAACATAGGCTTTCTTCCAATCGCTCCGCTGACCCATTCCAGTCCGGGTGCGTCGGGTTTTGCCCTTCATATTAACAACACGAACATCATCAACCTTAACCTCAAACAGCTGCTCAACAGCCTTTTTGATCTCAAGCTTATTGGCGTTCGATGCCACTTTAAATACTACCTGCGTCGCTGCGCCAGAAGGCATCGCCGATTTCTCAGTAATGTGCGGCCCTAACAACACTTTGAAGAGTCTCTCTTGGTTCATGCCAAAATCTCCTCAATTTTCTTAAGCGCTGCAACAGTCACCAAAACCTTGTCTGAATTAATCAAACTAACTGGATCAATGGCAGCTGCATCACGA
Source organism: SAR92 clade bacterium (assembly GCA_004211905.1). Classification (GTDB taxonomy): domain Bacteria; phylum Pseudomonadota; class Gammaproteobacteria; order Pseudomonadales; family Porticoccaceae; genus HTCC2207. The sequence continues at coordinate 208,832 of SHBP01000003.1, forward strand.
ACATCAACCTTGTGCAGGTTGCGTGACGATAAATACAAGTTCTCGCTTACATCTTCAGTAACGATTAACGCTTCCTGTAAACCATACTCAGCAAGCTTAGAGATAAGACCTTTGGTCTTGGGCTCTTTAAGCTCAAAATCTTTAACAATGACTA
>SHBP01000030.1 GCA_004211905.1 SAR92 clade bacterium
CATCAAAATGTAGTCACTAAATTGAAGGTACCGCCCAAGTCTGTGAGAGCTAAATTGCAGACTTCTGAATCCCAGGAGGCGTTATTTCTGCAAACCATCCATTTAGCAGATAACAGCCCATATGCCTATGAAGAACGTTGGGTCAATGTTGAGGCGGTTCCCGAAATTCTTGATGCCCCCTTAGATGAAATAAGTGTTAATGAGTGGCTGGTAAGGACAGTTCCATTTTCCAGCGGCGACGTGATTTTTTCTGCTGAAAATGCAGACCAAAGAGTTGCCGGTGCACTTGACTGTCAAATCGGTGATGCCCTTTTTGTACTCGATAGAACAACTTGGGTAGGGGAGAAATTCATCACCACCATTAAGCTGTATTACAGGAGTGGCTATCAATTGTACTCATCTCTTTAAATTAATGCAGGCCGCTTTCGACGCTGCGTGGCGAGCGGTTGAAGAGCAAACTACAAACAAGGTTTAAGTGTTTTTGTTAATTCTCTTATTCCGGCGGCTATCTATCGATACCAAGCTCACTCCATAACTCATCAATCCGCTGCTTAATGGTTTCATCCATCACAATGGGTTCTCCCCACTCTCGGTTCGTTTCTCCAGGCATCTTATTAGTGGCATCCAGACCCATTTTAGAACCGAGACCCGACACGGGGGATGCAAAATCCAGATAGTCAATGGGCGTATTTTCAACCATGACCGTATCCCGCACAGGGTCCATTCTAGTTGTCATTGCCCAAATGACGTCCTCCCAGTTGCGAACATCAACATCATCATCCGTAACGATGACAAATTTGGTGTACATAAATTGCCGTAGAAAAGACCATACTCCCATCATTACTCGCTTGGCGTGGCCGGGATACTGCTTCTTCATACTGACCACAGCCATACGATACGAGCAGCCTTCAGGGGGTAGATAAAAATCTACGATCTCAGGAAACTGCTTTTTCAGGATAGGAACAAATACTTCGTTTAGGGCCACACCTAAGATCGCGGGCTCATCTGGCGGACGGCCAGTGTAGGTACTGTGGTAAATAGGGTTTTCACGATGGGTAATACGATCTATGGTGAATACTGGAAAAGTTTCCACCTCATTGTAGTATCCGGTGTGATCGCCGAAAGGACCTTCTTCAGCTTCATCACCATGTAAAAAGCCTTCAAGAATATATTCAGCACTTGCGGGTACCTGTAGATCGCTACCGATGCACTTGACCACTTGAGTTTTTTCGCCACGTAATAAACCAGCAAACGCATATTCAGATAGTGTGTCTGGCACAGGCGTTACTGCGCCAAGAGTCGTCGCTGGGTCAGCACCCAAAGCGATGGCGACTGGGTAAGGCTTGCCGGGATTTTTCTTTTGAAAGTCACGGTAATCTAAAGCACCACCGCGGTGAGCTAACCAGCGCATAATGAGTTTGTTTTTGGCGATTTTTTGCATCCGATAAATGCCGAGATTTTGTCTCTCTTTTTCCGGGCCGCGAGTAATAGCCAATGCCCAAGTTACCAGAGGTGCGGCATCTCCAGGCCAACATGTTTGAATAGGTAATTGATCAAGATCAACCTGATCACCTTCTAAAATAATTTGCTGGCAGGGCGCTTTCTTCACTACCTTGACTGGCATGTTTAATACTTGCTTAAAGTCGTGGCGCTTTTCCCAAAGATCCAATAATCCTTTGGGTGGTTCTGGTTCTTTTAGGAAAGCAAGTAACTCACCCACATCTCGCAGAGCGCTAACATTCTCCTGACCCATGCCAAGGGCAACTCGTTCGGGGGTGCCGAATAGGTTGCAAAGAACGGGGACGTCGTAACCTTTAGGATTCTCAAACAGTAGGGCGGGGCCTTTAGCGCGCAGAGTCCGGTCACTAATCTCTGTCATTTCTAGATAGGGATCAACTTCTTGCTTGATGCGCACCAACTCTCCTCGTTGTTCAAGGAGGGCGATAAAGTCGCGCAAATCAGAACTTTTCATAATTAATGTGGCCCGTGCAACCTAGCCTGCCAGAAGCAGGGCTACTTGCGCTTCATGGCGCCAAAGAATTCAGCGTTGTTCTTAAAGCCTTTGAGTTTCTCAACAACAAATTCTGCAGCACCTAAATCTTCCATATCGTGAAGCAGTTTACGCAGAATCCAGATACGCTGGAGTTCTGACTCTTCGATCAATAAGTCTTCACGACGAGTTCCAGACCGACGCACGTTGATGGCTGGATAAACTCGCTTCTCAGCAATCTTACGGTCAAGAATCAGCTCCATATTACCGGTGCCTTTGAATTCTTCGTAGATGACTTCATCCATTTTTGAGCCAGTCTCAACCAATGCGGTGGCGATAATAGTCAAACTACCACCATGCTCAATATTACGCGCTGCACCAAAGAAGCGTTTAGGCTTTTCAAGTGCATGGGCGTCTACACCACCGGTCAGTACCTTACCTGAAGAAGGGATAACTGTGTTGTAGGCGCGAGCTAGACGGGTGATAGAGTCAAGCAAGATGACCACATCTTTCTTATGCTCAACCAAACGCTTGGCTTTTTCGATGACCATCTCTGCGACCTGAACATGACGGGTAGGAGGCTCATCGAAGGTGGAGGCAATAACCTCACCACGGACGGTACGCTGCATTTCTGTGACTTCTTCTGGACGCTCATCGATTAACAAAACGATGATGTAACACTCTGGATTATTGCGAATAATAGATTGCGCAATATTCTGCATCATAATGGTTTTACCCGCTTTTGGTGGCGCTACAATTAAACCACGCTGCCCCTTACCAATAGGGGCTACCAAGTCAATGATTCGACCAGTGAGATCTTCCGAGGAGCCATTGCCTGCTTCTAAGGTAAGGCGTTGATCAGGGAAAAGTGGTGTCAGGTTAACGAAGAGAATTTTATTGCGAGCATTTTCCGGAGCGTCATAGTTAATTTTATCAACTTTAAGCATGGCAAAATATCTTTCACCATCTTTTGGTGGTCTTATCTTCCCGGCAATGGCATCTCCAGTGCGCAAGTTGAATCGTCTAATTTGACTGGGCGATACGTAAATATCATCTGCACCGGCAAGATAGGAGGCGCCTGCGGAGCGCAAAAATCCGAAACCGTCCGGTAGTATCTCGAGCACACCGTCTCCATAGATATCTTCACCGCCTTTCGCATGTTTCTTAAGCAGCGCGAAGATAATGTCATTTTTACGGGAGCGAGCTAAATTATCGAGGCCGAGGGCTTCAGTCATTTCAAGGAGTTCGCCAATAGGTTTGTGCTTTAATTCGGATAGGTTCATAGATAGGATTTCAGAGTTGTTGAACGATAAATTGAAAAGGGTTAGCTTTATAGCTGATGTTACAGAAAGATGGATTTAACGGCCTAGGGGGCCCAAATAGTTAATTTCGATGTTGTCAGAAGATGCTAGAAATTCGTTGATAGAGCCTGAGTATAGCGTTACCTATAGAAAGCGCAAGATTTTTTTTCGGCCCTGCGAGCAGAGCCGACAATGCTTTTAGATCAATCCATCCACAAATTCAATGAGTTGACCTTTGGATAATGCCCCAACTTTGGTCGCTTCAACAGTACCATTTTTAAATACCAGTAACGTGGGGATACCTCGTACATTAAATTTCGCAGCCGTTTCAGGGTTACTATCAACGTCTACCTTACAGATCTTCATTTTTCCTGCGTATTCATCCGCTATTTCGTTAAGGATTGGTGCAATCATTTTGCAGGGTCCACACCATTCAGCCCAAAAATCAACCAAGGCCGGGGTATCAGATTGCAAAACATCTGTTTCAAAACTTGCATCAGTAACGTGAACAATATTTTCGCTCATTGCGCGGAATCTCCAAATAGGTGTTTATAAAACGAGTATCTTCATTTGTATAGCGGAATCATAACACTAGCTTTAGTCAGGCTTCAAACGATATGGGTCGATAATGGACTCTAAGAGGATGAAATGATGATCACCTCAGATTATTCTATTTATCGGCGGCGTCTGCTTCGGCCTGAGGTTTTATGTCCGGGACCAGCAGCTCCTCCGGCAATAGTCAGATCACCACTCATTTGAGCTTTGGCACCGCTTGTAATAGCACCAAGCTTTGACTCTATTTGAGCCAAGTCCGGGGTATTCCCTTTTTCATGGCTATCGATTGCTTTTCGCATTTCTGCTACATGTTTTGGAGAAGTACCGCAGCAGCCGCCAATTATTCGAGCTCCCGAATCAATGGCCATCTTGGTATAGATAGCCATTAACTCCGGCGTTCCGCTGTAGCAAATTTTCCCATCTACCCATTCAGGAATACCGCAGTTGCCTTTCGCCACAAGTATCGGCTGCACATTTGCTAAATCCGCGGCTTGTTTCATATTGATTATGCCTGCTATAACTTCAGCGGCCCCTAGTCCACAGTTAGTTCCATAGGCGGCAAGTGGAGTGCAAAGATCATTTTGGAGCTGTACCAGGTCAGATGGTGTAATCCCCATCATTGTCCGGCCATTTGTTTCGATACTTAATGTCAGCACAATAGGCAATCCGGTCACGCTTGCACCACGAACCGCTGCATGGCATTCCTCAATAGATGATAAGGTTTCAATCCATAGAATATCCACACCGCCTTCCTTGAGAGCCATGGCCTGCTCAGCAAAAGCAATCTCTCCTTCCTCTATGGTCATTAGTCCTGCGGGGGCAAAGATCTCGCCGGTGGGTCCCATTGATCCTGCCACAACAATGTCTCGATCACTGGCGGCCACTTCTGATACTAAAATTTGCGCTGCCGCGCGATTAAATTCAACCACTCGGTCTTGAGCATCATGAAGTTTAAGGCGATAACTATTGCCGCCGAAGGTGTTCGTCAGAACAATATCGGACCCCGCATCAATAAAAGAGCGATAGTGGGAAGCTACGCGTTCTGGAAAATCTGTGTTCCAAAATTCAGGGGAGTCACCGGACTGCAAACCCAGGGCAAATAGGTTTGTCCCTGTGGCACCATCGATAAGAAGTGTTTGTTTTTCATCGAGAAGTTTTAAAAAGGTGTTTTTCATTAATTTCTTATATCGTCCTTGTTCAACCAAGCTTTATCATATCTTGCGCGCTCGCTCATATAAAGAGACCAGTTGAAAGATTAAACCTATTTAGGTATCTACCCGAAGCCTCACTTACAGGCCAAAAACAATCTTCTCACTTTTTAGTAGTCGTTCCATCCCGAATATTAAAGCCAGTGAAATGATTAGTGTGGACAAGCAAGATACCGCCAACTGCAGTAGAGGAATTTCTTTTCCTTTGGCTAAATCAATCAACGCCTGCAGTTGCCCGGATACCGGTGCCCAGCGAAGTTCTTCTACGGCAAAGTCCAATGTTGCAGCATAGGACATCGCTATCGGAACGAACATAACGAAGCTTATGTAGGTTTGTGCTTCTTTAAAACTCTTAGCCATAAAGGAAACAAACAGCTGCATACTGGCAGCGAAAATGGCTACAGAAAAGCCCGCCAATAGCGCTCCGAGTATAAAGCTACCGGATATGTCGACACTAAATCCTAGCTCTTGCCAAGGAACAAATGGATAGACAAACTTTGATACTATTATCGTTAAGATAAGTCCTAGCATTCCGAAGATACTCACAGCGACAGTTTTGGACATCACTAACTGCAATACCGAAACGGGATGGCTCAGAAGCAGAGCCAGTGAGTTGCGCTCTCGCTCCCCTGCACTGGTGTCAATCGCCAAGTTCATGCCGGCGACAAATACGGACAATATCATCAGCATCGTCATCACACCCATGATCTGACCACCTTTAGAGACAGCGGTGGCTTGGTCTTGTATATGCACTTTTACCGGATTAATAATATTGGGATTAATGCCGCGGCTGATTAGTCTAAGGCTGACCATTTCCGAGCTATAACTCCTCAGTGCTCTCTTAATTCTGGCAATCGCAGTTCTTAAGCTGTCCTCCGACTGATCTGCAATTAAGGTAACTTCGGCAGGTTCTGCACGATTGAGTTGTTCGGAGAAATCAGTACTGATGACGAGTTCGATATTCTTTAGTTTATCTGGGTCGTCCCCTTGGCTAATACCTCTATCGCTTAGGTAGTTGACCAAGTTAGAGGCCTCAATTCCGTTGGTAATGGTAATTTCTATATCTTCGGGATTGGTCGCTTTGTTAATGACAGCTGTCAAAACAACGGCAAGTAGTACGGGAGTAAAGAAGGCGTAATAAAGGCCCGCCATCACCGAGCGCTTATCCCTAACAGCATCTAATAATTCTTTGCGTAGAAGGCTAGTAAAACGACTGTTCATGCAGCTATCCCCTCATCGGTTCCGATCAAGGAGATAAATGCTTCTTCTAAGGAGGTTTGGTTAGTTTGATCGCATAATTCTTGGGGACTACCAATGGCGACTGCCTTGCCATCCGCCATTACTACAACGCGATCACATAACGAGGCTACTTCTTGCATCACATGGCTGGAGAATAAAATACAGTGTCCTTCGGACTTGAGCTTACCCAGCATGTCTCTGAGAACTCTTGTACTCATGACATCTAAACCTCTAGTGGGCTCGTCAAGAATAATATTTTTTGGTTGATGAACAATTGCTTGGGCTAAAGCCGTCTTCATTCGTTGACCCTGTGAAAAACCTTTACATCGGCGGTCAGCGATATCGGCTAACTGCAAATCAATAATGACTTTGTCAGTTGCAGTAATGGCCGCAGATCGTTCCAAACCACTGAGTTCAGCAAAATAACAAATATATTCGCGTGGAGTTAGTCGTTCGTAAATACCAAAGGGATCTGGGAATAATCCAAGTTCTTGTTTAGCTGCAAGGGGCTGCTTGGTAACGTCAATTTCATTAATTGATGTAGTGCCTTGGTCAGGTTTTAGCAGACCAAAAATTGTTCTAAGACAGGTTGTTTTACCCGCTCCATTTGGACCCAGCAATCCTGTGATTTGACCGTCGTAAGCGTCAAAGGTTAGAGAGTCTAGGGCCTGCACCTCACCCAGTTTTTTAGATAGATTGGACACTGAAATCATGGAGAATCCTCTACAGTGGTCTTACTTTGCAATGCCTGAGCACTGCTGGGATTGAGGTAAAAACTTTTAGGATGGGTCTCACTTAGACAACTGGCATCTAAGTCGGTAACAGTGCCAAGATCAACTAAGTCAGCAACCAAATCACTGCCACAAGTCTGAGCAGCAACACCATGGGTAGCGTAAGGAGCGACAAAATGTACTGCATTGGTCATGTTGACCATAGCCAATGTACCCCAATCGGGGGGTGTGGCAGGATCCAATTCACCAGATAAGAGTAGAGTGGGAATATCGCTTTCGATAGGATTGAAAAACTCTTCATCGACCCGGTTTATTGGCCATATCGAACAAGACTTGACCATCGCTTTATACATTGAGCTCGCAGTAAATGATTGCTCGATATCTTCCATCAGATCAGGACTGACCCGATGAACATCTTCTGCGCAGACTACAGAATTATGCATGCCAGCGGCAAGGTCAATTCCGTTCATGATGAGTGAATAGAGCCCGAGTAGCGGTTGATAATTTCCACTTGCGGCTAGACTTATGGCTAGTGGTAAAAGCGCACGGGTTGATGGTGAGTACATGGAAAGCCGTAAAATACCCAACAATTTATCTCGGGTTAATAGAAAAGTTTCTGGATTACCTGTCATCGGATGAAACACATTTGTAGTGACTGGATTGTTGGTCAAATGGTTAGTTAGTGAACTTAAGTCAGAGGGTAAAGCTGGGAATTGTTGGTTACAGGCAGCATCCGCTGCACATTGCTCAAGGACGCCTTCTAAAGCACGGTCAACGGATAATCCAACAGCAAGCACTGATTGTTGCATGGGCACCACTCCATCCAAGGTTACCGTCAGTAAGGCATCACTGTAGTGACGCATATACAATTGCGCCATTCGGCTACCGTAGGATATGCCGTACACATGGAGTTTTTCATAGCCAAGGAATTTACGAACAGCTTCGAAGTCATGAATCGCGGTGGTGCTGTCATACATCGCGAAATCAGATTCAATGTTACTCAAACACTTCTCTGTTTCAACAATAACATCAAACCCTTGTTCATCCACCATTAGAGGTGAGAGGATATTATCCTGTGGACATTGCAAAATATTTGAGCGGCCAGTACCTCGCTGATCAATGAGCAAAATATCTCTAGTTTCTCTGACTTTTTTAAAAGTGTTGTTGAACAGAGCGGCGTTATCAATGGCGGATTGGCCAGGTCCTCCTGCAATAGCTAGCAGCGCCTCAGTGGGGTAAATAGGCTTTACTGCTGGAATGACCACATAATGAATATCAATCTTGCGTCCCTGAGGTTTAGAGGAATCTTCTGCAACTTGAATAAAGCCACAAGGAAGCCGGTCCGATAAACCATCCGCATAGCAGTAGGTTGGATTATTTTTTCCCTGAGCTACAGTGAGAGAGGTTAGATTCATTAAAACTAGGAGGGACGCCCCTAGAATCATTCTATATGACGACATCTTGTCCAATAACATTGAAAATCCTTTCCAATTTAGAAGCATTCGAATGAGCATAATCTAACAAATCCTATAAAGCCAATCATTAAAAATTCTGCAAAACTGAATTTAAAAACTGATATCCAAGTGGTGTGGTGCGGTAGCGATAAGTGTCCTGTTCAAGTAGCCCTTGAGATTGCAGACGAAGGACTATTTGTTCGACAGAATGGAAATCTAAACCTGTCCGCTGCGTAAAATAGTCTTTAGACACCCCTTGCTTTAGTCGCAAACCGTTCATCATAAACTCCTGAGCTATCTCATCCGAAGCAATAGCTTTACTAAGAATTTCTGGGCTGCCAAGTTTTGCTAAGTAGTGATCAGGTTGTCTTGTTTTTGCAGTGCGAAAAACCTCATTCTGTGCTGGAAGAGTAATTTTGCCATGTGCCCCTGCGCCCACTCCTAAGTAGTCCCCAAACTGCCAGTAATTCATATTGTGATGGGATTGCATTTCATCGTTGGCAAATGCAGATACTTCGTACTGCTGATAGCCTTTATTATTCAACATCACCATTCCTGCCTGTTGGATATCAGCTAAACGATCATCAATTGGGAGTATAGGTGGACGAGAGAAAAATTCGGTGTTGGGCTCTATAGTGAGCTGATACCAAGAGATATGTATCGCTCCAGAGTCCACAGCCTTACTAATGTCATTTTCCGCTTCGGCCACCGTTTGTTCAGGAAGGCCATGCATTAAATCAATATTAAAATTATCGAATCCAGCTGATTGAGCCATGGATATCGCTGATATTGCCTGCGATGAGCCATGAATTCTGCCTAGGCGTTTGAGGTGATCATCATTGAAGCTTTGAACGCCTACTGATAATCGGTTGACACCGGCGCTATAAAAATCAACAAACTTTTTTTGCTCGGCAACACCCGGATTCGCTTCTAGGGTTATCTCTATGTCGGACTCAAAGCCAATCATCTCTTCAGCTGCTTGCAGAATAGTGCCAATGGCTGCTCCTGAAAATAAGCTAGGAGTGCCGCCACCAAAAAAAATTGAGCGCAGTTTTCTACCCTGTACCCAGTGAAGATCAGCCTTGAGATCTTCTATGAGCGCACTGACATAGTCGTTTTCTGGAATGTTTTGTTTAGCGACATGAGAATTAAAATCGCAGTAAGGACATTTTTTTACGCACCAAGGAATGTGAACATACAGTGATAGGGGAGGCAACTTGAGCATGGGGTTACGATGCGCCCAGTTGCTCTAGAATCTGAGCAATAGCTTTTCCTCGATGACTCAAGCTTTGCTTGGTTGCTCTGTCGAGTTCAGCAGCATGGCATTTCAACTCAGGAACATAAAATATTGGATCGTAACCAAAGCCTTGTTCGCCTCGCTCAATAAGAGTGATGCTCCCTTCCCAAGTTCCTTGGCATATGATCGGGGTTGGGTCCTGAGCATGACGGAGGTAAACGATTACTGCTTGGTAGCGAGCGGTGCGCTTGTCTTGAGGGACACCTTCTAACGCTTTCAAAAGCTTGGTGCGATTGGTCGCGTCAGTTGCATGCTCCCCTGAAAAACGAGCTGAGTAGATACCGGGCGCTCCTTTTAAGTAATCCACTTCGATGCCAGAGTCATCAGCAATAGCCGGCAAATTAGACAAAGCCGAAGCATTACGTGCCTTGAGAATGGCGTTCTCAACAAAAGTAAGGCCAGTTTCTTCAATATCTGGAATGCCCAAATCACCCTGGGGCACGACGGAGATGCCTAATTTATCCAGCCATTCCTGTAGCTCTTTAATTTTTCCAGGATTGGCGCTGGCAAGCACTAGCTTATTTAAATCAGTCAATGGTTAGTCCAAATAATGTGAATTAGTCGTGATACATTTTTTTCTGAAATTTAAAGTCATATGAATAGCTCGGCTCGCCGTCACTGGGCTTTACTGTAATCTTAAATGTCAGATAATCTTCATTCTCGAAGGTAAATGGAGCAAGATAATATAACGCCTGCTGTTCTTTTACTGCCACAAATTCAAGCGACTGACTCTGTTGTAGAATATTAGAAACTCGGCCTGTTACTTTAACAGGGGTTCCGATAGTCAATTCTTCCATCACTGCAATATTGACCAAACCTTTTCCCTTTCCTCGCACAATGTTGTTTGCCACTGCAATATCAGAGTCGATGAACGAACTGTTAAAGGCACTGTAAAATATTTTGTAATTGCCATGCTGTTTGTAAAGTTTTTCTTCGTACCCCTGAGCGAGGATCGGTTGCACTAACAGCAAAATTGCCAATAGGGATCGTTTCATGGGCAAAGCCTCTTTAAGTAGCGTTTAAGTGTGCAGCTTTCATTTTGACAGTCGATATACGGCAGTATGAGCAAAAAGGTTGGGCCATATGTTGTCTAAGCCAAGATCACTGGCCCGCCCACCGACAAAGTTTCGATTGACTATATTAATGTTGCGCTCTAAGCAAAGGGCTTCAAAGTCTTTGTAGGTAAAAAAGTGAATATTTGGAGTGTCATACCATTGATACGACAATCTTTTAGTCACCGGCATGCGACCACTAATGACCAAATCAGCCCGGGTTCGCCAGTGACCAAAATTAGGGAAAGTGACAATGCATTGTTTGCCAATTCGAAGCATCTCATCGAGCACCAAATGGGGATATCGCAGTGCCTGAAGTGTTTGCATCATCACCACAGTATCAAAACTAGCGTCTGCGAAGTTCTCCAAACCTTCATTGAGATCTTGCTCAATAACGTTCACACCTCTGCCGATACACTGACTAATTGAGTCTGGGTCGATCTCTAAACCATAACCACGCACCTGATGTTTATTGGTTAATGTCTCCAATAGAGAGCCATCACCACAACCTAGGTCTAAGACTCGTGAGTTTTCTATTATCCAGTCTCCGATGAAGCCATTATTGTTTATCATGGCTGTTCAGCCTCTATTTGGTCTGCAACTCTATTTAGATAGAGGCTAACGCCATTCTCATAACGAGCATCCGGCAGTAAAAAAGCGTCGTGACCCTGATCAGATTCAATTCTTAAATATGAGACATTTTTGTCTGCGCCGATGAGGGCATCTGTAATCTCTTCAGAACATTTTGGAGAAAATCGCCAATCGCTGCTAAAGGAGACCACCAAAAATTGACATTTGGCGTTGCTAAAAGTTGCTAACGGATCATTTTTGTAGTTTTTAACAAGATCAAAATAATCTAACATCTTGGTGATTAAAATATAACTATTAGCATCAAATCCTTTGGCAAATTTATCGCCTTGATAATTCAGGTAGCTTGATATTTCAAATTCAACCAACTCTTTTTGGGCGGCATCCAGATCTCCATTGCGCACCAACCGCCCAAACTTGCGACCTAAAGCATGATCAGAAAGATAGGTGAGATGGCCAATCATTCGCGCCAATGCCAAACCATCTTTAGGGCTAGTTTGATGCTCTAAATACTGACCATCTCTAAAATTCACGTCTGATTGTATGGCTCGGCGTGCTATCTCATTAAATGCAATATTTTGTGCAGATAGCCTCAATGAGGCAGCTATCACAACTGCATGCTGTAATTTCTCGGGATGTACTACAGACCAATGCATTGCCTGCATTCCACCTAAACTACCACCGACGACAGCAGCCCAGCAGTCAATCTCAAGATGCTCCATCAAAAACACCTGAGATTCAACCCAATCACTGACCTCCAAGGCGGGAAAATCAGCGCCCCAGTGCTTTCCAGTTGCAGGATTAATGCTATTTGGCCCCGTGCTGCCAAAGCAACTACCAATATTGTTTGGGCAAACTACGAAGAAACGGTTGGTATCAATTGGTTTGCCAGGGCCAATATAGTGGTCCCACCAACCAGATTTCCCCTCAGAATCAACACCGGCAGCATGGTGGTCGCCGCTAAGGGCATGGCATATGAGAATAGCGTTGGTATGAGAGCTGTTCAGCTTTCCATAGGTTTCATAAACAAGTTCATGGGTTGTTAATTCAAACCCACAAGCCAAATTAAGAGGGCGATCAAAAGCCACTGCAGTTTTTGCTATAGCAGTTTGGGCTTTACTAGACTGGAGATCGTTTGCCATATCCGTGTAATCGTCTTTGTTTTAGAGGTTTATTTGTGCGAGGCTCCTAAAGTCTAAGAGCAGGCGGACAACAACGCAACATAAGGTCGGTTATTTTTTATATCAATTGTATGGAATAGGCTAGTTATATTAATGATTTATGCACACAACAAGATAAATGGGTTAGAAGATACCATTTAGAGCAGGCAATACCTGAGCGCGTGCCACCATTAAGACAAGAATCGCAACCATCGGTGAAATATCGATCATGCCAATAGGTGGGATGACACTCCTAAAGGGCTTCATATAAGGGTCGATTACTTGATTTACCAGGCGCACCGTTGGGTGATTTGTGGTGCCCACCCAGCTGGAGATGGCCACGATAAGAATGCCATAAAAATAAATTTGAATTAGCGTCCCAATTAAGGACACTGCAGCAACCAACAATAATGGGATTAGTTGGTTAGGCAACGCGGATTGAAATCCAAACCAAATAATAAAAAAAGACCACTTGACTAAAATAGCAGCAGCTAGAGCGGCAGTGTTAAATTTGCCAAAGGTTGGAAAGATTTTATGTAGTGGTTCCACAATTGGCGCGGTGACCTTGAAAATGGTTTGAGAAATAGGGTTAAAGAAATCTGCTTGGACTAGTTGTAAGAGCAGTCTGACCAATATAACCGTGGCATAAAGGTCTATTACTAATCTGATAATGTTAATTAATCCACCACTCATCTGTTTCTAACTCCTTGGGTTTAAATTTTTTAATCTGAAAAGTCTTTGGACATTTCTTCAGCTCTTTGCGATGCGCTAGTCATTGCGCGACGGAAGATAGCTTCCAGACCGTCTTGCTGAAAAGTACTCAAAGCACGCTCAGTAGTTCCTCCGGGGGAGGTTACTTGCTGTCTAAGCTGGGCTGGACTGGAATCAGATACTTTTGCCATTTGTGAGGCCCCCAAGGCAGTTTGCGACGCAAGCTCACGAGCAACCTCTTCTGATAATCCTAGCTCTTGTCCCACCGCCTGCATAATCTCCAGAATTCTAAAGAAGTAGGCGGGCCCACTCCCAGAGACTGCGATTACAGCATTAATCTGCTCTTCACTCTCGACCCAACAGCAATAGCCAACAGCGTTGAAAATTTGACCCACACTATCTTTATGGGATTGGCTTGTTAGATCGTTGGCAAAAAGACCAGTAGCGCCTGAAAGCACAAGAGAAGGAGTGTTGGGCATAGCTCTAACAATGGCAGTGGAATTGCCTAACCATGATTGTAAGGAATTGATTGAAATTCCAGCTGCAACCGAGACAACAACTGCATCAGCCTTTAATGCTGAGGCAAGATCTATAGCGACCTTACGCATGATTTGTGGTTTTACCGCCAGTACAACAATATCAGCGAGAGCAACTGCCGATCGGTTGTCATCCGTCGCAGAGATGCCAAATCTAGACTTTAATTTCTCTTGGCTACTTTCACTAGGAGCCGTGGCTGTAATATCTTTAGCCTCAAATCCTCGAGCAATCATTCCCCCCACTATGCATGAGGCCATATTGCCACCACCAATAAAAACGATTGAACTCATGTTTTCACCTTCTATTGTTTAACGCTTCGTGGGCCAAATATATCAGTGCCCACTCTGATGATAGTAGCTTTCTCAAAAATAGCAGCTTCAAGATCCCCTGACATTCCCATAGAAAGGGTATCCAGTTTTTCAGATTTGTCCAGTGAACGATTAATTTCATCCATCAATTGCTGCAATTTGGAAAAAGGCTTTTGCTGGGCCTGTTGTCCCTGACGAACTGCAGGTATTGCCATTAGCCCTCGCAGCTTTATGTTCGGTAACTTTAAAATATTCTTAGTTGCTAGTAGGACTTGATCGGGGTTAAGCCCAGTTTTGGTTGTTTCATTGTCAATATTAATTTGCAAACAAACATTTAATGGAGGCATGTCTGGCGGTCTTTGATCACTCAGTCTTTGGGCAATCTTCACCCTATCGACACTGTGTACCCAAGAAAAATTTTCTGCAATTTGTCGTGTCTTGTTAGACTGTATTGGCCCAATAAAGTGCCAATCTAGTTCTAGTGACTTAAGTGTATCTATTTTTTCCAGAGCTTCTTGAAGATAGTTTTCTCCAAAATGGTGAAGGCCGTTATTAGCGGCATGCCTTATTGCATCGGCGCTACGTGTTTTACTCACTGCAACTAACATAACCTCTGCTTCGGATCGGCCACACTTTATTGCGGCTGACAGCAAGCGCAATCTAACTTTGTCTATTCTTTCCTGTAAATCAGACATGGGCATTTTTAATCCTTTTGTCTTCGATGATGGATCGAGGGCAGTATTAAGATTAGATTGATCTTCCTATTGATGAGTCATCTAGCCAACTCTGAAGTATTAAAGCTGCGGCTATATGGTCTATTTTAGTTAGGTCTTCAGTGCCGGAGCCACGCTTGCTATTTCCTCGAATGATTGATTTTGCTTCCTGGCTGGTTAGGCGCTCATCAACCATTTCCACTTTAATATTAAAACGGCCTTCTAGGCGACGAGCAAATTTTCTTGCTCGAGCGCTTAATTCACTCTCAGTGTCATCCATATTTAATGGTAAGCCTACGAGAACTAAATTTGGCTTCCACTGCGTTATTAACGCATCAATCTCGGGCCACTGGGGGGTACCATTTTGTGCCTTAAGAATAGTCAGAGCACTAGCATTTTTGGTTAGTGTCTGACCATAAGCCACCCCTATTTGCTTTAACCCAAAATCGAACGCGAGAAGTGACTTGTGTCTTATAGACTCAGGCATGGCCCATGTCCGTGGAAAGCATATTAAGATTTAGGCCGATGGAAGATGCTGCGGCTGTTGCCCGATTAGCACAGTCAGTATTAAAAATAATCCCGGCACTAGATGGAATGGTAAGCCAGCTGTTGGTAGCTAATTCTTCTTCAAGTTGCCCTGCGCCCCAGCTAGAGTAACCAAGTGTAATAAGTGGATTTTGGGGGCCGTCACCAATTGCAATATCACTCAGAATATCTTTTGAGGCGGTAAGACAAATTTCATCAGAAATGGCAACGGTAGATTCCCAGGTCTGAGTGCAGGTCCGATGGAGAATAAACCCGCGATCCCGAGCAACTGGGCCACCATCAAAAATTAACTCATCGCCGCATGCTTCATTATAGTCCAGCTCTAACTGTTTAAAAATGGCTTTGACTGGGATGTCCATCTGCTGATTAACAATGAGCCCCATAGCACCATCTTTAGTGTGTTCGCAGAGATAAACGACTGATTGTGAGAAATTAGGGTCGGGTAATCCCGGCATTGCGAGCAGGAAATGATTTTTTAGGCTAGTGACTGTTTTTGCGTGTGTACTCATACACTTAATATGACTTACTACGTTATGAAACTCAACTTTTGAAAGACAACTAAGAGGGCTTTTTTGAATTCAGCTAGCTAAGCGTTTAATCTTTTATTAATGGCAACCATCAGTTTATCGCCTATGGCGGTGTTTTCAGCTTTGTCAATTTCGCGTACGCAGGTCGGGCTTGTGACATTAATTTCGGTTAAGTAATCACCAATAACATCTAAACCGACAAATATAAGACCCTTTTCAACTAATGTTGGGGCAACTTGCTGGGCAATCCATAAGTCTCTCTCGCTGAGAGGTTGGACAACGCCGCGCCCACCTGCTGCAAGGTTGCCCCTAAATTCTCCTGCGGAGGGAATTCGGGCTAAACAGAAAGGTACAACTTCTCCATCGATGACCAAGATTCTTTTGTCACCAACCAAAATTTCTGGGAGATAT
>SHBP01000031.1 GCA_004211905.1 SAR92 clade bacterium
AAGCCAAGTAAATATGCTCTTCGAGACCCGAGAAATGAGACATTGATCTCACAAATTACCCAATACGTACGTCAAACATTGTCTGAAAAAGTTAAAGGAATCAAATCTTGACGATACGCTTATCCAAACTAGAAAAGTACTTCTCTATAGAGAAACTCATCTACCATTCTGTAGACCTTAGTCTCTATCAGGCTTCCGTTATAATTGATGGGCAGGAGCACTACATCACTGATGATAAAAACAAGTTTTTGCGATCAGGTAATCTGGTGGAGTTACAGAAAAAATTACGAAATATTCTCGCAGAACAAGCAGTGCTCCGACACACAAGTGCTTACGATGAGATGATAGGTGCAGCAGAGAAATCGTCTCATAACACCCTAGAGGTTCCCTTGAAAGACAACCAGCTATATTAATGGTTTACTTTCGTAGCGACTGGCCTAAAATGTCGCGTTTGTTCGTTTGTCAATCATCTTAAGGATCAAGCTACCAATGACTCGGTTTAACCTTTTAAAATCTGTTCTTTTTACTTTCGTTTTTTGCGGGACTACAACCGAGAGCTACAGCGATGTTACGTCTCAAAACATAGAAATTGACACTATAACCGTCACTGGCCGTCGTAACGACCAAAATATTAGTGAACTGATAGGCTCCGTGGCTAGCGTCACGTCCGAGGAACTTGGGAGAATCTCTCACGCTCACATTAATCAAACTGCAGCAAGGATTCCCGGCGTCTGGTTGAGCCGAGGGAATGGACAAGAATTACTTGCCGCTGTTCGCTCTCCAGTATTCACTGGGTCTGGGAGTTGCGCTGAAATTCTTACAACTGAAGATGGGTTGCCCATCCGTCCAACAGGGATGTGTAACGTTAACCAGCTTTTCGAAGTCAACACCGAACAGGCATCAGGTCTTGAAGTTTGGCGTGGCCCGGGCACGGTCTTCTATGGCTCAAATGCTATGCATGGTGTTATTAATACCGTATCTCCGGATGTTATAAACAACAATCTGTCTCTACAGATAGGTAGTCATAGTTATGGGCGAGTAAAACTTGGATGGAAACGCCAGCTAGATTCCCAGCACCTCCAAATCGCCGCTAACGGGACCTCTGACGGGGGATTCAAAGAACAATCTGGATTTGACCAACAAAAAGTATCCATCAAACACGGATGGTCCGGCTCCAGTATCGATGCCACCACTCACCTGTCAGCGGTCAATCTCAACCAAGAGACCGCTGGCTATATTAAAGGGTTTGAATCCTATAAAGATGATGCTACCTGGAAATCGAATCCCAATCCTGAAGCATTCCGAGATGCTTCGGCAGTTCGATTATCCTCACACCTCCGTGGCGCCAGTTCTGTTGGAGACTTCGATGGAGAATGGCAAGCAACTCCTTATTTTAGACGAAGTTCAATGACATTTTTACAGCACTATCTTCCGGGCCAAGCGCAAGAAAAGAACGGCCAAACCAGCGTGGGGCTTCAAACTAGCTATCAAGTCAGCACCAATGATGATAATCAAATTTGGTTTGGCACGGATGTCGAATGGGCAGATATGTGGGTAGAAGAAGTTCAAACGAACGCACTAGGCAGTCCAGATAACGTCCGATTTCAAGGCCAACACTATGATTTTGAGGTTAAAAGTCAACAATTTGCTGTTTTTGTTAATTCAGAATGGAAAACATCTGACAAACTAACGCTGGAAGCCGGATTACGATTTGAATCACTGCGATATGACTACCAAAATAATATGATTGACGGCAGTACTAGAGATGATGGTTCCCTGTGCAATTCTGGCGATGGATCTTGCCGATATTACCGGCCTTCAGACCAAACCAACAGCACCGACAACATAAACTATCAGCTGGGAGCTCACTATGTTTTCAATGATAGTCTTGGCGGATTTATCCGTATCGCCAATGCTTATCGAGCACCACAAATAAATGAGCTCTATCGTCTGCAAAAAGAACAGGAGACCTCGGTCATTGAATCAGAGCAGGTCGACAGCCTAGAGACTGGCGTGCGCTATCAAACACAACAATGGCAGACTGAACTAGCGATTTATAAGATGAAAAAAGATCAAGTAATCGTTAAGGATTCTGATAGCTTCGTTGTTAACGATGGTAAGACAAGCCACAAAGGTATTGAATGGCGAACAGTGTTTCAACTGAATACCGCCTGGCAACTCGCTTCATCAGTAAGCTGGGCTAAGCACCAATACAAATATACTCGTCTCTTTGGAGGAATCAATATTGACGGCAATGACATAGATACTGCACCACGATGGCAACGTAGTGCTCAAGCACTATATCAACCTACAGAGCGCACAAGCATAGAATTTGAATGGATTTATCTGGGAAAATATTTTTTGGACCCTCAAAATGCTCATCAATACGCTGGCCACAATGTGTTTAATGTGAGAGCTCAGCAGAGATATGGAGACTTGCAGATTAATGGTCAGATAACTAATCTAACTGATCGACGTATCGCTGATAGAGCTGATTATGGCTTTGGTAGCTATCGTTACTTCGTTGGCGAGGGGCGCGGAGTATCTCTTGAGATTAAAATGTTATTCTAGGGAAGCTCAGAAAACAGCATATTGCAGCAAAACTTAACAAAAAGACCTATGTCTAAGTGAAGGCGTACAGTAGTTTGCACTCAAGATATGATCTAAGTCACTTAAATGCAAACCTATATCGTACTTAACCTACACACGCTAAAAATCTTGATTAAATTGAATATAAGAGCATGGTTTAGACTTACTGAATTAATTCAGGCCAATTGTCTGTATGGAAGAACTCTCCTCTCGGAGAATCCACTCGCTCGTAGGTGTGGGCGCCAAAAAAGTCACGTTGGGCTTGTAATAGATTTGCAGGCAACCGAGAAGACCTGTAAGCATCGTAGTAACTCAGAGCGCCACTAAAAGAAGGTACTGGAATACCCCCTTTAATGGCCATAGAAACCACTTCGCGCCAATCAGATTGCGACCTATTCATCACTTCAGTAAAGAAAGGAGCCAACATCAGGTTAGTTAACGATGGGTTAGCCGTGTAAGCCTCAGTAATATGGCCTAAAAACCTCGCTCTAATAATACAACCTCCACGCCAAATACGAGCAATGCCTGCTAGATCAAGATTCCATTGATGTTCTGTGCCCACTGATGCGATAAGATCCAGACCTTGTGCATAGGACACAATCTTAGATGCGTACAAAGCATCGTGTACCTGTTTAACTAAAGCAGCTTTATTCGAAGCTATAAAAGCCAGCTGCCAGTTGTCAGGGCCTTGCAGTATATCTGCGGCTTTAGTCCGTTTGTCTAGCATTGAGGACAATGTTCTAGCTTCAACAGATCCCGCAATGGTTGAGAGAGGGACCGCTTGTTCAACAGCTGCCAGTGCTGTCCAACGTCCGGTGCCTTTTTGACCTGCTCTATCAAGAATCATGTCAACCAAATCATTATCTGTGGTGATATCTTTCTGCCTGAATATATTCGCAGTTATCTCTATTAGATAGGACTCTAAATCACCTCTATTCCATTCATCAAAAATATCTGCCAGTTCAGAATTAGAGAATCCTGCCGCCTTAAAAATATGATAGGCCTCGCAGATAAGTTGCATGTCGCCATATTCGATTCCGTTGTGGACCATCTTTACAAAGTGTCCTGAGCCTCCTAAACCTATATGGGTTACACAGGGCTCATCATCCACACGCGCGGCAATAGCTTCAAATATAGGCTGGATAAGCTTCCAACTTGATATATCTCCACTGGGCATTATCGACGGGCCTTTTAGAGCCCCCTCCTCCCCGCCTGAAACCCCGGCACCAATATATCGAAGCCCTTTACTTACAACATACTCCTCGCGCCTAATGGTATCGGTATATAGGGTATTACCACCATCAATAATCATATCCCCTTCATCAAGAAGCGGTATCAGAGATTCTATAACCGAATCCACGGGAGCACCGGCTTGAACCATAATCTGGATCATGCGAGGCCTGTTTAATTTAGTGACTAGTTCCTCAAGAGAATGCGCAGAATAAAGACTTTTGTCAGGATGATCAGCGACGAAGGCATCGGTTACTGAAGCTGTTCTATTAAAAACTGCAACAGAGAAGCCTCGCGATTCGATATTAAGAACCAAATTCTGCCCCATTACGGCTAAGCCAATAAAACCAAAATCATAATTACTCATTAACAAATCCCTTAGTGGTGGCGTGTCTATTAAAAGAAGATGGGCATTCTACAATTTATTCACAAATGCTCCAATATGAAACACTGAATTCGCTCTCAACTATGTCATAATCTCTCACTGAAATTACGTGAATTAAATGGCCCTACTCTAGACCCCTTTATGACTAAATCGTCAAAAACTGAACATACGCCAATGATGCAGCAATACTTGCGCATCAAGGCAGAGCATCCGAATGATATTGTGTTTTATCGTATGGGTGACTTTTATGAACTGTTTTTTGACGATGCCAAAAAAGCAAGCCAGTTACTAGATATCACCCTGACTGCCCGCGGTAAGGCTAATGGCAACCCAATTCCTATGTGCGGCGTGCCCTACCATGCTGCTGAGGGGTATCTCGCCAAATTAGTCAAACAAGGCATCTCTGTTGCCATCTGCGAGCAGGTCGGTGATCCTGAAACCAGCAAAGGGCCTGTTGAACGTAAAGTGATGCGCGTTCTTACTCCAGGAACCTTGACCGATGAAGCCCTTCTGGATGATCGCAGTGACAGCCTGCTCGTAGCAATTAATCAGGTAGGCAACCATTTTGGCATAGCTACTTTGGATATGAGTAGCGGACAATTTCAGGTAATGGAGCTGAGTGGAGAAGATGACCTGCACAGCGAACTTCAAAGACTCAATCCGGTTGAGACCCTAGTCTCTGAAGAAATCTCTGGTTTCGAATTTCTCGAATCTCGGACTGGACTCAGACGCCGTGGCCCTTGGGAATTTGATCTTGATGCAGCCCAACGGCTTTTGAATAAGCACTTCTCAACCCGCGATCTTGCTGGTTTTGGCTGTGATCATTTTACTTTAGGTATAGGTGCAGCAGGATGCTTACTTCAGTATGCTCGGGACACTCAACGCAGCACACTGCCTCACATCAGAACAATAACAGCTGAGAACCGCGATAAAACGGTCATGCTAGATGCCTCTAGTCGTAGAAACCTAGAGCTAGATATTAATCTTACAGGAGGCGTTGAAAACACCCTTTTTGATGTCTTAGACAATACAGCGACAACCATGGCTAGTCGACTGCTTCGCCGCTGGCTCAATCGACCTCTGCAAGACCTGAGAACACTTGAAGATCGACAAAATGGCATCGCGGAGTTTCAAGCCAACTTCCTCCATGAGAACTTGCGACAACACCTTAAAAATGTCGGCGATATGGAACGCATTCTTACTCGCGTTGCCCTTAGGTCAGCTCGCCCCAGAGATTTAACTCGATTATTTGCCTCGTTAGCGACGTTACCTGAGATAGCATCTGCATTAAAGGGATGCCAACTAAAACATCTGAACAGGCTTGCTGATGATGCCAAGCCTCTACCTCATTTAGTGGAACTACTCGGTAGCTCTCTGAAAGAAAATCCACCGATGGTAATTCGAGATGGTGGCGTTATTGCCGATGGGTATGACTCGGAACTCGACGAATTGCGTGCTTTAAATACCAATGCGGGTGAATTTTTACTAGCAATGGAAGAGCGAGAAAAAGAAGCCACCGGCATATCGACATTAAAAGTAGGATACAACCGAGTCCATGGCTATTACATAGAAATTTCTCGCGGGCAGAGTGACAAAGCACCTGTTGAATATATTCGGCGCCAAACTCTAAAAAATGCTGAGCGTTTTATTACGCCTGAATTAAAGACATTTGAAGACAAAGCTTTAAGTGCCAAAAGTCGAGCCTTAGCGCGTGAAAAATACCTGTATGAGCAGTTGCTTGAAAGTCTCAATGAAGATCTTCCAACTCTGCAGAGTTGTTCTGCAAGTATTGCTGAGATCGATGTCTTAGCAACCTTGGCTGAGCGGGCTTATAGTCTTAATTTTTGTCAACCCGTATTAAAAAATGAACCCGGCATAAATATTGAAGGCGGAAGGCATCCCGTGGTTGAACAAGTATCGAGCGACCCTTTTGTAGCAAACAATCTGGTGATGAACGACGATCGCAAAATGCTCATTATTACCGGCCCAAATATGGGCGGTAAGTCGACTTACATGCGACAAGCTGCGCTGATAGTTCTTTTAGCCCAAATTGGTAGCTTTGTACCTGCCACCTCTGCTGTCATTGGATTGGCTGACAGAATCTATACGCGAATCGGATCATCAGATGATTTAGCCGGTGGTCGATCAACTTTTATGGTTGAAATGACTGAAACAGCAAATATTTTGCATAATGCTACCGATCGTAGCCTAGTGTTAATGGATGAGATAGGTAGAGGAACAAGTACCTTTGATGGGCTGTCCTTGGCTTGGGCCTGTGCGTTTCATTTAGCAAAAAGTGTTAAAGCATTTACTCTTTTTGCAACGCACTATTTTGAACTGACGTCCTTACCCGAAAAGTTGACTGGTGCAGTGAATGTTCATCTCGATGCCACAGAGCACAAAGACACTATTGTTTTCATGCACAGCGTTCAAGATGGGCCTGCCAGCCAAAGCTACGGCATCCAAGTCGCCAAGCTGGCGGGGATACCCGAGTCGGTCATTGATCTTGCTAAATCAGAGTTAGCGATATTGGAAGCCGGAGGTCATACGTTAGTGACCGCCAAAGAAACCCAAGAAGTGACCTTAGAACCCAGTCAAAATGAACTATTATTGACCAATGTGAATTACGCGATTCAGGAGCGTTTAGATAATTTAAGCCCAGATGAACTATCCCCAAAGCAAGCCCTTGATCTTATTTATGAGCTAAAACGCCTACTATAACGTACCCTAGGAAAACACGGCTTTAACGAAAATTTATAGCGGCAGCACGTGTTCTGTTTAAACATACTGGTATAATACTGCGCGCTAAAACATTGCAATTAGGAAGAGAAACATCGAATGACTTTTATTGTTGGTGAAAACTGTATCAAATGTAAACTAACAGACTGCGTGGAGGTCTGCCCCGTTGATTGTTTCTATGAAGGGCCTAATTTCTTAGTCATTCATCCCGATGAATGTATTGATTGTGCGCTTTGTGAACCTGAGTGTCCTGTTGAAGCAATTTTTGCCGAAGATGAAGTACCTGAGGGTCAAGAAATGTTCGCTGAGCTCAATGCGGAACTAGCCGAGATCTGGCCCAATATTACGGAGCAGAAAGAACCCCTGCCTGATTCAGAAGAATGGGATGGTGTTGCTAACAAACTCCAATATTTAGAGCGATAAGCCGGTTTAAACTAGATATTATTTTTGGATGCGTTAAACTGGCGCCCTGCTGATACGCACCCGTAGCTCAGCTGGATAGAGTAGGTGGCTTCGAACCACTTGGTCGGGGGTTCGAATCCCTCCGGGTGCGCCACTTTTCCACGTAAACCATTGTTTTCCTTGTGTTTTCTTGCAATTACACAGGTAGGGTAGACAATGCGGTATACACAAAAACATCCTCAACATACGTATACTAATAGTTACTACTAAGATATTCCTTGGTAGTTAACCTCTATCTCAACAACTCCATAGCCTCAGCACCTGTCATACCAACCTTAATACCAAGTTTAGTAGCATCCTTAGATACAGCCTTTACTGATGCTTTAAGCATATCATTATGGGTATTTACACCGGTGACTATGGCACAGGCTTCATCAGCACAAGCATCTACATTGATGTAACCACACCCAAGGAAACCTAAGGAGCCTTTGACAATGAGTAAAGGTGCTTCAAGGCTTATCTTACTTCTCTCAAGACCAGACCAATCAAAGGGAGTGTCTTCAGCAAGGGTGAGTATAGGGAGGACTAAGAGGATTACTAAAAGTAATCGTTTCATTACTAATCTCGCTTTTGCAATTCGTCCCTTATCTCTTTAAGCAATTCAGTATTTTCCTGCTGCCTAGTTACAAAGAAATAGAGAGGATAAATACCAAGCGTGAGGATGCAAAGAATTAAAAAAATGATGAAATTACCAAGACGTGAAGCCATTGTGCTATCCCTGTAAGTTGTCAGAATATAAGCATAGCTGAATACCCCATCTAGTCAAATCAGGGCTATGAGGCTTTAGTTTTAAAATAGAGGTACAACCGATAAGCCAGATAATACTGGCCTACCAAAGTAATGAGAACAATGAGACCCATAAAGCCAGCATCACCAAGAGTTGTAAAAAAGCCCAGTAAGTTAGTCAAGACATTGTTAGGGACAAAGACTGACCCAAGTATTGCTAGAAGAATTAAAAAAAGAACTGCTACCATACTATAAAAATACAACCAGCAAACGGCCATTGGGATCAAAAAAAGCTTTTTCATAGGAAACTCCCTTTATTGATTACCTAAGCATAACTGAATACCCCATCCAGTCAAATCAGGGTTAGATCGAGGAGGAAGGTAGGGATAAAGCGACCAAAGGGTACACAGATAGAGTGAGTAACCTACTCTCCTACCTTGTCTAATCTTCTTCGTGGTTTGGTCGCATAAAGAACACAACTCAGTACCGCACCTTTAATCTCCATATTTCTATCGAATCTACACCATCTCCCAGAATGGAACATCATTATTGTCTCTGACGCATTATCCATTCCATAGACAACTTGTATGACATTATTTCTTACACAACCCTGTCCCTCTATGGCGTTTAGGATATCGTTCTTTCCGAATTCCTTAATGTAGACGAAACATAGGTCATCCATATCTGCAGATACATTGGATGAAAATACGATAGTTATAATCAGCAGTAATAATGATTTCATTTTAGGCTTCCATTTAGATTGTATTTTTGGAGTATAAATCCTATTCAGTCAGGTTGGAAACGACCCTCAATGGATTGGTTATTATTCCTAGTCGCACCCCGAATCATCATTTCATCTTCTATGTGACGATAGTGGTTCTCTATGTGGGTGGAGGAAGTCCCAGCAATATACGCATCATCCGCAATAGGAACACCCGCATTCATCCTCAAGGTAATCCCAAAGTGCCGCAGTGAGTAATAGGATAACTCCCTTTATTGATTACCTAAGCATAACTGAATACCCCATCCAGTCAAATCAGGGGTAATTGCAATATAAATTCGGACTTGTATACTCCAAGAGAGGTTCAAAAGGGAATTTATCAATTGAATATCAGACTAAAACTATTCTTATTATCGATACTTATTTCATTAAGTAGCTTAGGCTTTGCTGATGACACAGATGGTGATGGTATTGATGACTCCATCGATAACTGTGTTTCTGTTGCAAATGCTGATCAAGTTGATACTGATTCAGATGGTATTGGTAATGCCTGTGATGCTGATGATGATGGCGATAATGTCATTGATAGTCAGGATGCCTTCCCTCTCGATCAAAGGTATTCAAAAGATACCGATGGAGACTCACTCCCAGACAGATATGAGCAAGAAAATGGGTTGAATTACCAAGACAGCAGTGATGCCGAACTTGATATTGATGGTGATGACCTTACCGCTCTTGAAGAGTTTGGCTATGGGACTGATCACCGATTAAAAGACACCGATAGAGACACTCTCCCTGATAACTGGGAGCTTCAAAATAATAAAGATCCTCTCGAACCTGATTATGTGTTGACAGATAGCTGTTTTATCGGAGATGGAGTCAATATGTGTTGGTTCGGGGACGCTGTATATTTCCCTGAAAAAGATGGACTGCAGTTTGAAAAGCTTATTATGCTGGTTGGGCATAGAACCAATGGATCAACTCTCACGTTTTGTGGAATAAGCGAAGGAGCTCTTTTTTGTTGGGCTGAAGATGGGTTAGATAATAACTTCACTGAGATTCCGAGTTTAAATGAGCCTGTAACCGATATTTGGAATGTTATAGCTAGTTCTGATGGAGGAATATGCGTTTTAACTCAGAGTAAACAGCAGATATGTTGGGGAGATTTAGATAATTTTGATACAGAAAAAGACGCGTTGTATAAGATCACAGGATCTTATAGTGAGAATGGAAGTGTCGATCATATAGATTTTCAAAAGCCTTACGGTTATTACGCCTGTGGATTAGTCAGAGGTGATTTTGTCAATGAGATAACCACCAACATATATTATGGAAGTCAGGACCGCGTTAATGATAAAGAGTCTATTCAGTGCTGGGGTTACCCTCAGGCTTTGTCGGTGCAGAGTGTAAGAGATATTGCAGCGCTTGATGATATTGTTGAGATAAGTCTTGCGGAATATTCATTCTGTGCACTCTCCATCGAGGACGTTAGAAATAATCAAGATCAGAGTGGTTCAGTTACGTGTTCTTCTACGGATGTGATGACTGACATGCCACCGTTAGTCAATCCTATAAATATAGACTCTGACAGAAATCAGGTTTGTGCTCTGCATGATGGCGGACTGAGTTGCTGGGGGAATAGTATTCCTGCTTTTAATTTTCCAGAATTATTTAGCAATCTAGATGAGACAACAACGTTTTCAAGTTTTGGGGGAGTTCATTGTATTAACAAGCCAAAAATGACCTGTTGGGGGATGAATGGTTCCGACAGATTAACTAGTTCATATGGTCATTCCAGATTCAATTGGAAAAATCCAACACTTCTTGCATCAGGCCGCTACAAAGCTGGGGCAAGAATAGCTACGGCTGTTACGTGTGCAGTTGATGGTTTCGACGTGAACTGTTGGACGGGCTATAGGGTTAATAGTGATTACAACTGGTTAAATCAGAAGGTTTTAACTGTGCCACTTGACACTAAGATTGTTGACCTAGCGCTTGGTAATGATCTTGGTTGCGTATTAATAGAGCAAGAAAATAATGCAGTAAATGACGTTAATTGTTTTTGGGGTGGACCGTCAGATAGTCAAATAGTCAGTAATCCCATAGATATTGATAGTGAGAACTGGGGCACAATATCGAGCTTTTGCTCTCTCTCCAGCACTAAATTAGCTTGTGTGAATGGACAAGATTCGCTGAACTCTATATTAGATATTCCGGACCAGCTATTTAATGCAAAAAAAGTCTCTCTTGCTAGAGGAACCCAAGGGAATCGTGTTTGTGTTATTGAGCAGCGTGGTGTGCTGTGCTGGGGGAATAATGAGTATGGGCAAAGTGACACTGTTGCTTTGCTGAATCCACGAGATTTGTTCGTCGCAATAGATTATACGTGTGCTATCCATGATCTTGGTGTTAAGTGTTGGGGAAAATACAATTTTGATTATGAGTCAACCGATATTAGAGGCAATATTGGAGAGGGCAGATATGGTATCTGTGTTAACGATAGTGGCACGATGATTTGTCAGGGACAGCAGTCTCGGGACTATGAAAAGCTTGAACCCTTTCGATTTTACTCGTTCGATCCTGATGGCGACGGATTTGATGCTTGGGAAGACCAACTTCCATTAGACTCCTCAGAGAATTCAGATTTCGATTTAGATGGTATTGGGGATAACGCGGACACTGACGATGACAGTGATGGCATACCAGATGACGAAGACTCTATGCCATTTGATACTGATAATGATGGCTTAAATAACAATATCGATGATGATGACGATAGTGACGGTATCTTGGATGTTAACGACGGTAGCCCATTAGATACCGATAACGATACTCTAACTAATGATATAGATACTGACGATGACAATGATGGCTACCCTGATGATGTCGATGAGATGCCATTGGACTTTTTTGAGCATCTAGATACTGATGGTGATGGTATTGGAAATAATGCGGATACGGACGATGACGGTGATGGCCTTGGTGATGACTATGATGCATTCCCTCTAGATGCCTCAGAACAAGTTGATACTGATTCAGACGGCATTGGAGACAATGCGGACAATTGTCCTAATACAAGTAATCCTGATCAAATAAATTCAGATGATGATAACTTGGGTAATGCCTGCGATGACGATGATGACAACGATGGCGTTGCTGACACAACTGATGCATTTCCCCTAGACCCTTCAGAGACTATTGATACTGACTCTGATGGTGTAGGCAACAATGAAGATACCGATGATGATGGCGATGGTGTTTCTGATGCTGTTGATGCATTCCCTCTGGACAGTTCTGAGACTACAGATACGGATGCAGACGGTATAGGTAACAATGCGGATACTGATGATGATGGTGATAACGTCCCTGATATTTCTGATGCGTTCCCGTTAAATTCTGCTGAATGGGCAGACACGGATCTTGATGGTATCGGAAACAATGCTGATACCGATGATGACGGTGATGGTGTTTCGGATGATGAAGATGCATTCCCTCTGGATGTGTCTGAATCAGTGGATACCGATTCTGATGGTATAGGAAATAATGCGGATACGGACGATGATGGCGATACTTATTCGGATAATGTTGATGTGTTTCCTTTAGATCCTAATGAGTGGATAGATACTGACGCTGATGGGACGGGAAACAATGCTGATACCGATGATGATAATGATGGTGTCTTGGATGGGTCTGATGCCTTCCCATTAGATGTGTCAGAATCAATCGATACAGATTCAGACGGTATTGGAAACAATGCTGACACAGACGATGATGGTGATTCTGTATTAGACAGTGACGATGCATTTCCACTAGATGCAACTGAGACAGTCGATAGTGACAGTGATGGCACGGGCGATAATTCTGATGCTTTCCCTAATAATGCGCTTTACTCACTAGATAGTGATTCTGATGGTATGCCAGACGCGTGGGAAACTCGGTACGGTCTAAACCCAAATGATGCCTCCGATGCTTCAAGCGATCAAGATAACGATGGCATAACTGCATTAGACGAGTTCTTAGCAGGAACCATACCCTCAGGTTCTTTAGATATTGATGGAAATGAAGACTATGACGCTCTCACAGATGGTCTTCTTTTGTTGAGAGGAATGTTTGGACTAGACGGAAGTGCATTGGTAACAGGAACCGTGGCGTCAGACGCGGCCTATACTGAATCAGTGGACATTGAGTCTCGTATTGCCACTCTTGGCGAACTTGCAGATATAGATGGGAATGGTCAGATAGATGCTCTTACTGATGGATTGCTCACACTACGTTATCTGTTTGGGTTACAAGGCGATACGCTGATTAATGGTGTGGTTGCAGGTGATGCTACTAGAAAGACTGCAGAGGAGATTGAGGCGCATTTGGAGACCTTAATGCCTGCGCTTTAAGCCCATCCAGTCAAATCAGGGCTAGATTGAGGTTGGAAGTTTATTATTTACAGCATGCTAGGGCACGGGGAGTACCGCAATCTACCTTCACCCCAATCCATCCGTCAGAGTCGAGGACATACCCTATATTCCCAGTATTAGTGGTATCTCTAAAATTATTGCAATTATAATCGGGGTTCCATGAGTCAATTGAGCGCAACCATGCTGATTCGTGTTCACCATCTATAATGGTTGCGATGGCTGTTGCACTATATGGGGTATCCGCAACTTCCTGTGGCCTACAAACGTAGCTGTTGGCTATCCAGTCATGGCACATTTTTTGTGCAGCAAAGAATCCACTCCCTTGATTAAAGGTGGTAGGTGTGAATCCTAAAAATTTGGCAGGGAGAGCAATGCTTGCAAGGCTGTAATTATCATTAACGGCTGCTTTAATGGCCTCAAAGTTAGCATTTATTTCACTCGCGCTAGTCGCTTCTCCTTCTCCAAATGTATTAGGTATTTCTAGCTCTGAGGCTTTAGTGACAAAAGTAAATAAACTAAATATCGCTATTAGCTTAATCTTCAATACGGTTTTACATTGCATATTTAATTACTCCAAATTGTTTCATTCCAAATAATATCAGACGATTTTAAATCCCATGCACTCCCAGACCAAGTGCTATAACCCCAGTTTACAAATTTACTTCGCTTCGAATCTAAAGGAAACGCATCATCATCATCATTAATTCCATCACCATCATCATCAGCATCAGCATTGTTTCCAATACCGTCAGAATCAGTATCTGCGATTTCAGTATTATCTAAAGGAAACGCATCATCATCATCATTAATTCCATCACCATCATCATCAGCATCAGCATTGTTTCCAATACCGTCAGAATCAGTATCT
>SHBP01000032.1 GCA_004211905.1 SAR92 clade bacterium
CACGACTTGAGCCCGACAACAAAACAAAAAAGTAATGAATTTCACTAGAACTCTATTAGTTATTATTCCGTATTTATTTAAGACGACTCTAGTTATCACATCAGATTCACTGATGACTAATGTCTTTTAATATAACTTATGAAGAGGCCAATAAAAAATCAACAGAGCCTAGGTTTCGTCGATTTTAGATTGGAGTATTCCAAAAAATAGATTCACATCGCCATGGCACGCTTCTAGCTCACTATTCGTGACTAGTAGCTTAGGTACCGATTTAGAGATGGCTACAACGCAAGGAGCAGAATCTCTATAGGATTCAAGCTGACTATCTAGCTCGTCTAGATGCAGATTCTCAAAAGGTACATTTAACGCATCTTTACAGCTGGAGAAGTCAGCTTTTTCCTTGAATGATCCATGGGTAATGTCACAGAGTGCACAGTGTGTTTGACCCAGTAGCTTACCAAAGAAATATTGGACTTCTCCAACAACCGAGCCTTTGGCGTTGTAAATTCCAATTAGCTTATCAATCATAAGTCCTTCCATCCATAGAGGCTTATACGAATTACACTCTAAATGAGTTTAGTCAACCATCACTAGCTTGGGTACAGGGAACCCGTTGAAGTCACAAGCGCAGGTGGTGCAGTAGGCCCCCAAATTAGTGATAAATACAATGTCTTCTACTTCCATGTTAGTTGGCAACCGATGCTCGCCAAAAACATCAATAGAGTCACAAGTTGGGCCTGCCATGGTCCACATTCCTGTCTCACCAGTGCGTTGACTAACAATATTTGAATGAAACCCATCAGCTAATTCCATTAAACCACCATAGGTGCCCGTATCCAGATACAACCAACGTTTTTCATCTCGAGTTGCTAAACCCACAACTTGAGTTACTAGGCAACCTGCTGAACCTGCCAAGAAACGTCCTGGTTCAGCCATTACCTGTATTGACTGGGGAATAGTCTCTAACTCTTTGCTAATCACCTCTCCAATCTCTGCGATTGAAGGTTCCTCGCCCGTGAACTGCACTGGATAGCCGCCGCCCAGGTTCAAAAGTTCTGGCGTCCAACCACTGGCCTCGAGTAGAGCAAAGATATTTTTTGCATTTCGAATTCCATCAATCCAGTTATTAATATTAGTGCACTGAGATCCAACATGAAAAGTCACGCCCGTAATCTTCATGTTATGCTCTTTTGCCTTTTCAATCACCGATTGAATACCGCTAGCACTAGCGCCGAACTTACCTGCCAAAGGCCACAGTGAACCCTCGTTACTGACTTCAGTGCGCACATATAATTTTGCGTCGGGCTTGATTGCTGCTATTTTGATGACTTCTTCTGGAGTATCAACCACATACCACTGAACACCAGCTTTCGCTGCATCTCTAATAGAAGCGGGAGACTTTATTGGATTGGAATAAAATACAGTCTCTAGATCAACACCTAAATCTATCATTGCCTGAAGTTCAGCTGAGGATGCAATTTCAAAACAACAGCCTTCTTCGTTAAAAATTCGAAGAATATCAGCATCAGGATTAGCTTTAACCGCAAAATGCGGGCGTACTCTAGGCATCGCAGACTTGAACTTCTGAGCGTTGTCTCTTAATCGTCGTTCAGACATTGCTAGAACCGGACCGGCGTAACCGTTCACACAATCTGCACTAAAGGCAATTTGTTCTCGGGTATCGCTCTCAATCAACAACCTTTGTTGAGATACTGCCTTTAAACTACCATTTTCGATTGCTAAATCCATGTTCTACTCCTAAGGCTTTGGACCGTTGCTTTTTTGATATTTTACAAGCTAAAACTGTCAATTTGTATTGATAAACCTGTAAATATGTTTATTATGTTTGAACACTTTGCTAATAAAAATATCAATTTGCTATGAAAAATGAACATGAGTTAATTAATCTCTTACGTGAAAATAGCCGTCGTCCAGTCTCTGAGCTTGCCAAGAAACTGGGGCTCAGTCGTGCCACCGTTCAACAGGGTATCGAGAGGCTGGAAAGGTCGGGAGTTATTCAAGGGTATACTGTTAAAATTAACCCCCATCACGAACGTCAGCAGGTCAGCGCCTATATTATGATCTCAGTAATTTCGCAAACCACACCAGAGATTGTTCGCCAAATACAAAAACAACCCCAATTGGATATGTTATGTACTATTAGCGGCCAGTATGATTTGATGGCGATGGTTACCGAATCGACCACCGAAGCGCTTGATCGAGTGATTGATTCAATAGCGGCCCTTGATGGCGTAGAAAAAACTCTGAGTCATATTGTACTGTCGCGAAAAAAAGATCGAGTAAGCTAACGAAATTAGAAAACCCAAAATATTAACTCTTACAAAGAACCTCCTTCATGAGTGAATCCCCAAGAATAATTAAAAGCCCTAGTCTGATGGATGCCCTTATTCCAGTGGTTGTGCTGATTAGCATGTTAGCGGGTACTGTTTATGTATTTGGTCTGGACTCTTTTGGCCCCAACCAGGTTGCTATGATTCTAGCCGCTGCAGTAGCGGCTATCATTGGCATAAAAAATGGTTGGACTTGGCAAGAGATAGAGAGCGGAATGATCGACACCATCAAAATGTCCCTCCAGGCAATTTTGATTTTGTTAACTGTTGGTTCATTGATTGGAGCATGGATTCTTTCAGGCACGGTGCCCAGTATGATTTACTATGGTGTAGCACTGATGTCTCCAGATTATTTTTACCTTACCGCTTGTGTAGTCTGTGCGCTACTTGGTTTAAGTATCGGCAGTTCATGGACTGTGGCCGGCACACTCGGAGTGGGTCTAATGGGTATTGCCGCAGCTCTAGATCTATCCCTAGCCATTAGCGCTGGAGCTATCATCTCTGGAGCCTATTTTGGCGATAAATTATCTCCGTTGTCGGAAACGACAAACCTTGCCGCCGCAGTGACCAACAATGATCTATTTGACCATATCCAGCACATGCTGTGGACCACTGTACCCTCAATGCTTATAACCCTAGGTGTATTTTTCTTTATGGGACTTGGGAATAGTTCTAGCGTTGTTATAGAGGATATTGTGAGCTTACAGAATGCGATGAGGCAGTCTTTTACAATAAATCCGTTCATGCTTTTACCTCTTATGATTTTACTAATAATGGCTATGAAAAAATTGCCTGCTTTGTCAACTCTGATTTGTGGCACTGTAGTGGGTTGCGTTTTTGCGGCAGTTTTCCAATGGAACGCTGTTATTACTCTAGCCAACGATCCTAGCCTGTCTGATGCCGCTGCAATTTTTAAAGGTTTATTTAGTGCTATGTTCCTTGGATACAGCTCGGTCACGGGAAACGAAGCTCTAGATACCCTATTATCTAAAGGTGGCATGAGCAGCATGCTAACAACCATTGGACTAGTCATTAACGCTATGGCATTTGGTGGCGCTATGGCGCGCACCGGCTTACTAGCAAGACTCGTCGAGGCCGCTCTTAGCAAAGTGAAATCTGCAGGTGGGTTGATTACTGCTACCGTCGGAACCTGCATAGGCACAAACATACTAGCTGCAGATCAATATCTGTCCGTTGTTCTCCCCGGGCAAATGTTTGCAGAGCCCTATAAAGAACACAAACTAAAATCAATTAATCTATCGAGAACACTTGAGGACTCTGGCACGTTGACCTCGGCTTTGGTGCCCTGGAATACCTGTGGTGCGTATATGACTGGAACCCTAGGTGTAAGCACTTTTGTCTACGCGCCGTTTGCCTTTTTCAATATCCTATGCCCAATTATCGCTATTATTTATGGGTTTTCACTAATTGCGGTACCTAGTATTGACGAAGAAAAGGCTTAGGAAAACTATCCGTGAAAAAACCTTATTAGCATTGCCATGATAAGAATATTTGTCTTTGTCATAACTCTTGTATTAGTAGCCGATTGCTTCTCATCCCAAAATGACGATAGTATTTTTGATGGGAAAAAAGCACTCGAACATATTAAAACTCAAGTTAGCTATGGCCCAAGAATTCCCTCTCACCCCACCGCCAAACAACATACTCTTGAATTTATTGAAGGCGAAATTTCACCGCTTGCAACAAAAATCACAAGCCAAGACTTCTCTGCTTATGGTTTGAAGGGGACTAATTTGTGGGCCACTTTTGTCGGTAAAGATGCTAAACCCAATCGGCGTTTGATGATAGGTGCTCACTGGGATACCCGCCCCATATCGGACCAAGAAGCCCTTAAGCATAATCGGGATCAACCGTCTTCAGGAGCCAATGATGGAGCTTCGGGGGTTGCAGTCATGCTTGAACTAGCACGTGTGTTTGCTATTTCCCCTCCCCCAATAACCGTTGATTTGGTTTTTTTCGATTTGGAAGACATGGGCAACATAAATCAACTTCCTTTTGCTATTGGCGCAAAAGAATTTGTAAAACGAAATCCTTTTTATCGGCCAAGTGAAGGGGTTATCTTGGACATGGTGTGCGATAAGGATCTTTCCCTACCCAAAGAGTTACATTCAAAGAGGCAGGCACCAGAGTTAACCAATCGTTTGTGGGAAATAGCCAGAGAGCAAAACGCATCGGCATTTTTAAATATAGATGGGACCTTTGTGATGGATGATCATGTGCCATTCTTAGAGGCGGGAATACCGGTCGTTGATTTAATTCATTTCCCTTTTCCTGATTACTGGCATACTACAAGGGACACCGTGGATAAGTGCAGCGCTGATAGCTTACAACAGGTAGGAAATGTAATCTCAAGTCTTGTCTACGACAATAACTAACGTAGAATTAAAAGACACCAATGTTTTGGAGCTCTTAAATATGAATATTACATTAAATATCCGAGCAGCAATAACGGCGCTAATAGTTTTTACATTACCCTCTGGCCTAGCGTTTTCAGCAAATGATAATTTGGCCAAATCTATTCAAGCCGACTATGACAATCGCCTTGAGGCGATGTTCAAAGACTTTCATGCGAGTCCAGAACTTAGTCTAGCTGAATTTGTTACCGCAAAAAAGCTGGCCTCTACTTTGCGCTCTCATGGGTTTACTGTCACAGAAAACGTTGGTGGTACCGGCATAGTAGCTATCCTTGAAAACGGGGAAGGTCCTCTTGTTATGATGAGAGCTGATATGGACGGTTTGCCCGTCCAAGAAAAATCTGGACTTGACTATGCCTCAAAAGCGACGCAGTTAGATCCTGTCACCGGTAAAACCTTTCCTACTATGCATGCCTGTGGTCATGATGTTCATATTACAAGTCTTGCGGGAACTGCAAAGCAAATGGTTGACAGAAAAGATCAATGGTCAGGTACTTTAATGCTAATTGGTCAGCCCGCCGAAGAGAGAGTGCTTGGCGCTCGAGCGATGATGGAAGATAACCTATGGAAACGATTTGGCAAGCCAGATTATGCCATGGCATTTCATGTATCCTCAGCTTTAGCCTCAGGAGTCATTAATGTGGTGGAAGGCTCACCTTTTGCCGGAGCAGATACTGTTGATATTTATGTGCGCGGCATTGGTGCTCATGGTGCATCTCCCCATGCAGGAAAAGACCCCATCGTTTTGGGGAGTCAAATTGTTATGGCCCTGCAAACTTTAGTGTCAAGAGAACTCTCACCGCGGCAGCCAGGGGTCGTCACTGTAGGTGCTTTTCATAGCGGCACTAAACACAATATTATTTCTGATTTAGCACACCTTCAGCTAACAGTGAGAAACACCAATACGAAAACTCGTGAAATCTTGTTAACC
Organism: SAR92 clade bacterium; assembly: GCA_004211905.1. GTDB lineage: Bacteria > Pseudomonadota > Gammaproteobacteria > Pseudomonadales > Porticoccaceae > HTCC2207. The sequence continues at coordinate 5,718 of SHBP01000032.1, forward strand.
GGTATTAAACGCATCGCAGAAAACCTAGGTCGAGCCGCTGGATTACCGGAAGATAAACTACCGGAGGTTGTCTATTCAGAGGAATCAACGCCACCTACCATAAACAATGCTGAAATGGTCCGACGACTTAAAAAGGTCTGGAATGAAGGTTTGGGGGAACACAGAGTAACCAGCTATGGTGCCGAGGGCATGGGGGCAGAAGACTTCCCCTTCTTTACTACTGATCCAGAAGTGGCAAGTGTCTATTTCTCCGTAGGAGGTACCAACCGTGACTATCTAAAAGCGGCCATGGATGGTACTGGGCCTGCAGTGCCATCACACCACAGCCCGATTTTTAAAATAGAGCCTGAGCCATCAGTCACAGCGGGTATCGAAGCTACGGTAATGGCCTTGCTAGATTTAATGGCACCATCAGAGTAAATCTTAAATTACAGCGCGCAGCGAATTTAGACAGAAGTCTACATTCTTCTGCGTGCTAGCATGGCCCATAAGACCTATGCGCCAAACTTTACCTGCTAACCCACCAAGTCCCGCACCGATCTCAAGATTGAACTCATTTAACAATCGAGTGCGTACATCTGCATCATCAACTCCTTGTGGGATAGTGACTGCATTTAATTGAGGTAATCGATCTTTCTTGGGAACAATAAAATCGATTCCCATCTGCTCCAACCCAGCTCGCAATGCTAGATGATTCTTATGGTGCCGAGACCAAGCATGCTCCAGTCCCTCTTCTTGCACGATCACTAAAGATTCGTGCAAGCCATAAAGACAATTTACTGGAGCTGTGTGATGATAAGCACGCTTACCTTCGCCGCTCCAATAGCCCATCACCAAATTTAAATCTAAAAACCAACTCTGGACTTTGGTATGTCGTTGTTTAATTTTCTCAGCTGCGCGTTGACTAAAACTCACAGGTGATAATCCAGGCGAAGAGGATAGGCATTTTTGGGATCCAGAATAAATCGCATCTATACCCCATTCATCTACCTTTAATGGGGTTCCCGCAAGGCTCGTTACTGCATCTACGATCGCTAAACAGTCATGTTTATGCGCCAACTCAACTAACGTCTTGGCATCTGACTGAGCTCCAGTTGATGTTTCGGCATGGACGAATGCCAACAAACAGGCGTCCTTGTTGGCATTTAATGCCTCTTCAACTTTATTGGGATCAACAGCCGAGCCCCACTCATCCTGGACCATTACGGCTATCCCTCCGCAACGCTCAACGTTCTCCTTCATGCGTCCACCAAAGACGCCGTTCTGACAAACAATCACCTTATCTCCAGGTTCGACAAGATTAGCAAAACAACATTCCATTCCCGCTGATCCGGGCGCTGATACCGCAAATGTCAGTTCATTCTTTGTTTGGAAAACATATTGCAGTAGTATTTTTATCTCATCCATCATCGCCACAAATGCCGGGTCAAGATGTCCTATTGTGGGTCGCGCCATCGCATGTAAAACGCGATCGCTAACGTCCGATGGTCCTGGGCCCATCAGGGTGCGTTGAGGCGGATGAAATGAAGTAATAGTCATAGATATATCCAAAGATTAGTTAATTTTATGAGTTTAAGAGATTCCAAACTTAGGCGGAGTCAGCCACGACTCCACTTGATTTAAGAGAGGCTATCGTTACTGGATCCAGCCCTAGTCCCTCAAGGATCTCATCAGTATGTGAAGCCACTGGAGGACCCGGCCAATCAGTACCACCAGGTGTAGCATCAAGCTTAGGCATAATCGCCGGAATTTTAAGAGGTTCACCGTTAATTTCTACCTGCTCAAATAAGCCCCTCTGATTAAAATGTTCATCGTTTACCATATCTGCTGCACTGTATACTGGACCACAGGGAACACGGTATTCTTCGAGCTTAGACATGGCGCTATGTAAACTATGACTTAAACACCACTTCGCTAGAACCTGATCAAGCTCAGCTTCATGCTCAACTCGCTTAGAGTTGCTGTCATATTTGCTATCCTCAGCGATATCATCTCTACCCACGGCCTTCATTAAGCGGGTAAAAATAGAATCTCCATTCCCACCAATGACTACAAATTTATCATCAGCACATTTATAAGTGTTGGTAGGCACAATTCCAGTTACAGTAGTGCCCGATGGTTGCCGAACAACTCCAGCACCGTCATATTCTGGGATAACAGCCTCAAGAAGATTAAACATAGACTCGTAGAGTGCTACATCGACCACTTGACCGCCTGATTTTTCGTCATGCACAGCCTGATCTTTAGCCCGCAAAGCCATCAAGATCCCTATGACCGCATGCAATCCAGAAATCGTATCACCGATACTTAAATTAGGCCGGACTGGTGCCTGTCCAGGATAACCATTAACAAACCGGAATCCACTAATAGCCTCACAGGCAGAAGCAAAGCCTGCCTTTTCCGAATAGGGTCCAGTCTGACCATAACCGGAAATACGCGCATAAATTAGGTTTGGGTTATCTGCCTGCAGACTGATCGGATCAAGACCCCATTTTTCTAAAACCCCAGGGCGAAAGTTTTCAACCACTACATCAGCCGTTTTCATCAATTGCTTAACGAGATCTCTTCCCTCCACGGTTTTTAAATCTAGGGAAATACACTTTTTATTTCTACCCAGACTTCTCCACCAAAGAGAAGTTCCATCCTTGACCTCTCTCCAATTTCGGATTGGATCCCCACCTGGAGGCTCGATCTTAATCACTTCTGCACCAAAATATCCAAGCATGCACCCCGCAAAAGGTCCGGCTAAAAGCTGCCCTAGCTCTATAACTCGTAAGTTTTCCAGTGGTTTGTTCATTGAATTGTGACGTGGTTGTGAGTTTGTGATAATTTTACCATTAAAGTAAATGGTCCTAACATGGGTTTTGTCGAAACAATGAAATTGAACCTTCACTCCCAGATCATTCTTCTATTCACCGCAGTTTTCAGTAGTTCTGTATTCTCAGGTGCTGATGCATTAATAGGGCAGATTACTCGAAACGACCTTGAAAACAGTGCGCATAAAATTTGGCTCAATAAAAACTATGAATCCCACGTTGTTGATATTGAAGCAACTACAAAAGCCGAGGCATTTCTGGCAGATGTCTCAATTACTATTTTCATGGGGACCTGGTGCCACGATAGTCAGAGAGAAGTTCCAGCACTATTCAAAGTATTGGATCAGATACCGTTCAATCAAGATCAACTTAAAATTATAGGTTTGTCTATGGCAAAAGACACCCCGAAGGAACTTGAGCAAGGTTTTGATATTCGCCGAACACCCACCTTTATCTTTTCAAGGAGCGGAAAAGAGATCGGTCGCTATGTCGAGCGTCCACGAATAAGTCTTGAGCAGGATCTATTGAAAATAGTTAGTGGTTCGGGATACCGACACGCCTACGCCGAATAGCAATTAGATGATCGTAGCGTTTGTTTTACCAACAATAAAAGCCGCGACACCAACGAAAATCGACCCTTCTATTATGTTGCAGAGCATCGGTATTTTCTTCTTGCGCTCTTATAGATTTGAGCGTCAGACGACATCCACCATACGCCTCTGTATTCTCGGTAAAACCGAAAGAAAGGCACTCCTCATGATCAGCCTTATCAATTGCCGCCTTTCGCGCTTCAATAACTTCTGTAGACGCACAGGAGGTCAACGCAAGCACCATTAATAAAGTTACAATATTTTTCACCGAAAACTCCAAATTAAATTAACAAATCTTATTGTTAAAAGCCTGTTTAAAATTGACAGGACTCTAAATCAAACTAACAATTCCCTTAGGCTTTAATTACTATTACAAATTTCGATGGTACATGCAAACTGCGGAATAGCATTTAGCACAAATCAGGGTTTTATTTAGTTCTTACTGAAGGCATCTGTTAAAGTCTTCGGCACCTGCATAGTTACCGCGTTTAAACCAGATTGAAACGGAATAATTAAGTATGAAGGAAAGTAAATCAGCGAACAAAAATTTTGCCTTTCTCATTGCTGTACTAATTACCGTCATTCTCTGTCTGACTTGGTATTGGATGACGGTAACACAAGACACTGTCATGGAAGATAATTTTGATTTTGTGCTGACTCCCGGCAATGAATTCTCTGAAAAAATCTCGCAAGACCTTAATAAGAAGATTCATGGGGATGCAGACCTAGCCAACCCAGACACTAATTTAGCTACTGATGACTCAGCTATGCAAGCCAAACTAAGAGGGCTGATTCGTGGGCTAGGCCAAAATAAATTACCCACAGACGATGAATTAAACCGTTTTTATGAGGAAAATAAACGTCATTACGGCGGAGGGTCTAACCTAACGTTTTTATATCGTCCTTTCTATAGCAGGCAATATGGAGGCCAAGCAACTGAGAAAGCAAGGCAGGCTCTGGAAAACAAGATCATTGACGGAGACCCTTTAATCAGGCGTGAAAGATTGCCTAAAGATGGTTATTTTTCAGGCTTTTACGAATGGTCTAATGAGGAGGACTCTAATCTTTACAAAGAGTTTGGCGCTGGTTTTGGAGAGAAGATACTGACTTTAATAGAGAAAAATGATTCCACAGGTCTACCCTGCTGGGATGGACCAATCGGAGGGAAGTTGGGGTCCTACTTGGTTTGCATAGAACACCATGTCCGAGAGCCCTACCCTGCGTTAAATGATATCAGAGAAGAACTAATCAATGATTGGCGTCTGGCGGAGTCTAGAAAGTCATCAAAAGAATCTAACTAATTAGCTCAGTAACTCTTTAAAAAATGCTTTTAGGCCCTCAGAGCCAGCATCTTCCCATATCTGGAGTGCTGCGGTGCCAACAATCGCTAGATCTGCTTCTCCGCGAAGAAAATCCATATCAGCTTTACTGCCAATCCCAAATCCTACACCTATTGGGACATCGGTATGCTTGCGGCAGCGATTAATTAAGCTTATGACATCGTCACCAAGGTTCGTTTTAGACCCAGTAACTCCTTTGCGAGCCACTGCATAAACCATACCTCGGCTGGCTTGCCCCAATTTTTCAAGCCTTTTATCACTGCTTGTTGGCGTCATCAAAATAATGGGGTCAATACCCGCCTTCTCTGAAAGAGCATGTAAATTGGCCGATTCCTCAATAGGTAGATCAGGGAGAATATAACCCACCCCACCCGCTTCTTTAACTCTCTCTACGAAAGTAGCTTCACCCATTCGAAAGGCGGTATTGTAATACCCCATCATTAACACTTTGAATGGAAATTTTGCGCTCGCTTTCGCCATAAACTCAAAACATTGATCAACTGTGGTCCCTGACTTAAGAGACTGTTCGTTCGCTTTGACGAACAATGGACCATCGGCGCTGGGCTCTGAAAACGGAAATTGTAATTCCACTAAATCAACCCCGGCCTCAGCCATGATCTCTAATTCCTGCATGTTATCCTCAAAAGAAGGATAACCACAGACCACATGAGCCATGACCAGTAAGTCTTTTTGCTCTTTTCGTTCAGCAATATAAGCCTGGAGCCCCATTAGCTTTCCTCCGATCGATATTGATCAGCCTTACCACCAATAAAGGTTTTCCATTTAGAATCATCCAAGGCATCTGCAATGGTAAAGATATCCTTGTCGCCGCGACCAGACTGATTGATCAAAATAACTTCGTCTTTTCCCATCGTAGGCGCTTCTTTAATTGCTGTAACAAAAGCATGGGTGCTTTCAAGCGCGGGGATCAGCCCTTCAGTACGCATAGTTAACTTTAGAGCCTCTTTTACTTCACTATCTGTAGCTGCTTCAAAGCGTACTTTTCCCTGCTCCCATAGATAAGAAAAAATTGGATTGATCCCTATATAGTCCAGTCCAGCAGCCACCGAATGGGTCTCATTCATATTACCCTGCTCGTTTTGCAAAAAATAAGTCTTGTAACCTTGGGCAACGCCTACAGACGCATCGTCATAAGCCAATCTCGCTGAGTGCATGTAAGAACCAACACCATGGCCTCCAGCCTCGCAACCCACCAATTCAACGTTATCATCATCAAAAAAACCTTGGAATATACCCATGGCATTAGAGCCACCACCTACACAGGCGAAGACACGATCAGGCAGTTTTCCAGCTTGTTTTAAAATTTGCTCACGTGCTTCCATACCAATTATCGACTGGAACCAACTCACCATTTCAGGAAAGGGATGTGGTCCACACGCAGTCCCCAGAATATAATGCGTATCTGCCATATTAGTAACCCAATCCCGCATACATTCGTTGACCGCATCTTTTAGGGTCTTCTGCCCATCTTCCACCGCAACAACTTGAGCCCCCAGATTTTCCATCCAGAATACATTAGGGCGCTGCCGTGCTACGTCTACTGCACCCATATAAATTTTACATTCATAGCCAAATTTAGCCGCCATAGTTGCAGTAGCAAAGCCATGCTGACCAGCGCCAGTTTCGGCAATAACACGATTTTTACCCAGACGCTGACACAGCAAGCCTTGCCCCATAACGTTATTAATCTTATGAGAGCCTGTATGATTAAGATCATCACGCTTCACATAAATTTGGGCTCCACCAAGTTTTGCTGACAAATTCTCAAGGTGTGTAATTGGAGTAGGACGACCAGAATAACTCTGCAGCAAAGCAACATAATCCTGCCAAAATTTTGGATCTGCTTTGCACTCACGAAAACATGCAAGCAATTCTTCAATAGTTGCTTGTAGTATTTCCGGCAGGAAAACACCACCGTACTCCCCATAGTAGCCTTCTCGGCCATCGGAGAAATCGAAAATATCCATTACAAAACCTCAGCAGATTTAAGCAGCAGCTTATCTCGCCACCACTTTTTGATGAAAATAAGCGGTACCATTTTATCCAAGTCGCAGACAACTCACAACGATACTTACTCTTTAGAGACGGAAAAAGCTCAAGCCAATTAGGTCGCCCTCGTGACCATTTTCACGTTGTGAGTCAGTAATTGAATGTAGCCCAGTAGTGGTAGGTAATAGGGCGATTTATCCACAAGTTTTTCAAGTACTTATGAAGATAAAAATGGACGAAAATTCGAATTAAACACAATATATAGTAGATTAATGCTTGCAAGACACACAATGTAGGATAAACTTCTTAAACGGAATTAGGGAAGAGTCTGTTTTATTTTTCAATCTAATTTTAAACTGCATGGGCCCTGAACGTGCTCAGCAGCGAATTTTACTAGGTATGAATTGATCAA
>SHBP01000033.1 GCA_004211905.1 SAR92 clade bacterium
TGTATATGCAGCCGGTGGAGGCAAGGTCATCGAAGCGGGGTTCGATAAATACAATGGCAACTATGTATTTTTACAACACGGCCAAACCTATATCACCAAATACTTGCACTTAAATAAAAGAAAAGTGCGCAGAGGCCAAACTGTAAAACAGCGTCAACTTATTGGTACAGTCGGGTCAACTGGTTACTCTACCGGCAACCATCTTCACTATGAATTCTTAGTTAATGGCGTTCATCGCAACCCGCGTACCGTCAAGCTACCCCAGGCAAAGCCAATTGCTGAAAATGAAAGAATGGTCTTTAGACAGACAGTCGAACCTATGCTATCTCAATTAGCTGAGTATCAAGATAAGTCACAGTTAGCATTGGTGGAGGGCAATTCATCAAATGCCAATTGAGCGCAAATTATGACCACACCTGATATCTATATTGGGCTCATGTCTGGCACCAGCGTTGATTCCATTGATGCTGTGGCTGTAACCCTTGATCAAGACAACCTTAGGCTATTAGGCGCTCATAGCCATAACATTCCTGCTACCTTAAAAAAAGCGATTTTAGGACTTTCTGAGCCAGGAGTCGACGACGTTCTACTCTACAGTGAAACGGATAACGAGATTGGAGGGTTATTTGCGCAGGCTACTTTAGCACTCATGTCAAAGCTAAATATCACGGCCAGTCAAGTTACGGCCATAGGCTCCCACGGACAAACAGTGCGCCATCAGCCGCCTGGTATAAACAATGGATTTAGTCAGCAGATCGGCAACCCTAATCTAATTGCGGCCCAAACTGGATGTTCCGTTGTATCCGACTTTAGGCGTGCAGATATGGCCCGCGGGGGACAAGGCGCTCCTCTGGTTCCGGCATTTCACAAATCATTATTCAGCCACTCAGAGGAAGTGCGAGTCATTTTGAATATCGGTGGGATTTCAAATATTACAATCTTATATCCTGACGGCAAGTGCCAAGGCTTTGACACTGGTCCTGGGAATATACTCCTTGATGGATGGTGCTCTAAGCATAGAGGGAAGTCATATGATAATGGAGGTCAATGGGCCTCTAGCGGAACTCCTTCCATGCCTCTACTCAATCAACTAATGCAACATCGATTCCTTGATTTAACGCCACCAAAAAGTACAGGAAGAGAAGATTTCAACTTAGCATGGCTAGAACAACAAGTTAGGTCTTATCCTTTATCACCTGAAGATATCCAGTCAACTTTAACTCTATTTACCGCCGAGACCATTGCTAAAGGTATAACTTCTTTGTCCGCGCCAGTAGACGGAATTTTTGCCTGCGGTGGCGGTGTGCATAATACAAAATTAATTAGCGAACTTAATCTCAGTTTATCTACCCGAGATCTTCCAGAAATTAATTTAACATCCGAAATTGGTCTTGACCCCGACTGGGTAGAGGCCTGCGCATTTGCTTGGCTCGCTAAGCAGCGAATAGAGAAGAAGGCGGGGAATCTTCCATCAGTAACAGGAGCATCTAAAGCGGTAGTATTAGGTGGGCTCTACTTACCCTGAAGTCCAAACGCATAAATTAAATAGAGAACGAAGCTCCGCATCCACACGTAGTGGATGCATTTGGGTTGGTAATGATAAATCGAGAACCCATTAATCCAACCTCATAGTCAACAGTGGACCCCGCTAAATATTGAAAGCTTAAAGAATCAATTAATACCGTAACCCCTTCACGACTAACCGAAGTATCGTCTTCAGCCATACTTTCTTCAAATGAGAAGCCATACTGGAATCCAGAACAACCTCCGCCAGTTACAAAAACTCTGAGCTTGAGCTCCTCATTTTCTTCCTCAGCCTTTAAACTCTGCACTTTAGCCACAGCTCGGTCGGTAACTTCCAAAGCCGTAGGTGTGTATGTTTGAATTCCTGACATAAGTGCTCCGCAACAATGAACCGGGCGCGGTTCTAGATGACTATGTTTCGTTCTAAGTTACTTCTTTCCTGAACTGGCGGTCGAATTATTCTTGCCGTCAGTCTTATTTTCCTGTTGAAAAGTACTCACATTTGTCGCTGGAAGCTCATGGACCAAGTTTCCCGCAACATGAGCTCCACGCTCAATTTCGAGGGTATTATAATATATATTTCCTTCTACTACTGCTTTCGCAGCAAGTCTTGCATTCTTTGATGAGAAAATATCACCCTTGATATGTCCATTGACGACGACTGTAGGCGCAGATATTTTACCCTCTACTTCCCCACCATTTAGCACTCTCACTTGAGCATTCTCATCATCTGTGGTTATTTCCCCAACAACTGACCCTTGAACCTCTAGACTCCCCAAAAAGTCGAGGTCCCCCTGCAACCTAGCTCCCTCAGCGATAAGAGTTGTTGGCTGCGCGGATGAGCCATATTTAGACCCATCTTGTTTGTTGCTTTTGTTAAACATCGTTCACTCCTCAACAACCCAGTCAAAGGTTTTATCATAAGAGACTTTTTTGCTCCATGAATATCTTAATACAATCCTGACTTTATCAGGATAAAAACCCTCCGGTAAGCTTAAAACACCTTGATTAATCGAAAAATACTTAAACTTTAACCTAATCGGCATTTCCACAATATTTGAATCTAAATTTGACAACGGTAAAGTCAACACTCGATCGCCTTGGCTACCTATTACAGTTATCTCGGCAATAACATTTGTGATCTGCATCTTTGCAGTTTTTTGCCTAGCAACCCAGCGATAAGCCAACTGCTTTTTACTTATCTGAGTAAGGCTAAATTTAGTTACAGACAACCCACTTGGTTGACTTCCATCACTTAGTAACTCTCTATAAAGCCCCAACTGTTCTTCATTCTCGAAAACCTGTTTTTGTAAAACAATCATTTCCTGGCGCGCATTCTCTAGCGCTGCTGCATCAACTGCTATATTTAGACGCATCATCTCAAGCTCGGTAGTTTTTATATCCAAAGATTTACCAAGCCTCAAAACCTGTTCGCTCAGCGCTTGGTGCTCCGTTTGAAGCCCTTCCTGTCTATTCTGCTGCCACCAAATTCCAATAATAAAAGAAACTATGAAAACACCCAAGAATGCCGAAAACAACCAGTATTTGTATCCTTCTCTATGGGTAACGACAACCGATCTTCGTTCTGCCATTAAGGTAACAACCCTGGAGCAGTCAGCCCAGATGTTTCAGGTAAATCAAACATAAGATTCATACATTGAATAGCTTGACCAGATGCACCCTTAGTCAAGTTATCTTCTACCACTAGCACAATAACCTTAGCCCCACTGTTAGGCCTATGCACAGCAATCTGGCAAAAATTAGATCCTCTAACCGACCGTGTTTCTGGATGACTTCCTGCAGGTAACACAACAACAAAGGGTTCCTTCTCAAACTGACTTTCAAAGAGGGCTTGTACGTCCACATCCGTATCTACCAAATTGGCGTAAATCGTGGTGTGTATGCCACGATTAATAGGTAGTAAATGTGGAACAAAAGTAATTCCTACGTTCTGACCTGCAATATCAGCGAGGCCCTGCTCAATCTCTGGCTGATGACGATGTCCAGATACTCCATAGGCTTTAAAACTATCGCTTGCCTCTGATAATAAATTCGAAATATTCGCCTGCCTTCCAGCTCCACTTACTCCTGATGCTGAATTAGCAATCACATCATTCTTATCAATACAGCCAGCAGTTAACAGCGGAAGTAACCCAATTTGCACACTGGTGGGATAACACCCAGCACAAGCCACTAAATCAGCATTTATAATTTTTTCACGGTTAAATTCTGGTAATCCATAGACTGCACAATCCAGTAAATCTTGCGCCAAGTGAGGTTGTCCATACCACCGTTCCCAAACCGCGGCATCGCGTATACGAAAATCCGCAGACAGATCAATAACCTTAATACCTGCATTTAGCATCTCAGGCACAGTTGACTGAGCAACTCCGTGAGGTGTCGCAAAAAAGACTAGATCGCAATTTTTTAGATAGCTCATATCTGGAGCTACAAAGGACAAATCAATATGTCCGCGTAAGTTCGGATAAATATCAGACACCAGAGTACCTTGATCACTGCGCGATGTGACTGCAGTTATCTCCACCTCAGAGTGACTAATAAGCAAACGCATTAACTCTGCGCCTGTATAACCTGTCCCGCCAACAATGCCAACTTTGATCACCTGATCCTCTCTTTTCAATATCCAGATTGCGCTAACACGCCTATAATACCGTAAAGTGACTCAAGCAACTAAGCGATTACTTTCCAAATCCTTGGAAAAATCAGTCTAAGAGGCCTTAATTAAATGTATCAATGGGTATTAGCGTTTCATATTATTGCCGTGATCTGCTGGTTTGCAGCTCTTTTTTATCTACCAAGACTGTTTGTCTATCACGTGATGTCTGAGGATGAAATAAGCATTGAGCGCTTCAAGGTTATGCAACGAAAGCTTTATCGCGGCATTGCTAACCCATCGATGATTGGCACCATCATCTTCGGGCTTTGGCTCGTTACTTTGGTGCCGGCATATCTGAACGAAATCTGGTTCCAGCTAAAAGCAGGATTGGTCGTACTTCTTATCGGGTACCATCATATGTGTCTTTCACATATGAGAAGACTAGCGGAAGATCGTAATGATAAAACACACGTTTACTTTAGGGTCTTTAATGAAATTCCAGTTTTATTTTTAGTAGGCATAGTGATTTTAGTTGTTGTAAAGCCGTTCTAATAAGACCAAATAGCCTCATATCTCGTAATCAAGGATAATGTCATTTCTACACTCAAGTAACCAGCCGATATCCTAGGGAAAATTAATGCCAAATACAGTAAAAACTTCACGCTCTCAACAGCTATTTAAAGCTGCCCAGAAAAGCATTCCCGGCGGTGTAAATTCACCGGTGCGCGCCTTTCGTGCGGTAGGAGGAACCCCGGTCTTTTTTGAGCGTGCCAGTGGAGCTTATATGTATGATGCAGATGGCAATCGTTATATTGACTACGTTCTGTCTTGGGGGCCGATGCTATTGGGGCATGGTAATGAAACGGTTTTACAAGCCATTGGTGAGCAACTAGAAAAGGCAATGACTTTTGGCACCCCAACAGAGCTTGAGATCCAGTTAGCTGATAAAATTTGCAGCATCGTTCCAGGCATGGAATTGATTCGCATGGTCAACTCTGGCACAGAAGCAACGATGAGTGCCATCCGCCTCGCTAGGGGCTATACGGGACGTGACAAAATTATTAAGTTCGAAGGCTGCTACCACGGTCATTCAGACTCCTTGCTCGTCAAAGCGGGTTCTGGTGCCCTTACTCTTGGAGTCCCGAGCTCCCCAGGTGTACCTGCAGGTTTAGCCAATCACACGATAACACTCAATTACAATGATATTGACCAAGTAAAACAGGTGTTTGCAGAGATAGGCGAGCAAGTTGCTTGCATCATTGTAGAACCTGTTGTGGGGAATATGAACTGTGTACCCCCGATTCCTGGATTTTTAGAAGTTCTCAGAGAATCCTGCACTGCCAGTGGTGCGCTGCTAATCATTGACGAGGTAATGACTGGCTTTCGCATCAGTCAGCAGGGAGCCATCGGTTACTACAATATTGATGCTGACCTGATATGTCTTGGCAAAGTAATTGGCGGTGGTATGCCAGTAGGTGCTTTTGGTGGAAAGCGTGAAATCATGGAACATATAGCTCCCCTTGGGCCTGTGTACCAGGCCGGCACCCTTTCAGGCAATCCGGTGGCTATGGCATCTGGCCTGGCAACACTCAATTTAATTTCTGGCCCAGGTTTTTTAGAGCCTGTGAGTAATCGCACTACTCAACTAGTCGACGGTTTAGTTCAACGAGCGACTGCAGCCGGTATACCGCTAACGAGTAATCATGTCGGTACAATGTGGGGAATCTTTTTCTCTGAGGAAGATAAAATCATTAACTACAATCAAGTCATTAAGTGTGACACTGATCGTTTTGCGAAATTTTTCCATGGCATGTTACAAGAGGGGGTGTATCTTGCTCCTGCATCCTACGAAGCTGGATTTATGTCTGCAGCACATACAGACCAAGACATTGAAGATACTCTAAATGCTGCCGAGCGAGTTTTTGCTAAAATCTAGGCGACCATAAAAAGTAATATTTATGTGGCAGTTCGGTTTTTTGCGTATCATGTACTCTTAATTACAAGCTAAGTTAACTATTTTTACGCAGCCGGAGTATCCATGAGCTTTAAAACTAACCGCGGACCATACCCTTACACTCGTATGCGTCGCGCTCGTGCTAGGGATTTTTCTCGCCGTTTAGTGTGTGAAACAACGCTATCAGTCAACGATCTTATCCTGCCAATGTTTGTCATCGACGGGATATTGCAATCAGAGCCGGTGGATTCTATGCCGGGTGTGAATCGGTTATCTATCGATTTGCTTGTGCTTGAAGCAAAAGAGATAGCAGCCCTAGGAATTCCAGCTATTGCTCTCTTTCCAGTTGTCGATCAAGAACTAAAAACAGCGTTAGCTGAGGAAGCCTACAACCCAGAGGGTCTGGTTCAACGTGCGGTTAAAGCATTAAAAACATCAGTACCAGAACTGGGTATCATCACAGATATTGCCTTAGACCCATTCACCGTTCATGGCCAAGATGGCATCATAGATGAGGGTACTGGTTATGTTATCAATGACGTGACTAACGAAGTTTTAATCAAGCAGGCTCTTTCACATGCACAAGCGGGTGCTGATATTATTGCTCCGTCTGACATGATGGATGGGCGCATTTGCGCAATCCGTGAGGAGCTCGAGGATAACGGATTTGTCAACACGCAGATTCTAGCCTACTCAGCTAAATATGCCTCTAATTACTACGGACCATTTCGTGACGCAGTAGGTTCTGCTGAGAATATTCAAGGTGGTGATAAAAAAACCTATCAGATGGATCCTGCCAATAGCGACGAAGCACTGCATGAATGTGCGTTGGATCTCGATGAAGGTGCAGATATGATTATGATTAAACCTGGCATGCCTTACCTAGATATCTTGAAACGAGTAAAAGATGAGCTGAAAGCACCAACTTTTGTTTATCAAGTCAGCGGTGAATTCGCTATGCATTGTGCTGCATTTGAAAAGGATTGGTTAAATAGGGACCAAGTCATCATGGAGTCTCTTCTCGCATTTAAACGAGCCGGTGCCGATGGGATTCTGACCTACTTTGCCAAAGAGGCGGCTCAACTTCTAACTCGCGGCGATTAATCTTGCGTCTGGACAAATACATCAGCAATGCCACGGATCTTTCGCGCTCCGAAGTAAAGCGAATGATCAAAGCTGGGATGGTGGAGGTCGAATGTCAGATTGTGACCAACCCCGCCACCAAAGTAATCTCGGACCAGGAGGTTAGCTTAGATGGTTCAATTATCAATGCCTATAAGCATCGCTACTTCATGCTCAACAAGCCTGCCGGAATCGTTTCCGTAACCAAGGATGCAAATCATCCTACCGCAATAAGTCTTATTTATGAGCATCGCAGTGAAGAGCTGCAAATTGCTGGTCGCCTGGATGTTGACACCACGGGCTTACTACTAGTAACTGATGATGGTAAATGGAATCATCGCCTTACCTCTCCACGGTCTAAATGCACCAAAATTTATGTAGTAACCTTAGCTAATCCCATAGATTCGGACTATAGCGATAGACTTGCTCACGGCGTATTGTTAGAGGGTGAAAAACATCGCTGCCTGCCTGCGACCATGGAACAAATAGACAGCCATTGTTTAACCCTCGCCATTGGTGAGGGTAAGTATCATCAAGTCAAGCGTATGTTTGCCGCCCTGGGAAATCATGTTGTCAAACTCCATCGCTTCAAAGTTGGAGATATTGTGCTTGATGATAATTTAGCTGAGGGTGATTACAGGGCGCTATCTGATGCTGAGGTCGCCTCCATATGACAACTAAAAAGTTCTCTCTGCAACGGCCCCAAGTAGACAGAAATACCTCTTTGCTTATTGAGCAATTATATTCAGCTGAAGGGCATTATCTTATTGTTGCTGATGAAAACTGGACTCTTGTTAATTGGCGAGATATCGCTGCAACCTGTAAATGTAATCTCAGTTTAATCAGCAATCGCTATGATATTGTTCAGCATGCCCAAGGCGCCGGATTGGCCTCAATATTCAATGATTTTGACTTCAACGACTTCGAGTCAAAAGCCTATGACGGAATTTTATTTCGTGTATCCAAAGAGCGGGCAAGTAGTCACCACGTTATCAATGAAGCCTCAAGATTGCTCAAGCCACAGGGGTTACTTTTATTGTCGGGAGAAAAAAATGACGGTCTTAAGACCTACGTCAAAAACACCTGCAACCTCTTTGGTGATCGAACTGCCGCCAAAAAACATGGCAATAACTATTTGGCAAGGGTCAGGCTTCACCGGTCAGACTCAGCCCGATTAGATCATAATAGCTATGATGTAATACGGCCAGTAAAAGCCCTTTCAGAGCTCTCTTTTTCCAGCAAGCCTGGTATTTTTGGTTGGGACAAAATCGATCGTGGTAGTGCATTCCTGGTAGAGCATCTTCCAATCTTTCTTAGCCGCTTTGATCAACCACCAAAGACGCTTCTTGACCTGGGTTGTGGCTATGGCTATTTATCCTTTCATGCCAACCAGAACGGGATTAACAAGATTACCGCCACAGATAATAATGCTGCGGCTATTCTCGCAGCTAAAGCCAACCTGAAACCAATTATTAAGGAGTGCGAAGTGATACCTTCAGATGCTGGTGACACAGTAGAAGGTAACTTTGATACGATTTGGTGTAATCCGCCGTTTCATCAAGGTTTCGCTATTGACGGAGATATGTCAGCTAAATTTCTGAAAGCGACCAAAAGACTATTAGCGCCAGAAGGTCACGCCCTTTTTGTCGTTAATAACTTTATCCCGCTGGAGCAAAAAGCGCTCAAATACTTTAGGTCGGTCCAAACTTTAGCTAATAATGGCTCTTTTAAACTGATCGCCCTACGGAACTAGGAGATCACAATCCCATCGCTCGTTTTATAATCTCATTTTTCAAAGGCGTTATCTTATCCAGTTTAGACATTCCAAGGCTCCGCAGTAACCTCAAAGGTAATTGATCTGCCGAAAAAAGGTGTTTAAATCCCTCCATTACACTCATAGCCATCAAGTTTTCGGGTTTACGCCGACGCTGATATCGTCTGAGAGTAAACTCTCCCCCTAGATCATTACCTCTTGCTTGCGCTCTTTTAATCTCATCAACTAGAGCTTCGACATCAGCAAATCCAAGATTCACGCCCTGACCCGCCAAAGGATGAATGGTGTGGGCTGCATCCCCGACCAGAGCCACGCTAGGTAAAACGTAATCAACCGCATGCCGTTGCCTAAGAGGAAAACTAAATCGTTTGTCAACGGAGATAACTTGTCCTAAACAGCATTCACTAGCACGCGTTAGTTCACTGCAAAACTGCTCGTCATTTAATGCCATCAAAGCTTTTGCGGCGGCGGGCTCCTGAGACCAAACAATAGAGCAATGATGCTGATCTCCTCCATTATTAAGAGGAAGTAATGCCAGAGGTCCAGTTTGCATAAAGCGCTGCCATGCCGTCTGCTGATTGGGATTTTCAGTCTTGATGGTTGTTACAATTGCTTCGTGCTCGTAATCCCACTCTTTGGATGTGAAGCCAAAATTTTGGCGTACTTCAGAGTTGGCCCCATCTGCACCAACTAAAAGAGCAGCCTCTATTTGTTGGTCATCATCCAAAGTTACGGTAATCAAACCCGCATGTTTTTGGTACTTACAGATAGTCGATGGGCATATAAAGTCAATATTCGAAAGGTTTTGTGTCTCTTCTAACAGCGCCTGCACAATCGCAGAACTCTCTACAATATGGCCTAAGTTGGGTTGGTGAATATCATGGCAATTAAAGCGAATTCGTCCAGTGCTTTCCGCGTCCCATACTTCCATCTTTAGATAAGGACTCACTCTTAGATTCTCAATGGTCTCCCAAACTCCGCAGGAAGTTAATATCTGTCGAGATTTCTCAGTAATGGCTGCAACACGAGGATCAAAGCTAGCTTCATTAAAAGGCTTAGCTATTGATGCTTCAACCAATGCTATTTTTAGAGGCTTTGTTTTACCAGTAGTATCCGACTTAGATAATAAACATGCTGCAGCGGCACCAACCATCCCTGCACCAACAATAATAACATCGTATGAATCAGCCATGACGAGCCTCTGGCGCTGTCATACCCATTCCAAACTTTATAAAACGATGGCGTAATTGAGGAACTAAATCCAAGGCAAGCAAGCCCGAGTTACGACCCATTGCGGCAACATTGGATGGGCCTGCAAAGAACTTAGTGAGACTATCGCTAAATACTAAAGTATTACGCTGGTCCGTCTGTTGCTGCTGATAATAGCATTCGAGAGTCTCAAGAGAGCCAATCGATTTCTGTTGGATCCGCGCTTCACTAAGCTTTTCAGCCAGAGCGGCTGCATCTCGGAGCGACAGGTTAAAACCTTGGCCCGCAACGGGATGTAAGCTATGAGCAGCATTGCCCATTACTACCACATTACGACGCACCTGCTCAGACGCTAGAGTTAGCACTAGAGGAAAAGCTGTTCGCTGGCCGGCTTGCTTAAAAGTACCCAAACGATGGCCAAAGCGCTGTTGCAAACAACGCAAAAAATTTTCATCGCTAGCCTCCACTAATTGTCTGGCCGCCTCTTCTGGTTGAGCCCAAACCAATGCACTGCGATATTTCCCTTGATAATCTGGGAGCGGAAGCAAAGCCATTGGGCCCTGGTCAGTAAAACGCTCGTAAGCGACCCCTTGATGTCTTTGATTAAGTTGAATATTTGCAATAATCGCAGTTTGCCCATAGGCCGAGCTTTTACTGTTAATACCTAGTTTGTGCGCTGTTTTAGAATCAGCTCCATCGGCAATAATAATAAGATCAGTACGAACGTTTAGTTCTTCTTGGGATGAATTGATACCTACCTTCAAGGAGATTTCTATACCATTACTACGGGGCTTAATAGTGTTGATCTGGGTATTACCGCAGATTTTAATAGCTTCATCTTTAAGCCGATTCATCAGCACAGATCCAAGCCAGCGATTTTCAATAACATATCCCAAAGCATCGACGTCAGCTTCTTCCGCTGTCATGCGAGTTATGCCGCCATGACCACGATCACTAACATGAATTTGACTGATGTCACTTGCGTGTGCCCCTAACTGCTCCCAGAGGCCGATCGACTGATAGATCTTCCTGCTGGTCCAAGAAAGTGCTGTAGAGCGAGCATCAAAACTAGAGCTATAACTGAGTGCAGAGTCAGTGGTCACATCTAGGGAATTGGACTCAATCAACAAAATCTTCCACTCACCTTGCTTAGCGAGCATCAAAGCCAGACTAATACCAACCATACCGCCGCCAACGATTACCATATCGTAATGGGTTACGCCTTTTGCTCTCTGATTTGACTTACTGGGTATCATTAAGTGTTGGTTATCCCGCCATTAAAGCTTCGATTTCGTTCCTCTCCTTAGGCACTGCAGATGTTAAATTTTCATTTCCATCCTTGGTGACCACAATATCATCCTCGATC
>SHBP01000034.1 GCA_004211905.1 SAR92 clade bacterium
TAATATTGAAGTTACATCCATAGGTCTGCATTCTAGCAATATAACGAAAAGAATTGATGAATTTCATTTCCTTCTTTTTAGCTTTTTCGTAGGATTTTGGTGCAAATCTATCCATCAGACTCAGAAATAGTGTACATCATCGATAAAACCCTGTTTTTTACTACAAAACTAGTAATAATGCCGTATTCTTGTAATTTTTTTACATATCTCAGAATGGTAACAGTATGAAACCTGCACAGCTCACCCAAACAATTAGTGATACGCTGGTCCATTTGCGTAAATCAGAACTTAAGGTTGCTGATTTTGTGCTGAAGCATCCTCTTGAAGTGATTCGCATGCGGATCGTTGATCTCGCCGAGCAAGCTGATGTCAGTGAGCCCACGGTCGTGCGCTTTTGTCGCGCAGTTGGCTGTACCGGTTTCCAAGACTTTAAACTGGCTCTCGCACAACAACTTGCTTCAAGTCCCAGTTACGGCCAAATCGCGGTTACCGATTCTGACTCTACTCGGGAATATACCCATAAGGTGTTTGATTCTACTGTTGATGCCTTACTTAAGGTTCGTGACAGTCTTGTGCTCGATAACCTAGAAGCCGCAGTTGCTGCGATTTGCAGTGCTGGTCGAGTGGAATTTTATGGTTTTGGCGCCTCTGCGGCAGTGGCGTTTGATGCGCAACACAAATTTTTCCGCCTACAAATTCGCTCTTCCGCCTATTCAGACCCCCACCTTCAGAATATGTCCGCCACCTCACTAAACACTGGGGATGTGGTGGTGGCCATATCACAATCTGGTAGAACTCAAGCGCTACTTGATTCTATGGAGCTGGTAAAAAATGCGGGTGGTATTGTCATAGGCCTCGCCCCTAGCTCTTCGCCAATAGCCAAGAGTGCAACTATCGCTATAGAGGTTGATGCAAAAGAAGACATTCAAATCTATACCCCGCTATCTTCAAGGATCGCTCATCTAGCCGTAATTGATGTTCTTGCTATTGGGGTTGCTCAAAAGAAGGGCCCGAAGCTGCAAAAACATCTTCAACAACTTCAGGCTGGGCTTTCATCACTGCGTAGCTCTTAGGACTTACTTAACGGCGCTCACTCTTATAAGCTTTCCATTTTCTCCATCGGTGGCAAGGATTAAGCTTCCGTCGGGAGCAGAGGCAACATCTCTAATTCTGCCGAACTCATTAAACATAATTGTTTCGTTAATGGTTTTTTCTCCGTCTAACTCTATACGCCGCACATCTCCTGGCACCAATGCAGCAATAAACAAATCTCCTTTCCACATTGGGAACATGTCCCCTCGATAAAGTGTCATCCCCGACGGCGCGATTGAAGGCACCCAATACTGAATTGGCTGCTCCATTCCTGGCTGGTCCGTAAAGGGGGAGATGATGGCTCCGCTGTAATCAACTCCGTAAGTAATTGCTGGCCAGCCATAATTCTTGCCGGGCTCTACCACGTTTAATTCATCACCACCCTTGGGGCCATGCTCATGCTCAAAGACAGTGCCGTCATCTGCGATTACCAGTCCTTGAAGATTTCTGTGCCCATAAGACCAAATCTCTGGAAGGGCTCCGGGAGTATTTAGAAACGGATTGTCCGCTGGAATACTGCCGTCATCATTGACACGAACAATTTTGCCAAAATGGTTATCTAAAAATTGTGCTTTCTCGCGATAATTAAAGCCATCTCCCGATGTGATTAGCAGAGTCCCATCAGCCATAAATTTCATTCGCGCGCCATAGTGAGCAGCCGTTTTGCGCAAAGGGTGGGACCCAAAAATCGTCTTAATATCAACCAAGCTATTTCCTTCCAGACGCCCCCGCACCACCGTGAGGCGGTTAAGTTTAGTTTCTACGGAGTCTGATTCTGAGAACGATAAGTATACCAAGCGATTTTCACTAAACTTTGGATGGAGTAGGACTTCAGAAAGGCCGCCTTGGCCAGCAAAAAGAACCTCTGGCACGCCCGCCACAGGATCAGATTGTAAAATTCCATCCTTAACCGTTCGCAAATCTCCGGAGCGCTCAGTGACCAACCATTGGTTTTCTGAAACAAAGGCTATACTCCAAGGATTATCTAACCCTTCAACGACAACCTCTGTTTTATAAGCAACCTCATTACTGAAAATCAGCGTGCTGTGTAGGAATAACCCTATTAAAAAACTACCCAAGTTAAGACTTTTCATTGGCAACCACCTTTTTTGACTTAGCGCCAAAGTAATAGCCGGCAATCATTCCGCCAGTAATTAAAATTCCCTTGCCCAATAAAGTTCGAGCTCCGGCAATCAAATCTAAATTATAGAAGGCAAGAGGCATTAAAACGACAATCGCAAATAACGCAGCTCCGCCAGCGAGAGCGTAAATAATTTTGCGTTCAATGCTAATAATTTTCAACAGTATGTGGGCAACAAAAAATGCAATCGCCAAGCCAGCAACTACCACGGCGATAATTGGAAAAGCTCCTGCGACGCTCATACCAATTAAGTCACGCAATAGCATGGAAATAATAATAGAGCCCGTAATTGGCATATCAACAGATGACAGCCACCAAAGATTAGACAACGATGTTTGCGCTGCCACAAAAAACATGGCAATCAATGTTGCCATAAGAAATACAACGGTGGTTCTTAACATAACAACTCTGCTCATTTATCTTTCAGTGTTGATAATAGTCAGGCTTTTCGAGCCCTGTTTCAAGTTAATCATTAGCCTTTATGAACGTTGCTAGAATTTCGGATAACTTTTCTGCCTTTGTCCACTGGAAAAAATGACCGCCGCCTATCATCGTGTGAGGTTGGTTTTTTGTGCCTGGGACCTTGGCTAAAAACAACTTTTCAAATCCATTTGTAACAGGGTCATCTCCCGCACCAACACACAGGAATGGCTTTTCAAATTTAGAAAAGAAATCCCATGCTTTCTTTTGCGCCTCTAGAGAACGATCAGGAATACTTGGCACCTGGCTAGGCATCGCTCTTACTGCCATTTTGAATGGAGCGCTCGGGAAGGGCGCCTCAAACGCTTTACTAATACTCGATCCAAATGGTGATATTGTTGATAATCCAAGGTTAATCCCTGCCAACTCCAATGCTACAGCTAATTTATTTCTCTTTTCCATCATTGATGAAGCAATAATGCCCGCAGGGGGGTTGATTGCATCCCAGGTGTATTTTTGCCAATAAGCAAATTTTCGGATTCCTGAGTAGGGGTCAGCCCCGCCAAAGCCGTTCATTTTACTGAGCTGCTTACTCATTGATGCCATTGTGATTTTCTCTGGCCCCGACCTGAAAGCTAAAATTTCATCAACAACTTCTTGAGGAACATCTGGGCTGTAGGGTAACCCTGTATTCCCCATGGCAACCCGATCAAATCGATCGCCATTGTCAGCCACCATGCGAAGGCCAATTAATCCTCCCCAGTCTTGTCCAAAAAATGTGAGGCCTGAAAAGTCATTGTTTACAAGCCATTGATTCATCCAGTCGACCTGACTCTGGTAACTATAATCTTCTCTTGCGGCAGGTTTATCTGACTTGCCGTAACCAGGAAGATCTGGCGCTATTACCCTGATACCGGCCTTTACTAAATGAGGGATCATTCGTGAGTAAAGATAGCTCCATACGGGCTGCCCATGCATGGCCAATAAAACAGGCCCATCTGCAGGGCCCTCGTCAATATGATGAATACGTAAATCGGTGCCATCCCGTGTTTTAATCATCGTGTAATTAGGGGGAAACGGGTAATCTGAGAGGCCCTTAAACCTGTGATCTGGCGTTCTTAAAATTTTCATTGTAAAGTCCAATTATAGGCAGTATTGGCATTATATATGCCAATATTTTTGTTTTGCAAGACTTTCCGTATAGCTTAGATGAGCGAGAGAGGTAAAAGGCACTAGACATAATTCTAAACTAGCAGGTTATTTCAACTTAAATCTTTGATAAAGAGTGACAATTCCATATAAAAACCAGACGACGACAATGCCCCACCAGAGGGCGAAAAACCAATCATTCTTATTTGTGCCATTCCAATTTAACCATTCAAAGACTATGCCTTCCATGAATAAGTCAAAGGAGAGTAGCAAAAAAAACCCAAACACCCAAAAAAGAAAAAAATGGAAAGTCTTCATTTAGTTTTAGCTTCTATGTAGCGCTAATGAGTACTTATAAATCGTCTAGCCTCTGTTTTAGCTCCTCTGTGAGTGAGGATGTTGCCTCGGCAGCCTTTAAATTATCGTTTAACTGCTCAAGGTTAGAGGCCCCTAGAATTACCGTTGATACATTTTTATTTAGCAAACACCATGCAATCGCAAGATTTGACGGAGGTACTTCATAATCTTTTACGATTTCAATAAATGATGCCACTCTGGTCATTCGCTCTTTGCCTCTATCTGTCTCTATCATGTGCTTTTTTAACCATTCGTAGCCACTAAGAGAGGCTCTAGAGCCCTTGGGAATACCGTCTAAATATTTGCCGGTTAAGGCCCCAGAGGCCAAGGGAGACCATGTCGTTGTTCCCATACCGTATTTTTCAAATATTGGTTGGTATTCAACCTCAAACCTCTTTCGATCGAGCAGGTTATATTGTGGTTGTTCCATGGTTGGCGGAGTTAAATGGTTCTCTTTAGCAAAAACATAGGCTTCTTCTATCTCTGCAGCACTCCATTCGGAGGTGCCCCAATATAAAATTTTGCCTTGAGTAATAAGGTTATGCATTGCCCACACTGTTTCGCCAATGGGAGTATCTGGATCTGCTCGATGGCAAAAATAAAGATCAAGATAATCTACCTGCAATCGTTTAAGCGCTTGGTCGCAGGCTTCTCTCACATGTTTTTTGCTTAGCCCTAGTTGCGTTGGAAGTGGCTCATCATGTGCCCCAAAAAATACCTTTGAAGAAACGCAATATGAATCCCTTGGCCTATTCAGAGTTTTTAGCGCCTTGCCCATGACGATTTCTGACATGCCTCTTTCATAACCTTCAGCGTTATCAAAAAAGTTTACGCCAGCATCAAAACAGGCTCCAAACATCTGCTCCGCGAGTTTTGAGTCAACCTGCTTATTAAAAGTAACCCAAGACCCAAAAGACAGTTCTGAAAGTTTAAGGCCAGAATGGCCTAATCTTCTATATTCCATTTCTCTCATTCCTAACGGTTTAACTTAATGATTAGTGTAGAATTCTAGGTAGTAATTCTCTCGTTCATTTTTCTTCATACCGGCAGTTTTATCCATAAAATTATTCCTGTCTTGCCTGGTTTTAAAAACCCAAATGCAGACTGTATCTCGGGAATGATAGATTGCTTTTAACTCGTCGTCGATATCGCAAATATCTGCTGGAATCTCTGCATTTATACAAATCAAAATTTACTCCTAACTTTTCTGTTAGCTCTCTTGAGTGCATATTTTCCAATCTATACCAAAAACCACCTTGTCTACAAACTCAATTGACAGTAATTTTCCCGCCCTGACGTGCGTGGAGCCTACAGTAATAATATAGCGTCTTGGCTGTGGATGAGGTAACCGTTATGGTGATCTGTCCTGCAACAGAGGTATCAACACCTTGGGTATATTCTGCACCTCCATTGTGGATCCCATCACTGACAACAGAAAATCTAAGTGGGTGACTACTCGGGTATTTAAACGTGTAGGTGGTGCCTATCTTAAGAGTCAGATCTGGCTTTGAAACACCGTCAATAATATAAGCCCAGCCACCATTGTTGGTTGCCGAAACATTAATTGTCTCAATTCTGGGCTCTTCTACAGTCACCACACGCGTGGTCGTGGCGATGTTTCCCACAGAGTCCGTCGCGGTATATGTTAGAGAATATGTCCCCGCAGCGCTTGTATCGACAGAACCTGTGGTAACCACTTCAACTGCTCCATCAACGGTATCTGTAGCCGTCGCGCCAGCGTCCTCATAAGAGGCATCTAATTCAAGCTCAACTGCTGACTCACCTATGAGGGTGATTGTAGGAGCAGTTGTATCAGCTACCGTCACTGAGCGCGTCAAAATACGAGAAATGTTACCCTCGCTATCGGTAGCCGAGTAACTAATTATGTAATTTCCCGCCTCACTTGCATCAACCGTCCCACTCTTAACCACCTCAACCGAACCGTCAGTGACGTCAGTCGCAGTTGCACCGGCATCGTTATAAACCGTAGCCTGCTCATGACTTACGAGCGCACTTCCATTGAGCTTGATATAAGGTGCTTGGGGCATTAGCCCACTCATATATGACTCTAAAGCAGCACTCTGCGTTTTGGTCGCACCATCGCCAACAACACCATTAATTAGATTAGTCCCAGTGAGACCAAAAAGATAACGTAATAATAAAAGTCCATCGGTCAATGCATCAACGCTACCGTTACCATCAATATCACCTGAACTAGCATAAACTGCTGCCAATTCAGCTTCTATTTCCGCAGAAGACGTAATAACGCTATCACTTGAAATCAAACCATTGAGGAGAAAATCACCGTTAAGGCCAAAAGCATAACGAAGGAACAGTAGTCCATCAGTAAGTGCGTCAGCCTGGCCATTGTCATCGATATCCCAGTTAATCGAGGAGGAGGAAGTGCTAGCCTCCATCAAGAGATAAGAGGAGGCATTCGTACTTTCTTGCTCTGATGAATCAGCCCAACTGGCCAAGCTGAAAAGGCTAAGGACTAGACATAGGCAAGCCATCTCGAATTTTAAAAAGTTTTTAAGCGTCATACTATTCCACTCATTTTTATTCTAATGCAAGTATCTCTGTCAAGACGAACAAGCGAAAGGCTAATAGCGCGTTGTTAACCCAACCCTGACATTCCAAAAGTTATCATTATCAGAATTGTCGTTTGGTCTCTGGGCATCAAGAGGCGTGTACGAGCTTGATGCATTAAAACTCCAATTTTTACTGATATCGTAATTGAAGCCAAAACTAAACGTTTGTATTGAGCCACTTGAATAAATCGTTGCTCTTTCCCTACCCACTTCAAGTGGAGCATCAATTTTCACAGAATTATCTATGTTACTTGAGGCTAAAGATATCCATGGCAAAATTGCTGATGAGTTGTTGAAAGAGACGAAAACTTCGACTCCCTCGTGATCCATCTGTAATTTATCTCCTGATAGGCCTATGCATCCGGCAGTATTTTGAAGGGTATAGGGCGCAAACTTAATTGTGTCCGCACTGCAGGTTACACTTGCTGTAACCCCACCCCTGAGCAAAAATAACCGCACACCTATACTAATTTTTTCATTATTCATCAAAGGTTTTGACAGTGCGGCGCCCCATAAATGGTTTGGTTTACTATCATTAATTTGAAGAGGTGGTGTCCAGGAGATTTCAGCATCTAAATTCCATGGCAGCCCAATATTGGCTCTTAATCTTCCAAATACTGGGGATTTATTCAAATCCTCATCCTTGAAGCCTCCAAACCCGATTCTTTGCTGCTCTTTTGATAAGCGGGGGATAGAGCTTAACTCTGCAGAAATCGATATATCTCTTGAATTTACAGAATGTGGAGGTGACTGCCCAAGATTTTGTGCAGAGGCTGTCATAAATGCCATAGCCCATCCTTCAGGGCTATCAATATCGACGGTCTGATCGCCATATGTAATGCAAGGAAAAAGCGTAAAAAGAGCGAGTACTGTTAGTTTTATTTTCATCATCGTTTGGCCCTCTGGTACCTCTTTTCTAAGCAAAAAAAACATAATTAGTAAGGCAAATGAAGCTACTTTTTGATTGCTTCAACGCTTATTCTAAGCGCGACATCCATTTTAAATCCCAGCATTTTGGCATAGCTTATTCCGAAGTCGTCTCTCATTATATTTCCGCGAGCATCTGCTCCGCACACTTGCTTCAATTTGAATGGATGAAGCCTGCACTTGAACGCTTTGATCTCTAAATCTACTTTTTTTGTAATGCCATGAAGAGTCAGCTCGCCCTCTATTTTTGTTGGCGCACCATCCTGAAAGTTGATTAATACTCCCTCGTACATAGCCTGAGGATATTTTTCAATATCGAACATATCATCACCCTTGGCATGCTTATTCATCTCATCATGCCCGAAGTCTATGGAACTCATTTCCATGACGACATTGACAGTTCCGGATTTATTTCTCTTATCAAGAACGATCTCGCCGGAGGTTGAATTTACTTTTCCGCGCCAAATTGAAAGCCCTCCCATATGATCAGCTTCAAACGCTGGGAAAGTGTGGCTTGGATCTATGATATAGGTGACGGGTTTCCCAAAAGACAAAGGAGCGAATATAACCATCGATACAAATAACAACACTACATGTTTGAATCTTGAACTCATGGATACAACCTTTAATTTATTAGGCTATGAGGTGGTTACGCTCTTTAGATCAAAACAGTTTTATTGTGTCTGCATAAAAAGATTGGGGGAATAAAATTGGTTAGTAAAGGTGATTAACTAAACTTGATTAAATAGCGACGAAATTTTTTATCCTCTGCCCCTTGGCCATGCACTATATTATCTAAACCTTTGAGCTCTTTCATATTCCCAACCAAGCCAGCAATGCCGTAGTGCCCATGAGAACAGCACCTGGCATTCTTAACAAGGCTCTGTGCCTTCCTAAGCCAAGAAAAACAAATAAAAGTGAACCTAAGAGGTTAATACCAATTATCGGATAGACCGCTATAGTAAATTCTGGGTTGTAGGCTATATAAATCAAAGTTGAAGCACTTGCAAAAAGAAAAATGGTAAACACATGCCAAGAAACAATACTTAACGATTTCGTTAATGTCTCCATGTCGCTATCATTTACATTGCTAATATAAATTTTCCCTCCGATGAACCCATGAAACACTATTCCTACTAAAGAAATGGCCGCCGCAGCCATCAAAAACCAGTAATCCATTTTACTTTTTCTCACTATGAATCATAAACTACTCCACCGTAAGGGAGTGTTCTTACCCCTCCCTAAATTTTCACCTACTATTACTTACTTCTCCTTTTTAATCAAATCGTTAATCAAACTATATATGATTGGCAGGACAATCATTAGCATAAAAACACCAATGGGAAGGACATAAAAGTCATAATTCGGCATCCCATTTATGAAGTATTGTCCAATATCAAGCATGATACTGGCGGCAAAGAGACATAGAATTAACACTAAGAAAATTATTAGATATTTTTGCATGACATTGGGTAATTTCAATTTGACAGTGGTTGAGTATTTTTGTTTGGAGAATAAATGTCTTATCCCTGATAATAATTATACAATAATTAAGTTGTAACCTTTACTTCTCACTCTAGAAATGATAACTTTACGTTACATTTAAGCTAAAAGAAGAAAATGAGCGGTTAAATAGTACCGGTATTGGGAGTACTGGCAGGAATAATAGTGCCTGTACCTGTCTTTGCTTGGATATATTTTCAGAGAAAGGATAACAATATTAGAGATATCTAAAAATCTATAAGATCCCTCAGAGATAGATGGAGGGTATGATCGATATTCTTGATGAAAGAATAAAAACCGTTAGATTACAGAAGAACAGGGGTTGTTACTTTATTTACTGGTCTAGGTCTGTTTCTGTTCGGTGTATTTTTTCTAGGTTCAGTGCAGAAAGGTGTTGGGGCACCAGTTTCTGCAATTGGATTAGGATAAATAATTGCTGGTTATCTTTACCCAAACACAAGTGAAGAATTAACCAATGCAGTTAAAGATTTCGAAAAAAAGTAGGAGGAACATAATGATCTATAAAAAAAATTTATTTATGCATGTGGGTCTTATAGTAAGTTTGTTAGGCATTGCCTTATATGATCCTTTGGGGTCCATCTATAAAGGTGCTGGATTGGTGGTTTTAGCAATTGGTTTAGTTTGTTTGTTTTTTGGGAATAAATATCCAACTGAGCATGAATCAATTAATAGAGCCGTTGAAGATTTCGAAAAGAAATAATTTTGGGCAAAGATCACAAAAAACTTCTTAACAATCTTGAGAAACTTCGCAAGATTGCAGGATTAACGCAGCAGGAGTTGTCTGAGAGCGCAGATGTTTCTAGAAAAAGCATCAATGCAATTGAGAATGGAATATATGTCCCTTCTACTGTTCTTGCTTTGAAAATTTCTAAAACCCTTGGATGTAAGGTGGAGGATTTATTTAGATTGCCAAATAATTAATTCGGCAAACGAACCTACTCCACCGTCACTGAGTGATTTCGAACAGAGAATAAGATTCTTATTGTTCTTAAATCTTTTATCAAAGGTTTTGTAAAACTTAATATATTTATCTTCCATCATAATCTATACCCCAAAATATCTTTCTTTATCAATCCGATAAAAAACTTTTTCATCTGTCTTATCCGACAACACTGCTCCTAACTTTTCAACCGCAGTCCTTGATCGTATATTTTTTTTACCTACATCAAAATAAACTTTATCTACGAATTCAAATGCATAATCTAGCATTGCCTTTTTTATCTCTTTGTTAGCACCAGTGCCCCAATATTCAGGAGATAAAAATGTATATCCTATTTTGATAGAGTCCTTGGTGCTTAAATAGAATCTTGTTGAACCAATAATTTTGTTCAAGTTCTTATTAAAAACAACAAAACATCCATTATTGTTTTGAATTGCTTTTTGAAAAAATTTTAAGAAATTTTCTTCCTGCCACCTATTTTTTTCCTGATGCTGTTCCCAAACTATAGGGTTGCTAGCAACTGTGTATAGTTCTTCATAGTGGGACTGTTTTAGTTGGACTAGAGAAAATAAATTCGTCTCAAGTTTAATGGTACGGTTGAACATAAATTTTTTGATTTAATTCTCCGTTCGAAACTACTCGACCGTAACGGTTTTGTTCACAACAGTGAATAACATTAATCTCTTTTTGGCAAACACATTAATAGAGTCAGAATAAAGCAGATTATTGAAATAAACATAGAGGACGCCAAGACAATCATTGTTATTTCATCGACTGAAGTTGCAGAACCGTCTTGCACTGACTCAAATCTCCACGCCCAAGATCGATAATGCAGACAAAAAGTAAATCCCCATGCCCCGCATAAAATACCTATCGCATTTGAGTTTTTTAAAACTAGCACGCCACCCGTTACTAGAAGTGCGTCGGCAATT
>SHBP01000035.1 GCA_004211905.1 SAR92 clade bacterium
ATAGGTGGAGCGAGCCGATGGTGGTTGCATCATGCTCTGGAGGATCTGAACAGGTCTCTTAGTCAGGGTTTACAGTTTTATAAAGGGGAACCGACTACTATATTGTCTGACCTAGCGCAAAACACCGGCGCTGAAGCTTTAGTTTGGAACCGCTGTTATGAACCTTGGCGGATCGAACGGGATGCTAGCATCAAATCTGCTCTAAAAAATCAAGGACTTGATATTCAGAGTTTTAATGGCGCTCTGCTTTGGGAGCCCTGGCAAGTGCTGAAAAAAGATAGTACTACCTACAAAGTATTCACACCTTATTATCGTCGCGGTTGCCTTTCTGTAGTTGCTCCACGGCAACCTTTCCCTACCCCTAAAAGTATAAATATCTCCAAAAATAGTAGTCACTCACTCCGGTTAGAGGAATTGAATTTACTACCAAAAATTAACTGGGATGGGGAAATGAAAGCGCGATGGGATATCAGTGAATCCGCCGCTCACAGGCGACTCGATGAATTTGTTATGGATGAGTTACAAAACTACCGTGAAGGGCGGAATTTTCCGAACAAAGCCAATGTGTCACGGCTCTCGCCCTACCTGCATTTCGGGCAGATATCGCCGAATACTGTGTGGCACCGAGCATCCGAAGCCGGTGCTTTTACTGCTAATGAGCAAAGTTTAGATACTTTTTTGAGCGAGTTGGGCTGGCGAGAGTTCTCGTACTATCTCCTATATCATTTCCCAAAATTGCCAACAGATAACTTGCAGGCGCGCTTTGATCGCTTTCCTTGGGCAGATGCCATTAATGCAGACCTAAAGGCTTGGCAGCAGGGTAATACAGGTTATCCATTGGTAGATGCTGGAATGCGTGAACTCTATACTACAGGGTATATGCATAACCGTGTACGAATGGTTGTTGGCTCCTTCTTGGTGAAGAATTTACTGATACACTGGCACCATGGAGCGCGATGGTTTTGGGACTGTTTGGTGGATGCCGACCTTGCCAGCAACAGTGCAAGCTGGCAGTGGATTGCGGGCTGTGGTGCTGATGCCGCACCCTTCTTTAGAATTTTTAATCCCATCACTCAAAGTGAAAAGTTTGACAAGCAGGGTGGCTATATACGTCGCTATGTGCCAGAACTATCCAATATGCCAGACAAATATATTCATGCTCCCTGGTTGGCGCCACAGGAAATTTTGAATGCAGCAGGGGTAGTTATTGGTACCGATTATCCGGCACCCATAATTAATATTAAAGAGTCTAGAGAACGTGCACTTGCGGCTTTTGCTGTAACAAAAATTCAACCCTCAGAGTTGTCATGAGGTTCGAATTTTAACGGAGTATTGCTATGTATTTTGGGAGTGACAATCAAACCGGCGCATCTTCACAAGTACTAGGGATGCTAGCTGAGGCTAATAATGAGTACACCCATGGCTATGGTGATGACCGTTGGACTGATCAAGCCATAGAGGCATTAAAAGCCTTATTCGAATGTGATTTAGAGGCATATTTTGTCGTCACTGGCACAGCGGCAAATTCCTTAGCCTTGTCATGTATGGTGCAACCCTGGGAAGCAATCCTTTGCCATGATAGCGCCCATATCATTCTTGATGAGTCCACTGCCCCTGAGCTCTTCACAGGCGGTGCACGAATGCTTTCGGTTTCTAATGGTCAAGGCAAGATTACTCCGCAACAGCTAAAAAATTATTTTCAGACAATCGGTACTGACTACCCTCACAACGTGCGAGCTAAGGCTTTAAGTATTGCACAAGCCAGCGAATCAGGTCTCGTGTACACACCAGCAGAAATCACAGCACTGAGTAGAGTTGCCAAAGGCAATGGTCTGTCAGTCCACATGGATGGCGCGCGATTTGCCAATGCTGTGGCCTCTCAAAAGGTGACGCCTGCGGAACTGTCGTGGAAGGCAGGAGTGGATGTGCTTTGCTTGGGTGCTACCAAATGTGGTGCGCTTTGTGCCGAGGCCGTTATATTTTTCAATAAAGAGTTAGCCAAGACCTTTACCCACCGGCGCAAGCGCGGAGGTCATTTATTATCTAAAGGCAGAGTGTTTGGCGCGCAGATGGTTGGTTGGTTGCAAGATGATCACTGGCTTGAGCTGGCTCAACATGCCAATACACAAGCGGCCAAGTTAGCTAAGGCCTTCGATAATATTGATGGTTTGCAGCTTGTCTGGCCGGTGGAGTCAAATGAACTGTTTGTTGTCATGCCTAAAGGGTTGGCAAATCATCTACGAGATGCCGGGGCTGAGTTTTATGATTGGTATGTCGACACCTTACCACCTAATGTGACGCTGAAAGACGACCAACAATTTGTACGGCTAGTGACTTCCTTCGCTACTGAAGATTCTCATCGTCAACAATTTTGCGAATCCATTCGAAGCTACTTCATAACCTGAACGATCAGTCTATTTTAAGCTCTGTGAACCTAGTTAAGTGGAACTATGCTATAGTGAATATAGTTGAGCGATTTGCGTTGATTTTCTTAGTGATTTTCAATCACTTTAGAGCTAGATGACGCAGGTTAATAGATAGTTTAAAGACATGGAGTTGTCAGTGACAAATAACAAAAAACAGCATAGTGACACATTACAACAAATAGAGTTATTACAAAGTCGAATTATGCAGTTGGAATCTCGCGCTCATGAATTGACAAAGAGTCATAGACAACTTGATTTAATTGTTAAAAGTACAGGACTAGGGACGTGGGACTGGTATGTTCAAACAGGGCAAGTTGAATTTAATGAACGTTGGGCAAATATCATCGGTTACACATTAGATGAGTTATCACCTGTAAGTATTGAGACTTGGATGAAGTATGCTCACCCTGATGATCTTGAAGAGTCTAATCGGTTATTGGAGGAGGTTTGGGCTGGCAATAGTGATTTTTACAGATTTGAATCCCGAATGAAGCATAAAGACGGGCATTGGGTTTGGGTCTACGATACGGGACAGGTTATTGAATGGGAAAGCAAGGGTGTGCCCAAGAGAATGATTGGCACCCACTTAGATATTTCTGACAAAAAAGCAACAATAGATGAACTTGATGTGGCGAACAGACAGCTAAGAGAGCTTAGCTATGCGGATCCTTTGACCAAAATACCCAACAAAAGAGCCTATAACGAAGAGATTAAGAGGGAACTTGTGGCAGCAAAGAGGTCAAAAACTCCCCTGTCTCTGCTTCTTATTGATTTGGATAATTTTAAAGGCTACAACGACAAGCATGGTCACGAGAGAGGTGATGACCTCTTACATAGAGTCGCGCAATTAATACAGGACGTACTGCTTAGGAAGACCGATTTTGTTGCTCGTATCGGTGGTGATGAATTCGCTGTAATTTTGCCTTTTACAGATTTAGCAGGTGCACATATCAAAGCACTTAAAATTCAAAACGCTGTTGATAGCGAAAAAGATCAGGGAGGCTTCGCCAAAAGAAAGCGTGATGTTTCTCTGAGTATAGGTATATCCTCCTCAGAAATATCTCTTGAATCGTTGTTTGAAAATGCGGATACCGCTTTGTATTCTGCTAAGAAACAAGGTCGAAATAGAATTGAAGTTTATGCCAGTTGTTAGATTCATAGCATTGAGGGTCAGGTACTCTAGCGTGCGTCGTTTAGGAAAGCTTTATACATTAAAAGCCTCCAAGAACAAGATTATATCGCCATTAAGCGACACTAATGTTTCATCTACGGAGTTGCTCCCTATCGGCAAACATTGTTAATCTGTTATTGCACACTATACTGAAGAGCAGGGGATGCCGTGGCTTACAGTCAAAATTTGGTGGAGGCACTGATGTTGAATTATCTTAAGAACACTCATAGGTTCATCGCATTGGCGCTTTCGACGATGCTGTCATTTAGCGTGTCTGTGGCTAATAGTTCTGAGAAGCCGAACATTGTGTTAGTGCTCATGGATAACTTTGGTTATGGTGAGGTTGGTGTCTACGGTGGTGGCGTTTTGCGTGGTGCGCCCACACCAAATATCGATAGTATCGCTTCTGAGGGTTTTCAGCTCACTAACTTTAATGTTGAAGCAGAATGCACCCCTTCACGCTCTGCATTAATGACAGGACGTTATGGTATTCGCACTCGTCAGCAAGTAGATGTTCCCCCCCGTGGCATCTGGTATGGCCTCACACCATGGGAAATTACCCTTGCAGAAATGTTGTCAGCCGAAGGTTATGCAACCGGTATGTTTGGCAAGTGGCATTTAGGTGACGCTGAAGGACGTTACCCCACAGATCAGGGGTTTGATGAATGGTATGGTATCCCTAATTCGTCAGATCAGGCATTTTGGCCTGACAGTGACAGTTTTCAAAAAGATGCGGGGGTGGAGTTAACTCGCATAATGACCGCGAAGCGTGATGAAAAGCCAAAAAAGCATGAGGTTTATGGCCGAGCTAAACGCGCTACTATTGATCGTGAAATTACTGACCACGCATTAGATTTCATGGAGCGTAAAGCTAAAACCAAGCAACCGTTTTTTGCTTACTTACCTTATACGCAAACCCACGAGCCGGTTGATGCGCATCCTGACTTTAAAGGGAAAACCGGTAATGGCAGCTTTGCAGATGTGCTTGCTCAGACAGATGCCTATGTAGGTGAGTTGTTAGCGTTGGTTGATGATCTTGGCCTGAAGGACAACACGATATTTATCTTCACCTCGGATAATGGACGGGAAGGTATTAAACGATCTTTCGGCTTTACAGGTCCTTGGCGTGGGACGATGTTTTCCCCCTACGAAGGGTCATTACGTGTACCTTTTTTAATTCGTTATCCGGGTAAAATCCCCGCAAAGCAAGTCTCAAATGACATTGTGCATATGATTGATGTGTTTCCTACGCTGGCTAATTTGGTGGGTGGTGATATTCCTCAAGACAGAGTGCTGGACGGTGTTGATCAGACAGGGTTTTTAACCGGAGCTGAGTCAAAATCGTCTCGCGAATCAGTGATTATTTATATTGGCAATGATCTGTTTGGTGTTAAATGGCGCAACTGGAAATTGTTGCTTAAAGAGATTGACGAGAAGAGTTATGCCATCAAGAACATGGCTTACCCTTCGTTCTATAACTTGATCGTTGATCCAAAAGAAGAAGAGCCAGAGAAATTCTATTTAGATGATACCTGGGTAGAGACCCCTCTCTATGAAGTGATGGAGGACCATCTCATCTCTATAAGCGAAGATAAAGGTGCTCCTCCTAATTAATCAGTGCCTAAAATGGCGCATGCCAGTAAACACCATCGCCATGCCGTGTTCATTTGCAGCAGCGATAACTTCGTCATCTCGCATTGATCCACCTGGCTGAATAATACAGCTGATGCCTGCTTTTCCGGCATTATCAATACCATCGCGGAAGGGGAAGAATGCATCAGAGGCCATTACTGCACCAACCACCTCAAGACCTGCATGCTCAGCTTTAATGCCGGCAATACGTGCACTGTTAATGCGGCTCATCTGGCCGGCGCCGACTCCAATAGTTTGGTTATTTTTGGCATAAATTATCGCATTAGACTTGACCATTTTGGCGACTTTCCAAGCAAACAACATATCTGTCATTTCAGTGTCTGTTGGCACTCTTTTAGATACTACTTTGAGGTCTTGTTCGATTATCATGCCGTTGTCACGATCTTGAATGAGTAAGCCACCATTGACACGTTTGTAGTCAAAGTCCTGAGGCCGTTGGTTACCCCAGGTACCGCACTCCAAAAGTCTTACATTTTTCTTGGTAGCTACTACAGCCAGAGCATCAGCGGAGACTGCAGGTGCAATAATAACCTCAACAAATTGTTTTTCACAGATAGCTTCAGCAGTCTTGGCATCTAGCTCCCGGTTAAAGGCAATAATACCGCCAAATGCAGATTCGGGGTCAGTAGCAAATGCTAGATCATAGGCTGTGCCAATGTCGACCCCTACAGAAACACCGCAGGGGTTAGCATGTTTTACGATAACACAGGCCGGTTGATCAAATTGCTTTACGCATTCTAAAGCAGCGTCAGTATCGGCAATATTGTTAAATGAAAGTTCTTTTCCCTGCAGTTGTTTGGCAGTGGCAACACTGGCTTCGGTTGGGTTGGCCTCAGTGTAGAACGCCGCTTTTTGATGAGGATTTTCCCCATAACGCATCTCTTGGGTTTTGAAGTACTGCACATTAAAAGTATCTGAGAAATCTCTTTCGTTGTTGTCGGTATCACGGGCCCCAAAGTGGTTAGCGATCATGCCGTCATAACCTGCAGTGTGCTCAAAGGCTTTGACCATGAGTGCATAACGGGTGCTGTAATCAAGCTGCCCTTCATTAGCTTGCATTTCTTCAAGTACGGTTGCGTAATCAGAGCTGTTGACCACAATAGCGACATCTTTATGGTTTTTGGCAGCAGAGCGAACCATGGTTGGGCCGCCAATATCAATATTTTCGATGGCGTTGGGTAATGCACAGTTTGGATCGGCAACGGTGGCTGCAAAAGGATAGAGGTTAACGATAACCATATCGATGGGTTTGATCGCATGCTCTGCCATCACGGCATCGTCAGTACCACGACGTCCTAAAATACCACCGTGAACTTTCGGGTGGAGAGTTTTAACTCGACCATCCATCATTTCGGGAAAGCCAGTGTAGTCAGAAACTTCCGTAACAGCGATATTGTTTTCTTGGAGCAGGCGGAACGTGCCGCCAGTAGAGAGTAGCTCAACTCCTAGAGCATTTAATGCACGAGCAAAATCAACTACGCCATTTTTATCGGATACGCTAATCAGCGCACGTGAAACTTTTTTAAGATCGCTCATGAAGTCCTCGGGTGGTTACAAAAGATCATACTGTTTTAGTTTTTTGCGCAACGTACCCCGATTGAGGCCAAGTATTTCAGCTGCTTTACTTTGATTGTTTTTTGTGTATTCCAAAACTGCCATTAATAGCGGCGTCTCTACTTCAGTCATAACTAAATCGTAGAGATTAACAGTGCTCTGACCACCCAGATTTTCAAAATAACGATCCATGGCAGAGGCTACACTTAATCGAAGGGATTGCTGAGTATCTGTAATTGGAGTTCTTGGGTCTAGACCGTATTCGTCGTTAATTGCTTGGTTGATTTTTTGTAACTCGAGGGCTTTGTCGGTGTTCATGCAACTTGCTCCTCGCAGTTTAAGTCGAGGAAAAATGATTGTAAAAAGTGCCTCTGCTGCTCGGTGGTCTCAAGAGTGTTGAACACACGAGTAAACTCTTTGCCACCCGGTAGAGGGTTAATATACCAGCCAATATGTTTTCGCGAGATACGCACACCACCAGTTTCACCATAAAACTCATGTAATGCCAGCAAGTGTTCTGACATAACCTGCGAGCACTCTTCCATAGAGGGAGGTGACAGTGGTTGATCATATTTTAGAAAATGGTTTATTTGATTAAAAATCCAAGGATTTCCTTGTGCTGCTCGACCGATCATGACAGCGGCAGCACCTGTATGCTTAAGAACCGAGACAGCTTTTTGTGGGTCAGTAATGTCACCGTTGGCGAGAACAGGAATGGAGACTGCATCAACAACCTTTGCGATGGTATCGTACTCAACTTCACCAACAAATCGACAGGCCTTGGTGCGGCCATGAACAGCCAAAGCAGCAACACCTGAATCCTCAGCTATTCTCGCGATCGTTTCAGCATTCCTGTTTTGGCGGTCCCAGCCAGTACGAATTTTAAGGGTTACTGGGACATCTACAGCAGAGACAACTGCCGTCAAAATGCTCTCTACTAGCTCTGGGTTCTGCAGAAGAGCTGATCCAGCAGCACGTTTGCATACTTTCTTTGCTGGGCAGCCCATGTTGATATCGATAATTTCAGCGCCTAACTGAACATTAAAAAGGGCAGCTTCGGCCATCATCTGAGGATCATAGCCCGCAATCTGCACTGAGCGAGGCGCAGGTTCATCTCCAAATTGAACTCGTAGGCGAGATTTTCTGGTAGACCAGGTGTTGGGATCGGCAGCCACCATTTCAGATACAACTAAACCGGCGCCCATTTTTCTGCAAAGTCGACGGAACGGTAAATCCGTTACTCCTGCCATCGGTGCAAGCACAGTTTGGTTTTGGATTTGGTAGGGGCCAATGTTAAACAATGTTCATCAGGTCCATGCTAAAGGGAGGTAATAATACTCCTTGAGCGATTGATTAAAAAGTGATCAATTAAAAAAAATACCGGTAATTGGTAAATCTGCGTTAAGTAGTGACTTAAATGCGGTAGAAAGTTGCTAAGAGAGTGGGATTTTTTGTGCGCTTAATTGAGCCCATTCGCAATCAATCACTGGAGCAAAAAATTGAAACTGCTGGGCGTAGGGCGATGATACTGCTTCAACCTGTCGATCTAAAAGCCCTGCTAAGCAAAGAAAGCCGTTTTGATGAGTCATGGCGCAAAGCACAGGCGCTAGCTCAATCAGGGGGGCAGCTAAAATGTTAGCGACCATTACATCGGCTTGAAGGTCGCGAGGCACCTCATTGGGGAGATAGGTGATAAGTTTTTCATCCTTAATGTTATTACGTTGAGCGTTGTCACGAGTAGCTAGCAGAGCTTGCGGATCATTGTCCACAGCAATGACATGTTTGGCGCCGAGCAATAAGGCAGCAATGCCTAGGATGCCAGAGCCACAGCCATAATCAATGAGAGTTTTACCAACCAAATCTTGGCTGTCAAGCCATCGCAAGCAAAGGTGTGTAGTGGGGTGGCTTCCGGTACCGAATGCTAATCCAGGATCAAGACTAAGATTGACTCCCTGAGGTTCTGGCGGGTCAATCCAGCTTGGACAAATCCATAGGCGTTCACCGCACTTTACCGGTTGAAAATATTGCTTCCACTCTTGAGACCAATCCTTATCCTCTAGTTGTTCCCATCGGCTGGATAACGGAGATGAAATTGAGGCAGACAAGTGGCTATCAATGATTTTTGTATCGACTTCTGAAGAGAACAAAGCAGTTACTAAGCAATTATCCCAAAGAGGTGTTTCGCCTACCGCGGGCTCTAATATGGGTTGGTCAGCCGCATCCTGCAATGTGACTGAGACAGCACCAAGTTCGATAGCTAAGTTTTCCACTTCTTGGCTATCTTGGCGTGGAGTGTGAACGAGTAACTGGATCCACTGCATTATTAACGCCAATAAAAGTAAGGAGCTGAATAGACTAAAACTATAGCTTTAGAGGCCAAGTTTTTTCTCAAGGTAATGAATGTTAATTCCGCCCTTTTTAAAGGCTTCATCCCTAACAAGATCCTCTTGAAGGGCAATGTTTGTCTTAATTCCTTCAATAACCATCTCATCAAGTGCTATTCGCATACGTGACAAAGCTGTGCTTCTATCTCGCCCATAGGTAATAACCTTACCAATGAGAGAGTCATAGTTTGGGGGGACTGTATAACCATTATAGATATGGGAGTCGACTCGAATGCCATTCCCGCCCGGCGCATGATAAGCCTCTATAGTTCCTGGTTGAGGCATGAAGTTTACAGGGTCTTCAGCATTGATGCGGCATTCAAACGCGTGGCCGTGGAAGCTAATATCCTCTTGTTTAAAGCTCAGAGGTAGCCCGCTTGCAATGAGTAATTGTTCCTTGACAATA
>SHBP01000036.1 GCA_004211905.1 SAR92 clade bacterium
GATTCTCGTGGTTGGGAGCAGATGGAGAGTCATGATCTGAAGCCGTTTCGCGCGCTGGCCAACAATTTGGGTGGGATTATGCCGGCACATATTACTTTTCCAGCAATTGATCCTTTCTCTGTTGGTTTTTCCTCTTACTGGTTGCGAGAGATACTTAGACAAAAACTGGGTTTTAAAGGCGTAATATTCAGTGATGATTTGACTATGAAGGGCGCTGACGTAGCTGGCGGCTATGAGAGTAAAGCGAAAATGGCATTGGATGCGGGTTGTGACATGATCTTAGTCTGCAATTGTCCAGAGGGAGCAGTTGAGGTATTGTCCTATATGGAGAAACAGAATGTTCCTCAAAATGACAAAATAGGGGCTATGAGGTCTTCAAAATCGGTGGCGTGGAGCGATCTTGAGCAATCGCCTAGACGTTTGGCGGTGATTGAGAAACTCTCTAGCGTTATATAAATAATTAGGGTCTTCGGGCCTGGCATACCGTCTCTAAAAGACTTGGATATATGAATGAATGATTTTCAAAAGTGGCTAGTAGAGTTAACGGGTGAGGAATCTCTTTGGATCATTGAATTATTTCTGATCGTATTGGTTGCTCTTAGCCTGGGCTATATTCTCAATCGAGTTATTGACCGACTGGAGGCTCATGCGGCTAAAAGTAACACGGTATGGGATGATGCGTTCATAGAAGCCTGCAGAAAACCATTGGTGTGGTTGGTGTGGATACTCGGTATCAATTTTGCCGTTGCGGTTGCCGCAGAGAGGATGGAATCTCCGCTACTTGGTTTAATTGATCCTGTAAATCGATTGGCCATTATTGTTCTTTCCGCCTTATTCTTAAATAACTTCATTAAACGCGCAGAGAGCAATTTAATCAGTCCTGATTTTATCTCTGACCCTGTAGATCCCACTACAGTTCGAGTTGTTGCAAAGCTACTGCGCGCGTCAGTGATCATTACTGCTGTGCTAATCGCGATGCAGCTTTTTGGTTATAGTATTTCGGGATTGTTGGCATTTGGAGGTATCGGTGGTATCGCAGTGGGCTTCGCAGCAAAAGATCTATTAGCCAACTTCTTCGGAGGATTGATGATTTATTTAGATCGACCTTTTTCCGTGGGCGATTGGATAAGATCTCCAGATAAAGAGATTGAAGGTACCGTTGAAGATGTTGGTTGGAGACTAACGCGAATTCGCACCTTTGATAAACGCCCCTTGTATATCCCCAATGCGGTGTTCGCCAATATTTCTGTGGAGAACCCATCTCGAATGACCAATCGTCGAATCTATGAGACGGTTGGTATTCGATATTCGGATTTAACGTCAATGGGTACAGTTGTAGATCAGGTAACAGAGATGCTTCTGCAACATGATGATATTGACAATGATCAGACCATGATCGTTAATTTTAATAAGTTCTCATCAAGCTCCCTAGACTTCTTTATCTATACCTTTACTAAAACCACTGATTGGATTGCTTATCACAAAATTAAGCAGGATGTGTTACTTCAAGTTGCGAGTCTAATTGAAGCCAATGGAGCTGAAATCGCGTTTCCCACCTCCACAGTTCATCTTGAAACTCATGAGCAACTCTCGCTAGAAAAGAGTCAGTAAGTGACTCTTGATGTTTATAAGATAACCATGAGAAGAGTTCTTAATGGACTCCTAGGGATACTGTTAATTGGTCTTGCCAGTTGTACGGGCCTTCCCCAGGGTGTTGAGCCAGTGAAAGACTTTGAGATAGAGCGATATCTAGGACAGTGGTATGAAATTGCTCGATTGGATCATTCATTTGAGAGAGGATTGAGCGCAGTTACCGCTAGTTACTCTGTTAGAGATGATGGTGGCATAAAGGTGGTCAATAGAGGGTTTAAAGACCAAACCGATCAATGGGAGCAAGCAGAGGGCAAGGCCTATCATGTTGGTTCAAAGGATGAGGGGCATCTTAAAGTGTCCTTTTTTGGCCCCTTTTATGGGTCCTATGTGATTTTTGAACTAGATACGGCCGATTATCAATATGCATTTGTTGCTGGAATGAATACGGATTATCTTTGGCTTCTTTCGCGTACCCCCAGAATTAACGAAGAGCTTTTAGCTCATTTTTTGGAACAAGTGTCAGGGCTGGGTTTCGATACCAATAGATTGATTATGGTTGACCAAACATCCCACCTGTAGCGGTTTAGGATTACTGCTCAAGGACTTCATTATCTTCAATGACTGGAGGTGGATTGGTCGGCTGAGGTTCGTAACTTTTAATAGTCAGCATAATTCCCAGTTCAGGGTGATCAAGATAATAGACACTTTGTTCTTCAATACGCTTGGACTGCTTGATCGACCAAACTTCGGTCACGGGTATTTCTAATTGTTCCTGGCTTTCCATATCGGCTTCTCTTGGATCAAACGATACCAAAACGTAACCTGGATGGCTTTTATCCGAAGTCTGTGAAGCGGAATCTGACTCTGTGGAAAGTTCATTCTCTGGGGTTAAGCTCTCTTTGTTCAAACCTAAATCGCTGGACTCCGTTACCTCAATCTCCTCGGTCTCTGTGGCAATGGGAATCAAGCGCCAAGCCAGAGTTGTATTATCTGAGGGAATTTGCGGGAAATCGGGGAGCTTAGCTAGGCTTGTTAATTCCAAAGAATTTTCATTAGCTAATTTAAGACGCCACAGATTGGTTTCAAAGTGTAAAAACCGTGATTTATAAAATCGAAGACTACCCTCTACCTCCGCTCTATTACCAACCTTTTGTCCAGCATGAACTAATATCCATGGATCATTGCTGTTTTCATCAGCGACAAATCGCCATGCTTGGTGGAATATTACGTTATAGTCTCTGCGAGCTAGTACTCTCGCGGTGTCATTTAAGTCTCTCTGATCTGTGGCAAGCATTTCAAATGGATCTTCATACTCGGGCACATAGGGCTCAACTGAGGTATCAATATCAACAAGAAGGTCAGATAAAGCTGGTACTTCTTCCATATTTGGTTTTACCAGACTGTCCGTAATTGGGCTAATAGCTGGGTCTTGCATTTCAATTAGGGGGATAAAACCAGCAAACGGAGATGCTTCTATCAGCGATATTGTTGGCGGTTCTGGCAATACAGCACCCACAATGGCGAGTTTTTGCTGCTCGGCTAAGGCTTCTACATCGATTAGCTCACGAATATTGTCAGGAAAGTTGAGGTCATAATTCAGTGGTGGGACCTCTTCTCCAACATTACCTTCTTGAGTGAACAAAATAACTTCGACTTGATACCAGTTCTGCGGTGGTATTATTCCCTCAACGCCATCAGACTGCTGCCCGGCAGCAAAAACAGAAAGGAGCATTAACACAGAGACTAACAGTTGCTTATAACTGTGACTCTTCTGATTTATCCCTGGTTGATAGTCATTCATTTCAAGTATTGTAATTCTCCATGTTACTTCGATTTAACTGGTAAAAGTTTAGCCAACAAGTCAGCTACCATGCTAAACCGGTCCTTTGGATCATCCATAGCCATAGTGAAACTCAGTTGGTCATTGTTTTGCAAGCGGAATGTAGCTGGTTCGGCTTGCACCATTTTAATAATCGTTAGGGGTTCTACCTCAGTGGTTGCAGTAAACTGCAATCGACCACCATTAGGGCCTGCTTCAATTTTTTTGAGGCCTAATCGTTCACCCAATTGTTTAAGTTCGGCAAGTTGAAACAGAGACTTTGTTGGTTCTGGTAATAATCCAAAGCGATCAATCATTTCGACCTGCAATTCATGTAAATCAGAGGCTAACTGGCAATCAGCCAAGCGCTTATAGAGAGTCAGTCGCATATTCACATCCGGGAGGTAGTCCTCAGGGATTAAAGCAGGAATATGTAAGTTAACTTCGATACCTTGATCTAGGGATGCATCCAAGTTTGGTTTGCTGCCATTGCGAATAGCGGTGACTGCACGGTCTAGCATTTCTAAATAAAGAGTAAAACCTATTGCTTGTATATGACCACTTTGTTCTTCACCAAGAAGCTCTCCTGCACCTCTAATTTCCAAATCATTAGTTGCCAATGTAAAACCGGAACCGAGTTGGTCAGCGGCAGAGATAGCTTGCAATCGCTTAGTTGCATCAGCAGTAATTTTCTTTTCTTGAGGTAACATTAAATAGGCGTACGCTTGATGATGAGATCTACCCACGCGACCGCGAAGTTGATGTAATTGAGCTAAGCCAAATTTATCAGCA
Organism: SAR92 clade bacterium; assembly: GCA_004211905.1. Classification (GTDB taxonomy): domain Bacteria; phylum Pseudomonadota; class Gammaproteobacteria; order Pseudomonadales; family Porticoccaceae; genus HTCC2207. The sequence continues at coordinate 4,205 of SHBP01000036.1, forward strand.
CGGTCAATCAGTATGGTATTTGCACTGGGGATATCTATGCCAGTTTCTATAATCGTTGTGCACACAAGAACATTAAACCGTTGATGATAAAAATCTGACATAACTCTTTCCAGATTCCGTTCACGCATCTGTCCGTGGGCAATATTAATCCGTGCTTCTGGGACTAGAGTAGCTAGCTCGTCAGCCACTCTCTGTATGTTTTTGACATCATTATGCAAAAAATAAACTTGGCCACCACGAAGAATTTCTCGAAGTATAGCCTCTCGAACTACCCGAGATTCATGAGTCCGAACAAAAGTCTTGACTGATAAGCGCTTGGCTGGGGGCGTGGCAATAATAGATAGATCCCTAATACTATGCATTGACATATTTAACGTTCTAGGGATCGGCGTTGCCGTCATCGTCAAGATGTCTACTTGACTGCGTAGTGATTTAATCTTTTCTTTTTGTCTCACGCCAAAACGATGCTCTTCGTCAATAATCATAAGACCAAGAGCTTTAAAATCTATTTCAGCATGGAGTAGTTTGTGGGTACTGATAAGAATATCTACTTTCCCAGTTTTGACTTCCTGAATAATTTGTTTCTGCTCTTTACCCGTTTTAAATCTTGATAGTTCTGCTACCGTTACGGGCCAATTCGAGAAACGATCGCGAAAGTTTTCTAGGTGTTGATGAGCCAAAAGTGTTGTTGGCACAAGTATCACCACCTGCTTGCTGCTACTAACAACTGTAAACGCTGCGCGCATAGCGACTTCAGTTTTGCCAAATCCCACATCACCACAGACTAATCTATCCATGGGTTGTGGGCTCAGTAGATCCCGCCTAACAGCATCAATCGCTTCTTGCTGATCTGCGGTTTCCTCGAAAGCAAAATCAGCGCTAAAAGATGAATAGTCTTGCTCGTTTGCTTCACAGGCAAAACCCTTGCGGGCAGCTCGGCGAGAATAGATATCCAACAACTCTACGGCGGTATCACGAACTTGTTTAGCTGCTTTCTGTTTAGCCTTGTCCCATTTGTCACTGCCAAGATGATTGAGGGGAGCCGTTGTTTGATCGCCCCCGCCAAAACGACTAATGAGGTGCAAGGATGAAACTGGCACATAGAGCTTTGCATCATTTGCATAGGTTAGCATCAAAAATTCTTGTGAGCTTCTGTCCACTTCAAGAGTAACCAGACCCTGATAGCGGCCTACACCGTGATCAATATGCACCACCGGTGCATTGATTTTAAGTTCTGCTAAACTCTTGAAGATATAATCTGGGGACTCCGAAGCCTTTGATCGCCGACGCCGTTGCATTACCTGCTGGCCGAACAACTCACCCTCGGTAATTAGACAAATATGGTGTTGTGAAACCAATATTCCCTCGTCTAAAGGATAGGTGGTGATAGAAAAGTCATTGTTACTCTCTGCAAATTCGTGCCAGTCATTAACCTCTTTAGGATATATCTCGATCGTGTTAAGCAAGTCGCACAATACCTCCCGTCGTCCCGATGACTCTGCACAGAAAAGTATTTTTAAGGGCTGCTTGTGTTCGGAAAAACGACCAATAAAAGATTGCAGTTTTGAAAGAGGATTCGGTTGTTTTGCGTTGACGGAAATATCGGGGACAGGGCTAATGTGCGAGTGAGGTGCGTTAGTTTTTTGTTGGTTGCCTTGATCATTTAAAATAGTGCGGGGCAGTTTTTTAATTTCATGAAATATTTGATCAACGGGCATGAATAGCTGAGAGGGATCCAATATAGGCCGTTCGGGGTCCACACCATACTCTTCATATCGACTATTTATGTCCTGCCAAAATTGCTCGGCTGCTGCTTCAATTCCCTTCTCGGTAAACAATATTGTATCACTGGGTAAGTAGTCGAATAGGGTCGCTGTTTGGTCAAAAAATAAGCTTAGGTAATATTCTATTCCCTGTGGCGCGATACCATCTTTAATATCTCGATAAATGGGACATTTATTTGGGTCATGCTCGAAATGCTCATGCCAGTTGTTGAGGAAGTTATTAGTTGCCTGCTTATCCATCGGGAATTCACGGGCTGGGAGTAGCTCAATCTCAGTGATGTTTTCTAAGGTGCGCTGTGATTCAGGATCAAAGAGCCTTAGCGACTCGATATCATCATCCAACAGATCCATTCTAAAAGGAGTTTTAACACCCATGGGAAAGACATCAATAATAGAGCCGCGAAAAGCAAATTCACCATGTTCGTAGACAGTATCAACGCGTTTGTACCCTGCACGGCTCAATTGCTCTTGAAGTTTTTGTCGATCAAGTTGGTCTCCAATTTTGTAACTAAATGTTCTGGAGGAGACAAAGTCCGTTGGTGATATACGATGCATCAACGTGGTTAGTGGGATAAGCAACACGCCCTGACTAACAGTCGGTAGTCTCGCAAGGGTTTGCAGTCGGGACGAGATGATATCTTGGTGTGGTGAGAACATGTCATACGGAAGAGTTTCCCAATCAGGGAAAGTAAACACGGGTAAATTTTTTCCCTTAGAAAAAAACTGTATTGCTCGGCTTTGCACCGCTGCTTCCTGCGCAGTTTCTGTAACGAATACAGTTAACCCTTTGTGTTGCATCGCGGCTTCAGCAATAGCCAGTGATTTACCAGCTCCATGGAGGCCGTTCCACCGTACCTTGTCGGCAGGATTAAACGCCGGATCCTGGTTGAAAATTGTCATAGTGTTCTTACTTCTCTTTCGATCACTTCTCGGTCCAGAGCTATTCTACTTATCTCTCACTATTAGTTGTAGGAATATTGTGTATCTTGACAATTTACGGGTAGATTAGTTGCCTGTATTCATAGCTTGGTCAATAATGACGTCAACTTAACTCTTATGACAAGGAATCAGCGCGTGGAAGAGCAAAAAAGACCGTTACCAGATGATTTTTTTAAGGATTGGAAAGAGCGAGAAGCGCTAGCGGAAGGGATGATTCCGTTAATTGGAAAGTTATACCGCCAAAGTAATATATCGACATATATGTACGGTAACAACATGGTTAACAAGTCGGTCACTGATCTAATGCAAGAGCATCGGTTTGTGAGGCAAGTAGAGCATAACGAAATCTCGGAGTTTGATACTTTTCCAATGTTAGAGGGGCTCGCAAAGCTTCAGTTAGGTCCCGCACACATTGATCTGGGTAAGATGGTCGTCAAATTCCAGAACACCAAGGGCGATGGGCGAACATTAGATGAGTTTCTCGTTGACGAACTTGGCGACATTATTGGATCGGATATAAAACCGTTACCTGAGCCCCAAGATGTAGTTCTTTATGGCTTTGGTCGCATTGGGCGTTTAATTGCTCGCATTCTGGTTGATAAGGCAGGGGGCGGAGATGTTCTGCGCCTCCGCGCTATTGTCATTCGGAAAGGGAAAGTGAATCACGATTTAGAAAAACGAGCGGCACTGCTGCGGAGAGATTCGGTTCACGGTCCATTTAAAGGAACGATTAGGGTTTTAGAAGATCAAAATACGCTTGTTGTTAACGGTAATCCTATCAAGATTATCTACGCTAACTCTCCTGAAGAAATTGATTATACGACCTATGGCATTTCAAACGCTCTGATTGTCGATAACACTGGAGTCTGGAAAGATACGGCGGGCCTCAGTGGTCACCTAAGGCCAGGAGCATCAAAGGTCTTGTTAACTGCGCCGGCGGGTGATGACATTCCCAATATCGTTTATGGTATTAATCACCATCAGATTACACCAGACCGAAAAATTATTTCTGCCGCGTCTTGTACCACAAATGCAATCGTGCCGGTTCTGAAATGCTTGCTTGATGAGTATGGCATCGATAGTGGCCATGTGGAGACTGTGCATGCTTACACAAACGACCAAAACCTGATTGATAATTACCATAAAGGTGGTCGTCGAGGTCGAGGTGCGGCGCTTAATATGGTGCTAACGTCAACTGGGGCTGCCAAGGCGGTATCAAAAGCGATTCCTGAGTTAAAGGGGAAGTTAACTGGAAATGCAATAAGAGTCCCCACTCCTAATGTCTCTATGGCGATCTTAAATCTGCAATTGGGTACCGATACTACAGTTGAAGAATTGAATGAATTCTTGCGACAGAAAGCGTTGCATTCTAGCTTACAGCAGCAAATTGGGTATACGGCTTCAACAGAAGCAGTATCGACTGATTTTGTTGGCTCTCGTCAAGCCTGCGTGTTAGATGCAGAGGCGACTATTGTCGATGGAAAAAGCTGTGTCCTCTACTGCTGGTATGACAATGAATTTGGTTACAGCTGTCAGGTGGTGAGATGTCTTGAGCAATTTGCTGGAGTAGTGTGGCCGCGTTATCCAAATAACGCTTAGTCCAAATTATTATCATAGCCGTAAAAAAGCCCGGGTATCTGGGCTTTTTTTTGTCAAAAATTCGGTGTTTTAAGTTGCAAGCTTGGTATTGATAACAAAAACCACTATTTTCTCAATAGAATCGGTTTTTTGGTGATGTATATGCTGGTATCAAGACGACTAGACCATTATAATCGCGCGCAAGAAAAAGCGCTTAAATTTTATCTACAGCGTTCAAGAGATAATCGAATAAATTCAAGTAGCATTGATATAAATTTACGGCTCAAATCAGCTTG
>SHBP01000037.1 GCA_004211905.1 SAR92 clade bacterium
TTTCAAAAGCGATTCCTGAATTAAAGGGAAAGTTGACTGGAAACGCAATAAGAGTCCCCACGCCCAATGTCTCTATGGCAATCTTAAACCTGCAATTGGGTACCGATACCACAGTTGAAGAATTGAATGAATTCTTGCGACAGAAAGCGCTACATTCTAGCTTACAGCAGCAAATTGGTTACACGGCTTCAACAGAAGCAGTGTCGACTGATTTTGTTGGCTCTCGTCAAGCCTGCGTTTTAGATGCAGAGGCGACTATTGTCGATGGAAATAGCTGTGTGCTCTACTGCTGGTATGACAATGAATTTGGATACAGCTGTCAGGTGGTGAGATGTCTTGAGCAGTTTGCTGGAGTAGTGTGGCCGCGTTTTCCAAATAATGCTTAGTCCAAATTATTACCATAGCCGTAAAGAAAGCCTGGGAAACCGGGCTTTTTTTTGCCCGAAATTCGGTGATTTGAGTCCCAAGCTGGGTATTGATAAAAAAAACCACTACTTTCTCAACAGAATCGGTTATTTGGTGACGTATATGCTGGTATCAAGACAGCTAGACCATTATAATCGCGCGCAAGAAAAAAGCGCTTACATTTAATCTACAGCGTTCAAAAGATAACCGAATAAATTCAAGTGGCATTGATTTAAAACTACGGCTCAAATTAGCTTGGTGGGTCCTAGCTTTACGTAATAGCAATTAATAAGTGTGAGTATTGGAAAGCCCTATGATTAAAGTTCGTCGCGGTATGGATCTCCCGATAGCTGGAACGCCAGAACAAACGATTTATGACGGCCCAGCGGTCAGTCAGGTTGCGCTTATCGGATCAGATTACCACGGTATGAAACCGACTATGGCTGTGCGTCAAGGAGACGTTGTTAAAAAAGGTCAGTTGCTATTCACCGATAAAAAGAATGACTCCGCAAAGTACGTCGCTCCTGCACCAGGCACTGTGGCGGCTATTAATCGTGGCGAAAGACGAGTGTTTCAATCCTTGGTAATTGACGTAGAAGGCCATGAGAGCAAAACGTTTGCGGCATATAAGAGCGAGCAACTCCAAGAACTGGATCGCCAGCTGGTGACTGATCAGTTGGTCGAGTCTGGTCAGTGGGTTGGTTTTAGAACACGCCCCTTTTCAAAAGTACCAAGTGCAGGCTCTGTTGCCTCTTCGATATTTGTGACGGCGATGGATACTAATCCACTGGCGGCAGATCCCACCGTTATTATTGGCCAAAGAGAAGGTGATTTTGCAAATGGCCTCAAGGTTTTGTCCCGATTGACTGATGGCCCGGTAAATGTATGTGCTGCTCCTGACGTCTCAATCCCTGGGGAGGAAGTTGAAGGCGTTCGAGAGATCAATTTTAGTGGTCCTCATCCCGCCGGTCTTGCAGGCACGCATATTCATTTGGTTGACCCCGTGAGTGCTACAAAAAGCGTGTGGTCAATTGGATACCAAGATGTTATCGCCATTGGCCATTTGTTCACGACTGGTAACATCGATACAGACAGAGTTATCTCTCTGGCAGGGCCGCAGGTAAACCAACCGAGGTTATTGTCGACCCGGTTAGGCGCTAATATTAATCAGCTAGTGATTGGCGAGTTGGTCAATGACGAGAACAGAGTAATTTCAGGATCTGTATTGTCGGGTCGTAAAGCGGCATCTGAATTTGCGTTCCTGGGTCGTTATCACAATCAGGTTTCGGTTGTCCGAGAGGGACGTGAAAGACAAGTTCTACATTACTTGCGTCTTGGTTTTGATAAACATTCAGCGCTCCCTGCTTTTGCGTCCTCTCTAACCAAAAAGTTATTCAATATGACCACCAGCACTAATGGAAGTGAACGAGCGATGGTTCCAGTGGGTGGTTACGAGCGTGTAACTGCGCTAGATATTCTGCCGATTCAATTATTACGTTCGTTAATCGTTGGGGATACCGAGATGGCTCAAAACCTGGGTTGTCTTGAACTAGATGAAGAAGATGTAGGCTTATATACCTATGTCTGTGTTGGGAAGTACGAATATGGAAGCATATTGCGTGACAATCTAACCAGAATAGAGAAGGAGGGTTAAGATTATGTTACGTAAGCTGTTTGACAAATACGAGCCTAATTTCCACGAAGGTGGAAAATGGGAAAAATATTATGCTCTCTACGAAGCCATAGATACCGGTCTGTTCAAGCCTTCTGATACTACACAGAACAGCTCCCATGTGCGTGACAATATAGACCTTAAGCGCGTCATGATCACAGTATGGGTAGCAACATTTCCAACTCTCTTTTTCGGGATGTGGAACATTGGATTTCAAGCAAATACCATCATGGCTGAGATGGGGATGGTTTCTCAGGAAGGTCTCCGCGGAATATTCATCGGACTCCTAGCTGGATATGATGCAAGCAGTATCTGGGACAATATGGTTCATGGTGCTGCCTACTTCCTACCAATCTATGCAACCACTTTTATTGTTGGTGGCATGTGGGAGGTACTCTTTGCCAGTGTTCGTGGCCACGAAGTTAATGAAGGCTTCTTTGTGACCTCTGTCCTTTTCGCTCTTTGCTGTCCTCCTGATCTGCCGTTGTGGATGGTCGCCTTCGGTATTAGCTTTGGGATTGTTATTGGAAAAGAGGTCTTTGGTGGTACGGGCAAAAATTTCCTAAATCCTGCACTAACTGGGCGAGCGTTTCTTTATTTTGCATACCCGGCGTACATGAGCGGTGATGCTGTATGGACAGCGGTGGATGGTTATACCGGAGCAACAATGCTGTCTGTTGCGGCTAACGGTGGCGTTGAAGCAATGGAGCAGAGCGTTTCTTGGATGCAATCCTTTATAGGCACAATCCATGGGTCCATCGGTGAAACATCTACCCTTGCAATCTTGATGGGCGGTGCGTTGTTACTTCTTACTAAAATAGCGTCGTGGAGAATTATCTTTGGGGTACTGTTAGGCTCTGCTTTATTAGCTAGCCTCTTCAATGCTATCGATTCGACCAATCCCATGTTTGCTTTGCCGTTTTACTGGCATTGGGTGATCGGAGGCTTTGCTTTTGGCGCCATTTTCATGGCGACTGATCCAGTCTCAGCTTCCATGACCAACAATGGCAAGTTTTGGTACGGAATGCTTATTGGCGTCATGGTTATTTTGATTCGCGTGGTTAATCCAGCGTTCCCTGAGGGAATGATGCTGGCGATTCTATTTGCCAATCTATTCGCACCATTGATAGACCATTTCGTTGTTAATGCGAATATCAAAAGGAGACTAGCTCGTGGCAAGTGAATCCGTGCAAAAGACCCTCGGGGTTGCCTTAGTTCTTTGCATTGTTTGCGCGGTGGTAGTGTCTAGTGCAGCAGTGATTTTGCGACCAACTCAAGAAGAAAATAAATTACTTGATCTCAAAACAAATATTCTAGCCTCCGCTGGTCTTTTGCAGGCTGGTGTCGATGTTGAAAAGCAGTTTGAGCAAATTAGTACTCGTGTAGTAGACCTTGAAACTGGCCGATTTACTGACGCAATAGATCCAATGACCTTCGATCAACGAAAGTCATCTAAAGATCCTGCAATGTCTACCACTCTAGATCCTTCGGAAGACTTGGCCAAAATTAAGCGGCGAGAAAATTACGCCACGGTCTACATCGTTGAAGGCGAGCAGGGTATTGAGAAGATAGTATTGCCCATTAAGGGTTATGGTCTCTGGTCAACTCTCTATGGGTTTTTGGCTCTTGAGTCTGATTTGCAGACTGTCGCCGGAATTGGGTTTTATGAACATGCCGAGACCCCCGGGCTGGGCGGTGAAATCGATAATCCTAACTGGAAGGCAAGTTGGATTGGAAAGCAAGCTTATGATTCTGGTGTCATGGCAATCAGTGTTATCAAGGGTAAAGTTGATCTTACAAGGCCTGAGGGTGACTACCAGATAGACGGTCTTGCTGGGGCAACATTGACGACCCGAGGGGTTAATAATCTAGTGCAGTATTGGCTAGGTAAAGAGGGCTTTGAGCCGCTGATCGATTATTTAAAGTCAGGAGATGCATAATGGCCAATATTAAAAATACACTATTGGAGCCGGTAGTCACTAACAATCCCATTGCACTTCAAATATTGGGTATTTGTTCAGCCTTGGCGGTAACCTCAAGCATGAAGGTTTCCTTCGTCATGTGTATAGCGCTTACCGTGGTCTGTGCTTTTTCTAACTTTTTTGTGTCATCTATTCGTAATTATATTCCCAGCAGTATCAGAATTATCGTACAGATGATTATCATCGCTTCTTTGGTAATTGTGGTCGATCAAGTCCTTAAAGCAGTAGCCTATGATATTAGTAAGCAGTTATCAGTTTTTGTGGGATTGATTATTACAAACTGCATTGTAATGGGCCGCGCTGAAGCTTTTGCCATGAAAAATCCCCCTATTCCAAGTTTCCTTGATGGTATCGGCAATGGTTTGGGATACAGTGTAATTCTGATGATAGTGGCGTTCATTCGTGAACTATTTGGTGCCGGCACACTCTGGGGATACGAGATTTTTCCAGCGGCCACTAATGGAGGTTGGTACGTTGCCAATGGCATGATGTTGATGCCCCCTAGTGCCTTTTTCTTGATTGGGTTATTAATCTGGGCTCTAAGAAGTTGGAAGAAAACACAGGTAGAAAAGGCCGACTTCAAGATTACCCAAAACAGTCAACCGAGTGAGGTAGCGTGATGGAGTATTATCTCAGCTTACTCGTTCGTTCAATATTTATTGATAATATCGCTCTTAGTATGTTTCTGGGCATGTGTACGTTTATTGCGTTGTCGAAAAAAATAGATGCCGCGATTGGTTTAGGTATTGCCGTGATTGTCGTGCAGACGATCACCGTCCCAGTGAACAACTTGCTGTACAACTATCTTCTTGCCGATGGTGCTTTGGCCTGGGCTGGAATGCCTGATGTGAACCTCAGTTTCCTTGTGTTTTTGTGCTTCATTGGCGTGATTGCCGCCATTGTGCAGATTCTGGAAATGGTTCTGGATAAGTATGTACCAGCTCTATACAACGCCTTAGGGGTATTTTTGCCTCTGATCACGGTGAATTGCGCCATTCTTGGCGGTTCGCTGCTCATGCAAGAGCGTGGATATGACTTTGCCGAGAGCGTCGTGTTTGGGTTTGGTTCAGGTATGTCTTGGGCTCTTGCGATCGCAGTACTAGCCGGCATTCGAGAAAAGTTAAAATATAGTGATATTCCAGAAGGCTTGCAGGGCTTAGGCATCGTATTCATTACTGTGGGATTAGTGTCCTTGGGCTTCATGTCCTTTGGCGGTATCGATCTTTGAAGATGGAGAAATAACTGAGTATGAATGCTCAATTTGAAATTATTCTTGGCGTAGGAATGTTCACTACTGTGATTCTAGCGTTGGTTGCCTTTATTTTAGTGGCACGCAGCAAGTTAGTGTCATCAGGTAGTGTCAACATCGAAATAAATGGTGAAAAAACTATTACCGTGCCAGCGGGCGATAAGTTGTTACAAACACTGTCTGCGGCAGGGTTATTTTTACCGTCAGCTTGTGGCGGTGGTGGTAGTTGCGCCCAATGTAAGTGCGTTATTAATGATGGCGGTGGCTCCATGCTGCCAACAGAAGAAGGGCACTTCACTCGTCGTGAAGCTGCTGAAGGCTGGCGTTTGTCGTGCCAGGCTCCTGTGAAACAAGACATGAAGGTGCAGGTGCCGGAAGAGGTATTTGGTGTAAAGCGATGGGAGTGTGTTGTCGAGTCTAATCCTAATGTTGCCACCTTTATTAAAGAATTAACCCTGAAGTTGCCAGAAGGCGAGGATGTTGCGTTCCGCGCTGGCGGTTATGTGCAGCTAGAGTGTCCACCGCATCACATTAAGTACTCTGACTTTGATATCGAGCCTGAATACCGAGGAGACTGGGAGCACTTTAACTTCTTTGAACACGAATCAGAGGTCAAAGAGCCGGTGATACGCGCGTACTCTATGGCCAATTACCCTGATGAAAAAGGTGTTGTTAAATTTAATATTAGAATAGCCACGCCGCCGCCACGATCTACGGGTATTGTTCCTGGCCAGATGTCATCCTATGTGTTCAGTTTAAAGCCTGGAGATACTATTTCTGTGTACGGCCCCTTTGGCGAGTTTTTTGCCAAAGATACCGCTAGTGAGATGGTGTTTATCGGTGGTGGAGCTGGAATGGCCCCGATGCGCTCCCATATCTTTGACCAACTAAAGCGTCTTAAGTCCGATCGTAAGATTAGCTTTTGGTATGGTGCTCGATCGCTTCGCGAATGTTTTTATGATGATGATTACGACATGTTAGCGTCTGAGAATCAGAATTTTGATTGGCATCTAGCCCTCTCAGACCCTCAGCCAGAAGATAACTGGGAAGGTTATACTGGATTCATTCACAATGTTTTGTTTGAGCAATACCTAAAGGACCATGAAGCACCTGAAGATTGCGAATATTACATGTGTGGTCCTCCTATGATGAATGCGGCTGTGGTCAAGATGCTCAGTGATCTCGGCGTGGAAAAGGACAATATTTTTCTTGATGATTTTGGTGGCTAAAGCAACAAAGAGACTTTCGCTATCGGGACTAATTAAAGCCTCGGGTGCGCGTATTTTCGGATTGTTCGCTATGACAGCGATGCTGTTAACTGGTTGCGGTTTCGGTCCAGAAATCATCAAAATCTCCGGCACAAAGATGGGTACGAATTACTCAGTGACCGTGGTTGCCGATCAGCCAGCTCCTGATAATCTTGAGGAGTTGATTGAGGCTGAATTGAATAGAGTCGACCAGTCGATGTCTACCTATAAATCGGATTCTGAGATTAGTCAGTTCAACGCTCTAGCAGTTAACAAAGAGCTTGGGGTTTCAACGGACTTCTACAAAGTCCTAAAAGTTTCTGAGGTAGTTTGGGCCGCCAGCGATGGTGCTTTTGAGCCTACCGTCGCGCCTCTGGTCGATTTGTGGGGTTTCGGCCCTACACGTAGAAAAGATGAACTTCCTGACCCGGACGTTATTGCTGATCACTTATTGGGGCTTGGTCTTGATGCGATTAAATTGCGCAGGGAAGGGGGCCGTCAATTTGTCAGTAAAACACGGCCAGTCCAGCTGGATCTGTCTGCGGTGGCCAAAGGATACGCTGTAGATTTAGTGGCTGACCTCCTGGAGATGAATGCCTTGCCGGACTATCTGGTAGAGGTGGGTGGAGAGATGCGAGTCAGTGGCTCTAATCCTGATGGACAACCATGGCGGCTGGCTATAGAGACTCCGACGTTAGTGAGTCAGGTGCAAGAAGTATTGGCACTATCTGGAGGTGCTGTAGCAACTTCAGGTGATTACCGTAATTATTTTGAGTATGAGGGCGCTCGGTACTCCCATAC
>SHBP01000038.1 GCA_004211905.1 SAR92 clade bacterium
GGTTAACGACGCTGATTTATCTCAAAGTGAGCGTGAACGAGCCCTTGGCTTGATGAGGGTGAACCATACCGGAGAAATCTGCGCTCAAGCTCTCTACCAGGGACAGGCGCTAACAGCTAAATTGCCCAATGTGCGCGAACAGATGAAAGAAGCCGCAAGTGAAGAAATTGACCACCTGGCTTGGTGCGAGGACAGAATTAATGAGCTAGGAGGCCGCACGAGTCTATTAAACCCAGTTTTTTATACTCTGTCCTTTGGTTTGGGTGCCAGTGCTGGAATTATAAGCGACAAACTTAGCTTAGGCTTTGTCGCTGCGACTGAAGATCAGGTATGTGATCACCTGCAAAGCCATCTGGAACAATTGCCAAAGGACGATCTTAAGAGCCGTGCGGTTGTTAAAGAAATGTTAGCCGACGAAGAAAGACATGCCCAGGCAGCACTCGACGCAGGGGGTTATGATTTTCCAATACCTGTAAAGAAATTTATGACTCTTGTTTCAACAATAATGACTAAGGGTAGTTACAGAATATAACCAATTGCTAGCTGGTAACCTTGTCTTTTTCTTGCACTAGCTCAATGATTTTTTCCCTCAACCAAAAATGTATGGGTGACTCTGCGGTTCTCTGATGCTGCAATAGCACAAGATTGATACTTTCATCATGGGGCAACTCCTCCGGAAGCGCCTTGCTTACAATTCTGTGCATTTCTCGCTCGATCACCAGATCTTTTTGTGTCGCCACCATCAAACAATTGGTATCACAGACCGTTTCCATGGCCGTCATTAACTGATTAGTCACTAAAGCCTTTTTTCGTTTTAAACCCAGCCCACGAAGTGCCCTGTCAAAACGAGCGTCAGTTCTAGCGCTGACCCGCTTCGAAATTAATAAATAATATTGAACAAAAGGGTATGTAAGAATTTCATCTAGAGTCATTTTATCTTTTGTTGCCAAAGGGTGGCCCTCTCTCATCCAAATCGACGGAGTGTACATTGCTAAGGGAGTAGCATTTATTTCATCAGTAATACCCCTTTCTATGTCAATAGCAAAATCTAGAGCCCCCTCAGCTAAGTCTCCCTCGACTGACTCGATACCGCTCGACACAGAGAGGACTAAGCCACGAGCCTCTTCTGTTAGGGCTCGCGTCAGCTCAGAGATCAATGAAATCGCAACAAACTCTGGCACTGCAATAGTGATCTCCCCAACATAGGTGGCTGGGTCAAAGTCTCCCTCACTAACAATATCAAGAATATTATCCAATAAAGGTGGAAGCCGAAATTGCAACTCCCGAGCCTTTGGGGTTGGGATTAATTCATTGCCAGTCCTAGTAAATAGAGGATCATCCAATTGATCTCTTAACCTTTGCAATACTCGGCTCATGGCGGGTTGACTGATAAATAGTCTAGCGGCAGCTCGAGTTACACTTTTTTCTTCCAGTAAAGCCTGTAAAGAAACCAGTAAATTCAAATCAAGTCGAGACAGCTTCCGTAAGTTCATCTTGGGATCCTTTATCGGTATTACCAAAACGCATATTGTTAATGCAAAAAATGCATTTGGATTATGTCTGGAAAATGCTTACATTGTCAACGTGATAAATAGTTACGCGTTATATTAAGAACCAATAACAAGTTAAAAGCGTATCTAATTTAATTAAAGAATTCGTTTCGCGATCCAAACCCCTCTTAATCCTGCATAGGATTTTTTCAAAGGGACCTGTCTAAGGTCCCTTTTTTTTAGCATTTGAAAAATGCAACGCTCTCACTATAAGTCATACCAAATACGCATATATAAAATGCATTAAATGCATTTGAATTATGACCTTGAAATATCCTATAGTACGCGCATCAGGGTAATGATGCTCTGAAACCACAAAGGACTTGATGATGACACTCGTTTATTTACTGCTCGGCTTCGCCGGCATCACGGGTGCTGCAATTGCGAAAGATGATTTCGGTAAGTTGGAAGCACCTCACACTGAAGCTTCTAAGGAACACTAAATTTAATTTCCTTGATATTCGAAATATCAAGGAAAGGCAACCAGATTCTTAGTTTTAACCAAACCCCTCTTAATCCTTGCTAAAGGATTTTTCAAGGGACCCTTCATAGGGTCCCTTTTTTTTAAGCATCTATCGCAAAAAATAACTTGCATAAATGCATACTTTCTATACTATTTAGCATAATATTTGGTAACTAGTAGACTATTTTTGGGTACGGAAGCCCTTAAGTAACGTTTCAGGAGAAATATAATGACTTTACTACCTACACCCCCAATGGAAAACCTCGATTTTTTTCTATCCCATTGCCATCGCCGCAGATATCCCAGCAAGAGCACCATTATTTATGCTGGAGATAAAGCAGACGTTCTCTACTATATTGTTAAAGGAACAGTGTGTGTGCTGGTTGAAGAGCAAAAAGACAATAAAGAGATGGTCATCACGTACTTAAATGCAGGAGAGTTTTTCGGCGAGATGGGTCTTTTTGAAGACGGCGTTCGCAGCGCATGGGTTAAAGCAAAAACTGATTGTGAGATCTGTGAGATCAGTTACTCCAAATTCAGAGAACTTAGTGATACGAATCCTGAATTTATGTTCGCTCTCACAAAACAAATCACAAATCGCCTCAAGGAAACCACAAAAAAGGCTAGTAGCCTGGCATTTTTAGATGTCACTGGACGCGTAGCACGGACCCTCCATGATCTGTGCATGCAACCTGACGCTATGACGCACCCAGATGGCATGCAAATTAAAATCACCCGTCAAGAAATTGGTCGGATTGTGGTTTGTTCCAGAGAAATGGTTGGTCGAGTTCTTAAAGAGCTAGAAGCGCAAGGCCTGATCTCTGTTTCTGGAAAAACAATGGTGGTCTACGGCACGCGATAAAATAAAAAGAAGATACTATCGGAACATTTCCTGAAGCTTTAGACCTGGGTTAGGTGTTCTCATAAAAGCTTCACCTACTAGAAAGCCATTGACGTTTTTTCTCCGCATTAAGCGCACATCTGATTGAGAGTGAATACCACTTTCGGTCACGACGATTGTTGATCTTGGGATTTTATCTAACAAGCCAAGGGTATTTTCCAAAGAAACATCAAAGGTGTGCAAATTACGGTTATTGATACCTATGATAGAGTTATTTAGAGGTAGGGCCAAATCTAACTCCTGCTCATTATGGACTTCAATCAACACATCCATACCAAGTGACAAAGCAAGCTCATGGAGCTTGCTTAGGCTTTCAGCGCTTAAGGCTGACACAATAAGTAATATGCAGTCTGCCCCCATGGCACGAGCTTCATAAATTTGGTATTCGTCAATAATGAAATCCTTACGAATAACAGGCAACTGGCAAGCCTTTCTCGCCAATTTCAGGTACTCATTCGATCCCTGAAAGAAGTCCACATCGGTAAGGACAGATAAACAGCAAGCGCCACCCAACTGATAGCTCTTAGCAATAGATTCAGGGTCGAAATCCTGACAAATAACGCCTTTGCTAGGAGATGCCCTCTTGATTTCAGCAACTACAGCCGCTTCGCCTGACTCTATTTTTGCAGATATTGCATCAGCGAAACCTCTAGGCGAAGACGCTAGAGTTATTTTTTCTATTAATTCTGACTGCGAGATTAAGGCGGAATGCTCTATAATTTCTTGCTGCTTTCGCGCTAGAATTTTCTTCAGAATTGTCGGGGTTTCTAAACTCATTGCAGTCTCTTCTTCGTAAAATCTAAAAATCATTTGTCAGAGCTACCAGCTCCGACATCTTTTTGCTAGCCATGCCTGTATCTATAGCTTGCCGCGCTAAATCAATGCCCTGCTGTATGGAGTTGGCAAACCCAGAGACGTATAGAGCCGCTCCAGAATTCAACACAATTAAATCTTCAGCTTTTTTAGCATCCCCATTAAATGCAGATAAGATTAATTCCAATGAGTCGGATGCATTTTCCACTGAGAGTCCATCTAAACTCTGCCTTTCAGTAAAATAGCTTTCTGGTAACAGCACATATTCATTGAGGGACCCGTCTTTATACTCCGCAACATAGGTTTCAGCTGCAATACTGATTTCATCTAGCCCGTCTGCTGAATGAACCACCATTATATGCTTAGCACCGAGTCTCCCGAGAACCTCTGCCATCGGGCGACAGAGAGATTTATCGTAGACGCCTATGAGCTGCCGCTTGACTCCAGCAGGATTAGTCATAGGGCCAAGAATATTAAAGATAGTTCTTAACCCTAGTTCTTTCCTGGGACCAATAGCGTATTTCATGGCGCTGTGGTGCGAAGGTGCAAACATAAAGCCCAATCCTAACTGATCGACACACGCAGCTACTTGCTCTGCCTTCAAACTAAGATTAACGCCCGCAGCCTCAAGCACATCTGCAGCGCCACTCTTGCTGCTGACCGACCTGTTCCCGTGTTTTGCGACCCGCCCGCCGGCGGCGGCAACTACAAATGCTGAAGCTGTCGAAACATTAAACAAGCTAGATTCATCACCCCCAGTGCCAACAATATCAACAAGGTAATCCCCAGCAACCTCAACACCTGTAGCTAATTCTCGCATCACTTCTACGGCACCAGTTATTTCATCAATGGACTCGCCTTTGATACGTAAAGCGACCAAAAACGCGCCTATTTGGGCGTCCGTGGTGTTACCAGACATAATTTCGCGCATCACATCTCGCATGGCACCAGCGTCCAAATTTCGACCGCCTACAATTGATTCTAAAGCTTGATGAAAATGCACTCGCTAAGCCTCCAAAAAATTACGTAACAAATCATGGCCATATTCAGTCAGAATTGACTCTGGATGAAATTGAACACCTTCTATATTTAGCTCTTTGTGCTTAACGCCCATAATCTCATCTAAGGTTCCATCTTCATTTTCGGTCCAGGCGGTCACTTCTAGGGAATTAGGTAAACTCTTCTGATCAATGACTAACGAATGATAACGTGTTGCCTCAAAGCGAGCCCCAAGACCTTTAAATACACCCGCATCACGGTGGCATATTATTGAAGTTTTACCATGCATCACTTCTTTCGCACGGACAATCTTTCCGCCAAATGCCTGCGCGATACTTTGATGCCCCAAACAAATACCCAGTATCGGTAGCTTTCCAGCAAAATGCTTTATTGCCTGAACGGAAATACCTGCTTCATTGGGTGTGCAAGGCCCAGGAGAGATTACAATTTTCTCAGGAGACAGAGTCTCTATTTCATTTATGCTTATTTCATCATTTCGATAAACTTTAACGTTTGCACCCAATTCAGCTAAATACTGCACTACGTTGTAGGTAAAAGAATCATAATTATCAATCATTAGAATCATTTGGATCCTCCACTGACCATTGCTGCTGCGCGCATAACCGCTCGAGCTTTATTCATTGTCTCTTCCCACTCTAGCTCGGGCTCAGAATCGGCAACAACACCGCCCCCAGCCTGAACATGCAATATTTTGTCTTTGATTACGGCAGTACGGATCGCTATGGCCATGTCCATATTGCCATTCCAACCAATATATCCCACTGCACCACCGTAGATATTTCGTTTGACCGGCTCTAACTCGTCAATAATTTCCATGGCTCTAATTTTCGGTGCACCACTTAAAGTTCCTGCAGGCAAAGTTGCTTTCAACACGTCAATTGCATTCATTCCTTCATTTACCTGACCGATCACATTTGAAGTGATATGCATGACATGAGAATAACGTTCAACCACCATTCTCTCGGTTACTTCTACGGAGCCTGATTGACTAATTCTTCCAACATCATTGCGTCCCAAATCAATCAACATTAGATGCTCTGCAATTTCTTTTGGATCAGACAGCATCTCTTGCTCTAACATCAGATCATCTGCGGCAGTCTCACCACGGCGACGGGTACCTGCAATAGGTCGAACGGTTACTTGCTCGTCTTCAAGGCGAGCTAATACCTCAGGAGAAGATCCAACGATATGAAAGTCCCCCAAATCAAGAAAGTACATATAGGGAGAGGGGTTTAATCTCCGTAATGCTCTGTATAGGTTTATCGGCGCTTCATCAAAGGGCGCAGAAAAGCGTTGTGAGGGGACCACCTGCATGATGTCTCCAGATAAAGTATATTGCTTTACTGTATCTACTGCTTTCTTATAATTTTCTTTGCCAAAGCTTGAAACAAAGGCCTCTTCTGATAGGCCTTCGCTATTCATGTTCATGGGCGGCAAATCAGGTTTTGGTTGATGTAGTTTTTGCTCTAGCTCATCAAGCCTCGCCTCAGCTTCTGCTAGCGCATTAGGGTTTTTAGCGTCCACATGAACTACCAACATAATGGTCCCAGAAAGATTATCGAAAATAGCTACCTCATCAGATGCCATAAGCAATATATCCGGCGTGCCAAGTTGGTCAGGAGGTGATGTTTTAGACAACCTTGGCTCAACATAGCGCACTGTATCATAGCCAAAATACCCCACCAGTCCTCCAGTAAATCTTGGTAAATCAGGTAACTCAGGCATACTGAAAAGAGCCCTAAACCGCTCCACCTCAGCCAATGGATCATCTGTCTTTCTAGCCACCATCGGTTTGCCGTCACGAATAATCTCCAACCGGTTCCCATATAACTTAAGGACGGTGGATGTTTGCAAACCAATAAGAGAATAGCGCCCCCACTTCTCGCCGCCTTGGACAGACTCAAATAAATAGGAATTTGGCCCAA
>SHBP01000004.1 GCA_004211905.1 SAR92 clade bacterium
TTTAGTTGAAAATCTGTCATTGTCAGACTTCAACCTGACCGATGAGGAAATGGACGCCATTTCAGCACTTAATCAAAACCGCCGGTTTAATGATCCTGGCAAGTTCTGTGAAAGCGCGTTTGGTACGTTCCACTCAATTTACGACTAATGGATGAGTGATTATTTAATGGATGCAATTAGGGTAGAAAAGATCAGTTTTGCTGGACAACAAAAGTATCAAGAAAGTGTATTTCCACTTGTTTATGTGGGGCAGTCTGTTGAAGGTATGATGTCTGTTACTGACTGGATTGAAAGTCATAGAAAACAGTTGGAAGAGGAGCTAGCAACTCATGGGGCTATATTGTTTCGCGATTTAGGGGTTTCAGATGACAAAGAATTTGATCGCTTTATTCGTGCTTTTGATTTTCCAAGTTTTACCTATGAGGAGTCCCTCTCGAACGCAGTTAGGCACAATCGAACGGATCTAGTTTTTACAGCAAATGAAGCGCCTCCGTCGGTATCAATCTTTCTTCACCATGAAATGGCGCAAACCCCCATCTACCCGTCGAAATTATTTTTCTTTTGTGAGCAGGCACCTGAGTCTGGCGGTGCAACGCCTATTTGTCGTTCAGATATCTTGCTGGAGCATCTAAATCGAGAAATCCCTAGATTTGTAGAAGTTTGTGAAGCAAAGGGAATACGTTACTCTCAGACTATGCCAGCTGAAAATGATTTAGCATCAGGGCAAGGGCGCAGTTGGCGAAGTACATTGAGTGCCGAAACGATTGAAGAGGCTGAGACTAAGCTTAGTCGGCTAGATTACCAGTGGGAGTGGCGTGAGGATGGTGCGCTTAATGTAACTACACCCGTTCTTCCCGCAATACGGAAAGCAAAGGATGGGCGTAAAGTTTTTTTCAATCAGTTAATTGCGGCATTTCGAGGTTGGCAAGATGCTAGAAATGTTGGCGAAAAATCAATTTGCTTTGGTGATTATTCGACTATTAGCAACGATGATATGGCTGTGGTGATCAGACTTTCTGATTTATTGACCTTTGACATCCCCTGGCAAACAGGTGATGTGGTTTTGGTCGATAATTTTTTAGCTATGCATGGTCGACGTCCGTTTCAAGGCCAGCGAAGGGTTTTAGCTTCGCTCGTTGCTTGATGGTGCTCCCAGTTAGTCCGTTTAACCTTGAATAGGGGTGTTTGGGCTCTTTATGCAGAAGTGAAAGGGCTTTAAAATATAAATTAGTTTCGTAACTTAATTTTTCCAATATAGGACTCGTTTTATGTACCTAAAAATTTCATTAGTCTTTTTAGTTATGTGTTTGTCAGCATGTGGTGGCGGGGGTTCTTCTCCGATACCCAATCCAGTGCCCAATCCAGCGTCCAACCCGGCGCCAGACCCAACGATTACACAGTTTACTTTAGTTCCTGCAAACAACACGGGTATAGATGCTGAGATTATCTTTTCATTAGATGATAATTATGAGTTCTCTGGTCGAATTCCAACTAATACTGAAGTAAGTAAACTAAAGGCAAGCTTTGAGTTTACTGGTACTAGTGTCTCTATCGGAGACGTCGCCCAGGAAAGTGGTACTACTGAGAATGATTTTACTAATAAGCTCACTTATACAGTGACTAATGAAGATGGCGATACCCAAGACTATGTGGTGGACTTAACCAAATTTACAGGCCTACCAATTGTGTACCTCAAGACAGATGACGCCGCAGCTATAGACTCAAAAGATGACTACGTACGGGGCGATACCTCTGTGGATGGCGGCAGAAATTTTGACGATTTTGCTGAAGTGAGCATGAAAATTCGTGGCCGTGGTAACTCGACCTGGGGGCTTCACCCGAAAAAGCCTTTTCAAATGAAACTAGATGACAAGGCTGAGTTTTTAGGAATGCCCAACGACAAAAAGTGGTTATTCCTCGCCGAATATTCAGACAAAACTATGTTGAGAAATAAAATATCATTCGAAATGGGCTATTTGAGTAACCTAGACTGGACCCCGCAAGGGCGTTTTGCCGAGGTCTACATAAATGATGAGTATAACGGCACATATAACATTACGCAGAAGGTTGAAGAGAGCGATAATCGAGTCCCACTGGGTGATGTTGGTTATTTACTTGAGCTTGATCAGGAGTCGCGGCTAGATCCTGATGATGTCTACTTTGATAGTGTTATCACCGATAAATTCATAGTTAACATTAAAGAGCCGAATCTCGAGCCTAATAGCCCTGAGTATGTTTATGCTAAGACGTTGATTAATGATTTTGAAAATTCGATATCGGATTCCAGTTTCATGACATCTTACTTTGTTGTGGAGGAGACAGTCTCTGAGAATGTTTGGGACGTCAACTTGAGCCAGTCCATGACGTTGATCCCTGATTCTAATTACACGGTGTCCTTTAAAGCAAGGTCATCGATTGATCGTACTATCATAGCAGGTCTTGGTTTGTACCATGACCCATGGACTAACGCAGGAGAGCCTGTAGACCTCACAACTGCTTGGCAAACATTTACATTGATTCAGACTACTACTGGCTTTGGAGATGATCAAAGTCGCATTTTGTTTGATATGGGTGGGGATCAAGGCGGACAGGTATGGATCGGTGATGTCAGCGTTCTTACCTCGGATGGGACAGAGCTTGTCACTAATGGGGATTTTCAAAGTGGTGTGGCGGGCTGGGAGGGCGGTGCGGCCACTGCAGAAAATATTAAAACCCATCCTATTGGGACAGAAGGTTACGCAGAATACATCGATGTTGATAGCTTTGTAGATTGGTTTTTGATTAGCGAAATAACTAAAAATGTTGATTCGATGTTTTTCTCTAGTATGTTCTTAAATGTGATGCCGGGTGAGAAAATCAAGATGGGACCTTTATGGGACTTTGATCTGTCTTTTGGCAATGTAGATTATGCGGACAGTCGCTATGCAGAGGGTTGGTGGGTAAAGTATCATCCTTGGTACGAACGCCTTTTTCAAGATCCTGCTTTTGTTGAAGAGGTAAAAGTTAGATTTGCTTTTTTTAAGGGTAACCAGGATTTTATTCTCAACAAAATAGACGCCTATGCCGAACAGTTGCAATGGGCGCAGCAAGAGAATAATGACAAATGGCAAACCATAGGCCAGTATGTTTGGCCAAATCCGGTGGTTTTTGATACCTATCAAGAAGAGGTGGATCACATGAAAGAATGGTATGTAAATCGGATGAATTGGCTAGACTCGGCTCTGGATAGTCTATAATTAAAAGAAGTTTCAACTTAAATGGAGTTAGCAATTGAAATTTTGGATTTTACTGTGTTCTTTTCTACTTAGTGCCTCTCTTATCTCTCAGGAACCCTCTCTTTCAAGAGCCGATAATATAAAAACATTTAATGAAGCCCAATCTTGCTACAAAGAAGCTGCAAAGAATGGACTTAGAAAACCCAGGACGAAGAGGTGTGCTCAAACCTCGCTAGAGATTGGTAAGGCTCTTTTTGAGCCTGATAGCAAAAACATTGCCATGCTAACCTACAACTATGGCAAAACGCTGTATGGAAAAGAGCGTGAGTCAGTCCTTAAAAATGCAATAAAGTTATATGAATCCATTCATGGTAAAGATTCCCCCGAGCTAATTGATCTATTGATAGATGCCGAGAAACCCAATAGAGCTTTAAGTATCGCAGAAGCAAGCTTTGGGAAAGAATCTATTCCTTATGCTGATACGTTGTTGGACGCAGGAATAGGAATGAGTGATCTCACCAGGCTAAGCTCTAAATCTCGATATTTAAAGGAGGCTCTTAAAGTCTATAACAATGAGGCAGAACGCCCCGAGTCGTGGGGGGCGTCACTAGCGAATTTTCAGTTAGGCAAAATCAAGATGGCTCAAGGAAAATATAAGTCATCAATCCCCTTTTTTCTTGAGGCTACCAAGAATCCCTCACTCGCAAGTTATGCTCACGCGTTTCTAGTTGAGGCCTACGATCGCACGAATCAGCAAGACAAAGCTACTGAGCACGTGCTGATCATGGCAAAGCAACCAAACAAAGTTAACACTGAGGATCGAGACTATATCCCTTTATTTGTGAAGACACCTGAGTATCCTTTAAAAGCGCAGAAGAAGGGTAGGGAAGGTTATGCGGTGATTTCGTTAACAGTTTCGAAAGAGGGATTGGCGCTTAACCCCACCGTGATAGAAGAAAAGCCAAAAGGGCAAAAATTTGGGAAAGCTGCCCTAAAAGCAGCCGGTTCTTTAAGATATGTGCCCCGTCTTATAGACGGAGAACCAGTGGAAGTGCCAGGTGTGCTCTATAAATACACTTTTAACATGGCTCGCTAGTTTATTTGACGCTCTTTGCCCTGCCAGTAGGGCTCTCTTAGTTCGCGCTTGAGAAGTTTACCTGTTGGGTTTCTTGGTAACACATCTGTAAAATCTATACTCTTAGGGACTTTATAACCAGCGATTTTCGTCCTGGAATAGGCAATAATCTCATCCTCGGTGGCCGCCATACCAGGTTTCAGTACGATAACAGCTTTCACAGCCTCACCCCATTTCTCATCAGGGACTCCAATCACCGCCACATCGCCAACAGCCTCATGGTCAAAGAGAGCGTTTTCAACCTCCGCGGGATACACGTTTTCACCACCAGAGACGACCATGTCTTTGATTCTGTCATGTATGTAAAGATAGCCATCTTCATCTAAATAGCCTGCATCACCAGTATGGAACCAGCCATTTTGTATCGCTTTAGCGGTGGCCTCATCGTTTCTCCAGTAACCTTTCATCAAGGCCTTAGACTGGTAGATGATTTCACCAACCTCATTAGCGGGAAGAGTCTGACCTTGCTCACCGATAATACGTACTTCTGCTGTTGGTGCTGCTTTGCCGCAGGAGCGCAGTTTCCCCAAAGATGGGTCATGATCCTCTGGCTGCAAAATAGTGCCTGCACCGCAGGTTTCAGTGAGCCCATACACCTGACAGAAGTTACATTTAAAAATATCCTTAGCGGTGAGTAGCACGTCCTCAGAAATCGGGCTGGCTCCGTATAACAAAAAGTCTAAATTTGAAAAGTCTCTATCGCGTACGCCTGGAATAGAGTTCAAAAACAAGATAACTGCAGGAACAAAAAAGGCATACTTCACACGGTATTTTTCAAGCAAATCTAGTATGACCGCAGGATCGACATCTTTAAGAATGACGTTGGTAAGCCCTTGGCACAGGCCGACCACTCCAACATTAACCCCAGCGACATGAAAGATTGGCATGGCCACAATACTGGCTTCGCCTTCATCCCAATCACCCCATCCGCCATTGGCAGCTTGATCCAAGACATCAAGATAATTGCCATTTGTTAGTTGAACGCCTTTTGGGTGTCCAGTGGTACCGCTGGTATATAGTTGCATGACATCATCATCTAGAGAAGCAGGCAACATTGGATCTGTTGAATCTTGAGTATCACGCCATGAGCCGTAGTCGGGCCATTCACTATGATCGCCATCGATGGCAATAAATTGGCGTATATTTCCTATATTAGGCATTAATTGCTCAACAACATCGTAGAATTCTGCTCCTACAAACAGTATGTCAATACAGGCATTGTTGAGAATATATTCGATTTCCGGTGGTGCTAATCGCCAATTAACACCTGTAATAACCAGATTAGCTTTAGCCGTACCGGACATGACTTCAAAGAAATAATCACTGTTCTTACCCAGGTAGCCAATGCGTGTATTGGGCTTACAACCAGCGGCGATAAGCCCATTAGCAACTTGACTGGCCCTATGATCTAAGGCGGTATAGGTCGTTTCTCTGCCTTCAAAGATTTGAGCGACTCGGTGCCCGTTAATTTTAGATTGATAACGAGTTATATCGGCTACGCAGCTGAGTTGGTCAAGTGCAATCATCGGATTTCCCTCTAGAACGTCTGTAATGTTATTTATTTTGTTATGTCCTAGTTTAATGACAAGGCTGAAGCGTGCAACAAAAATTGACTTGTAAGCTAGCGGGCTTGTTTGTTAGTAAAAATAATGGAACGCTCTTTCCGGTGGACGCTAGGTCACGACAAATTAAGCCTAAAACGCCCTGTTTTAGGTACAATAAAGAGGAAGGTTTGATTATTTGGTGGGTCTAGAAGCATAGATCCCGGTGGTTCTCTGAGGCTAGATAGGTGAAAAATTTTAATTAACAAAGAGGGAAGAGTTATGTCAATGATTGTCAATCGGCGGGATCTTGATTTCGTACTTTATGAAACACTTGGTTTAGATAAAATATTAGAGTCAGATCGTTATGCTGATTATGATCGGGAGTCTCTCGATGCAATCATGGATTTGTGTCAAACCATTGCGGAAGACCAGTTTTTGCCCTGTGCTGCAAAGCTGGATGCGAATGAACCCAAGTTTGTCGATGGAAAGGTCGAGACTATCTCCGAGTTAAAAGAGGCCATTGCTGCATATCAAGAAGCGGGACTCTGCGCTTCTGCCTACGACTCAGATGTCGGCGGTATGCAACTTCCCTGGATGATGGATCAGGCGCTCAATGGCATGTTTGTCTGCGCAAACAATCCAGCACATATCTATTTGTTCTTAACTCAAGGTGTCGCCAATATGCTTAACGCATGTGGCTCTGATGAGTTAAAGAGAAAATATCTACCAGATTTGGTGGACGGAAATTGGTTTGGAACCATGTGTTTATCAGAACCCCAAGCCGGTTCCTCACTGGCTGACATAAGAACAAAAGCTGACTTAAACGCTGATGGATCGTATTCGATTAGTGGCACTAAGATGTGGATATCAGGTGGTGAACAGGACATCACTGAGAATATCATTCACATGGTGCTTGCTAAGATCCCCGGTTCACCTCCGGGAGTTAAAGGGATATCGTTGTTCCTAGTGCCTAAAAACCGAGTTAATGATGATGGCAGTATTGGTGACTTTAACAACATAGCTCTTGCAGGGCTTAACCATAAGATGGGATGTCGAGGAGCGACTAATTGCCTGCTTAATTTCGGCGAATCCGGTGACTCTATAGGTTACCTCGTTGGCGAGCCCAATCAAGGACTGGCCAACATGTTTCATATGATGAACGAGGCTCGTATTTCGGTGGGTATGTCTGCCGTAATGACCGGTCTAGGTGGCTATTTGTACTCATTGGACTACGCTAGAAATCGTCCTCAAGGAAGACCCTTGGTTAATCGTAATCCAGAAGATCCACAGATCATGATCAGTGAGCATGCTGATATTAAACGCATGTTGATGACTCAAAAGGCTTTCATTGAGGGCGCCCAAACTCTAATTTACTACTGTGCGGAATTGATTGATACCAAGAAACTTTCAGATGACAAGGACCAGCATCAACGTATCGATCTGTTGTTGGATTTACTAACGCCTATTTGTAAATCATGGCCCTCAGAATATTGCTTAGAAGCGAACAAACTTGCGATTCAGGTGTTGGGAGGGTACGGCTATACAAGAGAATATCCGGTTGAAAGGCTCTACCGCGATAACCGATTGAATCATATTCATGAGGGTACGTGGGGCATTCAGGGGCTAGATATTTTAGGGCGTAAAGTCCGTATGCACGGTGGTGCGGCAGTATCCATCCTTCGCCAAGAAATTCAGGGAACGATAGATTCCGCCAGCTCGCATTCTGAGCTTGTCTCATTTTGTGAGCAGCTTGGAAGCTCTCTGTTATTGGTAGAGGAAACTATTGATGCGGTTGGCAAGGCAGACGATCCTTCGCTTGCTTTGGCAAATGCAACTATATTTTTGGATGCAATGGGGCATCTTGTTATTGCTTGGATGTGGTTAAAGCAGGCCGTTGCTGCTCTGGAGGGAAAACAAAAGGGGAATACAGCGGACGACGCTTTCTATGAAGGTAAGGTTTCTGCGATGAAGTTTTTCTTCAATTATGAGTTGCCCAAAATAAAGCCCAATCTTGAGTTGGTCGCTCAATTAGACAGTACTTGTTACGACCTAACTGCAGAGCAGTTCTTGGGGGTTTAATCAGTTTAATTAGATCACCCCTTTGATGGGGTGAGAGCTAGAAGCGCAACAACGGATAGACTAGTTAGTCATCGTTTTAGGTTTACAGCGAAAGGCTCAATCTAGACACTTGCGCATTAATTTGGCGGTGCTAACTGTCTGGGAGATGTTAGCCGATACACTGAGGTTATTAGAGATGACTACTTACAAAGCCCCTGTTCAAGAGTTTTCCTTTATTCTTGAGGAACTTGTTGATTATAGCGAATTAAGCCAAAGACCGGGCTATCAAGATGTCGGTGTAGATATGATTCAGGCCATCCTACCTGAAGCAGCGAAGTTCTTTGAAGAAGTTGTAGCCCCAACAAACTCCATAGCCGATAGCCAAAAAACTCACATTGATGATGGTCACGTAATTACAGCCCCTGCCATAGAGGGGATTAATCAAAAAATGGTGGAGGCTGGATGGAGTGGTCTTAGTGGGGCTGTCGAATACGGTGGTTCAGGCTTTCCGAGCGTAGTTGATGTTGCTGTTCAAGAAATGTTGCAGTCAGCAAACATGGGTCTAAGCTTATTGCCTTTACTAACTCGAGGAGTCATCCATTCGTTGCATCTCTATGGCTCAGAGGAGCAGAAAAGCACCTACTTGGCGAATCTAGCCAGTGGGGCGTGGTCAGGGACAATGAACCTAACTGAACCGCAAGCAGGTTCTGATCTATCTGCGGTTCAATGTAAAGCCGTCCCTAATGGAGATCATTATTTGGTCTCAGGTCAGAAGATCTATATTACTTGGGGCGATCATGAGCAGACTGAAAATATTATCCATCTTGTGCTAGCTCGGTTGCCCGATGCACCTCTAGGAAATCATGGTATTTCACTATTTTTAGTGCCAAAGTTTTTGGTCAATGCCGACGGTAGTTTGGGAGAGCGAAATGATCTTCGGGCTGTAGGAGTGGAGCATAAACTGGGCATTCATTGCAGTCCCACCTGCACTATGGCATTTGGCGACAAGGGCGGAGCAGTGGGCTATCTCGTTGGGCCTCTGAATAAGGGCCTAATGTGTATGTTCAGTATGATGAACAACGCTAGATTAGGCGTAGGACATCAAGGGGTTGCTATTAGTGAACGGGCATATCAGCAAGCGGTGACTTACGCTGCTGAGAGGGTGCAGGGGAAAGTAGTTGGTATCGACGGTCGAGCCCCAATTATTCATCACGGCGATGTAAAGAGGATGCTATTGCAAATGCGAGCGCTAACCGAAGGCGGACGAGCTCTCTCCATGTATGCTGTGGCAGCGGAGGATCGCAGTCATCACGCTCTTAGCGACGATTTTCGCAAGGCCGATGAATTGCTCGTGGAAATATTAACACCTCTTGTGAAGGGCTGGTGTACTGAGGTCTCAATGGAAGTTACCTCGCTAGGAGTGCAGGTTCACGGAGGCATGGGGTTCATCGAAGAAACTGGGGCCGCCCAACATATGCGTGATGCCAGAATTTTGCCGATCTATGAAGGCACCAATGGCATTCAGGCTTTGGATTTTATTGGTCGAAAATGTATGCGAGATGGTGGCGAAGGGCTAAGCTTGATTCTTGATAACATGAGCTCTACTGGAGACAGTAAAGCATCTAACTCTCCAGTAGTCGCAGAACTCCTTGATGCGCTGAAAGAAGCTATTTCGCAGTGCAAGACAGCGTTGGCTTATATCAAGCGTGAGCCAGCAAAATCACCATTTGTGGCATTCAACTTTATGATGTTATTTGGTAACTCCATTAGTTACTGGTTGTTGGTGAAGTTAGCATTGGCAGCTCAAGCTCATGTTTCTGCGGGTAGTAACGATCGTTTTTATAAACAAAAAATCGCTACAACACATTTTTTTGCTTCGCAGATCCTGACTCGAAATGCAGCTTATTTGGGAGCTGTTACTGGTTCCACTGCGAGCTATGAGGAATTTGGTGTTGAGGACTTCTACCGCGGCTAGTTTAGAGCTTAAATACCTTGCAGTCAGGCGTTCGCGCGACTAAGAACAAAGCCTACGACTAGAGCCACAGTGACGATGAATAATATTGTGAAGACAAAGCCGCCAATAATGAATGTAAGAGGACTACCATTGGCAAAATCTCGTTCTCTGTTTTTATCACTCTGCACCCCTATTGCTGCGGCAAGAATGCTCAGGATGATCGAGCCAAATCGAGGTTTTTGTTTGTTCGTTTCTTCCTGTTTCACTGGTGACTCCAGTTATTTAGGCCGGTATGGGTATTGGTTGATATAATACTTTACTTATTAATCATTGATTGTGGTCAATTTTACAGTATTGGGTAAAATAGAGGTGTAGAAAATCTACTCAGATGTATAGGATAAGGTCATGGTAAACGTAACGATCACTAATTCGGCTCAAGATTATCTTGCAGGTCTGTTGGAAAAGCAGAATTGCGAGGGTATTGGTATTCGTATGTTTGTATCTGACCCTGGAACTCCCAAGGCAGAGACCTGCATAGCTTACAGTCGCCCTGGCGAGCACAATGATGAGGATCTTGTGGTTGAGTACGGTAAATTTAATGGTTATTACGAGCAGCGTAGCATTCCCTTTCTTGATGACGCGATGGTTGATTTTGCTGAAGATAAATTCGGGGGACAGTTAACGATCAGAGCGCCGAATTCACGCTTACCCAACATAACTGACGATAGCCCGGTAGAAGATAAAGTTAACTATGTGCTTTATAACGAAATTAATCCTGGGTTGGCTTCTCATGGTGGTGTTGTGTCTCTTTCAGAGATACATGATGGCTATGCCGTGCTTGAATTTGGTGGAGGCTGCCAAGGGTGCTCAGCGGTTGATTTAACACTGAAAGAAGGTGTTGAGAAAACTTTGCTGGATAAGATACCAGAGTTGCTCGGTGTAAAAGATGTCACAGACCACAGCGACACATCGAACGCGTACATGTAACCCTTTGCTTCATCGCTAAAAAACCCGCTTACGCGGGTTTTTTAGTATCTAACTTGTCTTAATCGATGCTACCTAACCTCTACAATTTGTTCCGCGGCAATCAACTTGCCTTGCTCAGCAGATTTTTGGAAAGACTCTATTTGGTCAAAATTCATGTAGCTGTATACCTCGTCAGCCATAGAGTCAATTTTAGTCGCGTAATCCATATATTCAGCTACTGTCGGTAGACGCCCTAAAATACCGCCCACGGAGGCTAACTCGGCACTGGTCAGGTAGACATTAGCACCATCGCCTAATCGATTGGGGAAGTTTCTAGTCGATGTTGAAAGCACGGTGGCTCCTGCTAGGACGCGAGCCTGATTACCCATACATAGAGAGCATCCAGGCATCTCTGTCCGAGCGCCAACTTTTCCATAAATGTTGTAATAGCCTTCTTCCATAAGGGTATGAGCATCCATTCGTGTTGGTGGACAAATCCAGAATCTAGAATCTACGGTGCCAGCTTCATCCAGTAATTTGCCCGCAGCGCGGAAATGACCAATATTAGTCATACAGGAGCCAATAAATATCTCATCTACATTGTCTCCAGCTACCTCTGAAAGCAGTTTTGCATCATCAGGATCATTCGGGCAACACACAATGGGTTCGACAATGTCTGCAAGGTCTATTTCGATAATAGCTGCATACTCGGCATCGGTATCAGCTTCCATCAGGACTGGATTTTCTAGCCATTCTTCCATCTTTCGAACTCTACGCTCTAGTGTTCTAACATCGCCATATCCCTCGGCAATCATCCAGCGCAGTAAAGTGATGTTGGATCGGAGATATTCAGCAACCGAGTCTTCGCTGAGTTTGATGGTGCAACCTGCCGCAGAACGCTCTGCAGAGGCATCTGAGAGTTCAAATGCCTGCTCAACCGTCAGGTTTTCGATACCTTCTCCTTCAATTTCCAAAATACGCCCACTAAAAAAGTTTTTCTTGCCTTTCTTCTCGACGGTCAATAGGCCTTCTTTAATGCCGTAATACGGGATGGCATGAACCAAGTCACGCAGAGTGATCCCGGGCTGCATTTCGCCTTTAAAACGCACTAGAACCGATTCAGGCATGTCCAGCGGCATAACACCGGTCGCTGCGGCAAAGGCTACGAGGCCAGATCCTCCCGGGAATGAAATACCCATAGGGAATCTTGTATGAGAATCACCGCCAGTTCCCACTGTGTCGGGCAATAACATACGATTTAGCCAGCTGTGGATAATGCCGTCACCCGGTCTCAGAGACACTCCGCCACGGTTCATTATAAAATCGGGAAGATTATGCTGAGTATCAATGTCCACCGGTTTAGGATAGGCAGCGGTGTGACAAAAGGACTGCATAACTAGATCAGTAGAAAAGCCAAGACAAGCAAGATCTTTCAGCTCATCTCTTGTCATTGGGCCAGTGGTGTCTTGGGATCCCACAGTAGTCATCTTTGGTTCACAATACGTACCAGGCCTAATGCCGTCAGTACCGCATGCTTTACCTACCATTTTTTGTGCGAGTGTAAAGCCAGCATCGCTTTGAATTGGCGGGGTTGGGTGACGGAATACTTCAGAAGGTGGCAGCCCCATGTGCTCTCGTGCACGTTGAGTCAGACCGCGTCCGATAATGAGATTAATTCGCCCATCAGCCTGCACCTCATCAAGTATCACATCAGATTTGTGTTCAAACTCTGAAATTACCTCGCCATTTTCGTTTAATATTTTGCCTTCGTAGGGGAAGATCTCAATCACATCACCGTTGTTAATATTGTCTACTGGGGCTTCAAAGACCAATGCACCAGCATCCTCCATTGTGTTAAAGAAGATCGGAGCAACTTTGCTGCCAAAACAAATGCCACCGGAACGTTTGTTAGGTACTCCGGGCATGTCTTCGCCAAAGAACCATAGAACTGAATTAGTTGCGGATTTGCGCGATGAACCTGTACCCACAACATCGCCTATAAAAGCAACGGGAAGCCCTCGATCTTTGAGTTCTTCGATCTGGGTCATAGGGCCAATGACTCCATGCTCCTCCGGATGCATTCCTTCTCGAGTCATCTTGAACATGGCACGAGCGTGAAGCGGTATATCAGGGCGTGACCAAGCATCTTGCGCAGGAGATAAATCATCGGTATTGATTTCGCCAGTAGCTTTGAAAACAGTAACCTTAATGCTCTGAGGAACGGCATCATTGGTGGTGAACCATTCGGCGTCGGCCCATGACTGCATAACGGCCCTTGCATATTCGTTACCTGCATCGGATTTTTGAGCAACATCATGAAAAGCGTCAAACACGAGTAGGGTAGACTTGAGCTCTTCAGCTGCCAGGGTATTTAGTTCATCATCATCGAGAAGCTCGACCAAAGTGGAGACGTTATAGCCTCCGTGCATGTTTCCTAACAGCTTTACCGCTGCCTTACGGTCTATAAGAGGTGAGGAGGCATCTCCGTTGACTAGTGCAGTCAAAAAACTCGCTTTCACATAGGCTGCTTCATCCACACCAGGTGGCACACGATTGGAGATTAGATCCAACAGAAAGGCTTCTTCGCCTGCAGGAGGGTTTTTTAACAATTCAACCAAAGCGGCGGTCCACTCTGGGTCCAGAGCTTTGGGGGGAATTCCCTGTAAATGACGTTCTTCTGCGTGAGTGCGATATGCTTCTAGCACGGTGTGCTTCTCCTTTTGTCTTATTGATGTAGTCTTTGTAGGCCGCATACGGCTCTAGATTTCGGGCGAAATTATACGTTAACCGGTAGTTTATTTACAGGGACTTAAGGTATATAACCATTATTAGTCTGAGTTGTTTCGGCGGTTATGAGGCATAGTTAATTCACATTGGCGTTACCCTTTCTTTCTGTTCTGCATATCGTTAAAACGCTCCGTATTCCGGTCTAAAACTAGTACACTTATGCGTAGTAATAGGTGTCGGAGCTAATACGGAGAAGACCGCTGTAAAAATATTACATAATGTTGAGGGCTAAAAATTTCTGATTGAACATGAGATAAGAGCTATTGTAAATGAGCAAGAATAAAAGACTATTAAGACCCGGTAGCAGACTTAGCCTGTTAGAGAATATGCTCGTGGAACCCTATAAAACGATTTGGGACTGTTGTTGTGATCATGGATTACTCGGTATGTCTTTGCTTAAAAGGTCACGGGCTGGCGAGGTCATTTTTGTTGATGTTCTTGAAGAGCAAATGAAAAAACTGGAAGCAACACTGAGAAGAAATTGTCCTCTGGATGAGTATAGTTGGAATGTCCATTGTGGTGATGTCAAAGATATTGTTGTTCCCAATAGCGACTCTCAGTTATTCATTATTGCTGGTGTTGGAGCCCGCCAAACTGTTGAATTCATCAACAGCCTGTGTTCATCTGCTCCTCGGACTCCATTTGATCTGCTGATCTGTTCGGTCCACGGAAACTATGCAGTTCGAAACGCTCTAATTAGTAATGGATATAAGTTAAAAGGTGAGCAAATTATTTTTGAAAATAATCGTTTCTATGAAGGCATTTATGTATCTAGAAGTGGCCATGAGGATATCGTTAACACAGGCTCTAAGATGTGGGATTGGTCGAATTCGGATCATCAGCAATATTGGAGACGGATCGTCGGCCACTATCGACAGAAAGCAAGAAAAGACCCCGAGCAGTACCAACCGATTATTGCAAATTATGAGGCGTTGCTAACCTCTAGCTGCAATATTTAAAACTGCGATAGGGTTGTTTGACAATACACAAAACTCAGCCCTCAACGGGACGCAGCCTCAATAAAGTTTAGCGGATCGTGTGAGTCGTCCATAGACAGACTAAGATTATATTAATATACAACGCCATTTTTGTCTTAAGCATGGTAAAGTTCGAAAATTACAAACATTGCTGCAATCCAACTTTGTAAGCAGTTCAACAGGCAGGGATTATGACAACGCCTTTACAAGACATTCAAAATTTTCTAACGTGTAAAACACCCGATCGTTGGTTAGAGAATGCTTTAGATAATCAGACATTGATGCTAATTGATCATGCTAATTGCGAGAAGAAAGCTGCTAGCACTGCTATGAATTTAATCTATCGCTACGTAGATAATTTCGAATTGATTAATAAGATGTCTAGGTTGATTAGGGAGGAGATGCGGCATTTTGAACAAGTTATTGCAATTATGCGTCGGCGTGATATTTCCTATCAGCATATAACAGCCTCCAGATATGCTTCGGGGTTGCGTGAACTAGCCAGAAATGACGATCCTGGTAAGCTTATCGATATACTAATTATAGGGGCTTTTATAGAGGCGAGGTCTTGTGAGCGCTTTGCTCGGCTAGCGCCTTATTTAGATTCCGAGTTAGAGGCTTTTTATTTGTCACTTCTAAAATCGGAAGGGCGGCATTTTAAAGATTATTTGGATCTTGCTGAAAAAGCTGCTGGTGACCAAACCATTGAGGAACGGGTTGCTTTTTTTGCTAAGCGTGAGCAATACCTTATCGAGCAGCCTGACGATGTCTTCCGTTTCCATTCTGGACCCATATCCTAGGTTAATTCCGGCTTTTAATTTGTATCTATCTGCCACTCCTATTATGTCAATTGATAGGATATTATGGATCCGTGTTATCAATATTAGCTATAGCGCTGTGAATTTTATCGAGGCTTATAAAACATGATTAATAATAGACTCCGTTCTTTCATAATTTCCCTCTTGTGTTGTTTTGCTTTTGCCCCCGTATTTTCCTCGGATAGTATGGAGGAGTTGGCTGAGAACGAATGGGATGTAACGGAACCCAAGGGCGTGATGAAAACCATCTCAATTGATACGACAGAAACAACCTGGTCAAACCTCAGTGTTAGTAAAGATGGTAAGACTCTTGTTTTTGATATGTTGGGCGATATATACACCATGCCCATTAGTGGCGGCGAAGCTAGCCCATTGGTGCAAGGGTTTGATTGGAATATGCAGCCCGCCTATAGCCCAAATGGGCAAAGCATAGCGTTTATCAGTGATCGAGACGGTGCTTCTAATTTGTGGATTATGGATGCTAATGGTGACAACCCTCGGCAGATTAGTAGTGAAAAAACAGCGCTAATTCATACTCCTAGCTGGAGCCCTGATGGAGATTTCGTCGCAGTGACAAAAGGTTTTATGTCATCTCGCTCGATTCCCGCCGGAGAAATTTGGATGTACCACCGATCAGGTGGTGATGGTGTGATGGTCACAAAACGTGCATTTGGTCCTCATACTCAGAAAAATATGACGGACCCGGCGTTTTCTCCAGACGGTAAATATCTTTATTACACCGATGATGTGACCCCAGGGCGTGTTTGGCAATACGGGAAAAACTCTACCACCGAATTATTTAACATCATGCGTCACGACCTTGAGACAGGTGAGTCCATTAGTTACATCGGCGGGGCAGGTGGTGCCATTGTTGCTACTCCTTCTCCGGATGGGGAACATATGGCCTATCTTAAGCGAGAAGACACAAAGACTGTGTTGTATTTGAAAAATCTAAAGTCCGGTATTGACCGAAGGTTGTCGACAGAGATGGAGAGGGATCATCAGGAAACTTTTGGCTCTGAGGGCAACTTTGCTTATTTTGACTGGACTCCCGATGGTCAGCATATAATCTATTGGACCGCAGGGAAATTTCACAAATTACATGTTGAAAGTTTGGACGTTACGGTTATTCCTATGCATGTAAAAACTGAGAAGCAAGTGCAACAGGCGGTGCGATTCCCCGTAGATGTAGCGCCTGATACCTTTGATGTGAGAATGATTCGTTGGGCCAGCATGTCCCCGAAAGGAGATTCGGTTGTCTACCAAGCCTTGGGTAAATTGTATCGTCGAGACGTTAAAAGCGGTCGAGTGAAAAGGCTTACACGACAAAATGATCATGATGAATTTTATCCTAGCTTTTCACGAGATGGAAAATCAGTGGTCTACAGCACGTGGAATGATACTGATCTTGGGGCAGTAAAAGTAGTAAGCATCAATGGTGGCCAGGGAGCGACCATTACCACAGAGCCCGGTATTTATGTGGAGCCTAAGTTCTCACCAACCAAAGATAAGCTTGTCTTTCGTAGAGTCACAGGGGGTTATTTGTTGTCTCCGGAATGGTCTATGGAACCAGGTATCTACATAGCTAATATCAAAACAAATGAAATGGAGAAGGTCCTTGAAAGGGGTTTTAACGCCCACTTTGGAGCTGAAGAGGATCGTCTTTACTACACAAGTTATGTTCCTGACAGTAAGTACACGGAACTTGAGCTTCGCAGTGTTAATTTAGACGGGGAGGATGAGCGTAAGCTCCTCAAGGGAGATAAAGTTACGGAGTTTCAGTTGTCTCCTGATGGTAACTGGGTGGCTTATACCCACCAAAATAACGCTTTTGTTGCGCCTTTACTCAATACAGGGGCTCAACAAGATCTCGGTACTGAAACCGGTGGATTGCCGGTGGCACAAGTCTCTGCGCGGGCAGGTGAATATCTAAGTTGGTCTGCTGACAGTTCTCGCTTGAGCTGGTCTCATGCCGCAACCGTATTTGAACGAGAGCTTAATGAAGCCTTTAGTTTTCTTGATGGATCTCCTGAAGAATTGCCTGAACCAGTAACCGAGGGCATTGACTTAGGATTTACTGAGACAGCAGATAAGCCCGACTCAATCATTGCCCTAGTTGGTGGTCAAATTATCACCATGCGCAATGCAGATAAGATTCAGGAAGTTATCAGTAATGGTGTTGTGTTGGTAGAGCACAATCGTATTGTTGCAGTGGGAAGTATTGATGATGTTGTTATTCCTTCTGAAGCGACTCGAGTTGACGTTACCGGTAAGACATTAATTCCCGGCTTAATCGATGGGCATGCCCACGGGTCACAAGCTAATGAGGAGATTATTCCTCAACAGAACTGGAAGAACCTGTCTAGTCTAGCCTTTGGTGTTACTACGATTCACGATCCTTCTAACGATAGTTCGGAAATATTTGCGGCCTCGGAAATGCAGCGCAATGGGCAAATACTGGGACCTCGGATATTTTCCACAGGTACCATTGTGTATGGTGCTAATTCACCGACTGCTCACGCTAGAATTGATAGTTATGATGATGCGTTTTTTCATCTGCAGAGGCTCAAGGATATGGGAGCGGTCTCAGTTAAGAGCTACAATCAACCACGCAGAGAGCAGCGACAGCAGGTACTCAAAGCAGCGCGCGATTTAGGGTTAATGGTAGTGCCTGAAGGTGGCGGAAAGCTTTACCAAAATATGAGCATGATTTCTGATGGGCACACAACATTGGAGCATTCGCTGAATATCGCCACCGGTTATGACGATCTTACTCAATACTGGAGCCAAACTGATATGGCATACAACCCGACATTGGTTGTCGCTTACGGTGGTCTAGAGGGTGAGAAGTACTGGTATGACCGGACTAATGTTTGGGAAAACACCCGATTAATGCGTTATGCGCCGAGATATATTGTTGAGCCACGGTCTATTCGGCGAGCCACCGCGCCAGATGACCACTACAACCACATAAAAGTTGCTAGTTACGCTAAGACGTTACGTGATGCCGGTGTACGTGTATTGATTGGCGCGCATGGTCAGCGAGAGGGTTTGGCCGCTCATTGGGAAATGTGGATGCTTAATCAAGGTGGCTTCACTCCTTGGGAAGCTCTTCGCAGCGGGAGTTATGATCCAGCGGTCGCTCTAGGTATGGATAACGATCTTGGTTCAATCGAGGTGGGTAAGCTCGCTGATATAGTCATTACAGACGGTGATGTTCTTGATGATATCCGTCGAAGCGAATTTATATCTCATACCATGATTAATGGGCGTTTATATGATGTCAGTGATATGTCTGAAATAGTTAGTGGTAAATCGACCATAGACCCCCTATTTTTTGACCGGCTAGAGATCAATGCTATGCCTGCCGCCACAGCAAAATCAGTTGCTGAAAAAGCCAAAAGACATCATTGGGTGCATTGATTTAACTGAAGATTAATGAGGAGTAAAAAAGGCAGCTAGGGCTGCCTTTCTAGGTTTATCTTGTTTCGAATGTCAGATTAGCGATCTTCTACTGGAGTGTAATCCCTGACGTCAGCACCGGTGTACAATTGTCGGGGCCGTCCGATGCGATATGGATTAGTGATCATCTCGTTCCAGTGAGATATCCAACCTACTGTGCGTCCTGTGGCGAAAATAACGGTGAACATTTCCACTGGAATACCCATAGCTTTTAAAATAATGCCTGAATAAAAGTCTACATTTGGATAAAGTTTCTTGCTCACGAAATACTCATCCTCCAAAGCGATTTTTTCTAGTTTTTTAGCCAACTTGAATAGTGGGTCGTTCTGGACGCCTAAGACCTCAAGCACTTCATCGCATGTCTGTCGCATAACTGTGGCCCGGGGGTCATAGTTTTTATACACCCGATGGCCAAAGCCCATGAGTCTGAAGGGGTCTTTTTTGTCTTTAGCCTTGCCAATATACTCTTCAATATTATCTTCATGTCCAATTTCGTCTAGCATCCCAAGTACAGCTTCATTTGCTCCACCGTGCGCGGGTCCCCAAAGTGCAGCAATACCTGCAGCAATACAAGCAAAAGGGTTAGCCCCTGATGAACCAGCTAGTCGAACAGTTGAGGTTGAGGCGTTCTGCTCGTGGTCAGCATGGAGTAGGAATATACGATCCATTGCCTTAGCCAATGCGGGATGGCATTCATATTTCTCGCAGGGAGTGCCAAACATCATATGAAGAAAGTTTTCTGAATATGAAAGAGTATTATCGGGGTAAACGTAGGGTTGGCCTACAAAGTGCTTGTAACACATTGCAGCAATGGTAGGCATTTTTGCAATAAGTCTGTGAGCAGAGATTGACCTGTGCTCTTGATCTGTGATGTCCAAAGAGTCGTGATAGAACGAGGACATAGCGCCTACAACACCGCAGAGCATTGCCATTGGATGAGCGTCATATCTGAAGCCACTGACAAATTGCTCAATTGAGCGGTTTACCATGGTGTGATACTTGATTGTGTGCTCAAAACTTTGCTTCTGCTCGGCAGTGGGGAGAGCTCCCTCAAGAAGCAAGTAACAGGCTTCAATGTAGTCTGATTTTTCGGCTAACACTTCGATTGGATATCCACGATGTAACAAAATACCTTTATCACCATCGATATAAGTGATGTCCGATTGACATGAGGCCGTAGCTGAGAATCCAGGATCATATGTAAAGAAACCGTGGCTGCCGAGGGTGCCTATATCTATTACGTCTTGGCCTCGGGTACCTGTTAAAATAGGCAACTCGATGGGCGCTTTTCCATCGATTGTCAGGGTCGCTTTGCGATCAGTCATGATTTTTCCTTAGAATTGTTACAATGGATGGCTGAAAATCTGGAAAACAACTATAGATGTTCAGCGAAAATTGTCAATACGATGTTAATGATACTAGAGGTCCCTTAGTAACCTAAGAGTCCTCCTCCGGGCGCTTGTTAGCAGTAAATCGGTCATAGTTTATCGTCTGGATTAGATGTTCACTATTCACTTACCGAATATTATCAGGCATCAATGCAATTTCGATGTGAACTAAATCAAGATTTTCTCTCTATTTAGCGGACAAGTGATTGAAAATGCTCCCCACAGATCAATTTGGTATATCAGTTTAGTATTTCGGAGAATCCTAATTGAATTTGAGTACCCTTATTATTATACTGCGTGCCCAACAAAAGGGAGCTCCGCATTCGCAGGAGGAACCCGAGACGATTTCATTTAAACAACATATTCATGGCGGAGTGGCTAACTTCGGCAAGTAACTATGAGGTAGCGCATGACGAATAAGAAAAGACCTGTTAATTTGGATCTTGGGACGATAAGACTGCCTGTCACGTCTTATGTTTCAATTTTACATCGAATCTCTGGGGTGATTACTTTTTTTGGCTTGGCCGTCATGCTGTGGCTGCTTGATCTTAGCCTCGACTCTGAACAAAGTTTTAATATGCTCAAGGATTTAGTTGCTCATCCTGTGGCGAAGCTGTTGGTATGGGGTAGCCTTGCCGCGCTTGCCTATCACACGGTGGCTGGGATTAGACATTTGGTGATGGACTTTGGTTTAGGTGAAGAGAGTTTTAACAGTGGTCGCAATAGCGCCTGGACAGCAGTCGCTCTATCGCTTTTGATTATTGCAATTATTACCAGCTGGGTGGTCTCATGGTAGGAATAGCCTCTAGTTTCAGTCAAAGTGGTGTGATTAATTGGTTGGTTCAGCGCGTTTCAGCTCTAGTTATGACTGCATATATCGTGTTTATCACTGTCTACCTTTTGGCAAATCCAAACATCAGTTACGCTCAATGGTCTGAATTAAATAGTCTGCTATCGATGCGGTTGTTTAGCTTGTTGACGATGGCTTCCATCGCGTCCCACGCATGGATTGGGATTTGGTGTGTTCTTACAGATTATGTAACGGAGAGACTCCTTGGGCCAAAAGCTGACATTATCCGTAAGGTTTTACAAGTGTGCATGATTGCAGTGATATTGATTTATTTGGTTTGGGCTATCGACATTCTTTGGGGATTTTAAGTACATGGCTAGTTTAAGAACAATGAGTTTTGACGCCGTTATTGTCGGCGGCGGCGGTTCCGGAATGCGTGCTGCACTTCAGCTAGCGCAGTCAGGTTATAAAACAGCAGTAATAACCAAGGTTTTTCCTACGCGCTCTCATACAGTTTCAGCACAGGGCGGAATCACCTGTGCAATTGCCAGCGATGATCCAGATGATCGGTGGCAGTGGCATATGTATGACACGGTTAAGGGTTCCGATTACATTGGTGATCAAGAAGCCATCGAATACATGTGTCAGACAGGCCCTGAGGCTGTCTTCGAGCTTGAGCACATGGGCCTTCCTTTCTCTCGAACAGAGGAGGGTCGTATTTATCAGCGGCCTTTTGGCGGCCAATCAAAAGATTACGGTGCTGGTGGTCAAGCAGCTAGAACCTGTGCGGCCGCAGACAGAACGGGCCACGCTCTCTTGCATACGTTGTATCAAGGGAATTTGAAGAACAAAACAGTTTTTCTCAACGAATGGTTTGCCGTAGATATAGTGAAGAACTCAGACAATGCCGTTGTTGGCGTTGTAGCAATAAATATTGAAACCGGCGAGTGTGTGTACGTCAAATCAAAAGCCACTGTTTTTGCGACTGGCGGTGCGGGACGAATTTATGCGTCAACTACCAATGCACATATTTGTACCGGTGATGGTGTTGGAATGGCTATACGGGCTGGTTTTCCGGTTCAGGATATTGAGATGTGGCAGTTTCATCCCACCGGTATACACGGGGCTGGAACACTGGTTACTGAGGGTTGTCGTGGCGAAGGTGGCTATCTGATCAACAAAGATGGTGAACGGTTTATGGAGCGTTATGCTCCAAACGCAAAAGATCTGGCGGGCAGAGATGTGGTTGCTAGGTCGATGGTGCTTGAGATTCTGGAAGGGCGTGGGTGTGGCCCTGACGGAGACCATGTGTTTCTCAAGTTAGATCACCTCGGAGAAGAGGCATTAAATGCGAAGCTTCCAGGGATTCTCGAACTTTCACGGACTTTTGCTCATGCAGACCCTGTTAAAGAGCCCATTCCGGTGGTTCCTACCTGCCATTATATGATGGGTGGCATTCCAACCAACGTTAACGGACAGGCTCTGACGATAGATAGAGAGGGCAATGACCAAGTTATCGAAGGGTTCTATGCATGCGGTGAAGCTGCTTGCGTATCTGTCCATGGGGCTAATCGGTTAGGTGGAAATTCATTGCTTGATCTGGTCGTCTTTGGGCGTGCATCTGGAATTTTCATTGAAAATGAGCTCAGCAAAGGCATTGACCTTAAAGATGCGACGCAAGAGGATATTGATCGTGCAATGGCTGGTCTAAATCGTATAAATGCTTCCACCGAGGGAGAAAATGCGGCGGTCTTGCGAGCGGAATTGCAGACTATCATGCAAAACTTCTTTGGAGTATTCCGGCGTGGAGACTACATGCAGAAAGGCGTTAAGAAGCTGGATGAGCTTCGTCCTCGTATTGAAAATGTATACCTTGACGACAAAAGTAATTCATTCAATACCGCTCGAATTGAGGCGCTTGAATTGCAGAATTTGTTTGAAACTGCCTACGCTACGGCCATCGCAGCGGAGGGTAGGACTGAAAGTAGAGGCGCTCATGCAAGAGAAGATTTCCAAGAGCGAGATGATGAGAACTGGTTGTGTCATTCTATTTATTTCCCAGGAAGTAAGGAAATTGGTAAGCGCGCGGTGAATTTTACACTAAAAACCCGTGAGCCCTTTGAGCCCAAAATTCGTACCTATTGATCATGCGAGAAGAGATTTTAATTTTATGCTAAATGTAAGTATTTATCGCTACAACCCTGAAGTTGATAACGAACCCTACATGCAGGATTTTCAGTTTGATACTCAGGGCAAAGACCTTATGGTTTTAGATGTTCTCGAGAAGTTAAAGATTGAGGATCCATCCCTAGTGTTTAGGCGTTCTTGTCGAGAAGGTGTGTGCGGTTCTGATGGTGTAAATATCTCAGGAAAAAACGGGTTGGCTTGTATTACTCCGCTATCAGAGGCGGTGAAAGGTAATTCACTGATTATTCGTCCGCTACCTGGATTACCTGTTATTCGAGATCTTGTTATAGACATGTCTCAGTTCTATGCCCAGTATGAGAAGATCCAGCCGTACATGATCAACAATTCGCCAGCGCCTGCGATTGAGCGTTTACAGACCCCTGAAGAGCGCGCCAAGCTAGATGGGTTATATGAATGTATTCTCTGCGCATGTTGTTCAACGGCTTGTCCTTCTTTCTGGTGGAATCCTGAGAAGTTTATTGGCCCCTCAGGACTTCTGCAGGCATATCGGTTTTTGGCCGATAGCAGGGACACAGCGACCGCAGAGAGATTATCTAAGCTAGATGACCCGTTCAGTGTGTTTCGATGTCATGGTATTATGAACTGCGTGCAAGTGTGTCCAAAAGGTTTAAACCCCACTAAGGCGATTGGTCATATTCGCAATATGTTGATGAGAAACCCAACTTAATTTGGTTAATTTGGTGGAAAACGTCAATTTTCCTAAATATTACTAGCCGTAGGAGTACTACCCCTTTAAAATGGCGCCAAAATTTGCAGTCATAAGGACAAATAGCAATGCCTGAGGGCCTAATGGAGCAATTCCTCAGCTCCTCGCACTTTTCTGGTGGAAACGCCGCGTATATTGAAGGGCTCTATGAAACCTACTTGCACAGCCCCAACGCTGTGCCAGAAGAGTGGGGAAGCTTTTTTGACTCCCTTCCTCGGACCAATGGTTCGATTGCACCTGATATCTCTCACGACACAATTATCCAGCATTTTGAGCTGCTCGGAAGACGCCAAGCTCGTCCGACCCCTGCGCCAGGCTCCGGCGGAATCCACTTGGAGCATGAACGTAAGCAGGTAAAAGTTGTCCAGTTAATCAGTTCCTATCGATTCCGAGGCCACCAAAAAGCGAAGTTAGATCCATTAGGGCTCATGATTCGTGAAGACGTGGCTGATTTACAGCTCCATTTCCACGGTCTCACCGACGC
The DNA here is from genome assembly GCA_004211905.1 of SAR92 clade bacterium. GTDB lineage: Bacteria > Pseudomonadota > Gammaproteobacteria > Pseudomonadales > Porticoccaceae > HTCC2207. Next base: position 24,493 of record SHBP01000004.1, read on the forward strand.
TGACTTGGATACTACATTTCAAACCAGCCCCCTTTATATCGGCAAGCCCGAGGCGACCCTAAGAGAGATAGTTGAAGTCCTAGAAGAGACCTATTGCGGTAACTTGGGTCCCGAATTCATGCACATAACCTCTTTCGCAGAAAAGCAGTGGTTAGCCCAGAGGTTTGAAAGTGTTAGGTCTAAGCCCACCTATGGCGAAGATGCTCGGATTGATGTGCTTAACAGGTTGACGGCCGCAGAGGGTTTAGAAAAGCACCTTGACTCAAAGTACCCTGGTACCAAGCGTTTTGGGCTTGAGGGCGGTGAGAGTCTTATCCCGCTTCTTGACTGTTTGGTTAGGCGGTCGGGAGAATACGGCGCTAAAGAAATTGTGATGGCCATGGCTCACCGTGGGCGATTAAATGTTTTAGTCAACATCTTGGGCAAAAATCCTGCTGAAATGTTTGACGAGTTTGAAGGTAAGCGTCTGGTCAATACATCAGGGGATGTAAAATATCACCAAGGCTTCTCATCGAATGTCATGACTCCTGGTGGCGAAGTCCATATGGCGCTGGGTTTTAATCCATCGCATTTGGAGATTTCCTGTCCTGTGGTAGTAGGTTCAGGGCGAGCGCGCCAGGATCGACGCAATGACCCAACAGGGCAAAAGGTCGTGCCTATATTGATGCATGGCGATGCTGCGTTTGCGGGACAGGGAGTGGTTATGGAGACATTTCAGCTCTCCCAGACCAGAGCATATAAAACTGGCGGTACCATACATATTGTTATAAACAATCAGGTGGGGTTCACCACGAGTAGACAAGATGACGCCCGATCTACTGAATACTGTACAGATATTGCCAAAATGGTTGGTGCGCCTATCTTGCATGTTAATGGCGATAACCCTGATGCAGTAATGTTCGCTGCGATGCTAGCTACAGACTATCGATATGAATTTGGTAAAGATGTTGTTATTGATTTGGTTTGTTACCGCCGTCGAGGTCACAACGAAACCGATGAGCCATCTTCGACACAGCCGTTAATGTACGAAATTATCAAAAAGCATTCGACGACTCGAACTCTCTATGCTCAAAAATTAGTCACTGAAGGTATTATCGAGCAGACCCAGGCTAATGAAATGGCAAATGTTTACCGTTCTAGGCTTGATAAGGGCGAGTTTGTGGTACACAACTTAGTCAGAGAGCCTGATACTTCGTTGTTTGTTGATTGGAACCCCTACCTAGACCATGATTGGCGCACTGAAGGTGACACAGCAACCGATCTGCAAAAGTTACAGGAAGTAGCAACCAAAATTACTACGATTCCCGATGGTATTAAGGTTCAGCGGCAGGTCTCTAAAATTTATGATGACCGTCGTAAGATGGCCGGAGGAGCGCTGCCTCTGAATTGGGGCATGGCAGAACTGCTGGCCTATGGCACCTTGCTGCGAGAGGGATACCCGATCCGCTTTACTGGACAAGATGTTCGCAGAGGTACGTTCTCTCATCGTCATGCCGTAGTGTTTAATCAGAACGATGGTGAAGCTTACCTGCCTCTGGCTAATATGTACGATGAGCAACCGCGATTTGATATCTATGACTCTGTGCTATCTGAGGAGGCTGTACTGGCCTTTGAATATGGATATGCAACTACAGCGCCCAAAGGCTTGATTATATGGGAAGCCCAGTTTGGCGATTTTGCGAACGGTGCTCAAGTAGTGATAGATCAGTTTATCGCTAGCGGAGAGCACAAGTGGGGCCGGCTGTGTGGTCTGACGATGATGTTGCCTCATGGTTTCGAAGGTCAAGGTCCTGAGCATTCCTCAGCTCGTCTTGAGCGGTTTTTACAGCTATGTGCTGAACACAATATGCAAATCTGTAACCCAACCAGTCCAGCACAAATATTCCATCTATTAAGACGCCAAGCAATCAGGCCAATGCGACGTCCACTGGTTATCATGAGTCCCAAGTGGATTTTGCGGCATAAACTGGCGACTTCATCTCTTGAAGATTTGGCCAAGGGCCATTTTAGTAATGTTATTGACGATGGTAGTGTTGATGCGGCGGCGGTAAAGCGTATTATTCTCTGCTCAGGCAAGGTTTATTATCATCTTCTCGAGGAGCGAGATGAGCGAGGTATCAAGGATATAGCGATCGTCCGCTTGGAGCAGCTGTATCCTTTCCCTGACAAAGAGTTGGACGTGGTATTGGCGGCTTATCCTAAGTTAGAAAGTGTGGTGTGGTGTCAAGAGGAGCCTATGAATCAGGGCGCTTGGTACAGTAGTCAGCACCATATGCGCAATGCCATGCAGCGCCATGACTCAAGTTTGCAGTTGAGCTATGCGGGGCGTATTGGCTCAGCAGCACCGGCAAGTGGATATATGTCTGTCCATCTTGAAGAACAGAAACAATTTATTGATGAAGCTTTAACTTTCGACTCTTAAACTAGGAATAGATTAATGGCCATAGAAATCAAGGCACCTACATATCCAGAATCAGTCCAAGAGGGCACTTTGGCGACCTGGCATAAACAAGCAGGAGACACTATTAGTCGCGATGAGCTGATTGTGGACATAGAGACTGACAAGGTTGTATTGGAAGTTGTTGCTCCCGCCTCAGGTACTCTTGTTGAAGTCCTGAAGGCAGAGGGCGACATCGTTTTAAGCAATGAAGTACTTGCGCGGATTGAAGAGGGCGCTGTTGCAGAGCCTACTCCGGTGTTAGCAGCATCCAAAGTTGAGCCAGATGCAGAGGTGGGGGGGTCCTTAGTTAATCCCGCCGCAAAGAAACTTGCAGATGAGCGAGATATTGACCTTTCTCAGGTTACCGGCACAGGAAAGGGTGGGCGAATCACCAAAGAAGATGTGGTTAATTATACTCCAGAGCCAACCGCAACCACCGTGGAGGCACCAAAAGTCGCTGCTGAGGCAGAAGCTATACTGCAAGGTGGTGAGCGGGTCGAGCGGCGCGTAGCGATGACTAGAATGCGCTCGCGTATTGCAGAGCGCTTACTTAGCGTGACTCAGACTACTGCGATGCTAACGACTTTTAACGAAGTTGATATGACCGCAATGATGGGTCTGCGTAAACAGTACCAAGATGAGTTTACCAAGATGCATAACGGTACTCGCTTAGGATTTATGGGAATGTTCGTCAAAGCGGCTGTCGAGGCGCTGAAGCGCTACCCATTGGTCAATGCATCGATAGATGGCACTGACATCGTGTATCACGGTTATCAGGATATCGGTGTGGCGGTTTCTACTGACAGAGGTCTCGTGGTTCCGGTATTGCGTAATGCAGAAAATATGAGTATCGCGACTGTTGAAAATGCGATTAGTACCTACGCAGGCAAGGCGCGGGACGGTAAGTTAACGATTGAAGAGATGACCGGTGGTACCTTCACCATCACCAATGGCGGTGTTTATGGGTCTCTGCTTTCAACACCGATACTCAACCCACCGCAGTCTGCGATATTGGGAATGCACAAGATTCAACAGCGTCCAATGGCGGTAAACGGGGAAGTGGTCATTCGGCCCATGATGAATCTAGCATTGTCCTATGATCATCGTCTGATCGATGGTAAGGACGCTGTTCAATTTCTAGTGGCCATTAAAGAGCTGATAGAAGATCCAGCTAAGATATTGCTCGAGATTTAATTCATAAGTAATTGATATATAGGTAAATAAATGTCCGATAAGTTTGATGTTGTCGTTATTGGAAGTGGCCCCGCAGGATACGTAGCTGCGATCAGAGCTGCGCAATTAGGTCTGAAAACGGCGTGTATAGAAAAGTGGAAAAACAGTGACGGTAAGGGTGTTAATGGCGGTACCTGTCTTAATGTTGGTTGCATCCCATCCAAGGCCCTACTAGATAGCTCCTTTAAGTATCACGAAGCGGCAGAAGAGCTTGCCATCCATGGTATTAGTACTAGCGGTGTGGCAATTGATATTCCCGCCATGCTCGATCGAAAAAATAAAATAATTAATCAACTTACGGGTGGTATAGCAGGGTTATTCAAAGCTAATGGTGTCACCGCGCTGTATGGCACTGGAAAGCTCTTAGCGGGTAAAAAGGTTGAGTTAACGGACAATGAAGGTGCTGTCTCAGTTATTGATGCTGAAAATGTCATTTTGGCCTCTGGCTCTCAACCTATAGCTATTCCCGTGGCACCTGTTGATAACGATTTAATCCTTGATTCAACTGGTGCATTGGAGATTGGTGAGGTGCCAGAGCGTCTCGGCGTTATTGGTGCCGGTGTAATTGGCCTTGAGTTAGGGTCAGTTTGGGGTCGTTTGGGCTCAAAAGTTGTGCTTCTTGAAGCATTAGACGACTTCTTGGCGATTATGGACAAAGCTATTGCTAAAGAGTCGAAAAAAATCTTCACCAAGCAGGGCTTGGATATCCGCTTAGGCGCCCGTGTTACGGGTACTGAAGTTAAAGGCCGTGAAGTCGAGGTAACCTACAAAACTTCCGCTGGAGATGAACTTAAAGAGACGTTTGACAAGCTCATTGTCTGTGTTGGTCGTCGACCGTTTACGGAGGGACTATTGTCTGCAGACAGCGGGGTGGACGTTGATGAGCGCGGATCGGTGTTCGTGAACGAATTTTGTGCAACCAATGCCCCTGGCGTTTACGCGGTTGGTGATTTGGTGCGTGGTCCAATGCTTGCTCATAAAGGCTCTGAAGAAGGCGTGATGGTAGCAGAACGGATTGCCGGACATAAGGCCCAGATGAACTATGACATTGTTCCTAATGTTATCTACACTCATCCTGAGGTAGCATCAGTGGGTCAGACCGAAGAAGAAGTTAAAGCAGCCGGAGAACGCTATAATGTCGGCGTTTTTCCTTTTGCCGCCAGTGGGCGAGCAATGGCTGCGAATGATACCGATGGTATGGTCAAAATCATTGCTCACGCAGATACCGACCGTATTTTAGGTTGTCACATTGTAGGTCCAAGCGCAGCAGACCTAACTCAACAGGTAGCGATTGCCATGGAGTTTGGTTCCAGCGCTGAAGATCTTGGAATGACGGTATTTGGGCATCCAACATTGTCAGAGGCCGTGCATGAAGCTGCATTGGCGGTCAATGGTAGTGCTATTCACATCGCTAATCGAAAACGACGTTAGAAAGACTTTAAACTTTTTGCGCTTCGGGCTGTTTTATTGGCAGCGCGGGGCGCAATACAACTACAACTAACAGGAAATGAAGTATGAACCTGCATGAATATCAAGGTAAGCAACTGTTTGCCGAATATGGACTACCTGTTTCTAAAGGTGTTGCGGCAGAAACAGTTCAAGAAGCCATAGCGGCCGCTGACATCATTGGTGGTGATCGATGGGTTGTTAAGGCTCAAGTCCACGCGGGTGGCCGCGGAAAGGCCGGCGGCGTTAAACTTGTTAGCTCTAAAACAGAAATCGAAGAGTTTTCGCGTCATTGGCTCGGTAAAAACTTAGTTACCTACCAAACAGACGCCAATGGCCAGCCAGTAAGCCGTATTCTGGTTGAAACCTGCACAGATATAGATCAAGAACTTTATTTGGGCGCTGTGGTAGACCGTGGAACTCGTCGAATCATCTTTATGGCCTCTACCGAGGGCGGTGTTGAGATTGAAAAGGTTGCGCACGAAACCCCAGAAAAGATCCTAAAAGCCGTTATAGACCCTCTAACGGGTGCTCAACCCTATCAGGGACGTGACCTTGCGTTTAAATTAGGGCTCAAAGGGGTTCAAGTTAAGCAATTTGTCAGCATTTTTATGGGTTTGGCTAAATTGTTTAAAGAGAAAGACCTTGAGCTATTAGAAGTGAACCCACTGGTTATCACTGACGAAGGAAACCTTCACTGCCTAGATGCCAAAGTTATTATTGATGGTAACGCGCTGTATCGTCAGCCGCAGATTAAAGAAATGCATGATCCTTCTCAGGAGGATGCTCGTGAAGCCCATGCATCAGCCTGGGATTTAAATTACGTAGCACTTGATGGTGACATTGGTTGCATGGTCAATGGTGCTGGTTTAGCCATGGGCACTATGGACATTGTTAATCTTCATGGTGGATCCCCAGCTAACTTCCTCGATGTTGGGGGCGGAGCGACCAAAGAGCGTGTAGTTGAAGCGTTCAAAATTATTCTTTCAGACACCAACGTTAAAGCCGTACTGATCAACATCTTTGGCGGTATCGTTCGCTGTGATTTGATTGCCGAAGGCGTAATTGGCGCGGTAGAAGAGGTTGGTGTAACTATTCCGGTGGTTGTGCGTTTAGAGGGCAACAATGCAGAGCTAGGAACTAAAAAATTGGCCGAATCTGGTCTTGCTATCATTGCTGCTACTAGTTTGACTGATGCAGCACAACAGGTTGTTAAAGCCGCAGGGGGTAACTAAACATGTCTATCTTAATTAACAGCGACACAAAAGTTATCTGCCAGGGCTTTACTGGTGGGCAGGGCACTTTCCACTCAGAGCAAGCTATCGAATACGGCACAAAAATGGTTGGCGGTGTTACACCGGGTAAAGGTGGTACAACACACCTTGGGCTTCCTGTGTTCAATACTGTAGCGGAGGCTGTTGCAGAAACAGGGGCAGAAGCCTCAGTTATCTACGTTCCAGCGCCATTTTGTAAAGATTCTATTCTCGAAGCTGCATATTCAGGTCTCAAGCTAGTAGTTTGTATTACCGAAGGTATACCCACACAAGATATGCTCGACTGCAAAGTGGTATGTGACTCCTTGGGAGTTACTTTAATAGGGCCTAACTGCCCGGGTGTTATTACCCCCGGTGAATGTAAAATCGGCATTATGCCTGGACACATTCATCTGCCGGGCAAAGTCGGTATCGTATCTCGCTCTGGTACATTGACCTATGAAGCAGTTAAGCAAACCACAGATTACGGCTTTGGCCAGTCTACCTGTGTGGGTATTGGCGGCGATCCAATCCCCGGATCAAGTTTTATCGATATCTTAGAGCTGTTTGAAAAAGATCCAGCCACTGAGGCCATCGTTATGATCGGCGAAATTGGTGGCACTGCAGAAGAAGAAGCGGCGGCTTACATCAAAGCCAATGTCACCAAGCCTGTTGTTTCTTATATTGCTGGTGTAACAGCCCCAGCAGGCAAGCGCATGGGCCATGCTGGTGCGATCGTTTCAGGTGGTAAAGGTACAGCAGATGAGAAGTTTGCGGCCCTTGAAGATGCTGGTGTTAAAACCGTGCGTAGTCTTGCTGAGATTGGCAATGGTCTGAAAGAGATCACTGGCTGGTAGGGTTTTGCCCACATGAGTGTTGCTTAAAAAAAGTGGCCAAAGGGCTGCTTTTTTTTGTCCAGTGTTTTCTATTTATTACTTTTGTTTATTTAATTTTCATTTATCTGCGCGCATATCTCTGGGGCAGCTAAGGTTAGACAAGTGAAGTGCGACGCACCTTTGATTATTTTCGGACTCGAGCAATTAGGTATATTGTTTGCAAGATGGTGCGCCATACTAATGGGTGACCAGTTATCTTGGTCTCCGTGCCACAAATAAACATTGGTTTTGCAATCGCGAACAGCTGATTGCCATGGTGTTACATACTGTTTAATGTCCCTCATATAACCGGTCAAATTACGTTTAAAACAGTCGGCTAGTATGGGAGTAAAGTTTGCTTTAAAGTCTATAGTTTCTGAGAGTGTTTTATCTTTTCCTGTGGCACTAGCAAACAAGATTCTGTAAAGCATATTAGGTGCTAGCTTTGCCATCAGGTTCTGCCAGTACGATATCAAATTGAAAACGATTGGTGACTTGATTGCAGCAGAGAAAAGAAATTTACCTGCCATATCATCTATAAATACCCCTGCATCAAGTGGGGCTGCCGCAGAGATTAGATATAAATTTCGGACGTTCTCATTCATATAGTTGCTAGTTTCAATAGCTGTGTGACAACCTATAGAAAATCCGATCAAATCAATGGGCTTGCCATTTGTTTTTTGCTTAATAGTATCAGCAATGAATTGATAGTAGCGCGCGGCTGTCAGAGAGGAGTCAATGGAGAAGCGATCGAAGGACATAATGTTTAGATTATAAATTTTAGCATGGGCGTCAAATAGAGAGCATTCCTCGGGCGCGCCTGGTGCGCCGTGGAAATAGACAACGGGTGTTCCGTTGGGGTTACCGTACTCTACGAAGTGTAAATTAGTTTCCATTGTTTGGTTTGTCCACTTACTAAGCAGATGCAGGTTTTACGAACAAATATTTTGTTACGAGAGCATAAGTCATTAAAGCGCCTAATATAATAGCGGACATTGAAGCAATTGGTGTGTTGGTCATCATGTGTGTGTGTTGGGTTTGAGCTAGAAAATCGATACTCCATTGAGTTACTAAATAGTTGGTGAGATAACCAAATCCAAATCCCACGCCAACAACACTTCCAAGATAGGCAACCAAGGCGCGCGTGCCTAGCTCATTTCTAACCAAGCCGATTGTGGCTATATTGGTCGCAGGCCCCACCAGCATAAACACTAATGTTGCACCTGGAGATACTCCTGAAAACAGAAGACCTGCAGCAATGGGTGTGGAGGCTAGGGCGCATATGTACATGGGTACACCAATTAGCGCCATAACTACAAAGGCCATAAAGCCATCACCCCACTGGGTTAAAAACTCGGTGGGCACATAAGTTTTCACCACGGCTGCAATTCCAAGACCGATCATTAGCCACAGACTGATATCCCTAATAAGATCTACAAAGGTGAATTTCATGCTATCTCTGAGCCGATTACCAATGCTATCAGCAGCGCTGTTCTCTTCACTTACTTTACTACAACAGCTCTCTGCGGATGCAGGTTCAGGGTCAGGTGCAGGTTCAGCAGTTTTGCTGGCGCAGCAGGACTGAACTGGCTCTGAACTCTGTGGAGCATGATCGTTTTTATCAGGGCCTACTAGCAAGCCTGCAGTTATAGCGGTAGAAATGGCCGCAATTGGTCTAATTATAGCCATAAAGGGCCCCATCATCGCGTAGGATACCGTAACCGAGTCTACACCAGTCTCTGGTGTAGATATTAAAAAAGACGTTGTGGCAGCCTTAGAGGCGCCGCTGCGTCTTAAACCGAGTGCTGCAGGAATGACACCACAGGAGCACAAGGGCAGGGGTGCACCCAAAAGAGCGGCTTTAATGGTGGCCAAAAGCCCCGGCTCTCCTAAATGTTTGGCCAATACTTGGCTAGGCACAAATGCCTTCATAAGGCCAGCCACACTAAAGCCCATTAGTAGCCAAGGAGCTGACTCAATAAATAGACCGATAAAATGTTGAGTAAAAGACATGAGCTTATATCACCTTGCTTGTTCGTTTAGTGCACCTAATATGGTGCATTGGGTTGCGGGTTCATCACCACCGCAACAGGCATCACTCAAAGTTTGTAATGAGTGTTTTATTTTTTCTATTTCTAAAAGACGTTGATTAACGATAGTAATCTTGTTGTCCACAAACTCTTTTACATCTTGGCAAGACTTTTTGTCTTTTGTGACTTCAAGCTCTAAGAGTTGATGAATTTCATTAAGAGTAAAGCCGACTTCTTTGGCGCTCACAATAAAGCTTATGCGCTCAACGTCGATATTTGAATACAAACGATAGCCAGACTCTGTGCGCTGATTGGGTATGATCAGGCCGTGCTTTTCATAAAACCGTAGGGTGTCTCTCGAGACTCCCGCTAGAGAGGCTAATTCACCTATTTTTAACATTTTAAATGGCTCCATAGGAATAGTATAAACCTTGGAGTATAGTCTAGAGTCAAGCCTTATAACAAACGGCTCAACGACAGCTGTTAGGCACTTTTCCGATTTAGAGTGTCTTTTGATGTAAATTGCAGAGCACTATCTGTGCCGAGCGCCTGATTAAAGATTTTGCGGTCTCTTCTGAAGTCCTGAGTATTCACCCAAGGCTCTCGGTCCCCCTGCTTTGGAAAGAGGTGCATGACGCGCTGCATATAGCCGGCAGGGAAGTCGTCAATCCAGTGTCGTGCTGGCATCTCCTTCAATTCGCTGGGCACTTCAGGCACCACGCTTGTTGTGTTGGTTTCATTCATATGGTTAAGAGCTTTGCATACCCACTCTGCAGTAAGGTCAGCTCGGAGGGTCCAGGAGGCATTAATATACCCAAAGGTTTGAACTAAATTGGGTACGCTAGACACCATTAAGCCCTTGTAGGTCCAGAGTTTTGCAAAGTCGACAGATGCACCATCCACTGATATCTCTGCTCCTCCCATCATAATTAACTGTAAGCCAGTGGCGGTAACGATGATGTCGGCATCTAGGTGCTCACCCGATTTCAATTTAATGCCAGTTTCAGTGAAGGTGTCGATATGATCAGTAACCACAGTGGCGCTGCCGTTATTTATAGAGCTGAACAGATCACTATCAGGCACAAGACACAAGCGTTGATCCCAAGGGTTGTAACTGGGAGTAAAATGTTTATCGACATCATAGTCTGGACCAAGTTCTTTACGTACCATGTCCAGTAACGTCTTTTTAACCTTTTCTGGTCGTTTGCGTGTCTGTTTATAAAGTAGTTCTTGGAATCTTGTGTTGCGCAAGCGGGTTAGAGCATAAGCCCAGCGATGGGGTAACAGTTTACGCAATCCATTGGCAAACCAGTCCTCTGAGGGCCGTGAAATAATATACGTGGGAGAGCGTTGGAGCATTGTCACGCTAGCGGCTTTTTCTGCCATTGAGGGTACTAGGGTAACTGCGGTTGCGCCCGACCCTATAACCACTACTTTTTTGCCTTCGTAATTTAGGTCTTCTGGCCAAAATTGAGGATGCACAAGTGTACCCTTAAAAGTGTCGGTAGCTGGAAGGCCAGGATCATGGGCTTGATCATAACTATAATAGCCAGAACACATGTATAAAAAATTACAGGTAATTTCTATGGCTTCATCAGTGTTAGCCATTGCGATGGATAGTGTCCATCGATGGGTTTCGCTGTCCCAGTTTGCGCTTGTTAATTTATGGTTAAACCGGATTTTATCTGCAAATTTATTTTCAGTTGCAGTTTTGCGCACGTAGTCAAGAATAGAAGGCCCGTCAGCTATAGCTTTGGCGCTTTCCCAAGGCTTGAAGCTGTAACCAAGAGTGTGCATATCGCTATCAGAGCGAATACCAGGATAGCGAAAAAGATCCCATGTGCCACCAATAGCAGAACGCCCCTCAAGAATAAGAAATTCATGGTTAGGGCATTTTTCGCGGAGGTGGTAGGCTGCTCCAATACCTGACAAGCCTGCTCCTACGATGACAACATCGGTGTGCTCAACATTCATAGTCAATTTGTCCTTTTTATTAACGTTCTTGATGCGTCCAAGAAACATTGTAAATGACATCTGTTGTGGACTTAGACTCTAATAACCTCAAGTACAGATTCATTTACAATCTTTAATAGGATTCTTTTACGGTCAAACATCAAAACCAGTGCGCTAAAAATTAAGAGGTTTTTTATTCCTCAGCAATGTTAGCGGCATGGTAAATAGCGGAAATACCTTGTCATAATGCATAGGGAATAGTCGCTGTGAAAGATCCATCAGCTTAGCATCTGCGCCAACAAAGATTCGCTTTTTGTTTTTCAGTACACCATTAAGAATGATATTGGAGGCTCTACTTGGGTGCATGCCGTTATTGCGGAAGAAATCTGCCATTTCTTCTTGGGTGGAGCCTATTCCAATAAGCTTACCCATCATTTCTTGCAGTGGATTAACCGTGTCTTCACGGATGTTCATTCTTGCATTAGTGACAATATTGGTTCCAATGTGCCCAGGATGTACGCAATGAATCTGTACGTTACTCTCTTTTAGTTCTTTTGCTAAGCACTCGGTAAAGCCACGAACCGCAAACTTTGCGACGTGATAAACCGATTGGTTGGGTACGGTAATCATGCCAAAAATTGAGGAAATATTGATTAGTGCAGCCTCGGGTCGCTTTTGTAAGTGCGGTAAAAATGCTCGAGTACCATTGATAACTCCATGGAGGTTTATGTTCATTACCCAGTCCCAATCGGTTTCAGACATGTCTTCAAAACTCGAGTCAACGGTAACCCCTGCGTTGTTAAAAATCATATCCACATGGCCGTGTTGTTCTATGACTCGCGCGGGTAGGGCATCAATGGCTGCTTTATTAGCCACGTCTAGCACATGACTAGAGACATTCACCGGATAGACTTTGACCATCTGTTCAGTCTCTGCCAATGTCGTCTGATTAATCTCACAGATTGCCACGTCGGCACCAGCTTTTGCTAACAGCACTGCAAGGTAGCGGCCCATGCCTGATCCAGCTCCGGTAATAACGGCGACTTTTTTGGAGAATGATTTCATAAATATTGACCCTAATAGAGGCTTCTAGTTGATTTTGACAATTTCTACTTTATGAGATGGCACTTATGGTGTCAATATATGTTCTTGTTCATCTGAAATTGCGTGATCTGATGTTAGTTTGATAAAGTAACTCGCTACAGTCGGTGAGTTCCTGTGCTATTACATGCACCACTGCTCCATCTGTTTCAATGACCCCTTTAACCATTAATAGTTGAGCTTTAAGAAGAGCTTGACGGCAACGTTCTTGAACGCTTTTCCAGATAACGATATTGCTGTTACCTGTTTCGTCTTCTAAGGTTAGAAAAACCACCCCTGATGCGGTTCCAGGGCGTTGTTTGCCAGTGACTATGCCGGCCATACGAACAAATCTTTGATGCCCCATTTCAGCCAAGTCTAGGTGGCGCTTACATCGCTGAAAAAAAGGAAACTGCTCTCGCAAAATACTCATAGGGTGACGGCCTAGACTTAGACCATTATTATTGTAATCGGCATAGACATCGTCACTTTCAGTGGGTGCTTCAAGAGTTATATTTGATTCAGTGCCTATGTTGTTTAGAAGAGGCGTTTCGTTATTAAAAGCCAATGTTTGCCAATGCGCTTGCCGGCGGTGATCAGTTATCGATTGCAGTGCGCCTGCACGACTTAACAGGCTTAAATCAGCTTTAGACAGCCCTGTGCGAATAGCCAAATCATTGAGTGTTGTGAAAGGCTTTTTGGTTTTGATAATACGCAGAGCCGACCTTTTGGAGAAGCCTTTTATAATTCTAAACCCTAATCTAATCATTGGTTTATTACTGTTTCTAATCTCATCGTCACTCTCAAGACTATGATCCCAAAAACTATGATTAACGTCGATAGGCCTAATTTTTATATTGTGACGCTGAGCATCTTGTATTAGCTGAGATGGTGAGTAAAAGCCCATGGGTTGACTGTTCATGATTGCACAGCAAAAAGCAGCTGGGTAGTGACACTTTAACCAAGCAGATACATAGGCAAGCAGGGCAAAGCTAGCAGAATGTGACTCGGGAAAACCATAGACTCCAAAACCTTGAATTTGACGAAAGAGACGCTGGGCAAAATCTAGGCTATAACCTTGTTTTAACATACCGTCGGTGAGCTTTTGCTCGAATTTGGACAGCTGATTGTTACCGCCACCCTTGCTACTCCAGCTTGCCATGGCTCGACGTAATTGATCTGCTTCTCCGCCAGAAAAGCCAGCGGCAACCATCGCGAGGCGAATAACCTGCTCTTGGAACACTGGGATACCCAGAGTCCGCTCTAATACAGCTTTAATCTCAGGACTAGGATAGTTGGCTACTTCAAGTCCCTGCCGGCGTTTTAGATAGGGATGAACCATGCCACCTTGAATAGGACCAGGCCTAACAATGGCAATTTCGATGACTAGATCGTAAAAACAGCGAGGCTTAAGGCGCGGTAGCATGGCCATTTGAGCACGAGACTCTATTTGAAATACTCCAACACTGTCAGCCTTGCAGAGCATGTCGTAGGTGGCGGTATCATTCTTAGGGATGCTTTGCATACTCAGTTGAACACCCTGTTGGTTTTGAATTAGGTTGAAGCAGCGGTGAATAGCGGTGAGCATACCCAATGCAAGAATATCTATTTTCAATAAACCCAGTGCCTCTATGTCGGTCTTATCCCATTGAATAACGGTTCGCTCAGGCATGCTGGCATTTTCGATAGGCACTAGTGTGCTGGTAGGACTGCGAGTGATGATAAATCCCCCTACATGTTGAGAGAGGTGGCGGGGGAAGCCCATGATTTCTTGAAGAAGTTGATAAAAATGGTCAATAAGACGTTTGTCTGTGCTACTGCTCCCAGATTGACTATTTTGCTCATTAAACTGTTTCTCTAAATCAGCACGGCGATCCCACCAAGATAAAGACTGACTCAGTTGTTCTATAAACAATGGGTCTAAGCCAAGAGCTTTGCCCACATCACGTACTGCACTTCGTGGTTTGTAGGTGATAACAGTGGCAGCTATAGCGGCACGCTCACGGCTATAGCGCTTGTAGATATATTGAATAACCTCTTCACGTCGCTCGTGTTCAAAGTCGACATCAATATCGGGAGGCTCGTTGCGTTCCTTTGAAATAAAACGCTCGAACAACAGTGAAATTTGGTCAGGAGATACCTCGGTGATAAATAAACAGTAGCAAACCACGGAGTTGGCCGCTGAACCGCGCCCTTGGCAAAGAATATTACGACTGCGGGCAAAAGCGACAATGTCATGCACAGTTAAAAAATAGCTTTCATAACCAAGCTCAGCTATCACTTTTAACTCATAGTTAATTTGAGCAATAACGACTGCTGATGGCTGATCAGGCCAGCGCAGCTTAACACCTTCATCAACAAGGTATCGCAATTGTTCAGCAGGGGTTAAGTGGTCAGGTACAACCTCAGAGGGGTATTCATAGCGCAACTCTTCAAGTGAAAATTGACAGCGCTTAGCAATGACAATGGTTTCGGCTAGTAATGCAGGAGGGTAAAGTTTTTTAAGATAAGAAAGACTGCGTAGACGCCGTTCAGCATTGGCAAAGCGCCTTTTACCTAACTCCATAACAGAGCAATTGTGGTGTATGGCAGTGAGAGTATCCTGAAGATTTTGACGTTCCTTAACATGCATATGAACATCACCACAGGCAACCATTGGTATCTCCCACATAGCCGCTAGGTTACGAAAATAGTAATACTGAGTAGATTCATTACCATCGAGTAAGTGTTCAATACCTAGCCATAGTCGACCACTAAACCAAGTGCTGAGTTGTTGCCCAATAGCATTGTCAGTTTCAGAGTTACCACAGGGTATCCAAATGACTAGAGCATTGTTCAAATTACACTCTAGGTCTTGCCACTCTAGGCGGTATTCACCTTTTTTACTGCGTCTTCTAGCCAGTGTAATTAATCCTGATAATTCAGAGTAAGATTGACGGTTTGTTACTAAGGCTATGATTTTATGGCCATCAATTTGAAACTCACTACCAATAATCAATGGTAGCCCGCAATCTAGTGCAGCTACATGGGCTTTAACTACACCTGCTAAAGAGCACTCGTCGGTAATCGCAAGTGCTTGATAATCTAGTGATGACGCCGTATTAACCAATTCTTGCGGGTGAGATGCCCCGCGTAAAAAGGTAAAGTTACTCACGCAATGAAGTTCTGCATATTGCATAATCACTACAACTCAATAACTGTATATATATACAGTATTAAAGAGTAATTTGATTTAACAGTAAAGCTAAAATTAAAGCTTTTAAAATGCACTAATACCGAAGATATATTTTGATTTGGGCTATTAAATAAACTTTTAAAAAGGGATAATTGGAGAAGACGTTAAAGGATTATTAAATGAAAAAATTATTTGTTATTTTAATGCTATGTTTATCTCAATCAGGTTGCTTAGCTGTGGCAGTTGTTGAAGGTGTTACTGATGTGGCTATAGCGGTTGTTACGGCACCTATCAAGGTGGGTACAGCAGTTGTTGATGCAGTGAGCGGAGAGGATGATGACGAGGATTCTGGAGATCTTGAATAGCAAAATTATTGTTTAAAGCTCGCACATAAAAAATGGCACCCTGAGGTGCCATTTTTGTTTTATATTACCTGCTTTTATTAACCTGCTGCAGCTAGTGCCTGCTCAATGTCTGCAATAATGTCATCGATGTGCTCGATGCCAACAGAGATACGAACCATTTCTCGGCTGGTGCCGGCAGCTATAAGTTCTTCGTCATTTAACTGTCGATGTGTGGTACTAGCAGGGTGGCATGCTAGAGATTTGGCATCGCCAATATTAACTAGACGTTTAATGAGCTGGAGTGCGTCGATAAACTTAGCTCCGTTAGCTTCTCCGCCTTTAATACCAAAGCTTAAGATTCCTGATGGCTTGCCACTCACTACTTTCTTTGCCAATTCATGGTACTTATCATTCTCAAGGCCGGCGTAGTTAACCCATTCGACAGCATCGTGTGATGATAGGTATTGAGCAACAGCTAGAGCATTTTCAGTATGTCGCTCCATACGCAGTGCTAATGTTTCTAAGCCCTGCAGAATTAAGAATGAGTTAAAGGGTGAAATGGCTGCACCCATATTGCGTAAAGGAACTACGCGAGCACGACCAATAAAGGCAGCTTCTCCTAAAGCCTCAGCATACACAACACCATGATAGGAAGGATCTGGCTCATTGAAGGCCGCAAAGCGAGGATTATCTTTCCACGGGAATTTACCTGAATCAACGATAATTCCACCAACAGAGGTACCATGACCACCAATATATTTAGTCAGTGAGTGAACAACAATATCTGCTCCTTGCTCAAAAGGTCGGCAAAGAATCGGGGTAGCTACGGTGTTATCGACAATTACTGGAACGCCATGTTTATGAGCCATATCTGAAAGTGCTTGAATATCAACAATGTTACCTGCTGGATTACCAATCGACTCACAGAATAGGGCTTTTGTGTTGTCATCAATCAATGCTTCCAATGCGTCGATATCATCGCCAGAGGCCATGCGTACTTCAATACCTTGATTTGGCAGAGAGTGAGCAAAGAAGTTGTAGGTACCGCCGTAAAGCTGGCTAACACTCACAATATTGTCTCCAGCACGCGCAACTGTCTGAATTGCAGCGGTGATCGCCGCCATGCCTGATGCCATCGCCAAAGCGCCAATGCCGCCTTCGAGTTGAGCGACACGCTGTTCCAGTACATCGTTGGTAGGATTCATGATGCGCGTGTAAATATTGCCAGGCTCCGCTAAATTAAATAGATCCGCGCCATGCTGTGTGTCGCGAAAGCTGTATGAGGTCGTCTGGTAAATAGGTACTGCAACTGCATTGGTTGCAGGATCATCATTAAATCCAGCATGAATTGCTTGAGTTTCGAATTTCATAAATTGATTTCCATATTTTCGTATTTAACTGGTAATTATAGATTACTGATAGGAACTGGTGGAGAGTCAACTTAGAATTATTTATTATAACGTTAAGTATAATTGTCAAACCTACTATTCTCTCGACTAGACATTGATAGGCGAATATGATTTTCTGGCATTTATTCCGAATAAAATGGCACCATTCGCCTTGTTCGTTTTCTAAACTCTGTCTAGCATTATTGGGCAGGACTGGGGTGCAGCGGAAGGTTGTATTCATTAAAAAATATTAAGGGCACATTTATGTCATCGTCACAATCAGCAGAAATTGGTTTAGGTCACACTATTCTTCGTAGAGCCTCGCTTACTCCTAACGCAAGAGCTCTCACTTTTGAGGGACAAACTTGGACCTGCGCCGAACTGGGCGACAGAGTTCGTCGGTTGGCAACGATATTGCTCGATGGCGGAGTGTCTCGCGGAGATCGAATTGGTTATATAGGGCTTAATCACCCTGCCTTTTTGGAGCTGTTATATGCCTGTGGTTGTGTTGGTGCGGTCTTTGTACCATTAAATTTCCGATTAACTGGACCTGAGGTGCGGTTTATCGGCAATGATTCAGATATTACTGTCATGTTTGCTGATGACATGTTGCGGCCACTGATCGAGAGTGAAAAATCAAACCTTAACTGTTCTCGCTACTTAACTATTGAATCAGATGCAGAGGGTTGGGAGCCATTAGCGCCCTTAATGGAGAGTGCGTCAGCGCTCGCAGAGAGTGAGCATGTGGATGCTGATGAAGTTGCTTTTATCATGTATACCTCAGGTACTACTGGGCTTCCGAAGGGAGCGATGCTGACCCATGGCAATATTTTTTGGAACAGTATTAACGTTTGCTTTGGTGAAGACACCATGACCACCACCACTCTAACCTGTGCGCCACTATTTCATATAGGTGGCCTAAACGTCACGACGCTACTTTCCTTGGCAAAAGGTGTAGAAGTCGTTCTGCTACGGAGTTTTGAGCCAGGAGAGGTGTTGAGGCTAATCGAGGAACATAAAGTTGGCAGTATGTTTGGTGCGCCTACTATGTTTTTAATGATGGCTCAGCATGAAAATTTTGAGAAAACTGATCTTTCGACTATTAGTACGTTGATTTGTGGTGGAGCGCCAGTTCCGGTGCCATTAATTGAAACTTATGGAAAGAGAGATGTCAGTTTTTGCCAAGGCTATGGCCTAACAGAAACTGCACCTTTTGCCAGTTTGCTTAGTAGTGACTTGGCTATGGTTAAAGTAGGTTCGGCGGGTAAGGCTCCGATGTTTACTGAGGTTCGAATTGTGGATGAAAATAATAATTCAGTAGCTGCCGGCGTCCATGGGGAGGTTTGTATCAAAGGGCCTAATGTGATGAAGGGGTATTGGAATCGACCAGATGCGACAGCGGAGGCGATCGACGAACTTGGTTGGTTCCACAGTGGAGATATTGGCTATTTAGATGACGAGGATTTTCTGTATCTATGTGATCGAGTGAAAGATATGGTGATTACTGGTGGTGAAAACGTATACCCAGCTGAGATAGAGAGCATCTTATATGGCCATCCTGCGGTTCTCGAGGTGGCAGTTATCGGTTTACCCGATGAGAAGTGGGGGGAGGCGGTAACGGCAGTCGCTGTTCTTGAGGATGGTGCAACGCTTGATCTTGAAGGGTTACGAGCTTTTGCGGGGGAGTCCCTCGCTCGCTATAAGCTGCCCAGCGAACTGCGTATTATTGACATACTGCCCCGCAACCCCGCGGGCAAGGTTCAGAAGTTTAAGTTAAAAGAGCAATTTGACGTTTAAGAAAATAGACCATGGACAAACCAGCGTTTGTTTGTGGTCTCCCTAAATATCCAGTAGCGAGCGCCTTTACTATCACAAGCAAGATAGTAATCGCGCTGTTGCTCGGACTGCCACCAGTTACCGCAAAGACGCTCTGGGCCGCTAATAATCGTCAGTGGTCGTCTCCAGTAGAGTTTTTGGTTGCGCTCTTGTATGGGTGTTGGTTCGTTTAATAACCATAATGGCTGAGGGGCTTTCGATGCTATATAGTTGGTTTTAGTGTTCTTGCTAGGAGGCTGAGTATTGCCGGCTAGTTCTGGCAAATATTCTTCGCTTGTAACAAGCTGTGATAGCGCATCGACACCTAGTCTGGCATATAGTTTATCGATTAACTCAGAAGCTTGATTGTCCAATAAAACCTGATTACCAAATAGATCAAAGTTAGATTCAGTTACATCTACGAACTGATTACAAGACAGTGATACTCGCTCAATACTTTGAGGTAGTTCTAAAGACTCTAGCTGTAGGCGACTTAAAGTAAGTAGACTAGACCAATTATTCTTACTGCTAGACAAGTTTAGAGCCATAGTTTGGTGATCACCCAGTAGGGGTTCAAAACGCCAACTTAACTGAGAGCAGTGACACTGTCTTGCTATCAGATACTGAGAAAAGCGTTGTAATAACGTCTTCATCGGGAATAAAAGGCTTTCTTTACTGTATAGGCCTTGAGTGTTCTGAATTTCATCATAAAATTCGGTAGAGGGTTTAAAGCGAGTTGAAGTGCAAGGTTTTTGCCCCTGTAGTAATTGGAGGGTAGTCATTAACTCGCTGCTAAAGCGCCGACTTAAAGCTGAACGTGGAAATTTGAGAAGATCTCCTATGGTTTTAAGGCCCAATTGCTTAAAGCTCTGTTGTTGTTTTAGTGTGCTTGGTAGCTTATCTATTCTTGTAGCGACCAAAGCGCACTGTATTTCATGGCTATTAGGCAAATGCTTGTGAAACTGACTGCCACAAAGTAATTTTGCTGCCAATGGGCTCTCTCCAACCCCAGTAACTATAAAGGCTACTTGCATTAATAGTTTCGCTTGGAGTCTTTTTAACCATTCTTGATAGCTTTGGAAGAGCTGCTCGCAACCTGATAGGTTCAGCCATAATCCATTAGTATCTACTATAACTTCGGGACTGAAGCTGTAGCTAATCAGGGCTAACCGCTGAAGTAATCGCTCTTCTTGTCGTATGTTTTTTACTACTACCATTAGTTGAGGGCATATAGCTAAGGCAGTTGAAAGGGAGAGAGAAGGCTCAATACCCCAAGTTTTAGCAAGTTGGTTGCAGCAGACGATGCGTTGTGCATTTTTTTGCGGGCTTGATATGGCTATGGGCTTGTCTACAGGCAGTTTATCCATGTCTAAGAGTACAGCCTCAATTGCTAGTTCAGGAAAATGCACATATAGCCAAATGTTTTGCATATCTGGCTTAGAGCAACGCTGATGCTTTTTACTTTGTTTTTTCACAGCCTAGGCATTCAGATGTTGAGATTCATCATTTTGTAGCAATTGATAGGTTGATGGTTCTTTCGGTGGGTAACTAATATTAACTGGCAGCTGTTCTAGTTGAGTGCGCTCTGTCTGTAAGTTATTAAGTATGACCTCTGTTTTTGCCCCTGGATTTTTCCCTTTTAGTTTGTGTAATGTGACTGAAAGAACGTTAGCTTTATGAGTCTGAAGCCCAATACGCAAACGTGCTGGAGAGGGCGCCTTAAGAGAGTTCTCTGTACTAAACAAAAATGCAGGAGAATAGCTTTCTACCGCAGCGAGCTGTAATTTACGCAATTCAGCATAGCGTGGCCGAGAGTTATTAGTCCATGCAAATAGAATGGCATTGCTACGAATAGACTGTTCCGCTGCCCATAGCCACTCTTTGCTATTTTTACTACGGACGACCAATAACTGCTCCAAAGGTATTTCTGCGTTCACTAAACTGGGCGCGTAAGGTTGATAAGGAGGGTCTAACCAAACACATAATGTATCTCTACAGGCATAATGCTTCATGGTTGGCAGTAGTAAACTTAGCTCACCTATACCATCTTGTTGGCTCACTAATTCAGTAAGAGCTGACACCGGCCACCCACCCAGTAGTAGATTGTCTAGATTTTTATCTCCGGTACTTATGGTGTGTTTTCGCAGTGATCGGTTACGACCCTGCCAAGTATCTTGCCTTAGAAATAATGCATTAAGTAAATTTTTGCTAGACATCGTAATAAGAGTTTGAGAGTTAATAAAAGCTGTATATACATACAGTATATTGACGTTTATTAGTGTCTAAGTCAATAAGTTTAGCTTCATGCATTAGCCGTGTGATGCTGTATTGTTTTTATCCAAGGTATGCCTCTTAGTGAGATCTCATCTTCTTGAGTTGAAAAACTGCTCGTCATTGTGAGATTTAAGATGGGGATGTTAGACTAAAGACCTTTTTTTACACTGTTGCAATCAAATTTAG
Organism: SAR92 clade bacterium; assembly: GCA_004211905.1. Taxonomy (GTDB): domain Bacteria; phylum Pseudomonadota; class Gammaproteobacteria; order Pseudomonadales; family Porticoccaceae; genus HTCC2207. The sequence goes on from SHBP01000004.1 coordinate 45,985, forward strand.
CTATCTATGACAGACTTCCCAGATCAGAGTATTAATTCCTCGTGGTCCGTTTATGCGGCCCCTCTGATCACTATTTTACAAATTGCTGAACAACTAGGCTTAAACCATAACAGTCTACTTGTAGAAGTGGGTTTAGATGCAAAAGAGTTAAGTATCCCTGATCGTCGATTCCCAGTAATGATTTATTATCGCCTCTACGAGGCTGTTGCTAAAGAATCCAATGATCCAGATATCGCCTTAAGTGTAGGGCGCATTAATTACCTTAAAGGGTTAAATTTCCAGTTATACATGTCAACGGTGTGTAAGTCGTTTCGGGATTATCTCAATCTTATGCCTAGCACCTTAAAGCTACGTGGTGATTTAGGTGAAATTAGGGCTCATCGTGAAGGAGAACTAGTTGAGTTGTGCTGGGAGCCACTTCTGCTGGGTACTCAACGGAAGCGTTTTTTAACAGATGAGATGTTGTCAGTCTCAGTCATGATTATTAATTCTATTTGTATCATGCCGGTTAAAGTCGTTAAGGTTCATTTTACTTACCCAAAACCCAAAAATTTAGTCAATTTAGAGATTCTATTCGGCACTAATCTCAGTTTTGACCAACCGAAGAGTAGTATTTTTTTTCATCGAGATTGTCTTGATTTCCCAATGTTACAGCAAGATTATCAGGGAGCACCTGACCATAGTCATCCTTTTCAAGCCTTTTTCGAGGATGAGGATCCATCAGATGAATTGTTATTTAGCCTCAAACAATCAATAGCCCAATACCTACCTGAAGGGGACGTTACTATTGATAAATTGGCAAGTAAGTTAAATGTATCTCGACGAACATTACAACGTCGCCTGTCAGAACGTAACACTAGCTTTTTAAATGTTTTGCAGGAGGTAAGATCTCAGGTAGCTTTGCGATACCTAGCGGATGATCGTCTTGCCATTACTGAGATTGCTTTTCTTTTAGGCTATGCCGATCAAGGTTCATTCTCTAGTGCATTTAAAGGTTGGCATGGTGTTTCTCCAAGAGATTACCGCAGAAAATAGAAATTCTTATTGGCATTTATTCCCAATAGAATGGCGCCATCCGCCTTGCTCGTTTTCCTAACTCTGTCTAGTATTATCATGCCTAAATTAACCGTTCATTGCTGAGTCGGAGAATATTATGTCCTTAGATTTTGATAGCGCACGATTGCCCAACACTCGTTTAAAGCCTGAGCACCATGAGTGGAGAGCTCAGTTACGACGGTTTTTTGATCGTGAAGTCATCCCCTATGCCGACCAGTGGGATGAAGATGGGTGTATTCCCGATGAGCTTTGGCCTAAGTCAGCAGAGGTGGGTATATTAGGGTTAGGTTATCCAGAGGAATTTGGCGGCGTTTCGAAAGGAATTGATCTCTGGTACTCCATTATCCTTAATGAAGAAATGTCGCGAGTTGCAGTGGGCGGTCTTGGGGCAACATTAATGGTACATGGGATTGGCTTACCGCCGGTTATCAATTTTGGCAGCGACGAGATTAAAAAGATGGTTGCGCCGCCAGTATTGGCCGGTACAAAGCGTATCTCACTAGCAATTACAGAGCCGGGCGCAGGATCTGATGTAGCTCACTTAACCACAACAGCGCGCTTGGATGACGATCACTATGTCGTCAATGGTTCTAAAACCTATATCACTGGGGGTATGAATGCTAACTGGTTCACAACAGCGGTTCGTACCGGCGGTGAAGGTGCAGGAGGAGTATCTACCTTATTGATACCTGCTGACGCAGAGGGTGTTTCAAGAACGGCCCTGGACAAAAAGCAAGGCTGGTGGTGTTCTGATACAGCAACGATTTATTTTGACAATGTTTGTGTTCCTGTTGGCAATTTAATTGGTCAGGAAAATAAAGGTTTCAGCGTCATCATGAATAACTTTAATGCAGAAAGGCTGGCTATGTCTGCAGCGATGGAAGCTTTTTCAAGAGTCTGTCTTGAGGACGCCGTTGCCTGGGCTAGTGAACGCAAAACCTTTGGCAAGCGACTGGCTGATCATCAGGTTATTCGCCATAAGATTGCCGATATGAAAATGCGCATCAATGCCACCCAAGCATACCTGCAGTTAGTATGTCAGCAAGTGCAGGATGGCCAAGAGAGTGCAGGAGACATTGCATTGCTAAAAGTTCAATGTAGTCAAACAATGGAGTTTTGTGCCCGCGAAGCGATGCAGATTCTTGGAGGTATAGGCTATATGCGCGGCAATAGAGTTGAGCGTATCTATCGAGAGGTCAGAGTTAATGCAATTGGTGGTGGCTCAGAAGAGATTATGCGAGATTTAGCCACACGACAGTTTGGCCTTTGAGAATTATCAAGAGAGTTTGTGCGTTGAATATATTGTTAGACCTGTAAAAGAATGCAAAGAACAATCGCCTAAAGAATACCCCGATACAAAAACAGCGGGGCATTCTCTAGTAAAAAAGCGATTAGGCCAAGATAGGGCCTAATTTCATTGCGATACTCATATCACCCTGTACCTTAAGCTTTCCAGACATGAAGGCACCCATTCCATCAAGATTGCCTTCAGCCATCTCCATAAAGTTCTCAATACTAATCACCATGGTGCATTGGGCATCAGCATCTTCATTAGAGATCGTATTAGGTACTTGAGTGGCATCTAGAAAAAGCGCCCCATCGTCGCCAAAATCAAATTTTAAAGTTGCGCCTAAACCGCAATCTTCCCCAATTTTTTCTTTTAAACCTGCAGTGACAACATCTAAAGACATGTGTTAAGCCCTCTATTCAAAATTAGTATCACACTGGCTTTATAGCAGTGCGTTGTTTATGACACAGGTACTGTAAAAACCTCTAGCGTTAAAATCAACCTTCTAGTTTATTTCAAATCAATTATCTTTTTAGTTTTTAGGGTAAATACAGTGTACATATGGCAAAAAAGCCCATCAATTAATCGCGTTACGGCTTTTTAATTTTTTAAAGTTCTAGATATTTTGATGATGAGTTCATGTTGCTGTGCTGGGATTAAACGGTTGGCGCGATTAGCTAGCAGGTTGGCATTGATAACGGTGAATAACGGGACTTAATTGATTACCCTAACGTGATGACGAGATATCTCATCTAAGTTAGACTCGCAGCACGATAAAATAGGGAATATACAAATGGACCAAATTAAGTCTACCCCCAAAGCAACGGGAATATTATTGTTTCTGTTGCTTCTAAACATTTTAAATATGGTAGACAGAACACTTATTACCAGTTTTGGCTCTGCAATTATAAAAGACCTGAACTTGAGTGACTCCCAATTTGGGCTATTAACCGGGCCTATATTTGTGTTCTTTTACTCCATTATGGGTTTATTTATGGGGGCGCTAGCTGATCGAGTTCATCGTCCGCGTCTAATTGCTGCTGGCCTGCTGCTATGGAGTGCTTTAACAGCCGTGTCTGGCATGGCTAAAAACTTTGTTCAAATTGGCGTTGCTCGCCTATTTATTGGTGTTGGTGAGTCTGCCATGACACCCTCCGCCATATCGATGATTTCAGACCTTTTTCCGAAAGCAAGAAGAGGCACAGCCACAGGTATTTATTATCTTGGTGTCCCCTTAGGTGCAGGGGGTAGTTTTATAGTGGCCGGCATTCTCGGGCCTATGATTGGCTGGCGCAATTGCTTTTTCCTTCTAGGTGGAATTGGGGTGGTTTTGGCCTTGGGGCTGCTGTTTTTAAAAGACCCCAAGCGTGGTGCTATGGAGGAAAAAGAAGACTCCATGGCCCCAGAGCAGGAAGAAGCCTTGCTCGGTGGTGATTGGCGCAGGGTGATATCTGATGTCTTGCTAGTTGTGAGGTCTACCCGTGCCCTGGCATGGACAATGTTAGGAGCTGTTTTTCTTCACGTGCCGTTGGGCGCTGGGCAGTTTGCTATTGTTTGGTTAGAGCGAGAGCGTGGGTTCGGGCTTGGAGAAATCAGCGCAACCTACGGCCTTATTTACATAATATTTGGGACAGCGGGCACGTTTTTAGGAGGCATACTTAGTGACTGGTATCAATCTCGCTTCAAAGGGGGCAGAGTTAGGTTTTTAGCTTACCTAATGCTTGGTGTTGCACCGCTGTTGGTATCATTCCGGTTTGTTTCCCCTTCGTCGCCATTATTTTACATTGGCATGGCCGCCGGTATGTTTAGTGTGAGTTCGTTTTATGGCCCTGCATTTTCAACGGTTCAAGATCTTACTCCCGTTCGCTTGCGAGGAGTCATGACAGGTTTGCTGTTGGTAGCCTGTAATTTGTTGGGCCTAGGAATAGGTGCAATGATGACGGGGTATCTTAGCGACATCTTTTCGGCTTACTCGATATTTGAGCCTCTAACCAAAGCTTTATTAACCGCTGATATTGTCAGCTGGGCTGCTCCGGCAAGCTTTATTCTAGCGTCTATTTACCTTGAGAGATCAAAAGAGCCGGGCTTAGCGTCCCATTTGCGTAACTAGTTATTGGCATGGGCTCTCATATTGATGGCATCTAATCCAAAGACGCGATAATCATCACAACGTACTATCTGACATTGTGTAAATTTTGCAGGGTAAGATTCGAGGAGTGTTCAGGATGAGTGGGGAAACGATTCGTATTGCAGGTGCTAGCGGCTTCTGGGGAGATGCAGCTCGCTCAACGCCTCAGCTATTAAAGGATGAAGATGTCGATTTCATTGTCTATGACTACTTAGCTGAGATCACTATGTCCATCATGGCTCGTGCAAGAGCCAAGAACCCTGACAATGGCTATGCGCTTGATTTTGTCAGCGCAGTGATGAAACCTAACCTAACAGAAATTGCCAGACAGAGTGTGCGAATTGTCTCAAATGCTGGGGGTGTGAACCCCCGTGCGTGTGCGGATGCACTGCGTAGTGTCATTGCTGATTTAAACCTTGATTTAAAGGTGGCCTGTGTTTTGGGTGATGACATGATAGGGCAGCGTGATGAAATTGCCGCGCAGGGCCATAAAGAAATGTTCTCGGGAGATGAGTTTCCCGATGTATCTAAGGTTGCCAGCATTAATGCCTATTTAGGTGCGTTTCCCGTGGCGAGAGCCTTGCAGGAAGGAGCGGATATTGTCATTACCGGGCGAAGTGTTGATAGTGCCGTCACATTGGGAGCCTGTATCGATGCATTCGGTTGGGGTCGTGGTGATTTAAACCAACTAGCCATGGGGTCTCTTGCAGGGCATATTTTAGAGTGCGGCCCTCAGGCGACAGGTGGTAATTTTACTGATTGGGAACTCTCTAATAATCTTGAGAATATCGGTTATCCAGTGGCTGAGATTAGACAAGATGGTAGTTTTCTCTGCTCAAAGCCCAAGGGCACCGGGGGGCTTGTTTCAGTGGGTACAATTGCTGAGCAGATGGTTTACGAGATTGGTGACCCTCAAGCTTACATTTTGCCCGATGTGGTTTGTGATTTTTCCGAGGTTGAGCTGACTCAGATAGGCAAAGATTTAGTTGAAGTAAAGGGTGCAACTGGTTTGCCAGCACCGGATAGCTATAAGGTGTGCTGCACCTACGCCGATGAGTTCCGTGGCGGAACCACCATGACTTTTTATGGCTTTGATGCTGATAAAAAAGCACACAAGCTTGCCGACGCGATCTTTGCTGCGTCTCGCAGTACACTCAAGAAGAAGGGTATGTCTGATTACAGCGAGACAAGCGTAGAGCTTATTGGCGCTGAAAGTCAGTATGGTATTAACGCAGCTGTGGCTTCTTGTCGCGAATTATCCATGAAGATAGCAGTCAAGCACTCAGACCCCGCGGGAATCGGCATATTGTTAAAAGAATGTGTTGGTTTGGGTCTTGCAACGCCACCAGGGTTATCTGGCTTTCAAGGTGGGCGACCTAAGCCCTCGCCGGTAGTTCGATTATTTTCCTTTGTACAGCCCAAGGGTAGGGCCCGTATTCAAATTGAAATTGATGGCACTTATATTGAGTGTCCAGACTCAGAGGGCACCACCCTTGTTCGTGAAGACATTATTCGTCCTGCAGAGCCTCAGTTGCCAGAGGATGCAGAGATGGTGGAGGTCCCTTTGATCAAATTGGCCTGGGGACGCAGTGGTGATAAGGGAGATAAGGCTAATGTTGGCATTATTGCGCGCCAGCCTGAGTTTCTCCCCTATATTTATGCGGCCTTGAGCGAAGAGATTGTTGCTCAGCGATTCTCTCATTTTTTACCTGAGGACGCGCCCAATCACAGCGCGTGCTATGTCGAACGTTACTTAATGCCGGGTTGCAACGGAATTAACTTTCTACTCCACCAAGTCTTAGGTGGTGGCGGTATGGCAAGTATACGAAACGATGCTCAGGGCAAAGGGTTTGGGCAGTTGATGCTAGATGCGTCAATACCAGTAAGTGCAGAAATTGCAGATAAGATTAGTCAGTAGAAATCATCACTTAAGATACATGGAGAGAGCCATATGGCGGTATTTACGTCGAAGATAAACACTAGTTCAGAGACTTTCTTACGTCAGCGAAAAGAGATGCTTGAGCTTGTTGATAGGCTTAATGAGCTAAATGGACGCGGTCGAGCTATATCTGAGAAGCGAAAGCCGCGCTTTGATGCCCGCGGACAGCTAACACCGCGTGAGCGTTTAGCCCGTCTGCTCGACCCAGGCATGCCTTTTTTAGAGATCGGCAACATTGCCGGTTATATGGTAGATACCAAGAAAGAAGAAAAATCTATTCCTGGGTCAACGGTTATTTCGGGTATTGGCTTTATTTCCGGTGTGCGCTGTGTGGTTGTGGTTGATGATAGCGGTATTTTAGCTGGCTCCTTAACTACTGCGGGCGGTTATAGAATTCGTCGCGCTGAGCAAATCTCTCTGGAACAAAAATTACCCTTTGTTCATCTGGTAGAGAGTGCTGGTGGCGACCTGATGAACTACACCGTAGAAGGCTTCAGTGTTGGGGGAGCATTGTTTGGTTCTCTCGCACAGTTGAGTAAAGCCGGTATTCCGGTAATTTCTATACTGCATGGCTCGTCTACCGCAGGAGGGGCCTATATGCCGGGCCTTAGTGACTATGTTATTGCCGTTAAGGGTAGGGGGCGGGCTTTTTTAGCCGGGCCACCGCTGCTTAAGGCAGCTACAGGTGAAATAGCCACCGAAGAGGAGTTAGGCGGGGCAGAAATGCATGCGACTATCTCGGGCTTGGCTGAATACCTTGCCGAGAATGACGGTCAGGGGCTGCAAATATGCCGCGAAGTCGTCGATCGCCTGCAGTGGAATGATAACTGCCCATTACCCCCCAAACGATCGTTTCTTGAGCCAATTTACGACCCCGATGAGCTAGCAGGAGTCATTCCTACAGATTACCGCATACCTTATGACATGCGTGAGCTAGTCGCCCGAGTGGTTGATGGCTCGGACTTCCTAGATTTTAAACCGCGTTTTGGCGTCTCCACCGTCTGTATACAGGCCGAAATTTTTGGTCAAGCAGTGGGTATTATTGGTAACAATGGCCCAATTGACCCTCAGGGTGCCAACAAGGTCACTCAGTTCTTGCAGTTATTAGACCAGGCCAATATTCCTGCATTATTTTTTCAAAATACCACCGGCTACATTGTTGGCACCAAGTCTGAGCAAGCGGGCATGATTAAGCATGGATCGAAAATGATTCAGGCGGTGCGCAACATTGATGTGCCGCGCATTACCTTTATGACCGGTGCTAGCTTCGGAGCCGGTAATTACGGCATGTGTGGGCGCGGTTACGATCCAGACTTCCTTTATACCTTCCCCAACGCCAAAATGGGTGTAATGGGCGGAGAGCAGGCTGCTAAGACCATGTCTATGGTCGCCCGTGGTAAAGCGACCGCTATGGGCGTAGATGCAGACGAGGAAATGCTGGCTCAACAAGAAAAGATGCTTGCGCATATCTTCGACTCACAATCAGATGCTTTTTATACCTCCGGCCACATGATGGACGACGGTATGATTGATCCTCGAAACATGCGTAAAACCTTGGGAATGTTGCTAGAGACGGTGCGTGAAGGCCGTTGTAGAAAATTGCGTCCCAACAGCTTTGGTGTAGCCCGTCTGTAATCTGATTAACTAAATAGCGGAGATAATCACATGAGTGATCTAGCTAAAACACAGTTACCCACAACGAACGCGCTGGTTTTAGAGCGCCAAGACTCTGTTCTAAAGGTCTGGTTTAATCGGCCTGAGGCTAAGAATGCCCTGAACACAGAAATGACTGATGAGCTCGTTAACGTGCTCAGCTTGGTTAAAGACGACCGCAGTATTCGCACTATTGTGTTGCGTGGCAAAGGTGGCGTCTTCTGCGCAGGCGGGGACATCAAGGGCTTTAAGTCTGACATGCAGTCGGCTGATGCTGATGAAGTAGCCAAAGGTAATCGCTCCTTCGGTGACGTTATGATCATGCTTAACGAGCAACCTCAAGTCGTGATTATCTTGGTGGAGGGTGCCGCCATCGGCGGAGGGCTAGGCCTTGCCTGTGTTGCTGATGTGACTTTGGTTACCGCAGATGCACGTTTCCGCCTAAGTGAGACTAGTTTAGGCATCCCCCCTGCGCAGATTGCACCCTTTGTCACTGAGCGTGTCGGTCTTACCCAAGCTCGTCGTCTTATGCTTACCGGTGCGCGATTTAAGGGAGAAGAGGCGGTCAAGTTGGGCATTGCTCATGGGGTTGCCGACAATGTTGGAGATCTTGAGGCGCAATGCGAGGCTATTTTACAGCAAATTAATGCCTGTGCCCCCGGTGCCAATGCGGTAACTAAAGGCATTCTTTTTGAGACCTTACGCCGTCCGAGAGCAGAAGCATTGGATTTTGCATCGCGAGGTTTTGCCCAATGCATGCTCAGTTCAGAGGGTATGGAGGGTGTCGCAGCTTTTGTAGAGAAACGTAAAGCTTATTGGAGCGAAGAAGCCTAGCGGCACTTGATTTACAGATATAAACCATGCAAAACAGATATTTAGGTAAATATATTGATGAACAACTTTAATAGCATATTAATTGCCAACCGCGGCGAAATAGCCTGTCGAGTTATCCGTACGGCTAAAAAGCTGGGCTACCGAACAGTGGCTGTTTACTCTGATGCTGACGCGGGTGCACCACATGTTAAGTTGGCAGATGATGCCGTGCGCATTGGTTCTGGACCTGTTGGCGAGTCTTACTTGGTTCCAGAGCTAATTTTGCAAGCAGCTGCTAGCAGTGGCGCTGAATCCATCCATCCTGGTTACGGTTTTCTTAGTGAAAATGCGGCCTTTGCTGAAGCAGTAGAGAGCGCAGGATTGGTGTTCATCGGGCCGACGCGCGAAGCTATTGATGTCATGGGTAATAAGGCGGAGTCTAAGCGGCGCATGATTGAAGCTGGGGTGCCCTGTGTGCCAGGTTATGAGGGCCATGACCAGAGTGACAAAACTCTGATCGCAGAGGGGCTTAAGATTGATTTACCTCTTATGGTTAAGGCAGCCGCCGGTGGTGGCGGTCGCGGCATGCGGTTGGTCCACGACCAAGCTGATCTTGCTAATGCCATCAAATTAGCTCGTGCCGAAGCGGAAGGGGCCTTTGGTTCAAGCGAGCTTATCCTTGAAAAAGCCATTATTGAGCCTCGGCATGTCGAAATACAGGTATTCGCTGACACCTTCGGTAACACCGTGCATTTGGGCGAGCGTGATTGCTCGGTGCAACGGCGTCACCAGAAAGTCATTGAGGAAGCACCCTGTCCGATAATGACCCCAGAACTGCGTGAGAAAATGGGCCAGTCGGCCATTGATGCTGCTAAAAGTGTTAGTTATCGCGGTGCAGGAACGGTTGAGTTTTTACTTGACGATAGCGGCTTCTTTTACTTTTTGGAAATGAACACTCGCCTCCAAGTTGAACATCCTGTGACCGAACTTATTACGGGTCTAGACCTAGTGGCGTTGCAAATCAGTGTTGCCCAAGGCGAGCCTCTTGATTTTAGCCAAGCCGATCTCGATTTAGAGGGTCACGCCATTGAAGTGCGCTTATACACGGAAGACCCAAGCCAAGATTTCTTGCCAGCCTCTGGCCCAGTGGACCTGTGGGCGCCAGCCTCTGGTGTTGGCGTGCGAATTGATGATGGTATTTCCACTGGGCAGGCCATTTCACCGTTTTATGATCCCATGGTGGCCAAAGTGATTGGCTACGGTCCAACTCGCGAAGCTGCGCGGTTGAGGTTGATTGGCGCGCTTAAAGAAACCGTTCTGTTTGGCACGCCAAGCAACAAAGACTTCTTGATTCAGTGTCTAGAAAAGCAGAGCTTTATTGATGGCGCAGCAACAACTGCCTTTATTGGTGAAGAGTTCTCCGCAGCTGACCTTGATGTAGCGCCGGTGAGCTTTTTGGATAGTGCAGTCGCAGCAACGCTAGAACTTTGTTTAGAGAATAAAGCCCATTTTCAACGCAGTCTGCTAGTGAGTTGTGAGCTTAAAAATTGGACTATTGCTAGTGCTATGGTGTCGCGCAAGCAATATCAATTCGTTGGTATTACTCATGACCTGTCAATATCACCCATTAATAGCAGCGCAGACACTTACCATGTCGCTGACACTGCAGCGGAGCAAAGTGCAGTGATACAGGTAATATCCATGCAGGACAACAAAGCTGTTGTGCTATTTGATGGGGTTAAGTTAGTCGCTCAGTTTATTCAGCGCCAGCGCGGCCAAATGTATTGCTCTATTCAGGGTCGCGGTGCCTTCTTTAAGGACCTCATCATCCTTGATGGGGTGGTGGATGACGCCGAGGGAGGAGGTCGAGTGATTGCTCCAATGCATGGACTCCTGCTTGAAGTTATGGTTAGCGCTGGTGATGACGTTGTTAAAGGGCAAACTCTAGCTGTGCTTGAAGCGATGAAAATGCACTATGAGATACTTGCAGAGGTGGATGGTAACGTAGAGGAGGTTAGTGCAGTGGCGGGTAGCCAAGTTGCAGTCGATGATGTATTAATTGAAATCAAAGAAAAAGATGATAGTTAACTGTTAAAAAGGACGATGCAATGAGTTTGAAACTTTGGCACTGCGCTGGATCGCGTTCGGTCCGACCTCTATGGACTATGGAAGAAATGGGTCTTGATTATGAACTCGAAGTAATGCAATTCCCTCCTCGATTTCTTCACCCTGGGTACGCTGAAATTAACCCAATCGGAACAGTGCCTTATTTTGTGGACGATAAGGGCGGTCCAGATAATATTATTCAGATGACTGAGTCGGCCGGTATTAGTCAATATCTTGTAGATCGCTATGGCCCAAGTACTCTTGCGGTTGAGCCGAGTGAGGTGGGCTATGGAGGTTATCTCAATTGGTTACATAGAAGTGATGCGACCCTCACATTCCCTCAAACTTTAGTGCTTCGCTACACCCTCCTTGAGCCAGAAGCCACGCGGTTGCCCAAGGTAGCTGAAGACTATACAAAATGGTTTTACTCTCGTCTGCGTTCTGTTGATCTAGCCACAGCTGACAACGAATTTTTGGTAGCTAATCGTTTTACTATTGCAGATATTACAGTTGGGTACGCGCTCTACTTGGCAGACACTCTGGGCCTGGCTGAGGGCTTCAAGCCGAATACCAAGGCATATTATGAAAGACTTAAACAGCGTCCTGCATTCCAGAAGGCTATCTCTCTGTAACTTTAATATGACACCTAAATTAGAGACAAACGATGACTAAACATAATAAATATCCGAATCTTTTCTCACCTCTGGATTTGGGATTTACCTCCATTAAAAATCGCGTGTTGATGGGATCGATGCACACAGGACTCGAGGAAGCGGAAAATGGTTTCCCTCGATTAGCGGCCTATTTTGCAGAGCGCGCTCGTGGTGGTGTAGGCATGATGATTACCGGCGGTATATCACCAAATATGGAGGGCGGTTTTGGGGCTAAATTATCAACCCCTGAAGAGGCAGAGGATCATAAGCTGGTGACCAAAGCGGTTCATGATGTCGATCCTGATATAAAAATTTGTATGCAGATTCTTCATGCTGGGCCTCTGGCTGGGACTCCTAGCTGTGTGGCGCCATCGGCGATACCCTCTCGAATCTCTCGAATCGTGCCTTTAGGCCTAGACGAAGCAGGCGTACAAAAGCAGATTGACGATCATGTGCAATGTGCAAAGATGGCCCAGTTAGCAGGTTATGATGGTGTTGAAATCATTGGTTCCGCGGGTTATTTGCTGAGTACCTTTCTGGTGGAGAAGACTAATCAACGGAAAGATAAATGGGGGGGGAGCTATGAAAACCGCATGCGCTTTCCTCTAGAAATCATGCGTCGTTGCAGAGCTGAAGTGGGCGACAAGTTCATTCTTATTTTCCGTATCGCTGCCATGGATATGCTGCAGGGAGGCATGTCCTGGGATGAGGTAGTCTTGCTTGGTAAGGAGATGGAGAAAGCTGGTGCGACGATTATAAGTACCCATTTTACTTGGCATGAATCCACAGTACCAACTATAGCAACTATGGTTCCAAGAGCTGCGTTTGCGGGAGTAACAGGCCGTTTAAGAAAAGAAATTAAGATTCCCACTATTACCAGTAATCGCATCAATATGCCTGATGTTGCCGAACAGGTCCTTGTTGACGGTCATGCGGATATAGTTTCTATGGCACGGCCAATGTTGGCGGATGCTGAGCTCGTTAATAAGGCCTTTGAAGGGAGAGAAGATGAGATTAATACCTGTATTGCGTGCAATCAGGCTTGCCTAGACCATACCTTCACTGGTAAGTCGGTCAGCTGTCTGGTTAACCCAAGAGCTGCTCATGAAACCTTGCTTAACTACACGACAGTGGCGAAGGCTAAAAGGATTGCTGTTGTTGGCGCCGGTCCAGCAGGCATGGCCTATGCGACTGTTGCGGCTGAACGGGGGCATAAAGTCACTTTATATGACGGTGCCTCGGAAATTGGTGGTCAATTTAATCTGGCTAAAAAAGTACCTGGCAAAGAAGAGTTTTATGAAACTCTGCGCTATTACAAGCGCATGCTGGAAATTTATAGGGTGGATGTGCGGCTCAACACTATGGTTTCGGCAAGCGATCTGCATAAAGCTAAATATGATCATGTGGCTGTTGCCACAGGCATTACTCCTCGAGTACCAGACATTCAAGGAATTGATCATGCTAGTGTAGTGAGCTATATCGATGTTATCCGCGGTAACTGCGAGGTAGGTCAGCGTGTTGCTGTGATGGGAGCGGGGGGGATTGGTTTTGATGTATCTGAGCTAATTATGCACAGCGGCGTTTCAGCTGCATTAGATAAAGATGTATTCGCTAAAGAGTGGGGTATTGATTTTGAGAACCACCCTCGTGGAGGTGTCACAGGAGTTCAGCCTGAGATTAATAAAGCCGATCGACAGGTATACTTGTTGCAACGTAAATCTACTCCGGTGGGAAGAGGGTTGGGCAAAACTACTGGTTGGACTCATCGTATTTCTCTAGCTCAGCGTGGCGTAAAAATGATTAACGGTCTAGAGTACCAAAAGATTGATGACAAAGGCTTGCATGTTACTAACAACGGCATTCCAGACATAATTGAGGTGGATACTGTAGTTGTCTGTGCTGGACAGTTATCAAATAGAAGTCTCTACGATGAGGTTGTCGCGCTTGGGGCCGATGCAAGCTTAATCGGTGGCGCTTTTGAGGCCGCTGAGTTAGATGCTAAGGCAGCTATAAACCAAGCGAGTTATCTGGCAGCGGAAGTTTAGATTTCGAATCTGATAGCTTAAGACTTACGTATCCTCCTCGTCTGCCAAGTGATGGTACAAATATGTTGTCTGATGCCATTTAATTACAGTGCCGAGCGTCGTGATTAGGGGTTTACAGCGTTGCATTTTGCGATCTTATACTCAACTCAAATTTCATCGTTAACATGACCGGCGGGACGCGTTTAAAGGTTGGCAAAACTATTGACGTAATGTCTGCCATAACATACGATCATCGAAAATGTTTATTTCTAGGGAGTTAGGTAAGTGGATATCAAATTTTCAGCTGAAGACATCGCTTTTCGTGATGAGGTAAGGGCGTTTTTTGCAAAAGAATATGACGCAACTGTTGCGGAGCAATTGAGCGGTAGCGCAGGTACTGACTATAAAAGCGCTATTGTGAACTGGCAAAAAAAGCTTCACGCAAAAGGCTGGATTGCGCCCGGTTGGCCAAAAGAATACGGAGGTACTGGCTGGACAAGCACGCAAAAATTTATCTACGAAACCGAACGAGGCCTAGCGGGTATTCCTGATGTTGTACCCTTTGGCCTGAAAATGGTCGCTCCAGTGATATACACATTTGGTAATGAAGAGCAAAAGGCGAGGTTTCTTCCGAGAATATTAGAGAGTGAAGATTGGTGGTGCCAGGGTTATTCAGAGCCGGGCGCCGGGTCAGACTTGGCGGCATTAAGCACATCAGCTGACTATGCTGGCGACAATTACATAGTTAACGGCCGTAAGATCTGGACTACTTTTGCGCAATACGCCGACTGGATTTTTTGCTTAGTGCGAACCTCTAAAGGTGTTCGTCGACAGGAAGGGATCAGTTTTCTTTTAATTGATATGAAATCTCCTGGAATCACAGTTAAGCCAATAGTAACGATCGACGGCAAGCATAGTCTCAACGAGGTGTTATTTGAAGACGTAGCGGTGCCTACTGAGAACCTTATTGGAGACCAGGACAAAGGGTGGACTTATGCCAAAGCGCTGCTAGCGCATGAGCGAACTGGCATGGCAGAGGTGGCAGATTCAAAGCGTATGCTAGACGGCCTGAAAAAGCGCGCAGCAGCAGAAATCAATGGTGGTAAGCCGATGATAGAGGATCCAGTGTTTCAGATGCGTATGTCAGATATTGAAATGGAGCTGATGGCCCTGGAGTATACAGAGCTTCGAGTGTTTGCGTCGATGGCTGCAGGTGGCATGCCTGGCCCTGAGTCTTCTCTACTAAAAATTAAGGGTACAGAGATAAGTCAGGCTATACACGAATTGCAATTGCAGTTAGCTGCAACCTATGGAGGAGCATTACCTAGTGAGCTTAGTAGCGATGAATTGGGTCATGACTTTGCCGCAGAGGCCCGAGGAAAATACATGTATGGCCGTGCAGCAACGATTTATGGCGGCTCAAACGAAGTGCAGCGTAATGTTATTGCAAAAGCAGTTTTAGGCCTATAAGACGGCTTTTACAGGCCATAAAGAGATTTCAGGAGTTAAAAAATGAATTTTGAGTTTTCCGAAGAGCAGACAATGATAAAAGATAGTGTGACGCGATTTGTCCGCGAGCAGTACGATTTTGACACACGCCGCGGTATTGTTGAGTCCGCTGAGGGTATCAGTCGAGATTTTTGGTCGATGTTTGCAGAGCTTGGATGGTTGTCAGTACCGTTTGCAGAGGAGTACGGTGGTTTCGGTGGCAATGTCGTTGATATAGCGGTGGTAATGGAGGAGTTGGGTAAAGGCATAGTAGTAGAGCCCTATGCATCTACAGTTGTCGTTTTTGGCGGCCTTCTGTCTGCGGCTACTAACGAAGATCTTAAAGCTTCCGTTATCCCCAGCATTATCGAGGGGAACTGTTTAGGTTCATTTGCCTATATGGAGCCGCAATCTCGTTTTGAAATGGCCGATGTTACAACTACTGCTAAACCAGTCGACGGAGGTTATACGCTTAATGGCGTTAAAACTGTAGTTGCGAATGGCGGCACTGCTAATAGTTTTATTGTCAGTGCTCGTAGCAGTGGCGATCAGTTCGATCGTAATGGTATCAGTTTGTTCCTAGTGGATTCGACGGCACCGGGTGTAGAGGTTAAGCCTTACAAAATGATGGATGGGCAAAGCGCTGCCACGGTGACTTTTAACAATGTGTCCGTTGATGATACTCACTTGTTAAATGCCCCAGGCGAAGCAATGGACCTCATTGATCAAGTAATGCCTCAAATTTTGATTGGTCTATCCGCTGAGGCGCTTGGCATTATGACAACACTCAATTCATTGACTGTCGATTACTCCAAAACTCGTCAGCAGTTCGGGACTCCAATTAGCTCATTTCAGGTATTACAACACCGTATGGTAGACACCTTTATGGCTTGTGAGCAGTCTAAATCAATGCTTTATCGAGGTCTTTGCGAGTCAAAAAGTGTTTCTGAAGGTGAAACTGACGGCTCAGCACTCGTCAAAACCGTTCATGCATTAAAGGCTACTGTAGCTCGGTATGGCAAAACCATTGGTGAAGAGGCCATTCAACTCCATGGCGGTATCGGTATGACTGATGAGCTTAATATAGGCCACTATGTGAAGCGATTGATGATGATTAACACCGCATTTGGCGATGGGGACTATCATCAAAAGAAATTTAATCAGATTAGTTACATGAGCTAATCTTGAGTAGTCTGCTGCTTGGTGGGTCAGTTTTTATAATTGCAGTGGTTGCATATTTTTCGCTTAGAAAAGATACGCTATCACAGTATGATCTGCCGCTAGGGCAGCGCTTCGTCTCTACTGATCCATCGGTGGTAGAGCAATCTCAAAAAGCGTTACGTCGTATTAAAGCTAAAGTTAGGGCTGCTACCGGTCGTGGTGCGGCCCTGTCGGGCAAGAAGCGTATAGATCACATGCGTAATGTGATGGACAGCTTCTTTGCTCACGTTGAAGTAAAGAGCAAAATTATTTCGACCACGGCAGGTACTGTTCCTGCAGAGTGGGTTATAGCTCCAAATGTCGATACTTCACATCGCCTGCTGTATATTCATGGCGGTGCCTTTTTCGCCGGCAGCCCGCGCAGCCATCGCGTTATTACTAGTAAGCTGTCGGAGATTGGTAATTGTGCAGTTTTGGCTATAGATTACCGACTAACCCCCGAATATACTCGACTTGACTGCCTTAAGGACTGTCAGGACGGCTATGTCTGGATGTTGAACAATGGTCCAGAGGGCGGCTCGCAGGCTGTAAATGCCTATGTCGCAGGAGACTCTGCAGGGGGTAATTTGACTTTGTGCTTAACTGCCTGGGTAAGAGATACCGAGAAGCGAGCTCCCAATGCAGTAGTAGCTCTGTCCCCCATAACTGATAGTCGATTAGCAAGCCCGAGCATCAAGGCTAATTTGGAAACTGATGTCATCTTAAAATCCTTGGCAAAACAATTGTCTTGGGTGCCTAGTATGTTTATCAGCCTCGTTGCGAGACGGTTGGCAAAACATGATACAAAGGATCCTAGAATTTCGCCCTTGCTAGGGGATTTGTCGAGGTTGCCTCCGATATTGGTGCAAGCTAGCGATAGTGAAATACTCAGAGACGATGGCAGGCGTTATGTTAACAAAGCAGTTGCCGCAGGCTCAAATGCAGTCTTGCAGCTTTGGGCCAATATGCCTCACGTTTGGCAAATTTTTGATCCAGAACTACCAGAGGCCAGTGAGGCCTTTGAAGAAATTAAGTTGTTTTTGGAACGTCACACCTAACTGCTGCTCGAGTCTTGGGTTACGAGTCTCGGTGTGGTACATTTTATACGAATTAGAATAAATCAAGGAGCAAGCAAATGGAATGGCTAAAAAAATACGATAACTATTATTTTGTGTTGGGTCGCACCTTACTGGGGCTTTATTTTATCGTTCCTGGTATGACTAAGGTAGCTGGTTATCAAGGGTATTTAGACTTAATGGCGAGTAAAGGCGTCCCTTTGGTTGAGATTTTACTGCCTTTGACCATTCTGATTCAGGTAGGAGCAGGTTTGTTCCTGATCGCGGGCAAGAACCTGCGAGTTTCGGCTCTGCTACTTTTTGGTCTGACTATTCTTATTAATCTCTTTATTCATAACTTTTGGGCTCTCGCTGGAGACCCAGGGCAAGCGCATGAGACACAGAATTTTGTCAAAAACCTGGCGATAGCAGCGGGGCTCCTAGTTCTTGCAACAAAAGATAAAAGCTAGAGTATTTTTCTGTCTAGCATTAGTCTAGTAAGAGAGGGGCTAAAAGTTTTCGATGATGCTGTGGGTCGCCATATTGCTGCTGAGTCCATTGGGCTCGGCGTATATAAAGCATAGCATCGCAATCATAGGTAAAGCCCATGCCGCCATGGAATTGTACCGCTCTGTCACCCGCAAATGACAATGCATCTGCAGCCTGAGCTTTGGCCATTCGACAGGCGATTTCGGTGTCTTTATCTAGTTTTCCGTCGCCAATTAAAGTGGCAGCATGATAGATAAAGGTTCTCGCTGAATCCATTTGAATGAGCATTTCAACAGTGGGATGCTTCAAAGACTGGTAAGAGCCTATTAGCCGGCCAAATTGCTTTCGGGTTGTAAGATAGTCCACAACCGTATCAAGAGCTGCAGCTGCGGATCCAGTGGCTTCTGATGCTATTAGTAATGCCCCGATCAAGCGCAGATCTGCTAATGCGGCTTCACCGCTCGGAAGAACAGCATCAGATTGGATGGTCACACCTGTAAAATCAACGTTGGCTGCACGTTTAGTCTCATCGACAAGGGTTTTACTGTCAATTGCGTTGTCTGCAAGCTGTGATGACTCAACGATTACCAGCACCTCAGTACCCTCATACTTGGCAAGCACTAGGAAGAAGTCGCTAACTAACGCATCGTGCACTAGTAATTTTTTTCCCTTTAATTCAAGTTGGTCATCTTTCGTGGTTAGTTCGCAGGAAGTACTGGTAGCTCCCCAATCTTCATTATCTAACAACGCCAAAGTTCCGATGGTTCCCTCCACCATGGCTGGCAGCCACTTGCTTTGCTGTGACTCACTGCCGCCGCGGACAATAGCTTGCGCGGCTATAGTTGCTGAGATATAAGGCGTGCATAGCATGTGCCGTCCCATGCTCTCGACAAGTGGCACTGTTGCTCCAATACCCATGGCGAAACCACCAAATTGCTCTGGGATTGTCAGTCCGGTCCAACCTAGGGCCACCATTTCATCCCATACGTCTTGGTTAAACCCTGTTTCAGATTTAAGAAGGCTGCGTACTGCATTACCATCGGACTTATCTCTACAGAATGCTTGTGCACTATCGAGAATCATTGCTTGTTCTTCCGAGAATGCTATTGAAAGGTTCGCTGATCTTGTCATGGTTTGTTTAATCCTTTGGTAGTCCAAGTACATGCTCACCAATAATGTTTGCTTGAATTTGGCTAGTGCCGCCGCCAATTGTCGTAGAAAAGTTATTCATGTAGGCCCGTTGCCAAAATCCACCTTCTACCGCATCTTCATCGCCAACATACAAGGCGCTAGAAGCACCTTGGAGTGTCAGAGCATATTGCCGCATACGGCGAAAGAACTCAGTTCCACGAAGCTTGGTTGATAAAGCCAGAGAGTTTGGATAATCAGCACAAAGCGCGGGTATTTTGACTCTTTTCTCGGCAAGATAAAGGGCTTGCTCTTCTATCAAAAATTTAACCAGATTATCTCGTGTCACTGGATCCTTCATCAATGGTTGGCCATCTCGTTGGACGTCGTCAGCAATCCGTAGCAGGTCATCCATAACCGTTGCTAGAATGGAAACTCCACCAGCTGCTCCGGCTTCGGCACCTCGTTCATATTGCAGGGTCTGCATGGCGATACGCCAGCCATGACCCTCTTCACCCATCAGGCATCTAGCAGGGATGCGAGCATCAGTGAAAAACGTCTCTGTAAAGCCGTAGTCTCCTGTTAGCTTCTGGATTGGTGAGGTGGTAATTCCCTCTGTGCCCATGGGTGCCAAGAAGAAAGAAAGACCGTTATAGCGACGTTCGGCTTGAGGGTCGGTCCGTGCAAGAAGTATCATGTATTTGGCATAGTTGCCCATGGTAGTCCAGATTTTACTGCCGTTAATTATATACTCATCGCCATCCCGTTCAGCGCGCGTCTGGATACTCCCCAAGTCAGAGCCATGGTTTGGCTCAGAAAAGCCCTGGCACCATATATCTTCTCCTGTGAGAATACCTTTGAGATAGGTTTCCTTTTCAAAATCCGTACCAGTATCAATAATTAACGGCCCAGCCCAACCGAGCCCAATAATGTTAAAGCAAATTGGTACACGAGCACGCTTCATCTCTTCGTCAGCAATTTGCTGGAAGATGCGAGGCATACCACCACCGCCATACTCCTTTGGCCACGCCATGCCTAGGTAACCTGATGACCAGACCTTGTACTGCCACTCCCTAAGGAAGTCCAAAACTTGTTCTGAACCAACTTCCATAAATGTTTGAGGAAGAAGGAAGCCAGGGTCTGCTGGAGTATTATGTTTTATCCAGTCAACAACACCATTACGAAAGTCTTTTAGATCTGCGGTTTCAAGCTGCTGGTCTTCACTAAGTGGATTGTTTGTTGTCATGGGATTCTTCTCTCTTGAGTACGATGTTAACCTTAGCTATCGTTAAATTATACGTCTTTTTAATTGGTGCCATTCGATAGAGATTTAGTGCCACATATAACGAGCAGCAGTACAACAGGCCTAATCCGTTAAGGATCTTTAAGTTGAATTACATACATTAATTAAATTTCTTAAATAACTGATAATAATGTTTATTTTATTATATCGGTAAGTTTATTTGTTGCGGTCGCTGTCGCTATTAATTTGTCATCTTGAAACAATTCAGCAGTTGTAAATACTATGGACCTCCCCATCTTCAGAACTCGAGCTCTGGCTTCCACAAGAGAGGGACGGCAGGGCATTAGATAGGTTATATCCAGATTTAGCGTTAGTGGATTAACCTTAAAGTCATGGGCATGCAGTACGTATTGTGCCATGGCGGAATCAAGCATCCCAGCGATAAACCCTCCTTGAACAATTGTCCCATTTGAATGGGTAAGCGCGATTGACGGCTCAAATGTGCAGAAGTAGGTTTGGTTGTGATCCTCAAACCAATAATTTTTGAATCCCAGCAATGCTAGAAATTCAGGCTTTTCAGCTAAAAATGTCTCCATCGAGGGACTAAGACCTTGCATGTTTCAAAACTCCTTGGTTAATGCTGAATATTGTACTAAGGCGAAATCTTTATTGTTATTTATTTTTAAGATGAAAATTGCCTATACTAAAGTGTTTAAGAAAAATAATTGGAGATAACAATGAAAATAAAAACAATAGTAATTTTATCACTCACTGTCATGACTTCATTTATTGCCCATGCAGAACCCTACGGGTCTCATGCGTCTGATAAGTGGCAGATATGGGCATATTCAACTGCAGCGCCTTCATTTATTGGTAACTCTGCCACGATTATGGGTCAAAATGGTAAGGTCTTGAGGGAGGGATCGAATGGATGGACGTGCACTGCTACTAAACCAATGCCGGAGAAAGGGTTCAAGACCGCGCATCATGCCTTTGCTTTATGTGCTGACGCAGAGGGGTTTAAATGGGCCGGCGCCTATATGGCCGGTGAGAAACCAGACATGGATAGAGATGCTTATATCTGGATGTTACATGGTGATACAGGGGAGGATAATACAATGCCTGGTGGCGATAAAAGTATGGCGATGAAGCACGATCACTGGATTGAGTCTGGGCCACATTTAATGTTGATGCCTAAAGATCCTGCGACTATCGCAGGCTTTTCGTCAGATTTTACCACTGGAGCGCCTTATCAGATGTTTAAAGGCACTGATTACGCACATCTGATGATTCCATTCGAGGGCTACTACAAATATCAACCAAAGTCAGCACCGAAATAACGATAATATTTGTTAAGCGCATCACATAACTCTTGATATGGTTACACCCTGGGTTGGACTGTGATAAGGTCTCTGCTGATTTTTAGTGCCACTACTTTTCAGCACTAAAGGACCAATTATTACAGTCTAGCGCAGGGATCTGAATCATGGATACACCAAATATATCTGACAACTCCAATCACGAAAAAACGATCATGGGCCATCCCCGTGGTCTGGTGATTCTGTTCTTAACCGAAATGTGGGAGAGGTTCTCATATTACGGTATGAGAGGTCTTCTAGTGGTTTATCTGACGCAGCATTTTTTATTCTCTGATGAAAAATCAAGCCTGTTATACGGGGCATATACTGCTTTAGTATATGTGATGACTATTATTGGTGGATCCCTTGCAGATCGGTACCTTGGTGCGCGTAAAGCTGTGACGTTTGGAGCGATTTTATTAACCTTAGGTCACTTTGGAATGACCTTTGAGGGCAGTGGTTCTAAACAGATTCTTAGTTATAACGATAGTCAGTACCAGATTGCACTGGACGGCCGCGGTGGCGATGCTAAACAACAAATTATCACAGATAGTGGCAAGTCGTATGTCACTTTTACCGAAACTGATATGGTCGTTGCTGAGCCCGGAGTTGTTGATTTACCTGAAGTGATTTCCAGAGATGACTTTTTCATGAGTGTTGAGACAGAAGAGGGCTACCTCAACATGCTTTACTTATCCCTTGCGCTATTAATCGCTGGAGTAGGCTTTCTCAAAGCAAATATTTCAACGATTGTTGGCTCTCTGTATGGGTTCGGTGATGCTCGTCGTGATTCTGGATTTACGATTTTCTATATGGGTATCAATATGGGTGCTTTCTTGGCATCTATTTTCTGTGGTTATCTAGGGATTGTACATGGCTGGAAGTACGGCTTCGGATTAGCAGGCATTGGCATGTTGATAGGCCTCCTCGTATTCTTATCAAGCCAAAGTTGGCTTGAAGGTAAGGCTGAACCTCCGTCAATGGAAAAACTAAAGGAAAAAGTATTTCTCTTCATCAATGTAGAGTGGATGTGTTACATGGTTGGCTTTGCGATTATTGCTGTATCCATGTTCTTGGTGATGAATGAAGAGTTGGTGGGTGGTATTTTAGGACCAATTGGTATTGTCATGATGTTGGGAATGATCGGTTACTCAATGCTTCAGTTGCAGGGTGATGAACGTTCACGAATGCTTGCAGCTATCTATTTTATTCTCGCACAGATTCCGTTCTGGGCTCTTTTTGAGCAAGCCGGATCGTCCCTTAATCTTTTAACTGCGAGGCTGGTCGATCGAGAAATATTTGGTTGGTCCGTTCCTGGTCCGGTGTTTCAGTCTCTCAACGCTGGCTATATCTTTATGTTTGCGCCTCTCGTGGCTTGGTTGTGGATATGGCTAGCCAAGCGAGATCTTAACCCTTCCACGCCGATCAAATTTGCCCTCGGTGTTGCATTGGCTGGATTGGGTTTCTTAGCTCTCGTTGCTGGTATGAAGGGGGCTGGCGAAGTTGGCTTAACTCCAGTTATCTTTATTTTCTTAATCTACTGGATTCACACCATGGGTGAGCTGATGGTTTCACCAGTTGGTTTATCGGCAGTTACAAAACTTGCTCCAGCAAGAATTGTCGGTATGACTATGGGTGCTTGGTTCTTATACTCAGGCTTATCTAATTTTTTGGCTGGCATTATCGCCCGAACTACAGGGGCTGAAACAATTGGAGGTCAAATGACCAATGTTGCAGCGGCTAAGGCTGGATACATAGAAGTCTATTCTCAGGTTGGGTTTATCGCCATCGGTATTTCGGTGCTGATGTTATTGATATCACCTGTTATTACTAAGATGATGCATGGAGCAGATTAGTATTTTGATCAGTCTATGAGTATCACTTTAAGATTTATCGTATTGGCATCTGTGACCCTGGTGCTGACTGGCTGGGTCTAAAGACAGAGGTGCTAAGGTGCTCGTTTCTGGGGTCGAAGAAAAGGGTGCCAAGTCAGGTTAGGACGTAAGTATCGCCCAATGGGTTAGAAGTAGCCATGCTAAGCTAGAGACACCGATTGTGGCGGCTAAGGCATGGAAAGAGCGTACCTTCCAGCGATTCGGTGAAGCAAACTAAGCAATTCAGACAAGCTCAATTGGCCGTCGATACCGCATGGTCAAAATTATCGCCACCGAATATTTTCGATTCATGTTACTGTTTTTCTCAATTCCGCTGACTAGCGAAATTGTTTCGTAATCAGAATCGATGTTTGTGTAAGGTATATATTGACAGTTACAATGCCAATAAAAGATTATATCGTTTCATTCATGTAAATCATAAAAGGACAGAAAAATGCCAAAAATCATTAAGAAATCTGAGATTCAACAATATGTAGGTCATGTATGTGAGCCGACTCCTTGGTTTGAAGTTACCCAAGAGCAGGTTAATGAGTTCGCCGAATGCACACTTGATCGGCAGTTTATCCATATTGACCCAGTCGCGGCGGCTAATACCCCGTTTGGTGGGACCATTGCTCACGGATTTTTGACTCTTTCGATGCTGTCTTACTTCTCTGAGAGCTACAATCTTCTCATTGAAGGGATCTATATGGGCGTTAATAAAGGTTTTGACAAGGTTCGTTTCGTCGCCCCTGTGCGCGTGGGTAGCAAGATACGCTGCCATGCGACAGTTATGGAGATCACAGAAAAACGCCCAGGGCAGTATGATTTTAAAATGGAAATTACCGTTGAAATTGAAGGCGGGGATAAGCCTGCTCTTGTAGCTGAGTGGCTAAGTGTTCAGATGGCTAAGTAGTTTACAATTAAATTGAGTTATACGAGGTAGGTAATGAGTATTAATTTTGAAGGAAGAGTAGCAATCGTAACAGGTGCTGGAAATGGCCTTGGTCGTTCTCATGCACTTGCACTTGCAGAGCGTGGCGCCAAAGTTGTTGTTAATGATCTTGGTGGCGCTCGCGATGGGACGGGCGCTTCATCTGATGCAGCGATGGAGGTTGTTGGACTGATCCAGGCGGCTGGTGGTGAAGCTTTCGCTCATGGTGCGAATGTTGCTAAATTTGACGAAGTTGAAGATATGGTTAAACAGGCTATGGATAAGTGGGGTCGCGTCGACATCTTGATTAACAATGCCGGTATATTGCGTGATAAATCCTTCAGCAAGATGGACTTGGCAGATTTTCAGTTAGTGATGGACGTGCACTTGATGGGTTCGGTTAACTGTACTAAAGCGGTTTGGGAGATTATGCGTGAACAAAATTACGGCCGTATTGTAATGACTACTTCATCTAGCGGTATGTATGGAAACTTTGGCCAAACAAATTATGGTGCAGCCAAGATGGCAGTACTTGGTTTTATGAACACCCTGGTACTGGAAGGGGGTAAAAACAATATTCATGTTAATGCTCTAGCCCCAACGGCTGGCACTCGTATGACTGAAGATCTTCTACCGCCTCCCGTGCTAGATTTAATGACTGCTGAATCTGTTTCTGCTGGAGCTCTCGTTCTTTGCGATGAGGCTGCGCCCACACGCACAATTCTTTGTGCTGGCGCTGGTGGCTACGCCACAGCGGGCATGTATGAGACTGATGGTATCTTTATGACTAAAGAAAGTCAGAATCCCGATGAGATCGTTGCCAAATGGGATGAGTTGTCGGATATATCGGCTCACAAAGCGCTTGAGTCTGGGGGAAAGCAAACCGAAAAGTTCGTGATGAAAGCAATGGCGGCATTGCAGAGTTGAACAACGAGTTAGCAATGCTCAATGAAGATGAATAGAGTTGTAGACCTAGTCATTATGCCAGTAGCTCGTATTACCAGAATTTTTTAGGGGCAGTTATGTCAGCGACCAAATTTGTTCAGTCGAATAGTATTCGTATGGCCTATGAATCTATGGGGCCTGATGAAGGACCAACAATTATCCTTGTGGCAGGTTTGTATAACCAATTGATTCGTTGGCCAGTGACGTTTTGCCAGCTGTTGGTAGCCAAGGGGTACCGAGTGATTCGCTTCGATAATCGAGATATTGGATTAAGCGAAAAAATGGACAATCAGATCGCCCCAAGTTTATTTAGACTAGCTCTGAGATCTTTTTTTGGTATTCCGGTAGAGGTACCCTACACATTAGAAGATATGGCGGCTGATACTGTTGGTCTGATGGATGCTCTATCCATTAAAAAGGCACATATTGTCGGGATGTCTATGGGAGGCATGATCAGCCAACTAGTGGCGAGCTTGTATCCAGAGCGTATTCTTTCATTGACTTCAATTATGTCTACTACCGGTGCTTTTGGTAAGGGTATGGCATCTCTGGCTGTTGCAAGGCAGATGGTCAAACCTATTCCAAAAGGCGTTTCCGCATTAGAAAATTCAGTCAATACTCGTCAGATGTTTGCAAGCCCAGCTTACCCTCAAACTGATGAGGAGGTGGCTGCTGAGGTAAGGCGGGAGTTTGAACGCTCCAATTATCCCGCGGGGTACTTACGCCAGATGGCCGCAATACGGGTTGCGCCCGACCGTAAAAATCTTCTCCGTAAACTCAAGTTGCCCACACTAATTATTCACGGTAATCAGGATACTCTGGTGGATGTCAGTGGAGCTATAGAAACGAAAAAACATATAACTCATGCTAATTTGGTTCGATTTGAGGGTATGGGCCATACTCTACCAGATGCATTATTGGAAAAGTTTGCAGAACTGATTCATGAAACTGCCTGTCAAGCGTGAGAATACTTTTTTTGATCCCTCCCTTAATTGGGAGGGCATGTTTCAACATTCAGTTATTCATAGTAATCGAGATTTTACCAAAGTGTTTATTGTCAATTTGATGCTGAAAAGCGGCGCCTAAGTCTGCAAGATCAAAACTATCGCTAATAATGGGTCTGATGTCTGAATTGTCTAGATAGTCGACCATGGCAAGTTGAGATTGCTGGTTAGCCATGGCGATACCGCTAAGATTGATTTGCTTCATAAAAATACGGGGAAGGATTATTTCACTGACGGCAGGCCCACTCAGAACTCCAATTAAGGCGATGTGGCCACCCATCTTGACTGCGCGGATGGATTCGCCAAATGTACCGCCTCCACCGACTTCAATAACATGGTCAACGCCAAGACCATTAGTTTTTGCAAGTACTGCTTTGCCCCACGCTGGCTCTTCTTTGTAGTTTATGACTTCGTCAGCACCTAAAGACAGTAGCTTATCCATCTTTCCAGCAGATGAGGAGGTAGCTATTACCTTGGCACCCATGGATTTAGCCAGCTGGAGCGCAAATATGGACACTCCGCCGGTTCCCTGAATTAACACAGTCTGACCTGGCTTTAGGTTGCCGCGATCCACCAGAGCTCTCCAAGCTGTCAAGCCCGCGCAGGGAAGGGTTGCTGCTTCAGCCATTGACCAACCCGAAGGCATACGGGTCACAGAGTCCTGTGAAATTGCTATGTACTCGGTAGAGTAGCCATCTTCGTTATCACCAATGAAACTGAGGTTTTCAGCCTTAGGATCGCCATCAATCCAGTTAGGGTAACAGCAACTAATTACCTGGTCTCCAATTTTCCATTTGGTGACGCCAGAACCGACCTCCGCGATCTCTCCAGCGCAATCGGAAAGTACTACACGACCATCTTGGGTGGGTATATGACCTAACGCTACAAGCAAATCGTGATAATTAAGACTACTTGCAAACACTTTTACCAATATCTCACCTTTACCAGGAGACGGTTTAGGTGATTGGACAAGTTGTAAATTGTTGAGTCCACCGGGATTGGAGAGCTTAATTTGTCGCATAAAAGATGCCTTTGGCTAGTTATCAATAGAAACAAAAGTTTTACACTTTCTAACGCAGGTTACAAACAAAAGATAAGCCGGATATCATCTTTTTGCTCAAAGAGTAGTGATGTAAATGATAGGTCAATATCGAAACGTAAGTACACGACTATCAGGTAGGGTTTTGCTAAACAGGTGCTGTGTCTAGCTTGTTTAGAAGTAGACTTACCAGCATATCAGCGTGATGTTCGACGATTTCTTCATCAAGACAATTAATGCCGAACTGTAATCTACATTCAGGCGCAGACGAAAATATAGCTGCACAAGAACTATACAAAATATAATACCAGTGCATAAGGTCTCTAGGACCTTGCCACAAAGTTTCAGCATTGATCTGCTTTAAGTAATTTTTCTCATGTTGGAGATAATTTGTTACTAGATAATCAAGGCGCCAAGAGTCCTCACAAGCTACTTTATTATAAAAACGACCTATTTCAGGAAATTCTGCAGCGGTGCGGACGTACTCTCGAATTAATATTTCCACTCTTTCTTGAGGAGTTTTATCTAAAGAGAGACTTCCTTGAGGTTGTTTATCCCATCGCTTAGCAACCGGACTAAAAATATTATCAGCGACCTTCAACCAGAGATTTTTCTTAGTTTTAAAGTGATAGACAAGCATCCCGCGCTTAACGTTAGCATTAATTTCGATCTCGGAAATGGTAGTCGCATCATATCCCTTTTCAGCAAACATAGGAGTTGCTGTAGCAATCATTTTAGCTTTAGCAAGACGAGTTCTTGACTGCTCTTTTCGCTTGGGGTTACCTAGATGAAATTGTGCTTGAGAATACATTTCACGTCTCTTATTTTGTAATCTAGATAGTGAGGCCCAAGTCAGCATTCCGGTATCTAACTTGAGCCCATATTTATCCGTATTTCTATCGGCTAATATTGCTATTAGATTAGTATGACTAATAAACTTAAGCAAAGGTTAGCACGCAATGCTAATAAACTCCTAGTGGTTTTCTCAGATGAATGTCTAGACCGACCGCTATAGACCGTGTTGTCGAGAATTAATTTCCCTTATGGAGGTCTTGATTTAATTCAACAGCAGCTTTATTCGTTAAGCATTCGACAGTCCCGGTTATTGAATTGCGACGGAACAGAAGGTTAGAGGCACCTGAAAGGTCTCTTGCCTTTATTTTATTTGACACCTTTTTTTGATCGTCCAGCATGGTAACGACTGTTCCGCCGGTAACATACAAGCCTGCCTCGATTGTGCAGCCATCACCTAATGAAATTCCTACGCCCGCATTAGCTCCAAGTAAACATTTCTTACCCAGAGAAATAACTTCAGTTCCACCGCCTGACAGAGTCCCCATAATAGATGCTCCGCCGCCTATATCAGAGCCCGCGCCACAAAAGACCCCAGCAGATATTCGACCCTCTACCATATTAGGACCTTCGGTCCCGGCATTAAAATTAATAAAACCCTCGTGCATCACGGTAGTGCCTTCACCTACATAGGCCCCAAGTCTGACTCTACGCGTATCTGCGATACGAACACCTGAAGGAACAACGTAGTCGACCATTTTAGGGAATTTGTCTACGCAATCGACAAATATGGGTGTTCCAGCTAAACGTGCTTCTAGTGCTCGGGCTGGAAGTTCATTTATGTCAATCGCACCCATATTAGTCCAGGCTATATTTTTAAGCACACCAAAAACTCCCGTTATGTTTGTCTGGTGAGGCTTTACTAATCTGAGTGATAACAAGTGAAGCTTGAGATAGGCCTGAGGGACCGATTTTGGTGGGGCGTCCTCGGTGAGTAACACCGCTACGATTGATTTTGATGAAGTTTTTAACTGAGAGACGGTTTCAGCAAAGTCGCTTTGGCCGTTAGTAATTAGAGCACTCTCGAGTGCTGAAAGCTGGTCAGTTGACGGCTCTATATCGGTCTGATTTGAGCCCAGAGCAGAGAACAGAATCGCTGTAACCTCAGGGTTGGGATCCAGTATAGGTGAAGGATAAAACACCTCTAGCCATTCTCCGGTGCTATTTTTTGTTCCAATGCCTATGCCACAACTGTAAATCTTACTCATGGGTCTATTTTTATCCTAAAGTTATTAGCCGAAAATTGATTCGTATAGATCGGGCTTAAAGCCAATGTTTATTCTACCGTTGTGATCCAAAATAGGGCGCTTAATCATTGTAGGGTTCGCTAGAAGCAGCACCGCCACATTGTCTTTAGTAGTACCATTCTGAATTGTTGGATCTAACTTACGCCATGTGGTTCCGCGCCGGTTTAAAACAGTTTCCCAGTCTGATTTTTCAATCCATCTGTTTATCTGACTAAGCTCTAATCCGTTTGTGCGAACATCATGAAATTTGAAATCAATATTGCGCTCAACGAGCCACCGACGTGCCTTTTTTACGGTGTCGCAATTTTTGATGCCATATAGAGTAGTCACTGTATTTCTTCCAATCCTCTTATGCCCTTAACTATATCAAACCCCAGAGCTGTTAGCTTTTAAAATTACTGATTGACCGTCTATAAAGTTTTTTAGAAATAAAAAAGCCCCTCATAGAGGGGCTCATAAGTATATGTAATTAGACTTGCTAAAAAGCAAACTTTAGTCGCACATAAGCCATGCGGCCACGGGCGTCGTGTTGACGAGTGTCATAACTAAAGTTAACTGAATCCCACACCAAAGGAGGCTCTTCATCAGTTAGATTCAGAATGCCCAGTGTGATTTGGGTGTCCAGAGAGGTTGCAGACAATTGATAGTTATACTGAGCATCCCACGTTAGCTGACTATCAATATTTTGTGAATAGCCTGCTGGCGGATTAGCTCGAGTTGTCTTATAGCCAGCAATGTGACGAGCAGTTAGCGACGCGTGATGGGCACCGTTGATCCATCTCAATGATGCATTAGCTTTGGTGTCGGGTAGTGATCTGGCAAAGTTATCATGATTAAAGAGACCCACAATATCTATGTTCGAACCACCAACGGGTATTTCGTAGCTCAAATAATGGCTGGCATCAAATGTCAGGCTGAATTCCCCCAGTGAATTTTCTGGAAAGTTATATGCAAGCTCCAAGTCTATACCATCAGTAGTTACATTTGCGGCATTGAAATAATTGGTAGTTACCCCCACTAGATCTCCCGCTGAAGTGCGAATGACCTCTGGGTCTGGTGCGTCAGTCGCACTAGCTGTATCAGCAATTACTTTGCCTTGGGCACTTTCGATAGTGATCAAGTCAGTATAATCAACCGCCCAGTAGTCCAGAGTCACTTGTAGGTTCTCATTGGGACTCCATACTGCACCAATGTTGATGTTGTCAGCTTCCTCCGCTTGGAGATTGGCATTGGAGTTTTGCGCTACGCGAATAAATACTGGCGTTCCTTTTGTAGTTCCATCGGTATTGAAGTCTTGAATCCCTTGGAGGCTAACGGCGCTGTTATAAAGTTGGTACAGCGATGCTTCTCGGTAGGAGGTTGACGCGGATGCTCGAAGAACCAAATCATCAGTTGCTTGAAAACGAGCAGATAATTTAGGATCAAATGTTGAGCCTGAATCGAGATTCTCGTAGCGACCTGCGAATTTTATTTCAAGCGAGTCGGTGACGTCACGTTGAAACTCAGAGAATACAGCCCACGCAGAGCGAGATTCATTCACATTAACCCCTCCACCTAGGAAGAGCAGGTCCGCCGGTTTAGAGAGATTACCTGCGGCGTCAAATTCAACCAGGCTAGCGTCATTACGATTCACATCAAGAGATTCATTTCTTAATTGAAATCCAGACGCAAAGTTAAATCCGCCCACTTCTCCATCGACAACAAAATCAACTACGCTCAACGATGTTTTAATGTCTCGCTCTTCAGCAGTGCTAATATAGTCAATAAGTGCCTGACTATTTGCTAGTGGATCAAATAAGTTCCAACTCTCGTTGCCATTGGGGCCACCAGATCCGGCAATAGCATCATCAAACCGAGATGTGCTCGTGTCAGGTTGAATGAGATTGGCGTTATACACGCTATGTGTTAAAGCGGCATTAAAATGATAGTCACCTATGTCACCATCGATCTCAAAAGCGCCTCGAAGATGATCGTTATCACGTGTTGCCAGTGGTGATGGAAAGGCTGACCCTAATGGACGGCCTAACCACAGTAGCGGCACTTCAAAGGGATTCCCAGCCTGGCCAGGAAGGATAGCACGAGAAGGACTCAGGTAAGCTAGCGCAGGATAGCTGGGTGACTGGGGATTATCTAATACTTCAACCCTTGCCCACATGAATTCGGCGTTGATATCAAAACCATTATCAAGAGTGTGCTCAATGTTTCCGAAGAGATGGGATCGTTTTTCTTTATTAACGATATTAAATCTTGGTCCGTACTTGAAGCCACAACGTTCACCACTAGCCTGGGGTATCAAAATACCACCGTTCTCTATACAGCTTGCATCGGCGACATTCTCTCCCGGAGCATATGTTCCTGCGTATGGTCCAGACTCGACTGTTGATGGTCCGAATAATAGGAATGAATTTCCTAAACCAGAATTGGCATTCTCAATCAATGTTGGTCTTTCTGATCCATTAAGATTTGAACGATCCATATATTGCGCTGCAACAACAACATTTGTACTATCGTTCGACCAACCATGAAGAATACTGAGTTGCGTATCGGTCTGACTGTCAGATGTTGTTGATTGTTGAAAAACACCTACCTCGGTTCCTTCGAAATCACTGCGAGTGATGTAGTTCACAACGCCAGCAATCGCGTCAGAACCATAAACAGAGGCAGCACCCTCTTTCAACACCTCCACACGCTCAACTGCAATAGCGGGAATCATATTGGTATCAACAAAACTTGATCCATCATTCGCCGTAGTGCCAGCTAGAGTGTTTCTTCGACCATTAACCAAAACGAGCGTTGATCCAAGCCCGAGACCCCTTAGGTTTACATTACTTGTTCCCTGTGCAGAACCGGAGGTAAAGGAGTCTGGCACGTTTTCCGCACCGGAGTTGGCGGTAAGATTGCGGGTAATATCAGATATCGACATCGCACCCATTTGATCTATAGTCTCTCGATCTATAACTACAATTGGAGACGCTCCGTCTTGTGGGCTAGATTTTATATAGGAGCCTGTAATAACAACCTCTTCAACTCTTGGATCCTGTGCAAAGGTTGCCGTGGTTATCGACATTAGCGGAATACATGCTAATAGTGATAGCTTGTTAATCTTCATGTTTTATTCCTCTGGAATATTTTAATATTTAATTGAAAGTTTCGTTTTAGTTCTTATAAAAGTTGTATTAATGTATAGACACAAACATTGCTTTATCTTAGATATAGCAATAGATATAGCCTTTAGTCTATATAATTAAGCATAAATTAAATAGCCCGACAGTACAATTCTACTTAGCTATTGGATGAAGGGTAAGCAACAAAAAGAACTAACCTATAACTAGACGATTACAAATCGTAAGTGGTGATGGAATATTACTTTGGTGTGTGTTACGCAGCATGATGATTGGCGCCATTTGATAGGTATTTAGTGTCATCTTTATGGAACGGTTGTCGATTGCTTTTAAGCTAAAAAGGACCCCAGCACTTTTTAAGTAGCATTAAAAAGATCTGTAACCACATGATAATCGGAATCTCAGTATTCCTTAGGCAGTATTTTGTTAGTCGCCGTAGGGATTGTTCCTTGTCATTGAAATTATCTCTTGTGAGTAGAAGGTTAACCTTAGTTATCTGATGGGTAGAGCTAAGGCTTTCTTGTTATGAACGGGTTTTTTCGGTTGGGGTAACAGGTTTTACATATCTCGCAAATACGGCCATCACAACCTCGCGCAGAGCAGAACTCTCTGCCATAGAAGATAATTTGCAGATGCAGTTTGTTCCACCGTTCTTTGGGGAAAATCGCCTTTAAATCCCGCTCTGTCTGAGCAACATTTTTGCCTTTGGTGAGTCCCCAGCGTTGTGCCAGTCTGTGAATATGGGTGTCCACCGGAAAAGCAGGGTATCCAAACCCTTGCGACATAACAACTCCTGCAGTCTTGTGGCCTACTCCCGGGAGGCTCTCTAGACTGGCGAAGTTGTTTGGTACTTGTCCATCAAACTTCTCTACAAGAATTGTTGAAAGTTTTGAAATAGCTGAGGATTTTTGAGGGGCTAGACCACAGGGCCGAATTAGCTTATAGATTTCGTCTACAGGGATATGTTGCATCTCATAGGGGTTGTCAGCGAGTTTGAATAGGCTAGGAGTCACCTGATTTACCCGCTCATCAGTGCATTGAGCACTCAATAAAACTGCCACTAATAGCGTGAAGTTGTCTTTGTGATCAAGAGGAACCGGTGTTTCTGGATAAAGCTCATTCAAGCGGGCCAAGATGTAGTCGGCTCGTTGTTTTTTAAGCATCTCTTTTATCCTTGAAGGATGATATAAAATCCTTGATTCGCAAGGCAGCCTCAATACATTCAGTTGTCTCGGCGACAAGTGCCATTCTGATCCGATTTTGCCCGGGGTTGTAATTCTTACTTGGCCTGGATAGAAACTGGCCAGGTAACAGGGTGATATTTTTTGAGGCATAGAGCTCCCGAGCAAACTCAATATCGTCTATAGGAGTTTTTGCCCATAGATAAAAGCTAGCGTTGGGTTCTGGAAAATCTAGGTAACCATTCAGAACTTGAGTTACTGCAGTAAATTTTTGGCGGTAGAGCTCTCGATTTTCAACTGTATGATCTTCATCGTTCCAGGCTGCGATAGATGCTTTTTGGACAGGCAGGGACATACTTGATCCATGATAAGTCCTGAATTTTAGAAAATCGGCTATTAGAGTTGCATCTCCAGCGACAAACCCTGACCTCAAACCTGGAAGATTAGACCGTTTAGACAAGCTATGGAAAACTACACACCTCGCATAATCATGACGTCCAATATCTCTACACGCTTGAAGCAGTCCAATTGGTGGATTTTGTTCATCCAGGTAGACCTCTGAGTAACACTCATCACTGGCGATAGTAAAGTTATATTTATCAGCCAGATAGATAGCTTGTTCCATTGCCTCTAAACTCATAACTGCACCGGTGGGATTGCCTGGAGAGCATAATTGTAATAATTGACATCGTTCCCAAATCTCAGGAGGGACTTTTGTTAAATCGGGAGTAAAGTTTGTCTCAGAATCGCATTTCACATAAAAGGGTTCTGCTCCAGCTAAGAGTGCAGCACCTTCATAAATCTGATAAAAAGGATTCGGCATGACGACAACAGGCAGACCAGCGCAGCCCCCAGTATTAATGGCACTCTGGGTAAATGAGAATAAAGCTTCTCTGGTGCCACATACAGGTAAAACGCTCTTGTCAGGGGTCACGCTATCTGGTGCTAAGTCAAAGCGTTTTATCAGCCAGTTGCAGATAGTAGTTCTAAGTTCCAAGGTGCCTCTGGTTGTGGGGTACTTTTCAATCTCATCGATAGAATTAGCAAGAACATCCTTAACAAATGATGGGGCTGGATGTTTGGGTTCTCCAATCGATAGCGATATATGGTTCAAATCTGAGGGTGGTAAAATATGCTTTTTAAGTGCACTTAATCGTTCGAAGGGATATGCCTGAAGCTTTTGAAGGTTAGGATTCATTGATTAATGGCGCACTTTTATTTGTTGAAGGTCATTTTTGTCAATATCGTCATGATTACGTTTGTCGAGTTCATTGCAGATTGCCAGTTGAATTTCTTCATTGAGATCAGG
This sequence comes from SAR92 clade bacterium, assembly GCA_004211905.1. Taxonomy (GTDB): domain Bacteria; phylum Pseudomonadota; class Gammaproteobacteria; order Pseudomonadales; family Porticoccaceae; genus HTCC2207. Next base: position 81,113 of record SHBP01000004.1, read on the forward strand.
ATCGGTCAAGGGCTGATGATTGCTGTCAGTCAAGTAAAAGATATCCTCAACTCGTTCACCTAAGGTGGCGATTTTTGCATTATATAAGTTGAGACCAAAGCGCAAAAATATACTTGATATATGAGCAAGTAGTCCCGGCCGGTCAGGCGTAATAACTTCTAGCATTGTGGTATTAGTGTCACTATCGTTGCTTAATGAGGTGATGGTTTTTATTGCAAATTGCTTTAATTGGCGAGATGTTCTTCGCTGGATATCAAGATTAACAGACTCCGGCTTTTTAATCCCTTTCTTCAGCTCTTGAATAACTTTTCTGCATAAGTCTGGTTGATCGCCTATAGGTTGATCGAAATCATTAAGTACGTAAAAAACGTCAAATGCTTGGTCATCGCTGGTGCTCTGAAGTCGCGCATCTTGGATATTTAGTTGCAGTTTATCTAGAGTTCCCGCAATCACTGAAAATATTTTCTGACGGTTTCGTGCGTGCACGAATATTTGAGTGGCGATGGGTACTTCCACACCAATGTCTCGGATTAATACAACAGGTTCCTGAGGATTTTCATTATCAGCAATTGCGGTTGTGAAGGCGGCGATATCATCTGCACATTCCCTCAAAAATAGCTCGTCACCTACATCTTGCCATATATTTTCAGCGATAGAATTATCAATCCCCTTCGCATTTAAGCGTTCTAGTACTGCATTTTTTGCCGAGTTTACCCAAGTCGTACGGCTAGCTGGCGCGGTCAAACCTTGCTGCAGAACTCGCTTTGTTTCAAAGTATAGATTGTGCATTAATGAGCCTTTCCAGTCTGTCCATAACCGCGGGTTTGTCGCGTTTATGTCTGCAACTGTCAGCAAATAAAGATGCTCCAAATGCATCAGGTCCCCCATGCGGCTGGCGAAGCGATGGATCACTTCAGGGTCTGATGTATCCTCTCTTTGCGATACTGAGGACATCAACAGGTGGTTTTTCACTACCCACTTAATAAGGTCTGTCTCCTCGGGCTTTAAGCCATGTCTCTCAGCAAACGATACAATATCAATAGCCCCGAGTTCAGAGTGGTCGCCACCTCGTCCTTTTGCTATGTCGTGATAGAGAGCGGCTATGGTAACGAGCTCAGGTTTAGCAAGATTTTTGTATAGATGGGACGCTACAGGGAAGGATTTTGCTATTTCTGGTCGCGCAAAACGACGCAAGTTTCTGATTACTTGTAGGGTGTGGACGTCAACAGGGTAAATATGGAATAGGTCATGTTGAGTCTGGCCGACAATACGTCCGAATTCAGGAAGATAAAGTCCAAGAATACCATAACGATTCATGCGTTGAAGTTGAAGGGATAGTTTAAATGGCACTTTTAATAAACGCATAAATAGGTTTATATTTTCTGGATTAGACCTATAGTTTTCATCAATAAGGTTTCTGTGCAGTCTTATCTGCCTTATGGTCGAAGCCCTTATGCCTAAAATGTTGTCATTTTCCCCAAGGATGACAAACAGCTCGAGTAGGGCCGGTGGGTGTTTGACAAAAACATCATCATCAACGGTATCGATATAATTATCACGGATTAAGAATCGATCATTAATCTTTTCTACTTTTTTTGTTTTCCCTTTACGGTAAATAGCTTCATCTAAATATTGGAGCAGTACATCATTTAATTCTCTTATTGACAAAACAACCTGGTAGTACCGTTGCATGAATTTCTCAACGCCAAGCTTATCCTTAGAGTCTGAGTACCCAAGCATTTCAGCTAACTTGCGTTGATAATCGAATAGTAGTCGTTCTTCACCTCGGCCCGCGATTAGATGCAACCCGTACCTAACGGCCCATAAAAATTCTTCATCGCGACGTAGTGTTAAATACTCTTCTTCAGAAAGAAAACCTTCCTTAACTAAGTGAGAGCGGCGATACACATTGAAGTGTCGCTTAGCTGTCCAGTTAACCAGCTGTATGTCCCGAAGTCCGCCAGGAGCCTCTTTTATATTGGGTTCAAGGTTATATTCAGTGTCGCCGTGTTTGTGATGACGGGCAATCTGTTCATCAATTTTTCCTCGATAAAATAAAGCAGACGCCCATATTTTATCGGGACCTGTTTTTTTATGCATGGACACAAGAAGTTCACGATTACCACAAATTAAACGAGTTTCCATTAGGTTGGTGGCAACGGTAATATCTGTTCTCGCTTCTACAACACACTGGGATATAGATCTAACGCTATGGCCTATCTTGAGTTGAATGTCCCATAAAAAAGCTAAGAAATTTTCAATATTCTTTCGGTACTTCGTTGCATGATCTTTTCGCATCAAAATGAGTAAGTCGATATCTGAGTGAGGGTGTAACTCACCACGCCCATAGCCACCGACTGCAATGAGGCATATTCCGTCATCCCAAGAGTATCGCTCCCAGGCTAGAGACAGTATTGAATCCGCAAAGCGTGCACTTTCATTAACCAGCGTGTGGATATCTTCGCCTTCATAAAATCGATTATTGAAGTGAGCTTTTGCTGCACTAAGGGCGTCTCGAAAGACGGGAATTGGTTCACCATTGGCGAGATCATTTAAAAAACGTTTTTTATCAAAGAATAGGGGTGACCATGCTTCTGAAGGGCTTGATGACACTGGATGAGTCTCCGAGTTAAATCGATTCTTCCTGCCTTAAAGTAAAAACCTCACACCCATTAGCTGTAACTACCATGGTATGCTCCCATTGCGATGACAGTCGCCCATCTTTAGTTTCGACTGTCCAACCATCATTTTTTAATTTAGTGGTATATTTTCCGGCATTAAGCATTGGCTCAATCGTAAACGTCATTCCTTCTTTTAACTCTAGGCCCGTCCCTTTGCTTCCATAATGAAGAACCTGTGGTTCCTCGTGAAACTGTGAGCCGATACCGTGACCACAATAGTCCCGCACAACTGAGTAATAATTTTTTTCCGCATGAACTTGGATTATGTTGCCGATATCACCGAGTTGGACCCCAGGCCCTACTATTTGAATTGCCTTGTACATGCACTCTTGGCTGACATTGACTAATCGCTGAGCATGGGGTTGAACCGCGCCAACGCAATACATTTTACTAGTGTCGCCGAACCAACCATCCTTAATGACAGTGACATCAATATTAATGATGTCACCATTTTTTAGAATCTTCTTTTCAGAGGGAATACCATGGCAGATCACCTGATTCACAGAGGTGCAAATTGACTTTGGAAAACCTTTGTAGCCAAGACATGCAGGAATCGCTTTTTGAACGTTGACGATATGGTTATGACAGATTTGATCTAAGGTTTCTGTGCTGACACCAGGCACTACATGCTCTTCTATTAACTCCAGAACCTCCGCAGCTAAACGACCAGCAATTCGCATTTTAGCAATTTCCGAGTTACTTCTTAGCTTTACCGTCATAAAATTTTCCCTGGGATTCTTCGAAAGCTCTATTGTACGCGTGTTGCGGTAAATGGGGGAGTGGTTGACTTAAATTTTATTGCTTATGGTAGAAAAAAAATATTGGCTGTGCCCACCCGCGTCGCAGATCGATTCAACATTGATATATTCCCTACCTTTTTTCTTTAATTGGTAGCACCAATATGGTATAAAGCGCGCCGTTGTGAGAATGATCTCTCAACTTAATTTAATTTAAACGACACACATGTTCCGACACAATGGTCTGGGTGCCTGCACTGAGTGGTTTTTCTTTGCTGGGTTGATCATTGGGGAATATGGAGGCTTAACCCCAAGAGGAAAAATTATGTCTATTGTCAGTATGCGCGATATGTTGCAAGCTGGTGTTCACTTCGGTCACCAAACTCGTTTCTGGAATCCAAAAATGGGCCAGTATATTTTCGGCTCACGAAATAAAGTACACGTTATTAATCTTGAACATACAGTTCCGGCCTTCAACGAAGCTCTCGAAGTATTGCGAGTTCAAGCGGCCAAAGGTAATCAAATTCTATTTGTAGGCACCAAGCGAGCAGCTCAGAAAATAATTAAAGAGCAAGCCGAAAGGTGTGGTATGCCTTATGTAAGTCATCGTTGGCTTGGTGGTATGTTAACTAATTACAAAACCATTCGAGCATCTATTCGCCGATTTAGGGATCTTGAGTCCCAAGAAAGCGATGGTACGTTCGAAAAGTTGAATAAAAAAGAAATTCTTACTCGTACTCGCATGAAAGATAAGTTGGAAAATTCTATCGGCGGAATTAAGGATATGAACGGTCTGCCGGACATTCTTTTTGTAATTGATGTAGATCATGAGCGCATTGCGATTAATGAAGCAAACAAACTAGGCATTCCAGTGGTTGGAATTGTTGATTCTAATAGTGATCCCGATGGGGTTGATTATATTATCCCTGGAAACGATGACTCTATTCGAGCCATCAAACTATATGCAGCGTCGATTGCCGACGCAGTTCTTGAAGGCAAGGCCCAGTCGGCAACTATAACAAGCAAAGATGAGTTTGTTGAGGTTGCAGAGGATGTACCTGCCAAGGTGAGTCCAAAGGTTGCGGTCAAAGCGGCGGCTACCGTTGAAGAAGCTCCAGTAGTTGAAGAAGCTCCAGTAGTTGAAGAAGCTCCAGTAGTTGAAGAAGCTCCAGTAGTTGAAGAAGCTCCAGTAGCTGAAGAAGCTTCTGCAGAGACTAAAGAGTCGACCGCCGAGAGTTCTGATAAGTAGTTAATATAGGTGTCAGGCTTAGCTAAAGGGGGTTTCTGCCCCCTTTATTTTAAATGAAATTATGATTTAGAGAGGATTACGATGTCACAAGTAACAGCATCTTTGGTAAAAGAGCTACGAGACCGAACAGGGTTGGGTATGATGGAGTGTAAACGAGCACTCGTAGAAGCCGATGCAGATATTGATAAGGCGATCGAAGATTTACGTAAGTCCAGTGGGATGAAAGCGGCTAAGAAAGCCGGGCGGACGGCCGCAGATGGACTTGTCTCCGTCAAGGTTGAAGGTGGCTATGGAGTTGTCGTTGAGGTTAATAGCGAGACTGACTTTGTTGCCCGAGATGAAGGGTTTCAGGGCTTTGTCGCTGAGGTGGTCAATGCTGGATTTGCATCTAAGACTAAAGATATGGCCGCCCTTATGAAGGGAGATTTAGAGTCAGCTAGACAAGCACTAGTGCAAAAAATAGGTGAAAATATTTCTCCTAGAAGAATTTCTTGTGTTGAAGCAGAAGTTGTCGGCGGATATGTTCACAGCAATAATAGAATCGCTGTTATAGTGGGTCTCAGCGGTGGTGACGAGGAGTTGGCTAAAGATGTAGCGATGCATGTAGCAGCTGTTAATCCAGCTGTTGTAAGTTCTGACCAAATGCCTGCCGATGTTGTCGCTGCAGAGAAAGAGATTTTTGCAGCGCAGGCAAGAGAGAGTGGTAAGCCAGAAGAGATTATTGAAAAAATGATCGTCGGTAGAGTGAATAAGTTTTTGAAAGAGAGCAGTCTAGTGGATCAACCATTTGTTAAAGACCCAGACACGTCTGTTGGCAACTTGGTTAAAGCCGCTGGTGCTGAGATACTATCCTTCGTAAGATTTGAAGTGGGTGAAGGTATTGATGTTGAAGAGGTAGACTTTGCTGCAGAGGTAGCTGCTCAAGTGCAGGGTGCCAGCTAAGATTCAAGTATAGGAGTTGCTATGCCAGTTTCGGGGAAAGTTAAAGAATACAAAAGAATTTTACTGAAACTCAGTGGTGAGGAGTTGATGGGGAGCGAAGGCTTTGGGATAGATCCTAAGGTTCTTGACCGCATGGCTCTTGAAATAGGTCAACTCGTAGGTATCGGTGTTCAAGTAGGATTGGTGATTGGAGGTGGTAACCTGTTCAGGGGTGCCGCCCTCAATGCAGCCGGTATGGATCGAGTTACTGGCGATCATATGGGAATGTTAGCCACAGTAATGAATGCATTGGCTATGCGTGATGCATTGGAGAGATCCAATATTTCGTCACAAGTCATGTCGTCTATCCCTATGAGTGGAGTTGTAGAGCACTATGACAGACGCCGTGCGATGCGCTACCTCAAAGATGGGGATGTAGTTATATTTGCTGCCGGTACAGGCAATCCTTTTTTCACTACGGACTCAGCGGCGTGCTTGCGGGGTATAGAGATTAATGCTGATGTGGTATTGAAAGCCACAAAGGTTGACGGTGTTTACAGCGCCGATCCGATGATTGATTCAAATGCTGAGCTATACTCTAATCTTACTTATGATGAGATTCTTGACAAGAAACTCGGTGTAATGGATTTAACTGCAATTTGTCTCTGTCGTGAACATAAAATGCCGTTGTGTGTTTTTAGAATGTCAAAACAAGGTGCTTTATTAAATCTGGTGGTTGGCGGCGAAGAAGGCACACTCATCGAAGAACAGTAAGGAATTAATTAATGATTAATGAGTTGAAAAACGATGCTGAAGTGCGGATGTCAAAGTCCTTAGATGCATTGGCAAATGCTTTTAATAAAATACGCACTGGGCGAGCACACTCAAGTTTGTTGAACGGGATCTCAGTTGACTATTATGGCGTTGATACACCACTATCACAGGCGGCTTCAATTGTGGTTGAGGACTCAAGAACACTCTCGGTTACCCCTTGGGAGAGATCATTGATTCCCGAAATTGAAAAAGCAATCATGAAATCAGATTTGGGTTTAAATCCGACTACAGCGGGTACTGTCATTAGGATTCCGCTTCCAGCCCTTACTGAAGAAACTCGAAAAAACTATGGTAAGCAAGCAAAAGCAGAAGCTGAAAGCTCAAGGGTGTCAATTCGGAATATCCGTCGTGATATTCTCTCTGAATTAAAGGACCTGCTTAAGGAGAAAGAGATCAGTGAAGATGAAGAACGGAAAGCCCATGATGACATCCAAAAGATAACTGATCGTTTCGTTGGTTCAGTAGACGAGGCGCTATCGGTTAAAGAAAAGGATTTGATGGAGATTTAATCTCCTCAACTAATGGCAGATTATGCAACAAGATCAGCAAACAGTTGAACGCCCTTTGCCGCATCAGATTTTAATGATGTCTAAGACAAGCTGCCTGGCTTGTAAATTTATATTCCCTGCTACTGGCAAGTTTTCTAGTCCTAGTGTTCGTTTGGTTTTAGCCAATGCTTAAGCTTAGGATCGTTACAGCGGTTCTTATGGCTATAGTGTTTTTAGCCATGTTACTTTCAATGTCCCCAATGGTTTTTTCTATCGCCATTCTTTTTGTGGTTGCGCTTGGAGCATGGGAGTGGGCGGATGTCATTGGAATCTCGGGAACTGGCCCACGGCTTGGGTATTTATTTGTCCTATTATGTACGATCTTTAGTGTTGGGGTCTGGTTAGGTTTTCCTGACGGCGTTGCGTCTGGCCGTGCTCAAAGCATATTGCTGATAGCCGTAACTCTATGGGCAGTAATTTTTCTATGGATTCAAGGTTATCCCTCTAGTGCTATCTTATGGTCGCCTAGGCCTGTTCAAGCAGTAATAGGTATATTGTTGATTACCTTTACGTGGGTAGCGATTGTGTCAATCCTGTATAAAGACCATGGTCAGTGGTTGTTGTTGGTTGGTATTCTGATCGTGGTGCTTGCAGATGTTGGTGGTTTTATAGTTGGTAAAATCGCTGGCCGCCATAAAATGGCACCTATGGTAAGTCCAGGCAAGACATGGGAAGGGTTTGCAGGCGGGTTAGCGTTTCAGTTGGTTTTGATAGGCTGTTTGATGCAATTCTGGCCGGAACCTCTCTCCATACTGACTTTATTAATTCTTGTTTTCCCCGTGGCCTTGTTCTCCGTGATTGGTGATTTGTTTGAAAGTATGATTAAACGTTGCAGTGGAGTAAAAGATAGTGGTGCGATACTTCCTGGACACGGCGGTATGCTGGATCGTATTGATGGATTAATGGCGGCCCTACCCATGTATGCTCTGTTATTAAACTCAAATTATAGTTTTTGAATATGAATCAGATAACTGTACTTGGGGCAACAGGATCAATCGGAGTTAGTACTCTTGATGTAATAGAGCAACACTCTCATGAATACAACATATTTGCACTTACGGGAAATAAAAAGATTCCTTTACTTGCCGAGCAATGTGCAAAATTTAATCCTAAGTATGCTGTCGTAGTGGACGCTGAGGCTGCGGCAGACTTAGTCAGTCTCTTGACTCAAAATCATGTGTCGACTCAAGTTTTAGTCGGTACTGACGCGCTTGCATCAGTTAGTAGTCATGAAGACGTCGATATAGTGATGGCTGCAATTGTTGGGTCAGCCGGTTTGATACCTACGTTGGCGGCTGCTAGTGCAGGGAAAAAAGTACTTCTTGCAAATAAAGAGTCTCTCGTCATGGCTGGTAATTTATTGATGCAAGCAGCCGATAAGTCTGGAGCTACTTTGCTACCTATTGATAGCGAGCACAATGCAATTTTTCAATGCCTACCTAGAGATATTAAGAGCTTATCAAAAGGGGGAGTTAGCAAGCTTCTTCTTTCCGCGTCTGGAGGTCCATTTCGTGGCTGGTCTCTTGGGGACATGGGTGAAGTTACTCAAGAACAAGCCTGTGCACACCCAAATTGGAGCATGGGGCAAAAGATATCGGTAGACTCTGCAACACTGATGAATAAGGGACTTGAACTTATTGAGGCCTGTTGGTTATTTGACGTGACCTGTGATCAGGTCGATATAGTGGTGCATCCCCAAAGTATTATTCATTCGTTGGTCCAGTACGTGGATGGCTCAGTTCTTGCTCAGATGGGTAACCCAGATATGCGAACTCCTATTGCTCATGCATTGGCTTGGCCTAACAGAATTACCTCTGGCGTCAGCGATTTGAATCTCGCTGAGATTGCTAGGCTAGATTTTGAAGAACCCGATTTAGTGAATTTCCCCAGTCTTGGTCTGGCTTACGAGGCAGCTAGAGTGGGTTTAGATGCGCCGGTGGTATTGAATGCGTCAAACGAGATAGCAGTTCAAGCTTTTCTTGATGGCCGAATAGGTTTTACTCAAATAGCTGAAGTTGTAGCTGATACAATGGCTCATGCTATATTTAAGGAACCAGACTCACTTAGTGGAGTCCAAGAGTCGGACAAAGAAGCTCGCGCAAGAAGCGCCGAGATTATTTTGAGGGTACAACGTTAAATGTTAGATCTTGCTGTAACGGTATTTTATTTCTTCATCAGTCTTGGAGTCTTGGTGACAATACATGAGTTTGGTCATTTTTGGGTGGCTAGACGTTGTGGTGTTCGTGTAGAGCAGTTTTCAATTGGTTTTGGTGCTCCGCTAGTAACTTGGACTGATAAACTTGGGACAGAGTTCAGATTAGCGGTTCTACCTCTTGGTGGTTTCGTAAAAATGCTAGATGAGCGAACTGATTCAGTCTCTGAAAAGGATAAAGCATTTGCCTTTACTAGCAAGACACCATGGCAACGGATGGCGATCATTCTAGCAGGACCTGTAGCTAACTTTTTGCTCGCTGTCGTTATATTTTGGTTCATATTTTTAGGTGGGGAACGTGGCCTGGCACCCGTGGTTGGTTCAGTAAAGGTAGACTCTATAGCGGAGCAGGCTGGATTTGAGAGTGGTATGGAGATAGTCGAAATTTCCGGAGTACAGACCAACTCTTGGGGTAGTGTTTCACGAGAACTTTTTAATTATATTGGCCGGTCTGAGGACATCCCCTTTGTTGTTACATACCCTGATTCGACGATTCGATATGAAATCCCGGTCAGAGTCAATGCGTGGCTTGAGGACGAGCAAGACCCCAGGGCTTTAAATGCTTTAGGGCTATCGCCAGCTATAGAACTAGAGTTTATCTCCATTTATGGCGTTGAAAAAGAAAGCGCTGCTGAGGAAGCGGGGCTTCGTACAGATGATAAGTTGATTACTTTTAATGGAGAATTAATTAACTCTCTTGAAAAGTTTGTGGACGATGTGTCACGTAGTGCAGGCCAATCGCTAACATTAGGTGTGGAAAGATCAGTTGATGGCGGGAGTCCTGAGCAGCTCATGATATCCGTAACTCCTAAAGTTGACTTGAGGGATGGAGAGGAAGTAGGACTCCTCGGCGTTCAACTTTCCTCGAACAATAAGTATCCCGAAGCTCTTGTTAGGCAGATCGAATATGGTTTCCTTTCAGCAATACCCAGGGCAATGCAAGAAACTGTTAGCACTTCTGTTTTTGTCGTTAAGTCGATTGGAAAGCTAGTAGTGGGAGATTTGAGTTCTAAAAATCTCAGTGGTCCTATTACTATAGCTAAAGTTGCAGGAGATTCAGCTAGAGCGGGAGCATATAATTTTGTTCGTTTCGTTGCTATTCTGAGTATAATGCTCGGCGTGATGAACCTGTTGCCATTGCCAGTGTTAGATGGCGGGCACATTTTGTTCATCATTATAGAGTTAGCTAAAGGTTCGCCAGTATCTGAAAGAATTCAGCTCGTTGGCTACAAAGCAGGTTTTGCTATGCTAATTGGGCTGTTTGTTTTTGCCACATTTAATGATCTCATGCGTTCATTCTGAGATATTGTATTTCGACTAATTACTAGGTTTAAACATTTTAATGAAGCGACTGCTAACCGTTTTACTCACTCTTTTTATTGCTAATTCAAGCCTTGTTTATGGGGATGAATTCCAAGTCTTAGATATTCGAATTGAGGGTCTACAGAGGGTCTCAGCAGGAACTGTGTTTGCTTCTCTTCCATTAAATGTCGGGGATTTTGCTGACGATGAGTCTATACGCCAAGCAACACGATCATTATTTCGCACGGGATACTTCGCCGATGTCATTATGGCCAGAGAAAACGGAATACTGGTGATTGGGCTAATTGAGCGCCCGGCAGTCACTGAGATCAATATTGAAGGTAACAAAGCTATTGAAACGGATCAATTGATGGATGCGCTAAGAGACAATGGTCTAGCTGAGGGGCAGATTTTCCGTCAAGTTATTTTAGAGGGTATGAGTCAAGAACTGCAGAGGCAATACGTTTCTCAGGGACGCTACGGTGCATTGGTGCAGACTGAGGTTAAGGAATTACCTAGAAACAGAGTGTCAGTGAATATTGATATAGACGAAGGTGATGTTGCAAAAATTAGGCATATTAATATTGTCGGAAACAATGATTTTGGTGAGCAAGATTTGCTGGACCAATTTGAGCAAAACGAGACAGGCTGGCTGTCATGGATAAGTGGTGATGACAAATACTCCAGGGAGAAATTATCTGGAGATCTGGAAACCCTTGAGAGTTGGTATTTAGATCGAGGTTATTTAAAGTTCGAAGTTTTAAGTACTCAGGTGTCCATTAGTCCCGATAAAGAATCAGTGTTCATTACTATCAATATTGATGAGGGCGATGTTTATACCATCAGCAGTATCGAGTTGGCTGGAGATTTGATAATAACTGAAGCTGAAGCGAGAGCACTAGTTCTGTTGCGTGAAGGGGTTATCTTTTCGCAAGTCTTGATGACGACGTCCAGTGAATATATTACAAAGCGTTTAGGAAATGAAGGTTATACGTTTGCTGAAGTTGAAGGCTTTCCTGATATTGACGAAGAGGCCAAGACGGCGAGTGTGACCTTTGTGGTTAAACCCGACATGAGAGCATATGTCAGAAGAATAGAATTCCGTGGAAATACCAAAACAGCAGATTCTGTTTTGCGTCGTGAACTTAGACAAATGGAAGGGGGCTCTGCGAATAATGCGCTTATTGAATTGTCTAAAGTTCGTCTTGAAAGGGTTGGGTTCTTCAAAGAGGTTACAGTTGAGAATGTTCCTGTTGCAGGCACCAGCGATCAAATCGACGTGATATACACCGTTGAAGAGCAGCCATCTGGGTCTGTAGGGGCCAATTTAGGCTATTCTCAGGGCTTTGGTCTGATGCTTGGCGCCAATCTGACTGAAAATAACTTCCTAGGGACAGGAAAGCAGGTCGGTGTCGGTGTTAACAAGAGCACCTATCAAAGTTCCATTAATTTTAGCTATACCGAACCTTATTTCACTGCTGACGGTGTGAGTGCTGGATATAGTATTTTTGCACGGGAAACGGATTATAGTAAGCTTCGACTACAGCCTTTCTCTCAAGATACTATGGGGGCAAGTGTTAACTGGAGCTATCCAATTTCAGAGATCCAACGAATAGGATTTGGCTTAGGGTATGAATACTTAGAGCTAAACCCAGGGGATTATTCAACCTCAGCTGTAATCGATCGTTTTATTAACGATAATGGAAATTGGTTCAAGTCAGTCAACTTCAATGTTAATTGGGTTAAGTCCACTCTCAATAGAGGGATTTTTGCTACTCGTGGTACCTCACAGCGTTTGGGTTTTGATTTAGCACTTCCTGGTTCAGGATTAGAGTATTATAAATTGACCTATAAAGCATCTCACTTAAGGGGTTTGACGCGTCAATTGACACTCAGGCTCAAAGCGGATTTGGGTTATGGGGAAAGTTATGGTGATACTAGCCAAATGCCGTTCTTTAAGAACTTTTACAGTGGCGGGCTAGGCTCTGTAAGAGGCTTTAAAAAGTACTCTTTAGGACCGCGGAATATCTCTCAAGCAGGCTTCTCATATAGTAATTATGCTCGGCCTATTGGAGGTAACGTTCAGGTAACCCTTGGGGCTGAAGTGATATTCCCTCTACCATTTGTAAAAGATCAGCGCTCAGTGCAATCTTCACTGTTTTTTGATGCTGGTAATATTTTTAATACCAAATGTGACGATCTTCAGGTAAATTGTTTCAGTCCAGATGACGGAGAGCTTCGTTATTCAGTTGGCGTAGGGGCAACATGGTTAAGTGGCTTTGGACCAATTACATTTAGCGTGGCGAAACCGTTAAATTCAGATGAGTATGATGAAACAGAAGTTTTTCAGTTCTCATTAGGTAATCAATTTTAATTTAAAATGTGTGGAGATGTATTGTGAGGAATTTGAAAACATTAGTTTTAATAAGTTTGATGAGTATCTTGTCTGTTGCGGTGTATGCGGAAGATAAAATTGCAGTCATCGATATTCAACGGGCTCTATTCGCATCCGATTATGCTCAGAACCGGGTTAAAGAATCATTAGAGACTGCAGACTTTGTAGCGTTAAAGGCGAAAGCAGAGGGTTCTGCAGCAGATTTAAAAGCTATGTCTGAAGAAGCTGAAGCTAAAAGATTGACTTGGTCCGCAGAGCAAGTAGCGGCTCACCAGAAAAAAATGTCCTACGCGAAGGCTGATTATGACTTAGCTGTGCAGAAGATTCAGGGCGAGCAAAAGCAACTCGAGCAGCAGATTCCACAGGAATTAGCTCCTCAGTTCCAAGAAGCCTTATCACAAGTTGTGAAAGAAGAGGGTATTACCATATTACTGAGAGCAGAGTCAGTGATCGTTGCAGGACCTGAAAACAATTTGACTGCGAAAGTTGTTGATCGCCTCAATCAAATAACTAAATAAAGTTTAAATGGCCCTTTATGAGTCGTGATTATTCCCTTGGTGAAATCGCTGCGTATCTCGGAGGTGAGTTACGTGGTGATGCTGAAACAAGAATAATTGGTCTAAACACTCTTCAAAGTGCAGGGGAAGGGCAGCTGAGCTTCTTGGCTAATCCAAAATATGTCAAATATCTCTCGGGTAGCCTAGCTGAAGCAGTCCTTCTAACAGCTGACACCGCGAAAACCTTTAAGGGCTGCTGCATTGTTGTTCGCGACCCTTATCTTGCTTATGCTCAAATTTCTGCATGGTTTGATGCTTCACAAAAAAAATCATTTGGTATTCATGCGACAGCTTCTATTCATGCTGCAGCAACAGTAGCGGATGATGTCTATATCGGTCCAAATGTGGTCGTTGAAGCCGATGCGAATATTGATTCTGGTTGTCATCTTGAAGCTAATAGTTTTGTTGGGGCAGGATCAAGTATAGGTGCCAATAGTTTTGTTGGAGCAAATGTTAGTATCTACCATGATGTAGAAATTGGCTCAGGTGCAATAATACATAGTGGAGCGGTCGTCGGAGCGGACGGTTTTGGCATAGCTCCTAAGCCAGATGGCGGATGGCAGAAAATCCACCAGATCGGCGGAGTAACCATAGGTGATAATGTGGAGATCGGTGCCTGCACTTCCATTGATCGGGGTGCATTACAGGATACGCGTGTTGGGAATGGGGTGAAACTGGATAACCATGTTCAAATTGCTCATAACGCTGTGGTGGGCGATAACACGGCTATGGCTGCATACTCCGGACTTGCAGGTAGTGCAGAGGTGGGAAGTAACTGTATTTTGGCCGGCGATGTCTGCGTAGTAGGCCATATTAAAGTTTGTGATAATGTTCAGATAACGGCTCGAACTCTAGTAACCAAGTCTATTACAGAGCCTGGGTCATATTCATCAGGCGCGACTCCCTTGATGCCTACCGCTGAGTGGCGTAGAAATTCTGTGAGAATTGGTCAATTAGATAAGATAGCACGAACCGTTAATAAGCTTAACAAAGAGTAATTTGTCGTTACCTGTGAGAATCGACTGCAACTGGATGTTGTTTTAGATAGTCAAAAATATGTTTAGGAATTTTTATGAATGTAAATGAAATAATGGCGTTACTTCCCCATCGCTATCCACTACTTCTCGTTGATAGAGTCCTCGAGTTAGTGCCTAATGAGAGAATATTAGCTTATAAGAATATCAGTGTTAACGAAGAGGTGTTTAATGGCCATTTTCCTGGCGCCCCAATTTTTCCTGGAGTACTGACCATCGAGGCTCTAGCTCAGGCCTCAGGGATACTTGGTTTTGCTTCCACTAATACCACCGCGGATGATGGTAAGTTATACCTTTTTGCTGGGGTTGATAAAGTGCGTTTCAAGCGAACAGTCGTGCCAGGCGATCAGCTTATGCTGTCATCGGAGGTCGAAGCAGTCAAACGCAATATATGGCGCTTTAGAACCACAGCAACAGTGGATGATGAGATAGCCTGTCAAGCCACTCTTCTGTGTGCCTACAGAGACCGAGAAAACTTTCAGTGATTCATGAAACTGCTATTGTTGCCTCGTCGGCTACCATTGGCAAAAATGTCAGTATTGGCCCTTGGACCATTATTGGTGAACACGTTGAAATTGGGGATGACTGCGATATCGCCTCTCATGTGGTTATTAAAGGGCCCACTGTTTTGGGAGCATCAAACAAAATCTACCAATTTTCCACAGTCGGTGATGATACCCCGGACCTTAAGTACAAAGGCGAGCGTACTCGACTGGTGATTGGGAACAACAATACAATAAGAGAAGGCGTTACGATTCATCGCGGTACTGTGCAGGATGAAGGATTGACTAGCATTGGCAGTGATAATCTTTTCATGGCCTATGCTCATATCGGTCATGATTGTGTCGTTGGTGATCATATTGTCATGACCAATAACGCGGCAATATCAGGACATGTTCATGTCGGCGACTGGGCAATTCTTTCAGGCTTTGCAGCAGTCCATCAGTACGTGCATCTTGGAGCTCATTGTTTCGTTGGCCCCGCAGCCTTTATCTATCATGATGTTCCCGCCTATGTCACTGTCGCAGGTAATCCGGCTGAACCTCGCACCATTAATAGAGAAGGTCTTAAGCGTCGAGGCTTCTCTACTGATCAAATTTCTCTTGCTAACAAGGCCTTTAAAATTCTATACCGCAGGGGACTACAGTTGTCGGAGGCTCTGAATTTGATTTCTGATCTTGGCGATGACCCAATCATTACAATGTTTATAGATTCCTTAAACAGCTCAACTCGTGGCGTTATTCGCTAGTTTATGAAAGAAGAAGCCCCAATAATCGCAATTGTCGCAGGTGAAGCGTCAGGTGACTTACTGGGTGCAGATTTAATTCGGGGACTAAGAAATTATTTTCCCGATGCTATCTACGAAGGAATTGGAGGCCCTAAAATGCAAGCAGAGGGCTTTAATTCTTTTCACGAAATGGAGCGCTTGTCAGTGATGGGATTTGTGGAGCCTCTGAAGCGACTTCCGGAATTGTTGAAGATCCGAAAGGACATAATCCGCCGGTACACCCAATTGCAACCAGTGGTATTTATCGGAATAGATTCTCCAGACTTTAATAGTCATATCGAACGTAGCCTACATGGTGTAGGTATAAAAACAGTTCACTATGTCAGCCCGTCGGTATGGGCATGGCGCCAGGGACGTATCAAAGGTATCAAGAAGTCAGTGGATTTAATGCTGACCCTATTGCCCTTTGAAGCAGAGTTTTACCGTGAGCATTCCGTACCGGTACGTTTTGTCGGGCACCCCTTGGCGGGACAAATTCCTATGAAACCGGATGCCATTAAGGCCAAAGAATTATTGGGCCTGAATTTGAGTAAGCCAGTACTTTGCTTGATGCCAGGAAGTAGAGGAGGAGAGGTTGAGTTGATGGCTGATCTGTTCTTGGAGGTTGGCGAGCAAGTGTCTTCTCTATTTGAAGATTTACAGTTAATCATTCCTGCTGCTAATGAAGCCAGATATCGTCAGCTTCAAACCATCTTGTCTAATAGAGATCAAAGCAACGTGAAACTGGTTTTGCAGCAATCGCATTTAGCCATGGAGGCTTCAGATGCTATTCTTTTAGCATCGGGAACAACTGCCCTAGAGGCCATGTTGTTCAAGAAACCTATGGTTGTGAGCTATCGGCTTAGTCGATTGACCTACGCGTTAGTTCGACGATTTATAAAGACCCCCTATGTTTCCATCCCTAATCTTCTAGCGGATGAAATGGTCGTCCCTGAATTGATCCAAGACAATGCCTCTGTAACTAATCTCACTAATGCGGTAGCTATCGCTTTGAGCCACGATAAAAGGGAGCTGCTAGTTGAGCATTTCGAAGGGCTGCATAAAGTTCTAGCGCTCGAATCCGGGAATATCGCATCCAAAGCGATTGCTGAGCTAGTTGTTTAATGAAAAGTTGGAAGCCGCCAGATGGGGTAAAGCGCTTGGCGGGAGTCGACGAGGTGGGGCGTGGTCCTTTGGCCGGGGATGTCGTAACCGCAGCAGTAATCTTGCCTCTAGATCACGAAATTATTGGTTTGGCAGACTCTAAAAGTCTCACTGCAAGACAACGAGAAAATTTGTACGAGGATATTATTGGTCAGGCAAATAGTTGGTGTATAGGTCGTGCCTCGGTCGAAGAGATCGATCGGTTTAATATTCTACAGGCAACTTTGATGGCCATGCGGCGTGCCGTTATCGGCTTATCTTTGCAACCTGACTTTGTAGCCGTGGATGGAAATCGCTTACCCCAGTGGGAGTATAACGGCGAAGCCGTGGTAAAAGGGGATGGTCGAGTTGAGGTGATTAGTGCTGCTTCGATCTTGGCAAAAGTAGTCCGTGACAGAGAGATGCAAAATCTTGACGTAAAGTATCCAGGTTATGGTTTCGCTGCTAATAAAGGGTATGGAACGCCACAACATCTTGAGGCACTAGAGAGATTAGGGCCAACATCTATTCATCGAAGGTCATTCGCTCCGGTTAGTTATGGTGTAAAAGATGAACAGAGTGACCTTTTTTAAAAATGTTGATGGGGTTTTACTAGCTCACGTCTGCACTAAATAGTATCAAAAAATATCCCTTTTACTATCATGGCAAAAAACCTCACTAAAGACTTGAGTTAAACGCTGACAACCTTTACATTCGATTAATAATAATAATTTTGTTTTGGGGGAATGTTTTTTGAACTATGCAGAAATCACCGGCTGGGGTAGTTATGTCCCACCGCTTCTTATGACTAATGATGATATGAGTAAAATAGTTGATACTAGTGATGAGTGGATATACTCCCGCTCAGGTATCAAGCAGCGTCACTATACTCATGTTTCAACAGGGAAAATGGCTTGGTTGGCCTGCGAGCGAGCTTTGGCTTCTGCAGGTGTTTCTGCCGAAGAGATTGATTTAATTATTCTGGGCTCTACCACTCCTGAGGAGATTTGCCCAAATACGGCTAGTTACATTAAGAATGAACTTGGTGCAACTAAAGCTTCAGCTTTCGATCTAAATTCTGCCTGCACTAGTTGGTTTTATGGGGTTAATGTTGCTTCTGATATGATAAAGGCGGGGTCAATTAAAAAGGCCCTTGTTGTTGGTTCCGAAAGAATATCTCTGGCGATGGACTGGCAGAAAAGGGAGTCTTGTTTTTTGTTTGGAGACGGAGCCGGGGCTGTATTGCTTGAGGAGTCACAGACACCTGCTGGATTATTGTCTGGGCACATGAGTTGTGTCCCCGATAGCCGTGAATGCCTTCATTTACCAAGTTGGGGGATGTCCCCACTCCACTTTACCGATGATCTTTTCATTTCATTAAATTTTGAGGGACAAGAAATTTTTAAAAGTGCGGTGAAAGGAATGAGTGATTCCATCGCGCAAGTGTTGGAAAAAGAGGGATTGACCCCAAACGACATTGATTTATTTATACCTCATCAAGCAAATTTTAGAATTATTCAGTCTCTCGCTAAGCGTCTCGACTTCCCTATGGAAAAGGTGGTTGTGCGCATTGATGAATATGCAAATACATCCGCAGCGTCGATTCCATTGGCTATGTGTGATGCATTGCAAGATGGCACTATAAAACCAGGAATGACAATCTTGACGGCCACTTTTGGGGCAGGGCTCACCTGTGGTGCAGGTGTCATAAAATGGGGAGAGAGAGTGGAGCCCATTGGAATATCGGATAAAAATATTCCAGAATTTGAGGGCACTGTTTTTGATCTAATGGCTGACAGTTTTGTTCACTATGGCGTTGATGCCGAGCACCTCCTAACTAAAGCATAAAAATGTCTGCACAATTTGTTCATTTAAGACTCCACTCGGAGTATTCGCTAGTCGATGGACTAGTAAGATTGAAACCTTTGGCGGCTAAGGCAGCTGAGTTGCGAATGCCTGCAATAGCGCTAACTGACTTTAATAATTTCTTTGGATTAGTAAAGTTCTACAAAGCTGTCCAAGGGGCTGGCGTGAAGCCAATCCTGGGTTCTGATGTTTTAATTGCAGATGAGACTGGTGAAGGCTCTCCTTCCCAATTAGTGTTACTTATTAGTAACAACATAGGTTACAAGAACCTCACTACGCTCATTTCTAGAGGCTATCAAGAGGGTCAGCGGCAGGGTATCCCCACTATTAGGCTCTCTTGGTTAGAAGAGCTTAATGAGGGCTTGATAGCGCTATCTGGCGGGAGGCTAGGGGAGATTGGTATATCCTTAATATCAGGCCGCAGAGGCGACGCGGAAGCATCATTGCAGCGATTGATGGCTATTTTTCCTGATAGATTCTATCTCGAATTACAGCGTACTGGACGCCCTGATGAAGAAGACTATCTTCATGCGGCAGTCGATTTGGCGGATGGTTTTAGCTGTCCCTTGGTTGCAACCAACGATGTAAGATTTATCGCCGCTGAGGAATATGAGGCTCACGAGGCAAGGGTTTGCATCTACGAGGGGAGAACTCTAGATGATCCTAGGCGTGAGCGTCGTTATTCTGAGAACCAGTATGTCCGTAGTGCTGAGGAGATGACTGAGCTCTTTTCCGATATCCCTGAGGCCTTGGAGAACACTCTGGAAATTGCAAAGCGGTGTAATCTTGATTTGCGACTTGGGGAGTATTTTCTGCCGGATTATCCAATTCCAGATGGAATGACAATGAGTGAGTTTTTCATTGAAGAGTCTAGGTCCGGATTGTCAGAACGTTTGACCAGCTTGTTTGATCCGTCAGCACCAGACTTTGATGTAAGGCAAAAAGTTTACCAAGATCGTTTGAATTTTGAATTAGAGATTATCATCGAGATGGGATTTCCCGGGTACTTTCTGATTGTTATGGACTTTATACGTTGGGCTAAAAATAATGATATTCCTGTTGGCCCGGGTCGCGGATCTGGAGCAGGGTCACTCGTGGCTTATGCTTTAAAAATAACTGACCTAGACCCTATTGAATATGATCTGCTATTCGAGCGGTTCCTCAACCCTGAACGTGTGTCTATGCCAGATTTTGATATTGATTTCTGTATGGAGGGTAGAGACCGGGTTATCGCATATGTGGCAGAACAATATGGACGCGATGCAGTTTCACAGATTGTCACTTTTGGAACCATGGCGGCTAAGGCTGTTGTTAGAGATGTGGCACGGGTTCAGGGTAAGTCCTATGGTTTGGCTGACAAATTATCCAAGTTAATACCATTTGAAGTAGGTATGACTCTTGACAAAGCAGTTGATCAAGAAGAGGACCTAAGTAAATTTCTCAAAGCAGATGAGGAGGCCTCTGAGATATGGTCTATGGCTCTTCAGCTAGAAGGGGTCTCGAGAAACTGCGGCAAGCACGCGGGTGGGGTAGTCATAGCGCCAACACAAATAACCGATTTTGCGCCCATTTATTGTGATGAGAGCGGTGCTGGTGTCGTCACTCAGTTTGATAAGAATGACGTTGAAGATGCCGGTTTGGTGAAGTTCGATTTTCTAGGTTTGAGGACATTAACAATTATTGATTGGGCTATGAAGATGATCAACAAAACCCGTGAAGATAATGGCGAGGACTTGTTGTTACTTGAGAAAATCCCACTTGATGATGCAGATACCTATGGGCTAATGCAACGGGCTGAAACTACAGCGGTATTTCAATTAGAGTCTCGCGGGATGAAGGAATTAATCCGTAAGTTAGGTCCTGATCGCTTTGAGGACATTGTTGCGCTGGTAGCCTTATTCCGGCCCGGCCCGCTTCAGTCGGGAATGGTAGATGACTTTATTAATCGGAAAAAAGGGCGGGCAGAAGTTAGTTATCCTCATCCACAATACCAACACGAGTGCCTTAAAGCATCTCTGGAGCCCACTTACGGGGTTATCCTATATCAAGAACAAGTAATGCAGATCGCGCAGGAGATGGGTGGGTACACGCTGGGGGGAGCCGATTTGCTCCGCCGCGCTATGGGTAAAAAGAATGCCGCTGAAATGGCGAAACAGCGGGATTTGTTTGTTCAGGGAGCTGTAGGGAAAGGGTTTGCAGAAAACCTCGCCTCTAATATTTTTGACTTGATGGAAAAGTTTGCTGGATATGGCTTTAATAAATCCCACTCCGCTGCATATGCTTTGGTCGCCTATCAGACAGGTTGGCTTAAAACTCATTATCCAGCAGAGTTTATGGCTGCAACCATATCCTCAGATATGGACAAAACAGATAAAGTAGTGACGTTTATTGATGAGTGTAGAGCAATGGATTTGGATTTATTGCCTCCCGATGTTAACAAAGGGCAATTTCAGTTTAGCGTTGATGAAAGAGGTGGAGTGATCTACGGTTTAGGGGCTATTAAAGGATTAGGGGAAGGTCCAGTAGGAGCAATCATTGAATCTCGTTTAGACGGAGGTAAATTTAAGGACTTATTCGATTTCTGTGCTCGGGTCGATAGTCGTAAGGTGAACAAACGAGCTCTTGAAGCGATGATTCGTAGCGGAGCCTTTGATGAAATTGGTCCCGATGGTGAGATTGGTTATAAGCGTTCAGTTATGTTGGCGTGCATGGATGAGGCGGTGAAGCTTGCTGAGCAACATGTGCGAAATAAAGTTAGCGGAATGGGCGATTTATTTGGAGAGTCCGTCGTTGAGAGCGCCTCAGAGATCAATTACAACGCATATGCAGCAATTCGTACTCTTACTGATAAGGAGCGCTTAAATGGAGAAAAAGAGACTCTAGGGCTTTATTTGACGGGTCATCCCATCGATGAGTATGAGAACGAATTAAAGGAAATGGTGCCTAGTAGGATCGTTGACCTTCGCCCAGGCAAGGATGGGGCTATAGTGTCTGGGATGGTTGTCGGTATGCGTGTTATGAAGAACAAACGAGGTGATAGTTTTGCCTTCTTAACGCTAGATGATAAAAGTGGGCGAATAGAGTTATCGGTTTGGGCCGATAAATATAATGCTTATCGGGAAATTTTGTCAAAGGACGCACTTTTAGTCGTTAAGGGTGCTATCTCTGAAGATAGCTTTACAGGTGGGTTAAAAATGGTCGCTGATTCAATTCAATCGATCTATGAGGCTAGATGTAGCAAGTTACGATGTCTTGAGCTTACAATACCCGCCGACAGCGTTGATTGGGCAGAGAAAGTCCACTCTACTTTAAGTGGATACAGGGATGGTAATTGCAAGATTTCAGTCGATTATCATCAGGACCACGCTCGTGGAACTCTTTATTTAGGCAATGATTGGAAAATCCAACCACAGGATGAGTTAATTGCTAGGCTCCGAGAGCAATTTGGTCAAACTAGTGTGATCATGCGCTATGATTAAACCAATGCTAGCCAAAGATTTTAGAGATGTTAAACTGCCCACTTTTATCTCCTTGGCGATCTAAACAGAGAATTTAATTAAGATGAACCTAGATTATTTGTCCTTTGAACAGCCAATTGCTGAACTTGAAGCAAAGATTGAAGAACTCCAGTTAGTTGGTAATGATAACGAGCTCAATATTTCTGAAGAAGTCACCAAACTTCGCGTCAAATCTCGGAAGTTGACTGAAAATATATACGCCAAGCTAACACCATGGCAGGTTGTTCAGGTAGCTAGACATCCCCACCGACCCTATTCCCTCGATTATATCCAGCGTATTTTTACCGACTGGGAAGAGATGCATGGTGACCGCCACTTTGGTGATGACAATGCAATTGTCGGTGGTATCGCTAGACTAGCTGACAAGCCTGTTATGGTTATTGGGCAAGAAAAGGGTAGGGGTGTTACTGAAAAAGTGATGCGGAACTTCGGTATGCCTAAGGCAGAGGGTTATCGCAAGGCGTTGCGTCTAATGGAAACGGCCGAGCGCTTCAAACTACCTATTCTGACATTAATCGACACTCCGGGGGCCTATCCCGGTATTGATTCTGAAGAGCGTAATATCTCTGAATCAATTGCTCGTAATTTAGCAGTTATGTCACGGCTGAGAACGCCAATTATCTGTACGGTGATCGGTGAAGGAAGCTCCGGTGGTGCTTTGGGTATTGGTGTTGGAGACAGGGTAAATATGTTGCAGTACAGTACTTACACGGTGATATCACCGGAAGGCTGTGCCAATATCTTATGGAAGAGTAGCGAAAAAGCATCTGCGGCGGCCGAAGCTATGGGCGTTACCTCAGAGAACTTAGAAAAGCTTAATATTGTTGATAAAACTATTCCTGAGCCTATGGGCGGTGCTCATCGTGATATTGAAGCCATGAGCTCCAATTTGCGAGATCATCTAATCACTCAATTGGATGAACTCCAAGCAGTCACAGTGGATGAATTACTGTCTAAGCGGTATGAACGACTAATGAACTACGGCAATCCAAACTGATTCTTTTGAACGCTAACCATCGTCGAGCATGGAAATTGCTGCCATTGCGTCGGGATCTTGACTCTTGATTTTGTTGGCGATGTTATGCTGGAAGAAATAGCGAAAAGAGTAGCAGTTTTCTGCAGGGTATAGACAGCTATCACCGGGAAGTACGGGAGTACTTTCGATCTTATCTTCATTAATGATCATCGCATTTATTTCGCCATTGCTTAAAAGCTGCCAGCTAACAACTTCTTTCAATGTAATGCTATGAAAGCTATCCTCCGATAGAACTGCATGGGTGCCGATGCTATCAGGAATCTCTTGGATGATTTCTTCATCAGAGTCACATTGATAATCATAATAATCTGCAGCAGTCTCGAGTTCGACGACCTTGTGAAGTGGAGCGTTAAAAAAAAGCTGGTCTACTCCTTGGTCATAATAACCCTGCCACTGCCCATTCAATGGATCATTGATTTCATCGCACGCCACAAGTTTATCCAGCCAAGGAACTAGGCCGACTACTTCGCCACTAACTTTTAGCCCCCACGCCAAAACCTTTACAGAGAATAATTTATCTGGATTTTCTGAATTACTATAAAGAATTTCGAGGCCGTCAAGTTCGGCTGCGAGGCGGATTATACGATTGTTAGAGAGATCAGAGAGAGGCTTGCGGGTGAAGATGTCGATTACATTGTTATTGGAGTGTTCAAGCACCAATTTGGGCATAAATATATCTCCTTATAGCAGCAGTCACATAAATACCTAACACTACATACGGTACTCTACAAATAACAAAAGCACAATGCTTTGTGGTTTATCTCTATACTATTTTCGAATATTCCCTAAGACATATGGTTTCACGTGGGCTATTTAGCATTACACTTTTGTCCTGTACACTTCACTTGTGCGCTAGTGCAATACACTTGAACAATCGATTGAAAGTCAAATATCACCGTGTCTATTGAATCTGAAAAATTAACTATCATCAGGGCAATATTTGCTGATGAATTCGAAGCAAAATATTCGACGATATTAGTTGGTGGAGGAAGCGAACCGCTGTATCTTCCAAAAACTAGCGATAATGTGCCAGCTAAAATAATTTATCGGGCAGATTATCTATCTAGCGCACTCCATGAAATAGCGCACTGGTGTATCGCTGGGGAAAAGCGTCTTAACATGCAAGACTACGGTTATTGGTATGCTCCTGATGGTCGCAGTGCCGAACAGCAAGGGTTATTTGAGCAATCGGAAATCAAACCGCAAGCTTTAGAATGGATGTTCAGTGTTGCCTGTGGCCAAGTATTTCGTCTAAGTACTGATAACTTAAGCCGGAGTGTTGAGTCGCCTTCTAGTGGTTTGTTTAGCGTGGCCGTTGCAGATCAAGCTCAGCAGTGGTGCGCTAATGATCAGCTACCATCTAGGGGTTTACAGTTTTTAAATGCTCTCTGTAAATATTTTGGCTTGAACGGAAAGTGTCACTCCCATTATCAGTCAACTAGCACGGCTTAGAGATCAGTGATGCAAGCTTTTTTAGTAGATTCTTCTATATACATCTTCCGTAGCTATTTCACGTTGCCTGACAATTGGCACTCAGCTGACCTAAATATGCCGACAAATGCCGTTTATGGTTTTACCAGTTTCATGCTCGATATTTTGCGACAAAAGAATCCCACCCACATACTGTGCGCTTTCGATGAGAGTCTTGAAACTGGTTTTAGACACCAGTTGGCACCGGACTATAAAGCAAACCGTGAGTTGCCTGACGAAGCTCTAGCATTCCAGTTAAATGCCTGTCGGCAGGTATGCAGGGTATTGGGCGTAACAGAAATTGCTTCCAACACCTATGAGGCGGATGATCTAATTGGTTCAATGGCTAAAACAGCAGGCAATGCGGATATACAGCCGATTATCGTCTCCAGAGACAAAGATCTTATGCAATTGATTGGCAGTAAGGAGCTTTATTGGGACTTTGGCCGGTCTCAACCCCAAGCTAAAAAAGAGCTAGAGAGTAAGCTCGAGTTGGGTTGCCATCAAATGGCTGACTATCTCGCTTTGGTTGGCGATGCCAGTGATAACATTGCAGGTATTCCAGGAATTGGTGACAAAACTGCAAAACAATTATTGAGCCACTTCTCTGATATTGAGTCTATTCTTGAGCACTTAGACCAACTTGAGGGTCTGCCTATAAGGGGAGCAAGGAAGCTAGCAGATCGCTTTGTTGGAAATCAGGATCAGTTAATGTTATCCAAACGGCTTGCGACAATCGAAACTGACATTAAAGATATGCCGGATGTTGAGCAGATCAAATGGCGAGGTGTGCAGGAACAGGCCTTTGAATTGTTTGCTGAGGAAATGGGCTTTGGTAGCGCGTTTAGCAGTCGTTTGGCTGATCTAAAGAAGCGCCAATTAGGCTCAGGAATGGGAATTAATTAGATGGTCAGTGAGGGTCGTTTAAAAATCGTAGCTGATCAAAATATGCCTCTTGTAGAGACATTATTCAGCCCATACGGTGACGTACATCTTAAATCTGGTCGTGAGATTACTTCTTCAGATCTAATTGACGCGGATGTACTTTTGGTCAGATCGGTAACTAGGGTTAGTTGCGATTTGCTTGAGAATTCATCCGTGCGGTTCGTCGGTTCCGCAACTATTGGTATTGACCATATCGACACAAGCTTTCTGTCGCAATCAGGCATACACTTTGCTTTTGCGCCTGGCTGCAATGCGAATGCTGTGGTTCAGTATGATCTTTCGGTTATGTCTCGCTTAGTACCCAATTGGCGAGAAAAACGTGTGGGAATTATTGGTTGTGGTAATGTAGGTAGTCGATTATTTGGAGCTCTAAAGGATCTAAATGTTAGCTGCAGGGCATATGACCCCTTTTTGACTCCAGATAGTTGTTTCGATTTGTGCGGCTTTGATGAGGTGCTAGCATCAGATATTATCTGCGTTCACACCCCCCTGACTCATCATGGAAAATATCCTACTTTTCATCTTATTGGGCCTGATGAGCTATCAAGATTAAAACCTGGAAGCCTATTGCTGAATGCTGGGCGAGGGGAGGTAGTTAATAATAAGGCTCTTTTGGACTATTTGAGGTCCGGCGGTTCAATTAAAACCGCCCTTGATGTTTGGGAATCTGAGCCTGAGGTTTGCTTAGAGTTGCTAGAACAGGTCTCTATAGGAACTCCTCACATAGCAGGTAATACCGTTGAGGGTAAGAATAATGGAACCTCTATGGTGTATGAGGCATTTCTCAGTTGGGTAGGCGCAACTCATCGTGATGGGACTGAGATCAGCCTCCCACTAATTGAATTGGAGTCTGAGGAGATAATACAGTCCATCTCAGATGCTATTTTAAGCAGCTATGATCCTCAGCGGGATGATTTAGCTATGCGCACTGCTTTCTCGGGCCTTCAGGAGGGTTCTATAAGGCAGAGGAATGCGTTCGATGATTTGAGGACAAATTACCCACTCAGGCGGGAATACTCAGGGACATGTGTTGATTTGACACAGTGGCCTAGTAACCCAAGATTGGAAAAAGAGTTAGATATTCTGGGTTTTCAGTTAGCTGACCCTAAACCCTAAACCGCAGCGGGTTGTCGAGTACCAGAACCACCCCCAAGCGTCTGTTTGTCGTGGCGAATGTTTTTCAGAAAAGTGTCCAATCGATCAATAGCCTTAATTAATACATTTTGGTCCGGTAAAAATACAATACGGAAGTGCTGGGAGTCTTTACAGGCAAAGGCAGAGCCCTGTACTAAAAGTAAGTGCTGTTGCTTTAACAGTTCAAGAACAAAACTTTCATCATCATCCACAGGATATATGCTCGGATCTAGCTTAAAGAATAGATACATAGCGGATCGCGGTTTTACGCAGGTAATTCCAGGGATCTTGGTGAGTAAGTCGTAGCACAAGTTTCGTTGAGCCAAAAGTCGCCCTCCCGGTAGTATCAAATCCTGAATACTCTGGCGGCCGCCCAGTGCTGTTTGCACGGCAAGCATTGCTGGTACATTAGCGCATAGGCGCATAGAGGCTAACATTTCCAAACCTTCGATATAACTTTCAGCGGTATCCTTTCTTCCACTGATGAGCATCCAGCCCGACCTAAAGCCTGCTAAACGATAGGTCTTTGACAGGCCGTTGAAAGTTAAGCAAAGCGTATTTTTAACCATTAGTGAAAGAGGATGATGCACAGCATTATCGTAAAGAATGCGATCATAAATTTCATCAGCAAATATCACTAGATTATTTCTCTCAGCGATATTTACAAGCTCGATAAGCGTCTCTCTTGAGTACACTGCTCCGGTTGGATTGTTGGGGTTAATGATAACTAAACCACGAGTCCGTTCAGTTATTTTACTTTCTATATCTGCGATGTCTGGTTGCCAGTCATTTGACTCGTCGCAGGCATAATGAATCGCTGAACCACCTGAGATGGATACCGCCGCTGTCCATAAAGGGTAATCAGGGGAGGGTATTAGCACTTCTTCTCCTTGATTGAGCAGTCCCTGCATAGACATCACGATCAATTCACTGACACCGTTACCCATGATGATATCGCCCACATCGATATTCTCCACACCTTGCACCTGGTAACGTTGCATAACGGCTTTTCTGGCTGAAAAGAGTCCTTTGCTATGAGAATAGCCCTGGGCTTCACGGAGATTGTGAATAACATCACGCATAATTTCGTCAGGGGCGTCAAAGCCAAAGGCCCCTGGATTGCCTATGTTAAGTTTTAAAACTTGCTGACCTTCTTCTTCCAGTAAATTTGCATAATCCAGTACCGGGCCCCGGATTTCGTAATTCACATTTTTAAGCTTCTCAGACTGCAGTGTTTTATCCATCATTGTCCCTTGAGACGGTTCATGAGTGGTGGCGCATTGTACGCAATAAATCAATCTATTGGTGGATCAATTAGATATATGTTGGCTCCTTTTAGTAATGAGGCTATTTAGTTGTAATTGTTTTCGTCTTTATGGCGGTCGCAATGACGTAAAATTGTCTTTTTTGCATTGTCTATTTTATTACTTCTGTGTACTCTACTTTATTCAATATTACATAAATCTAGTCTGAACAAAAAGTTCATTATTCGCCTAGATCAATTTGAGGTGATAAACCAATATAGTCGGAGTAATGGGAGCTGAGCTTATGTTAACTAAAGCCACTAAAGTTTTTGATCGTCTGGCAGTGTTGACGATCGGCGGATATTGTTTAAGTTTTATTGCTGCTAAGTTTATTTTTAACCCTGGGGGCTTCCCACTCGCGTACGTTGTTATTTTTTTCCATTTACTGGGGTTAATACTTATTATTTTGGGTATTCCGCTAGTTCTTATACACTTTCGTAAATCAGCTCATTTGAAGCTTGATATTATTCTAGCTCTAATAATATTTTGCATTCCTATAATTTGGTTTGATAAGCAGTATGGTTGGTTAAATATCAACTTTATAGCCGCTAATGATTACAGTACTGACGTTGGATCAATTCCTCAGTTTTCGAGATCAAAGCATGATCGTCTACATTTTAAGGAAGTTCACCCATTATGGAGGTTTTTGAATGTTCCGGATAAAGTTCTTAAAGCGCCTGGTATCGACTCTATTGTTCTAGACATTGAACCTAAAATGACCTCCAGGCTCGTCAAGCGAGCCCTAGTCATGCTGGGTTGGCCTAGAACTAATACTGGCGCTAATGGTCTTACTATTGAAGCCTCGGCGAATATAGTAGCAGAGAAGCAGGTGACTGACCTTGTTATAAGAATTCTACCTAAAGGAGAAGGTGGTAGCTTGATAGATGTTCGATCATCGTCCCGCGCTCAACGCAGAGATCTTGGTTCAAACATGGTTATTATTAGAAAATTTATTGATCATTTAGACCTAGAAATAGCAAAAAGTAAAAAGGCTTTAAATTAAGACTAGTTATGCTTGACACTTTTCTTGTGGCTACTTATCATGCGCGCCTCCTAGCCAATCACGTCCCGTTCGTCTAGAGGCCTAGGACACCGCCCTTTCACGGCGGTAACAGGGGTTCGACTCCCCTACGGGACGCCATTTTTATACGTTGCCAGATTCTTGGCTTCTGCGGGAATAGCTCAGTTGGTAGAGCGGTACCTTGCCAAGGTACAGGTCGCCGGTTCGAACCCGGTTTCCCGCTCCATTTTCCATAAACCCTTGTAGCCATTAGGCTATGGGGGTTTTTCGAATATATAGTCTGCTTCTTACGTGTTCTTCCTCAATATTGTCATGCTTGATTTGAAAATTGTGACTATTAAGTTATGCTCCCATCGATGACAAAAAAACTACTTCTAATTTGTATTCTTGTTTTTACATCT
Organism: SAR92 clade bacterium; assembly: GCA_004211905.1. Classification (GTDB taxonomy): domain Bacteria; phylum Pseudomonadota; class Gammaproteobacteria; order Pseudomonadales; family Porticoccaceae; genus HTCC2207. Next base: position 110,688 of record SHBP01000004.1, read on the forward strand.
TCCGCTTGTTACTCGTCGGAGGTAACCACCTATTATTTTATTCGTCATGCTGAAAAATTACGGATTGATAAATCTGATCAAAATCCAAGTCTTACAGAAAAGGGGCTGGAACGCGCCAGCGCATGGCGAGAAATTTTCTCTAATGTTAATTTAGATGCTGTTTATTCAACAGACTACCTCAGGACAAAACTAACGGCTAAACCCACGGCGGATAGTAAGAACTTACCAATACTCTTGTACGATCCAAACGACATGTACTCAGATTCTTTTCAGCGTGAAACCAGTGGTCAAACTGTTCTGGTAGTTGGTCATAGCAATACAACTAATGTTTTCGCCAACAAAGCGCTAGGAGAAGAAAAATATGGTCAAATTGATGATAACAATAATTCAAATCTCTACATTGTCACAATTATCGACAGAAAGGCTTCCTCGGTTTTGTTAAAGATTGATTAGGCTAGGCTTGTCTGCTAGCTCCATTCACTTTCAACTTGATAAGTGATCATTGTGAGTTATGCTTAAGTTACTGTTATTTATTTATGATTAGGGGTTCAGTTTAATTAGAGGACGAAAAATGAAAGGGACACTCACCAAATTACCTATCTTTATTATAATGCTATCGGCAATAGGATGTGCTCATCAGGATCCGACTTCAGACAAAAAGGAGGACTGGATATTCGCACATATGGCCACCAAAGGTTTCATACCCAACAATACCACTGTAGTCATTCCCGTTACTCAAGATATTATTGCTTTTACTCAAGATACCTACCAGAAGCATGTTGATTTCAATGCAATGGAATTTACGTCATTAACGGAGAATGCTCATGGCAGTGGTTCCCGTAAAGCAGTTTTGTCTTGGCTTGATGGCACAAATGTGGAGGAAATTCGGCTGATAGTCACTGATGTAGCTATGCATGAAGATCTGCAGAGCATCATCTATACAACTGAGACCATTAGGTCATTTGGTGACATTAAAAATTTGGTATCCCCGCATCTGTATCTAGATAGATATCAAACTAAGAAAAACAAATATGTGGATGAATATCGATATCCCTTCTATGACGACAGTTACTCACATCAGCGAACGGAGTATATGGACCGCCATAGAATACCTACCGGGAAAAACAGTAGGGTACCTTGAGACTATTTTGAGTATTCTCAATGCTAAAAAATGCCAAGAGATAGGCCTGCGGCCATGCCCAAGCCAAATTCCTCACATTCTTGTTGATGTTCATCCTTGAAACCGCCAACAATAATCAAAGGATCATTGATCTTACGTAGGGGGTAGCCTTTCACAATACGGTCAACCTCACGCACTGCGCCGGTGCCATCATTGCCAGAACTCACGAACATGCAATAGGGCAGGTTTATTTGATAAGGCTCTGCGGGGTAGAAAGTACGATCAAAAAAGTCTTTTAATGCGCCACTCATGTAACCAAAGTTCTCTGGTGTGCCAAAAATTAAACCATCAGCCCAAAGCAAGTCATCTAAAGTTGCATCGAAGGCTTTTAAAAAACGTGTTTCGACATCTTCATCCTGTTGACAGCCTGCATAGACAGCTTGAGCCATACGCTCAGTTCCACCACTTTGACTGTGATAAATGACTAATAAATTTTTCATCAATATGTCTACACCGTAGCAATATATTTAGGTTAATCACACTACAATTTATTGAGAAGTACTTAATTATCTAGTTCGTAATTAGGATTCTGCCCCTCTACAAGGATACGTATGATTTATCTGCTTGCAATAAGTTTTGGTGTATTTTCGATTGCATTTTATTCTAATTTGCCTAGCGCATGGGTTTTTGTCGTGTTAGCGCTGAGTTCAGTCCTACTTTTGGGTTTCCTAAAAATTAAGCACAGACAAGCTCCTAGTGTGGTCCTCAAAATTAGCCGCCTAACCGCCTTATTTGCTATAGGTAGCATCTGGGGATTGGTAGCAGCATATGACATTCAACATCATAGGCTACCTGACAGCTTAGACGGATCCGATTTTGTTATATCTGGATATGTTGGCACTGTCCATAATGAGGATAAACGTCGAACCAGATTCGATTTTCATGTCGACTCAGCTCATCTATTAGGCGATTCAGATACAAAAATACCCCTAAAACACATCCTATTAAGTAATTATTCTGAGAATCAAAAGAACCGTGAACTGTTATTGCAAACTGGTGATAAATGGAGCTTTGTAGCTCGCTTAAAAGTACCTAGAGGATTTTTAAATCCTGCTGGATTTGATTACCAAGCCTGGTTATTACAAGAGGGATATTCTGCCACTGGTTATATCAGGCAACCAGAATTAAGGAAAATATTAAGTACTCCACAGAATGCTCCCGCTATCCCGATGAGCGCTCGAGTTAATCTTTCCAGGATGGCTATAAAGAACGCGATTAATGATAGCAACCTGTCCGAGTTTGGTGCTGCAGTGTTGGTGGCTCTTACTGTTGGCGACAGAAGTCAAATTAGTCCCTGGTGGGAGGATCTTTCTCGTTTGGGAGTAGTCCATCTTTTGGTTATTTCTGGGCTTCATATAGGCCTTGTCGCTGGCGCGGGCTTTATTTTGGGTCAGCTACTATCACGATTCTTTTTACTGATACTTCATTTCTCTAGCTGGCCTTGCAACCCAAGCTTAGTTGTTCGGTGTATACCAATTGTCGTCGCCATACTATCAGCGGGATCTTATAGTCTTCTAGCAGGGCTCACACTGCCCACTCAACGGGCTTTAATAGCGGTATGCGTTGTAATGTTTGCTAAACTGACCTACCGTCGCATTAGTCCTTGGCCCTGCATTGTCTGGGCTTTTACATTGATTTCTTTAATTCAACCAATGGCGGTCTTGAGTTCGGGGTTTTGGTTATCCTTTACCGCTGTTACGGCGCTAGTTTGGTGGTTTTACCCATGGCACTCGACTGATCGCAGATACAGACTTCGAATGACGATTAGTGCTCAAGTGATGCTGTGTTTAGCTATGGCTGTTCCTTTGATTATTTTTATCGGAAAATTCTCTTGGTTAGCACCCATAATAAATATCCTAGCCGTTCCTTGGGTGTCTTTTGTCACAGTCCCTCTGGGACTAGCGGGCATTCTTGCTTGGGTGGCAAGTAAAGATTTAGGGGCAATGGTATGGGCTTTAGCAGACCTATCCATCAAGCCCTTAGATTGGGTTTTGACAAAAATCCCGCAGTCTCATGGATTTTTTTATGTACCAGTCATTCAAGACGCGCCGCTAATCTTGGCATTCGTAATGGTCGTCATAGGGCTCGTGCTGCCATTGCCTAAAAGCTACAAAATGGCTTGTTTTTTACCATTGACGTTAGCGCTTTTATTTACTGAGCAGGATGAAAATGCTCGACTAACTGTACTCGATGTCGGTCAAGGATTATCGATTGTTGTTGAAAAAGGGGCCCGTGTCCTAATTTATGATGTTGGCCCTCGATACAGCAAACAATTTGATGCAGGGAGTGGAATCCTAACGCCGTACATTCGCTCTCGAGGTCATCTAGTGATTGATGAGGTGGTAGTCAGTCATGAAGACAACGATCATAGTGGAGGTCTTTTGCCTTTGATTGCTGAGATACCTGTAAACAAAATATTCTTGGGTTCGGGTTTGAAAGATAAGTTGGCTTCTATTACCTCCGCTGCAAAGATAAATGCAAACGTGAAGCACTGTGAACAAGGCCAAAGTTGGGTTTGGGCATCATCGTCCGCAGGTATAGATCGGCACGATAGTGGACGGGTTTATTTTGAAGTAATTTGGCCTCCCAAAAACGGTCCAAAAAAGGGTAATAATAGTTCCTGCGTTTTAATCATTACATGGCAGGGCCAATCAATTCTCCTGGCTGGGGACATAGAAAAGAGAGCAGAACAGACCATTGTCGAAAGCGGAGTGTTAGAGGGTTATGCAGTGTCCGTACTCATCGCTCCCCACCATGGAAGTACAACTTCATCTACTAATGCTTTTGTGAAAGTGGTAAAGCCAGAACATGTCGTGTTTTCAAGTGGCTTTAGACATCACTTTGGTCACCCTCATCCTGATGTTGTCAGACGTTACAAACTCCGCGGTAGTGAGCTTTGGTCAACAGGCGACCAAGGAGCTATAACTTTTGCATGGCAATCTCAGGGTGGGCTAAAGGTTCAAGGTGAGAGAGAAAAAGGATTTTTTGACTGTTTTACCTGCAGGGCCTGGTGGAGGTAAAAGGGTAATCATGAAATTACTGGCGAAGTAATTCTCTTCCATGGTTGAGTATGAATAAATAACTTGGAGTTAATCTCTCCCTGAGTATGCCCATTGCCCCATGATGTGTTTTAATTGCATCTATACACGGTCTCCAGTGATGTTTAAGGCCAAGTAAACCAATAATAAAAGAGAATAACAATGGTGGTGGTTTTTAGCGTCTTGCGAAGGATTTTGGATGACGTAAGTCCCTCGGCTTTTGAATTTAATTGTGATAAACATAACGAGTTTTTAGTCTATGTCTGATACCGCGAGTCCCTCCGGGACAAAAACCTATTTACGACTTTTATGGTATGTGGCTCGTTACTGGTTCCCATTTTTAATTGCGGTATTTGGTCTGTTGCTACATTCACTAGCTGAGATTGCCTTTATTGATCTGTTTCGCTACATGACAGATATCGTAGGGGTGCTCACAGGATCCGTGGCTGATACATCAGCTGTCTCTTCGTCGGGCTTTACGGGTGGTATGGCTAACAGGCTTCTTGGAGATTTTTGGGTTAACAAACCCTGGTTGGTGATTCCCCTATTTTTAGTTTTGATTAGTGCTGCGAGAGGGATAGGTTATTTAATAGGCACCTATTTTCTTGCTTATGTCGCCAATTATCTTGTGCATGCGTTGCGGACCGATCTCTTCGAACGCTACCTGTTGCTTCCATTTAAGTTTTTTGATCAGGCGATGTCTGGCCACTTAGTATCTGTGGTTACCTTCAACGTACAGCAGGTGACAGAGGCCGGTACAAAAGCTATTAAAACAGTAATTCAGCAGGGCAGTTTAGTTGTTGGTTTAATGGGGTATTTAATTTATACCAATTGGATTCTCACCCTGTTCTTTATTGCTGCATTACCTTTGATAGGGATGATCGTGACTAAGGTCAGCAAGCGATTCCGGCTAATTAGTAAAAATATTCAGTCGGCTATGGGAGATGTAACTCATGTCACCCAAGAGGCCGTTCATGGCTATCAAGAAGTACGTATGTTTGGTGCCAAAAAAAGCGAGCGATTACGAATGAAGAGGGCAAGTCACGGTAACAGAAGACAGAACATGAAAATGGCATTTACTAGTGCTTTGAGTAATCCATTGATCATCTTTATTGTTTCCTTTGCTTTTGCCGGTGTTACCGGATTTATGCTCAACCCGTTCATTTTGGATACCATGTCTACGGGTAGTTTTGTTGCTTTCATTATGGCCTCAGGCGTACTTATCAAGCCTATTCGCCAGTTGACAGAAGTTAACAGCGATATCCAGAAAGGAATTGCTGCTTCGGAGTCAATTTTCGCTATTATTGATAGTCCTGCTGAGGTGGATAAGGGCAGATACAAAACTGAATCCGTAACAGGGAGGTTGGATTTTTCTAACATCAATTTTAGCTACGAAGGTGCCAAAAAAGAGGTACTTAAGGATATTAATTTCTCGGTCAGCCCTGGAGAAACTATCGCTCTAGTGGGCTCTTCAGGGAGTGGCAAAACATCACTAGTAAACTTGATACCCCGATTTTATAACCACGAGGACGGTAAGATACTACTTGATGGTACTGACGTTAATGACTTTTCTCTAGTCAATTTACGTAGTCATATTTCGATTGTCAGCCAGAATGTCACTTTGTTTAATGACACTATCTTCAATAATATCGCGTATGGCGAGCTTCAAGGCCGGTCTGAAGAAAAGGTGAGAGCCGCTGCGCAGGTAGCTCATGCAACTGAGTTTATTAACGAAATGCCTGATGGTTTTGATACGCAAGTAGGTGATGATGGAGTGATGCTTTCTGGGGGGCAACGCCAGCGTATAGCTATCGCCAGAGCAGTGCTTAAGAATGCTCCAATTCTAATCCTTGATGAGGCTACATCGGCTCTAGATACGGACTCAGAGCGCCATATCCAAGCTGCTCTAGAGGAGTTGATGAAAGGGCGTACAAGCTTTGTAATCGCTCATCGGTTGAGTACCGTGGAAAAAGCAGATCGCATACTTGTCCTCGAGAAAGGTCAGATAATCGAGCAAGGGACACACGAGGAGCTGATTGAAGTGAAAGGTCGTTATGCTAATCTCTACCGCAAGCAGTTTGACGAACCTCAGGTGGATTAGGTTTGTCTGCTGAAAGGTTTTGGATAAACGCGTGGTATCAAAAGAGTCCTTGGCTTGTCCTGTTGGTTCCCTTGTCTTGGTTGTTTAGGGCGATAAGTTGGTTTCGACGTATTATTCTTCAGTGGTGCTTTCAGGATAGGCCATATGCCGTGCCTGTTATCGTTATTGGTAACATTTCCCTTGGTGGGAGTGGCAAAACACCTTTAATTATTGCTTTGGGCAAAGCTTTTTCAGAAAAGGGTTATTCTGTCGGAGTAGTCAGTCGAGGTTATGGTGGTGCTTCAACACAATATCCGTTGGTTGTTACTCCAGATACCCCAGTGGGTCAAAGTGGTGATGAGCCCTTGTTGATTGCTAAGAAGCTAGGCTGCCCAGTGGTGGTAGACCCTAATCGAGCGAGGGCAGTCGAGACAATGGTCAAAAGTTTTTCATGCGATTTTATTCTCAGCGACGATGGGTTACAGCATTACCGCTTGCATAGAGATATTGAAATTGTCGTTGTGGATGGCAGTCGCGGCTTCGGTAACGGTTATACTTTGCCCGCAGGCCCATTGCGGGAACCTCCTAGACGGCTAAAAGAAGTTGATTTCATCGTACAAAATGGCGGGATCGTAGAGCCTGATGGCCCTGTGACTTATGTCGTACACATGGAGTCTTCAGGACTTCGTCGGTTCGGCTCGACTGAATTGATCGGGTTTGATCAGTGGGTTGAGTCGACTACTATCCATGCTGTTGCCGCAATAGGGCATCCTGAGCGCTTCTCTGAGAGTCTCAGGCATCTGGGCTTTAAAGTGGATTTAGAGCCTAAAAATGACCATCAAGCACTCACAGCGAGTGACATTAAGTTCGATGATGATCTGCCAGTCGTGATTACTGCGAAGGATGCAGTAAAATACCAGGGCTTGGTGCCCGATAATCTTTGGGTATTAGAGGTTGAAATGACGTTGGATAATGAATTTGTATCCAGCCTTATTGATTGCGCAGGTCCTACTGTGACGAGCGCATAACTTAACCTTATAATGTCGGTACACTTTCGTTTAATTGATGAGTAATTTATGGCTTTTGTTGTAATTATACCTGCTCGTTATGCCTCATCGCGCCTTCCTGGGAAGCCTCTAAAGGATATTGCTGGGCTTCCAATGATCCAGCGAGTCTGGCAACAAGCTTGTAAAAGTAGCGCTTCCCGAGTGGTGATTGCAACAGATGATAGTCGAATCAAATCTGTAGCAGAGGCCTTTGGTGCAGAAGTTTGTATGACTCGAGAGGACCATGCGTCAGGAACGGACCGGTTACAGGAAGTCTCCAGCCAGTTAAATCTCAGTGAGGACCAAGTTGTGGTCAATGTACAGGGAGATGAACCATTGATTCCACCTGTAGTTATTGATCAGGTTGCGAGTAATTTGAGCATGAATGAAGCTGCGGGAGTGGCAACACTGCGCGAAGCTATAACATCGGAAGAGGATCTCCAGAACCCTAATATCGTAAAGGTTGTAGCAAATTTGAATGGCTTTGCGAGTTACTTCAGCAGAGCACCCATCCCATGGGTGAGAGACAAGGATTTGCCCGAGGCTTGGCATGCCGCCCATCGTCATATAGGAATTTACGCCTATCGAGTAGCTCACTTGGATCGGTTTGTTCAATGGCCGGTAGCACCTGCCGAGCACGCTGAATCACTGGAGCAGCTGCGGTTTTTATGGAATGGCGTCGCGATCCATGTCGATGATGCTATTACTGAGGTTCCTGGGGGTATCGATACTGAGGAAGATCTAAAAGCGGTATCACTTCTTTTCTAAACGTTTTATGTGAATTTATAAGCTGAAAATAAATTATGGTTAACACTTCGGTTCTTTTTGTTTGTTTGGGCAATATTTGTAGGTCTCCAACAGCACATGCTGTTTTTCAATCGATGGTTAATAGGGCCGGATTGACCAATCAATTCTATGTTGATGGGGCAGGCACGGGCGATTGGCACCTCGGGCACCCACCAGATACTCGATCGGCTGCTACAGCATCGTTGCGAGGCTACGATATGTCGACCCTGAGGTCTCGTCTGGTTACCGTGGATGATTTCTCAAGATTTGATTACATTATTGCCATGGATACGGACAACTTGGAGAACCTAAATGTCATGCGTCCCTCTAATTTTGGTGGCCAATTGAAACTACTTTTAGATTTTTCGAGCAAGCCTGAGTATAAGGAGATTAGCGAGGTTCCTGATCCTTATTATGGTGGCGAAGATGGCTTCCCATTGGTTTTAGACTTGATTGAAGATGCTTGTGCGTCATTACTAAATCATATTAGAACTCAGATTGACGACCGAAATGAGTGAATCTGATAGCTTCACAGTTGAAACCGACAAGTGCTTACAGGCACTTAACAGCTTGGCTTTGCCAGCCAAAGCCTCTCATTTTTGCACATTGTCTGAATTTCATCATATCAAACAGGCTTTAGATTTTGCTAAAACTAACGACTTGAATGTTATCCCGCTGGGCGCAGGTAGCAATATTGTCTTGGCATCTAATTTAACCGGTTTAGTGTTGTCTTTGAAGTTGTTGGGCATTACCGAGCAAAAGGATAATAGGAGTAATAATGATACTGTTGACGTCACTTTTGGTGCTGGTGAGAATTGGCATAACGCTGTTATTTATACGTTAAAGAAAGGTTGGTATGGTCTTGAAAACCTTTCGTTGATCCCCGGAAACACTGGGGCTGCCGCCATACAGAATATAGGCGCTTACGGTGTGGAGTTGGCAGATATGTTGGTTTCTTTAAAAGCAGTAGATATTGAGTCTGGCGCTTTATTAAACCTGATGAATGAAGACTGCAAGTTTGGTTATCGAGATAGCATTTTTAAGCAATCATTGAAAGATAAATGCATTATTACCGAGATTACTTTGCGTTTAACCAAAACACCCATGGTTAATCTTGATTATCCTGCCCTAAGGGAGTATTTTTCCGAGTCAACGAAGCTGCCGTCGCCTATGTTAGTCTCTGATGCTGTTTGTGACATACGTCGATCAAAGTTACCGGACCCGAAAGAGTTGCCCAATGTCGGTAGCTTTTTTAAAAACCCGATTGTTTCAGCAGAAACATTGGGCAGAATACACAAAGAGCACAGTGCTCCGGATATAGATCTACCTCAATATCTACAAGATGATGGGAACATCAAGATACCTGCAGCTTGGTTGGTGGAGTATTGTAAGCTTAAAGGTTTCCGCCATGGATCGGTTGGTGTGCATAAAGACCAAGCATTAGTTTTAGTTAATTATAATGATGTTGAGGGAAGCGATAGCGCTAGGGAAATCTTGCAATTAGCCGAGGAGATACAACGAACCATTAAAACTGAGTTTGGGATTGATCTTGAGGTGGAGCCACGGATCTATGGATCTGTTTGATCGCCAGGTTATACCACTTACATTAAGTAATGATCGGGCAAGTGAAATCATATTTTGGCCGAAATGGCTAGATCCGACTGCTGCTGACAAACTATTGAATACTGCGATTTCAAAAACACCGTGGAGGCAGGATTTTATGAGGATTATGGGGAAAAAAATACCCGTACCTCGCCTCCAGAACTGGTTCGGTGAGCCTAACACCAGTTATACATATTCCGGTATTCGGTTACAAGCAATCGCGTTCCCCGCATGGCTGGATGAACTTCGAATTGATGTGGAGAACGAAACGGGGAGACGTTTTAATCGTGCATTGGTTAACTATTATAGAAGTGGTCAGGATAGTGTTGACTGGCATGCCGATAATGAGCCAGAGCTTGGGTTTGAGCCAGTTATAGCAAGTGTAAGCGTTGGATGCGAGCGTATATTTCAACTACGTCATAATGTATCGAAACAAAAAGTGAAAATAAATCTGCCTCACGGTTCGCTTTTACTCATGGGTGCTGGCATACAGGAGAATTGGCAGCACAGTATTGCAAAGGTAAAGGGTATAGATGATCCGAGGGTTAACTTTACTTTTCGCTGTATGTGACTAAATGGTTAATGTATCCGCAAGAATGGAGTAACACATGAAATTATCTCAGTTCGGGCTTAAATTCGCCGGGTCTGCGGGGATCGTTAATCTGATGGATGATTTGGGTAACGCGCTTAACGAAAATCCAGAGATGATTTTCATGGGAGGTGGTAATCCAGGGAGGATTCCTAAGGTTGAGGCTATTTTTAAAGAGCGCTTAGAAGCCGTCTTGCAGGACCCTGACCAGTTGCATAGTCTGATGGGAATTTATCAATCCCCCCAAGGGGACAAAGGCTTTCTGACCCAAATTGCCGGTTTGTTGAATAAGCAATTTGGCTGGAACGTTTCTGAGCGCAATGTTGCTGTATCAAATGGAAGTCAGCCAGCCTTCTTTATACTAAATAACATGTTGGCAGGGCAGATGCCTGATGGCGGCTATAGATCAATTCATTTACCGCTCGCACCGGAATATATTGGATATACTGGCATTGGTCTTAGTGAACCCTTTTATACTGCTACTCGACCAGACATTGAACTCCTTGACGATCATTTATTTAAGTATCATGTCGATTTTTCAAAGTTAAAGGTTAACCGATCCACTGCCGCACTATGTGTTTCTAGACCAACCAATCCAACCGGTAATGTCCTGACAGACGATGAAGTTGAACATCTTGATGAGATAGCCATGAGTGTTGACATCCCCTTGATTATTGATGGAGCTTACGGATTACCCTTTCCAGGAATAATATTTAATCAGGCAAAGCCTCATTGGAACGAAAACACGATTTTGGTGTTGAGCCTCTCTAAGCTAGGGCTGCCCGGAGTACGAACAGGGATTGTGGTAGCAAACGAGGAGTTTATAAGTGCATTTGCTAATGCTAATACGGTGGTCAGCCTTGCATGTGGTAATTTTGGGCCAATTATTGCGAGAGAGCTGTTTAAGACTGGAGAGATTCTTTCTTTGAGCAAGAGTCTCATTAGCCCATTCTATAAATATCGCGCGCAGTTAGCTGTAGATTTGTGCAAGAATGCTCTTCGTGGCATTCCTTATAGAATACATAAGCCTGAGGGTGCCATTTTCCTATGGTTATGGTTTCAAGGATTGCCAATATCGAGCCAGGAGTTATATGAACGCCTGAAACAACGCGGGGTTTTGGTGGTTCCGGGGCATAATTTCTTTCCGGGTATGAACGATGACTGGAAACATCAGCAGGAGTGCATCCGTGTTTCCTATGCCCAAGATGGTGAAACTGTACAAAAAGGAATTAACATAATCGCAGAAGAGGTTAAGAGAGCATTTTTGCAATGACACCAGAGCGTTTTGCCAAGGCAGTGCAGGTGCTGAATCATCGACAACCTGACCTCACAGTTGTCACTGATCAAGTGCATAAGGGGCAGAATTTGTCCGCGATTATACGAACCTGCGACGCTGTAGGTATCATGGCCCTTCATTCTGTGTACGATGCTGCAACTTTTAAGGCTCATACAGGTACAACCATGGGTACCCATAAATGGGTTAAAACAAAGATATTTCAGGATATTTCAGCCCCCCTACAAGCTTTAAAAACGCAAAAATATCAAATAGTTGCGGCTGATACCTCAGAGAACTGTGTAGACTATAGAGAGGTTGATTACACTCGTCCAACTGCTCTTTTATTAGGCGCCGAAAAATTTGGCATAAGCGATGCCTCGCACCCTTATATAGATCAACGAATTACTGTACCAATGATGGGGATGGTTGAGTCATTTAATGTAAGCGTTGCTTGCGCTATTATCTTGGCCGAAGCCCGCCGTCAGAGAGAGGTGGTGGGGCTTTATGCTAAGCGACAGATCTCTGATGAGCTTTTTAATAGAACGATATTGGAGTGGACACAACCTCTTGTCGCTAGATATTGTCAAAAAAACGACATTAAGTACCCAGAACTTGATGGCAAAGGTGATATTATTGATCCCAGTTGGCGGAGCATTTGACAGGCGTTTCGCCCTTTATCAATTTGCAGTTCATTAATCACCATAGAGCCAGTCAACAACTTCCTTGTTTGGATGATTGGGTATTGATTCGCTATGGTTTAGCAAGGTCCAGCCTGCAATTACACGTCTCTGGTCCTCTTTTTCAAGAATAGTATTTGCATTTAACGATGCGATTGAAATCTCTCGCGTAACAGGTATGTCTCCCGTTATTTGGAGCCCAAGGTAGCGAATAGCGCAAACCCTGAGAAAGGAGGTAAAGTTACCGAGATCATGTCCTGCTTCAATAGCTTCGCGATACAGTTTACTGACCATTTCCGGCAATGTTAAGCTATCCCGCGCAGCGATCTCATCTAAAACCTGCCAAAAATATAACTCAAGTCTAACACTAGTGACCATACCGTCAATTCTTAGAGAACGACGTGACGTTGCCCAAAGCTGCGTGTCTGCTTCGATAAATAGCTTACACATAGTATGCGTCCTCTCATCAAAAATAGTTATTCTAAAGATTAGTACTTTTTATCATTTTCGCTTAGATAAGCTGATATTTAAGCATAACTCCAATTCAGAAAACCATACACTGAAGATGCATTATACGATAATGAATTTCTTGCGGCGGGCAGATAGCACCCATTACCAAAGCGGAAAGATTGATCTCTTCGTGCTAAATAAAGAATATTTGTTTATTATTTATGCGATTTTGTTAGTTTTTTATATGCAAGCAAAAGAGAATCTAGTACAGATAGTAGAAAAATACTTAAGTTAAGTGAGATCACAAAGGAAAACTAGATTCACCATGTTGATAGACGCCTTCCCTGGCGCTAAAACTCCTTTGAACATCACAAGGGTGATGAGTACTCATCAAGTAATGTTAATAATTTTACATATTGCTGGTCTGTTAGCTTTTCAAGTTCACGTTTGAATGGCCCAATACCTAAATCAAAAGCTGTCATTAGATCCATATCTGTAGGTATTTCTGAGCCTGATCCATTATCAAAGTTCAACATTGTGTGCTTCTCCATAAGTCTTGGATTTAACTGGAATAACGTTAGATAAATTTAAGTCTTTGGGGGCCCTCGTGGCCTTGAAGAAATGACTTGGAGCAAGTCATAGATAGTGTACTCAGTAAGATGGACTAAGACTGGAGTGAAAATTACGTTCTTTTCTACATTAATGTTACTGACTGCAAGACTTTTACAAATCTTGCATTTATGAGGTTCAGTCTTAAACACGCCATCTTGCGTGCTAACGTGCGTTATCTCGTGCAAAACGCAACTTGTTAAGAAAAGAGCTAAGGTTATTACCAGTGGGGTAAAAAACCTTGGGACATTAATTGTGTAATGACTTCCGTTCATTTGGCAATTATGACCGATCTATTGGTTTAGGAGGTAGTATTATGGTAATACGCAAATATTACATTTTTATTACGTATTATTATAATCACCTAATAAATTACAAAGCTCCGATACCTGATCGTCACTTAAAGAATGGAATTTATACTTGAACATCTCAAACCCCTGATTAAAAGCCAATTCAATTCCCTTAAAGAAGGCGTCCTCGTCGTCACCATCTTGACTAAAGTTTTGATTATCCGACTCGTATAACATCCTATAGGACCTCGATTATTTTGAGTTGAGATACATGGAAAGCATAAGTACTATTTCTATTTATATTATTTATGCTGCTTTTTTAAGGGAACATCCATGTTCAAGTACTTCCAAATTTCAGTTGCTACTAAGGTATAATTAGCAATACTAATAATACACTGTAACTTAATACCCACGGTATAGCAAACTGCTAATTAATAGGGATATTCTGGGGCGTCAATAAACTGACATATCGAGTATTAGAAACTTTTTAGAAAGCTTGTCATTGGGGGGCTCAGAGCCCTCTGAAAATATGACAAATTCATCTGCACCTTTTTTTTGGACTAAATAAAAAGGTCTGTTGGTGGACATACGAGTTTGTTTGTAATGAATATCATTAAGCACATCAATGCATTTAAACAGCATTCCTTCGAAAGCCTGCCATGGTCTTGAAGCACCATCGTCTACTTCTATGAGATATTCCTTATCGACGCGAACAAAAAATTTGCAGCTTTCTTCGGGCCATACTATTGATTCATTTAGCATCACATTGGGGTCGTTCGTAACGTATCGGACTTCTTTAGTTGCAACGCACGGTAGAGATTTCTCAATATTGGGGTCAATTTCTGTGGCGTGAACGTCTAAATAGTTAGCTAGCTTAATAATAGTTTGAACTGACATAGGTGTAATGCCGTTTAGGTACTGACTTAACGCTCCCTGGGTCCAGTTGAGTTGAGTTGCAGCTAGAGCTTGAGTAACCTTCATCTCTTTTTTTCGGATATTCCAAATTCGCTTAAGATTACCTGCAATCTCAGCCTGATTCCCTGTGTCCATTTGCACTAACTCCTGATGTATTACGGACTAATCCGTTGATGAAAATTGGTTTCATCGATCGCTGGGCCGTAATATTACTGACTTATTATAGCAGCTGTAAAGATGCTTCCTAATATAATTCTAGGCTGGAATACTCTCCAATGTTGTCATGATTATACTAATTTTATTAATGGACTCGGCAAGTTCTTCACTGGGCATGGAATCTGCGACAATCCCACCGCCACCCCAACAATGCATGCTTTGATTGCTGGCTATAACAGTTCTTATGGCGATATTAGTATCCATTCTGCCATTGCTGCTTATATATCCAATACTGCCGCAGTAAACAGAGCGTTTTAAAGGTTCAAGTTGTTCAATTATTTCCATGGCGCGTTTTTTTGGTGCACCAGTTATTGAGCCCCCAGGAAAAGCATCTCGGAGGACATCCAGAGCGCTACTGGTTGGTGATAATCTGCCAATTACGGTACTTACAAGATGATGAACATTGGGAAATGTTTCAAGAGCAAAGAGTGTTGGGACGTTAACAGACCCTGGACTACAATTTTTGCTGAGGTCATTACGCAGCAAATCAACAATCATTACATTCTCTGCGCGATCTTTCTGACTGTTCCGCAAAATTTCTGCATTTTTTATGTCTTCCTCGCAAGATTTGCCTCTTGGGATGGTTCCTTTAATCGGCTTGGTCTCTACTGTGAACCCGCTAGCAGATTCATGCTTAGATACCTTTAAAAACCGCTCTGGAGACATAGATAGAATGGCTCTATCGGTCCATTTCCAAAAAACTGAATAGGGCGCGGCTACCACCTTTCTCAGTCTAAGGTACGCATCCCATTCATCTCCCGAATACGGCGCTGAAAAATGTTGAGCGAAGTTCGTTTGATAACAATCTCCACTGTTAATGTATTCTTTGATTTGCTCAATATTATCAAGATATTCATCAGCTCCTAGCGTGGCAGAGAAACTGGCGGTAAGTGTAAATTCATCAGCCACTTCACAAGTCATTTGTTCTGGTTTTTTTAATCGCTTTAGAACCTCGCTGCTTAGTTGCGCTGGGCATTTTTCATGAACGATGATCTGAGCTATCTTAGCATCATGATCTATTATGAGGGCCCATAAAAACCGGCCAATCCTCATGTCAGGCAAATCTACTGCCTCTTCAGTTAGGTCAGGAATATCAATGAAGCGCCTTCCTAGATCGTAGCCAAAGAACCCTAAAAGACCCCCGGTAAAGGCAAGATTTTCGTAACCCTCTTGTATCGGCTGTAAAGGTTTCAATATTTCCTGAGCAAGAACCAAAGGATCTCTCGTGCTTTGGCTAGTGCCCTGGCTATCAAAAATGGTAGAGGTATTGCCTTTGGTTTCAATAATGATATCCGCTGAACTTGAGATAATATCAATATTGCCCTGAGAGCAAGTAGGCCTGCCACTGTCAAGCCATATAGCCTCGGGCATATCCCTTATTGCATCGAAAAGTCCTGAACAATCAGAGGTATAGGGTATTTCATGGCAGGTAACGGACTTCATTAGACTTTTAGTTTTCCATGGATCTTTGTTTGGCAGTTTGAGCTATTTCTAAGCCGGCTACTTTATGGATTAAATAGATTATACGCAATCATCAATTGACACTTTTACTCGTTTAATTCATCTTATCACCTTATAAAAAATAGGTTTAATGACATGCTGAAAATACGTGAGGCTAACGCAGACCAAGATGCCAATATGCTAACCAAACATAATTGTGCCATGGCCCTAGAAACTGAAGGAAAAGTATTAGATGTAAAGTCTGCCGAATTAGGCGTGCAAGGCCTGTTTGATAGGCCGCAATTTGGATTTTATTTAGTTGCAGAATTCGATGGGGAATCGGTAGCTAGTCTGATGGTTACCTATGAATGGTCTGATTGGCGTAACGGCTTGTTTTGGTGGATTCAATCAGTCTATGTAAAGCCAGCTTTTAGACGAAAAGGCGTTTACAAAAGCATGTACAAAAAGCTTAAGGCTATGGCAACTGCTGCAGCAACCCCAGTCAGTGGTTTTAGGCTTTACGCGGAAACGGAAAATACTGCTGCACACAAGACCTATCAAAATAGTGGCATGCATCAGTGCCAATATTTAATGTTTGAGGAAAGCACACTTTAGGCTGGAAATAATCGACTTAAAAGAGCGGGTACAGCTGTTTCAACCCGCAATATCCTTGGTCCTAGGTGGATTGAGTCAAAACCAACTGATAAAAGTTTTTCGACTTCATAGGGGATAAACCCTCCTTCAGGGCCTATGGCTAAAGTAACTTGGCTGTCTAAGTTTATCGGACAGGGTTTTTCGGCTCCTGGATGAGCAATGATTGCTCTGGACTTCCCAACGATGCCGGTTAGTTCATCTTCAACAAAAGGTTTAAACAGCTTGCGAAGATGAACAGAGGGAAGGATGGTGTCCTTTGCTTGTTCAAGTCCCAATATAAGCTGCTCCTCAATGGATTCAGGCCTAAGGAACGGGGTCTGCCAAAAGCTTTTTTCAACGCGACTAGAATTTATCAAATAAATATTCTTTACCCCCATGGCGGCAATGGTTTGGAGGATTCTTCGCAACATTTTCGGTCGGGGTAGAGCGAGAATGATCGTAATAGGTAGAGCCCTAGGCGGTTGAACGCCTAGCTCTAAGGAGATAGATGCTTGCTCATCAGTTAGCATAGTGATTTTGCCTCTACCCATGGTACCGTTTATTTCCCCCAAATTAAGAAAGTCACCCTCAGTTAACCGCTGTACTTGCGTAAGGTGCTCTAACTGGCGACCGCTGACCTTTGCGACATTGTTTTCGATACTATCTGATTTAAGCAGCATTAAATTCATAGGGCTAATTGTACCGGAAAATTATCTTTCTAGCCTCGATATGTAGTGCGATTGACAGGAAAACATCAATGACCTAAAGTCTCACGTCGACGTTGGTATGGACGCTGGCTTATCGCTCATCGGTGGTGTTGCTCGGGAATCCTGGCCCAAAATAAACTAGTTTAAAATAATCCAAAATAGAGGCAGATAATGTCAGATAAAATACCGAGAGATAATAGTAATGACTACACGGAAACAATGGCTGGCAGAAGGAGAGAATTTATCTCTGAAAAGACGTCGACGCCTTTAGACCATGTTGGTCATTATTCCGTCGATCCTGCTTCAACCGCGGGGAATATTGAAAACTTTTTTGGGGTAGCTCAGATACCTATGGGCCTAATGGGTCCCTTACTTGTGAATGGTGAGCATGCTCAAGGTGAGTTTTATGTTCCCATGGCCACCAGCGAGGGTACATTGGTTGCAAGTTACAACCGTGGAGCGCGCTTACTGCGAGAGGCTGGCGGGGTTACAGTTTCAGTAGTAGATGACGCCATGCAAAGAGCTCCGGTCTTTATTTTTAAAAATGCCAGAGAGGCACGCGAATTTGGAGTTTGGGTAGAAGAGAATTTCGACCAGATAGCAGCTCAGGCGGAGACAACAACTTCCTCCGGGAAACTACGGAATATTCAACAGTTTGCGGCTGCTCGTATGCGCTACTTGCGCTTTAACTACACCACAGGAGATGCGGCAGGGCAGAATATGGTTGGCAAAGCCACTTTTGTGGCCTGTGAATGGATTAAAGCTAATTATTCAGGAATTGAGCGTTATACCCTCTCAGGCGCCATGGATACGGATAAGAAGCATTCACAGCTTAATACTCTGCATACAAGAGGAAAGCGCGTTATCGCTGAGATAACCATTCCCAGCGGCTTACTTGAAGAAGTAATGGGGACAACTGCTGAGGCCTTGTATAAGGCCCGTTCCGTAAATCAGGTTGGCTCTTTACTTGCTGGTTCTATCAATACTGGAGCGCATTCTGCAAATGGTATTACTGCTACTTTTATCGCCACAGGGCAAGACGTTGCTAATGTTGCGGAATCCTCTGCGGCTATTGTTTATGCAGACCTAGATCACGATGGAAATTATTATTTATCGATTACCATACCCTCGTTAATTGTCGCAACCTATGGCGGCGGTACGGGCCTACCCACGCAGCAAGAATGTCTCAAAATGATGGGATGTAGCGGAGCTGGCAAGGTGAACAAGTTGGCTGAAATTATTGGTGCGACCGTGATGGCAGGTGAAATCTCCTTAATGAGCGCCGTCTTAGCTGGAGATTGGGTGACTAGTCATGACGCTCTGGGGCGGAATCGATAGTAAATTGAAAGTGTCTCTTGTAGTAATTGCGACTGAGTTTACTATAATGGCGCCCCTCTGGGCTCGTAGTTCAATGGATAGAATAGGGACCTCCTAAGTCTTAGATGCAGGTTCGATTCCTGCCGAGCCCACCAATTTTTAGAGCGCTATTTAACTAATAAAAAGGAAAAAGCGTACGTCCTTTAGCAGCTAATTAAGCAACAATAAAAAAGAGTACCTCTGGTGCATTTGACGAATGTTGGTCTTTAGCCCAAGCTATAATATGGTTTCAATTTGAGTTAAGTATGAGCGAATTTCCAAAGTTTAGACAAGCTGATTACCCTAAACTCTATTTAGAGCAGACCGATAAGGATTTGGCAGAAAGTTTACATCCTAACCTGCGCTATGCATATTTTAAAACCATAGCTAAGGGTGGCAAGTCTCTTATTCAATCGTGCAAAGATTTACACCTCGGCCGAGTTGTTTGTCATAAATCCTTATTGCCTGAGTTTGCCAATGATCCCATCGAACAGAAAAGGCTACTGCGGGAGGCACGTGTCTCTGCCATGCTGCAGCACCCCAATACTATGCCTACTTATGAAGTTGGCCGCGATCATCATGGGAACTGCTATTTCACCATGAAACTAGTCCACGGCTATACGTTTCGAGAGATTATTGATTATAGAGAGCGCTATGATGTGACGCAGCTAGTTAATATCATTATCCAAGTGGGTCATGCACTGCAGTACGCTCATACTCACGGTGTTGTCCACCGAGATGTTAAACCTGAAAACATCCTTGTGGGCCCATTTGGTGAAGTGCTGTTGTTGGATTGGGGTTTGGCGAAGGTAAGAAGCGAGGAGGGGACAGCCTCGGAGATAGACGATATGACCTCCGAATCTCTAACGGACGATCAAACAATGACTGGCTTTCAAAAGCTGCAGGGAACGATAGCCTACATGTCTCCGGAGCAGATTAAAAAGGCCCCTGACATAGATGGCAGAACGGATATCTATAGCCTTGGTGTAGTGCTTTATGAGGCTTTAACGGGTGTTAAGCCAAGCTTAGGAGACACCATGGATAAGATAAAGGCAAGCACGCTAAATGATATTCCACTCATCCCATCAGAAATATCCACGACGTCCATATCAAAGGTGCTAGATGACATTATTATGCAGTGCTTGGCCAAAGACCCTAATAAACGAATGCATAGTATTGGAGAGCTAATACGCCTACTTAAAGAGGGTTTAGGGGTATAAACAGGCC
This sequence comes from SAR92 clade bacterium, assembly GCA_004211905.1. Taxonomy (GTDB): domain Bacteria; phylum Pseudomonadota; class Gammaproteobacteria; order Pseudomonadales; family Porticoccaceae; genus HTCC2207. The sequence continues at coordinate 130,805 of SHBP01000004.1, forward strand.
GAGTTCAAATTCTAGCCAGAATAAAAGAAATGTTGTCTTGTCCTCCACAATCCAGCGCTCTGTCCAATAATTTTTCACCGTACTCATTTAGACTATGTGTAAACGCGATTGCGTAATCGAGCATTAACTCATCACTAACCTTGTCAGAGAGCCCATCAGTGCAGGCGAGGACAATATCCCCGGGGGCTATTTGTACTCTGTCAGAATCTGGTTTAATTAATAATATGCTGCCAATTTTTTGTGTCAAAATACTAGGCGCTCGACGATATAAATCAGGAGCTAAGGCGGCGTCAATTTTGTTTCTATCTAATGTGTGATCATTGGTTAACTGTTTAATTGTCTTATCTGAGCTTCTGATCAAGTAAATTCTGGAATCGCCCACCCATGAGTAATGTAGTTGATCATCTCTAACCCATAGACAGGTCAGGGTTGTCCCCATAGAGCGATACTTCTCTTCGTTTCTTTGTATAGTAATGATTGTCTCGTTTGCATACTTAATAGCATTACCTAATTCACGGCTGGGGTATTTATCCAATAGATCTTTGTCAGCCTGACGCAGGTATTCGATACAAGCATCAACTGCCAGTTGGCTGGCAACTTCACCATAATCGTTACCACCCATACCATCTGCAATAGCCGCTATTTGGAGGGTTGAATCAATCTTAAGGAAATCTTCATTGGTACGTCGAACTTTGCCGGGATCGCTACAAGAGAAAAATTGAATGTCAGAGGGTGTCGGCATGGGCCATAGTTTACCGATTAACTCAATAAAATTCACCAGATGCACTAAAAATGGGCATAATTAGACCTCAGTAGGCTTTTCTACTAGGAGATTGACAGCACATAGACGATATTGCTTAAATAATTCGACGGAAAAGGCTACCTACTGAAATCCTAATCACCAAGGCGCTTCACGTCATGGCACTAGAAGACCAACAGAAATATCTTGAGATTGAAGCGTCTGCTGAACCCGCTGCTACACTGCTAGTAGGGCCATTAAGTGAAACTAGTCAAGAAATTGGTAGTTTTATATGGCAAATAATAGGTGATAACCTTCCTAGAGATCTACATTGGCAGTTTTTGGCTATAACCTTAGTTATTGCCGTCTTCATTTGGCTTGTAAGGAAAGGACATGGCTCTCGCGGGGCTGATGGGAGAGAGCGACCAGCACCTTTACTGAAGTTTTTATTTCCCAAGGATATCTATACTCATATTTCAGCTCGTGTAGACATTTGGCTATGGATTACCGAGAGAGTACTGAGACCACTTTGGTTTGTTGGTTTAATGGCGACTGTAGGGCCAAGTGCCGAGTCTGCAATGATAGCCAGTTTGCAAGGGATTATTGGAGCTTCGCCTGGGCTAGAGGTCAATTATGGCTGGATGCTTTTATATAGCTTGATTACTCTGCTTTGTTACGACTTTATTTTTTTCATTATTCATTACACGATGCATAAGGTACCGGTACTTTGGGCAGTCCATAAGGTGCATCATTCAGCTGAAGTATTGACACCTCTCACACGCTACAGAGAGCACTTTTTGGCGGGTCCTATCTGGGCAGCTGGAAGCAGCCTCAGTTACGGGCTCGTTGGTGGGGTATTTGCGTGGCTGTTTGGCGGAGACATAACAGCAGCGACCCTTTTTAATATAGGTTTCTTTTCTTTACTCTTCGGATTTAACGGTTCTTTTCGTCATTACCATGTGCAATTCAATTATCCGCGTTGGCTTTCCCTGTGGCTTCATAGTCCTGCGATGCATCACATACACCACAGCTACCTAGAACCCCACTGGGACAAAAACTTTGCGGCAGTTACCAGCATCTGGGACAGACTGTTTGGAACACTGTATGTCCCAGAAAGGGATGAATATACGCCCTGGGGCATCGGACCCAAAACACAGTCGGAGCACCGGACCTATTGGCAAAACACGTTGGGGCCATTTAATGACTGGTACAAAATGGTAAAAAAAGGGGACTCTCCGCAAGCTGGGGCAGTAACTACTAGGAAGTCTATTAGTTAGGTGAAGCAATAATAGCTCGAGAGTAAAAGAGTTATCTGTACAAGCTTTCTGTTTGATACGAACCATTAAATCGTTTGAATACATTTTTCTAACAAATGAAACTAAATTACAATTGAATATAATCAAATTGCTAGAGCGTAGTTACTAGGGAGGTATGTAAATGGGTTTGTTGGCGATTTATATTGGTTTGGCGCTGTCGGTTTCTTTTTTGTGCTCGTTATTAGAGGCAACGTTATTGTCACTTACTCCAACATTCTTGGAGAGCCTAGAGAACAAACGACCAAAACTGGGGTTGTTGTGGCGCAATTTTAAATCAGATATCGATAAACCTTTAGCTGCAATCCTATCGTTGAATACAATAGCTCATACTATTGGTGCTGCTGGTGCTGGGGCTCAAGCGACCAAGTTATTTGGAGAGTTGTACTTCGGAATAATCTCTGCTGTTCTAACATTGTTGATACTCGTATTTTCAGAGATTATCCCTAAAACACTTGGCGCTAGATATTGGCGTCAATTAGCGCCAATCTGTGGTTATATTCTTTGGTGGGTTCAATTTTTGATGTACCCCCTAGTCGTGATGGCGAAGATATTAACAGGCTGGATGGCTCCTAAGAGTGAGGCTCCCACAGTATCTAGGGATGACTTCCATATGCTGGCTAATATGGGCCGCAGAGAAGGGGTTATCAATGCAAACGAGGCGCGCGCAATAAGTACGCTCTTGGCATTTAGAGGTTTGACTGCGAGAGACGTTATGACACCTCGAACAGTAATGGCTACTTTGTCCGGGGCTATTCGAGTAGGAGACATTCTTCCTGGTGATCCATCCTTGAGATTTTCAAGAATTCCAATTTATAACAGCAATGATGATGATATTGTTGGTTTTGTCCGTAAAGACGATATATACAAAGAGGTCGCAGAAGGTCGTTTAGATACTCGACTTGACAGTCTTAAGCGGGAACTATTGAGTGCTTTAGAGGTAAAGGCTTTGCCTGAACTGATGCAAACTATGGTTAATGAGCGGGTTTCAATAAGCTTAGTTGTGAGCGAGTACGGTGATCCACTTGGCATCGCTACGATGGAAGACCTAGTAGAAACCATGCTAGGTATGGAAATTGTTGATGAGTCAGATAGTCATATTGATATGCAAGAACGTGCTAGAGAGCTTTGGCGGCTCCGAGCTAACGCAGCGGGTCTTGAGCTCGGTCATGACGAATAATAACTAGCGTTAAAACAAAAAATCATGAAATTTCATTTGTTAGATGAAAAAAGCCCTTTAGGGAAAGGGCTTTTTGTGTAGGCTTACTACTTAATTCGAATCATTAGCTCATCTGAATGCTCTAATACGTCCAATTTCATATCGGCTAGTTCATTCTCATGAATGACTGAAACAGCGGCGACTTTGGCTCCAAAATCAGCATAACTTTCGTATCCGCACACGAAATACCAAGCCTGCTCAGGGCCCCAGAAATGCTCCATCATATTGCACCCGCCAAATGCAGAATCATAAGCACTAAAGATGGTTGACGCATTCGCCCTTTTTTCGTTATCCGTAAGATAAGGACCAAAGGTATAACGAGCCATAACTACATAAGGCGTCAGTTTGGTAAGGTTCGCCTCAACTACCGCAACCAAATGATCGCTATGATTGCCGTGAAGTTGCCTAGCTTCTCTCCCCGCAGGCTCGTCAGTATCATTTATTTCGCCAAAATGCTCCCAGCTATCAAAATAACAATAAGTATAAAATGCTCGATCCCCACCAAATTGATGCCTTAGTAGGCCACAGTCATTAAAGCCACTGCTTTCAAGAGATGCTATAGATTTTTTAAGGCTCTTAGCTAAAATAGCTGGATTACTGCCTGCAGGAATAGTGTATGAAGAGAGATAAGCAAAGTTATTTCCCTTCACCTTCGGGCTTGCCTCTCCCTCTTCGTGATGAGCAGCTGTAGCCGAAAAAGTAAGGCTGATGAACGCCAAAATAATTAGTAAATTTTTCATGATTAATCCTCAAAGTCTGAAGCTTGTGTTTTGTGAACACCGCCATAACTGGCGGGAGAATAATGGGCGCTTCGCAAAACCCAATTACCGTCCTCTTTTACCCAATTCATTGTTACTCGAGTTCTATAGTCATTCATCTTGCCATTACTACCCACCATGCCTTCTGAGTAGAAACGTACATGGACGACGTCATCCGCGATCGCAGTCGCTTCTGGATAAAAATATTGCGTAATTGCATCACCACTTTTCTTCCATCCAGCGATTGTTTGGACCGCAGGTTGCTTGTGAAAGCTCCCATCCGAATTAGTGTCTAATGTGCCAGATTTGCTCGAAAGTGCTATTACTGCTTTAAAATCTCGGGTGTTTCGAGCATCCATATAGGCGGACAAAGCCTCTAAAACCTCAGCCTCACTAGATTCTGAGTGTTGATCTGCATAGGCAAAATTACCTAAGCTCATAATGATGGTTATTGTTGTTAGTGCTAACTTTTTCATGTATGACTCCTTTTATTAGAATTGTTTATGCTTCCATGATCATCCAATCATAAGTGCATATTTATAGACTAGCACCTCATTTGGTAGTTTGTGAGATATATTCAGAAATCTATCGATGAGGCGCCATCGTAGCACTAGGTTTATGATTTAAAAGTTATGGAACTTTGCAGTATGCGTTATTTTAAATTTCAATATGGCTTAGAGCAGACATTGATTGAGAGTCGGGCTGTTAACTATCTTGCCGAACACATAAAAAACTTATTCACTCGCGCGTATTAGTAATACTAGCTAACAGCAGGAGTCCCATCTGACAAAAAAGAGAGGGGTACCCCCGGGGTGCGGTCGGAATATCGTTAGTGCAGGGATTTCGAATTATTGGTCTATAGATACCCTTATAGTGGGTAAATATTCTGCATATAAAAAAACCCCTGTAAAAACAGAGGTTTAATTAATATATGGCGGTGGGATAGGGATTCGAACCCTAGATACGCTATTAACGTATGCCAGTTTTCAAGACTGGTGCATTCAACCGCTCTGCCATCCCACCTTTTGAAGGCGCGATTATACAGCGCCTTTTGCTTGGAACAAGTCCCAATTAAGACTTTGGTGTATTTTCCTCTGAAGATTTTTCAGATGGATTGGTTTTACCAGTTTCAGAGTCAGCATTTTTAGCCTTTGAAGTAGCCTTTGGCTTTGTCTCTGCACGCTTTTTCCGTGGGTCATTAGAGGCCCTTGGTCCAGCTTTTTTGGGTTTGCTAGGTACTGGTATCGGATCCGATGAAACCGTTGGAGAGGGCATTTCAACCCGCTCTGTGCTCACCTTGACCTCCACAACAGGCTTAGGTTTTTTGCGAGGATCATTGCTGGCTCTTACCGCTGTATCAGCTGCAGGAGAAGCTTCTGAGTCGCCTGCAGGCTTAGCTTTATCGGCTTTCGAAGGTTTAGCTTTTGGTTTTGCCTTCGCCTTCGCCTTCGCCTTCGCAGCAGATTTCTTGGCTACTGGCTTCTTGGGCGTATCTGCGTTATCAACGACTGAATCACTTATAGTATCAATAGCTTTACTACTTGGTTCATCCTGTGATGATTTTGCCTTAGGCGCGGCTTTGCGCTTGGGCTTAGGTTTGGCTTCTTTAGGCTGTGCAGTGTCGGCTACATTAACGTCTTTGACTGGTGTTCGATCGGTAGTTGCCTTGGGCGTCTTGACTTCCTCAGACGGTGAAGTAGGGGCTTTATCTGCAGCTTCATCGCTAGGGGAGTTAGTTAGCGTGCTCGCTTGGTCCAGCATAGCCTTTGGCACATCTTGTCGCTGACGACGACGACGGGGCCCGCGACGTTTGTCGTCGGGACGCCGTTTCAGCTTGTCGCCACTTTCAGCTTTTGCTGAAGTCTCAACTGTCTTGGTGTCAGTGGTTTTTTGGACTGACGCTTCCTTAGGAGCCACCGCATCTTTTGGGCGATTGTTTTTATTGCGGCGATTATTACGGTTTTGATTACCTTTAGGAGCGTTTTTTTGGTCATTTGACTGTTCAGCACTGGCATTCTTGTTTTCAGCATTACGCTCGTTAGGACGGCGATTGTTTTGCCCGCCACGATTACGATTATTTTGCCCGCCACGATTTCGATTATTGCGGTTGTTACGACTTCTATTGTTAGTAGGTTTTGGTTTCTTTTCTACGACTGGTTCTTCAGTCTCACCAAACATACTCGCCCATAGTCGTTTAACAAAGCCTTGGCTTTTTTCCTCAATAACTGGAGCAGGGGCCATAACTGGAGCAGGGGTGGAGGGAATTACCGTTTTAACTGCAGGTTTTGGTAGAGCCTGGGGCGCTGCAGTATCTGTTACGACTTCCTCTTCTGGTTTGCTAAGTTCATTGGCAAGCCGATAGCTAAAGTCGGTGGTCTCTTCATCTTGATTACGGATTCTAACCACTTCAAAGTGAGGCGTTTGCATCTCAGTGTTGGGTAACACAGTAACCCTAATGTTATTTCGCGACTCAATATCTGAGATCTCTTTACGTTTTTCATTAAGTAAAAAGGTCGCTACTGGAACCGGCACTATGGCGCGAATTTCCCGACTGAATTCTTTTTGAGCTTCTTCTTCTACCAATCTTAATATCGATAAAGCAAGGGATCTGGTCCCACGAATGGTGCCTTGCCCTTTACAACGAGGGCATGTTCGAGACATTGTCTCTTCGAGAGACGGACGCAGTCTCTGCCGGGACATTTCTAACAGGCCAAAGCGAGAGATTCGACCTACCTGTACCCGGGCACGATCAACTTCTAGAGCATCACGCATCTTGTTCTCGACATCCTTTTGGTGGCGGCTATTAAGCATATCGATAAAATCGATGACAATGAGGCCACCCACATCGCGCAGACGCAACTGGCGGGCTATTTCTTCTGCTGCTTCTTTATTGGTGTTGAACGCAGTTTCTTCGATATCACCACCTTTGGTTGCGCGAGCAGAGTTGATATCGATTGAGACTAATGCCTCGGTGATATCGATCACTATCGATCCTCCAGAAGGCAAACTCACTTCTCGGCAGAAAGCTGTTTCAATCTGGTTTTCGACCTGATAGCGGTTGAAAAGCGGAATTTCATCCTGATAAAACTTCACTTTGCTTCTAAAGTCAGGCATGACCGTAGTTATGAAGGCTGCCGCAAGAGCGTAAGCTTCTTCGCCATCGACAATAACTTCTCCAACGTCTTGACGCAGGTAGTCTCTGATTGCACGAACAATCACGTTACTCTCTTGGAACAAAAAGTGGGGCGCCTTAGCCTTCCCAGACTCTTCAGTAATAGTATTCCACAGCTGTAACAAATAGTTGAAGTCCCACTGAAGCTCTTCGGTCGCTCGACCGATGCCTGCTGTTCTTACAATTGCACCCATACCATCAGGAATATCAAGACCCCGCATTGCCTCTCTCAAGTCAGCCCGCTCATCACCTTCGATACGCCGAGATATCCCGCCAGCGCGAGGATTATTAGGCATTAGTACAAGATAGCGACCGGCCAAACTGATAAAGGTAGTTAGTGCTGCGCCTTTATTGCTTCGCTCTTCTTTCTCGACTTGAACGATGACTTCTTGACCCTCTTTGAGGGCGTCTTGAACACGGACGCGACCACCATCAGAAGCACCTTTTTTGAAGTATTCTCGAGATATTTCTTTTAGAGGAAGGAATCCATGACGTTCTGCGCCATAATCAATAAAAGCGGCTTCAAGGCTAGGCTCAACTCGGGTTACCTTACCTTTATAAATGTTTGATTTTTTTTGTTCTCTGGTTCTGTTTTCTATATCTAAATCATATAGCCGCTGGCCATCTACCATAGCAACACGCACTTCTTCAGTGTGTGATGCATTAATTAACATACGTTTCATAATTCACCTTTACTTGTTGGTCTGAGCAGTATCAGAGTAAAGGAATGAAAGAGAGAAAAGGGACACGAGTAGGCATCGACAGCAGACTTCAAGCGCTAATAAAAGATAACATTATTAGCGTGAGCTATAACGCGACGTTACCGAATAAAACCGACAAAATTCGAGCTTATGCTTCCATTTTGTTCGGCCACAGGATTTAAATCGCTAGTGCCTTACTATTGCTAATTCAGAGTAGTGGTCGCACGGAGCCTACCTTTAGGTAAATTTCTGTGCATTGATAACCGCAAATTTCAAGCCATAACTAAGCTTGTTAAAACTGTCTCCAAATCAACTAATTCTTCGTTTTTTATTCAGCTACTCACTGTATATCAACGCCTTCGAGTATAAAATGGTATCGTTTGTATGACGATAGTCGAAGCGGCAGTGCCTAGCTTTTAACCTTTGTCTATTTCAGACTTTTACTTGCTGAACTCACTCAGCTATATTTGGCTATCTGCTCGTAACAATTCAGCAAATAGCCCTGTATTCTTGGCCTATTCAGTAGTCAGGCCCTTAAAACCCTCAACACTGTGCCTTCCATTGGGCACTCTGCATGTCGGTTTGGGGCGCAATATAACAATAAACACCGGTTCCTACAAATCAAAGTAGTAATTAGATTTGTTTATAACGCTTTGCTCGTTACAATGCCACGCTGAGAAACTAATGGATCTATCATTCGTGGAAGAAAATAAGTTCGACAAAGTAACCTATACCGAAATAGGACCTGAACATGACGGTCAGCGATTGGATAATTTTCTCATAAGGCATCTCAAGGGCGTCCCTAAGTCTCGTATTTACAATCTTTTACGTAAAGGTGAGGTGCGAATTAATAAAGGGCGAGTGAAGCCAGACACTCGAATTAAAGAAGGTGATGTCGTGAGGATAGCACCCGTTAGAACCGCTCAGAGAGGCGCCCCTGCTGTTCCTGGAAAAGAACTCAAACGGTACCTTTCTGAGAATGTTTTGTTCGAAGATGAAGGGCTTCTGATTTTTAATAAGCCGAGTGGTCTTGCGGTGCACGGGGGTAGTGGGGTGTCCTTGGGTGCAATAGAGGCGTTTCGAGCCGAAAGGCCGGAGCAAAGGTTTCTGGAGTTAGTTCATAGATTAGACCGAGAAACTTCCGGTTGCTTAATGTTTGCAAAAAAACGTAGTGTCTTGCTCGATATACAAAACGCCATGCAGCGCAACCAGGTCAAAAAGACCTATCAAACGTTGGTGTCGGGCCAATGGCCGAAGGGCAAGAGTACCGTTAATGCGCCTTTACGAAAAAACCAACTTTCCTCTGGCGAGCGTATTGTCAAGGTTGATGTTGAAGGAAAAGCCTCAGTTACCCACTTCGATATCGCGCAACGCTTTAAGCAGGCAACTTTGTTAGATGTAACTTTAGAAACTGGACGAACTCACCAAATTAGAGTGCATTGCCAGTTCTCAGGGCAGCCTATTGCAGGAGATGAGAAATATGGGGACAAAGAGTTCAATGATTCAATGCGTAGTCTTGGGTGCAGACGTCTGTTCTTACACGCCAAGAGTCTAAGATTCAAGCATCCATTGTCTGATCAGTGGGTTGTCGTGGACGCGCCCTTGCCAGATGATCTGGGCAAGGTTCTTCAAAAGATACAATAACTATAGGAAAGAAATATCACTAAGCCAAGACTACTTATTTTTGACTGGGATGGGACTCTCTGTGACTCAGTAGACAAAATATCTAACTGTATCCGTCTGGCTGCAGCTGATGTAGGTTTGACGGTGCCATCACGCCGGAGCGCCGCTGATATTATCGGTCTTGGTTTAGTGGAAGCGACTAATCAGCTCTTTCCTGGTCTTGACGGAACTGATGTCAAAGCTTTTACTGAGTTATATTCGCGACATTTCCGGGAACAAGACAAGGCGCCATGCCAATTCTTCCCCGGTGTTACACAAACTTTGGATGTCCTTAAAAGCCAAGGCTATATTCTCGCAGTTGCGACCGGTAAGAGTAGGGCGGGTCTTGATAGAGTCTTGGCTACTCGTGATATGGGTGATTATTTCGATGGGTCACGCTGTGCAGATGAAACGATGTCAAAGCCGAATCCATTAATGCTAAATGAGCTTCTTGATGAATTCTCTGTAAGCAGTACTGAAGCCCTCATGATTGGGGATACGGAGTTTGATTTGTCGATGGCTAAGCAGGCATCAATAAGATCGATTGGCGTTAACTATGGTGCTCACAGTAAAGAGCGTCTAGAGTTTTATCATCCAGTTGCATGTGTCGACAGCTTTTCAGATATATTAAAATATTTATAAATATCAGTGTTTTAATTGAGTAATATAAAGCTATATCTAAATTACATCAATCTTAAAGTGCCTAAGCAATTTGCATAAGTCTATCAAAGGAAGCCCCACAAGAGATGTCGGATCTGTAGTCTTAACCGCCTCAAAAAGGCTTATCCCAAGACCCTCAACTTTAAAACTTCCCGCACAATCGTAAGGTTTCTCTGCAGCTAAATACGCCTGTATTTGACTCTCATTTAAATCCTTAAAGTGAACATCAGTCGTGTTGATGCATGATTTCCATCGCAATTCACCTGATGAATCCATCTGAGCGATGGCAATTGCGCTATGAAATTTGACCAATTTTCCCGACTGCAATAATAGCTGCGCTACTGCACGGTCATGGCTGACGGGTTTATTAATTGGCTTGCCTTCAAGATCTGCAACCTGATCAGCGCCTATTACGACAGCCTCAGGATAACGTTTTGCAATAGAACAAGCTTTAGACTCCGCTAACCGTATGGCCGTTCCGGTGGGTGCTTCATCTGGAAGGGCGTATTCGTCCGTCCCTGGGGCAACGCAGGCGAACTTTAAATTCAAGCGAGATACAAGCGACCGCCTATATTTGGATGTGGATGCTAAAATTATTTGAGACATTAGGCTGCTTTTTATATTTTAGGTGTTTGCTTAAGAATTTAAGCTCCCAATATCGCTGAGAAAGCTCGTTATTACACATTCTAACCTGCTACTGAACTTTAAAGCACTGAAATCAACCAATTTTCTTTGACAGATCACAGTGTTCTGCATATCATGCGCGCCTAACTGAGATCGACCTGATTTTATGGCACTGCCGACTCACATTGACCCACGAAAACTGGCCCTCCAAGGTTATCTACTTGAAGGTGAAGTTAAGGCTGATAACCTTCCAAGGTTGGCAGCATCAGTTTCTGAGATATGTAAGCCTTTAAAAGCTTCGATTCAATTTGAGGTAGATGAATCACGAGCCAAGATAGCTCACGGTATTGCGGATGTAACTGTTAGTGCTGTTTGTCAGCGTTGTTTAGATCCAGTACAGGTTGATCTTCATGCTGAGTTTGCAGTGCAGGTTATTTGGTCAGAAGAGCATGAGGATAGAGTTGCAAAGAACTATGAGCCTTGGCTTGTTGTTGATAAAATGGCCAACTTAAACGAGTTACTTGAAGATGAAATTTTATTAGCGCTACCATTGGTTAATTACCACGCCAACGGGGAGTGCACAGGGGATACCTTTGTAGCAGAGGTAGACGCTATAAGTGATGAAGCTATCGTTGATAGCCCATTTAGCATTTTAGAGCAGTTAAAACGTAATTGATAACTGCATACAATATTTAGATTAGGAGTATCTGATGGCTGTTCAAAAGAGTCGTAAAACTCGTTCAAAACGCGGCATGCGTCGCGCTCATGATGCATTGACTTCAGCAACTGTTTCTACTGATTCAGTGAGCGGAGAGAGACACCTGCGTCACCATGTGACTGCAGACGGTTTCTACCGCGGACAAAAAGTGGTCGAGACAAGCGCCGACTAGGCATTCCTTTGACAAGTTCGGTTCGGATTGCGGTAGATGCGATGGGTGGTGAATTTGGCCCATCGGTCACCGTGTCTGCACTGATATCATCTCTAGAAAGACATCCAAATGTGGAGGCCGACTTATTCGGCAACAAAGCAGCTATATCCGTTGAGTTGGATCAAGCCTCTTCGCAGGTCAAGAGTCGAATAAGTGTCTACCACTCTGATGGAGAGGTTTGTGACAACGACAAGCCCTCTACTGTGCTAAGACAAAAAAGAGACTCATCTATGGGCCTCGCTATTAATGCCGTCGCAACCCGTCAAGTGGATGCCTGTATCAGCGCGGGAAATACTGGTGCTCTTATGGCTCTCGGCTTGATCAACCTGAAAACTCTTCCCGGAATCTCCCGTCCGGCGATTTGCACCACATTCCCTACCGTTGAGGGAAGAACCTATGTTCTGGATTTAGGCGCCAATATTCACTCGTCGGCTGGGCAGTTACATGAGTTTGCCATTTTGGCTGATTTAACTGCGAAACTTCTCGATAATATTGCTAACCCCACTGTTAGATTATTAAATGTTGGAGTAGAGGACATTAAGGGTAGTGAGGAATTGCAACAGGCAGCGATACTATTAGAGAGTGATTCGAGTATTAATTACTCAGGATTCATAGAAGGCGATGGCATTTTTGATGGTATTGCAGATATTGTTGTATGTGATGGCTTCAGCGGTAATATTGCACTCAAGACAACCGAGGGCTTCGCTAATATGATTTCAGTTATTTTAGAGGACCTTGTCAAAAAGAACTGGCTTGCCCGACTAGCACTAGGGGTTTTCAGTCGCTCTTTTAAGGATCTTAAAAATAGACTCGACCCTTCGCTTTATAACGGAGCATATCTCTTGGGCTTAGATGGAGTCGTGGTTAAAAGTCATGGAAGTGCCTCTAGGAAGGCTTTCGGACACGCCCTGGATGTCGCTATTGAAGCTGCAGCGCACAACTTGCCTAAGGCGCTATCGCCATTACTGCAAGCAAAATTTATTGATATTACTGAATAGTGGACGCCCATGAAAAATAATCTTGCCTTTGTATTTCCTGGACAGGGATCTCAGAAAATCGGAATGCTTAGTGAATTAGCGGAATTCAACCCTATTATTGAGGAAACATTCAGCCAAGCATCTGAGGTGCTTGGCTATGATTTATGGAAAATGAGCCAAGAGGGGACTCAGGAACAAATTAATTTAACCGAACGTACGCAACCTCTTTTACTAGCATCAAGTGTGTCTGTTTGGCGTGTTTGGACACAGAGAAATGGTTCCATGCCTGGGCTATTAGCTGGACATAGTTTAGGTGAATGGTCGGCACTGGTATGCGCGGGTGCGGTAAAGTTCGAAGATGCTATTGGAATTGTTAGATCAAGAGGAGCGTTAATGCAGGATGCAGTCCCTGTTGGGATTGGTGCTATGGCTGCAATAATAGGCTTGGATGATGAGGCCATTTGCCAGTCCTGTGCTGACGCGAGGGGAGATGAAGTTGTCGACGCAGTAAATTTTAATGCTCCAGGACAGGTGGTCATAGCTGGATCAGCCGACGCGGTCGGACGTGCCATAGAATTATGTAAAGCGGCCGGTGCGAAGCGCGCGCTGCCATTGCCAGTGAGCGCTCCTTTTCATACCTCCTTAATGGCACCTGCTTCCGATGGACTGACAGATCAAGTTAGATCTGTAGCGTTTAGCACTCCTGAGATACCTGTGATACATAATGTCCATGGTCAGTCTGAGAGCGATCCGGCAGCTATTAAGCAGTTAATGCTTGAACAAATTTATAGCCCGGTCCGTTGGGTAGATTGTGTTCTTGAGCTAAGACGACGAGGCGCTGAGCAGTTTGTCGAGTGCGGCCCTGGTCGTGTCTTGAGCGGATTGTCCAAGCGAATTGATAAGGAAATAGTCTCCTTTTCAACAGATGATGTTGCCGGTCTGGAAAATGCCCTGGCTGCTGTTTAAATAATTAAAGGTGAATCTATGAGTGAAGAATCAAAAGTAGTATTGGTCACTGGGGCAAGTCGCGGTATCGGAGCGGCAATAGCCGATACACTTGGTGAATCCGGATATACCGTCATAGGGACGGCGACCACGACCTCTGGTGCTGACAGCATAAGTCAACGGTTTGCTGATAAAGCAATTTTGGGTGCGGGGATGCCATTAAATGTAACCGACCCGGATTCGATTAGTGCTCTTTTACAGAGTATTGTGGAAAACTTTGGTGCTCCTACTGTATTGGTAAATAATGCAGGTATCACCAAAGATAATATATTGATGCGTATGAAAGAAGATGAATGGTTAGATGTAATTAATACTAACCTCAACGCAGTTTTTCGCTTGTCTAAGGCTTGTGTTAGACCTATGACTAAAGCCCGTTGGGGACGAATAGTCAATATAAGCTCAGTTGTAGGTTCAATGGGCAATGGTGGGCAGAGCAACTATTCTGCCACTAAAGCCGGAGTTGAAGGATTTAGCCGCGCGCTTGCCAAAGAACTAGGCTCACGTAGTATTACAGTTAACACGGTGGCGCCGGGCTTTATTGATACAGACATGACTAAAGATCTACCTGAAGCCAACAAAGAGGTTCTTTTGGGGCAGATTCCCTTAGCCCGACTAGGAGCTCCAGAAGAGATTGCGTCAGTAGTTAAATTTTTGGTAAGTGATGCTGCAGGCTATATTACAGGGGAAACTATCCATGTAAATGGCGGAATGTACATGTCTTAGTAAGCTGTTTTTCTATTAATCTTATAGCTTTTTTTTATTTAGAGACTAGCATTTTAATATTTGTAAGGTAAAATGCCGGCCTTAACTCACATAATCCCTTTTTCGAGTCTTGTGACTTGAAAACAGTAAACATCAGATCCCTTATATGGAGTGGAGACAAGATGAGTAATATCGAAGAACGCGTTATCAAAATGGTTGCCGAGCAACTAGGTGTTAAAGAAGAAGACGTGAAGGTGACTTCATCGTTTGTGGAAGATCTCGGTGCAGACTCCCTTGACACTGTCGAGTTGATTATGGCTCTTGAAGAGGAGTTTGATGCGGAGATTCCTGACGAGGAAGCGGAGAAGATCGCAACTGTCAATGATGCAATTACTTATATCAATGCGAACAGCTAAATATAAAGATATTAAAAGCCGCTCCAATTGGGGCGGTTTTTTTTTGGCCAGAAGTTTTGTTTAATGGGCCTATGAAAACATTAGACTTCTTCTATTCAATCGATGGTTATCCAGAACTCTGCAGCACTGATTCATCAGTACTGTTGGCTGATCGTGGCCTTAGCTATGGCCATGGATTATTTGAAACCATTTATTACATTAACTCCAAGTTTCCCCTGAAACATCGGCATCTCAGCAGAATGTGTACAGATGCAGCCAAACTCGGTATTAAGGCTAACGAAAAAAAGCTAGACGGATATCTGAGTAAGTTTCACGATATTCTGGTTTATCATAAATTTACTGGAGGTGTTGTAAAGATCATTCTCTCTGCTGGGTCGGGAGGAAGGGGTTACCAAAATCCTGATAACATAAACCCAAATGTTATTTTTCGCTATAGCCCTAGTGTAGCTGAGGGCAATTTGCAGCGTGATCTCGGAGTTAACCTGTGGCGCTGTGAGCATCAACTAGCGATTAATAAACCACTGGCCGGTATTAAACATTTAAATCGCTTAGATCAGGTTTTAGCGCGCAATGAGGCGCACCCAAATGAGTGTGATGATGGTTTAATGTTCGATACTAACGGCTGTCTTGTTGAGACTACTTCGGCAAATGTATTTATTAAAACTCAGTCCCACGGGTGGACTACCCCCGATTTATCGCACTGTGGCGTTTCAGGGGTGATGCGTTCTATCTTAATTGATGAGATATTTCCTGAGTTGCAATTAGCAGTAAGAATTAATCACATAACTGAAATAGAACTTAGTGCTGCCTCCGAGATATTCATTTGTAACTCTGTTAAAGGTATTGTTCCAGTTACAGGTATACTTAATCAAGATCAGTCGAAAATAAAACCTATTGGGATCGGCAGTAATACAAGAGACTTGCAACTAATGTTAGCCCAACTCTATCCGAGTTTTAAATGACTTCTTTCATGCTTAGACTTTCACTATGGATAACAGTGGTAGGATTTATCGGAGCGGGTTGGCTCTATGGTTTTGTAGCACAGCATCTAGACAGCCCAATTAAGCTTGTGGGTACATCAGAAACGCCTATTGCTTGGGTTATCCCTAAGGGCAGTAATCTTAGTGAGGTTAACGATCGGTTGCACAGACAAAAAATAATAAGTCACCCTAAATTATTGTCTATGTATGCAATCATACGCGATAAAACGGACATTCAGGCTGGAGATTATTGGATCGATTCAACCGATACTGCTCGGACGTTATTGGCTAAGTTCAACAGCGGCCAAGTTATTCGTCGTAAGCTTACATTCCCTGAAGGTTGGTCTTTTGAACAGTGGTTATCGCACCTAAACTCAACAACCCAGTTCAGCCTAGAATCTACACAAGATGTGTCGGCTCTGCTTGACGCAGCTGATTTTAAGAAGAATAACCCTGAAGGCTGGTTTTTCCCCGATACGTACACCTATACCTCATCTGACTCAGTTGCGGACATCCTTAAGAGAGCGCATCGTAAAATGCAGGAAATACTTACTAAGGAATGGCATGATAGAGCATCGGGCCTACCTTACGATTCTCCCTACGAGGCATTAATCATGGCCTCGATAATCGAAAAAGAAACAGGTCTAGTGATGGAACGACCTGCAATTGCAGGCGTCTTTGTTAGACGTTTACTGAAGCGAATGAGATTACAAACTGATCCCACGGTGATCTACGGAATGGGCAAGAGATTTGATGGAGATATTCGAAGATCAGATCTCAAGAACTATACACCATATAACACTTATATGATCAATGGTCTTCCTCCAACGCCAATTGCTATGCCGAGCGCAGAGGCCATTCATGCTGCACTTCACCCCGAGCAGGGTTCTAGCCTATACTTCGTAGCGCGAGGTGATGGCGGGCATTACTTTTCAGATACACTCGAAGAGCATAAAGAAGCGGTAAGACGTTATCAAATCGATGGCCGGACAGATAAGTATCACTCTGCCCCAACAAAATCTGAGTAAATAAAGCGACAAATAGATGCAAGCTAAATTTATCACTATTGAAGGAACCGAAGGGGTAGGAAAGACTACCAACATTGAGTTCATTCAAAATTGGCTTAGCCAACGAGGTGTTGAGTTTATATCGACTCGAGAACCTGGCGGCACGCCCTTGGCCGAGCAAGTGCGCGAGTTACTTTTAACGCCTCGTGAAGAAAAGGTCGGGGACGCTACAGAGCTTCTACTCATGTTTGCCGGTAGGGCGCAGCATTTGGACCAGGTGATATTGCCTGCCCTTAATTCAGGAAGTTCAGTGCTATGTGACCGGTTCACTGATGCTTCTTACGCCTACCAAGGATTTGGTCGAGAAATGGATTGTTCTTTGATTGCTCAACTCGAGCAGATTGTCCAAGGTGATCTCAGACCTGATTTGACGTTAATTCTCGATATTCCAGTAGAAATTGGTCTCAAGCGGGCTAGCGAGCGAAGTACTCCAGATCGCTTTGAGCAGGAAAAAATTGAATTTTTTGATCGAGTGCGGCATGGATACCTTAAAATTGCTGAAGATAATCCTGGACGCTGTGCTGTGATTGATGCTTCTCAGTCCCTTGAAGAGGTTCAGGCAAGTATTGAAGCTGTATTAGAGAACTTTTACTCTCAACCGAGTGCAACTTAGTAATGGAGGCGTATCAGACTGGTGTCCCGCTACCATTGCCTTGGCAAGAGGATGTCTGGAAGGATTTTAGCCAAGCATTAGAGTATGAGCGACTTCCCCATGCCTTGTTGATTAGTGGTCCCAATGGAATTGGAAAGCAACGATTAGCAACAGCTCTAGCTCATAGGCTACTCTGTACGGCAGAGAAGCATAATTATGCCTGTGGTGTCTGCAAAGGCTGTCAGTTACTTGCAGCTGGCTCTCATCCTGATCTTGTTTTATTAGAGCCACCCGATGCAGGAAAAGATATTCTAATTGGAGATATACGGAAGTTGATATCGACCTTAGATAAAACGGCGCAGCAGGGGGGTTGGAAGGTGGCAATCATCGCCCCTAGTGAATCTATGAACAACAGTTCTTCAAATGCTCTTTTAAAAAGCCTTGAAGAACCACAAGGTAAGACACTGATTATTTTGGTTGCTCATCGACCGAGTTTACTATCCGCAACAATTCGAAGTAGGTGCCAGAAGAGGGCCCTGTTAACTCCCCCAGCTAAAGTAGCAGGCGATTGGTTAAAAATCGTTACTGGGGATAACGGTAGTGTAGATAAAGCTCTGGAAGTAGCATCTGGTAGGCCTTTGCTCGCTCTTGACTCCATTCAAAGCGATACGCTACAGGAGCAAGAAACCTTTGAAGGAGTGCTAGTGGCGGTTCGCGATGGAGATCTCTCTTTTATCGACGGTGCACAACAATGTAGCAAGTTGGCTCCTTCGCAAGCTATCGAATGGTTTATGAATTATCTTCACCGCCTAGTTACAAGCGATTCGACCAGCCAAGGAAATCAAAAAATATATCTATTTTCTGATCGATTACACCTTATGCACGCCATGATCCTGTCAGGCAGCAATATAAACCAGCAGTTAATATGGGAAGAGCTATTAATGAGTTGGGCTCAGGTGTTTTCAAATAGATAGCATGCTTACAAAATAATTAGTTAATCATTAGGGTAACAATTCAATATGCTGGTAGATTCGCATTGTCATCTTGATCAGTTAGATCTCACGACCCGTGATGGCGGTTTAGCAGCAGTTGTGTCTGATGCAGCCGCTCGGGGGGTTGGGCAAATACTTAGTATTGCTGTAGATTTGGAATCATCTAAATCCCTCGTTGAACTAACTGCAGACTTTCCAAACATTTATACCTCTGTTGGAGTTCATCCATTGAATAAAAACATTCAGACGGTTGTCTCTGTAGAGCAACTTGTTGCTCTAACGCGTCAGCCTGGTGTCATTGCCGTCGGTGAAACAGGATTGGACAACTTCTATAGCTCGGACACCATTGAATGGCAGAGTGAAAGTTTTGTAAATCATCTAATAGCGAGTCAACAGACTAATAAGCCCATTATCATCCACACCAGAGATGCGGTTGACGAAACCATTGCTCTGTTGCGAAAGTACCGATCTCCAGCAGCAGGGGTGATGCATTGCTTCACCGAATCCTGGGATATGGCCCAAGATGCAATTGATCTTGGATTCTATATCTCTTTTTCGGGTATTATTACCTTC
Source organism: SAR92 clade bacterium (assembly GCA_004211905.1). Lineage (GTDB taxonomy): Bacteria > Pseudomonadota > Gammaproteobacteria > Pseudomonadales > Porticoccaceae > HTCC2207. The sequence continues at coordinate 149,886 of SHBP01000004.1, forward strand.
AAAAATGCAGAAGAGCTCAGACGCGTTGCGGCCAAGATTCCATTAGACAGGCTCCTCGTTGAAACAGATTCTCCCTGGTTGGCACCCGTGCCACATAGAGGCTCGAAGAATGAACCTCAATATGTGGTTGAAGTGGCGCAATGTTTGGCTGATATACATGGTATTGAACTCGCACATTTAGCACACATAACCACGCAAAACTTTCAACGACTGTTTAATATATCTACAGTTTGATCAAAAATTAGGAAAACCGGAAATGACACAAGACCAACAGCCTCACTCCCAGTTTATTATTAGGACATTCCCTGTCGGACCGCTGCAGTGTAATTGCTCCATTATTGGCGACCGCCTTTCATCAAAAGCCCTAGTTGTCGATCCAGGTGGTGATGCAGACCAAATTTTGGGTCTACTGGAAGAGCTGAACTTGACCGTTGTTGGAATCATTCACACCCATGCCCATCTTGACCATATACTGGCTTCAGGCGTTATAAAAGAGGCCACAGGGGCTCCCATTTACTTGCATGAGGGAGACAAGTTTCTTTGGGATATGGTGAGTCAGCAATGTGTGATGTTTGGAGTGCCACCAGTAACACTACCAGACCCCGATCATTTTATGGAGGATGATCAGGCTTTAAATTGTTGCGGAGGGGTTGCTATTCACACTCCTGGGCATACGCCCGGATCTATAAGCTTCTGGTTTGAGGAGTATAAGACGCTGATTGCTGGAGATACTTTATTCCAAGGTAGCATTGGTCGTACTGATCTACCAGGTGGAAACTTTGACCAAATTGTCACCTCGATCAAAGAACGGATATATACCCTTGATGATGATGCCATAGTAGTTACTGGTCATGGACCGAATACCGTTATAGGCTCTGAGAAAGCCGGAAACAGCTTCGTTCGTAGCTAAAATCTCTTAATCTAAGGACTTAAAAATGAAACAACAACTCGCTACCATGCTTGAACTACAAAACAATATGAATACCAAGGTACATGCAAATTGGCGTGAGCAGCAGTTTGAGTGGTATCGGGCGATTTGGATAGAATGTGCTGAGCTACTAGATCACTACGGCTGGAAATGGTGGAAGAAACAAACACCAGATGTTGATCAAATTGCGCTTGAATTAGTAGATATTTGGCATTTTGGCCTCAGCCTTTTGTTGCTGCAGGATGATTCTGTTGAGGACATCATATCTAGGGTTGAGAGCGGGTTCGCATCCCCTCAGGAGAGTGGTGATTTCGCTGTAGATTTAGAGAATTTTACAGAGCAAACACTGGCTACCAAGAATTTTGATATTGCAGGTTTTGCACGCTTAATGGTCGGTATTAAAATGGACTTCGAAACGCTTTATGTTGGGTATGTAGGTAAAAATGTACTTAACTTCTTCCGTCAGGACAATGGTTATCAAGACGGAACTTATGTGAAGCAGTGGGGCGGCGTCGAAGATAATGAGCATTTGGTGGAGATCGTTGCCACCCTTGATACCGGATCAAGCAGTTTTGCTGACGATTTATATAAAAGTATGGGCGCTCGCTACAAGAAGCTATGCCAATAATCTAAAAGAACTAAATATTTGGCGGATTAATAGCCTGTATATAGCGGATGCGTTATGCATTTTTTTTTACCGACCGTATAATGGCGCCTTTCTAAATACCAACTAAATTTTTCGGAGATAAACTGTGACTTCACCCGTTCGCGTTACTGTTACTGGAGCAGCAGGCCAGATTAGCTATTCTTTGTTGTTCCGCATCGCCGCTGGCGAAATGCTCGGCCCCAATCAGCCTGTTATCTTACAGATGCTAGAAATCACTCCTGCTTTAGAAGCGTTGAAGGGCGTTGCCATGGAGCTCGAAGACTGTGCTTTTCCATTATTAGCAGGAATGGTTTGCACTGATGATGCGAGTGAAGCCTTTAAAGACTCTGATTACGCGTTGCTTGTTGGCGCTCGACCGCGAGGTCCAGGAATGGAGCGCAAAGATCTGCTAGAAGCTAATGCAGCGATATTCTCGGCTCAAGGAAAGGCATTGAATAATAATGCTTCAAAGGAAATCAAAGTTCTTGTAGTGGGTAACCCAGCAAATACCAATGCACTTATTACTCAGCGCAATGCGCCTGATATCGATCCGCGACAATTTACGGCGATGACTCGATTAGATCACAACCGAGCCATGAGTCAGATTGCCAATAAAACCGGCAGCACGATCAATGATGTGACTCACATGACCATCTGGGGAAACCATTCTGCCACGCAGTATCCAGATCTTCATGAAACAAAGGTATCTGGGCGATCAGCCATTGAATTGGTTGATCAAGATTGGTACGAAACAGATTTTATCCCAACCGTTCAGCAACGTGGTGCCGCTATTATTAGCGCCAGAGGTGCGTCTAGCGCCGCCTCAGCTGCAAATGCTGCTATAGCACATATGCGTACTTGGGCGCTCGGCAGTTCTGAGGGTGATTGGGTCAGCATGGGTGTGTATAGCGATGGCAGTTATGGGATCGCTAAAGGACTTATCTATTCATTTCCTTGCGTTTGTAAAGACGGTGACTGGGAAATTGTGCAGGGCTTAGACATCAATGAGTTCTCTCGTCAAAAGATGGAAGCCACAGAGAATGAACTCGCCGAAGAGCGCGACGCAGTCCAACATTTACTGCCCTAGTGGCCCATGTTATTGATCTTATCCAAACGCCATCGTACGATTGTTCGGTGGCGTTTTCTCTCTCTCCTTGTTAATCGTTAGTTGAATTTTTCAATCTGTAAGTATTTGTCACATTATCAGTCAAAAATTTGATACGATTCCCTTCCTTAAAAACATCAAATCAAAGGTATCTATGTGGCGTTTTCAAATGTTGGCGATCAAGCCCCCTTGTTTTCTCTATCCAACCAGCGTGGGGAGACCGTAACTTTAGATCAATTTAAAGGGAAAAGTAATGTAGTTATTTACTTCTACCCAAAAGCTATGACCCCGGGATGTACCGTGCAGGCTTGTGGTATTCGAGATACAAATGCCGACTTTAAGAAGCTGAATACCGTGGTCATGGGTATCAGTCCTGACTCAGTTGACCGACTTGTGAAATTTGAGGACAAGCAGGAACTTAACTTCACTTTGTTGTCTGATGAAGATCATAGTGTAATCGACAGCTATGGAGCTTGGGATTTAAAGAAGTTCATGGGTCGCGAATTTATGGGGGTTCTTAGATCCACATTCATTATTAACAAAGAGGGCATTATCGTCCATGTTATGGGCAAGGTGAAAACTAAAACTCATCATGACGATGTACTAGACTGGATTTCAAAAAATCTCGACTAGGTCTTCGTTTCATTTACAACATGCATTTAACTTCAATTAAGGAAATTCACTATGTTTTTTATCGCTAATGCCTATGCCCAATCTGGTGCTCCTGCTGAACCAAACCCGATGGTTACCGTCGCCATGTTTGCAGGCTTATTTGCTTTTATGTATTTTTTAATAATACGGCCCCAGCGAAAACGCCAAAAAGAGCATACCGAACTTGTGGGTAGTTTAGCGAAGGGTAATGAGGTGGTGTTGACCAGCGGCATGCTGGGTAAAATCACCAAGATAGAAGGTGATTATGTGGTGCTCGAAGTTCATAATAATCTCGAACTAAAATTTCAAAAAGCCGCTGTCCATGCTGTTTTGCCCAAAGGAACCATCAAAGCAATTTAATTAAACTGCAAGCTCTATAAGGGGCCGATATGTTCGAGCAAATTATTGATCAAATCAACGGCTTCGTATGGGGCCCAGTGATGCTAACTTTGTTACTGGGCACAGGTATTTTTCTTACCATTGGCCTGAAAGGAATGACGATTAGTCATATCCCTTATGCCTTTAAGCAGCTTTTTAAGGGGCGACAGGGTAGTGGGGATGGCGAAATAAGTCCATTTAATGCGTTGATGACTTCGTTATCCTCTACGATCGGTATGGGTAATATTGCCGGTGTCGCAACCGCCATAGGTCTTGGTGGTCCTGGGGCGCTTTTCTGGATGTGGTGTGCCGCATTTGTCGGTATGGCAACTAAATATGCGGAGGCTGTTCTCGCCGTCAATTACCGTGAAACGGATGAGGCCGGTCGAAAAGTCGGCGGGCCGATGTACTACATTAAGAACGGTTTAGGTGATAATTGGAAATGGTTGGGTGGCGCCTTTGCGCTATTTGGCTCCCTTGCAGGTTTTGGATTGGCTAACACAGTTCAATCCAATGCAGTATCTCAAGTTTTAGACACAAACTTTAATGTTCCAACAGTTATCAGCGGAATTATTATGGCAGTACTTGTCGGTGGCGTCCTCCTAGGAGGGATTAAGCGGATCGCAAGAGTTGCCGGCAAATTAGTTCCCTTTATGGCTGTACTATATGTAACAGCCACACTCATTATTCTTTTAATGAACGCAACAGCAATACCTGCTGCCATCATCCTAGTTGTGGATAGCGCGTTTAACGGCGCTGCAGCCACCGGCGGTTTCGCTGGTGCGACCCTTATGTTGGCTTTGCGAATGGGAATTGCTCGAGGTATCTTTTCGAATGAAGCAGGATTGGGGTCAGCACCAATAGCCCACGCTGCGGCTGAAACAAACAGTCCAGTACGGCAGGGCACCATTGCCATGCTTGGTACTTTTATCGATACTTTAGTTATCTGTACTATGACGGGCTTGGTTTTGATTGTAACCGGTGTATGGAGCGGTGTGCCACAGGGGGCCGCAATGACACTTGCGGCGTTTACCAACGCCTTACCCTATGGTGATATCATTTTGTCCCTTTGCGTGGCGCTATTCGCTTTTACCACTATGCTGGGTTGGAGCTACTACGGGGAGCGCTGTGCCGAATTTTTATTAGGTCCTCGAGTGATTACTCCATTCAGAGTACTATGGGTAATCGGTATTTTTGTGGGTACTCAGATGAGCCTGGAACTGGTTTGGAAAATGACTGATGCACTTAATGGATTAATGGCGATCCCAAATCTGATCGCTTTACTGCTCTTATCACCCATTGTCTTTAAGTTAACTAAAGAGTACTTTGAAAAAGAAAATCGTGAGAGAGCAACTAAAAGCGAATAGCAATTATGTCCACAAAGACTAAACCAAAATTGGTAATTGCCATTTCATCAACCGCGCTCTTCGATATGGCGGAAAGCCATAATGTATATGAGCAGAAGGGTGTTGCAGCCTATGCAGAGTATCAACGCCAACATGAGGATGATATTTTGTCCCCTGGTGAGGCTTTCCCGCTAGCCAGAAAATTACTGCGCATTAATGATAAATTAGAAGGGGATCCTAGGGTTGAGATTATTCTGTTATCGCGCAATTCTGCCGATACGGGCTTGAGAGTCTTTAACTCTATCGCTCATCATGAGTTATCAATCACCAGAGCAGCATTCTCGGGAGGTTCGTCTCCCTACCGTTACGTGTCTGCTTTTGAGTGTGACCTTTTCCTTTCAACTAACGCTGAAGATGTCCGTAGCGCTCTAGATAATGGTGTCGCGGGAGCTACATTACTGTCATCCCGGGCAGGCCCTTCAAAAGATGACGACCTGCGATTTGCATTTGATGGTGACGCAGTGCTATTTTCTGATGCATCTGAGCGTATTTATAAAGAACGAGGGCTTAAAGCATTCACGGAAAATGAAAAGGCGTCGGCCCGCACTCCTATGGATGCAGGTCCATTTAAGAGTTTTTTGCAGGCACTGCAAGGACTTCAAGCTGAGTTCTCCCCAGAAGAATGCCCGATTCGTACTGCGCTGGTGACAGCCAGATCTGCACCATCTCATGAACGTGTTGTCAGAACACTTCGAGATTGGAATGTCCGTATCGATGAAAGCTTATTTTTAGGGGGTTTGAGTAAAGGGGATTTTCTCAACTCCTTTGGTGCAGATGTTTTCTTTGATGATCAGCAGGCTCACTGTAAGTCCGCAAGTGAGTTTGTGGCTACAGGCCATGTTCCTCATGGCATTGCTAACGAGTAAGTCATATGGCTGATTTAATACGTTCCAATAAGTACAGACAGTATTCTGATCAAAAGGTACTTCGGCTTTTCTCCGACGCCCCCAAGGGCGAGGCGCTGCACTTTCTGCAGGTCGAAATCGATGTGCGGGGATTAAAAGACGAAGCTGATCAGTTTTCGGAGTCAGCAAAACCCAAAGCTACGCACTCGCCCTGGTACTACCTCTTTTACCTACTACTTTTCGTGTTATTTATAGGAAGGTTTGGCAGCCAGTTGTTTTGACGCTACTATTTCTTATTTCCAACTGGAATAGATAAGCAAATGTGTCGTAATATATCGATATATGCTTTTACGCAGTAATCTAATCGTCAAATAGGCTACCAATATGAAACTTCAACAATTGCGTTATATATGGGAAGTCGCTCATCATGATCTAAACGTTTCAGCTACAGCACTGAGTCTCTACACATCACAGCCAGGCATAAGTAAGCAAATACGATTATTGGAAGATGAGCTAGGCGTGGAGATATTCGCCCGAAGTGGAAAACACCTCACTCGAGTTACAACAGCAGGGCAAGAGATTCTCCAAATGTCCGGAGAGATTTTGCGTAAAGTCGAGGGAATTAAGCAACTCTCGCGCGATCATCAAAATCCTGCTCATGGAACGCTTTCTATTGCGACCACTCATACGCAGGCGAGATATGTACTGCCGAACATTATTAAAGACTTTATCCTCAAATATCCCGATGTGACATTAAATATTGTTCAGGGAACACCTACTCATGTGTCCGAGGAAGCTGCATCAGGAGATGTCGACTTAGCTGTTGCCTATGATGACCTAGAGTTATATGGGGATCTGGCAATGATGCCTTGTTATCGCTGGAATCGCTGTATATTGGTGCCTAGGGGGCATCCGCTGGTAAATATTGAAAAGATAACTTTAGAAGATGTAGTTGCGCATTCAATAGTAACCTATCCGTTTGGTTTTTCTGGAAGATCTAAACGTAAGAAAGCGTTTCATGACAAGGGTCTGGATCCTAAGATAGTATTTACAGCTACAGATGCTGACGTTATCAAAACCTATGTCCGACTAGGACTTGGTATAGGTATCGTCGCACACATGGCATACAGCCCAGAAGAGGATTCTGATCTTGTATCTCTCGAAGCGGCACACTTGTTTGAGTCAAGTATAACTAGCATCGGTGTTCGACGAGGAACCTATCTCAGAGGTTACATGTACGAATTCATAGAAGCCTTTGCGCCTCATTTGACGTCTAGCGTAGTACAAAATGTCATGGCTCTGCCAAGTAAAGACGCACAAATGCATTATTTTGATACTTTGAATATTCCCGACTATTAGCTGAACGTTTTAGCATTCAGTAGAGTCTTCTTTTAAATCAATCTAGGAAAATCCTGTGGAAATTGCTTGCTTAGACCTCGAAGGGGTCTTAATACCCGAAATTTGGATCGCCTTTGCTGAGAAAACCGGCATTGAGGCTCTTAAAAAAACAACCAGAGATGAGCCCGATTACGATGTACTAATGAATTATCGACTTGAGCTACTTAGGAAGAATGGCCTTGGACTTAGTGAAATACAAGAGGTAATAGCAACCTTGGAGCCTCTCGACGGTGCCGTAGAATTCGTCAATTGGCTTCGGGAACGCTTCCAAGTAGTTATTCTGTCTGATACCTTTTATGAATTTGCAAGCCCGTTAATGAAGCCTTTAGGTTACCCAACATTATTATGTCATCAGTTAGAATACGATGATGCTGGCCGTGTTTTGGCCTATAAGCTACGCCAGGCAAATCCGAAGCGCCAATCAATAGTTGCACTAAAAAGCCTGTATTATAGAACTATTGCAGCGGGTGACTCGTATAACGACGTAACGATGTTAACAGAGGCGGACGCCGGGATACTGTTTCACGCCCCACAAAATGTAATTAATGAGTTCCCGCAGTTTCGTGCTGCGGACACATATGACGATCTAAAAAATGAGTTCATACGTGCGAGTAATAGGTCGCTTAGAAAATAGAACACTGGGCGAATTAATAGATGCCTGATAGACTGAGCCCTCAAGAGGAAAGGTTTTCATGGTGGGAAAAACGTCGAGTACTGATCGAATTCGCGAAAAGAAAAAGGTTTTTCTGGCGCGCGAACAAAAGATCGTTAGTGCCGCGCTTGAATTACTAATTAGTGAAAATATTGATCGTGTAACGGTTTCGAAGATAGCCTCACAAGCTGGCATCGGCAAAGGGACTGTGTACAAACATTTCCTCACTAAAAATGAAATTCTTGTGCGTATTATGCTCGATTATGAAAAGAGCATTGCTCGGCGTTTGGCTGCCGGTTTAGAGAAGGCTGAGGCAGGTGATCCCGGTGCGGTATCAAAAGCCTACTTCGAGTCTAGGCTTGCACGGCCGGAATTAGATCGCCTTGTTCAGAAACTCGAGGACCGCCTAATCGATGCAGATGACATTGGCCCGCAACTAGCTGAGTTCTCGAGAATTCGACGATCCCATGAGGAAGCGCTTGGTACAGTGATTTCAAAGCTTATCAGCCAAGGAATTCTGGAGGATGTCCCTCCACATTATCATTACTTGTCGTGCTGGGCTCTTGCCCAAGGCGCTGTGGAACTTTATTTCAATAAAAGCTGGGGTATCGAGGACGCATCTTCGCTTATGGGTTTCATCACTAGTATAGGCGTAACGATGGGTAACAGAGGTCAGTATCATCAGGCGGGCGATAAAAAGCCTAAATCCGCTGGCTAATGGCGTCAGATTCTCTAGATATATTATTCTCTGATCTTCTTGCCCTACAAGATATATCTCTTGAATCACTCCCTCCTGTACATTCATGGAATCCAAAGAAAACCGGGGATATGGATCTAGTCATTGATCGTGAAGGGCGATGGATACATGAAGGTGGAGAAATTAAAAGAGCACCCCTTGTGAAGCTTTTCTCAAGTATATTAAAGTTCGAGAAAGGACAATATTACCTTGTTACACCAGTTGAAAAATGGAAGATTAATGTTGAAATAGCGCCATTCTACATTACTCTTGTCAACAGAGAGATTAGGCAGCACGAGACTGCTATTAGCTGTGTTACATCAACCGGAGAGACAGTGGTAGTGAGCGAGGAAAACCCATTATGGATTGACCATCATGCCACGAACAATCAGCCCGTGCCATTAATAGAGGTCCGCAAAGGATTGACCGGTCTAATCAGCAGGGCAGCCTACTATCAACTTATTGATTGGGCAGAGGTTAATTTGACGGATAATAGTAATGAGCTGTTTGTTACGAGCATGGGCAAAAAGTTTGTCCTAGGCCAAATCGATTAACTGTTTAGGATTTAAAAAAGGACGAACTCGCTCGCCCTTTTTTAGGGTTACTGGATTACATGTTTGGATAATTTGGGCCGCCAGCGCCCTCTGGAACTACCCAGTTAATATTCTGACTAGGTTCTTTAATATCGCAGGTTTTGCAGTGAACGCAGTTCTGGGCATTAATCTGAAAGCGATTACTCCCATCATCGTTTTCAATCACCTCGTAGACACCCGCAGGGCAATAACGCTGAGCTGGCTCGTCAAACATGCCTAAATTGAAGTTAATAGGCAGATCTGCATCTTTAAGAGTTAGATGGCAGGGCTGATCCTCTTCATGGTTTGTATTTGACATAAAAACCGATGATGCTTTATCAAAACTAATTACGTTATCCGGTTTAGCGTAATCAATTTTTTTACAGTCTGCCGCAGGTTTCATTGCTTTATGATCTGGCAGGCTGTCTCGAAGGGTAAAGGGAAGCTTTCCGCGAAATATATTTTGCTCAATCCACACAAATGCTGAACCAATTAACAATGGAAACTTGTGCATCCAGCCAGAGAAATTCCTCGATTTGTAAAGCTCTTCGTACAACCAGGATGCTTTGAAATGTTTGTTATAAACCTCTAGATCAGACGGGGCCGCATCTCCTAACTCCATGGCTTCAGCTATGGTGTCTGCTGCGATCATCCCGCTTTTCATCGCGGTATGATTACCTTTTATTTTTACTGAGTTCAATGTTCCAGCATCGCAACCTATCAATAGGCCACCTGGGAAGTGCATCTTAGGCAATGAATTTAATCCACCTTTTATTATCGCTCTAGCGCCATAGGTCAAGCGAGAACCACCCTCTAAATATTTAAGAGTCTCAGGATGGTGTTTCCAACGCTGAAATTCTTCGAAGGGACTCATGTGTGGATTACTGTAATTAAGGTCCGCAATTAAGCCTATATAAACCTGGTTATTTTCGGCATGATAGAGAAACGCTCCACCACCTGCGTTTGATTCCGCAAGAGGCCAACCAAGGCCATGAACCACTAGGCCCTCCTCGTGTTGCTCAGGGGGTATTTGCCAAATTTCCTTAATTCCAATTCCGTAGTGCTGAGGATCAGACTGTTTATCTAGCTCGAACTTCCTGATGAGCTGTTTCCCCAAATGTCCTCTGCAACCTTCTGCGAATAAGGTGTACTTGGCGTGTAATTCCATACCTTGGGCGTAACTGGCTTTATGCTCACCATCCTGGCCAATACCCATATCCCCTGTGGCGATTCCTTTGACGGACCCATCTTCGTGAAAAACCACCTCAGAAGCAGCAAAACCAGGATATATATCAACTTCCATCATTTCTGCTTGCTCTGCTAGCCAGCGACACACGTTACCCATAGAAACAATGTAATTACCGTCATTATGAGTAGGCTTTGGAATCATGAAGTTGGGCAGTTTTATAGCACTTTTTGCTCCGGTATATAGAAAGAACTTATCTGTCTTCACCGCTGTATTTAATGGGGCGCCACGCTCTTGCCAATCTGGAAAAAGTTCTTGCATTGCTCTGGGCTCGAAAACGGCTCCAGACAGAATATGTGCTCCGACTTCAGAGCCTTTTTCAACAACACAAACTGAGATATCTGAATTTAATTGCTTAAGACGAATAGCTGCAGACAGGCCAGAAGGCCCCGCCCCAACGATAACGACATCGTATTCCATTGATTCTCTTTCCAAAGCATTACTCCAAGAAATTGTAAATCGGTCAGTAGAGTGCGTAGTTTAACATATTGATTCAGCTATATTGAATATTTATCAGTGAAATCAACAGTCTGAGCAAGGCGTTAAAGCTGACCAATGGGTCGTAACAGCGACATTGTTAGGTTGCTTTTTAGGCCGTATTTCGGCACTATACCGCCGTGAAAAAAAGCGAGGATTTGCGGATTCAGCACCAATTCCTCAACACTCTCCACTGACTATTGAAGGATCACCATGAAAGTTCTGGTAGCGGTAAAGCGCGTTGTAGATTACAACGTTAAGGTAAGGCCGAAAGCTGATGGTACTGATGTCGATTTGGCTAACGTTAAAATGTCAATCAACCCCTTTTGTGAGATTGCTGTTGAAGAAGCAGTGCGCCTCAAGGAGAAAGGAGAAGCCACTGAGATAGTGGCAGTATCCGTTGGTCCTCAGCAGTCCCAAGAGCAGTTGCGTACCGCTTTAGCCCTTGGTGCAGACCGGGCGATCCTTGTATCCACTGAAGGTACTCTAGAGCCTCTGGCCATTGCAAAATGCTTAAAGGCAGTTTGTGACTCTGAATCTCCAGATCTCGTTTTGATGGGTAAACAAGCCATCGATGGTGATAACAACCAAACAGGTCAGATGTTAGCTGCTCTTCTGGGTGTTGGTCAGGCCACCTTCGCATCAGAAATAGCTATAGACGGTGACAATGTAAGTGTAACCCGGGAAGTTGATGGTGGATTACAAACATTATCCCTTGCTTTGCCTGCGGTGGTGACCGCGGATTTACGCTTAAATGAGCCACGTTACGCCTCATTGCCAAACATAATGAAAGCTAAAAAGAAACCTTTAGACACAACAACCCCGGCGGACCTAGGTGTTGATGCGTCGTCACGAGTGACTCTGATGGGAGTAGAGCTCCCTGCAGAACGTCAGGCGGGCATTAAGGTTGAAGATGTAGCTCAACTAGTTGATAAGCTAAGAAATGAAGCCAAGGTGATCTCATGAGTATTTTAATCGTAGCTGAACACGATAATAATGATTTAAACGCAGCAACACTTAACGCTGTGACCGCTGCTAATGCTATTGGCGGTGATATCCATATCTTAGTGGCTGGACATGGTTGCGTAACTGTTGCAGAGCAGGCCAGTACAGTAGCGGGCGTCTCAAAGGTACTCCTAGCTGATGCATCTGCCTACGAACATGCATTGGCAGAAAATGTTTCTTTACTGATCGCTCAGATTGGCTCGGACTATGGGCATATATTGGCTACAGCAACAAGCAATGCAAAAAATATTATGCCCAGAGCTGCGGCTCTGCTGGATTCCCAAGCAATATCAGATATTTCTGCTGTTATTGACGGAGACACCTTTAAGCGTCCAATCTATGCAGGTAATGTGATTGCCACAGTAAAAAGTAGTGATGTCATCAAGGTTATCACCGTTCGTGGAACAGCTTTCGATGCGGCTGCCAGCGAAGGGGCATCCGCGAGCATAGATACTCTGGTAGACGCTCACGATGCAGAGAAGTCTAGTTTTACTAGCGAAGAGGTAGCTAAGTCGGACCGTCCTGAACTCACCGCTGCAGACGTTGTTATATCTGGAGGTCGTGGAATGGGTAACGGTGAAAACTTTGGATTATTAAATGGCATCGCAGATAAATTGGGCGCGGCTATAGGTGCATCTAGGGCTGCAGTGGATGCTGGCTTTGTTCCCAATGATATGCAGGTAGGGCAGACGGGAAAGATTGTTGCTCCCGATCTCTATATCGCCGTGGGAATCTCTGGAGCGATTCAGCATCTCGCGGGCATGAAGGACAGTAAAGTAATTGTGGCTATTAACAAAGATGAAGAAGCACCCATCTTCTCTGTAGCTGATTATGGTCTGGTTGCTGATTTATTTGATGCGCTGCCAGAATTTGAGGCCGCGCTCTAATACGCTGTCATACTGGCAAAACAAAAAAGGCCCCACCGGGGCCTTTTTTTTATCTAATCATTACTTACTAGTAACTCTGTCTGATAGATATCGAGCCAATAATAAAAATCTTCTTCATAAAGCTCTTCAACTGTTTCATCTGAATCAGACTGAGCGTGCAGGGCTTTGTCGATACTGTTGTCAGTCGAGAGAGAGTCAGTATCATAGGGAACCATCAAACTAAACGCCAAAATAGTGCTAAAAGCGCCTGCAGTTAACCATTTAATAGAGCGATAGGAAGGTGATTTTTGCTCCAGCGCAAATTTTCTACTTCTGGCAAGGCGAAATATATCTGTTGCCTGTGTATTTTCTTCAAGGAATTGCAAGTCATCCGCAAACTCTGAATTTGGCTTCTTAGTCATTGTAATCCTCCTTAAGCGCGCTTCTTAATCGATTCATAGCACGTGAATAGTGTGTTTTTACACTACCTTCGCTACAACCCATCGCCTTCGCAGTTTCCCGAGTGCTAAGACCCTCCCAGGTACGGAGTATAAAAGCTTGCTTTTGACGTCCAGCTAGGCCTTGAATCTGGCTCGCGAGTTTTGCTGTATTCTGCTTCCGAATCATCATCGCATCTGGTTCTTCTGATGACCGGGCTATACCTTGCTCCACCGCAGTGTTGCAGTAGTCTTGAGCGTCCTCGATATCAGATTTCTTCCATGGAAACAGCCGATCTTTAACTGTATTACGGCGGTAATAATCCGTAATTTTGCTGTTCAATATGCGGTAAAAAAGAGGCTTCCACGCCCTGTGGTCTTTGTCGGCATACTTTTCTACTAATTTATACATCGATTCTTGAACAATATCATGAGCATCATCCAAGCTGCGGGTGCTTAGTCGAGCCATATGAAAGGCACGCCTTTCAATGTACTTTAAGAATTGGTCAATCGAGTTGTATTCGAGGGTCACAACGGTAGTGTCCGATTGACAATCTTCCACCAAAGGTTTGTTATGCTTCGCTTTAATGTGTGCAAGGCTCATAGGCTCATTTTAATCCACAACTTGTATCACTATAACGAAAACCACGAAGATTGGTTGACTTAGTTTTCTATAGCGCGAAGTCAGCCCAAATAGGGCAGTGGTCAGATGGTTTTTCTGACGCTCTGGCCTTGAAATCAATTCCAGTCCCTTCAAGCACATCTACGAGATTTTGGGTTGCCAGAATTAAGTCGATTCGCAGGCCTCGCTTAGGTTCTTGCTCATAACCTCGACTACGATAGTCAAACCAACTAAAAGAACTTTGATCATTGGAGTTCATATGCCGAAACGTGTCAATTAACCCGGTATTCAACAGATTCTGCAGCCATTCTCGCTCTTCCGGAAGAAAGCAGCAGATACCCCGCTGTAGCCAGCGTTTGGCATTTTCAGGCTTTATTCCTACATCAGCATCGGTTGCTGCAACATTCATATCGCCCATAACAACAACATTGTCGTTAGTAGCAAAGGTGTCAGTTATATAACGAGTGAGGTCTGAGTAATATTTTTCCTTGGCTGGGAACTTCGTAGGATGCTTACGGCTCTCTCCCTGAGGAAAATAGCCATTAATCACATGCAGTACTTTCCCATTCACTAAATACTCACCATGAATCACACGACGTTGAGCGTCTTCTTCATCAGATGGGAAGCCTCGCAAGACAGTATTTGCTTTGGTTTTGCTTAACAGAGCCACGCCGTAATGGCCTTTCTGACCAAAAAAGTCAACGTTATAGCCCAAGACTGTTATTGCCTCAACAGGAAACTCCTCGTCACTAACTTTGATTTCCTGCAAACCTAATACGTCGGGCTTATGTTCCTCTAAAACCTTTTCTATCTGATGTAGTCTGGCTCTTATGCCATTGACGTTGAACGACATTACTCTCGTTTTAGGGCCCATCAGTCATTCACTCTTTCAGATTCAACTTGCGCTAATCGCTGCACTTTTCTAGTGCTTTCTATGAAGATTTGTTGGCCAAGAATTCTGCCAGCCTCAAATAAAAGGGGATCGGTTTCTGAAATATTAGCCTCTTCCTCTTCTTCCTCTTGCAACTGGGCTTGCTCTTCAGGTAGATCACTCTCATTTTCTTCATTAATTTCATCACTATTTCTCCAAGCTTCAAGAGTAGCGAACGGCTCTTGACCCTTTGCAAGCAGACGTCTATTCTCAATTTCAAAGAGTCCTAGATCCCAGCTTGCACTACGAATGCGACGTTGTTCGAGGTTAAGAGATAATGATTTTTCCCTTGCCCATTTATCACTTAATTCAATCCGCTCAATCAAGCTAGCAAAGTCAGGGTCTTCTTTGCGACGCTCAAGATGTGACTCAGTTAATGGGCTAATAAATGCTTTAAGCTCATCTTTAGTTTGGTGAGGAACCCGATGAATACTGTCCCAGGGAAGGGCATTATCTTGATGACTTTCACCTACCTCATCAAGATCATGTACCGAAGGGAAGGAAATATCCGGCAAAATACCTCGGTGTTGAGTGCTGTCACCAGAAACACGATAGAACTTGGATACGGTCATTTTCAATTGCCCGCTACTTAACGCGGTTATGTCTTGCACGGTTCCTTTACCAAAACTCTGACTGCCAACGACGAGCGCTCTGCCGTAATCCTGTAGCGCACCTGCAAATATCTCCGATGCAGATGCACTCAGTCGATTGATCATGACAAGGAGAGGGCCGTTATAAACCGCACGTCTATAAGCTCGCTGATTACGCTGCACACGCATATCAGAGTCCCTAATTTGAACCACAGGCCCGTAATCGATAAATAGATCGGTCAAGGATGTCGCTTCATATAGAGACCCACCACCATTACTTCGCAGATCCACCACAATGCCATCCACGTCGGCATCTTTAAGTTCCTCAACAAGCTTGTATACATCTCGAGTGGTGCTCTTGTAATTTGGATCGCGAGCCCTGTAGGCCTCAAAGTCCATGTAGAAAGCTGGAATATCAATAACTCCTAATTTGTATGTCTGACCCTCATTAACAATATTAAGTATCTTACTTTGAGCTGATTTATTTTCCAATTTGACAGTATCTCTGACGATAGTGATCGTTTTTGTGTTACTGCTATCTCCCTTAGACGGGATGAACTGAAGTCTTACCGTGGTATCTTTCGCGCCTCTAATTAAAGCGACTACATCATCAATTCGCCACCCTATGACATCGACAATATCTTCCTCTGCTTGCCCCACACCAACAATCTTGTCCTCAGCTTTTAGCACACCATGAAGATCCGCTGGGCCTCCAGGGACAATTCGATTAATCTTTGTGTAGTCATCTTCAGTAGAAAGCTCCGCGCCTATACCTTCAAGGGACAGAGACATATTGATTTGAAAATTCTCATTTGTTCTAGGACTAAAATATGACGTGTGTGGGTCGTAAAGAGCGGCCAGGGCATTTGCATAGAGTTGCAAAACATCTTGGCTATCTCGTTGCTCAAATTGCTTGATTTGATTTTTGTAACGCTTAACCAATAGCTCCCTAGCATCTGCCTCTTCTTTTTCATTAAGTATTAGGCGAATCATCGAATCTACAAGGCGCTTTTCCCAAAACTCAGATGCCTCTGCTTGGGACTTGAACCAAGACCGGAGTTCTGGATCAAAAATAATGGAATCTGAAGTGTCAAAGTCAAATACATAATTTTCGTCTTCTAACAAAATGATGTTTCTTTCTAGCTGCGCCATCGCGCGGTCGCGAACACGATTGAACATGATAAACCCAGGCTCGATATCACCTCGCTTTGACAAATCATCAAGTTTTGACCGCCATTTTTCAAACTCATCAATATCACTTTGTAAGAAGTAGTTCTTACCTGAATCTAGCGTATTAATGTATTCGTCTAAATACCGAACAGATAGCGCATCATCAATTTCTTGACTCCGATAATGCCGGCTAGCAAGACGCTCAAAAATCTCACGATACAAAGATGACTGGCCATCTTCAGTTTCAATAGGTACAGAAGCAGCGACCGAAAGGCTGAAAATCAATGTTGGCAGAAAAATCAACCGACAAGAAAGAGTACGAAAAAGCTGATACATAACATATCCTTTAAATTTAACTAAAGTTTACCAGAACTTCGCCTAATGCATAGGCCACAAGGGAGCTAAAGTAGAGTTAAAAACCACCAAGGTTGACTAATACAGTGTATTTCTTGGAAAAAAGACGGTGTTTCCGCTTTCTCCCTGTGATGACGCTCGAGTATCATATAAAAACAGTACAAATGAAGCATTCAAGACTAGAGTTTTTAAGGGATTAGACATAGTATTTCGTCTATATTTTGGATTTTACTCATTTGCTGGAGCGAAGATATGAATAAGATTTTGTTTATGGCATTAATGCTTGTGTCAAGTCTAGCCTTGAGCAATAACCATGAAAGGTCAGAAACTGAAAAACTTAATGCATGGTTTGAGGTGAAGTATGAAGAAGAGTTAATGATGAGCCCCCTTGGCTTAACTTTTCAGGGTCGCAAAGACCGGTACAACGAAATTGATGATATGAGTGAGGCTACTCAACTCAAAAGAATCCAATGGAAAGGCCACTCCGTTGAGGAAATGGTGTCAACCTTTGACTATAGCAAGCTTAGCGATGCCGCCAAAATATCCTATGACCTATGGGAGCATCAATACGAATCAGCACTTGCTGGTAGGGCGTTTATGCGACGAGGCTACATATTCCATCAAATGAGTGGTATTCATTCGTTCTTCCCTACACTGATGATGAATTATCATACTGTCGAGACCAAGCAAGATATGACGGACTATATTTCGCGTATTAGTGGCATTGGTGCTGCAATGGCAGAGCTTACAGGGCAAGCGAAGCTTGCGGCAGGTGAGGGCGTCCGACCTCCTCGTTTTGCCTATGAGATTGTGATGAAGGAATCCAAGGCAATAATCTCGGGAGCTCCATTTGATGATAGCGGGACAGATTCGACTCTGTGGGCTGATGCTAATACGAAGGTATCTGCCCTAGTTAAAGCAGACACAATTACGCAAAAGCAGGGTGATGGCCTAATAAAAGCAGTACGAACTGCGCTTATCAATGATTTTGCTCCGGGCTATGATGATTTGATAGCGTTCATGACAGACGACTTGAAAAATACAAGTGAGGAAGCTTTAGGCGTGCACGCACTTCCTGAGGGTGATGAGTTCTATAAGTATCGCTTAAAGAGTCTCACCACTACTGATATGACGGCAGATCAAATACACCAACTCGGGCTTGATGAAGTCAGACGTATTCGGGGTGAAATGGAGATTATCAAGGAAAAAGATGGCTTCAAAGGAACGCTGCAAGAGTATTTTTCCTATATCAGGGACAGTAAAGATAATGAAAAATTGTACTATGAAAACACTGACGAAGGGAGGCAAGGGTATATAGATGACGCAACAGCGGCCATTGAAAACCTCAAAAAAGAGCTACCGAACTATTTTGGCATTTTGCCTAAGGCTGATTTAGTAGTAAAACGCGTCGAAGCCTTCCGCGAGCAAGACGGTGCACCACAGCATTACTTCCCAGGCACACCCGATGGTTCAAGGCCTGGGGTGTATTATGCGCACCTTTCAGATATGAAGGCCATGCCAAAGAATGAGCTTGAAGTCATTGCTTACCATGAGGGGCTGCCTGGTCATCATATGCAGATCTCTATTGCACAAGAGCTTAAAGGTATTCCCAAGTTCCGCACACAGGCTGGTAGCACAGCCTATGTAGAAGGGTGGGCGCTGTATACCGAGGCGCTCGCAAAAGAGATGCCAAATACTTACGTGACCTTAGGATCTGATTTTGGACGTTTAGGCAGTGAAATGTGGCGCGCGATTCGTCTTGTTGTAGACACAGGAATGCACTATAAAAAATGGTCACAACAACAAGCGGTTGATTTTTTCTCCGAAAACTCGCCAGCGCCGCTAGAGACTATCGAGACTGAGATTCGCCGCTACCTAGTAGTCCCCGGTCAAGCGACGGCCTATAAAATCGGCATGATCGAGATTCAACGTTTGCGAAAAATGGCTGAAAGCCAATTAGGGGATAAGTTTGATATCAAAGCCTTCCACGATACTGTGCTGGGTGGTGGGGCATTGCCGCTTGGTATGCTTGAGCGCCAGGTCAGAAACTGGATAAAGGCTACTAAAGTAGAGAAGTAGCTTATTTAGAACCAATTTACTATGTCCGCTAATCTCAATTAGTAGACATAGCTAGACAATCCTTTATACGGCTGATACAGTGTATTTCAATGAAATTGCCGTCTACAGCTAAATAACAATATGTCTAAAGCATTTACTGCCACACCACTCTTTGACGCCCATAAGACCTTCGTACGCTTACCGATGGGCCCTGCGATGCTGAATGATTATCCAGACTCAAAGCTTTTCATAGACAAAATTGCATCGGATATACCAGATGCCACTCAAGATTTCTTTTACACTCAGTCTTTCCTGAAGAGCTACAGTCGGAAAAGTGAAGCCACCTATCGCGGTTACCGCAATGAGGTTGAGCGTTTGCTGCTGTGGTCCTGGACCGTTGCTAACAAGAGCGTAATTAAACTTAAACGCCCTGATTTGGAGGCGTACTTTGATTTCGTGCACAGTCCGCCAGCACCTTGGGTTGGTATGTCTGTAGCTGATCGCTTTAAGATAAAAAACGGACAGTCTCGTCAAAATAAAAATTGGCGCCCATTTGTGGTGAAAATAGCCAAACAGGACCGTAAAAATGCCCTAGACAACGGCTTAACTATTCCACATAGCACAGATGGCCACTCGTTATCCCATGAAGCCATGAAGATTTGTTACTCGGCTTTGTCGTGCTTTTATGACTATCTAACCGACGAAGGCTATGCATTTGGTAATCCAATACCCGCAATTAGGAAACAATCGCCGTTTTTGATCAAGGGCGCTACATCTAAAAGCATTAAGCGGCTCTCAGACTTGCAGTGGGATTATGTATTAGACTGCGCAAGTTCAGCGGCTGACATAGATTCTGAGCACGAACGTACGCTATTTATCATAGCTATGCTTAAAACCCTTTATCTGCGGGTATCTGAGCTCTCTGATCGTTCTAACTGGCAGCCTGTTTGGAAGCATTTTTGGCAAGATAGTGACGGCAATAATTGGCTAAAGGTGCTCGGTAAAGGCAATAAAATACGCGATATTTCAGTGCCTAACTCCCTCGGGCCCTATATCAGGCGCTATGAGAGTTACCGACAGTCTCTTAATCCTAGTTTTGGCCTAAATGCGACCCTAGTGGCAAAAAATCGCGGTGTTGGAGGCATGACATCGCGCCAACTAAGACGAATAGTCCAACAGGCTTTTGATTTAGCCTATGAAAAGATGCGCTCCGAAGGGTTTATTGATGAGGCTCTTGCACTGCGAGAAGCCACCACGCACTGGCTGCGACATACGGGAGCATCGCAAGATATAGCAACTCGCCCTCTTAAGCATATGGCTGACGATTTGGGTCATGCAAGTATGGGAACAACCGATCAAGTTTATATTCAGTCGGATATGAAAGAACGAGCAAGAACAGGAAAAGAAAGAGACGTTTAGCATTATAATACAATTACTTATAGCGGCAACTTAATACCAATCCTAGGGATAAAACCCCGTCTTTTATTGATGATTCCGAGAGTCGAGCGCCCTACTAGTGAATCCAAGTTTTAATGTTAATGATTTTCATCAATAAGTTGACGTTAACGATATGGCCACGGCAACAACCATTAATTCCCTTAACCAAAGAGATACTGCATAAGGCCGGAGTAACGTGTTTGACGCTCTAGCGTGGCTAAACGCACTTGAGCTTAGACATTAAGGAGCAGATGCTCCCTCTCCCACGAGGATATAACCCGGTTAAACTCTTCAAACTCCACCAGCTTAATCGAAGTGTAGAGCTGAATGAATTTCTCGCCGAAAATATCAATAATATCTTGATCATCCTGGAGCCCACGCAAGGCCTCCTCTAGAGTCCTTGGCACATCAACATCCTCCTCGTAAGCGTTACCTTCATAGGCTTCCGATGGTTGTATCTTATTCTTCATTCCAAGGTAGCCACATAGCAACGTCGCAGCAATAGCTAAATAAGGGTTTACATCTGCACCGGGGAATCGATTCTCAACTCTGTAATTCTTGGCTCCCGCGTCTGGCACTCGCAGGCCAGTAGTACGATTATCATAGCCCCAGTGCAAGTTGATTGGCGCTGAAACCTCCCGCGTAAAGCGTCGATACGAGTTCACGTTGGGCGCATAGAGACTCATAACATAGGGTGTATATTTCTGAAGCCCTCCAATATAGTGATAAAAAGATTCGCTATATTCACCCTTATCATTAGTAAAAATATTAGCACCGGTACTTTTATTGAGAATACTTTGATGTATGTGCGTAGCTGAACCCGGTTCCTCAGCCATGGGTTTAGCCATAAAGGTTGCATACATGCCCTCTTTTAAGGCTGCTTCGCGCACTGTTCGTTTGAACGTAAATACCTGATCAGCAAGACTAAGAGGGTCTCCATGTATAAAATTGACCTCAAGTTGTGCAGCACCTGACTCATGAATCAGCGTATCTATATCTAGGCTCATCGCATCGCAATAGCCGTACATTCTTTCGACAAATGGCTCAAACTCATTTGCAGCATCAATACTATAAGACTGGCGGGCAGTCTCAGGCCGCCCAGAACGCCCAATGGGCGGCTTAAGCGCTAGACCAGGGTTAGGGTTCTTCTCTACAAGGTAAAACTCCATCTCCGGCGCAACAACTGGACTTAAACCTTCTTTTTCGTACAGAGCAAGTACCCGTTTCAATACGTTTCTACTCGAAAAAGGATGTGGCTCACCGTCTTTAGTAAAGCAGTCATGAATGATTTGACCAGTACTCTCATTAGCCCAAGGGACTAAGCGCTTTGTCTCTAGAACTGGTTCAAGCAGCATGTCACCATCAATAGTGTCTAGCAGATCCCAAAAATCATCTGAATATTCGCCCGTGACAGTTTGAGCCAATATCCCCTCTGGCAAGCGGCTGTCTTCTTTAAGAAACTTTTTGGCTGGAATGAACTTTCCTCGAGCGTTCCCCGTCATGTCGGGAACCAAGCATTCCACTTCTGTAATCTTGTTCTCTTTCAGCCAGCTCTCTATGGTTTGTTGTTGGGCCATGGCATACCTTGCTTATATAAAAGTTGAATAATCATTCAATTAAAGTTGAATTATTATTCAAAAACATCATAATGTCAATTTTAGCCATGCTTGAGATAAGGTTTTATGGAGTCGTACTACACAGCCACACAGAATGATCGTCTCCAATTCCCATCACTGGATGATCATGACACCGCAGACATCTGCGTGATCGGAGCGGGTTACACAGGGCTCTCCTCTGCCCTGCATCTTGCCCAAAAAGGCTACAAAGTGATTGTCTTGGAGGCTGAGACGGTTGCATTTGGAGCGTCGGGTAGAAACGGTGGACACGTCGGTATAGGCCAAAGAGCTGATCAGGCAGAACTAGAGGCTGAATACGGCCACCAGACCGCGAGCCTCCTATGGGATATGGGCTTGGAAGCTGTAGACACAGTGAAAAATCTAATCTCCACATACAACATTGATTGTGACTTAAAACATGGCGACATGCACTTGGCCCACAAACGCGGGCTATGTGCGGGAATGAAGAAAGAAATCGACTTTTTGGGCGAGAGATATAACTTTCACGATTTGGAATATATACCTGAGGAGCGACTGCATGAGGCCGTAGGCAGTGATGGTTTCTACGGAGCGGTATGGGATAAGGCGTCATGTCACTTGCACCCACTGAATTATGCTCTTGGCCTAGCGGGCGCGGCTATCAAGGCCGGAGTGACAATATATGAACATTCAAGAGTTACCTCTTATGGGGGCTCCCCTCTCGTCATCAGCACTGCCACCGGCCGGGTAACTGCATCTGAAATAATACTCGCCTGTAATGGATACATTGAGAAGCTTGAGCCGAAGATTAATGGGTACATTATGCCCATCAATAACTTTGTGCTTGCTACAGAGCCTTTAACTGATGATATGGCCCGCTCGATCATTCCAAAGGATACCTCCATGGCCGACAGTCGCTTTGTTATTAATTACTGGAAGCTATCGGGTGATAACCGTTTGATATTCGGAGGTGGAGAAAATTATCGTCGTAAATTCCCAAAAGACATCAAGGGGTTTGTAGGGAAGTATATGCGTCAAATTTATCCCCAGCTTGCCGATACGCAAATTGACTATGGTTGGGGTGGTACTCTAGCTATTACCATGAACAGGTTGCCTCATTTTGGTCGAATCCAAGACAATATATGGCACTTACAGGGCTATTCTGGCCACGGCGTACCCACCGCAACATTCGCTGGAAAGCTTGTTGCAGAGGCTATTAGTGGGAAATTAGAGCGCTTTGATGTTATGTCCAACCTCTCTACTCGACGATTCCCTGGTGGAACACTCTTACGCTGGCCAGGAATGGTGTCAGCTATGCTTTATTACTCGCTCCGTGATAGGTTTTAAGGAGATCTACAATGGCTAATATTCGTAAACTCACTCCCAGATCCACACCAGTACAGAAGCGAGCCCAAGAACGTCGCGAACAGATTTTAACCATTACTGCTCAATTACTCGAGGAAGTGGGTCAAGATGACTTAACCACCATCTTAGTGGCTAAGACTGTGGGCATGTCTGTGGGCACCCTTTATCACTATTTTCCAAACAAGTATGCGATTCTCTATGCATTGGCGGAGCGCTGGCTAGGAGAAATGGATGTGGGCCTACGAAAACTGGAGGACTATCCAATAGAAACCCTTAGTCTAAAGAAATTTGTTGAGATTAGTACCGATAGAATGCTTCTCACCTATCAAAATCAGGAGGGTTTATTACCCTTGGTTCAGGCAATGTTTGGGGTGCCGGAGCTTAAGGAGCTTGATTCCCATCATGATGAGACCATCATAGCCGCCATGGCGCGTATGTTTAAACGCCTTGAGATATCGAATAATCCCTCTGAGTTAGAGCGACTAGGTCGAGAGTGGTTGGAGGTTAGCCATGCCCTACTCTTGGTGATTGTCCATCAAGACACAACAGATGCTGCCCGGAGCTTATCTGATCTTAAGTTTTTGAGCCTATGTCTCCTTGAGCGGGCGAAAAGCCAATTCTAACGAGTCGGTTCACGCATAGTGACAAATTCCTCCGCTGCAGACGGATGTATTCCCACAGTAGCGTCAAAATCGGCCTTGGTTGCCCCAGCCTTGATGGCAATACCCATTCCTTGAATAATCTCTGCAGCATGCTCACCAACCATATGACACCCAACAACCTTATCGCTCGCCTTATCAACAATTAATTTCATTG
>SHBP01000005.1 GCA_004211905.1 SAR92 clade bacterium
TAAAAAGATTTGTAGCCATTTGTATTATTACTCCAGTTTGATTTACAGGCCTGTTAGGCGTTGATTAATAATTGTATTGGCTTCAGCCATTATATTGTCGATGAGTTGCTTAACGGTTGGCTTGTCGCTGATTAGACCAGCAACCATGCCGCATGACCATGCACCTGCGTCCATGGTGCCGGTCTTCATGATCTTTGGATAAACACCCGCAACCTCTTCGGCAATATCTTCAAACTTGATGTCAGTCCCAAGTGCCGCTTCTTTTTCCAGTAAACGCTCCACGGCTGAGTTTTTAAGTACCCGCTCAGTGTTGCGTAGGGGGCGCATAACTAAACGAGTATCTAACTCACTGGCCTCGATAATCGCCTGCTTTACATTCTCATGTACAGGAGCTTCCTCGGTGACTATAAATCGAGTCCCCATATTCATGCCCTCAGCACCCATTGCCAGAGAGGCAACTAAGCTTCTACCATCAGCCATCCCGCCTGATGAAACAAAAGGTATGGTGAGTTCGTCAGCAGCTCTAGGTAGCAAGATAAAATTGGGCACGTCATCCTCTCCTGGGTGACCACCGCACTCAAATCCGTCCACTGATACTGCATCACAGCCAATGGATTCAGCTTTTAAAGCATGACGAACAGAAGTGCACTTATGAATTACCTTTATGTTATTTTCTTTCAGGATCGGTAGCCATTGAGCAGGATTGTTACCGGCTGTTTCAACCACCTTGACGCCACCATCAATAATAGCCTGTATCAGGCCGGGATAATCAGGGGGAGTCAGCGAGGGTAGAAATGTGAGGTTAACGCCAAAAGGCTTGTCAGTCATTTCTCGGCATCTAGCTATCTCATTCGCCAGTTTTTCCGGTGTTCCCTGAGTTAACCCAGTAATAATGCCCAAGCCACCAGCGTTAGAAACAGCAGCGGCTAACTCCGCCAGACCCACATGGTGCATTCCGCCTTGTATGATTGGATGCTCTATCCCGAGCATTTCGGTAATTCTAGTTTTCATGATTTGTCCTTTCCATTTTAATGTTGAGTTTTGCTGGTAGGTCGTCGTTTTAATTCTTTGATCTTCCTAACTTTACAAGGTAGGAGACCGCCACAGCAAACAAAAGTAGAGTAATTCCGGCTATTAGTCTAAGTGATACGAGGTTGATTTTAGGTTTAACCGGAAATACATGTGTTTGCTCAATAGCTGCCCATTTATGGTCAGCAAGATCTGTGGCACTCATCTCTATCATCATCTCGACCATGTCACGAACACTTCGATAACGCACCATTGCGACGGTGTCCCATTCTTCTTGACCAGCCTCATTAATAAATTCTCCAGCTACTGTTGAGATAAAAATTGGCAAACTTCCTCTTTTCAGAAGCAGCGGCACTACACCAGCGCCATATCTGTCATCTGCTAACATAGGGTCAGTTTCATTGGCCCATGGAGATGCAGGTGGATACTGGGCTTCATCTCGAAACCGAATGAGATTCACCATGATGAATTCATTGCCATCATCATCTCTAATTAATCGATCCATGTATTTAATAGGGTCAGAAACATCTACGCCTCGGCTCTTGGCGTTAGCTTGTAACTCTGCTTTGTAAGCCGCTGCTTCATTAGGCGATAAAGGTTGGCCCGAGCCTCCGTACCATATAAACCATGCGAGGTAGATAATTAGGACGACGCTGTAAAATATTTTCATTGCGCACCTTCTATTCTTTTAAACTTGAAAAGTTCAATAGCTCGATCACACACTGCTTCATACGTAAGGAGCGATATTTAATTATGGCATTGACCATGCCATAATGTAAATATAGTATTATGATCCTGTATTTTGGATTTGCAGGACAACTATCTCTTTAGCAACGTAGAGGGAAGCAAATGATTTCAGCGTCAATGCCCTACGAAAAATGTTTTAAAAGCATCAAGGGCAAAAATATTGCCTATGTCGATGTCGGAGAAGGCTGTCCGATTGTCTTATTACATGGCAACCCAACTTCTTCTTATTTATGGAGAAATGTCATCCCACATCTTGAGGGTGTCGGGCGAGTGATAGCTCCAGACCTAATTGGCCAAGGCGATTCAGAAAAGCTTCCTGATAATGAAGGACCAAAACGCTACTCATTTGAGATTGCCTATGACTATTTGGAAGGGCTACTTGAGGAGCTCGATGTTACTGCAGATGTAACCTTAGTAGTTCATGACTGGGGGAGTGCTCTTGGCTTTCATTGGGCCAGGCATCACTCTGAGGCGGTCAAGGGTATTGCCTATATGGAAGCCATAGTCTGCCCAGTGACTTGGGATGACTGGCCTGAGTCAGCGCGTGGTATTTTTAAGGGCTTCCGTTCAGATAAAGGCGAAGACTTGGTCTTGCAGCGCAACATGTTTGTTGAGGCTGTATTGCCAAGTTCAGTGATACGGCAGATGGGTGACGAGGAGATGGACCACTATCGTAAGGCGTTTTCTACGGTAAGTGATCGACAGCCAACCTTAAATTGGCCCCGTCAAATTCCAATTGATGGGGAACCGCCTCACATGGTTGATTTGGTGACGAGTTACGGTGAATGGATGGCAGGTAATGAAGATTTGCCGAAGCTTTTTATCAACGCAGATCCTGGATCCATTTTAACGGGCAAAGCGCGAAAATTCTGTCGCACCTGGCCCAATCAAAAAGAAGTGACAGTTGCGGGGACTCATTTTATTCAAGAGGATTCTCCAGCGGAAATCGGAATAGCTGTGGCGGAATGGCTAAAAACAATTTAAGAGCAAAATTAAAAAGAGGGAAGTTAGATGTCTGATGTGCCGGTATACATGGTAGTGAATCTAAAAGTAACTGATTCAGAAGAGTATCTAAAGTATGAGAAAGGATTTTTTCCGCTATTAAAACGTTATGACGGCCAGTTTATTACTTTTGATGACAATCCTATTGCGTTAGAGGGCGATGCTCCTAGATCAGGAAGAATGATAATTTTTAGCTTCCCATCTGAACAGGCGGCTAAAGATTGGTGGGCTGATGAGGAATATCAGGCTCTGAGCTCGTATCGAAGAGCAGGTACCAAGATGGAATTTCTAACGATGATTCGTGGAATGCCGCAAAGAGACTGACTTTCTTTTTTATGTTTTAGAGATAGGTGTTAATTAACTAAAAAGAGGTACTAGGTTTGGATATTACTTTAATTTGGATAGTGACAGTTGTGCTTTATGCTATGTTTTGGCTTTGGTACTCTGGGATTAAAGGCAAACTATCTCAGGCTGAGGTGGAGTACTACATGCAGCAATTTGAGTCCAAAGGTATCGATGCTGATAAGCGAGCCAATTTGCGGTATTTTTTGGAAAAAGATGATGGTCGCGAATGGTTTATGATTAATCTGCTTGAACTTAAGCCCCCCAAAAGAGATTCGGCTAAATTACTACAAAGGTACACCAAAACATTTATGGCTGGTATGTTTAAGCGAGCAGGCCATCCATTTTTCGTAGCCATTGCTGCTGCTAAAAACATTGAAAACCTTAACTGCGATGACTCAGATAACTGGTCTTCTACTGGTATCGTTCGTTACCGCAGTCGCCGGGATTGTGCAGAGACTCTTTTGGATACATTTGGTAGCGACCATCACGCTGACAAACTAGCCTCGTTGACAAAGACTTTGGCTTTTCCTGCTACCGCTAATTTACTCATGGGGTCGCCGAGAGTGCTGGTTGCTATGTCGTTATTGTTGATTGGAGCGATGGCAACTATTTTTGTTATGGCTTGATGCCATGGTTATTGTAAATTTAAAGAAAGAGACTGGTCGGTCAACAAATAGCAGGGTTAGTAATCTTGTTATGAGTGATAATTGTCTGGTATCCAAAACAAATAAGAGGTATGAGTGATTATGACTCCAGAAAATTCCCTATTTCAGCCATTTAAACTAGGAAGTTTGACTCTAGATAATAGAATTGTAATGGCACCTATGACCCGTAACTTTTCACCCAATGATAATGTTCCTGGTGACAATGTAGTGGACTATTATCGACGACGGGCAGAAGGAGGTGTCGGCCTAATCATTACAGAGGGTACCTGTGTGGGTCACATAGGGGCAAGTGGCTATCCTGGAGTGCCTTATTTCCATGGTGAAAAAAGACTCGAAGGTTGGAGGAGAGTGGTAGAAGCCGTTCATGAAAATGGAGGCAAAATTGCACCTCAACTATGGCATGTAGGCGCAATGCGCAAAGCTGGAACCCCTCCAGAGGGAGATGTGCCAGGCTATGGTCCATCGGGAATGAATGTGCCGGGTAAGGTTAATCGCAGAACCATGACTCAGCAGGACATTGATGATGTAGTTGCTGCTTTTGCTCAGGGTGCTGCAGATGCCAAAGATGTAGGTTTTGATGCTGTTGAATTGCATGGTGCTCATGGATACCTGATCGATCAGTTCTTTTGGGAAGGAACAAATCAGCGTGACGACGATTACGGGGGATCCATGGATAATCGTAGTCGTTTTGCGATAGAGATCATTAAGGCGGTTAGGGCGGCTGTAGGGCCTGATTTCCCAGTTATCTTGCGTTGGTCTCAATGGAAGCAGCAGGATTACACAGCTCGACTGACAGAGACTCCAGAGGAGCTTTCGCAGTTTTTGCTGCCACTGTCAGAGGCTGGAGTAGATATATTCCATTGCTCTCAAAGGCGTTTTTGGGAGCCAGAGTTTGAAGGTAGTGATTTGAATCTTGCTGGGTGGACTCGCAAAATCACCGGTAAACCAGCCATTACCGTGGGAAGCGTTGGCTTAAACGCTGATTTTATTCCAGTACCTGGTGAAATGACGTTTAGAGAAGCAGAGCCGGCAAGCCTTGATGACTTAGAGCGACGTTTGTCTGAAAATGAATTTGATTTGGTCGCTGTGGGTAGGGCGCTAATCTCTAATCCATCTTGGGTTGACATGATCAGAGACGACAGAACAGATGACATAAAACCGTTCAGAAAAGAGCATCTCGGCAAGTTAGTGTAAGCAAAATGTAAATATTGTGAAGGGGTAAGAGTCTTGGAGTTAAAAGATAAAATTATAGTAATTACAGGTGCAGGTAGCGGTATTGGTCGGGCGTTGGCAGTCCGCTTCCACGCTGAGGGCGCAAAAAAAGTGGTTGCCGTGGATATTAACCTGAGCAATGCTCAAGACACTGCAGCTATGGTTGATGGTATTGCCATGGAGGCTGATATAGCGATCGAAGAAGATATCATTAGAGTCATTGAAGATACAGAAAATGAAGTCGGCGCGATCGATCTTTTTTGCTCTAACGCTGGGGTTGGGATGGGAGAAAATCTTGAATCTCCAAATGTGGAATGGCAGATGATCTGGGATATTAACGTTATGTCTCATGTTTTTGCTGCAAGACACCTTGTTCCTCGCATGGTGGCACGAGGCGGAGGATATCTGCTTAATACTTCCTCCGCAGCAGGTTTGTTAAATCAAATTGGCGGTGCGGCCTATGGGGTAACTAAACACGCCGCAGTAGGGTTTGGCGAATGGTTGGCGATACATCACCAGCATGAAGGGATAAAAGTATCCATGCTCTGCCCGCAAGCAGTTCGAACGCCCATGACTGAAGTGGCTAATGATGCTACAGCAGCGGCAGCAAACAATGGGATGATTGAGCCGGAAGAACTTGCAGATACTGTGGTTGAGGAATTGCGCAAAGAAAGCTTTCTTATCTTGCCGCACCCAATAGTCCTTGAGTACATGCGCAATAAGACGACTAACTACGACCGCTGGATAGGTGGAATGAATAAACTAATGAGAAAGATAACTGGATTGATCTAACAATCTGTAATTACGTTAAAGAGGGAAAACAATGGGTTTTGAATTAACACCACGGGCAGAAGACCTGAACGCTCGATTGACTGCTTTTATGGAAGAGCATATTTACCCCCGCGAGTCGGATTATGATGAGTTTACTAATGACCACAAAAATATGTGGCAATATCCAGAATGGTTTGAAGGCCTCAAGCAAGAGGCTCGTAGCCAAGGGCTCTGGAATCTCTTTCTTCCCGCAGAGTACAAGCCTTGGAGTCCAGGGCTGACAAATCTTGAAATAGCCCCTTTGTTTGAGACGATGTCCCGGTCCGCATGGGCTCAGCAAATATTCAACTGTAATGCGCCTGATCGAGGCAATATGGAGGTACTTGCTAAGTATGGTACTCCAGAACAGCAGGAACAGTGGCTGAATCCTCTGCTGGACGGTGAGATTCGATCAGCTTACGCAATGACTGAGCCTGATGTCGCTTCATCAGATGCGACCAACATGGAGCTTAAAATTGAGCGTGATGGTGATGAGTACGTGCTTAATGGTCGCAAATGGTGGACGACTAACGTCATTGGGCCAAAATGTAAATTAATGTTGGTGATGGGGAAGTCTAACCCCAATGGGCCGCGGCATCAGCAGCATTCGACCATACTAGTGCCAACAGATACCCCTGGAGTAAGCATTGCGCGACCACTCAGAGTATTTGGCGAGTATCACTCACCAGGGGGTGAAGGTGATGTGGTTTTCAGAGATGTGAGAGTTCCTGTCACTAACCTTATTTTAGGAGAGGGTAGGGGGTTTGAAATTGCTCAAGGGCGTCTTGGCCCCGGACGTTTTCAATATGCAATGATGTTTGTAGGTATGGCTCAGCGAAGTCTTGAACTCATGTGTGAACGCGCTGTAAGTCGTGTAGCCTTCGGCGAGGCTTTAAGTAAAAAGACTAGTGTGCAGCATGAAATAGCCCGAAGTCGATGTGATATAGAACAGTGCCGCCTTCTCGTCTTGTCAGCAGCGGAGAAGATGGATAAATACGGAGTGGATGCTGCCCGTGCTGAAATCTCTATGTTAAAAATCGTCGCTCCCAAAATGTGTGAAGAAGTGTCTAGTCGTGCCATGCAGATTTTTGGTGGAATGGGTGTCTCGCAAGATACACCACTGGCTCACATTTTTACCACTAGTCGCTTTTGTAGGATTGCTGATGGACCGGATGAGGTGCATATGTCCCAGTTGGCAAAGCTCACCATCCAGTCCTTGGGGAGGCAGTAAGATGGGCGTGTTTAGTAATACCAAAGAGACTCTGCGTGTTATTTCTGATGTTGCTCGAGCACTGCCAGTCGTACTGACAAAGCTCCCTGAAAGCGATGATCCAGCTTCAATAGCAATGGTTTTAGAGGATACAGTCGCTCGCCAACCCGATAGAAACATGATTGTTTTTGAAGGCAAAGAAGTCACCTGGGGTGAGTTTAATCAGTTGGCTAATTCTCTGGCTCACGCGCTAATTGATCGCGGTGTTAAGCGAGGAGACTGTGTAGCAGTAATCATGGAGAATCGGATTGAGATGCTTGCTGGCATAATGGCGCTTCAAAAAATTGGCGCTATTGCTGGCATGGTGAACCCTGGTCTGGTTAGCGCCCAGTTGGCTCACTGCATCAATATTACGAAATCAGTTAAATGTCTAGCTGGAGAAGAGATATTTGCCAATGTTCTTGATGTCCGCCCAGATTTGGATATGGATGATACAGATATTCTTTGGGTTGCTGATTTGCGAGAGGGATCAGCTCCGGAACCCATGGACGATATCATGGCTCAGCTTGAACAATATCCGACAACAAATCTGGAAGACACTAAGACTATTTTGGCCGGGGATACAGGATTTTATATCTTTACTTCAGGCACCACAGGTATGCCAAAAGCCGCTAAGGTTGGTCAGCGCCGCTTGTTGGCCGCAGGTATGTCCTTCAGTAGAGCGGGTGTAAGAGCAAAGCCAAACGACCGTATGTACCTTTGCCTGCCACTTTTCCACGGAACAGGGTTTATCTGTGGTGTTAATAGCGCCATATTTAGTGGCGCTTCAATGTTTCTACGGCGGAAATTTTCTGCATCAGCTTTTTGGCCTGAGATTCAGAAGTATCATTGCACCATCTTTTTCTATGTTGGCGAGTTATGCCGTTATTTAGTTACGCAGCCGCCGTGTCCGGAAGAGCAGAACAATCCCCTAGATAGAGTATTTGGCAATGGCTTACGGCCTGACGTTTGGGATGAGTTTAAACAACGATTTGGTATTGACCGAGTTTGTGAGTTTTATGGCTCCAGCGAGGGTAACGTTTCGTTTATAAATGCCTTTAATAAAAATAAAACCATTGGCTACTGTCCTGGGACAATCTTATTGGTCGAATATGACATAGAGCAGGATGAGATAGTTTTGGATGAAAATGGCAAATATATTCCGGTAGAGCCAGGCAAACCGGGGTTGCTGTTGGCTGAGATTGACGATCGTTATCGGTTTGATGGCTACACCGACACAGCAGCCTCAGAGGCTAAGACGCTACGCAATGTTTTAAAAGATGGTGATGCTTGGTTTAATACGGGCGATTTAATTACGGAGGTGGATGTTGGATTTTCCATGGGTAAACCCCATTACCAGTTTGTTGACCGTATTGGTGATACCTTCCGGTGGCGTTCAGAAAATGTATCTACCAATGAAGTGGGTGAAATACTAAATGCTAACTCGCAAGTTGAGATAGCAAATGTCTATGGCGTTGATGTTCCAGCAACTGAGGGCAAGGCAGGTATGGCTTCAATTGCGCTCATCCCCGGCCAGGTATTTGATCCTTCCGAGTTTTCAAACTACGTTGCAGAGAATCTCCCCGGTTTTGCTCAGCCCGTATTTGTAAGAATTCAAGCAGACATAACCACAACGGGCACCTTCAAGTTGGTGAAAGGTGACTTACGTAAGCAATCTTTTCATATAGACCAGATGGGCAATGACTCTATATATGTAATGATGCCTCGGACAAACAGCTATCAGATTCTCGATCAGGCTTTGTATGGCTCGATCATGGATGGATCTGCAGGTTACTAAGAAATAAAAGGTTAAACGTAAAGGAGCAGTGAGTGATGGATTTTTCCTCAGAAGTTGTAACGTTAGAGAAAAACGGTGGTGTAGGCACCATATGGCTTGATAGGCCTGATAAGTACAATGCCTTGAATGAAGCATTTTGGTTGGCCATACCAAAGGCTTTAAGTGCTCTTGAGGCAGATGAAGATATCAGAGTGGTGTTAGTAGCGGGCCGCGGCAAACATTTCTGTGTTGGTATTGATCTTGTACAGAGTGGTATGGGTACTCATCAGAGACCCGCCGGAGAGTCAGAGGCTGTAGCTAATCTTAGACAGCTTGAAGGTACAACACGATTTCAAGACGCGATGTCCTCCCTTGCTAAATGCCCGTTACCGGTAATCGCTGTAATTCATGGCCACTGTTTGGGTGCGGGGATTGATATGGTTACTGCCTGTGACATAAGAATCGCATCGGCAGATAGCAACTTTAGTGTTCGTGAAACACGTATCGGTTTAGTGGCAGATGTGGGCACACTGCAGCGACTACCAAAGATACTCAATGCCGGTCATGTTGCCGAACTTGCTTATAGTGCAAAAGATATCGATGCCGCCAGAGCGGAAAAAATTGGATTGGTTAACGACGTTTATGATACTGCTGAGGCTGCATATGACGCAGGCATGGCTCTTGCGACTCAAATTGCGGCGAATCCGCCTATGGCTGTGCGAGGGACAAAATTTATGCTCCAACAAAGTGAAACGCTCACCACAGAGCAAAGTCTTTTAATGAATGGCATGTTTACCATGATGACCAGTTTAAGATCTAATGACTTACAGGAGTCTATGCTTGCCTTTGCTGAGAAGCGAGCACCAAAGTATACGGGCACTTAGTAAAATAACATAAAAACCAACTTTGGTTAGTTTCCTGGTTTAGCCCAACATGTACTAATGATCAAGTTAAAAATTTATCAAGATTATTGAGAGGGAGTTATGAGTAATACAGCTTTTATTTATGATGCGATAAGAACACCACGCAGCAAAGGCAAGCCAGGGGGCTCATTGCATGAAGTGAAGCCTATTGACCTAGGTGCGGGTCTTTTGCGGGCATTACAGGAGCGTCATGACCTTGATACCTCCTACGTTGATGATGTTGTCATGGGATGTGTGTCACCAATTGGTGAGCAGGGCAGTGATATTGCAAAAATGATCGTCCAGAATGCAGGTTGGGACGAATCTGTCGCCGGAGTTCAGCTTAACCGTTTCTGTGCTTCCGGCCTGGAGGCCGTTAATACAGGCGCTCAGAAGATCGCTTCAGGTTGGGAGCAGTTAGTTGTTGCCGGCGGTGTTGAATGTATGTCTCGCGTGCCTATGGGGTCTGATGGAGGGGCTATGGCAGGTGATGCAGCCTTTGCTATCAGTCAAAGCTTTGTACCCCAGGGTATAGGTGCAGACACCATAGCAACTATTGATGGCTACAGTCGCGATGACGTAGATGCTTATGCTGTAGAGTCCCAGCGTCGTGCAACCCATGCCCGAGACAATGGTTACTTTGACAAATCAGTTATTCCAGTGCGCGATAAAAATGGGCTGATGATCTTAGAGAAAGATGACTTCATTAAGCCTGACACTACTATGGAGGCTTTAGCAGGTTTAAAACCATCATTTGAAATGATGGGAAATATGGCTTTTGATGAAATTATTTTAAATAAATACAATACGTTAGAGAATATTTCTCATGTACATACTCCGGGTAATTCTTCTGGTATTGTCGATGGTGCCAGTGCCGTACTTATTGGCTCTGAGCAAGCCGGAAAAGACCTTAATTTAACACCGAGAGGCCGTATTGTTGCTGGATCCATCCTCGCGTCAGACCCAGTTATTATGCTTGCAGGGCCCGGGCCGGCAGCAAAAAAATGTCTTAAGACCGCAGGTCTAACCCCCAATGATATTGATCTTTGGGAGATCAATGAAGCCTTTGCCTCTGTCGCGCTTCGTTACATGAAGGACTTAGACGTGGATCACTCTATTACTAATGTCAACGGCGGCTCTATTGCAATGGGGCACCCTTTAGGTGCTACAGGTGCAATGTTAGTCAGTACCATGCTAGATGAATTAGAGCGTCGCCAACTCAAGCGTGCCATGTTGTCGCTCTGTGTGGGTGGCGGTATGGGGATTTCATGCCTGATTGAGCGCGTATAAGCGAAATTAATTATTTCAAGGCAGTTTAAGAATTCGAAAAGGTTTTAATAATGGGTGTTTTTAATTACGAAAAAGACAATCAAGGTATTGTCACAGTGACTATGGACATGAGTGGTCCTGTAAATGCGATCAATGCTGAATACAACGATGCTATGGATGAGACTGTTCAGCGTTTAGAGAAAGAAGAAGGGCTAACTGGCGTTATTTTCGCCTCAGCCAAAAAAGTATTTTTTGCAGGTGCTGACCTTAATGAGCTAGTACTAATGGACGAGAACGGCAGTGAAGAGCTGTTTGCCAATGGAGAATTCATAAAGGGTCATTTTAGACGATTAGAAAAGCTTCCAGTACCGGTAGTCGCGGCCATTAATGGTGCCGCCTTGGGTGGTGGATATGAGCTGTCATTGGCCTGTAATCACCGCATAGCCTTTAATCACAAGTCTGTACAAATAGGTCTGCCAGAATGTGCCATTGGTGTTTACCCTGCTGGCGGTGGTGTGGTGAGACTAACAAAGTTAATTGGGGTTGAAAAAGCTCTTGATATTATTTTAAAGAGCCAGCGTTTAACCCCTGAGAAAGCCTTAGCCGGCGGGTTGATTGATGAAGTGGTTGAATCAATTGATGGTTTGTTACCAAGAGCCAAAGCTTGGATTAGCGAAAATACCAGCAACAAAGAAGCCTCAGTACAACCTTGGGACCGCAAAGGCTACAAAGTACCTGGCGGAGCTATTAATTCGCCCCGTAACGCGCAATTTGCTGCCATGGCGCCTACCATGCTGCACAAACAAACACGCGGCCTAATGCCCCAAATGACCGCAGCAATGGATATTGCCTTTCAATCAACCGTATTAGACATAGATACCATGCTGCGGGTGGAGGGTCGAGAGTTCATTAAAGTTGTCACAGGCCCAGTGGCCAAAAACATGATTACTGCCTTCTTCTTCCAGTTGAACAAGATTAATGGGGGTGCCAGTCGCCCAAGTGGTGTTGAAAAGAACCCAACGCGCAAGCTGGGTATATTGGGTGCGGGCATGATGGGCCAAGGCATAGCCTATGTAGCTGCGCGGGCGGGCATTGAAGTCGTCCTCAAAGACATGACTCAAGAGGCCGCAGACAAAGGCAAGTCTTACTCAGAGGGCCTGGTGGCTAAAGCGGTCAAACGAGGAAAAATGTTCCAATCCCAGGCAGATAGTTTACTCGGCCTGATTACACCCACGGCAAAAGATGAAGACTTGCAGGGTTGTGATCTTATTATTGAGGCCGTGTTTGAAAATATAGAACTCAAAAACAAGATTATTGGCAACACAGAGAAATATCTGTCTGATGATGGCTTTTGGGGTTCAAATACATCGACTTTACCTATAACCGAGTTGGCAAAGGCTGCATCAAAGCCTGCAAACTTTGTCGGTATACACTTTTTCTCACCCGTGGATAAAATGCCATTAATTGAGATTATCGTGGGTGACAAGACCAGCGACGAAGCCCTTGCCAAAGCCTTTGACTTTACTCAGCAGATTCGTAAAACCCCTATTGTAGTCAATGACTCCCTTGGATTCTTTACCTCCAGAACCTTTGGTACCTACCTTGATGAAGGACTGCAACTACTCACTGAAGGAGTGCACCCAGTTAAAATAGATAACATGGGTAAAGCCATTGGTATGCCGGTTGGGCCTCTGCAAGTGGGGGATGAAACCAGCTTAGAGTTGGCCCGAAAAGCCGGGGAGACTTGGGCTGCAATGGGTGTGGAAGATAAGTGGAGTGACGGTACAGTCAGCCGTAGAGTTATCAAAGATATGATTGATGGGCATGGTCGAGGAGGGCGCCATCACGGCGGCGGTTACTATGAGTACCATGTCGATGGCTCCAAGAATATCTGGCCTGGCTTGTATGACCTCTATTACAACGAAGATACCCTTGTGCCAGATGAAGATGTGAAAGACCGATTGATGTTTCGACAGGTCATTGAAGCGCTCAAATGTTTACAAACAGGCGTTCTACGCTCTGTAGCCGATGGCAATATTGGCTCGATTATGGGTATTGGCGCACCAGCCCATACTGGTGGCCTTATTCAGTATGTAAATACCTACGGTTTTGACAAGTTTATTACCCGCTGTGATGAGCTTGCCGCAACCTATGGTAAACGCTTTGAATGCCCAGAAATCGTCAAAAAACACGTCAAAAGTGGCGAACTAATGCTCTGAGATTGGTGCGTAGCTTGTAGTTCGTGAAATTAGAGCTCATTTTCTTTAATGACTGCATCGAAGTAATCTGTGTTACTGGGGTTATTGCTAATATCGCTGGCGAAACTATCTCTGCAACTCGGATTACAGAAACCCACTGTGTCGCCTTTGAAGGTGGCCAGTGAGTCTTCTACTATTGCTTTGCCTGAACGAGGGCAGAATTTATTGCTTGCTTGTGCCACGCTGACATGTCCTGTACTCATCACCGATTGAAGCCACCGTCAATTACAAGTTCACCGGCTGATTAACTGATCTAGCGGGCCTTTCCAATTGAAAAATACCTTTTTAATACATACCCCCAGGGGATCACGGCGATGGGTAGAATTACCATTGCAAAAGGAGTGATCATGCCGTCGGTTGTATATTCTGATAGATCACTATCTAGGAATAAAGGTAGCGCAACTAAGATCAACCAAATCGTTTTGTAGGTGATTTCGATAAGTAGTATTGGAATCATTTCAACTGTGCGGAAAATACCAATAGCTGCAAAAAGGGTGAATGCAGCCCAGATGCTCCAGTTCATAGCATCGCTAGGGTTCCATTGCTGATCACGGGTAAGGATATGGCCCCAGACATCTATCGCTAGCAACGTGGCCATTAAGATATAAACAAACCTCATGCCGTAGATATTGATAGGGCGAATGCCGTCGAATCTAGCATGGTTTGGCTCAAATAAACTTCTTATCAAATTCACAAGCTGGGTACTCCTTCAGCTCAACGCCTGAAAATGTCCACGGGCTACATGATGTATTCACGAGTGGCGTTAAGCAATTCTGGGAACATTTCACCCAATTTGGCCATCCAATAGTTAAGCCAGTATTCAATTTTTTGCAAGAAGGTTAGTTCCAGCCTCTCGGGCAGATTCTCTTGTTTGTTGTCTAGGTAGGTATGAATGGCATTTACATCCTCAAGGCTGAGGGTTTCGTAGAAGCCGATCATGCCTTTATGCGTGCGCGAACCACCGAGCACGATAGTGGCGAATTCTTCGTGTGTCTGCTCGCTCATATAACGCAAGTTGGGTACCACGTAGTTACTTAGCGCGTTAATACCATGACATGAAGCGCAGTTGTTATGGTACAGAGACTCGCCATAGGCGATGACTTCTGGATCCTTATTTGCCTGTCTGCCGAGGGGTCTTATGGTGGTTAATTCGTCTTCGATGTGAGCCTGAGTGTTATTAAAGTTACCACGCTTAAATACCAGCAGTTTATTTTGATTTACCTTGTTTCGTTGTAGCTCATCGCCTACTGTGATCATCACTGTGCCGCCGCTGCCTTGAGCAACAGCGATATATTGGTCACCGTCCAACTCATAGGTTACTGGGCCAGCGAGCACTGCACTGTCAGACTTGTACTGCCAAAGTTTGTCGCCGTTGTACGCGTCGTAGGCGGCGAAGGTACCGTCCCAAGTACCCTGAAAGACTAGATCTCCCTCGGTGCTGAGAATGCCACCATTTGAAGGTTTGTTGTGATGGACCTCCCATGCTCTTTGCTTTTTGACTGGATCCCAGGCGACAAGTTCGCCGTAGATCAGTGCATCAATGGACGCCCGTGCCGCTACCCAGCTCTTGGGGTCACGATTAGTGTTTAAATCCACGCCGGTATTCCAACGGTTAACTCTGTACATCACTTCTTCTTTCGCGCTGAAGTAGGCGGGAATGCTTTGCACTGGTATATACATCAAACCTGTTTTAGTACTGAAGGACATAGGTTGCCAGTTATGAGCGCCGTACGGGGAGGGCCAAATAAAGCTGCCGCCATTTTCTTGATAATTGGCAAATTTACTTTCCACTGGGCGGCCAGTTTCCATGTCAACATGAGTTGCCCAGGTGGCTCGGCCAAATTTTTCGGCAGACAGTAGCTCTCCTGTTTTGCGATCCAAAACATAGAAAAAACCATTCTTTGGGGCTTGCATGATGACTGAGCGCTGTTCGCCATCCAGTTCAAGTTCGGCCAACACAAGTTGCTGTGTAGCTGTGTAGTCCCAGTTATCTGCTGGTGTGACCTGGTAGTGCCAAACATATTCGCCGGTGTCGGGCCGCAGGGCTACGATGGAGCTAAGATAGAGATTATCTCCGCCCCCAGGGCTTCGTAGGTCGCGGTTCCAAGGCGAACCATTTCCAGTTCCGATGTAGAGTAAATCTAACTCTGGATCATAAACTAATGAGTCCCAAACTGTACCGCCCCCGCCGCCGAGTTTGTACCATTCATCACCACTCCAAGTCTTTAGCGCTGCCTCTAGTGCGACGTTCTCTTGGGGATTGTTGCGATCTCCAGGTACTGTATAAAATCGCCACTTCCTCTCACCTGTAGTGACATCATAGGCACTGACATAACCGCGAACGCCTAATTCAGCACCACCGTTACCAATAATAACCATTCCTTTAACAATTCTTGGTGCGCCAGTCACACTGTAATTGCCATCAGTCGGTGTGCTTTGAATAGACCAATTTTCTTTACCATTTTTTGCATCTAACGCAATAAGACGTCCGTCAAGAGCGCCAAAAAAGATTTGAAGCGGGGAGTTCTCATTCTCTTGCCATATTGCTACGCCTCGATTAACTGGACCACAGCAAGTCTTCGCGAGTTGTGCTTTAGGCACCTTGGCATCGTAATG
The DNA here is from genome assembly GCA_004211905.1 of SAR92 clade bacterium. Classification (GTDB taxonomy): domain Bacteria; phylum Pseudomonadota; class Gammaproteobacteria; order Pseudomonadales; family Porticoccaceae; genus HTCC2207. Next base: position 15,882 of record SHBP01000005.1, read on the forward strand.
CCATAATTCTTCACCAGTTCTGGCATCCAAGGCATGAACATGGCTCCACCCGGTACTCATGTAGATGACACCGTTATGAACAATGGGTGTTGCTTCCATTCCGCGAGCGGTATCAAATTTAAAAGACCATGCCAGATCTAGCTCGTCGACGTTATCACGATTTATCTCATTTAGAGGACTAAATCGCTGTTCACGATAGGTTCTGCCGTAGCTTAACCACTCACTGCCTGGATTCATAATAGTGGCTTGATCTACGGTGGATGGCTTGTCTATTGCTGCACTTGGGAGGCTAAAGGCCATGGCAGTGATAATCAGCAGAAATTTATTCATGGATCTTCCTTTTAAAATTCTTACTTTTTTTGGCATATCTTTTATTCTTTTAAAGCAGCTTCCACAAACTGCAGCCGGTCTTGTCCAAAAAACATCTCGCCGTTAACAAACATCGTGGGTGCACCAAATAAACCTCTTTCTACGGCATGTTCAGTGTTTGAAATGAGTTGTTGTTTAACTTCCGGATTCTGAGTCGCTTCTAGAATAGATTTGGCGTCTAATCCAGAGGCTGAGAGGACTTCAATAGTGGTATCAATATCGCCCATATTTCGGCTGTCCACCCAGATAGCGTTGAAGATAGTATCAATATAGGTATCGAAGTATTCCTTATCGAGCGCGCTAACCGCGCCTCGCATCAAGTTAAGCGTGTTGATGGGGAAGTAAGGATTGTTGTTCAGGGGTACATTATAAAGTTTGGCAAATCTAGGCAAATCATTCATCATCATGTATCTACCCTTTGCAGGCACTGTTACCGGAGAGCTATTGCCTGAGGCTTTAAATAAGCCACCCAACAACACTGGCTGGTAAATGACAGGGCATCCATATTCAGATTTAAGTTGCTGAAGCCGTTTGTGAGCAAGATAGGCAGTTGGGCTACCGACGTCGAAGTAAAATTCTACTGATTTAGTCATTGGGTCTTCTCCTACCATTTTTCTTCCCATGGACGAACATCTAATTCAAATGTCCAAGCATTGCGTGGTTGATCGTAAAGAGTCACATAGTTCGCAGCCAAGTCATCAGGGTTGACTATTCCATCTACCTTTTTGCGTTGCTCATAGCCAGGGAAATTGTCTCTGATCCATTGAGTGTCCACCGCGGCATCAATAATGACGTGTGCAACATGAATATTCTGTGGACCTAGTTCTCTGGCCATACTTTGAGCGACCGCTCGCAGTCCTTGTTTCGCACTAGAGAAGGCAGCAAACCCTGCGGCGCCACGAACACTAGCAGTTGCGCCTGTAAATATGATTGTGCCTCTCTGTCTTTTGCTCATATAGTGAGCAGCTTCGCGGCCGTTTAAAAACCCTGCGAAACAAGCCATTTCCCAAATCTTAAAAAATTTACGGCTGTCTGTATCTAAAATACCCATAGGCACATTAGCGCCCACATTAAACACGACAACCTCTATTTCCCCGATCTCATTTTCGATCTTTGCAAATAACTCTTTTGTAGATTCTTCGTTGCGCGCATCGCAAGTGAAACCATGTGCCACCTGCCCAGCGGTTTTGATTTCATTGATTAGAGGCGCTAATTTGTCACCGTTTCGCCGAGTAGCGCAGACAGTTAGCCCACGCTCAGAAAATTTACGAGCGATAGCGCTTCCAATTGCGTCACCAGCTCCGATAATTAATGCAACTTTATTTGTCATTGGCTCCACTCCCGCTCAACGGTTTTATGTTTGACAGCGACGCATGTGACTTTTATATCACACCACTGGTGGGGGGTGTGATTTTCTTTGAGAATGATGGGTCATGAAATAAGCAATGCGCCTAACATATCGTTCAGTGCTCTATTGGGTCGAAAATATCCTACTTAACTGACCGGAGATAATGGCAATGCAAGAGTCTTGAGATACTGTTTGATCTACCCGAAGTCGGTGCCAATAATCAAAAGAAGCTAATGCGTAAGCGCTCTGTTTTTGCTCGTCAGACAAAGTTAGAATCTCAGGAATCCAATCTTCTAATTCTTTTTGCAGGCGACGTTGGTTAACAGCATAATTTTTTTCTATCACGGGAGTGTTCCAGCGCCGGATTCGCCCGGACAGCATAAAATTTTTCGCTGACTCATAACCGTGTGTTAGTTGTTCTATTGCATGAAGGACTCTTATCTCAAGGGTTCCGGTGCGATCTCCTCCAGTGAATAAAGGTGCGGTTTCTTCTAACATGAGAGTGTTAACTGTTTCAAAGATGCTATCCATGTCATCGAAATGCCTAAATACAGATCGAATGCCAACATCAGCTCGCTCGGCAATCTGTTGTGCCGTAGGTATCAAAAATCCTTCTTCAACTAGGGCAATCATGGCATCAATAATCAATGCCCGACTTCGCTCACTGCGAAGCAATCTGCCATCAGGTTTGTTTTGTTCTGGCAAATCCACTTCTTCAGTGTGAATATCAGTCATAAGTTATTCCTTTTAGTAACTGTGATTATCGTTGCGCTTGGCTTTACATAGTTTGACATGTTTACCTCTTGCAAACAATTTGAATACTCAGTAAAGAATTGTATTATTTATGAAATAAAGCATAGCGGTCAATGACTTAACCTCAGAGTATAGATTGAATCTCGACTATTTCTTGAGAATTCTCAGGTAATGAAAATAGAGTTCCGTCTTCGCCCACGGTGTAATCGGTAAAGACTTGATCAACGCCCTTTAGCCATATAGTCTTGAGACCAGGAATATCCAGTGGCGGTACGATGTGGTAGTAAAGCAGATGCTTAGCTTTGGCATCGCGAGCGATTTCAGCCACCTCTACAGGGCTTGTATGATAATCCAGTACATCATAAAAAATTTTACTCGCAGAGACATTTCCCGCAAGGTCTGCAGATTCGCTCATTATCGTCAAAAGCTCAGGAGAAAGGGCTTCATGTATTAACAAGTCAATGTTTTTGGAAAATAGCTCAACATTATCATTCTTTGTCGTGTCACCAGAGATTAAGGCTGTTCGACCCTTGTAAGTAAACAGGTAGCCGACGGCAGGGTGTATCGGTTCATGGTTAACAGAGAACATCTCTACCTTAAGTCCGTCTTTGTCATATACAGTTAGTTTTGTGCCGTTCTTTGGCACTTCAAAGCTTACAGGGGACATGCCTTTACCGCTTAATGCAGCAACCGCATCTCCGTGGTGAGCGTTACGGTAAATTGCATCTTGTCCATAGGCTAAGTTAAATCCATTGACGACAGAGGCTACACCTTTGGGGCCGAAAACAGGCAAAGGTTGCGTATGTGTTCCTGTTACCCATCTCATCATTGCTAGCTCACCTAAGCCATCGATATGATCGGAGTGAAAGTGAGTGAGGAATACTCCGTCTACACTTCCGATATTTAGGCGCATCCTACCTAAATTCCTAACACCGCCAGTGCCGGCATCTACGACAAACATTTTTCCATCTGCGATGACTGCAACGCAGGGCCCTGAGCGATTGCTGCTAGGCATCGGCCCGCCTGCGCCACAGAGGACAATGTGCATGCCATCACCGAGGTCGGAGATCTTATCGCTCTCCATAACATTGGTTACTGCATTAGGGAGTAGTTGTAAGATTATTTCAGTACGATTTAGGTAACCCAAAACAGCGACAGCAATGGATAGAATGATGAAAATATAGAATGTTCTTAATTTCATAACTTTTCCTAACATATGACGCGAATATTGAGAAGATGATGACATGTGGCAGTATGTATGTCAATATATATGGATGTAATGCCAGAATCACTTACATTCAATGGAGAAGCTATTATGCCCCAACAGGAACCCCTTGTACTTATCGGCGCGGTACCCTCACCGTACACCCGAAAAATGGTTGCTCTTCTACGTTACCGGAATATCGCATATCAAGTCATTTGGGGGGATCCAAAAGAAATTCTCCAGCAAAAGGGTATCGCTGCCCCCAAGGTTGGTTTGCTACCTACGTTCTTGATGCCAGATGAAAATGGTCAGTTACAGGCAATCACTGATTCAACCCCAATTATTCGTCGACTTGAAGACGAACAAGTTGAGAGAAGAGTTGTTCCTAGTGATCCAGCGATGGCATTTATCGATTATTTAATTGAAGATTTTGCAGATGAATGGTGTACCAAGTATATGTTCCATTATCGTTGGTACCCAGAGAAAGATGCTGATAATGCGGGTACGTTGTTACCATTATTTCACAGAGTTGATATTGCAGACAGCCCGCTCAATCAATTTAAGGCATATATCACCCAGCGGCAAGTCAACCGGTTGGGTGTTGTTGGTTCAAATGAGGTGACTGCTCCCTTAATTGATGCAAGTTATCGACGCTTTTTAGTTGTAATGGAATTACACCTACAAGCTCAACCCTTTGTGCTTGGGCAACGTCCCAGTGCATGTGACTTCGCAATTTACGGGCAATTAACACAGTTAATTGGTTTTGACCCATCTTCTCGTGAAATCGCCCATGAAATTGCACCTAGAGTGGTAGCTTGGACAGGTCTTATGGAAGACCAATGTGGGCTTGACCCTGCGATGGATGGTTGGAATTCGGTGGATTCGACACCTCAGAGTCTGAATGGATTACTCATTGAGATTGGGCGTGTATACGCTCCAACACTCTTAGCCAACGCGGTGGCTCTTGAGAATGGTGATAAGTCATGGGAGACTGAAATTGATGGCAGTGTATGGAGCCAGCAATCCTTCCCATATCAAGGTAAGTGTCTGACTTGGATTAGGGATGAATATTTCGCCTTGAGTGATGCTGACCGATCTAGGATTGACGCGCTGCTTGAAGGGACAGGATGCGAGGTTTTGTTTAATTAATTAACAGTAGGTCTAAATTGGGAGTAATTACATGAGCGAACAATTTAAAGAGCAGGGTGGCGCGGCGACTATGGATCCGAGCTCTCTCTTGCGCTGGGCGACGTCGAAAGCAATGACTCATGTGATATCGGCCAAAAGACTAGAGAAAAATCGAGTAAAAATAGAAAGGCAAAGGCAAGCGCAAAATCAGAGACACACAGTGGAGTATTTCCATCAGGTAGACGATGGTTACAGTCATCTAGCTGTTCAGGCTTTAGCGTCCCTAGCTGAAAGATATGATATCGATTTAGAATGCCATTTGGTAGATGGACCAGCAGGAGCAAATGCCCCAGAACCGGAGCTTTTGATTAACCTTTCGCGGTACGATGCGTCGAAAATAGCACCACACTACAAGTTAAACTTCCCAGAAAATCTTGATGCTCCAACTTCAAATCTCCTAAAACTTGCAAGATCCATCCTTGCGAATCTCAATAATCAAGATTTTATTGCTCATGCTGCAACTGTTGGTCATGCGCTTTGGTCAGGTAGTGAAGCAACTTTACAAGAGCTAGGTAAGGTTCATGGGTTTAGCTCTCTGGAAGAGGAAAAGGCTAAGTATGAGAATGGCAACATTCGCCGTGATTCACTCAAGCATTATTCCGGAGCCATGTTTTACTACGGAGGTGAATGGTATTGGGGCATTGACCGCCTGTATCATCTTGAGCAACGTCTTGCTGATCTTGGGGCCGACAGACTGCCTGATACGCCAGTTATTATGCCAAAACAGGAGGTCAAAGCTGGGCAACTGCGTGACAACGGTAGTTTGACTTTAGAGGTATTTCCATCTGTCCGAAGTCCTTACACTGCCATGATTTTTGATCGAGCCTTGGAGCTTGCAAAAACCACAGGCGTCGCGCTGCACGTACGTCCGATTTTGCCGATGGTGATGCGGGGTGTATCGGCTACGAGAGAAAAGGGCATCTATATTTTTAGTGATGCGGCGCGAGAGGCGCGAGCATCTAATGTTCCATTCGGGCAATTTTATGACCCAATTGGAGAGCCATCACGCAGATGTTTTTCGCTTTACCCCTGGGCATGCACTCAAGGCAAGGGCAATGAGTTGCTGTCTAGTTTTCTTAGTGCTGCTTTCGCTGAAGGTGTTAATACTAATAAAGAAAGTGGGTTGCGATATGTTGTTGAAAAAGCAGGCCTAGAATGGGCTTCAGCAAAGCAGGTCGTTGGTCAGGATGGATGGCAAGATACCCTAGAAGAAAACCGTTTGGTGATGTACGAGAGTGGTTTGTGGGGTGCGCCAAGTTTTAGGCTATTAGATAGAAATAACCAAGTAGTTTTGGCATTATGGGGACAGGATAGATTGTGGCTCGTTGCAAAAGAGATTGAACGGTTGTTAGCAGAATAGACCCTATCGACATGAAGAGTCGTGTCGTGAAAAATAGAAATTTTTAGCGTTTAGCATTATTTATAAATATTTATTACATGGAGAAAGAAAGATGGTAGCAGTTACGGATCAAGTTGATTATAACGTTGAGCAAACTATAGCGGTGATCACGATAAATAACCCGCCGGTTAATGCTCTTAGTCATGGTGTACGCGAGGGTATCTATAATGGTATTGAGACTGCCTCGCAGGATGATTCAGTGACTGGTATTGTCATATATTGTGAAGGTCGGACTTTTATTGCAGGCGCTGATATCAGCGAATTTGGAAGTGCTCCAAAAGAACCTCATCTGCCTTCAGTGCTCACACTACTCGATCAATCAACTAAGCCAGTGGTTGCGGCAGTTCATGGAACGGCCTTAGGTGGAGGACTTGAGACTACGCTCTGTTGTAACTACAGGGTAGCAACGGCTGATTCGAAATTTGGGCTACCTGAGGTGCATTTGGGGCTTTTGCCTGGGGCAGGAGGGACTCAAAGATTACCAAGGATTGTTGGTGTAGAAAAGGCGCTTTCGATGGTGACTTCAGGTGCCCCGATTGGAGCGCCTGAGGCTCTTGAATCAGGATTGATTGATATGATTGTCAAAAGTGATTTGCGTGCAGAAGCTATTGATTTTGCGGTTGCTAAAGCGGGTCAGAGTTCGGCTCATCCTAGGGTTAGGGATAATCAAGAAAAACTTCAGAGCGCCATTGAGAGTCCAGAGATTTTTTCTCAAGTACGTAAAATGATTGCTCGTAAAACTCGAGGATTTTTGGCTCCGGAATACAATATTCGGTGTATTGAAGCCGCTGTTTCTCAACCCTTCGATGAAGGCATAAAGACCGAAGGCAAATTGTTTATGGAGCTGATGGCAGGGCCACAATCCAGAGCCCAACAGTATTTCTTTTTTGCTGAGCGTCAGGCCTCAAAAGTGGCCGGCATTGACAAGAATACTCCTGACTTACCGATCAGCAAGGTAGGTGTTATTGGAGGGGGCCTTATGGGCGGTGGTATTGCCATGAACATGGCTAACGCGGGTATTCCAGTAACCATTGTAGAGACAAATCAGGCGGCATTGGATCGCGGTTTGGGCATTATTCGTAAGAACTATGAAAATACCGCTAGTAAAGGGCGCTTGCGTGCTGAAGATGTTGAGACTCGCTGTGGATTAATTGATGGCTCTCTCGAAATGGAATCCTTAGCAGACTGCGACCTGATCATTGAAGCCGTATTTGAAAATATGGCGGTTAAGAAAGATATATTTAGCCGTTTAGACCAGATTGCAAAACCAGAAGCCATTTTGGCTTCAAATACATCGGCGCTTGATTTGAATGAAATCGCCAGCGTGACCAGTCGCCCTGAGTCGGTCATTGGATTGCACTTTTTCTCGCCAGCCAACGTCATGAAGTTGCTTGAAATAGTTCGCGGTGAAAAGACCGCAGATCCAGTCATAAAAACCTGTATGGCGTTTGCTAAGCGAATCAAAAAGGTCGCCACATTGGTTGGTGTTTGCCCTGGGTTTGTTGGTAATCGGATATTATTCATGCGTCAGCATCAGGCTAACCTTGTTGCTCTGGAAGGCGCGGCGGTTGAGAAAGTAGATCAAGTGTTATTTGATTTTGGTTTCCCTATGGGTGCATTTCAGATGGCCGATCTTGCTGGCCTTGATCTGGGCTGGGACAAGGAAAAATCTAACAGCGAAACGGTTAAAGATCGGCTGTGCGAGCAAGATCGACGGGGTCAGAAAACAGGAGCAGGATTTTATGATTATGATGAAAAGCGTAGACCAACTCCTTCATCGCTGGTAGCTGACCTTATAAAAGACCATGCAGAGAAATCCGGTGTTACTCGCCGAGAATTTTCTGACGAAGAGATACTCGATCGTTGCGTGCTACCTATGATTAACGAGGGAGCCAAAATTCTTGATGAGGGCATTGCTATGCGCGCCAGCGATATCGATGTAGTCTATGTGTATGGCTACGGCTGGCCAATTTACAGAGGTGGGCCAATGCATTATGCGAACAGCATAGGCCTAGATAAAGTTGTTGAAAAGCTACGTCACTACCAAGATAAAACTGGAGATGATTTTTGGACTCCAAGCCCATATTTGGTTGACCTTGCAGCGAATGGCAAGCACTTTTAGCCTGTAGATAAGGTAAGGATTTAATCGTATTCTCTATTTATCAGAGTATCCGGTTGTTGTTTGTGCTATTGATCTTGGCGGTGACTCTCCGAGTGACCGCCTCGAGCATTAACAGCTTGTAGGGTTCTTGCTTAGAATAGTTACCTACGGCAGAGCAATATACTCAATTCAAGATTTAGCAGCGATGACTTTATAGCCTCTTTTCCACCTAGGTTATAGCCTGATTCAGGTCATAATTGTTCCTCATTCGAGGAGATACTATCCCTAAAAATTTATGCACTAACGGATAGATATATGGTATTAATATATAGAAATATTACTTATAGTTACTTTAAGGTTTGTTAACAATTCTGGAGATCACTAATGTCCAAACGCGCAAATTTTGGTTGTGTACTTATTTTTGCTAGTCTCATGTCTGGTTGTGGATTGGTTGGTGATGTGTACCAAGAAGAGTCCCGTCGAATTATTAATTATCTTCTTGCAGATTTCCCACTTCCAAATGATGCTGAGATTCAAAAAGTTCCGACCGTAATACTTGGAACGGGTACGGGAATTGCTGGGCGTATTGTATTAGAATCTGATTTAAGTCCTGCGGAGAACTTGATTTTCTATGGCAACTCTACTCAGGGGGCTGGATGGGGTCTGGTGTCATCGACAGTGGCCGAAGAAATTATATTAATTTATACAAAAGAAGGTCGCCATGCGACCATTGAAATTCTTCGCAGAGGGCGTGGCATCGGTGCGATAGCTGGCGGTAGTAGTGGTAGCCAGATTACTATATCTGTTGTACATCCTGGTGCTATCCAAGAGCAAAACCCATATCTTGCTCTTGATACCCAGAGAAGTGGGTTGGATCGCGCGATAGCTCAAAAAGACTAGGCTTAAATACGTATGCCTGTAGGCGGTTTGGCCTACAGGTACCTTTTCCTGTTTGTAAAAACACCCTCATCCGCTCTATCATGTCTGCTTCAATATAAGGGAGTACAGAGGTGATGGCCGATTATGATGTTTTCAATGGCGATGCCGATGGTATTTGTGCTCTGGTTCAATTACGACAATTGGAGCCTCGAGATTCAACGCTCATCACTGGAGTAAAGCGCAACATCCAACTTTTGAGCGAGGTAAATGCTAATGTTGGAGATCGCATTACTGTCTTAGATATTTCCATGGCCAAAAACGGCGATGATCTAAAACGAGTGCTCTCCCAAGGTGCTACTGTCTTTTATGTTGATCACCATGCGGCAGGAGAGGTGCCTGTCTCCTCTTCGTTAATATCCCTTATTAATGAATCCCCTAATGTGTCTACCAGTTTATTAGTTAATAATTACCTTCGTGGGGCACGATTAGCGTGGGGAGTGGTGGGCACCTTTGGTGACAATCTAAAGGCAGTGGCTCATGGAATGTTAAAAAATAGTGAGTTTTCTTCAGAGCAAATAGAATTGCTAGAAAAACTCGGCATTTATATGAACTACAATGGATATGGCTCAGATTTAATGGATCTACATTTCACCCCAAGTGAGTTGTATGGGTTAGTGTTGGACTATGAAAATCCGTTGGATTTCATCTCTGATGGCCGTCATCATTTTGAAAAACTTGAGGCAGGTTATCAGAATGATTTTTCCGCTGTACGATCTGTTGAGGTAGTTCACCAAACTGCTACTACAGCGGTTTTCCTGCTCCCTGATGAAGCGTGGGCCAGGCGTGTAAGTGGCGTATTTAGCAATGATTTGACCAATCAATACCCCGAAAGGGCCCATGCTGTGCTGACAGAAAAGCCAAATGGCTGCTACTTGGTCAGTGTAAGAGCGCCCCTAGACAATAGGGTTGGAGCAAGCTTGTTATGCAGTCAATTCGAATCAGGCGGCGGCAGGGAAGCCGCGGCTGGAATTAATGATTTACCCGCAGATCAGTTGGGTGAGTTTATTGATAAATTTGAACAAAGCTATCAAGACTGATAGTTTGAAGTTCTCAATTATTGAAGCGACAGGAGTTCACTTTGGATAGTCACCGCCCATTTCAGGTACTAGGTATCCAGCAAATTGCCGTTGGTGCAGCAGATAAGAGTCGTTTGAGATCTTTCTGGATAGATTTGCTGGGACTTGAATACCATAAAACTTTTATCAGCGAGACTGAGAACGTAGATGAAGATATTTGTGTTATGGGATCGGGTGATTTTGCTGTTGAGGTGGATTTAATGCAGCCGCTGGATAGCACATTAAAGCCGCGAGTTGATCATCCTGCGCTTAATCATGTTGGCTTGTGGATTGATGACTTGTCTGCTGCAGTTGATTGGCTGACCCGTCAGGGTTTGCGATTTACCCCTGGTGGGATCCGCCAAGGAGCCGCAGGTCACGATGTTTGCTTCGTTCATCCTAAAGGAAATGAGGAATTCCCCTTAAGCGCTGAAGGTGTTTTAGTAGAGCTGGTTCAGGCACCTCCCAGAGTAATTGAGGCCTACAAGATCATTGCTGAAGCATAGTATTTAAAAGTTTAAAGAGATTGAGTAGCTTTTAGCTCCCAGAGTCTGTATGGTGCCCGCCATTCAAGGGCCTTCCGAGAATTCCTATTAGAAGCAGCTACCCAGGTCCTAGGTACGCAGCAAATACAAGATATTATTATGTCATTTAACGATTTGGGCTTGTCTGCGCCTTTATTAAAAGCTATTGCCAGTCAAGGCTATGAAACACCATCACCCATTCAGCAAAAAGCCATTCCAGCAGTTTTAGATGGCCGCGATGTGATGGCCGCGGCTCAGACAGGCACGGGTAAAACAGCAGGGTTTACACTGCCCATTTTACAACGACTTTCGACAGGTCGGCGCGCTCAATCAAATCAGGCGCGAGCTCTTGTTCTCACGCCAACAAGAGAGCTTGCAGCTCAAGTCGGTGAAAGTGTACGAGAGTACGGAAAACATATGTCACTCACATCAACAGTTGTGTTTGGCGGGGTCAAAATTAACCCCCAAATGATGAAGTTGCGTCGAGGCGTTGATGTACTTGTTGCAACTCCGGGCCGTTTGATGGACCTCTATAGTCAAAATGCAGTTAAGTTTGATCATCTCGAGGTACTTGTTCTAGATGAGGCTGATCGCATGCTGGATATGGGCTTTATTCGAGACATCACCCGAATCATAGCTTTACTACCAAAGCGTCGCCAAAACCTTATGTTTTCTGCAACTTTTAGTGATGATATTCGTAAGTTAGCCAACGGATTGGTCCGAAATCCTATCGAAATTTCAGTGAGCCCACGAAACGCCGCTGCACCGACAGTAAATCAGCTCATATACACCGTGGACAAAAAACAGAAGGCTCCTTTGTTGACGCAACTTATTAAGGATGGAGGTTGGGAGCAAGCGTTAGTGTTCACCAAGACCAAGCATGGCGCTAATAAGTTAACCAAGCATCTTGAAGGTCAAGGCATTGTTGCTGCCGCTATCCACGGAAACAAGAGTCAGGGTGCCCGAACTCGTGCTTTGGCAGACTTTAAGGCCGGAGAGATTCGCATATTGGTAGCCACAGATATCGCAGCCAGAGGTTTAGATATCGAGCAGCTTCCTCAGGTAGTTAATTTCGACTTGCCTAACGTATCTGAGGACTATGTTCATCGGATCGGCCGAACTGGTCGTGCTGGTTTGACAGGAGAAGCGATTTCACTGGTCAGTGCGGATGAGGTAGATTTGTTATCAGGAATTGAACGTTTGATTCAAAAGATATTGCCGAGAAGGGAGATGGAAGGATTCGAGCCTAATCAAGTGGTCAAAGAAACAACTCTAAATCGACCTGTGCGTTCTAAAAAGCCGCGAAAGCCTCTCAAAAGCCAAACTAACGAGAGCAACAATTCTAGGCACAACAACAGTTCTACCAACAGTAAACGTCGCTCTGAATACGGTCAAGGCCCTCAACCGGGGAAAAAAGCCAAGAGCGGTGGGCGTAATCAAACTTCAAAACCACGCCATAGCTCCGGTGCTTCATCAAGTCAAAACACGGACAGCAATGAAAGAAATTCCTCAGGGAAAAGTTTTTCTCCCTATGGCAATACGCGAAAAACTGATAATGCGGGCTCAGGCCGAAGACGCCCATCCGGGGGCAATTCAAATCGCGGATCAGGTCGAAACCGCAGTAAGTAGTCGTTATAGCCATATAGTTTTTAGTTAATATCAAGAGTAAAGAATTAATGTTTGAGATCCACTTTAATAAAGTAGCAACCTTCAAAAATGACATACTTTCCGGCCTGACGGTTGCCCTAGCACTGGTACCTGAAGCGGTTGCCTTTGCCTTTGTCGCAGGAGTTGGCCCGCTAGTAGGGCTCTATGCCGCATTTATGGTAGGCCTGATTACTGCATGTATTGGCGGGCGACCGGGCATGATTAGTGGTGCCACCGGGGCTTTAGCGGTGGTCATGGTGTCTCTCGTTGCGGATCACGGAGTAGAGTACCTATTTATCACCGTAGTTTTGATGGGTATCCTTCAGATTACAGCGGGAGTGCTTAAACTAGGTAAATTTATTCGTATGGTGCCTTACCCGGTGATGTTGGGTTTTGTAAATGGGTTAGCCATTGTGATCTTTCTCGCTCAGCTGGGACAATTTGGCCAGCCTGGAGAGCCTGGTTGGTTAACAGGTACATTTATGGAGGGCAGCATTGTTGATGTGGCCTGGCTACAGGGGCAAGAGCTCTACATGCTGGTGAGTTTGGTCTTGGTGACAATGATCATTATCCACTCATTACCAAGGTTTACTACGGCGATACCGTCCTCACTGGTGGCTATTGCCGTTGTGACAGGCTTAGTACTGGGTCTTGATCTAAACACGAAAGTAGTCGGGGATGTTGCGTCCATCAGTGGTGGATTGCCCAGTTTTCATATTCCAGTAGTTCCATTCACTATGGAAACCTTTTGGGTTGTGTTGCCTTATGCCATTATTCTGGCTGCGATCGGTTTAATTGAGTCTCTGCTAACCCTGCGGCTGATTGACGAAATTACTGAGACTCGGGGGCGTGGCAATAGAGAGTGTATTGGCCAGGGTCTTGCTAACACTGTAACTGGCTTCTTTGGCGGTATGGGCGGTTGCGCCATGATCGGACAAAGCATGATTAATGTGAATTCTGGTGGCCGTGGCCGTATGTCCGGAATCAGTGCTGCCATTTTTCTGCTGATATTTATATTGGTCGCTTCACCTATTATTGAGCAGATTCCACTGGCTGCGCTTATTGGCGTGATGTTTATTGTGGTGATAGGAACATTCGAATGGTCTAGCTTCCGTATTGTTGGAAAGGTGCCTCGCAGTGATGCCCTTATCTTGGTGGTTGTCTCTGGCGTAACTGTGGCCACTGATCTTGCGGTTGCAGTTGTTGTGGGTGTTATTATTTCAGCCTTAGTGTTTGCCTGGGAACATGCTAAATATATTCGTATTGACTCTAGAGAAGATCATAAGGGCTCTACGGTGTACGCCGTGACAGGCCCACTGTTTTTCGGATCTGTGACTTCATTTTTGGAACGCTTTGACCCCAAGCATGATAATGATGATGTTGTCATTGATTTTGCTCGCTCTCGTGTTGCCGATCACTCCGGCCTTGAGGCCATAGATACCCTTGCTGAACGGTATGAAAATGCTGGAAAGACTCTGCATTTGGTTCATTTAAGTGAAGAGTGCCGAAAGCTTTTAAAGAAAGCGGGGAACTTAGTGGAAGTAAACGTTATTGAAGACCCCAAGTATTTTGTTGCAGAAGACAGCTTAGCCTGAAGTATTGGAGTTTAATGCCATGAACTTAAGACGCGCCATATTCAAACCTATGCTAAAACTAGCTATGGAGCGTACAGGTCATGGTGCTGCATTAGGGTTTGAAGTGACTAAAGTAAGGCGTGGTGAAGTTGAGATGACTTTTCCATACAAGCCTGAAGTGGTCGGCAACCCGATTACTGGCGTCATCCATGGTGGTGTCATTGTCAGTCTATTGGATACTTGCTGTGGCACAGCAGCAATGACTATGCTTGACCGACCTGCGGTAACACCAACAATGGATTTACGTCTTGATTATATGCATCCGGCACAGCCCTATGAGCCAGTTTATGTGTCGGCTAAAGTGTATCGAGATACTTCCAATGTCTTGTTCTGCCGGGGCTCTGCATGGCAGGGTGACCCTGACAATTCTATCGCCCACTGTGTAGCGACTTTTATGAAGGTGGATTCCCCTGACATCTCAATAGCTAGTGCTTTACGCCGTCGTCTGAGGCGGCTAGTTCGGGGCGCGGGCACTAAGAGTGATGAGGCGAGTCGATGACTGATGTGACTCAGATTATCCAGAATAGGTTGGCTGTCGCTAAAAGGGCATCAAACCCGCAAGCTATGCTGGATTTAATTCCCTACAGCGCCTTTATTGGGGCTCAAGCAAAAATCGAGGATGATGAAGTTTTGTATTGGCTTGAGCGCCGCCCATCGAACATTGGTAATCCCTCTTTACCTGCAATTCATGGTGGTGTTATTGGCGGGTTTCTTGAGTTATCTGCCTCTATTGAGATTCTTTATGAACTAGATGTAAGTTTGATTCCAAAGGTCGTCGATTTTTCTCTAGACTATTTGCGCCCTGGTCGATACAAAACGATTTATGCCAACTGCACTGTACTGCGACAGGGTAGTAAATTGGTCAATGTAACAGCGACCGCATGGCAAGATGATGTTGGTCGGCCTATCGCCACTGCGCGGTGCCATTTTTTACTGGCCTGAAGCCTTGAAATTCTTCGTTGTGCCCCCATCTGTTTAACCACACAGGCAAGAAGTCACTAATGCTCTTTGCCGTTGTAATCACTAGGAGATATACGAACAATGACAGCTAAAGCAAAATCCGGTGCCGAGACCTTAGGCTTTCAGACAGAAGCAAAACAACTTCTGCATTTAATGATTCACTCGTTATACTCGAACAAAGAGATCTTTCTTCGGGAGTTAATTTCTAATGCCTCAGATGCGACCGACAAGCTTCGTTTTGAAGCACTTGAAGACTCTAAGTTGTATGAAGATGACGGAGATCTGAGAATTCGCATTGGTGTTGATGAAGAAGCGAAAACTATCACCATCACTGACAACGGGATTGGTATGTCCAGAGATGAGGTGATTGCCAATTTGGGCACCATCGCTCGCTCGGGGACTGCAGATTTTTTAAAGAATTTAACCGGAGATCAACAGCAAGACTCTCAATTAATTGGTCAGTTTGGTGTGGGGTTCTATTCTTCATTTATCGTTGCCGAGAAAGTCGTTGTTGAAACTCGCCGAGCGGGTGAAAAAACTGCTGATGCTGTCCGTTGGACGTGTGAAGGTGAAGCGGATTATCAGATTGAAAAGATCAAACGGAAAGAGCGTGGTACAACGATTACTATGCATCTGAAAGCAGACGAGTCTGAATTTGCTAATGATTGGCGCTTGCGCAGCATCGTTAAGAAGTATTCTGATCATATCGCCATTCCGGTGGAAATGTTGAAGCCAGACATGCCACCAATGCCTGGTAGTGAAGCCGAAGAGGCGAGTGAAGAAGAGATAATTGTTAACGTTCCTGAATGGGAAGCGGTTAATGATGCAAAGGCTCTTTGGACTCGCTCTAGAAGCGAAGTTACTGATGATGAATACAAAGAGTTTTACCGGCATGTATCAAGTGATTTCGCAGAACCCCTTACCTGGAGTCATAATCGGGTAGAGGGCAAGCAAGAATACACGAGCTTGCTGTATATCCCAGGCATGGCGCCGATGGATCTCTATCAGCGTGAGGCAGTCCGAGGCATCAAGCTTTACATCAAGCGTACTTTTATTATGGATGATGCAGAGCAATTTATGCCCATGTACTTGAGGTTTGTTAAGGGCGTATTAGATAGTGCTGACCTCCCGCTGAACGTATCTAGAGAGATACTTCAAAAGACACCTATGGTTGATAGTATTCGAGCGGCACTGACCAAGCGTACACTGGATATGCTTAATAAGATGGCCACTAGTGAGCCGGAAAAGTACGCTACTTTTTGGTCTCAGTTTGGAGCGGTCTTGAAGGAAGGCCCCAGTGAAGATCATGCCAATCGTGAAAAAGTTGCAAAACTATTTCGCTTTGCAAGTTCATCAGTTGATGGTGCTGAGCCTACAGTGAGCCTCGCTGACTACATCGAGCGCATGAAAGAAGGGCAAGACAAGATCTACTACGTGACTGGCGATAGTTATTCGGTTATTAACAATAGCCCGTACCTAGAAGTGTTTCGAAAGCATGGCGTTGAAGTATTGTTAATGTCAGATCGGATAGATGAATGGATGATGGGTTATCTCACCGAGTTTGATGGTAAGTCTTTCCAAGATGTTGCTCGCGGTGAGCTCGATCTGAGTAAGATCACCGGAGAGACTTCTAATTCAGATACTGATGATGAAGAATCAAAAACTGACAGTGATGAGCACAGTGAAACCATTTCAAGAATAAAGACCTTGTTGGGGGAAAAAGTAGAAGAGGTTAGATCTACAACCCGTTTAACTGACTCCCCAGCCTGTCTGGTTGTGGGTGATAACGATATGGGAGAGCAAATGCGCAAGATTATGGAGGCAGCAGGACAGGCTGTTCCAGAGTCAAAACCCATACTTGAAGTTAACATGAAGCATCCGTTGGTTAGTAAGCTAAGTGGCGAGAAAAATGATGAAAGTGCTACAGTTCTAGCCAAGGTCTTATTTGATCAAGCAGCACTATCAGCGGGTAGGCCGTTAGAAAATCCTGCTCAGTTTGTTCAAGAGCTCAATAAACTGATGTTTAGTTAAAACTTTTAGTTAATATCGTAGCGCCCATTTGGGCGCTACTTTGTTTTACGGCTGACAGTTGCCAGGGCAATACCTATAATGGGGTCAGAGATAGCTTCGTAGATAGGGGTTTATGTGGGGAATAACATTAATCATAAGGTGGCAGTACTTGGCGGCGGCAGTTTTGGGACTGTCATCGCCAACAATATCGCAGCTAATGGACATGCGGTGTCACTATGGGTCCGGGACCAAGCCCATGCGAATAAAATCAATGCCTGTGGGGAAAATGCGGCGTATCTGCCCGGATATAAGCTAGATTCGAACGTAACTGTGAGTGCCGATCTAGAGGGATCAGTCCAAGATTGCGGCTGCGTAATTTTTGCTGTTCCAAGTAGTGCATTTAGGCAAATAGCTCGCCAAATCAGTGAGCATTTGACTAAAGACACCACGGTTATTAGCACAGCCAAGGGAATTGAGAGTGCTACATTCCTTCTACCGAGCCAGGTCTTACAGCAAGAACTATCTCAGTGTGAGATCGGCGTAATCAGTGGGCCCAATATAGCTAAAGAGATTGCTGATGGGCAAATAACTGCGACTGTGGTTGCCAGTGATAACGACGTATTTTGTACTCAGGTGCAAGAGCTATTGGTGTCCTCCAATTTTCGCGTTTACACTAATCATGATCAGTTTGGCGTGGAACTTGCCGGGGCTCTAAAAAACATTTATGCAATTGCTTCAGGCATCACCGATGCCATTGGAGCAGGGCAGAATACTAAGAGTGTTGTTTTGACACGCAGTTTGGCCGAAATGAACCGTTTTGCCAGCGAATTGGGTGCTAATCCCATGACTCTTTTGGGTTTAAGCGGTATCGGCGATCTTTACGTCACATGTACATCTCCTTTGAGTCGCAATTTTCGCGTTGGAGTGGCAATTGGCCAAGGTAAAACCCTTGAACAAGCAATTAAAGATGTCGGGCAAGTAGCTGAGGGTATCAATACAACCAAACTAGTAAAAGAAAAAGCGGATGAATTAGGTGTTTATATGCCCTTGGCATCTGCTTTGTATGCTACATTATTTGAACAGCGACCTATCAAAGAGTCGTTGAGTGCAATGATGTTATCTGAGCAAAATATGGACGTGGACTTTATGGTGGAATTAAATGACTGATAGTAAAGCAAATGTAAAAAAATCAAGTACTTGGATAAGACTGGCCTACATGGTTCTATTCGGGGTCTTTTTAATTCCGCTTGGACGATTTGTTCTAGGTTTTATCATCATTGGCCAGTTCTTGGTGGTATTGGTTAAGGGTAGAGACAATGACAACCTGCGAAATTTGGGGCAGTCTCTCGGTGAATGGATATATCGGGGAATACTCTTTTTGACCTTCAATACGGAGGCCAAACCTTTTCCTTTCGAGGAATGGCCAGTCATGGAGCCTTCTGCCGGTTACTCTGCTGATTCAACAGACCAACAAAAAGAGTCGGATATTGTAGAAACAGAAGTTGTTGCAGATGATGACAGTAATATACCCACGTTCGTCGCTAGTGAAGATGCCGATAAGAGTGATGGGGATGAGTCGGGGAAAGATAAATAAATTGCTGGCGTAACCTTGCCGAAACAATTTTGGTGGTTTTAATTTGGATCTTTTTATCATTCGACATGGCGAGGCGGTCGATGGTTATCCTGATAGTCACCGTAAGCTTTCAGGTTTGGGTAAGAGTCAGGTAGCATCTGCCGGCGTAGCGCATTCAAATATCATGGCAGAGATAGAAGTTGTGTTTAGTAGTCCTTATTTGAGGGCTACTCAAACCGCAGATTTGTTTTTAGGACAGCTGTCTGAAAAAAATTCTCTTGAAATTAATCGGTTTGATGATTTAATGCCGCTCGGAGACATAATGTCTGTTGTATCTCTACTGCAAAAACACCATAGCCGAGTTGTCCTATTGGTAGCTCATATGCCCATATTGGGTGGGCTAATTGATTATTTAACCGGTGAGCAAGGAACCCACTTGGGTACCGCGAGTCTTGCCTCACTTTCAATGGACTTTCCCGCAAGGGACATGGCCACACTTAACTGGATACACGATGCCGATTGAATTTATTAGAGAGAGAAGTTTCGAAGTAAATGGTTTGATCTTAACAGCAAAAGAGTGGGGTCGATCTGGTTCCATTCCTGTCATTGCTCTACATGGATGGCTGGACAATGCAGCCACCTATGATCGAATGCTACCCTTCATGGAAAATCTCCATGTGATAGCACTTGACCTTGCAGGTCACGGGCGCAGTAGTCACCGATCAATGGACTCCAGCTATGATATCTGGATTGATATTGGGGAAGTCATAGCTGTTGCTGACCAAATGGGTTGGGAGCGCTTTGCTCTTTTAGGGCATTCCCGTGGGGCTATCATCTCAGGTCTTATCGCAGGTACATTTCCTGATCGAGTCACTCAAGTTGCACTCATTGATGGTTATGTTCCTATGCCTCAGGATGCGGACAACGCAGCCAAGCAGGTAATGAAAGCAATCCGTGAGAACAAACGTTTTGGCGGTGCCTCACCAACACACTTTCCTGACTTTGATCGAGCCATCCAAGCTAGAGTCAATGGATTTGTTCCATTGCAGCTAGAGGCCGCCACTCTGCTGGCTAATCGTGGTGTTGCTGAAGGCCCTAGAGGTTACTATTGGGCAAATGATCAGCGCTTAAAAGCTGCATCTTTTGTTAAGTTTTCTAAGGAGCATCTAGAGGGCTTCTTCACAGCTATTCTCGCCAGAGTTCTATTGATTCAGGCTGAGGATAGTGCATTTTCGCCAGAGCGACAGCAGAGTGAATTGTTTGGCTGGGTTCCCCACATGCGGATCGAGAAAATGCCGGGTTCGCATCATTTGCATTTAGAAGATGAAGCGGAAGAGGTAGCCAAAAAGATTCAAGAGTTTTTTGTATAGAGCACTTACCCTATTAAGCTAGGTGTTGTAGGGCTTGTTACCTCGACTCGGGGAAAGCTGATTAGGTAGTCACCGGAGCGTATTTAAGAAGTTTTGGCGCAAATTGGTATCGGACTTGAACCGGCCGCCCATCGCACTTGTCTCTGTGCGTGAAGAAGCATCCATTATGCCTCTGGCCTTGACACAGTAGTGTGTGGCGTCCATGAATACTGCTACATCTTCCGTTTCGAGTAATGTTTGTAATGCGACCAAAATTTGTTGCGTCAGCCGCTCTTGAACCTGAGGTCGCTGAGCGAAAAACTTTACGATTCGGTTAATTTTAGACAGGCCAATAATCTTATCAGCCGGCAAGTATGCAACATTAGCAAGTCCGTCGATAGTCACAAAGTGGTGTTCACAAGTGCTAATTACCTTGACTGCTTTGACTTTAACCATTTCGTCGGCAGCCATTTTGTTGTCGATTAACGAAATTTTTGGAAACTCAGCGTAGTCTAGGCCAGAAAAAATTTCATCGACATACATCTTAGCGATTCTGTGAGGTGTTTCTTCAAGACTGTCGTCAGTCAAATCAAGCCCTAGCGCAGACACAACTTGAGTCATAGCGTCTTTAATTCTTGAGTATTTTTCATCGCGAGTGAGTTGTTGCCCACTTAATGGAGTTTCAAGGCCCCTTTCAATAAGAGCATTACGAACTAATTGGGCTTCGTTTGAGAGGCGACTGTGAAAAGCTACTTTGTTTTCAGCAATGGCAGTGGATGGCATATTTGAGTTTCCTTTACAGCTTTTAGTAAGCGTTGCATGTTTAAAACTACGTCGCAAATGCACCTTTAACATTCGAGTTATGAGCTCCTTGCTAGTGCATTATTACATAGTTTTTATCTAGATTTATAGCTATTAAATTTAAATGCTGGCCTGCGGCCTTTATCAAGATGAAGCTACTTAATATCGGCTAGTACGCCAATTTCAAGAACCCTTTAGAACTGATTACGCTCTTTAAGTCATGAAAATCTACTAGCCTAAATTGTATGATAGTTCAGGTATTGCATAAGCAATGTGGAGCTATCCTATAGATTATTGTCAGGCTGAAATTTTCGCTCGTTTTGGCGGATCACCTTAAGTGAAGGATGAAGCATAGCCTTAACATTAATGCATTTGCGTTGATACAAACAAAATGGATACTAAAGTAGCAATCGAAGGTAAAATGTCGTTCCTGCGGAGGTACTATGTCCAAAAAATATGAAGTGGCCCTTGGAGCGGAGAAAAATGGCTCTCGCTGCACGATTCACGATATGCTCAAATTCGGTGAGTCTTTGTTCGTTGAGAGTGGTGTTTATTTTGGCCATGGCACAGTCAGCGCTTGGGACGAGGCGGTATGCTTACTGGTTTTTGCACTGGGTTTAGAGTCCGAGGCTGATGAATCAGTTTTAGATGAAAACCTGACCGATATTCAGCAAAAAGAAATTAAAACCTTGTTTAATCGCCGTATTCAAGAGCGTATTCCAGCGCCTTACCTTACGGGGCAAGCCTGGTTTTGTGGGTTACCTTTTATTGTTGATGAGCGCGTTATTATTCCACGATCGCCAATAGCCCAATTAATTATGACTTATTTCGAACCATGGTTGGTGGAAAGTCCTCAGCGCATACTGGATCTTTGCGCTGGAGGTGGTTGTATTGGCATTAGCTGTGCTTATGGCTTTGATGAAGCTGACGTAGTACTCAGTGATATTTCAGAAGACGCACTGGCGGTCGCTGACCTCAATATTGGTAAGCATGGGTTAGGACAAAGAGTTAGCTCGGTCCACTCGGATCTATTCAGTGCTCTTTTGGGGCAGACATTTGACCTGATAGTCAGTAATCCGCCTTATGTTGATGCTGAAGATTTAGCGTCGATGCCCGACGAGTTTCACCATGAGCCAGAGTTGGCGCTCGCCTCTGGTGCTGATGGATTGGATTTTACGCGTCGTCTATTGCGTGAGGCCTCAGATTATCTCTCAAGTGAGGGTATTTTAGTTGTGGAAGTTGGTAATTCTTCGGTCGCTTTACAGGATGCTTTTCCCTTGGTGCCTTTTCTTTGGTTTGAGTTTGCGGAGGGTGATGGCGGAGTGTTTATGCTTACTCGCTCGCAGCTCGATGAGCATCGGGAACTATTTCAATAAAACGCGTATAATGCGACCCTTAGTGGTGTTGCTCACAGAATAAGGTTGTTCAAAAGTATGTCAGGAAATTCAATTGGAAAGCTATTTACCGTAACTAGTTTTGGCGAAAGTCATGGGCCAGCGATAGGCTGTGTTGTTGATGGTTGTCCCCCAGGTTTAGAGTTATCGCCATCAGACCTCCAGGCTGACCTAGATAGACGTAAACCAGGTCAGTCTCGTTATACCACTCAGCGTCGTGAGGACGATGAAGTTAGTATTCTATCTGGTGTTTTTGAGGGTAAAACCACGGGTGCCTCGATTGGAATGATCATTGAAAATCAAGATCAAAAATCAAAAGATTACAGCAAAATCAAAGACTTATTTAGGCCGGCTCATGCTGATTATACCTACCATCAAAAGTATGGTGATCGAGATTATCGTGGTGGTGGGCGCAGCTCTGCTCGTGAAACAGCTATGCGTGTGGCGGCGGGCGGAATTGCTAAAAAATATTTGAGGGAGGTGGCTGGTATTGAAGTATATGGCTATGTTTCCCAGCTTGGGCCAATTACAGCAGCTCGATTCGAAAAGAGTGAGATAGAGAACAACCCCTTCTTTTTTCCTGATTCGGATAAGATTGCTGACCTTGAAGCCTATATGCAAGACTTGTTAAAAGAAGGTAATTCAGTAGGCGCGAAGGTTACTGTGATTGCAGAGAACCTGCCCGTGGGGCTTGGCGAACCAATATTTGATCGATTGGACGCAGAGATTGCGCACAGTTTGATGAGTATTAATGCGGTTAAAGGGGTTGAAATTGGAGCCGGTTTCGATTCTGTTAGTCAGAAAGGGTCGGAGCACAGGGATGAGTTAACTCCGGAAGGCTTTCTGTCGAATAATGCTGGCGGTATTCTTGGGGGCATTTCCTCTGGGCAATCGATTTTAGCGAACCTTGCACTCAAGCCGACCTCAAGTATCCGTATTCCTGGAAAATCCATAGATAAAACAGGAAAGCCTGCAGAGGTCGTCACCACCGGGCGTCATGATCCCTGTGTTGGTATTCGCGCTGTACCCATAGCAGAAGCTATGCTCGCAATTACCTTAATGGATCATTACTTGCGGCACAGAGCACAGAATGCCGGCGTTGATAGCGGTTTAAAGCCTATTTAAGCGTTTTTCTGGGAAACCCGCTCATTGTCTAACAATTGCAAAAAAGACGTGGCAGCATTGGATAGAGTGCGCTTAGTGTGGCAAATATAGCCCAACTCACGCTGGATTGTTCGGTGAGGGAGTGGCATTACATGTAATTGATTCACCAATGTTTCAGGAAGAACACTCCAACCTAAACCGACTTCGACCATCGTACTGATGGTTTCAAGATAATTTGTAGACATCGGCGACTTCAAGGGAATTTTCTCTGATTGGAACAGATTCTGAACAATTCGACCTGTGTAGGTGTTTAATCCAGGCAATATCACTGGAAAATTGGCAAGATCTGAGAGTTGTGGCTCTGACAATTTTGAGAGAGGGTGATCTTTAGCACATATAAAGCGAAGTGGGTCGTTCCATATTTTCTGGCTCAGTATATTTGGATGGTGTTCGAGGGCAAGCGTGATGACTGCGATCTCAGAGCGCCCATGCATAACCTGGTCATATGCTTTTTCAGAATCCATAAACTCAATATCTAACAAAACGTCCGGTTGTTCCTGAGCGTAGGTCTTCAACAGTGGTGGCAGACGGTGTAGCCCAAGATGGTGACTAATGGCAATTCGAAGGGTGCCTGTGGCTTTACCTGATAGGTCATTAATCGCCTGGAGGGCACTTTCATACTCGTTTAATATATGTTGCGCCCTTGGTAGCAGCTCGATGCCGGCTTCAGTGAGGGTGACTTGCCTGGCGATTCGATCAAATAATTTTTGGCCAATTTTAGATTCTAACAGCGCAATGCGCTTGCTGATCGTTGATTGGGTGACATCCAGTAAGTTTGCAGCTTCAGAAAATGATTTACTTTCAGCCACCGCAATAAACGCATTTAGATTCTGATTATCCACCGACTTCTCCCTTAGGTATTCTATTTGAGAATGATATTTATTCATATTATGAATTTATTTCATCAAAAAGCAAAGCTATAATGCCACCTAAATAGCTATTGGGATGAACGTTATGGCGGGAAAGACGCTTTACGACAAGTTGTGGGATGCGCACCTGATTAAACAGAACGACGATGGTTCGTCAGTACTCTACATTGATCGACACGTATTGCATGAGGTGACATCACCTCAGGCGTTTGAGGGTTTGCGCTTGGCGGGTAGGTCTCCATGGCGATTGGACACTAACATTGCTACGCCTGACCACAATATTTCGACTGATCGTGAGGAAAGAGATGCTGGTGTCTCTGGCATTCCTGACGAAATTTCTAGGATTCAAGTAAAGACACTTGATGATAACTGTGATCATTTTGGCATTAAAGAATTTAAGATGAATGAAATGGGGCAGGGCATAGTCCATGTAATGGGTCCTGAACTCGGTGCCACTATGCCTGGAATGACAGTTGTGTGTGGTGATTCTCATACCGCAACTCATGGAGCTCTCGCATGTTTGGCACATGGCATTGGTACTTCTGAGGTCGAGCATGTTTTGGCGACTCAGTGCCTAGTCACAAAAAAAATGAAAAATATGAGGGTCACCGTTAATGGCGAGGTAGGACATGGCGTAACACCGAAAGATATCGTTTTGGCAGTAATTGGCAAAATTGGTACAGCGGGTGGAAACGGCCATGCAATCGAATTTGCCGGTTCGGTATTTCGCGATATGTCTATTGAGGGCCGCATGACGGTGTGCAATATGGCTATTGAGGCCGGTGCTAGAGTCGGTATGGTGGCGGTTGATGAAAAGACTATTAGGTACTGTGAAGGCCGTCAATTTGTGCCAAAAGGGGATTTGTGGAATCAGGCCGTTACATATTGGAAAACCTTAGTAAGTGACGATGATGCTGAATTCGATAGTGAAATTGAGATGCATGCAGAGGATATAGCGCCGCAGGTAACCTGGGGGACTTCCCCAGAGATGGTAGCTCCGGTTACAGCGATTGTGCCTGATCCGAAGGATCAGCCAGAGGGTGATCGTCGAAAAGGGATGATACGTGCCCTTGAATATATGGGCTTAAAGAGTGGTATGCCGATTACTTCCATTGTAGTTGATAGGGTGTTCATAGGCTCTTGTACTAACTCACGTATCGAAGATATGCGCGAAGCGGCGATAGTTGCAAACGGTCGGCAGGTAGCAAGCACAGTGAAACAGGTACTCATTGTGCCGGGATCTCAGATGGTAAAGGCCCAAGCTGAAGCTGAAGGTTTAGATAAAATCTTTATACAAGCGGGTATGGATTGGCGAGAGCCAGGCTGCTCAATGTGTTTAGCTATGAATGCGGACAAATTAGGTGCTGGTGAACACTGCGCATCAACCTCTAATCGAAATTTTGAGGGAAGACAGGGAAATGGGGGCAGAACCCATCTTATGAGCCCAGCTATGGCCGCAGCGGCCGCTGTGGCTGGACATATTGTTGATGTTAGACCCTGGTTATCAGAAGGAGAAGCAAGATGAAGGCTTTTACTCAGCACCGTGGTTTGGTTGGCCCTATGGATCGTGCCAACGTTGATACTGACATGATTATTCCCAAGCAGTTTCTCAAATCCATAAAGCGTAGTGGTTTTGGGCCGAATTTATTTGATGAGTTGAGATATTTAGATCAAGGAGAGCCAGGCCAAGACTGCAGTGATAGGCCATTAAATCCTGATTTCCCATTGAACGAGCCGCGTTACAAAGGCGCTTCGATTTTGTTGGCGAGAAAAAACTTTGGGTGCGGGTCTAGTCGTGAACATGCCCCATGGGCGTTAGAGGATTATGGTTTTAAAGCGGTGATTGCGCCTAGCTATGCAGATATTTTTTACAATAATTGCTTTAAGAATGGCGTATTGCCAGTCATTTTGTCTGAGAATGAAGTTGATGAACTTTTCCAAGAGCTTGCTAGTGATGAGGGCTACCACCTTAATATTGACCTAGCAGCACAAACGGTGACGACTGACTCAGGTAAAATATTTAGTTTTGAACTTGATGAGTTTAGAAAGGAATGTCTTTTGAGCGGGCTAGATGAGATTGGTTTGACCTTAACAAGCTCTGATCTTATTAAAGAATATGAAATTGAACGAGAAAAGCAGCATCCCTGGGTATTTGGAGCGATCAAATGAAAAATAGAAGAGTGCTTGTGCTACCCGGAGATAACATCGGGCCAGAAATTATTGCTGAAGCTGTAAAAGTTCTTGATCGTGTGAACGAT
Organism: SAR92 clade bacterium; assembly: GCA_004211905.1. Lineage (GTDB taxonomy): Bacteria > Pseudomonadota > Gammaproteobacteria > Pseudomonadales > Porticoccaceae > HTCC2207. The sequence continues at coordinate 42,421 of SHBP01000005.1, forward strand.
AATTTTGAATTGAATATCGACCTTGAGTATGGAGATTTAGGTGGAGCTGCCATTGATGCTACGGGGGAACCCTGCCCGGAGGCCACCGTAATCAAAGCTAAGGCGGCAGACGCAATTTTATTGGGTGCGGTTGGAGGGCCAAAATGGGATGGTATTGAGCGTCACTTGCGCCCTGAAAAAGGGCTCTTAAATATTCGGTCCGCTCTGGATCTATTTGGTAATCTGAGGCCTGCAATTATGTACCCGCAGTTGGCCCATGCTTCATCACTGAAGGCTGAGTTTGTCTCTGGGTTAGACATACTAATTGTAAGAGAGTTAGTTGGCGGTATTTATTTTGGTGAGCCTCGGGGCATTAGAACGCTTAACAATGGTGAGCGTGAGGGCTTCAACACTTACAAATATGCAGAATCAGAAATTCGTCGCATTGCGCGAATGGCTTTTGAGGCTGCCATGGTCAGAGACAAACGTCTTTGCTCGGTGGACAAGTCTAATGTTCTAGAAGCAACCATTTTATGGCGAGAGATAGTTGAGCAGATTAGTTTGGAATATCCTGAAGTTGAGTTAAGTCATATGTACGTTGACAACGCAGCCATGCAGCTGGTTAAAGAGCCTAAGCAATTTGACGTGATAGTTACAGGGAATATGTTTGGCGACATACTCTCGGATACAGCTGCAATGTTAACTGGCTCTATAGGCATGCTGCCTTCTGCTTCGTTGGATAAGAATGGAGTAGGTATGTATGAGCCCTGTCATGGTTCTGCGCCAGACATAGCTGGTGAGGGTGTCGCCAATCCTCTAGCAACAATTTTATCTGTGGCAATGATGTTGCGCTACTCACTTAACGCACCCAGTGCAGCAGATGCGATCGAATCTGCAGTTAGTTCGGTACTTGATGATGGGCTTAGAACTGGCGATATTTTTACAGAGGGAATGACCAAGGTTGGCACCGTAGATATGGGTAACGCAGTGGTTCGGGCCCTGTAAATATAAAACAATTATTAATAGACAATGTGTGATCATGAAGTCATAGGTAAATAAAATGAACAAGACGGGATTAATTGGATGGCGCGGAATGGTTGGCTCAGTGCTTATGGAGCGCATGAGAGCTGAAGGAGATTTTGATCATATTGAGCCAATCTTTTTCACCACCTCTCAAGCAGGGCAGGCGGCCCCCAATGTTGGAGGCAAAGCTTCCTTGCTTGAAGATGCATTTAACATTGATGCATTGTATGAAATGGATATTATTCTGACTTGCCAAGGCGGCGATTACACAAACAGGGTATATCCGTTACTGAGAAATAATGGGTGGAACGGTTATTGGATTGATGCTGCCTCAGCTTTACGTACCAGTAACAAGTCAATTATTGTGCTTGATCCTGTAAATATGCCCTTGATCAAAAGAGGTATTGCCAATGACGTAAAGGATTTTATCGGGGGCAACTGTACCGTTAGCTTAATGCTAATGGGGCTCGGCGGCTTGTTTAATGAAGGTTTAGTTGAGTGGGCTTCCTCAATGACTTACCAAGCAGCCTCTGGGGCTGGCGCCAAGAATATGCGTGAATTGATTACTCAAATGGGTGTGGTTAATGAATCTGTAGGTGATAAGTTGATAGATCCTTCTTCAGCAATTCTTGAGATTGATCGCAAAGTTGCAGAGACTCTTAGAGGAGATTCACTTCCATTAGATAATTGGGGATATCCCTTGGCAGGCAGTTTACTGCCTTATATAGATGTGCAGCTTGAGAATGGCCAAAGTAAAGAAGAGTGGAAGAACCAGGTTGAGACAAACAAAATCCTTGATCGCGAATCCAATCCTATTCCCCTAGACGGGTTATGTGTACGCATTGGATCTATGCGATGTCATAGCCAGGCGTTGACCATAAAGCTGACTAAAGATGTGCCGATGAGTGATATTCATTCTATTTTAGGTGAAGCCAACCCTTGGGCTCAGGTTATCCCTAATGATCGCGAAGCTTCTTTAGCTAATTTAACCCCCGCTGCAGTCACAGGCTCGCTAGATGTACCCGTGGGTCGCCTGCGCAAGATGAATATGGGCTCTGGATATCTTTCAGCATTTACAGTGGGGGATCAGCTGCTCTGGGGAGCAGCTGAACCCTTGCGCAGAATGCTCCGGATCATAGTAAACAACTAGCGTTAGAGTCGTATTTTAGATTGTCAACTTAGCGCTTCAAGCTCTTAAATGACTCCTTGTTATTATATGTCACTTATTCTGAGAGTCGCTCTGCTTCTAAGTTTTTTATCATAGATTAAGCATGTGATAGTTTGGTATGATTCTTGGCAACGACAATCTATTTACCCAACAGGGAAACGAACATGATAGCCGGTAAGATATCGTTTAAAGCTCCTTTTCTTTTGGCTAGCCTGCCACTTTTTCTAACTTCTGTAATTTTAGCAGCGGCTGTCGCTGCAAGTGAACTAGACTCAATATCTGATGAATTTTCACTTAAAGGCAGTGAGCTCGGGGTGCTTCAAGAGCTTTCAGCTGGAACCGACGAACTTTTGGTGAGTTTTGACCACGGCACAGAAACTAGCTCTCAGGTGGTGCGCACCGGAGACACACTGTGGAGTTTGGCAGCTAAGCTCTGCCCACCAGAATCAACAGTTTGGCAGACGATGGATGCACTTTTTGCTGCTAACCCCAGTGCCTTTTTAAATGGTGATCCAAGTAAAATTGTTATCGGATCAGATGTTGTCAATCCAGCTGATGATCTTATAGCAAGCCAATCAGGCGTTTTGGTTGCTCAGGAACTGGGCATAGAGGTTTATAATAACGGGGTCAATGAAGTTGCTTTAGGGAATGGAGCGATAGCGGAAGCTAAGCTTCAGGAGTTAGAGTATAACGAAATTGCAGAGCAAGAAATTCCATATACCATTGTCAATGATGTGGCCAAAGAGAGAGACGGAGCGATAGAGGGACCCGATGAATCGAAGCTACAGAGTCAAGAAGTCAGTGTGGACTTTTCTCTTCTCGAGTCAGAGACATCAGAGTTGCTTGCGACAATTGATGCACTCACCAGTGAATTAAAAACATTAGAAGATAAACTAAAGGCAGAGCAGCAAAATAAGAATCAGATTATTGCACAGGCACAACGGTTAAATACCGCAGTTAAGATTTCACCGTGGATAGAGCAAACCGAATCTAAGGTAGCTATTTTTGTTGCAATTGTGTCGATAATCTTCGGCGCATCCCTCTTTAACCGTGCTCGTAGTAGAGAGAATGTGCCGCCTCCGTCGGATCGACTTGATGAATCTGATATTGGCGGAGAGGTCGATTATGTTAACTCGACTCCGGATGAGGATATCTTTCCTGACAACGCAGCCTCTAGAGAAGATGTTTTTGCGCAGACAAGTGAGGACCCAACCGATGCTCCTGGGTTTGAGTTTACGGATGACTTCAATCCAGAAAGTGGCGAGGACCTTGATTACTTGGAACCATCAGAAAGCATTGATCCAGTGGATGTTAAGCTAGATCTAGCAGAAACCTACGCTGATCTAGGTGATATTTCGGGTGCGCGAGAGATTCTCGAGGAAATTATTAGTGAGTCCAATAAGGATGGTATAGCAAGAGCTCAAGCCGTTTTGGAAAAATTAAACTTGGGTCTCTCAGAATAAATTTGTGCGACTAATTTGACCTATCATCGAGCTTTACATTGACTGAACTAGGATGGAAGTACATTCCAAATTGCCGGATCCCAGAGGGTCAACATCTACCTGAGGGGGTGTCCCGTTATGCTGCCATTGTTAGCTATGACGGCTCCAGTTTTTGTGGGTTTCAAAAACAGAAACATAGTCCCTCAGTTCAAGAGGCTTTAGAGTCAGCTCTTTCATACGTTGCTAATGAGGCTGTTGTGGTCAGCTGCGCTGGTCGCACTGACACTGGGGTTCATGCGAGCTATCAAGTTATACATTTCGATAGCTTGGCTCAACGAGATGGCCATAATTGGGTGATGGGGGCCAATGCCAAGTTGCCAGATTCCGTTGCTCTTGTTTGGGCCGACAATGTTGGTGAGGACTTCCATGCCCGATTTAGTGCTACAGCACGCACGTACCGCTATGTAATAGCTTCACAGCAGACGCGTCCGGCAACATTGGCTGAGGGATTAACTTGGGTTAAATACCCATTGGATGTTCCTGCGATGAATAATGCCTGTGAATATCTTCTTGGAGAGCAGAACTTTACTGCCTTTCGTGGGGCGGGTTGTCAGTCTTTATCGCCTTTTAGAAATGTTGAGCGCGCGTGTGTGTATGAATCCGGACAGCTGATTGTGTTCGAGGTAACTGCTAACGCATTTGTGCTCCATATGGTTAGAAATATAGTTGGGTCACTGTTGGAGGTAGGCCTTCAGCGACAAACGCCAGGCTGGATACAGCAGCTTTTAAAGTGGGGCGATCGGTGTAAAAGTGCCGCTACAGCTTCGCCTTTTGGTTTGTATTTAGTCGGTGTGCGCTATCCCAGTGAACATAAAATTCCAAAATTGCCTTTGGGCCCTATATTTCTGTCAAACCATACTGAGGGAGAGGGGTAGAAAATGACAGTCAAAGTAAAAATTTGTGGTGTTACTACGGTATCTCAAGTTGAGATGATACAGCATTCCGGAGCCGATGCTATTGGATTGGTTTTGTATGAAAAAAGTAGTCGTTATGTTGATCTAGATAATGCGATTAAATTAAGGCGTGCTATTAGTCCAGATGTCCTTTGTGTGGCATTGGTTGTGAATGCGGATGAGGAATTTATAGAGTCTGTTATTAGCAAGTTAAAACCAGATTTTATCCAATTCCATGGTGATGAGACCGCGGAGTTCTGTAACCAATTTAATTACCCATTCATTCGCGCTATACGAATGAGTGAGAGTCTGAATATCCTCGATGAAGTTATAGGATATAAAGCGGAGGGTGGGTTTCTGTTCGACGCTTGGAATAAAGATCATTACGGGGGCACAGGGGAGACTTTCGATTGGTCAAGACTGCCTTCTGAGCATAATTTTAATTTAATTCTTGCCGGAGGTTTGAATCCCGACAACGTGGCTGCAGCAGTAAAATTGGTAAAGCCTTATATGGTTGACGTTAGCGGTGGTGTTGAGTGTTCCGCAGGTGTTAAAGATCAAGGTAAAGTCGCGGAGTTTATCCGTAATGCAAAGCATGGCTGAATTTTGCATCATTTGCCTCTTAGAGGTAGTGACGAAAATCGCGCTATTTTATGATTAGTTGGTTAAATAGTTTTAAGACGGCCTATGGGACATTTAAATGTCATGTTAGAATGAACGTGCATCTGGGCTATTGAGAAGTTAGAAATATACCAACTCTTTTTAAAGGAAGTTTATGAATTGGCTTAACCGAATACGACCCAAAGGGACTGCGGCCACCAAAAATGAGCGGTCAAACTCCGTTCCAGAGGGGCTTTGGAAAAAATGCCCAAAATGCGCCTCGCCACTCTACCGTCCTGAGTTAGAAAGAAACCTAGATGTTTGCCCTAAGTGTGAACACCACATGCGCATAGGCGCTCGCCGCCGTATAGATATATTTCTGGATAAAGATGGGGCTCAGGAGATTGAGAAAGATCTCGAGGCCATCGACCGATTAAAGTTTAAAGATGTGCAGAAATATAAAGATAGAATTTCAGATGCTCAGAAAAAAACTGGAGAGAAAGATGCATTAATAGCAATGACAGGAACGCTTAAATCTATTCCTGTCGTTGTCTGTGCATTTGAGTTTGCATTTAATGGCGGCTCTATGGGATATGCTGTTGGTGAGAAATTTACTCGTGCAGCTCAAATAGCATTAGAAGAGCGTCGTCCCCTAATCTGCTTCTCTGCGACCGGCGGAGCACGAATGCAGGAAGCCTTGATATCTTTGATGCAAATGGCCAAGACAAGCGCTATCCTTGAGCGTCTTCGTATTGCTGGCGTGCCTTATATTTCTATTATGACTGATCCCGTTTACGGTGGAGTATCGGCGAGTCTAGCTATGCTGGGAGATCTTAATATCGCAGAGCCGGGTGCTCGAGCCGGCTTTGCTGGCCCTAACATTATTGAACAGACTGTTCGACAGAAACTACCAAAAGGGTTTCAGAGGAGTGAGTTTCTTTTGGAAAAAGGCCATATTGATATGATTATTGCACGTAATGAAATGCGTGATCGCGTGGCCAGTTCACTATCCAAATTCATCAATATTCCTGAGCCTGTCGATGCCTAACCGTTCCCTTGAGGAATGGTTGGCAGTCATTGAAACTCGTCACCCCAACGAAATTGATCTAGGCCTAGCGCGAGTGGGGCAGGTTTGGTCCTCCCTAAAAACTCAAATTTCCACACTATCTAGCCCAGCGTTTATTACCGTGGCCGGCACTAATGGTAAAGGCTCCTGCGTAGCCACTATGCAGGCCGTATTGAGTGCTCACGGATACTCAGTTGGCGCATTTACATCGCCTCACTTTTTGCATTACAGCGAGAGAATAACCATCAATGGGGTGCCGGCATCAGATGCTCAAATTGTGACTGCATTTGAACTGATTGAGGATATTAGTGGTGATATTTCTCTTACCTACTTTGAATTTAATGCACTGGCAGCTTTGGTGATTTTCTGCCAACAAAATTTGGATGCAGTGTTGCTCGAAGTTGGCCTCGGCGGTGAATTGGATGCAGTCAATATTATTGATGCTGATGTGGCTATTGTGACCAGTGTTGATCTGGATCATCAGGATTGGCTAGGTGACACAAGATCTGAAATAGGAAGAGCAAAGCTTGGTGTGGCACGACGTAACAAACCCCTGTTGGTTGGCGAACCTGATCTGCCGCACGGGTTTGCCGATAGGGTAGTGGAGATTGGCGCTGATGCTTTATTTATTGGGAATGATTTTAGAGTTTTAGAGGACAAAAACAGCTCCTCTTTTATCTCGCACTTGGTGGATGATGGTTTAACTCAAGTTATTGGCCCCATGAACCAATGTGCTCTGTTGCCGGAAAATATAACACTCGCATTGCAAGCAGTAGTCAGTGCAGGATTTTCCATCGATAGCGATATATGTTGCCGAGCAATTAATTCTTTGAGCCTTATTGGGAGGTTGCAGAAGGTAAAATATAAGGGTATCAACGTAATCTTGGATGTAGCACACAACCCTGCCGCAGCAAGAATATTAAGGAAAAACCTTCCTGTAGTGGCCGGTAAAACTTTTGCTGTCGCATCTGTTTTAGCAGATAAAGATTGGACTGGCATCGTTGAGCAAATGGCTCCTAGCGTGGATGATTGGTTAATAGGGCAGATAAACGATAATCAGCGCGCTTTGGACGCTCGATCTCTGCTCAAAGTAGTATATACTGCGCAGCATAAAGGGCGTTGCTATCAATCTGTTGAAAATGCTTTTCATCAGGCAATTATTGAAGCTTCTTCGCTTGATCAAGTCATTGTTTTTGGTTCATTTCACACTGTTTCGGCAGTATTAAGGGTCATGTCTAAAGAGGGTTAATGTGAGTGAAGGTTTAAAGCACCGAATTGCCGGAACCATTGTTTTAGGTATTCTTGGCTTGATTGTCCTACCGTTATTGATTGACTTTGCCGATCCTGCAAAGATTGACCGTACAACCAAGATTCCTCCCGCACCTTCTATACAGCCAACTGAGTTGGAGAAGGTTCAGCGGCCAGATGCTATTGAAGTAACATCCTCTTTACAGTCTTTATTTGATGGTGGCTCATTCAGTCCCGTAACTGAGGAAAGCAAGTCATTTGGGCTGGATGATAACAAGCTACCTATGGGTTGGTTTGTACAGGTAGGCAGCTTTTCCGAAGAGATCAGAGCTGTGGAGCTGCAGCGCCAGCTTAGTGTAGATGGGTACAAAGTTTTTAAAGACAAAGTAAAGGTCGATGACGAGTTCAGGTTCAGAGTTTCTATTGGACCAAAAATAGATAAACGAAGTGCTCTCGCAGATAAAGCAGCTATTGATGAAAAGTTTGGTACTGATTCGATGGTAGTTAGGCACCAGCCCTGAGCAGAGTGGTACAGGATTTATTGCACTAATTAGAAAGGGTAGATCATGGAGATAGCAGCAGTTGATGTCACCATTTTCATAATTATAGTGATATCGGGAATCATTAGTATGATTCGAGGCTTTATAAAAGAAGCCATGTCTCTGGTTATTTGGTTGGCTGCATTTTTTGTGGCGATGAGTTTTAAAGAAGTATTTGCAGAATTACTCGTAGGTCTCATAGAGTTGGCTTCTATGCGGCAATTAGCGGCTTGGGGCATCCTCTTTGTTGCTACCCTTTTGCTGGGAGCAATGCTTAATTTTTTATTAGGAAAATTAGTTACTTCAACTGGATTAGGTGGGACTGACAGGACGTTAGGATTAGTTTTTGGAGTTTTCAGAGGTTTGTTGATTGTGCTGGCGTTGGTTGTTGTAGTGCCTAAAGCACTACCGGTGGATCAGGATGCCTGGTGGACAGCATCTCGGCTTATTCCTCTTTTTCAGTCATTTGAAGATGTCGGCAGAGAAGCTGCTACCGCATTTTCGGATTTAATTATGGGTTGGATTTAATCATGTGTGGTGTCGTTGGTATTTCAGGTAAGTCTAATGTTAATTTGCGCTTGTATGATGCGCTGACAATGTTACAGCATAGAGGCCAAGATGCTGCTGGTATTGTTACTGAATCAAAGGGCGAACTGCATCAATGTAAAGGTGAAGGACTCGCTCGAGACGTTTTTCGACGTAGCCATATGGTGCGCCTAGTTGGTGAAGTGGGAATTGGACATGTTCGATATCCCACCGCTGGCAGTTCTGGACCGGCTTTGGCACAACCTCTCTACGTTAATTCTCCCTATGGTATTTTTATCGCTCACAATGGCAACTTGACCAATGCAGATGAATTGCGCGAACAGATTTTCCGTGAAGACCTCAGACATTTAAATACCGACTCTGATTCTGAAGTGCTACTTAATATATTTGCCCATGAACTCCAAGCTAGAGGAAAACTTGAGCCCAATAGTGAGGACATTTTTGCTGCTGTATCAGGGGTTCATGATCGGTGTAACGGTGCTTACGCTGTGGTTGGTCTTATTGCGAACTACGGAATGTTTGCATTTAGAGACAGATTCGGTATTCGCCCTCTTTGTTATGGCAAGCGGGAGACGAGTGAGGGAACTGAATATGCAGTTGTTTCAGAGTCTGTGGTTCTGGATAGCCTTGGCTTTGAGTTGATTAAGGATTTAGAGCCTGGAGAGGCTTTGTTTGTCGATAAATTAGGGAAACTTCATATAAGACAGTGCTCGAAAGAACATGAATTGGTGCCCTGTATATTTGAACATGTTTATTTTGCTCGTCCTGATTCCCTAGTCGATGATATTTCAGTGTATAAATGTCGATTAAGAATGGGTGAAAAGCTTGCGGAGAAATTGGTTCGTTTGAATCCAGATCATCAAATTGATGTGGTCATTCCTATACCCGACACCAGCAGAGTCTCGGCTCAAGCATTGGCTGAACACCTTGGTGTCAAGCTTAGAGAAGGATTTATGAAAAATCGCTATATAGGGCGCACTTTTATAATGCCAGGCCAAACAGAGCGGAAAAAATCGGTACGCCAGAAGCTTAATGCGGTAAAGCTAGAGTTCGCTGGCAAAAATGTTCTCTTGGTGGATGATTCTATCGTCAGGGGTACTACGTCACAAGAGATTATCCAAATGGCGAGAGATGCTGGAGCAAAAAAAGTATTTATGGCATCCGCAGCCCCCGGTGTTAGATACCCTAATGTTTATGGTATTGATATGCCTTCTGCCTCAGAGTTAATTGCCCATGGTAGAAGTGATGAGGAAGTTGGAGAGTTGATAGGTGCTGATTGGCTGATTTACCAGGATCTAGAAGATCTCATTGCTTCTGCCTCGGAGGGTAACGATAGTATTAAACGATTCGAGTGCTCAGTCTTTGATGGTGAGTATGTTACTGGAGATGTTGATGGTACCTATCTTTCTAAAATCGACTCTGTTCGAAATGACGCAGCAAAACGGGGTAGCGATGACGGTGATGATAGGAACAGCCAAGTGATAGGTATTCATAACAATGGCAGCGGCGCAAGCTAAGATATTTAGTCTGGAGTCTTACCCTATGTATGCAACATCCTTTGAAAAAAAGTCCATTCCGCAGAAAAAAGATTGCTTGTTAGGTCGAGATGATGTGATGCCAGTTATAGATAGGCATCTTATTTTGGGAGGGCCCTTAAAGCCTCCATTTCCAAGTAATTGCAAAACTGCCATCTTTGCCATGGGTTGCTTTTGGGGTGTTGAGCGCCTTTTTTGGGAGAAAACAGGGGTTGTCTCTACTGCGGCCGGTTATGCTGGAGGAAGTACACCTAATCCAACGTATGAAGAAACCTGTACAGGCTTGACTGGGCACACTGAAGCGGTTTTGGTGGTATTTGACCCTAGTGTCATTTCTTATGATGACCTGTTGGTTATATTTTGGGAATCCCACGATCCGACTCAAGGGATGAGGCAAGGCAATGATAGGGGAAGTCAGTATCGATCAGCTATTTATTGTATTGATCAAACTCAGTTAGAAAAGGCCTTGAAGTCTGCTGAGAATGCTCAAAAAGAATTAAATGGGTTAGGGTATGGTGGGATTACCACTGAAATCGATTCAGCTCCTGAATTCTTTTACGCTGAAGATTACCACCAGCAGTATTTGGCCAAGAACCCTATGGGTTACTGCGGTCTCAAAGGAACCGGTATCTCCTGTGCTTAATCATCAAATTATATTTACCTGCTAGATTCGAGCCATTCTAGCCCGCTCTGAAACAGGGTCAGCTAATGGGATTGCCGCCAACAGGTTTTGAGTATACGGCTCTTTAGGGTTAGCCCATAGAGATTCCGTATCTCCCTGCTCGATGAGAATTCCATGGTGCATGACCAATACACGATCAGAGATATAACGAACAACCGACAGGTCATGAGAAATAAACATCATAGTCAAATTATGTCGCTCAACAAGGTCAAGTATTAAATCTAATATTTGAGCTTGGATGGTCACATCGAGCGCAGAAACTGGCTCATCCGCAATAATCAATTCAGGCTTGGTGGCGATAGCGCGCCCAATAGCGATACGTTGCCGCTGACCACCTGAAAATTCATGGGGATATTTGCGCATTTGGGCTCTAGCAAGACCTACATCGTCCATAAGGCTCTGTACTTGCTCGGTAATGTTGTTTTTGTTGGCAAGCCCATGATATAGCAATGGCTCAGCTAGAGTTTCGAAAACAGTCATGCGAGGATTTAGAGATGCGTATGGGTCCTGAAAGATCATCTGCATTCGACGACGCCAAGGCACCATTTGTGAGTTGCTCATGCCAGTTAACTGAGTACCATCAAAGGTTACTGTACCCTCCGTGGTTGGAGCTAGCTGCAAAATTGACCGACCTAGGGTAGATTTGCCAGAGCCTGATTCTCCCACTAGACCCAATATTTCTCCTCGCTTAATTGTCAGACTTGCATTCTCGACGGCTTTGACTATTGAGACTTTTGAGCCGGAGTAGTCCTTAAACCAGGTTCTAAGATTAGAGACCTCAACCAAGGATTTATCTTGAGCGCGATTAACCATGGTTTTAGCGCCTTCAGGGATCGCATTAAGCAGCCGTTTAGTGTAATCATCCTCTGTGTTATAGAAGATCTTGTCAGCATTACCAGTTTCCATTGCCAGGCCATTACACATCACTAAAATCTTATCGGCTATTCCAGCAACCACCCCTAGGTCGTGGCTGATAAATATAACCGCAACATTGCGGGATTTTTGGAGCTTCTTAATCAACTCTAATATTTGTGCTTGAATCGTGACGTCAAGAGCCGTGGTGGGTTCATCACAGATCAGTAAACGAGGCTCATTAATTAGTGCCATGGCGATCATTACTCGCTGCCGCATACCACCAGAGAATTCGTGGGGGTAGCTTTTAAATCTTCGCTCTGCATCGAGAATACCGACTTCTTTGAGTAACTCTATAGCCCTGCACTTAGCGATATTGCGTGATTGTCGACGGGCTTTGTCAGGGTGATATATCAGTGGCTCAATTAGCTGTTCGCCAATCGTTAAGTTTGGGTTCAGTGATGTCATAGGATCTTGAAAGATCATAGCTATGTCATTACCACGAAAATGCCGCATACGCTCCGAGCTACATGTCAGTAAGTCCTCGCCATCAAACATTGCAGTGCCGCCCTCAATCTTAGCCGGCGGTTTAGGCAATAAGTCCAATAGGCTGTAGCAAGTAACTGATTTACCCGATCCAGACTCACCAACGATAGCGAGTGTTTCTCCAGCGTTCACAGAGAAGCTCACATCGTCTACAGCTTTGACTCGACCATTTCTAGTATGAAAATGGACTTTCAAATTTTTAACATCAAGTAAAGAGGTCATATTATTAAATTCATTAGTCCTTTGAGGTTCTGGGATCGAGAGCATCACGTAACCCGTCACCTAAAAAATTAAGAGCAAAAAGGGTTAAAGACAGGGCGATACCCGGGAAGATAAGAAGCCAAGGGTATTCCTCCATTGTTTCCACGCCATAATTAATTAGTAGTCCCCAAGAGCTTTGCGGAGGCTGAATACCGAGTCCGAGAAAGCTTAGAAATGCTTCGAGTAACATGACGCTAGGAATAGTCAGCGTTGTGTAAACAATCACTGGGCCCAAAGTGTTAGGTATGATGTGGCGACGTATAATAATCCATTGAGACAAACCTAGGGAATGAGCCGCCTCGACAAATTCCTGCTTGCGCAGAGACATCACTTGCCCGCGAACGATCCGTGCCATAGTAAGCCATTCAACGGCTCCAATGGCAAAAAATAACAACAAGAGATTCCTTCCGAATACCACCATCAACAAAATTATAAAGATCATGAAGGGTAGGGCGTAGAGAATATCCACTAGTCGCATCATTGCTGCATCAACACGCCCGCCTACGTATCCAGCAACTGCACCGTAAATCACGCCAATAGCTAACGCTACCGCGGTAGCGATAAAGCCAACCATCAGCGAGACGCGGCCTCCCCACATGATTCGAGTAAGCATGTCCCGACCAAAAATATCTGTACCCAGCCAGTGTTGCGCTGATGGAGGCGTAGCGCCCATCAAAAGGTCTTGCTCTTCATAGCCATAGGGAGCAATCCATGGGGTGAGTAAGGACATGATGCAGAGGAAGATGAGAAGGCTTAGCCCGATTAATGCTAGACGATTTTTGCGTAATTTAATCCAGGCATCTTCCCAAAGGGATGTACCTTTATCACTCTGAATATGCGTATCATTAGGGATCATTATGCATTACCCCTAACTTGTTGGCGTAGTTTTGGATTTATCCAAATAGCGAGCATATCCGAAAGTAAATTGAACAAAATAATGAGTGTGGCAAAGAAAACAGTTGTACCTAAAATCATTGTATAGTCGCGATTAAATGCTGCTTGAACGTAAAAACGCCCAAGGCCGGGAATTTGAAATATTGTTTCCACCACAAATGAGCCACCTAGGAGGCCAGCAAAGGCAGGCCCTAAAAACGCGACTACAGGTATTAACCCGCCGCGTAAAGCATGCTTCCCGATGATTAAAAATTCAGATAAACCTTTGGCCCGTGCTGTGCGGATATAGTCTTGGGAAAGAACTTCAAGCATACCGCCCCTAGACAGGCGTGCGATATAGGCAGCATACCCCGTACCCAAGGTTATGGCGGGGAGAACTTTATCCCCTGGAATTTGGTCCCAACCAGAGACCGGAAGCCATTCCAAATGGATACCAAATACCAGCACTAGGAGAGGCCCCAGTAAAAACGAAGGCATGCAGATCCCTATCATTGCAGCTGTCATGGGCACATAATCCTGAATGGTGTTGGGCCGCATTGAAGCGGTAACACCAGCGATGATGCCTATAAATATAGCCACTAGCATGGCATACAAGCCCAGCTCTGCAGTTGTACCAAGTCCTGATAAAATAAGTTCATTAACACTGCGTCCAGGGTATTTAAACGAGGGTCCCATATCTCCCTGCACTACATCGCCCAAATAGCTGAAGTATTGCTGCCATAGTGGTTGATTCAGATTATATTGTGCTTCAAGAGCCTCAAGTACTTCAGCTGGAACTGCTTTATCTGCAGAAAAAGGCCCGCCTGGTGCGCTGTGAACGAGCATAAAAGTCATGGTAATCACAACTAATAGCACGGGGACCGCCTGGAGCAGACGGCCTAAAGCAAACTTAAACATTAGTCTTGTGATCCTTCGAGGTAGAGTTCTCGGTACGACTGCTGATCCAAAATATTCTCAGATAAGTTTTTGACCGAAGGGTGTACTAGGTGTTTAGTCGTATAGGTGTAGATAGGTAGCACTGGCATATCATCCATTAACATTTGTTCTGCCTGAGTAAATATGGCCATACGGGCGTCATGAGTCTTTGCCCTGGGAGCAACATCTAAGACTAAACGGTCGTATTCCTCATTACACCACCCTGTACGATTATTCCCACCGTTACAAATAAACATGTCTAGAAAGTTATTGGGGTCGACGTAGTCACCAATCCATCCTGCTCGAGAAATCTGATAATCACCATTACTTTCGCTATCCAAATAAACTTTCCACTCTTGATTAAGCAGTTTTACATCGATATTAAGATGCTCACGCCACATCTGCTGAATAGCCACTGCTACTTTGCGATGTCCTTCATTGGTGTTATACAGAATTTCTGTTGTTGGGAATCCCTCACCGTTAGGATAACCCGCTTCAGCCAATAACTGTCGAGCGCCCTCAGGGTCGAAGCTTAGGCCAACTGGAGGATAGTAACCTCTGGTGTTGGGCGGGGTCATAGCATAAGCAGGTAGCTGACCTGCTTTGGTTACATGCTCCGTAATTTGCTGCCTGTCAATCGTCATTCCCAGAGCACGGCGTACTCGTTTATCTTGCAGGTGAGGTTCATTGACATTGATACGATAATAATAGGTGCCGAGATAAGGAGTAAGTTTAAGCGCTGGATCGTTTGCGGCACGATAGGTTTCAACCTTATCGATGGGAACTTCGTTGGTATAGTGCAATTGACCTGCACGGAACATACGCTCTTCAGTGGTAAGGTTCTCTGTGGGATAAAAAATAATTTTATTGAGCTTTACGTCATCATTACCCCAGTAGAATGTGTTTCTTTCGACTTCAATGGCACGATTGATTTCCCAGGTAGCAAGCTTGAATGGTCCATTACCAACCAAGTTTCCTGCATAAGTCCATCGAGTTCCGCGTTCATCTGGAGCTCCAAATTTCTCTACGGTTCCCTTGTGCACAGGATACATACTGTAATGATCCAATAACTGCAGAAAATAAGGAGTTGGATTGTTCAAAGTAACTTGAAGGGTAAGGTCATCCAGTGCTTTGACACCGACTTTTGAGAAATCAGTAATGTCGCCTCTGTAGTATTCTCGAGCATTTAGAATAGGGAAATACATATAAGCGTATAGATTTCCTAGAGCGGGTTGTAGTGCGCGCCACCAGGACCAAACAAAGTCATGGGCATTGTGCTCATCTCCATTTGACCAGCGAGCATTGTCCCGCAGTTTAAAGGTATAAACGCGCCCATCATCGCTTACTGTCCAAGACTCAGCAACACCGGGCGTTGGTCCGAGGGTATCACTGTCTTTGTGCATGAGACCTTCCATTAGCGCCATAATAATATGATGTTCCGGGACGCCAGTTGCTATATGAGGATCCAGACTCTGTGGTTCTGTGCCATTGCCCCAGTGAAGTACTCCGGTGCGGTTACCTTCTTCGACATTGGTCTCAGGGCTGCCACAACCGGCTAGGCCCAAAAGTACGCCGAAGGCCAATATTACCTTTAGACTAAAGTTTGAAAGGGAGGTTTGGTGCTGATCATTGCACCCTTTGAAGTGAAAAGTCATCTATGGAGCCTTTTATTCAGTTACAGATAAACAGACGGCCCAGTTTAGACAAGCAGAGCCAATATGGGAAGGGAAAAAATGTTTGATGTAATCTGAGAGACGAAGAATAAGTGAGACCAAATAGTGGGGATAACGGGATAACTTGTTGCACTTGACTAGCAAACCTCGGATAATCGCCGCGCTAGCTTCGAAGGTGGCCCTCTTTGGTTCCCTCGCAACGATTATCTGCAAACCCCGCCAGGCCCGGAAGGGAGCAACGGTAGTAGTGCCATCGTGTGCCGAGGTGTGGCTATTGAGGGTCACCACCATTAGTTCTTCCAGCCCAGCCTTTATCTGCCTATAATACAACTTTGTTCGAACATAGAAGTTGATATGAGCTATCAAGTCCTTGCCAGAAAATGGCGCCCTAAATCGTTTTCCGAAATGGCCGGTCAGGAGCACGTCCTGCAAGCATTGATTAATGCTCTTGATAATGACCGTCTGCATCATGCATACCTCTTTGCGGGTACTCGAGGAGTAGGTAAGACCACTATTGGGCGTATCCTATCAAAGTGTTTGAATTGCGAGAAGGGCGTCTCATCTGTGCCTTGCGGAGAATGCAGCAGTTGCACAGAGATCGATGCGGGACGATTCATTGACCTAATTGAAGTAGATGCAGCATCTCGAACGGGTGTCGATGATATGCGAGATCTATTGGATAATGTTCAATATGCTCCCTCAAGAGGCCGCTTCAAGATATACCTGATTGACGAAATACATATGTTGTCGAAGTCTAGTTTTGCAGCCTTACTAAAGACGCTGGAAGAGCCTCCTCCCCATGTAAAATTTTTATTTGCCACCACTGATCCCCAGAAACTACCAATCACTGTTTTATCAAGATGTTTGCAGTTTAATTTAAAAAATTTGAGTGCTGAGCGAATTACCGAACACTTGAAGTATGTTCTTGAAGAAGAGAAGGTACCCTTTGAAGAAGCTGGGCTATGGTCATTAGGTCGTGCAGCTGATGGAAGTATGCGTGATGCCCTAAGTTTGACTGATCAGGCTGTTGGCCATGGTGGAGGTAGTATCACTGAATCTGATGTTATCTCAATGCTCGGCACTATAGAACGACACTTTGTCGTCGACATTTGTGTTGCTATGGCGAGTCAGAATGGGGAAAAGCTTTTGTCCTCAGTGGGTCAGATGGCAGAGCAATCACCAGATTATGATGCTGCCCTTGGCGATGTGTTGTCGATATGGCATCAGGTGGCGATTCTACAAACGGTACCAGAGGCTCTGGATCGCGGTGTTAGTCATTTTGATGAACTCGCTAATTTGGCTGAAACTGTGTCCCGGGAAGATGTTCAATTGTTTTACCAAATTTGTTTGCTTGGACGTAAAGACCTGCCTTTAGCTCCCGAACAACGGGCCGGCTTTGAAATGGTAATGTTACGCGCTATGGCATTTAGGCCCGCTGTGAACGGACGTCCTGTTCCGCTGAAATCTCCTCCTCCCGAGGTGGAGCAATCTGCAAAAAAGTCTGAGCCTGTTCCAAACGCCGATGTTTCAGATCACTCGGCCGGGATAGCTAATGAAAGCCTAAATGAGAGTCTTGACGCTGATGTAGCGGTTGAAGAAAATAAGCTCAAGGAAACACTAGAGGCTCTTGATATCGATTTATTAAATGAAGAGCCTGCTGTTGAAATCAAGAATGATGACAAGGTCGAACTTCTTTCTGATAATGTTACTGAATTAAATACAAACTTAAGTGCCGACTCCCAAGCCTGTGAGGTCGCCAATAAGGTGAGTTTGAATGAATTTCTGCCGTCTCATTGGATTGAAGTGCGACGACAGTTGAAGATCGGGGCCTCTCTTGGTGAAATAGCGAGCCATTGTCTGTTCACGGCTCGTGTCGATGACGTCTTGCAGTTTATAATAGATGATCAAGAAAATAGTCTTTTTGATGCTAGTCATCAAGAAAGTTTGGGCGCGGCTCTCAGCGACTATTTTGATCATCCGTTAACAGTATCTATTACTTCAGGGGTAGCAAAAGATGAGACTCCTAGAGCAGCCAATATAAGAGAAAATAATGAAAGGAAGGCTGCTGCTGTGGAGCGCTTGAATGCAGATCCGTCGGTAATGCAGTTTAAACAATTATTTAATGGCGGACTTGATGAGGAGTCCGTCGAATCAATTGATTGAGGCAATAATGGATATTAATAATTTAATGAAACAAGCCCAGCAAATGCAGGAAAAGATGGCCAAAATGCAAGAAGAGGCGTCCAATGCAGAGGTAACGGGTGAGTCTGGAGCAGGTATGGTACAAGTGGTAATGACGGGTAGGCATGATGTGAAAAAAGTGATTATCGATCCATCGTTGTTGGCCGAGGAAAAAGAATTCTTGGAAGATTTACTCGCTGCAGCAGTTAACGATGCGGTTAGGAAGGTAGAGTCGGAAACCAAATCAGTCATGAGCTCAATGACAGGCGGCATGGATCTGCCTCCTGGCTTTAAGATGCCGTTCTAAATGATTTTTTCAGTTCGAGGTTAGTCTGTGTACGGGAATTTGATTGATCAGTTGATTGATGCATTAAGGTGCTTGCCTGGGGTTGGCGCTAAATCTGCCCAGCGTATGGCACTACAGCTACTTGAGCACGATAAGGCTGGAGCAGCGCATTTGTCAGCGGTTATCAACGAGGCTGTTCATAAAGTTGGTCGATGTGAGCAATGTAGAACATTAACCGAGCACGCCATTTGTGGTATTTGTAGTAATAGTGCTCGGCTTTCAAGCGAAGTTTGTGTGGTGGAAAACCCTGCTGACCTATACGCCATTGAGCAAGCAGGTAGTTTTCGCGGAAAATACTTTGTTCTTTTAGGCCACTTGTCGCCCATTGATGGAATTGGCCCAGAACAACTTGGAATTGATGAGTTAATGAAGCGACTTAGAACCGACCAGGTTAAAGAGCTGATTCTTGCTACAAATTTAACCGTCGAGGGAGAAGCAACTGCTCATTTTATCGCGGATAAAGCTAAATCGCTTGGTGTGGCTGTTTCTCGAATTGCTTATGGTGTACCTATGGGTGGAGAGTTGGAGTATGTGGATGGTGGAACTCTCAACTTGGCATTACAAAGCAGAAAGGTAATCTAGTTGTATCATTGGGTAGATTCCGACCAGGCACTAAAAGAGATGCTCAACCATCTAGTGGACTGTCATTTGCTAGCAGTGGATACTGAGTTTATTCGTACAAACACCTTCCACCCCAAAATTGCTCTAGTGCAGATTTCTGATGGGGATCAGTGTTGGCTTGTTGATGTACTGGCATTCCAGACTTTTGAAAATCTTAAAGAATTGTTGGAGGCGCCTCATAGACAGCTCATATTTCATGCATGTGCTGAGGATCTGGAGGTCCTCGAATATGCACTTAATATTAAGCTTAAAACAATTTTTGATACGCAGATTGCAGCTGGAATAACCAATATTGGCTATTCTATGGGATATGCTCGACTAGTTGCGCAGATGTTTGATGTGGAGCTTGGCAAACAGGAGACTCGGTCTGATTGGCTCGCTAGGCCATTGACTGACAAACAAAAGGAATACGCAGCAGACGATGTTTTTTATTTACACAAAATGCACTCATTGCTTGTTAAAGAATTAGAAGAGCAAAATCGCAGTGATTGGTTTGACGAAGAGACCATAGCATTGCATGAGATGGTTTCTAGTCGAAAAAATACTGATGAATACTATGCCAGAGTCAAAGGAGCCTGGAAGCTTGGCGAAAAATCTCTACGTGTATTAAAACGTCTTTGCAATTGGCGTGAGATGAAGGCGCGGCAGAGAGACAAACCAAGAGGTCATGTGGTTAAAGATGGTGTTTTATTAGAGTTAGCTCGACGAATGCCAACGACACTCGCTAACTTTAATGGGATTAATGATTTACATCCTGGACAGATAAAGCGGTATGGTTTGGAATTATTGAGTGAAATTCAGATGGCAGGGGCAGATGAAATGGTAAGACCGCTGCCTGAGCCACTAAATAAAGCTAATGCTAGTGTGTTGAAGGTCATGAGAAATTGTTTAGGTGATATGGCTGAAGAATTAAGTATCCCCCAAGAGTATTTGGCCAATAAAAAAGAGTTAGAGGCTATTTTACGCAGTGCTATTGATAACGACTGTCAATGGCCTGTGCGATTTACTCAAGGTTGGAGGGCACCCCACGTTAGGCCTGCATTAGAAAAAATACTTGAGAGTGAAGATTATCAATGAGCATGCAAAGAACCAAGTTACTATGCGATATTTACAAAGGTAGCCGTAAAGCTGAGATGTATATCTTTGTTGATCACAATGAGGGCCTAAGTAAGGTGCCTGAGGATCTGTTGGTAAAGTTTGGTGAACTTAAATTGGTAACTACTCTTTTATTGACTGAAGATAAGACGCTTGCTCGCTCAGATGCTAAGAAGGTACTACAAGATATTGCTGGTACGGGATTCTTTTTGCAAATGCCTCCAACGGTGTATCCTTTAGATGATACGTTGGCGGAAAATAGCAAACTACCAAGAGGTTTTTAGGTGGATAAGTTCTGGCAGACTAAGACTCTTCAGGCAATGACTAGCTCTGAGTGGGAATCCCTTTGTGATGGTTGCGCTAAGTGTTGCTTGGTGAAGCTTGAAGACTATGAAACGGGTGAGATAGAGCATACTAATGTTGCCTGTGAGTTGTTGGATGTGGATTCATGTCGATGTCGCAATTATGAGCAACGCCATTCGATTGTTGATGATTGTATTACTCTAGATAAAGACAACATACATACCTTGGGGTGGTTACCTGAAACCTGTTCTTATAGATTGATCTCTGAGAAAAAGCCGTTGCCTGACTGGCACCATCTAGTGACGGGCGATCCAGAATCTCATCATAGCTATGGCGCTTCTTTGCGGGGATGGGTAGTATCAGAGCTTGATGTGAGACAAGAAGATATTCAAGAGCATATTATTCAGTGGGTTGATTGATTATGTACAGTGCAGAGGACTATTTTTGGGGCTGGACAGCATATATAACTGGTGCGCTATGCCTATTATTTGTGAGTTGGTACCTTATGAGAAATCTTCGATTCTCTTGGGTCAGGCACATCCTTATTATATTGGCCGCTATATTTCTTCTCACGCCAGTAGCGGCTTACACTGATGACCCCAGGCTGGCCCCTGCTTTTTTTGTGAGTTTCTATGAAGGCTTCGTATCGAACCCCGATACAGGGTTTCAGCGGGGTGCTGCACCTATCGTTGCATTAATGGTATTGGGATTAGCCGGTTATTTACTGCTTAGGCTGCTTGTGTGGAAAGTAAAAAAACCTAAGGCATTAAAGGCCGAGCCTTAATCGTTACCACGATTATCGACCTTTCGTTAAAGGCTCTTGTCCTCTGCCAACCAGTAAGCAAACCCGCAGCTAATACTCGTGATCCCAGCAGCCATGAGTACAGTCATCGGATTAATGACAAAAGACGTCGGGACTTGTTGCATGATCATCTCAAGCGGAAAGTAAGCATAGGTAATGGTTGCACCAATAACAGCGGCACTTCCAATAATAATAGCCTCCTTAGTTTTAGATAGTTTTTTCTGCCGACCTATATCAACTGCTACGCGACTGACAAAGTCTTTCCCGCCGTAATAGGGTTCTTTTTGTCTAGCTTGCTTAAAAAGAGCATCTAAATTTATTGGTTTACTCATCTTATCTCCTCAGAATTCCAACCTGCAAGATTTTGGCGCAAGGTTATCTTTCCTCGATTAATTGCTGTTTTGACGGTGCCCAACGGGATTTCCATGATATCTGATATCTCGCTATGTGTTAACTCCCGATGGAGATTTAGGTGCAGCGCCATTCTCTGTGTTGCAGGCAGTACCTTCATTGCTCTAGCTAAGTCTCGGTGAAGGTCCTGCTGGCTGGTCTCTGTCCGCATCTGCGAGGCCGGTATGTCCGTTAACACCTCTACGCCGGTCTCTTCGCGATTTCTAGCCACCCTAAAATGGCTAATCATCAGATTGTAGGCAATTCGATATAACCAGCTACTGAATTTAGCACTACCTCTAAAAGTTTTAATTGATTGATAGGCTTTTAAAAATGTTTCTTGAGACAAATCATCCGCCAACCCTTCGTCCCAATTCGTCATTTGACGAAGAGAATATCGCAGGTCAGATTGATGTCTCTCTACAAGAACGCTAAAAGAGTCCTGACACTGAAGTGTCTGAACTCTTTTGATGAGAGCCTGATCCGTGGCTGATATCATCTCGTTTACTCATTACCTGTAGAAGTTTTATCTGATAATTTCCAAATAATTATTCTAGCAATGCCGATACATAAAGGAATAAGTGCTACAGTTGCTATATTCCAGCCGATCATTGAGCCTAAAAAGACAAACAGGCCCAGTCCTATCGCTGTCAACCTAATTCCGCGACTAAGGGTGTTGCTAGAGTTGTCAGCAAGATCTCCTGACTCCATTAACTCTGCAGGTACCTCTTGCCCTGAGTCAAGGAACTTTTCAATTAAGGCATTGCGCTGACGACGTTTTCGGTGCTTATAGTAAAGGATTGTTCCAATAATTAGAATTGGGGATCCTAGGGTAAACATAATGGCAACAATGGCAATTACTGCCTCAGTTGCGCTGGTATTTGTGTCGATATCGACTTCGATTCCCGATTCGATTTCTTTTATAGTCTCGAGGATCTCCTTTTTTTCGGCCGCGTCTAGATCATCCCACTCAGTCTCAACAAGTTTACTAATCGCTTTGGTGAGAGCTTGGATGTCTTTGTCTTCTCCATCTATCGAAATAAAGACATGCTCCTCAGAGGTTTCTTCATCCGCTTCTAGACCAAAGCTTATTTTTTTCTTAATTACCATATTGCCAGATTCTTTCTGCGCTTCATTTGCCACAGAATGGGAGAGTTTGGTTGTTTGGTTACTTGACGCTAGCTCATCACTTTGAACTGCTTCACTAGCAAAAACAGGGGTTGTTAATGTTGTTGAGACCATGCCAATTGGAATTAGATATAGGGCAATTACTAATAAAAGGGGTTTCAGTCGCTTGGTTTTCATAGTTTTCTCCATAAATTGTGATCAAAGCCCTGAAGCTTGCTACTTCAGTAATATTTTAGCATTTTTGTTCATAAGTACTGTTTGGTCATACTTAGTGTCAGTTTTCTCAAGTAAGACGCTCCAATCAGTTAATTTAGATTCAAAATAGTAATCAGAATAGATTAAACTAGCCGCCGTAGAATTAAATTACTCTTAAACCGTGGAATAAATGCGATGAAATTTACTGGTACTAATAATTACGTAGCGACAGAAGAGTTACAGATGGCCGTTAATGCGGCAGTTACGCTGCAACGACCTCTCCTTATCAAAGGAGAGCCTGGAACAGGAAAAACCATGCTTGCTGAAGAGGTTGCTAAAGCATTAGGTAAACCCCTTTTAGCGTGGCATATCAAATCGACTACTAAGGCTCAGCAGGGGCTTTATGAGTATGACGCAGTATCAAGATTGAGAGACTCTCAGCTAGGTAGTGATAAGGTCCAAGACATCCGCAACTATATTGACAAGGGTAAACTCTGGGAAGCCTTTACAGCGGATGAGCAGGTTGTTCTTCTAATTGATGAGATTGATAAAGCTGATATTGAGTTTCCTAATGATTTGCTACTTGAACTTGATCGCATGGAGTTTCACGTCTATGAGACTGGCGAAACCATTAAAGCAGTGCAGCGACCAATCGTTATTATCACGAGTAATAACGAAAAAGAGTTACCAGATGCTTTTCTGCGCCGCTGTTTCTTCCACTTTATTAATTTCCCTGATCGCATGACAATGCAGCGGATTGTGGATGTTCACTTTCCAAAGATTAAAAAGCAGTTGGTTGATGACGCCATGGACATATTTTTTGATGTAAGAAAGATCCCAGGTTTAAAGAAAAAGCCATCAACTTCTGAATTGGTTGATTGGCTAAAGCTCATTATGTCGGATGATATTCCAGAGGATATTTTGACTAATCGTGATCCAACTAAAGCTATACCGCCGTTGTATGGAGCACTTTTGAAAAATGAACAAGATGTTCATCTATTAGAGCGGTTGGCATTTATGACACGTCGCGAAGCGCGATAACCTCAAATTAAATTGCTAAATTTATGTTAATTAATTTTTTCAATACACTTAAAAAGGCCAGAGTTCCTGTTTCAATTAAGGAGCTTCTTGATCTATTGAGCGCTATGGAGCAGAACCTTTCCTTTGGCTCGGTAGATGATTTCTACCTTTTGGCGCGCACTTGCTTAGTTAAAGATGAAAAATACTATGATCGCTTTGATCGAGCTTTTGGAGCATATTTCAAAAATTTAGAAAATATTGACGGTATTGTCGAAGCATTACTTCCTGAAGATTGGTTGCGCAAAGAATTTGAAAAGCATTTCACCGATGAGGAAAAAGCTAAGGTAGAGAGTCTTGGTGGTCTTGAAAAGTTAATTGAAGAATTTAAAAAGCGACTTGAAGAGCAAAAGGAAAGACATGAGGGTGGCAATAAATGGGTGGGCACCAATGGTACGTCACCGTTTGGTCATGGTGGTTATAACCCTGAAGGTATTCGAATTGGTGGCCCCGGGGGGAAGGGCACTGCAGTAAAGGTTTGGGATGAAAGGCAGTACCAAGATCTAGATGATTCAGTTCAAATTGGCACTCGAAATATCAAGGTCGCTCTGCGCCGATTACGAAAATTTGCTCGCGAGGGTTCTGCTGACCAATTGGATCTTGATGATACTATTCGCAGCACAGCCAGAAATGCTGGTTTGCTTGATATTAAGATGGTTCCAGAGCGGCATAATGCCGTCAAAGTGCTCATTTTCTTTGATGTAGGTGGTTCAATGGACCCCTACGTGAAACTCTGTGAGGAATTGTTCTCAGCCGCTAAGACAGAGTTCAAACACCTAGAGTACTTTTACTTTCATAATTGCCTATATGATTACGTTTGGAAAGATAACCACAGACGAAGAGAAGAGCAAATCGCGACCCATGATTTGATCCACAAGTATTCATCGGATTATAAGGTGATATTTGTAGGAGACGCGTCTATGGCACCCTATGAGGTCACAAGCCCGGGTGGAAGTGTAGAGTATAATAATGAAGAATCTGGTGCTGTATGGATGCAGCGTATGGCTGAAACTTATGACAAATTGGTATGGTTAAATCCTGTGCAAGAGAAATATTGGGATTACACTCCGTCTATCACTATGCTCAAAGACTTAACCGAAGATAAGATGTTTCCATTGACATTGGGTGGGCTAGAGAAGGGAATGGCTCTTTTGTCTCGATAGATTAACAGGCTCCAGTAGTTGTTCCTCGAGTTAAAAAAGTGTAACTAAAAAGAAGAATGATATGTTTATAGCAGGCGCGGTCACCAAAGCTCAAAAGAGGGTGGGTATAGCTCTTGAGCAGCCGCCATTGCCGGCTAAATCAATTCTTCAGATATGGACTAATGCAGTATCGGATTCTCCCTCGCACCCTGCCTTTACGTGTCTTGGGCAAACTCTAAGTTATGGTGAAGTCGACCAGTTATCCCGAAGAGTCGCTAGTTATTTTCAAAAAACGCTTAAGTTAAAGACCGGAGATCGGATTGCGATCCAGTTGCCTAATCTGATTCAGTATCCGATTGTTGTCATTGCTGCAATGAAGCTTGGGTTGGTTGTGGTCAATACAAATCCAATGTATACCGTTCGAGAGCTGGTGCATCAGTTTAATGATTCCGGTGTTAAGGTTGTTGTTGCTCTAGATCAGTTTTATTCTACTCTGGCAGAGGCCTTGCCTCAGACGAGTATTGAACATGTTATCGTGACAAGGCCGATAGATCTGTTGGCTTCACCTAAGCAAGAGAGTCTTGCAATTTTAATGAGACTTTTAGGGAAAAGGCCATCGATCAAAGGTAATAGCGTCATTCCGTTTAAAGACCTGTTGGCAGTGGGAACGAGTTACACTCCATACATTTCCTCTCTAGATGACATATGTGCTCTTCAATATACTGGGGGAACTACCGGGGCGTCTAAAGGTGTTAAATTAACCCAAACAAGCTTGCTCTCTAATATCGCTCAGGCTTTAGAGGTTATTTCCGTAGGTGAAGATTCTCTTAAGTACAGTACTTCCATAGCCCCCTTGCCGCTCTATCATATTTACGCATATTCACTTTGTTTCGGAATGCTTCCGGCTATTCGCGGGCACTCTATTTTGATCCCTGATCCTCGTAATATTCCTCTGTTTGTTAAAGCGATAAGGAAGTTTAAATTCGATATTTTTTGCGGACTGAATTCCTTGTTCGTCGCTTTATTGCAAGATAAAGACTTTAAACGTTTGGACTTTTCAGGATTAAAGATGACTTTGTCCGGTGGCATGGCATTAATGACCTCAGTTGCTGAAGACTGGCAGAAGGCGACTGGTTGCGTGATTAGCGAAGGTTATGGCATGACAGAATCCTCTCCAGTTATTTCCATGAACCCCTCGGGTTTTGAAAAAATAGGGACCGCTGGAATTCCGATATCTGGCACAGAAATTAAAGTAATTGATGAGCAGGGAGTTGAACAGCTTGTTGGAGCGGTTGGTGAACTTTGTATCAAGGGTGCTCAGGTGATGGCTGGATACTGGAAGCAACCTGAGCAGACTGCCGAAGTTATCATTGATGAATGGCTCCACACCGGAGATATAGTTACGGTTGATGAAGAAGGTTATATAACCATTGTTGATCGATTAAAGGATATGATTATTGTTTCAGGCTTTAACGTTTACCCCAATGAGTTAGAGCAAGCTTTGACTACGCATCCGCAGGTGGCGCAGTGCGCAGCCATTGGCGTGCCTGACCCCAAGGCTGGAGAAGTGGTAAAAATGTTTGTTGTAAAAGCAGACTCGTCACTTACAGAGTCAGCAGTTATTGAATATTGCAAAGCGAATATGGCTGGTTACAAGGTGCCTAAGCTAGTTGAGTTTCGTGCTGAGTTACCCATGACCAATGTAGGAAAAGTTCTAAGGAAAGATTTGAAAGCAGAAGAATTAGCTAAATCTTAAGTTTTGTGCGTTAACTAAAAAGGCCAGCACGCCTATGCTGGCCTTCTCGATAAACCGCTAAATTACAGTCTATACAAAACGCAGAGTAAACCAACAGTGGTCAGCACCGCAGTATAGGGAAGGGCCATTATTACCATGCGCATATAAGATAAGCGGATAAGTGGCGCTAGCGCTGAGGTCAACAAGAACAGGAAGGCAGCTTGTCCATTTGGTGTTGCAACACTGGGTAGGTTTGTTCCAGTATTAATCGCTACCACAAGCTTGTCAAAATGATCACGAGTAATATCCCCAGCATCTAATACCGCTCTAACTTCGTTAATATAAACTGTAGCCACAAACACATTATCGCTGATTGCGGACAAAACTCCATTTGCAAGGAAGAACATACCTGGTTGGATCGCAGGATCTTCCGCAAGAACCCAGGCAATCACAGGAGAAAAAAGATGCTGCTCATGAATTACTGCAACGATGGCAAAAAAGACAACGAGCAATGCGGTAAATGGAAGGGCTTCTTCAAAGGCGTGACCGATGCGATGTTCATCAATCACACCGTTGTAGGCTGTTAATAGGATGATTACCATGAGACCGATAAGCCCTACCGCGGCCCAGTGAAACGCAAGTCCTAATACAAGTATCACCGCTACGATAAACTGTACGATAAGAGACGCATTGTCATGCTGTGTTCGTTTTGCGGATTCATGGTCACTGGATGCTTGAAGCACTTGGCGAACCTGCTCTGGTAATTGAGCACCGTATCCTAAAATCTTGGTTTTCTCCAAAAGAATACAAGTCGCTAGACCGCATACAAGAACTGGCATAGTGACTGGAGACATGCGGACAAAAAATTCTATAAATTCCCAGCCTGCGCGTTCGGCGATCAACAGGTTTTGTGGCTCACCTACTGTGGTACATACGCCTCCTAGAGCGGTACCTACAGCCCCATGCATAATTAAACTACGCAAGAATGCCTTAAAGTCTTCTAAGTTAGCTTCATGCTCAGACAGCAGTGTTGAGTCATTAGTGTGGTCATGACCTTCATCGGCCAGAGTTTTTCCAGAGGCAATTTTGTGATAAACAGAATAAAACCCAACAGAAATAGTGATTAAAACAGCAGTCACGGTTAGAGCATCGAGGAAGGCAGATAGAAATGCCCCTGAAAAACAAAACATGAAAGACAAGGTTGTTTTAGACTTAACACTGAGAAGGATTTTGGTAAACACAAATAGCAACATATCCCGCATAAAATAGATGCCAGCAACCATAAACATCAACAGTAGAATAACTTGAAGGTTTGCAGTCACTTCGAGATAGACTGCATCTGGACTCGCCATGCCTAACACAATAGCTTCAATTGCCAAAAGTCCACCGGGTTGGAGAGGGTAACATTTCAAAGCCATTGCTAGGGTAAAGATAAACTCAGCAATTAACGCCCAGCCAGCAACTACAGGACCCAACGAAAATAGTAGTATTGGATTAATGACTAAAAAAGCGATGATGGATGATTTGTACCAATCAGGCGAGTCACCTAAAAAATTCTCTTTAAAAGCTTGGGTAAGCGTTGTTTCCATTAACCATCTCCTTAACACATTTCAAATTATCAGCAGTTGTATTGTACGACGCTTTACTATTTATCCGCTACTGAATAGATAAAACTTTATCATCTTTCATGGTAGACTCTGATAAAACTACTGGGTCGCGCGAAACCATAGCTTTACACCCTAAATATTGCAAGCGGTCATAGTTCAATACACAACCCTTAAAGGAATCATCATTTTGTTAGTACCCTCAAGCTTGGGTGGGTTTTACGCAGGCTCAACAAAAAATAATACTGAGACAAAGTGGGTCATAGCCGTTGTGGGTAGTGAGATTCTATTATTTTCTGGCGATGACTCTGATCCTCGACTTGCTGTCTCCTTAGATGAAGCAGATGTACTTAGCTTTTTCTGCGTACGGCGCCTCTTTATCGGACAGTGGCATGGGGGTGATTGCGAGGTGTGGGACTTACTTCCTGAAGCGACGGCCTGTGAAGGATTTTTTCGATCAGAATTACGGTCGCTGCTCGCTCATTCTAATGAAGCGGAATTCTCTCTTGCTAGTAGAGCGATTCAACTACTTGATTGGGAAAGAAAGCATCAGTTTTGCGGTAAATGTGGCTCCCCAAATAAAATATCACTAACCGAGCATTCATTAATATGTGATACCTGTAATTTAAATCATTATCCTAGGATTTCTCCTTGTGTGATCGTGGCTGTGACCCTTGGCGACAAATGTCTTTTGGCCCGGCATGCGAATTGGCCTGAAGGCAGGCTTAGTACTCTTGCGGGGTTTATTGAAGCCGGAGAAAGTGCAGAACAAGCATTGCACAGAGAGGTTTTCGAGGAGGTCGGCGTGGAGATTGATAATCTTCGCTATATTGGAAGTCAGGCATGGCCCTATCCAGGTCAATTGATGTTAGGTTATATTGCTGAAGCTAAAAGCGACACCATCAATGTCGATGGCATAGAAATAGCTGAAGCAGATTGGTTTAGGTACGATAACTTGCCGTCAATTTTGGCGCCACCGACTATAATGGCTGGCCGTCTAATTAAACAGTTTGTTGATGAGGCGGTTGAGATATATGGTTGAGCGGTGACCACGTCATGAGATCTAATTAATTTAAATTATTATTTGGGAGTTTTAAGTGGAGTTTCTATTCGAATACGGTTTGTTTTTTGCAAAAGTTGCCACTGGTGTAGTTGCCTTTGTCATTGTTGTCAGCGTCATTTTTAGCGCTAGTCAGAAAAACAAACAGAGTCCTGAAAGAGGGCATTTAGAGATAACCCCATTGAATCAACAGTTTGAACAGTTAAAGGAAACTATGCTGCTAGCTACTGTAGATGAGTCCTTACAAAAAGCAGAAGAAAAGAAACTCCACAAAGCCAAGAAAAAACAACTATCGAATGAAAAGAAAGCATTAAAGAAAAACTCAGAAGTGGCCAATGAAGCAAAAAGCAAGGTCTATGTGCTTAGTTTTGACGGGAATATAAGTGCGAGTGCTGTGGGACACTTGCGCGAAGAAGTCACTGCTGTATTAACTCAGGCTACACCAAAGGATGAAGTCCTCCTTAGATTGGAGAGTGCTGGAGGTATGGTTCACAGTTATGGTCTTGCGAGTAGTCAACTTGATCGTCTGCGTAAAAAGAATATTCCGCTGACTGTCTGCGTTGATAAGGTCGCGGCGAGTGGTGGTTACATGATGGCTTGTGTAGCAGATAAGATACTCGCTGCTCCTTTTGCCATCATTGGCTCAATAGGTGTAGTTGCACAGATGCCAAACTTCAATAAAGTGTTAAAGAAACATGATGTAGATTTTGAATTGCTGACCGCGGGCGAACATAAGCGCACATTAACTATGTTTGGCGAAAATACTGACAAAGGCCGTGAGAAATTTGTAGAAGAATTAGAAGAAACTCATCAGCTATTTAAAGACTACGTGTCGACCCGCCGTCCTCAGGTTGATATTGACAAGATTGCGACCGGTGAAATTTGGTATGGAGCAAGAGCTCAGGATATGGCGCTCATTGATGACATACAAACCAGTGATGAGTATTTAGTGTCCCGGATAGAGGAAGCTGATGTGTTCGAAATTAGCTACGTATTTAAGAAAAAGTTGCACGAACGTTTGGGAATAGCCGCCGAGGAGAGCGCTGATCGGCTTCTTGTTAGATGGTGGGCTCGGTTAACTCAAGGCTCAGACAAGCATCTCTAGCTCGATAGGGATTTATTAGTCCCGGCGAAGTTTGTCACTAATGGCGATAGGGCTAGGGAAATTAAAAACCACAATGTAACTTGAGACAAGAAAAGTGATAATCGCTGTCGCTTGAATTAAGTGTGATGCGTGGGTCCCTATCAGGCCTGTGCTAAACGCCAAATAAGCAATCATTAATGAAAATTCGCTGTTTTGACCCAGTCGAAAGCCAATATCCCAGGCTAGCTTTTCACTTTCACTCTGAGAGCGAAGCAGTCGGTGGTATGTCCAAGGCTTAATGGATAGCATTAAAGTGGCCAATATCACGGCAGGTAATGCAATTAAAGGAATGAGTGATAGATCAAAGCCGCTTCCTAAAGAGAAAAAGAACAAAATTAGAAAGAAATCACGCAACGATTTTAGATTTAGGGAAATAAATTGAGCGATAGGACTTGTAGCCATTGCAATTCCTGCGATAAACGCGCCGATTTCCCGAGACAAACCGAGGTAGTGCGCTAGTTCAGAAATACCCAAACACCAGCCAATTGCGAGTAGGAATATATACTCACTTATGCGATCGAAGCGAGAAAATAGTGGCAATAAAATACCTTTAACGACGAAAAAGCAAGTGAGCGTTAATAGGGGTAGGGCCAGCAAGGTTTTGCCTAATGGAATAAGGTTTTGACCACTAATATCACCCGATATGATAAACAGCAGGGCAAGTATCGCTAAAAAGTCCTGCATCAGTAACATGCCAACCATAAGTTCACCTGAATGCTTATGGTGAAGGGCAGTCGTTGGTAGCAGCTTGATTCCAATAATAGTGCTTGAAAACATCATGGCTATTCCGATGATGATACTCTCAACTACGGAATAACCAAATAGACTGGCGATGCTGTATCCAACAATCGCAAACAGTGCCGAGCTAATCAGTGTGATATGAGTGACCTGTCGAAGTACTTTCCACAATGCTTGGGGTTGCATGTCTAACCCGAGAAGAAACAATAAAAAGATAATTCCAATACTGCCAATCTGGCTAATTAGGTCGACATCTGTAACAAGGGCCAAACCAAATGGGCCTAAAATTGCACCCAATAAAATATAGGAAACTAAGAGCGGCTGTCTTCCCAGTAATGCCAGAGAAGCAATGATCGCTCCGCCGCTGAAAATGAAAAAGAATAACTGCAGTAAATCACCATGCATATATCAGGCTCCGAGATAGTTCCCTCTAGTTTTGACTTGTCCTACTGTAGTTTAGCTAATTCCCAATAGTCTTGCATCCAGCGCAATTGAGTCAAAGCAAGCTACAGGCCAAAATCATGCCTTTTTTGTCAAATTTTGGGATTAAACTAAAACAAAAGTAAGACACTTTCCCTAGAGGTTGTTAAAATGCCGGCCTAAAATTCACCCTTAGGTTGAACGCTATGAATGAAGAAAATGTCTCTAAAAAAAATGATGACTCTGCAGTGGATGCGGTAGCCGCAGTTGTCGTTTTAGTTGTGGTGGTCACAGCCGTGGTATATTGGTTGTCGCGGTTTTAATTATTGTGATTGAGGTTGATGCTTAATGAGCGCACAACAACATACAGCTAGTAAATTGGTCGAAGAGCAGCGACTGATCGTTGAGGACTACCTAAGCCGTTCTCCATCGGCCAATTCGTCAGACGCAAGTGATTTGAATGTACTGAAAGCTGAGATAAAAGCTCAACTTAAAGCAAAGGGTGCCGTTTTAATCGCTCATTATTATACAGATCCTATGATTCAGGAACTTGCGGAGGAAACTGGGGGAGTAGTATCAGATTCTCTGGAAATGGCTCGATTCGGTAACAACCACAATGCCGAGACGCTTATCGTTGCCGGGGTTAAATTCATGGGGGAGACGGCTAAGATATTAACCCCCCACAAGCGTGTGCTAATGCCGACTCTAGAAGCTACCTGTTCGCTTGATGTTGGCTGTCCAGCAGATCAGTTTTCTATGTTTTGCGATCAACACCCTGATCGAACAGTGGTGGTTTATGCTAATACTTCAGCGGCAGTTAAAGCACGGGCAGACTGGGTGGTGACCTCAAGTATCGCTTTAGAGGTTATCGATTACCTAGACAGTCAGGGGGAGAGGATACTCTGGGCTCCCGACAAATACTTAGGAAATTATGTCCAGAAGCAAACCGGGGCAGACATGCTTTTGTGGGATGGAAGTTGCATAGTTCACGAGGAGTTTAAGGCAAAAGGGATTGTCGATTTAAAAAACATTTATCCTGAAGCCGCAGTATTGGTTCATCCAGAGTCACCAGATTCTGTGATCAGATTAGCCGATGTAGTGGGCTCAACTTCCCAGTTGATTGATGCGGCTATGAAGTTGCCAAATCAAAAAATGATAGTGGCGACAGATCAAGGTATTTTTTATAAGATGCAACAAGCTGTCCCAGATAAGGAGCTTTTAGTGGCGCCTACTGGGGGCAGTGGAGCGACTTGCAGGAGTTGCGCGAGCTGTCCTTGGATGGGAATGAACGGCTTAGGCAACTTGCTGTCATGTATTGAGAATGGCACTAATGAAATTTTTGTTGATCCTAAAATAGCAGAACAAGCGATCCAATCATTAGATCGAATGATGAGTTTTAAGGCTGAACACCTCTCCTAGAGTTTTTCTGCTCGCTCTTCCATTGAGACGACATCTCTCAGACGCTGCCTGATTATTGCGGACTGTTTAAAGTCACTCATGGTAAGTTTTTGAGCAAGCCCGAGCTGCTCTCGTGCCAATGAAAAAGCCCCCACAAGAATAAAATACTCAGCTCTTGCTTGATGAACGCCAGAGATGTTCCCAGCCAGCCCTCTAACTTCGGCTAATCTGTACCAAACCATTGGATCTTGGTTTCGGTCTCTAGCAAGGATAGTTAGAATTTCGCCGGCTTCCTCATACTGATGGTCTAACCATAGCGCTTCAGCCTTTAGGGAAAGTAGAGGGTAGTTGCCCGGGTTCCTATTTAACTGTGCTTCGAGCTTTTTCAGTCCTGATTTATAATCTTGCTCTGCGATACTTAATTCTATGTTGCTATAGTGAAAGGCAGGTTGGTATGGGTTTTCTTTTACGAGCCTGGCCAGAATTTCTTGGGCTTCACTAAATTTTCCCGTCTGAATGTAGACTAGAGCTAAACCATAATATGCCGCAGCCTCTTGTTGAGTATTATCGTCTAGCATTTTTTGAAATCGTTTTATGCTGTCAGATGGAGTTTTTGCCATAGCAACATCGGCCCGCGCTTTCATCAGATAATAATCCGGATGATCAGGATAGTGACGCATGGAGTTGCTCAATGTGCGAGCTTTCGCATCTGAGATTCGTTTTTCCGTTACAGGGTGTGTCAGTAGAAACTCTGGGGGTCGATCACCAGAATAACGAAGACGCTTGAGCATTGTTTCAAACATATCTCCAACCGCTCCAGGATCTCGTCCGGCCTTCTCCATAGTTCTCAGCCCGAAGCGATCAGCTTCTTTTTCGTTAGATCGACTGTATCTAAGTTGATTCTCAAGTGTCATGGCTTGGGTTGCAGTCATGGCAGCCATTCCTGCGTCACCGCCAACCGTCGCAGCTAGAACTAGTCCAGTGAGCAGACCTGCCAGTGTGGCTGCAGAAGAGTTTTGACGAGATTCAAGCCCTCGAGCAAAGTGACGCTGGCTTAAATGAGCCAATTCGTGAGCTAGCACAGAAACCATCTGATCTTCGTTTTCGGCATATGAGAAAAGTCCGGTGTGAATGCCAACAACTCCCCCAGGAACAGCGAATGCGTTCATAGTCGGATTGTTCACTATTACTAATTCAATATTGGGATTTTCAAGTTCGCTGTAGGTTGCAAGATTGTAAATGAGGTTCTCTAGGTACTGCTGCATTAATGGGTCATCGAATTCACGAACTCGACTTCTAAATACTTTGAGCCATGTTCGACCAATCTGGAATTCTTGCTGCTTCGACACTATTCCAGAGAGACTATCTCCAAGGACAGGAAGCTTAATTTCGTCGCTTGTAGTGTGAAAAGCTGGCATCACCAGACAAATAGAGCACAGAAGAATGCTCTTTAGCCATAGGGGCCTGAAATATTGTGTGACTGAGGTGGCTGGTCGGTTAATATCAGTGTCCAAAATGTAAAGTGGTATAAAAAATCATTCTACCTACTGTAACGGATAATTTATAAGAGTTCGACAGTTGAAAGTTTAGCTAGTTTCATGTTCTATAGTGAAATATGAAAATGTAGCAATTGGTAAGTGAATTCAATCACCTTAAAGGCGAGTTGGAACAATGAAGCAAATCCTGAGTAAGTGGTTAGGTAGGTACCTTGGTAACGAGGAGACTGTGTTTCTCGGTGTCATAATGATTGTATTTATAGCGATGCTCGCGACCGTAGGTGAATTTCTTGGGCCTGTTTTTGCCTCTATGATCATCGCTTTTTTACTGCAAGGGGTTGTCAATGGCTTAAGTCGTGCCGGAGTGTCAAGGCGAGTGTCAGTCTTGACTTCATATATTTTGTTTTTATGTGGACTAGTTGCGATTGTTATTGGCATCGTGCCTATCGTAGGACGACAGATGTCACTTTTGTTAGGGGAAGTGCCAAGTATGATAGGCCGTTCTCGCGACTTCTTGATTGACTTGCCCGAGCGTTACGCTGACTATATTACTGCTGACCAATTTGATTTGATCTGGGTACGACTATCTCAAGAGGTGGCGAACGTTGCTGAACAAATACTGAGTTTCTCCTTGAGCAGTTTTCCTAGCTTGTTCGCAGTGGCACTTTACCTGTTGTTAGTGCCTGTTTTGGTTTTCTTTATGCTGAGCGATAGAGAAAAATTGTTAGCCTTTATCGCCGGAATGCTGCCTGAAAAACGCTCTGTAATGACTGCGATATGGTCAGAGATGAATATTCAGTTTGCTAATTATATTCGGGGTAAGGCTATTGAAATACTAATTGTTGGTTCCTTGTCGTACATCATTTTTTTGATTCTAGGCCTTAATTACGCTGCTCTCTTGGCCTTGTTGGTGGGCCTCTCGGTTCTGATTCCTTATATTGGAGCTACAGTGGTGACTTTCCCTGTTCTTTTGGTGGGCTATATGCAGTGGGGGTTTTCGTCGGAATTTTTGTGGCTGTTTGTTAGTTATGGGGTTATCCAATTCTTAGATGGCAACGTCTTGGTTCCTTTGTTATTTTCTGAGGTCGTTAATCTTCATCCAGTTGCGATTATAGTGGCAGTGCTCCTCTTTGGTGGCTTATGGGGTTTTTGGGGGGTATTTTTTGCCATTCCTCTAGCAACATTGGTCAAGGCTATTTTTAATGCGTGGCCTGACACATCGATTTCTGATTCAGCTTAGGGTTAAGAATTCTTCTAAGTGTTTCTTTTCTTGTGCGGTTAGTATGGCCCAACATTTAATCTCATTTAAAACGCTTAATGTGCAGTCAAAGCTATGTATTCATCATCTTTGTTGAATGAATTCAGTATAATCTGTAGTTAAACTATTTAATTCAAAATATACAAATATCGATATAAATCAGTGCGATAAATAAGTTTAAAGCTTTTTAATCTAGAGAAGGTTAGAATTAAAACAGCTTTAATTTAGACAATTTTGTAGTTATACTACATTGCGAGTCTATATTATTCTAGAGACATACAAAATAGCCTGATATCTCATTAAGTGACTCTTCTTCGTAAAATATAAGTTAACAAAAAGGGTGGTATAAATGGATGATTTAGATCCAACTGAAACGCGCGAATGGCTAGAAGCGCTCGATTCGATTTGCCGGTCACAGGGCGATGAGCGAGCCAGTTATATTCTAGCGCAGCTGAATGCTCGTGCCACAGAAAATGGAATAGACCTTCCTCAGTCAGTGACGACTCATTTTTGTAATACGATTCCAGTAGTTCGAGAGAAAAAGATGCCCGGCGATCTCTTTATGGAACGCCGTATTCGGTCTCTTGTAAGATGGAACGCATTGGCCATGGTGATGAGAGCTAATGCTCAAAGTGATGGAATTGGTGGCCACATAGCGAGTTTTTCATCTGCAGCAACCCTTTACGATGTCGGATTTAATTATTTTTTCCGTGGGTCCTCCGATGATATGCCTGGAGATCTTGTTTTTTTTCAGGGGCATAGTTCCCCTGGAATGTACGCTCGATCATTTCTAGAAGGTCGTCTGAGTGTTGAGCAGCTTGATAAGTTTCGTCGCGAAGTGGATGGAACAGGACTATCCTCTTATCCCCATCCTTGGTTAATGCCTGACTATTGGCAGTTCCCTACTGTGTCAATGGGGCTTGGTCCTATTCAGGCTATTTACCAGGCTCATGTAATGCGTTACTTATCAGCTCGGGATCTAGTTGCACGAGGCAATCGAAAAGTATGGGCGTTTTTAGGTGATGGAGAATGTGATGAGCCCGAAACCCTTGGTGCTATCTCTTTGGCAGGCAGGGAGGGCTTGGAAAATCTGATTTTCGTGATTAACTGTAATTTGCAACGATTGGATGGACCAGTTCGCGGTAATGGTAAGATTATCCAAGAATTGGAGGGTGTCTTTAGGGGAGCGGGCTGGAATGTTATCAAGGTTATTTGGGGCAGACATTGGGATCAGCTTTTAGAAAGAGATAAGAGTGGTTTACTGCTGCAAAGAATGAATGAAGTGTGTGATGGTGAACTCCAAAATTACAAATATAACGGAGGTGCCTACACTCGAGAGCATTTCTTTGGCAAGTATCCTGAGCTACTAGAGCTGGTTAAAGATATGACTGATGAGCAGATCATGGCGTTAAACAGAGGTGGTCATGATCCTTATAAGGTTTATGCAGCATACTCTGAGGCAATTGAGAGTAAAGGGCATCCCACGGTTATCTTAGCCCACACAGTGAAAGGTTATGGTCTTGGTGCGGGTGGGCAAGCAGCCAACGACACACACTCAGTTAAAAAATTAGATGTTGAAAATCTACGAATATTTAGGGATCGCTTCGGAATTCCTATTTCAGATGATCAGCTGGAAACAGTACCGTACTATCGTCCAGAGGAAAATAGTCCCGAATTGATTTATATGAACGAAAGACGTGCATCTCTTGGAGGACCTTTGCCTTCTAGGAAATCTGATTTTGAAGAGATGTCTGTCCCCGCACTAAAAGCTTTCGATAAGCAGTTGGGTAGTAGTGGCAAGAGGGAAATATCATCGACCATGGCTTTTGTGAGAATCTTGTCTACCCTCATCAAAGATAAAGATATAGGCCAGTACGTAGTGCCTATTGTTCCTGATGAGGCTCGTACGTTTGGGATGGAGGGTATGTTTAGGCAGTTAGGTATATATACCTCTGCAGGACAAAAATATGTACCCCATGATCGAGAGCAGATCATGTATTACAAAGAAGATAAAAAAGGTGTGATTCTAGAGGAGGGTATTAATGAAGCGGGCGCCATGTCGGCATGGTTAGCGTTGGCAACGGCCTATAGCACAAGTTCTCGCCCAATGATCCCATTTTATATATTTTATTCAATGTTCGGCTTTCAACGTATAGGAGATCTTGCTTGGGCTTCAGGAGATTGTCAGGCTAGAGGGTTTTTAATCGGAGCTACTGCTGGACGAACTACGTTAAACGGAGAAGGGCTTCAGCATCAAGATGGGCACAGCCTAATCTTGGCGAATACCATTCCCAACTGCAAAAGCTATGATGCTACCTATAGCTATGAGTTAGCTGTGATTATTCAAAGTGGTCTCAAATGTATGTTTGAGGACAAAGAAAATTGTTTTTACTACCTGACTACGATGAATGAAAATTATGTTCAGCCCGCTATGCCCACAGGTGTTGAGGAAGGTATTGTTCGAGGTATTTATCCTCTTAAGCGTAGCCAAGAGGTGACGACTAAAAAGAAGGTTACCTTAATGGGTGCAGGGACTATTCTTAATGAAGTTGTTGCGGCTTCGCAAATACTAAAGGAAGAATTCTCAGTAGAAACTGATATTTGGAGTCTAACCAGTGTCAATGAATTAGTTCGAGAAGGTCAAGCGGTTGATCGTTGGAATCTACTTCACCCCACAGAAACACCCAAGATCAGCTATGTGGAACAGCAGGTGGGTGATATTTCAGATCCTATTGTTATCGCGACTGACTATATGAAAGCCTATGCTGAACAACTGCGGCGATACTTACCCAGTTCCCTGCATGTGCTTGGTACAGACGGGTTTGGACGCAGTGATAGTCGCGAGACGTTGCGGCACTTCTTCGAGGTAGATCGTTACTTTATTGTCGTCGCAGCGCTAAAAGGATTGGCTGATAAAGAGATTATTGAGCAATCTGTAGTCTCTGAGGCAATTGAATCGTTTTCTATTGACCCAGAGAAAATGAACCCGCTTTACATGTAAATCTTGTTTATCAAGGCTTTAGTAAGGTAGCATGAAATTCACTAGTATGAGGATTTGTTAGTGGCAATAGAAACGATAGTAGTTCCAGATCTTGGCGGAGCCGAATCTGTAGATGTGATTGAATTAAGTCTAGCCCAGGGCGACAGTATTGGGGTGGAGGATTCATTGCTGGTTCTGGAGTCTGACAAGGCCACCATGGATGTGCCAAGCCCTTATGAAGGTCAGTTGGTTAAGTATTTGGTTGCTGAAGGTGACACGGTGAAAGTCGGTGACCCCATCGCAGAGCTTAAAGTTCAGGCTGATACAAGCCAAGAAGCGTCGAATGAGGCTGCTCAAGTTTTAGATGCTGAGGTCGAAGCAGCTGCAGAAGTTACTGTAGCGCCGGAAGCACCAAAGGCAGCACCAGTAGCAAAGATAGAAGAGAAGACGGCTGAGTTTGATGTCACTAAATCTTCTTCCCCGGTTGATTCATCTCTCGCCGATTCAGAGAGTGCGGACGATATATATGCTGGACCTGCGGTCAGAATGCTGGCTAGAGAATTAGGCGTAGATCTGACTAGCGTTCCAGGTAGTGGTCCTCGAGGACGCATTTTGAAGGATGATGTCAATGATTACGTAAAGCGAGCATTGTCTGATGGTACTCCGAGTGGTCACAATACTGGTGTTGGTATTCCTGAGATCCCCCAGATCGACTTCAGTCAGTTTGGTGACACTGAAAAGGTTAAGTTAACCAAAATTCAGAAGGTCACGGCCAACAATATGCAGCGTAATTGGCTAAATGTGCCTCATGTGACTCAGTTTGATGACGCCGATATTACTGAGATGGATAGTTTTCGTAAATCACTTAAAGCTGAAGGCGAGATACGAGGTGTTCGTGTGACGCCAGTAGCCTTTCTTATAAAAGCTATTGCCACTGCTTTGGAAGATAATTCTAGTTTTAATCGATCTCTAGCAGGAGACGGCGAGAATTACATTCAAAAGCAATATTGTAATATCGGGATGGCTGTTGATACCCCTCGTGGATTGGTGGTGCCGGTTATTCGTAACGCCTCCTCTATGGGAATTTGGGAGATCGCCGGGGAAGTGGCGCAATTCGCAGAAAAAGCGCGCGAAGGGAAGCTTACGCCCTCTGATATGCAGGGAGGCTGTTTTACGCTCTCTAGCTTAGGTGCTATCGGTGGAAATGGATTTACACCAATTGTTAACGCGCCTGAATTGGGTATTCTTGGTGTATCTAAAGCTCAAATGAAACCAGTTTGGAGCGGGCAGGAGTTTGAGCCACGTTTGATGCTTCCTTTGGCCCTTTCTTACGATCATCGATTGATTAATGGTGGTGATGCGGGTCGATTTATGACTCAGATAGTTAAGTTATTAAGTGACATTAGGCACTTAGCTTTATAATTTGGAAGACACTCGAGGAGGCAAGCATGCAGTTTTTGCACACCATGGTGCGTGTATCAAATATTGAAAGCTCCTTGGCATTTTATTGCGATGCGCTCGGTATGACTGAAATCTCGCGGTATGAGGTTGCAAAAGGTCGCTTTACATTAATTTTTTTAGCCGCACCGGGCGATTCAAAAACAGCAATGGAAAAAGACGCGCCATTGTTAGAGCTGACGTATAACTGGGATTCAGAGCCTTATGAGGGTGGCAGAAACTTTGGCCATTTAGCTTTCCGTGTAAATGATATCTACGCTGCTTGTTCTCGATTAGCCGATCACGGGGTTCTTATCAGTCGCCCTCCCAGAGATGGGCATATGGCTTTTGTTAGATCTCCCGATGGTATTTCTATTGAGCTACTGCAAGCCGGGAAGGCCCTGGAACCCTCGGAACCTTGGGCATCCATGAGCAACACCGGGGAGTGGTAAGAGGTTCTCTTGCTACTTGCTTTGTTTAAAGGGCAGCATCTCTAAAGCCTGCTCAATATGGTGCTGGATAGCAACGTTTTCTTGGTCAAGATAACGAGCGATAGCGTCCTTGAACTCAGGATGTCGTATCCAGTGTAAAGAATAGGTTCGTATCGGCTCAAACCCTCTCACTAACTTGTGCTCTCCTTGAGCTCCGGCATCATATCGTTGCAGCTCCATTTTAATAGCAAACTCAATGCCACTGTAGTAGCAGAGTTCAAAATGTAAGTACGGATATTCTCCAAGGCTCCCCCAGTAGCGACCATAGAGGGTATCGTTATCAAAAAGGTAAAGCGCGCACGCTATGGGCTCAGACTCGATATTTGCGACGGCCATCGCTATCTGCTCGGGCATTTTGATCGCTATCTGTTGAAAGAAGTCGTACGTTAAGTAGCCTCGGGTTCCATTTCGTTTGGCATAGGTGCGCTGATAAAGTCGATAGAAAAGCTGCCATAAGTCGGTAGTGATTTCGTCACCACACAAAACTCTAATATCAATTCCTTGATTAGTAACTTCCTGACGCTCCTTTCTAATCATTTTACGTTTGCGAGAAGTCATTGCCAAAAGGTAGTCATCAAAAGAATTATAATCCTTATTAAACCAGTGATATTGAACCCCAGACCTTTTTAACAGTCTGGGATCATGGAGTAGGGGTAGCTCGCTATCATTGGGGAAAAGAATGTGCCAGCTTGATGCTTGGGTCTCTTCAGCAATATTAGTGACTTCATCAACTAGCTGCCCCCATTGCGTTTGAGTAACAGCTTGCTTACTTCGTAGGCGACTTCCAGTTGAGGGTGTAAATGGAATGGCAGTGACTAATTTAGGATAGTAATCTAAACCATTTTGATGGTAAGCATTGGCCCACGCATAATCAAACACATATTCACCCATTGAATGGTCTTTTAAATACAGGGGCATAAAGCAATTTAATTCTTTGTCTTTTAGTTCGAGATGGATTGGCGTCCAGCCGGTTTCTGCAGAAACACTTCCACTATCTTCAAGAGCTTGCAAAAAGGTATCTCGCAGAAATGGATAAGACAAATCCTTCATTTCATTTAATCCAATAATTTTAATATCTGAGGGGATATATGGGGTTAGTTCGCCATGATGAAGTATAATAGCTTTATTGCTAACAAAAGTTAGATCATCTTAAAAGTTTACGGCCACAGATCCAATTATGATCAAATAAAATTATTAGTTAAAAGCTATGCTTTTGTGACTTTTTTAGTGCTAATAATACGAGAAGAGCTGCCATTAGGTTATCATAGGCAGAATCGGATAAGACTATAAATTAGCTATCAGCGGAGATATTTGAATGATTATTAAGCCTCGCGTTCGCGGCTTCATGTGTATTACCAGCCATCCATCTGGTTGTGAAAAGAATGTTCGCGACCAGATTGATTATATTAGAGCTCAAGAGAGTATTGATGCTCCTAAAAGAGTGCTAGTCATAGGTAGTTCAACGGGTTATGGGCTGTCCGCTAGAATTACAGCAGCCTTTGGTTCAGGGGCTTCTACCCTTGGTGTGTTTTTCGAAAAACCGGGCTCGGAGCGGAAGCCGGGCACTGCAGGTTGGTACAATAGCGCCGCTTTTCATAAATATGCCGAAGAAGCTGGTCTCTATGCCAAAAGTATTAATGGCGATGCATTCTCAGATGACATAAAAAA
Source organism: SAR92 clade bacterium (assembly GCA_004211905.1). GTDB lineage: Bacteria > Pseudomonadota > Gammaproteobacteria > Pseudomonadales > Porticoccaceae > HTCC2207. Next base: position 85,052 of record SHBP01000005.1, read on the forward strand.
AACCGCAATTGAAACAATAAAATCAGATATGGGTCAGGTTGATCTTGTGATTTATAGTCTTGCCGCACCTCGGCGACAGCACCCAGTTACCGGAGAAGTTTTTAACTCAACATTAAAACCGGTGGGGAAAGATATAACGATGCTCGGCATTAACACCGACAAAGAGGTTATCCAGGAGTTTAGTTTAGAGAAAGCCACGACTAAGGAGATCGAGGATACTATCGCTGTAATGGGGGGAGAAGACTGGCAGATGTGGTTGGATACACTTGGCGCGGCAGGGGTCCTTGCTGACGGTGCAAGAACTACTGCTTTTACCTACATTGGCGAAAAAATGACCTGGGATCTTTACTGGGATGGGACTATTGGCCAAGCAAAAAAGGATTTAGACACAAAAGTTCTCTCAATTAGGGAGAAACTAGCCCAGACAGGAGGTGATGCTAGAGTTTCAGTACTCAAAGCCGTCGTTACTCAGTCAAGTTCAGCAATTCCTGTTATGCCCCTTTACTTGGCTATGTTGTTCAAAGAAATGAAGGCAGAAGGTAGTCATGAGGGCTGTATTGAACAGCTTTATCGATTATTTACAGAAGGTTTATATTGCGATAACCCCCGCTTGGATAATGAAGGCCGCTTGAGGATGGATGAGCTTGAAATGCGACCCAACATACAGGATAAGGTAGCTGAGTCTTGGGCTAAGATATCCACTGAAAATCTCCATAGTTTGACGGATTTTGAAGGTTACAAGCAGGAGTTTTTAGGTTTGTTTGGTTTTAATATTACTGGTGTGGACTATGAAGCCGATGTTAATCCAGAGGTCGCAATTGACAATCTGGTGAAAGGCTAGCCTCTTGACTGATAAAGCCTCTAAGGGGACCAAGTTTAGGGCAGAACTTCTGCATCCCAGGCACTGGCTTCTTTGGCTCGGTTTAGGGTTATGGCGCCTAATAACCATGCTCCCTTTTTCGGTATTAGTTTTGCTTGGAACCGGGATAGGCCTTCTGGTATTTAGGTTTCCTAGCAGTCGCAAGAGAATTGCACAAAAAAATATTGAAGTATGCTTTCCAAATCTGAGTTCAAATGAGCAACACGCTTTGCTGCGCAAAAACTTTATTAATATGGGTATTGCCATCATGGAAGTTGGCATGGCTTGGTGGTGGTCGAAGCGTCGTTTAAAAAAGCTAATCTCTTACGATGGACTTGAGCATTTGACATCCGTGCCTGATGGTCAGGGAACTATGTTACTTGGAATTCATTTTACTACTTTGGAGGTCGGTGGCGCTGCTGTAGCCATGGCAACGCAAATGGACGGTATGTACCGAGCACATGGCAACCCAGTATATGATTATGTTCAAGCCTGTGGCCGAATATCTAAGGGAAGTGGAGACACGATGGTATTTGAACGCAGGGATGTTAGGGGTAGTATGAGGGCGCTTAAAAACGGACGAACACTTTGGTACGGGCCCGATCAGGATTATGGCCTTGTACAAGGTTTATTTGCACCGTTTTTTGGTGTTCAGGCAGCCACTGTTTATGCTACGGCTCGATTTGCTGAGAAAACTGGAGCAGCAGTGGTCCCATTTACCCACATTAGGCTTCCAGGCTCTAGAGGCTATAAAGTAACAATATATCCTCAGCTCAAGTCGTTTCCAGTAGGCGATGATTTAATCGATGCGACAAGAATTAATCAATTGATTGAAAAGTTTATTCTTGTGCAACCAGACCAATATTTGTGGGCTCATCGGCGATTTAAAAATAGGCCTGATGGAGAAGCTGATATTTATGACTTTGATGGGGTCCAGAGTGATTAAAATTGACCCATTATCAGAGTTTTACTTGTACCTGATCTTCTGCATCAGTACCATGACGTCGCAATCGCGCCGTCTAATTTGGAGAAAAAAATGATCACTGGGAGTATTGTTGCATTGGTCACACCCATGCAGTCAGGTTCCATGATGGTAGATTGGGCTGCTCTGGAAGTATTAATTGAATGGCATGTGGAGCAGGGGACAGATGCCATCGTCGCAGTAGGGACCACTGGGGAGTCGGCTACATTAAATGTTTCAGAACACGGTAAAGTTATTGAGTTCGTGGTAGACAAAGTTGGCGGAAGAATACCGGTTATTGCTGGTACGGGTGCGAACTCAACTTCAGAGGCAATAGAGCTAACGCAAACAGCAAAAAAAGTAGGTGCCGACGCCTGTCTCTTGGTTACACCCTACTATAACAAACCGACGCAACAGGGGCTGTTTGAGCACTACAAAGCTATCGCTGCAGCAGTAAATATAGATCAAGTACTCTACAATGTACCAGGGCGAACGGCCTGTGATATGGTTCCAGATACCGTCGCTAGATTGAGTAGATTCAGTAATATAGTCGGTATTAAAGAAGCCACAGGAGATGTATCCCGTATCGATGAACTCAAGACTAAATGCGCCCCCGATTTTGCTTTTTACTCAGGTGATGACGCAACGGCGCGTGAGTTTATGGTTAAAGGAGGGCATGGAAATATTTCGGTCACGGCGAACGTTGCCCCCAAATTGATGTCTGAAATGTGTGCAGCGGCTTTACGAGGTGATAGTAAGAAAGCTGAAGAGATCGATTCAAACCTTAACTTACTTCATTGTGCTCTTTTTGTTGAAGCTAATCCCATTCCAGTCAAATGGGCTATCAGCCAAATGGGCATGATGGAAAATGTACTCAGATTACCAATGACCACGTTGAGTGAAGAGCATCAAAAAGTTGTTGAAGTTGCCTTGAAAGCAGCCGAAGTTGTATAAATTTAATAGTCTACTTAAGGGCCTGATTTAAAAATGAGAATAATTTCATTCGGTATCATAATATTGTTAGCTATCAATTTAGCAGGTTGTGGCTGGTTTGGCCTGCGTGATCGTAGCAACGACTATCTATTAGCTGAGGAGACAGAACCTACTTTCATTCCACTAGAAAGTAAGAGTATACCTTTAGGGCAACTATACCCCCTACCGCCAGCCCAAGGGAGTAGTGAGCAACTCGTCTCGTTTGATGTCCCAAGGCCTCAGCCAGCGTCGATAAACACCTTCGAGCAATTAGTTAAGATTCAAAGCTTTGATGATCGTCGATGGGTACTAATAAATATTTCTCCAAGTGAACTTTGGCCTAGACTTCGTAACGTTTTAAATCGTAACGGTGTTCCATCCGCTAGAGCTGAAGGATCTTCAGGAATTATTGAAACAGTGTGGGTTAGCTTTAACTCAGACAATGAGAACTCTCATCGCTTCCGTTTTAATATTTCCCCCGGCGTTCAATTGGAAAGTACTGAGATTTCGGTGGTCCACAATCAGGTTTTACGTGGCGAAGAAGAGGTAGGGGAGTGGCCCGAAGAATCAAATAGTGATCAGCGAGAACTCGACATGTTGACTCTGGTAGCAAATGATTTGGCAGGTACTGAAGACTTCGCTAGTGTCTCATTACTTGCGCAAGAAATTGGAGGTTCGTCAAAGGTTCAAATAATATCTCCTGAAATAGCCGACCCCTTCATAGAGATAAAACTAGGCTATGATAGGTCGTGGGCCTCTATCGTATACTCAGCTGAACGTGCCGGCTTCACCACTATCGATAAAGATCGTTCAGAGGGGGTACTTTTTGTTAATTACACCGAGCCAAATAAGGCGGAGCCAGGCTTTTTTGCTGGCTTATTTGGAGGCGGTAGGTCTAATGATGAAATCATCGAGGTGAATTATCGAATTCTTGTTGAGTCGGTTAAAGAAAATGTGGAAGTTCGGCTAGTGGACTCTAAGGGTGATAGCCTGCCTAAGGCAGAAGCGCTTAAGTTACTGGCAATTGTCCGCAGTAACTTATCATAGATGTGTCGATGCGTTTTGCGTCGCTCGGCAGTGGGAGCAAAGGCAATTCAACCATTGTAGAGTCGGATACGGCATGTGTCATGGTAGATTGTGGCTTTGGTCTGCGGAGCGCATGCGAAAGGCTTGAGAGGGTAGGAAAATCTCCAGAAGATTTGACTGCAATAATTGTCACCCACGAGCATAGTGATCACTGGAAGGGTGTAGGAGCCTTGTCCGCAAAGTATAATATTCCTGTGTATTTATCTGCAGGAAGTTTTAAAGCAAAAGAGATCCAGTCCGGTGAGTCTCTGTTTAATTGTATTGATAGCCACACAGATTTTCATGTGGGCGATATTTGTATCAAACCTGTCCCTGTTCCTCATGACGCGAGAGAACCAATACAATATATCTTAAGCAACGGTAAGGTTCAGCTTGGCATTCTCACCGACCTTGGCCACTTTACTCCCTACGTTGTCTCCAGTTACTCTAAATGCGACGCATTACTGTTGGAATGTAACTATGATTACGACATGCTTTTAGATGGGCCTTATCCGCGATTTTTAAAGGATAGGGTTAGTGGGATGTTTGGGCATTTGAGCAATACTCAGGCAGCAGACTTGCTGCTATCGCTTGACTTGTCGCGACTAAAAACTCTTGTGATCGGTCATGTTAGCGCTAAAAACAACGACGTTTCCCTCATAAAAACAGCTATTGAGCCAGTATGTGGCGAGAACATAGCATTGTCTTTTGCTGATCAAGAGTTTGGCAGTCCCTGGATTGATGTAAAATAAGAGCTGCTTCGCCAAGCATTTTTTAAAATAAATGGCAAGATTTATTTAGAAAAACTTTAACTTATTACTCATCGAATAAATATTTTTTCCACAGATAGCCTAATGTTTTAAATCTTATTTTAAGTAACGAGCGTAAGTCATTGATTTTTGATTACAGATAACCTAAGTTATTGATTATAAAGCCTTTTTTTATCTGGTTAAAAAATGATCAATTTAAGGGATACCTGCATTTTTTAAGGATTTATGCGACAAAATAACTGTTAATCCACAAAGTTATACACAGAATCTGTGAGTAACTTTTAAGCCATTTTGAGATCTACGTCGCCAAATTATGTTGCTTCATTGCCGAGAACAAGTGTCCGAGATCAATAGATCCTTGCCTATGAGTTTTTTTAGCTCTGCGATCTCTCTACAAGCTACCTCACTATTGCCCGTTATGTCGACCAAGCGTAAATTTTCTAAGGAAAGCAAAGGCTCGATCCCGATCAGATTGTTATGGTCGAGTTTGATGTGCGTTAGCTGAGTGAACTGCTGAATTCCAGCCAAGCTAGTAATTCCAGCATAGCTACAGGAAAGCCTTTCTAAATCGCCTGCACCCATGACAGACTGAAATCTAATAGTTTCTGAGACACAGGTTCTCAGGTTTTCGTCAAAGATATCAAGTGGCTGATAGAGGGGCTTAGGTTCACTGATCATCACATTATTGAAAGTGACGACATAATTGGCACAGGCCGTCAGCATTAACAGCAATGGGAAAACAAAGCTAAATCGTTGCATCTTATACTGCCTAGAGCCGGTGGTTATATGGTTTAATGGTAGCATGATAAGTATTCGAATTTCCTCTGATAGCCCTCATTATTTAGAGCAAGCCGAGAAGCTATCTTCAGTTCTTGGTTACCCTCTAGTTACAGATGTGGGGTGCAGTGATGATTGCCAGAACAATGCTTCATATGTGCTCCTAGTTGGCGAAGATGGGCTAAGTCTATTTCCTAGTAATCGACGACTACACGGGCCGATACGAGTCGATTTTATGCTCGGTTCTAATAACCATCGGCGTAGGTTTGGTGGCGGTAATGGCCAAGCTATAGCTAAAGCGGTGGGTGTGTCAGGACGTTTCTTGCCGAGAGTTCTGGACCTTACGGCTGGATTAGGTGGTGATGGTTTTGTTCTTGCCTCTCTTGGTTGTAGAGTAAGTCTTGTAGAGCGTCATCCCCTAATCTGCAGTTTACTTCGTGATGGTCTTAATAGAGCTCGGGAAGAAGGGGAATCAGACCCTGAGATTAGAGACTTGATGAATCGCTTGGATCTCATCGAGTGCGATAGTCTGGAAATGCTCTCAGATATAACTGTTGACCAAAAACCTGATGTTATTTATTTAGACCCGATGTTCCCTCATCGTAAGAAGTCGGCAAAGGTTAAAAAGGAGATGCAAGCATTCCAGCATATTGTGGGTTCGGATATAGACTCTGACGTTCTGTTAGAAAGAGCGCTCAAAATAGCGAGGTATCGAGTCGTGATTAAGAGGCCCTCGGTGGCCGAATTTTTAGGCGATAAAAAACCGACCTATTCTTTAGAAGGTAAGAGTACTAGGTTTGATATTTTTGCCTTATCTAAAATTCCCAGCTAGCCTGGTCTGCGCATCACTATATAATTGCCTATAACGGCTAAGGTAAAGCCTATAGCTGCAGGAGCGGTCCACCGGTAATCTTCAAATACGGTGGATAATAAAATCGCCACAAAGGGAATCATAAGAGCTCCATAACTGGCCTTTTCTGGTCCTATAAGCACCATTAACTTCAAATATGCACCAAAGGCTAGAATGGTTCCGAATACCGATAGATAGATAAGTGAGGCGGAGTACTCTATTCTGTAGTCATAGCTAAATTCGATATCTAAGATTTTGGCTATTATCGCTAGTGCTAGTGTCCCGTATAAGGTGGACCATGCATTGATCTTCCATACAGAGTGCCCAAGAAGCCCGCTACGAGTGGCTGCTATGTTGCCGAGCGAGGCCAATACTACCGCTGTTAATGCTAGGGCAAACCCGGTTAGTGCCGTTGACTCTGAGTTTGCACTGGAAACTTCAGGGTAAAAGAGAAAATACAATCCTGATAGGCCTACTAAACCACCAATTACGGTGTTTTTTTCGATCGGACGCTTTAAAAAGATCCTGCTATTAATAAGATTGAAGAACACTATTAGAGAAAAGATGACAGCAATAATCCCACTTGTAATGTACATTTCAGACATGTAAATGAACCAAAAATTGAGTCCAAAACTGAGGATTCCTTGGATAGCATAAAACAGATGATCCCGCCTAGTCGCATGTAACGAAATAGTACGAACTTTACACAGAATGAACAGAAGCACCGAAGCCAACCCCATCCTGTAAATAACAGAGATTATTGGTTCTACCTCACCCAGCTGAAAAGTGATGGCGAACCAAGTAGACCCCCAGATAGTCACTGTAGAGAAGTACAAAAATAGCTGATTATATTTCATTAAGAGGTCGCTTAAAAAATGGTACGTTACGCTTTACAGAAGCAATTTTGAAACGACCTGTTGATAAATCAATGTTAAATCATCTAAATCTGCGACAGAGATATTTTCATCTACACGATGAATACTTTTATTAATGGGACCTAACTCAACCACTTCAGAGCCTGCGGGAGCGATAAATCTGCCGTCTGAGGTTCCCCCTGCAGTCGATAGCTGCGAGTTTAGTCCAGTTACTGCCTCTATACTTTCAACAGTTGCCGCTACTAGTGACCCTTCAGGGGTTAAGAAGGGTTGACCGCTTAAGTTCCAATCTAAAGAGTAGTCGAGATTATGCCTGTTCAGGATATCGATCACTCGTTCCTGAAGTTCTTTATCGGTGACTTCTGTTGAAAAGCGAAAATTGAATAACACCTCGATTTCTCCGGGTATTACATTAGTTGCCCCAGTGCCACTATTTATATTTGATATCTGGAATGATGTTGCTGGGAAAAAACTATTCCCAGTATCCCAAATTTCAGCCGTTAAGTCAGAAAGTGCGGGCAGAGCCAAATGAATTGGATTAGATGCGAGATCTGGGTAGGCGACATGACCTTGAACCCCTTTAATCCGCATGCAGCATCCTAGAGAACCACGACGACCGTTCTTGATAGTGTCACCGCAGCGAACTGAGCTTGATGGCTCTCCAACTAAGCACCATTTTGGAATCATATCCTTTGACTTTAACCATTCAACAACGCGAACTGTGCCATCTACAGCATCACCTTCTTCATCGCTAGTAATCAAAAAACCGAGGCGACCTTTATGATTCGGGTTCTCCAAGACAAACTTCTCAGCAGCAATAACCATGGCAGCTAAAGAACCTTTCATGTCTGCAGCGCCGCGACCATACAGATGGCCTTCTCTGATCGTCGGTTTAAACGGTTGAGTTGTCCAGTCCTCGACGGGTCCCGTGGGGACTACATCAGTATGCCCAGCAAAACAGAAGATAGGGCCCTGAGAACCATGTACCGCCCAAAAATTATCCACTGCTCCGTAAGGCAAGCGCTCTATGCTAAAACCAACGGCTTCCAGTCGATCAATCATCACTGCCTGGCAGCCGGCGTCCTCAGGAGTGACCGAAGGGAGGGATACTAACTGCATTGCCAGCTCTGCGCTGGATGTTGGAGTGTACATGGGTTCGGCCTGAGTTCAATTGAGCGTTATTGTAATACCCAAAGCCTAATCAGGCTATATAACACTGGGCGAGTTTTTATTTTAATGCGAAATTGCTGATTATTGTAGAAGAAAAATGGCCGATTTGATTAGAAATGACCGTAACTTTGACGACTTGATTGAAAAGTTTTCACCCAAGGTTTACGCCGGGCTCAAGGGTGATATAGGTCTTGTCATGATTCGACGTGACCTGTTAACGATATTGCCGAATCTCAATACCTAAAAGCGCTTGAGAGTGCTAGATATCGGTGGAGGCCTGGGGCAGATTTCCTTTTGGCTTGCCGCCATGGGTCATGAGGTCACCTACAATGATATGTCCAGAAAGGTGCTTGAAGCTGCGCAAGTGTCCGCGACTGATCTGGGCCTAATGGAATCAATATACTGGTGTCAGTGTCCCTATCAAAGTTTAAGTAGAGAAGAACTTGGGACCTTTGATGTCGTTCTTTCTCATGCGCTCATAGAGTGGTTTGCAAAGCCTGAGGATCTGCTCGGAGTTTTATCTCAGTTTACGACAAGGTCTAGAGTACTTTCGTTGACTTTTTACAATCATAAAGCATTGATCTATCGCAACCTTATTTGTGGTAATTTTAAAGTACTGGAAAATGATTTTGTTGCTGACCCCGGAAGCCTTACCCCTCATACATCTTTTGAGCCTAAATAAATAGATGATTGGGTCTCCATCCTTCTATTAAAGAAGCTAAAGTCTTCAGGAATCAGAGTTTTTGATGATTACGTAATGACTAAGAGAGGCGGCCACAATAATGATAAAGTTATGATTGAGGCTGAGTTAATATACTCTGAGATAGAGCCTTATAAATGGCTTGGTGGATATAGTCATTTTCTACTATTAAAAAATTGACAGGCGTCAGACCAATTTGTCTTTAGCGGCATTTATTTTAGCCGCAAGGTAATCGCTGCCACCCCGGTCAGGATGTAAACGTTGCATTAGTCGCTTATGCGCCTTTAGCACATCTTCCTTTGAGGCATTCAGCTCTAAGCCTAATACTTCATAGGCTTCTTCTTCGGAGATGCCTGTCAAGTTTGTATTCTGAAAGTCTCCTCCGGCTTGTTGGCCAGAGCTACCTGTGCGCATTCGGTAAGCGTAAAGCAGGGCATATGATTCTCGATCATTTTCTCTTAGGTCACTTGCTAAACTGTCAAGTTCCTCTGAACTCAGTTCGGATAGAGTTTTACCTGCGAATTCGCCAGTTAGAACAGTGCCATCCATCTGTTTCGATGCAAAGTTAATTGATACGCGTAGATATGATGTTTTGAAATGTGATGGGGTTGTTTTAAATCGACTTAGGATTTGTATCACGGGTAGGGCTCGTCGTCCCCACTTGAATAAGAAGCTAGCAAGAGGTAGCAATGCTGCGAGTCCAGCACCGACCCAATGCATTCTTCCTGTTACAGAAAGGACGACAGTCACTGCCAATACAGCCCAAAAAGCACTTCTCCATAAAAATGCTCGCTTTTGTTCTGGCTCGAGCCGTTTAACTGTTTTCCACCAGTACCAAATTGACAGTATGAAGATAAGCAGAATGATAAGTCTAGGCATCGCCGATTGACTCCATTAACCAGAAGAACAGGATACGATCATCCTAGTGGAATAGTACAGATCCTTCAAACCCTTGAGTGATAAAACTAACGCTTTTTAAGAACTTCTCGAAGTTTATCTGCCATTCCAAGGATACTCGATTCGGTGGTTTCCCAGTCAATACAAGCATCTGTTACAGAAACGCCATACTCCATCTCATCAGGATTGCCAGAAAGCTTTTGATTTCCAGCTTTCAGGTGACTCTCGATCATCGCCCCAACAATAGATGTATTTCCCTCTAGAATTTGGTTGGCAACATTATCTAATACTAGAGGTTGTAAATTATGATCTTTGTTGGAATTGGCATGACTACAGTCAACCATAATATTTGGCGTTATTCCTTCAGCGGAAAGCTCTTGTTCGCAAATCGATACACTTACTGAGTCATAGTTGGGCTTACCGTTGCCACCGCGCAATACCACGTGGGCATAGGGATTTCCCTTTGTCGTAATGACAGATACTTTGCCATCCGAATTAATACCTAAAAAGCGATGAGGGCTCGCCACTGATTGTAAAGCATTGATGGCCACAGTTAGGCTCCCATCTGTGCCATTCTTAAAGCCCACCGACGAGGACAATCCAGATGCCATTTCCCGGTGTGTTTGCGATTCTGTTGTGCGCGCTCCAATAGCTGACCAGGCAATGAGATCTTGCATATACTGAGGAGAGATAGGATCTAGGGCCTCAGTTGCGGTGGGTAGTCCGATTTCTAGAACGTCATGGAGCAACTGCCGGCCAATATGGAGACCATCTGTAATCTTGAATGAATCGTTCATGAACGGATCGTTAATCAGACCCTTCCAGCCAGTCGTGGTGCGTGGCTTTTCAAAATAAACTCGCATAACAACAAGTAGGGTGTCGCTAACTTTGTCGGCTAGGGTTTTTAGCTTGGTAGCATATTCATGAGCTGCCTTTAAGTCATGGATGGAGCAAGGCCCAACTACAACAAATATTCGGTGGTCTTTGCGTTCCAAAATCTTCTCAATAGCACGACGGCCGCTAGATATTGTTTCTCTAGCCTTGTCAGATATTGGTATTTCTCGCTTTAGCTCGGCAGGAGTCACCAGTATTTCTGGTTGCTCGATATTAATATTTTCTACGGCTTTACGATCCATTTTTGGACTTCCTAGCTAAGTTAGATTCTCGGGGTGCGCTATTGTACTGAAAAATAGACGTTTTTGAAGATTAATCCACAGTTACTTCGCTAAAGAGCCCTATCTGAGGGAAATATAGAGCACAACGTACTTGTTCTGACCCTATTTGCCTGTAAAGGTCGGCATAGTGTGCCAACTGCGGCAGGTATCTGTCTATTTGCCTTTGTTCAAACTGGCTTAGACTTTCATTATCATTTGGCTGGGAAAATTTATAATCAATAATCCAGCGGAAACCACCATCAATAAAGGTCCTATCTATAATAGAAACTCCTACTTTGTCACTTGCTGAAAGAGAATGACTGAGCGATTGTTCGCAATAAGCCTCTTGATGATCTCCCAGAATCCACTGTCCTTTGGCTTCTTGGGTAATGGTACAAATAGCTTTGCTGAGGTCTTCAAGCTCTTGCTCAGACACCAGAATGCCAAGTTCTTTTAACTGTCCAGTCCAAGCCGCGGGTAATCGATTTATTCGATCACTGGGCCAAGCTCTGAGACCGTCGTTTGCTATTTGCTTCAAGCTTCTATGTAAAACCGTGCCAAGGTGTCGGGCTCTCAGGGATAAGTCACTATCAGGAGTCAATTCGAGACCTGAAGACTTGGTTTCTGGAACAGTTAGTAATGCATATTTATGGTTATGCAGAGAGACGAAATCTGAGGGAAGTCTACGAATGTGGCGTAGCTGCCGTTTTTTGTCTTGGGGTGACTCATAGTCTGGCGTAGCTATCACGTTGTAGGCTTCTGTGTTTAGTCCCTCAAGAACTGATGGCCAAATGGGGCTAATCAAACTTGTTTTACCAGGTGTATTCCACCCTTCTTTTTTCCCAGGTATTAATTTCCCAGAGAGATATAGCTTGCTGATAGCGCGCGTTGCAGCTACATATAATACTCGAGTATCTTCGAGACGCTTCTTTAGGTTAGATTCGTGTTTAAGGTACCCATAAACAGGATCATCCTCTTCATCGTGTGCGCCTAACGGAGCCATTATTAATGCTGATTGATTATCCTCGTCAATGATCTTTTGCCATCGAAGTAATGGTTTACTATCTGAGACGGATTTACTAGTCAAAGACGGCAAAATTACATGATCAAATTCCAACCCCTTTGATTTGTGTATGGTCATTATTTGGATCTTTGTTTTCTTCTGCTGATCAACGTTATAGTGAGGAGAGGGATTTGCGTAGAGTTTTTCTACCGCAAGTTCAAAGAGAGACCAGTCCCCCACCAATCCTGCTACCTGCCAAGTTTCAAGCAGGTCTAAGTAACTCCGCAGGTCACTGAGATCGGCATCACCAGAAACTGTTGCAGCCCCACCTAAGTTCTGCCAGATGGACTCAACCTCGGTGCGGATATCTAGTCTTCTTCGTTCATCCCATGCATTTAGCAGTATCGGGACGACTCTTTCGAGCGCGGCACGTCCGTAATCAGTTAGTTTTACTGCTGAGGAAGACGTCATTAATTTTTGCAATTGCCCAAGAATCGAATCCCCATTGTAGGGAGTTATCATAGTGCTATTTGAAATTGTTAATAAATCCTCTAGACCAAGGCCGCAGAAGGGTGTTCGCAATAATGCTAACCAAGCAATCCTATCTGCGGGCGAGACAAGAGCCCGTGTCAGCGACATCATATCTAAAACAGGCATTCTTATTCCTAGGGGAGTGATGTCGTGAGCCTCCCAGTTTAGTCTAGCTGCTTGAAGCGCGGGAATAATATGCTTTAAATGACCTCGGCTACGAACCAAAATAGCAATTGATTGGGTAGGGTTATCCTGATTGATCTGCAAACAGGTATTGGCAATATGCTTAGCTTCTTCGCTTTCAGCAAAATCACCGGAAAAACCCTGAAAATGAACGGCGGCGTGGTCGCTCTTAGATTTAAACGCTACTGCACGTGAGTAGGGTATCGCACCACGGCTAATATCGGCTTTTTTCGGGAAAGCGCCCGTAAAAACGTTATTTACCCAATCGACAATTCCCTTTTCGGATCGAAAATTTGTAGTTAGGTTTATAGGTGTACATTGGACTGTTCCAACGGGATGGCGCTGACTGTTTATAAATAAGCCTACATTTGCGTTACGAAAACCATACAAAGATTGCATGGCATCGCCTACTAGGAATAGTGTTCTTCCATCATCAGGCTGCCAGCCGCTGACCAATTGGGCGAGCAACTCTACTTGGGATCCGGAAGTGTCTTGAAATTCGTCAACTAATATATGTCGTAATTGGTAATCTAAGCGCAGCGTAATGTCAGATACTACCTCGTCGGATGTTGGTGAAACAGCTTCTAAAGCGGCTAGTGTTATAGCGGAGTAATCACATTGATCAAATGCCTTGAATTCAATATCAAGTTCCGCTGCTAAGCGCGGTAATAGTTGAGCTAGGGCATTAAGAATCAACTGTTCACTGGTACCCATCGATTTGCTCGGTAGGTGCAAAATATTATTGATTTGACTAACAAGATCAGCCTGCGCTCTGCACCAATCTAGGAGTGCCTCCATGCGAGATTTATGCTCTTTCTTATCAGATGGGAAGCCACTATTTTTATCTACCTTCGAACGAATAGCTCCGTCCTTGGTAACCAACATCCTTAGGAGAGTTTGCCAATCAGCTATTCCTGAGAGACCTATGTCAGGAAGCTCCTTGATGCCTACCAATTGAGTTAAACATGGGTTTCTGCCATCTGGTACGTGAGTTGCAGCAAAGTCTGCAAGCTCAATGAGTTCTCCTGCTACTGGCATTAGTCTGTCTTGCAGATCAATGATATTTTCCACGATGATTTGATCGATTACCTGTTCGAAATAATGGTGATTGTCCTTAATGCCATAGATGATCGGAAGCCACTCTTCACGCTTACCAAGCAATTCTGATAATAATCGCTCACATCGAGCTAAATCGTTTCCTGTGTGAGCTAACAGCACAGTGAGATGCGGTGTCACGGCGTCATCAGTTTCCAGTTTTTGTAGAAGTGAGCGACTTGCACTCTGATAGAGCACCTCTGGTTGATCGCTTGGCTCAGATAGATCACCAAGTTTAGTTTCTAGTGAAAACTGACGAGCAATGTAGCGACAAAAACTATCAATGGTCTGGATGCGCAACCGATTTGGCATGTCCAACAAATTCCAGTTTAAATTTTGGTCTTGTTGCAATGCCTTCCTAGCTAATTCCCAGGTCTGTGCCTCATACTGATTCTCAGGCCTTGGTTCATTGGCAGCTGCTTGTAATGCTGAATGAACTCTTGCCGCCATTTCTGCAGCCGCTTTGCGAGTAAACGTAATACCAAGTATCTCTTCTGGATTATTTACAGTACCCAGCAAGCATAAAATACGTTGAGTAATGAGTCCTGTTTTGCCCGATCCAGCAGGGGCGGAAACAATAAAGCTCTCTTGAGGCTCGATGGCTTTAAGGCGCTCTGTGTGGTCGACGACTAAAGTCACAGGGATCCCACTTTTGGTTTAACAAGTTGAGGTTCTAGAGACTTATTAACCGCTGGCTCTTCCGGCCAGCGATTAAGCGGCAACAAGTAAGTTTGATAGATAACACCAATAGGGTGGATGACCTCCATTTGCGCAACGCCGGCTGTAAATTCACTAGCAAGGGTATCCATTGACTCATGCCACAGGGCAACTGATTCACTCCAGCCGCGATTCCCTTTTTCGTTATCCAATAATTGACTGTCACTAATGCCTGAAAATCGGATATTACCTGCCTTAATTTGTGCAAAGGCGCAGCCATTAACTGCTGGGCGGCAAGCAGAAACATAGAGAGGCAGCTGCGGGTCCTTCGGGCGCTCACCATCCCAGTGGGATGGGTTAATTGAGCCTGATTTATAATCGATAATCAGTAACTTGTCATCTATTCTATCTATTCTGTCGATACGAAGAGAGATATCTAGATTGCCGAAAGACGCGGTTTTTTTAACCTCAAGATCTTCAACAATAAAGCCAGGTCTTTTCTTCTCTTCTTCTATCCACTCGATTAACAGCTTGGTGAGTCTGTCTTTTTCAATCATCCGATAATGGTGGCCGCGCAGAATGGGGTGATGAATTGCCCATTTATTAAGTACTTTTGAGGCTGAAGCGTCAAGTTGGTTAGCAATAGATTTTTCGGATTGGCGGTGCAGCTCTGTTGAGCTTTTCCAGATATCCCATACCTCAAATAAAGTTTCATGGAGTATTGATCCACGATCCATGCTGTTAAGCCCGTGGCTTGGTTGCTCCAAGGGTTGGGCTTTTAACCGATGAATGGCGAACGCATTAAAAGGGCAAGCAGCTTGATTTTTAAATAGGGCACTACCTGCGCTGATTGACTCGATAGATTGATCAAATAGCGGAGCTATGTCTTCATGGAGGTATGTTTGATTATCTTGCTTAAGCCAGTGAGGGAAGGCAGCAATATTTCCGATAATGTCTTTAACCTCGACGGTGGGCATGTCTCGAAGTAGGGCACTTCGCTGGAGTACCTCTTCTCCTTTGGTACTCGAATAACTGAAAAACAATTCGCAACTGTTATTGATATATCCCAGGAGTAATCGCCGAGCAATTTCGAGCTCCCTCTCAGGTAAGCTATGGGGCATTTTGTGTAGGCGTTGAAACTGTGCGGGTAGTAATGGGTTTATTGCAACTGAGGCAGGGAATGTCTGGCTGTCCATACCTGAAATCCATAGGCTATCGAAAGATAGGCCCGAGGCTTCTAGAAGCCCTAATAGTTGTAGAGGAGCGTCCGCTGTTTTCGGATGAAATATTGCGTCTTTAGCAAGATGACCAAGATGCTTCAGAGCGGTGGCATATCCAATTTCAATTCCCAAGATATCAAGCTCTGAGAACTCTTGCAGCACCCGATGCCAATGCTCCTTCTGCTGATACTCCAGACTGTTCAATGTTCGTTTTCCTGGCCAGCCCAGGGTTGCAAGATACGCGCTAAAAGACTTAGCCCACTGGGAAAAGCTTTGCTGTTCGCGATTGAAGTTTGTGTGGTTATCCCGTAACTCGGCTAGAGGTTCTAGAATGTCGGGAGGTAATTCTGTTTCACGCTCACCTATAATTACGTGACAAAACTCGGAAAAATTATGCTCAAAACGTCGTGTTTTTCTTAAACCAAGTTCAGTATTGACTTTGGATTGCACAGGCACTTCATTTAAAAGATTGTGAGGGCTGTACATTATATCTAGCCATTCAGACAGAGGCTTCTTAACGCTTAAACATTCGATCAGTCCTAGGGCGCTATTAATAAGACTAGTTTGACTCAGAGGTGTGCCGGCCGAGATGTTGACTAAAGACTCGACATCATGGGTTCGAAGAGCCTCATCGACAATTCGTGCTACCTTCGAGAGAGAATTGCTAAGGTCTGGCACAACGATCCCGATGCGTTGGTTAGGATTAGATTTCAATTTTTGTGCGGCCCAATTAGCAGCGCTACGGAGTTCATGATCAGGGTCATCGGTCAGCACTACAGAACCTAGAGTCTCTTTTGGCGTAGCCTCAATTGTTCTAACTTTGTCGCTAGCGGTATTGAGTAATTTCTTTAAAAGTGGGGGAGTTGACTGAAAACCGTAGGTTAAGATTTCTCGTTCTTGGTGAAACAAGCTAGTTTCGAACGCTTTAATAATGGCTTGCCAGCTATCCGGAATTGTGATGAGAGAATTTCTGGCTAATAGCCGTTTGTATGACTTAACCCACCGCTTAAACAATACCGATGCCGGTGTTTCATCTTGAATCTGCTCAACAGTTAAATCCCACTGCTGAATCGATGTATAGGTATCGCTGGCAATCTTTGCATATTTACTACTAACTTCAGGGTCATTTTCACTAATCGAGCGTTCCCAGTAGTATCGATTTTGCTGGAAACCAACGATAGCCATGCCGGATATTGCTTCATCATTGTGATCTTGGAGCTCTTCCCAGCAGAACTTTAACCAATGGTCGATAGAAAAAACCCGAGGTGAGTGCCATACGCGCTGAGTGGATCGGCAATGAATTCCCCAGGCTTCAGTAATTTTTGCCGCCAATCGATGGTTGGGCGTAATAATGAGTCGATCTTCATTAATAGCTTGTTGAAATAGCGTTATATCGATGAGTGGCGGTAACATTAGCGGAAAATCTGCAACTTTATTTAGAAACACGCGTATATAATCGCAAAACATCGGTGTAATTAACAGCAGGCTGATACAATAAACTTTATGGATACTTCTTTTAGCGATTTTTTTGTTTTGTGGGGGTTGCTAGGCCTAGCGATCGGACTTGTTGTTGGCTATTTGTTCGGCCGTTCAAAGTCCGGTAGTGAGATGAACTCCGCATATCCTGAGCTCTTAGCTAACAAACGGGTACTTGAAGAAAAACTCTCTAGCCAGCAACAGCAATACGAATCCCAACTGAAACTTCTTCAAGATGCTAAGCAAATGCTAACTCAAGAATTTGAAAATCTTGCCAATCGCATTTTCGACGAGAAACAGACCAAATTTTCTGCACAAAGCAAGGAGGCTCTGGAGGTATCCTTGAGCCCGTTACGTCGAGATATTGGCGATTTTCGCAAACAGGTTGAATCTGTTTATGACAAAGAGAACGCAGATCGTAATAAACTTGTAGGGCAAATTAGTGAACTTCAAAAACAAACGATGCAAATTTCCGCTGATGCGGTCAGCCTTGCCAATGCGTTGCGTGGTGACAACAAGGCCCAAGGTAACTGGGGTGAGTTCGTGCTGGAGAAGTTACTAGAGGATTCGGGCCTTACTAATGGACGAGAATATGATACTCAGGTCGCTCTAAAAGATGAAGATGGAAGACGTCGTAATCCTGATGTAATTATTCACCTGCCGGAAGGCAGAGATATTGTTATCGATGCAAAAGTAAGCCTAGTCGACTACGAGGGTTACTTTCATGCAGAGGATGAGGATACAAAGCAACAGTGCTTAAACCAACATTTAGCGTCTTTAAAAGCTCATATTAGAGGGTTGAGTGGCAAAGATTACGAAAGCCTTGAAGGTGTAAATAGTCTTGATTTTGTTCTTATATTCATTCCTGTAGAGTCAGCTTTCATGTTGGCGCTTGATCAGGCGCCAGACATGATGAGAGATGCCTACGACAGGGGCATTATTGTTGTCAGCCCTAGTACCCTCATGGTGACTTTGAGAACAATTAAGAACCTGTGGCGCTATGCGGATCAAAATCGTAATGCACAGGTCATTGCGGATAAAGCTGGAGGCTTATATGACCAGTTTGTTCTTTATATTGAAGCGTTGGAGGATGTCGGTCGGCATCTCGATAAGAGTCGAGAAGTTTGGGATACAGCACACAAGCGCCTTGTGAGTGGCCGTGGGAATTTAGTACGACGAAGTGAAGAGCTGAAAAAACTTGGCGCCAAGGCAAAAAAGAGCATTTCCGATAATGTTCGTTCTATTGCAAACCAACAAGATGTACTGGCCGATGTCAGTAAGGACGAGGACGGTTCTAAGTGAGTCTCATGTTGGTCACCCTATCGGGAGCAGTCCTAGTTACACCTCTTGCTATCTATGCAGTTTATCTGGCGTATCAGTTAGTTAAAAAAAAGCGCAAAGAACGTGAACTGTCTGATAAGCTAAATAGCGAGCGCTTAGAGGGAGACAAAGATGCTCGGCAATCCATTCAAATTATTTCTAGAGCGCTACTACAAAAAGATCTTTCCGAGACAGAGGCCGCAATGCGTATTGCTTTTCTCGCGCAAAAGCTGACTCCTAGTGCAGATGAGGCCACTGCCTTATTGATATTCCAACAGTTAGCAGAAGCCACAGCGCATATACCCATTCTGGAGGATTGGAATGCTCTTGAACGCACTGAAAAACACCGTTTAACAGCTGAACGGGAAGGCATTGAATCGAAGTATAGTGAGTTCGTCCAGGATAGTGCGGCCAAATTGTCAAAGATACGATTAGCCTAAACTTTACGCTTTAAAAATATGCCTGTTTCGAGATGATCGGTCCAAGGAAACTGATCAAAAGCAGCGACCTTTTCGATGGTGTGAGTTTTCGTTAATTCGCTCAGGTTTTTGATTAAACTTAGCGGATTGCAAGATATATAGAGAATTCGATCAAACTGTGTGCTTAATGCTTCAGTCCCCTGATCTAGGCCAGCTCTAGGTGGGTCAAGAAATATCGTAGAGAAATTAAATGCACCTAAGGCTACATCTTTCAAGCGACGGAATGGCCTGTCGCCATTTAATGCCTGAGTTATCTCCTCACTAGACAAACGAACCACGGTGACATTGTCGATTCCATTTAAGTCAAAGTTTCTTTTCGCAGATGCAACAGATACCTTGGATACCTCAGTGGCTAGCACCTTGTCAAAATGCTGGGCTAAGACGGCAGTAAAGTTGCCATTACCACAATAAAGCTCTAGTAAATCTGACTGGTCAGCATAGTCGGCACAGCAGTGACTAGCCCATTCAAGCATCTTAGAATTGATATAGGCATTAGGCTGAGTAAACCCCGATTCCACCTGTTGGTAATGGTATAGCCGGCCATCAACAGTTAAACCTTCAGTTACAAAATCTTGGCTTAATACGCATTTTTGCTTGCGACTCCGGCCGATAACAAAGATGGAAAGGTCGGCCTGTAATTTTCGGGCCTGTTTTTCCCATTCCTCATTCAAAGGCTTGTGGTAAATCAAGGTAACTAGGGTTTCTCCACTCTCAGTAGTTAGAAACTCGACACTAAACAGACGCTTGCTCAGTAACTCATTTTCATTAACAGCCTTTAAGAGCGGGGTCATCATTTCAGTGATAAGTGGCCCGCCGATTGGAAAGCTGTCAATAATGTAGGGTTTCTTTTCGCCTGGACGATTCATCGCGTAGTGGGCGGAACCATTTTCATGCCAGATTCTAAACTCCGCCCGCATTCGAAAGTGCAGAGGTCTAGATTGATGGACTTCGATGGAATAATCACCAAGTTGACTGAGATCGCTCTTAAAGCGATTGAGCTTTTTGTCTAGTTGCAGTTGATAGTTTTTATCGCTGTATAGATCATTACTTGTGTTCATAAAGCGCTATAAATCTCATCAGTTTTCGCAGCCATGACAAAGTCATTCAAATGCAGACCACCTATGCTGTGGCTCCACCAGGTAACGGTGACTCCGCCCCATTCAATCAAGAGTGCTGGATGGTGGTCACCTTGCTCCGCAATTATGCTGATTTGATTGGCAAATTCCATGGCTGTTACAAAATTTCTAACTTTGAACACTCGGCCTAGCGTCTCGATGCCCTCAGCTACAATGACTTCCCAGTTAGGTACTTGTACCGATAATTCTGCTTGTTCTAAACTAGTTAGCTTTATTGCAGTCTTAGGCGTTGCAGAAATGTTTTGCTGGGCTAGTAAATGCAATGTAACACTCCACTTATAAACAGTTCTTTGGTTTTGGTAAACCTGCTAATAGAGCAACTTGCTTCGCAGGGCTACCGGGAAATAATTGATTTAGATAAAGACTCCGACCTTTTTCTGAACCTAAGACGGCGGCGATTGATTTACACAGGGGCCGCATTGAGGGGGAAAACCCATATTCATCATAAAAAGCACGGGAAATATGCAATATTTCAATGTGCTCAGGGCCCAATTCAATACTTTTAGACACCGCAATATCTGCAGCAAGTTCAGTTGACCAGGCTGGTAGTGCGGATAAATTGTGTTTCCCTTTTGTCATACTCAAAGGCCCATAAAAAAAGCCCTGTCATTAAACAGGGCTTTGAATCAAACGTACACCCATTTAACTAGTCATCTCCCATTATCCCAAAGATTTGCAATAGACTAAGGAACAAATTATAAATCATGACGAATAAGGTTACTGTGGCTGAAATATAGTTACGCTCACCACCGTGAATAATCGCACTGGTTTGCCACATGATAATACCCGCAGAAAGTAGCGCAAAAACAGAACTTACTGTCAGAGACAATAAAGGTATTTGTAAAAAGACATTGGCAATAGCAGCGACAAATGCGACGAGCATCCCGGTCATCAAAAAGCCAGTCATAAAACTCAAGTTCTTACGAGTAGTAAGCACGAAAGCCGAGGCTGCAAAGAACACTAGAGCGGTAGAACCTAATGCTAACACAATAGGCTCGGCGCCTTTCACTGCCATATACATATTAAGAATTGGTCCTAAAGTAAAGCCTAACCAACCTGTCAGCGCAAACACCCAAAACAGCCCTTTACTACTGTTTTTATTCTTCTCGGTCATCCAAAGACAAAAGAAATAGGGGAGTAAGGTAAATAAACCAAAGAGAGGTGCGTCCACTGCAATTGAGATACCTGCCATAATTGCACTAAATGCAATGGTAGTGCCTAACAGCATATACGTGCTACGAAGCACTTTTGTCACCTCAGGGCTCAGTGCGGTAGCCTGAATTCCACTTGTGGCAGAGTTACTTCGATATTTCTCAGTTTCCATTTTTTGTCTCCTTTAAAACATAATGAAAATATTTTCTAGCCGTTCTCGAAACGTAATTGTTACAAAAAACATACGCATAATAAACTACATGGGGTTTATTTTATGAATTTAAACTATTGTGAACGAAGTTTGATTCAACCCTTGTTCGTTTAGTGTTAGACACCAGCCTTTTTGATCCCAATCACCGAGGACGATTCGTCGGCCTGTATCAATGTGATGAGTGTCTGGTCTGTGAGTATGGCCGTGTATAAGAGTGGTCACATTGTGTTTGGACATGACTTCATTCACTGCTTGCGGGTTAACATCCATTATGTGACTGGCTTTGTTACTATTGGCAGCCGCACTCTTTCGGCGCCAGTTGGATGCAATATTTTGACGTATTTTCAGTGGTAGATGAATCAAGCACCATAGGTAAATTGGATGTCGAGATTTTCGTCGAAATTTTTGATAATCCAAATCATCGGTGCACAGTGAATCTCCATGCATCACTAAAGCCGTCAATCCAAAGTAATCAATAACGTGTTCGTCTTCTAATAGTTGTGCGCCAGTTTGAGATGCGAAGTTTTTACCGAGAGTAAAGTCCCGGTTGCCTCGCTGGACATATAATTTCACCCCTTTTTCTGAAAGAGCTTTCAGTGCATTTTTAACATTTAATGCCATTTCTGACGGGTCATCGTCTCCAATCCAAGCTTCAAAAAGGTCGCCCAGAATGTATAAAGCTTCTGTCTCAGTATGTGGTTGAGATAAGAAATCCAAAAACGCCCGGACAATAGCCGGGCGTTCAGGTGAAAGGTGTATGTCTGAAACAAATAGTACGGACATTAACGGCAGGCTCTATCTGTCGGCATAAGCATCGCTAATAGTCGTCTCAGTGATTTCAATACTGTCTACAGGCACATCTTGGTGTCCCCCACGATTGCCGGTCGCAGTACCCTTAATGTTGTCAATGACGTCCATTCCATCTACCACTTTCCCAAACACGGCATAGCCCCAACCTTGCATGTTCTTTCCACTATGGTTCAGAAACCCATTGTCTGCTACGTTAATGAAAAATTGTGACGATGCCGAGTGAGGCTCGCCAGTGCGGGCCATGGCCAAGGTTCCGATTTCATTCTTGAGGCCATTATCAGCTTCATTTTCAATCGATGCTCTACCAGCTTTCTGGTTCATGTCTGAGTCCATGCCGCCACCTTGAACCATAAAGCCATTGATTACTCGATGGAAGATGGTTCCAGTATAGAAATCGTCCCGAGCATACTGCAAAAAATTGGCCGCAGTTATAGGCGCTTTGTCAAAATCAAGTTCGATTGAGAAATCGCCCATGTTGGTTCGAAATGTAATCATCAGTAGTCCTTAAGGTTTTAAAAAGTTATGGGGGTATTTTAGGCGCTATCGGTCGTGATTTAAACTAATCTTTAGTGATATTTATGCTTAATCGTGTAATACATAAATAAAATGGCTTGATCTTCGGCTTTTTGTTTATCGCAAACCGCAGGGTCGGTATACTTGCGCAGATCACAGGACTGCCTTAAGCGATATCATGACCGATTTAGATAAACCGACAAATTTCATTCAACAGATTATTAGCGCTGACCTAGATGCCGGTCGAGTCAATAACGTTGTCACGCGTTTCCCCCCTGAACCCAATGGGTATCTTCATATAGGGCACGCTAAATCTATTTGTCTAAATTTTGGCCTTGCGGCTCAATATAACGGTAGGTGTAATTTACGGTTCGATGACACTAACCCTGAAAAAGAAGATCAAGCATTTGTCGATGCTATTACGGCGGACGTTAGATGGCTTGGTTTTGATTGGGAGGGGGATGCTTGCTATGCCTCTAACTATTTTGATCAATTATATGCTTGGGCCCAATATTTAATTGGCGAAAACAAAGCCTACGTTTGTGAACTTAGCGCCGAGCAGATGAGAGAGTATCGGGGTACTCTTACTGAGGCAGGAACTAATAGTCCCTATAGAGAAAGGTCGGCTGAAGAAAGCTTGAGCCTGTTAGAAAAAATGCGAGATGGCAAGGTTGATGAGGGCGCTATGACGCTTAGAGCCAAGATTGACATGGCATCAGCTAATATTAATCTTCGTGACCCTGTGCTCTACAGAATAAAGAAAATGGCCCATCATAGAACGGGTGACAAGTGGAATATCTACCCGTCTTATGATTTTGCTCATGGCCAGGAAGATGCCATAGAGGGAGTTAGTCATTCGATTTGCACACTTGAGTTTGCTGCTAATAGGCCTTTGTATGATTGGTTTACTGCTAACTTGCCACTGCCGTCTGTGCCCAAGCAATATGAGTTTGGTCGTCTGAATCTGAACTACACAGTGATGAGTAAGCGCAAATTAAAACTGCTAGTCGATGATAATCACGTCGCTGGATGGGATGACCCCCGTATGCCAACAATATCAGGGTTACGCAGACGTGGTGTCAGTGCCCAGGCAATTCGTAACTTCTGTGACAGTCTAGCGGTGGCGAAAACCGATGGTATTGTCGATGTGGCCCAGTTCGAGCACTTCATTCGGGATGACCTAAATGTAAACGCCCATCGTGCCATGTGTGTTTTAAAGCCCCTGTTATTGAGACTTTCTAATGTAAAGGACGGCAGCTGTGAACCATTTAGCGTTGCTAACCATCCCAATAGAGAGGAGCTAGGCTCTCGTCATCTCAATTTCAGTAATAAATTGTTTATTGATCGAGCGGACTTTAGTGAAGATACAACATTGTCGCGCAAAAAGTTTAAGAGGCTCGTTATCGGTGATTATGTGCGTTTGCGCGGTGCCTATATCGTTCGAGCTGATGAAGTTATTAAAGATTCCACCGGTAATATTGTTGAAGTGGTGGGCTCTATAGTTCCCAATACCGTCGGCGCAGATGCCCCCGAGGGAATTCGCCCTCGAGGTGTTATTCATTGGGTTGACTCGGCCACCGCTATTGAATGTACGGTAAACCTCTACGACCGCTTGTTTAACGAAGCTGCTCCTGATGAAGGCAACAAGAATTTCTTAGAACATATCAACCCAGCCTCTCTTGTCAGGATCACAGGCTGTAAAGCAGAGTCGAGTCTTTCTGATGCAGCAGTGGGGCACCATTATCAATTTGAGAGAGAGGGTTATTTCACTCGCGACAGCATAGAAAAAGATGCCTTAGTGTTCAATTGCACTATTGGGCTGCGGGATAATTGGAAAGCATAATATGACCGACATAGAGACACCAAAGTTGTTACTTTACAACACTCTAGGGAAAACGAAGCAACAGTTTCAGCCCATCGATCCAAACCGGATTACTATGTACGTCTGTGGCCCAACGGTTTATAACCGCGTACATATTGGCAATGCCCGCCCAGTAGTTGTGTTTGATACCCTATACCGTCTGCTCAAAACTATGTATCCCAATGTAGTTTATGCCCGAAATATTACTGATATTGACGATAAAATCATGACGGCCGCAGCGGAACTCAATGAAGATATTTCGGTGTTATCGAAACGGTATGCCGAGGCTTATTTTGAGGATATGGCCGCGCTTGAGAATCTTGAGCCTACCATTACACCTTATGCGACCCAGCACATACCCGAAATGATTGATATGACTAGTCTATTGATCGAGAAAGGACATGCCTATGAGTCCCAAGGCCACGTGCTGTTTGCTGTGCAAACAATGGAGAACTATGGACAGCTTTCAGGTCGCTCACTGGATGACATGTTGGCGGGTGCTCGAGTTGAGGTAGCTGACTATAAAAACTATGCGGGAGATTTTGTTCTTTGGAAACCTTCGTCTGCTGATGAGCCGGGTTGGGATAGCCCTTGGGGTAGAGGTCGACCGGGCTGGCATATAGAATGCTCCGTGATGAGCGAAAAGCATCTTGGAGAAACTATTGATATTCATGCAGGTGGTCAAGATCTTATTTTTCCCCACCATGAGAACGAGATAGCACAGAGCTGCTGTGCCCACGACGGCAAGGCTATGGCAAATGTCTGGATGCACAATGGGTTTATTAATTTTGATGGGGAAAAGATGTCCAAATCTTTGGGCAACTTTCGATTAGTTAAGGATTTGCTAGGACACTACCCAGGAGAAGTACTGCGCTTTGTTATTTTGTCTGCCCATTATCGGTCTGAGCAAAATTTCAGTAAAGATCTGCTTGATAGTGCTTGGCGCAGCCTGGACTCCCTATATGGGTATTTGCGGGGTATGGAAAGCAGCACACCGTCTTTAAATCAAGCTGGCGAAGGTTATCAAGCACTACTTGATGATTTGAATACACCAATGGCGATTAGTGAACTGCATCGGATAGCTAAAAAGATGCACAGTGCCCAGGGTATAGAACAGCAGACCTTGCGGTCCGAATTGTTAGGCTTGGCTGGACTAATGGGTTTACTGCAGCAGGACCCCGAGAGCTGGTTTACTCACGCTCGAGGTTCTGATGACATAACCAAAGAAGAAGTGGAAGATATGATAGCGAAGCGTCAGCAATCAAAGATAGACAAAGATTACGCCGGTGCTGATGAGATTCGGCAGGCGCTGCTTGACCGTGGCGTGGTGCTTGAAGACAGCCGCGAGGGTACAACATGGCGGCGTAGTTGACGGTAACTCACCGCTAATCAGAGGCCATCATGGCCTCTATCTCATAGGTTTCCAACATATCAACGCCCCTAGCGAGGAGGGCGTAACCCAGAGATCGACTGCCTACTTCGTAAGCCACAAGGGTTGAATTAGCAAGAAATTCGCTGGCCGAGAGATCATATTTTTTTGGAATGATCTCATGATCTACATATATGAAGTCAGGTTCAATTTGCTGAATTCTTTCTGACTCTAGGTCTTCCCATAGTTCTAGGACAACACCGACTAATGGCCAGTCAGACGCGCGGGCCATAGCGCATAGTTCATAATCAAAACTCATAATCACCGTTTGTTTTGCAACTGGCTCGAGAATTGTTTCGATCGTTTCTAGCATAGCCTCTCGGCCACAGTGAGCTATGGACTCGTCTTTTATTTCGACGAAGGCAATAACAGCTGGATTACGCACCAGAACCGCCACCAAGGCCTCTAAGGGAGCTATAGTCTCATCAGCATACCTGTCCCCCAGTCTATCGGGTTCATAGGCAGATACCTTAAGGAGTGAGGCTCTGCTCATTTGAAACACTGACATTGCCTCTCCGCTGACTCGAGAAAGATCACTGTCATGATAAATAATGGGTAATTTATCTTCACTGAACTGAACATCTAGCTCTACAAAGAGGGCACCAGCTTCAATAGCTTTGGTGATAGATAAGATAGTATTTTCAGGGTATTTTCCACGAAATCCACGGTGTGCCACTAATTCATTGGCGTTAATGGGTGATGCTGAGAATGTCTCTAGATCCATTGATTAATTCCTCGCTGGTACAAAAATGACGGCATTCGATGTTATCCTTAAGAGACTTTAACAATAAGGACTAACTCATGTCTCTGGTGCTGTTCGAAATACGTGACAATATTGCTCTACTAACACTAAATAATCCAGACAAGCGCAACATGTTGACCCTCGAGGTCTGCGAAATGATTGTTGATTACGTAGATCAAGCAGAGAAGCATCCAGATGTGAAAGCACTAATAGTTACCGGAAACGGGCCTACTTTTTGCGCGGGAGGTCAACTTAGCGATATAACACCCGACAAGCTCATGCTTGAGAATATCTACAGTGGCTTTCTGTGCATAGCACAATGTGAATTGCCTACTATAGCTGCGGTCAACGGCCCTGCGGTAGGGGCAGGATTTAATATGGCGGTGGGCTGTGATGTACGAATCGTGACAGATAACGCTCGTTTTGAGCCAAGATTCTTCGGCCTTGGCCTGCATCCTGGTGGAGGTAATACCTGGATGTTACGTCAACTTGCGAACTGGAATACTGCTGCTGGAATGTTGCTTTTTTCCCAGTCCATCAGTGGACAAGAGTCTGTCGATAAAGGACTTGCATGGAAGTGTGTGCCTAGTGATGAGCTAGTCGATGAGGCCTTTGCATTCACCAAAAATATTCGCTCCTTGCCTAAAGAGCTACTAATTAGGACCAAGCAAACATTGCGCGAGGCGGGCTCCACAAATAGCCATAGCGACATTGTTGATCTTGAAACAGCACAGCAAGTTTGGTCTATCAAGCAACCCTTTGCTCGAGATGCGATAAATGCAATGATGAAAAAAATCAGCAGCTCTCGTTAACTCAGAGTGACACAGGACATTATAACCAAAGATGACTGCCGAGAGGTCTTGGCAAAATGGAATATAAATGTACTTTGATCTAGGTTCTATTTGTAAAGAATTTGAAAAGTTCATTACTAGAAAATCAACTCTCCAATTCACATTTGTACTCTATGTTATAACGACGCTGTTATTTGCAGTGGCTATGTATTATTGGGATTTCCAAATAATTGATGAAATGTATGATGCGGATGAAATACTAACTCACTTAGCGATGCTGAGCTCAGAGCAAAAGGGTATACACATAGTATTGACCACAACCTTGGATGTCGTTTATCCATTTATATACGGTTTTTTTCAAGCTGGTATGGCTTATAGATATTTAGGAAACGTAGGTCGCTGGGCAGCCTTACTTAGTATCCTCTGCATTCCGGTCGACCTTATAGAGGGTTTTTCTCAGGTTATGTTGCTTTTGGGCGATGAAAGCTTCATTACGCTGAAAACACTAGTTACACCAATAAAGTTTGGCCTTTTTATACCAGGATTGTGTTGTGCACTAGTTGCTGGCTGTCTAGCTTTCTGCCGAAAAGTAACAGGGTAGAACGCAGTCCTTTGCAATAGAGAGTTTTGGCGAGCTCATCTGCTAGGATGAGCCCTCAGGTTTATTAAAGGCTCTTTTCAGCCGCTATTACCGATTGTTGTATTAAGGTGTTAATGGTCATTGGACCAACGCCACCAGGTACTGGTGTATAGGCTGCAACGCGATCTACCAGAGGACCTAGCTCAATGTCGCCCACCCCGCCTGGGTGATATCCCGCATCAATAACAACTGCACCATCTTTAATCCACTCAGCTTGAATGAATTCAGGTCGACCAACGGCTCCCACAATAACATCTGCCTGTTTGATTAGATCAGGCAAATTTTGTGTTCGAGAGTGGCAAATGGTAACGGTTGCATGACCATTCAAGAGCATCAGGGACATTGGCTTACCAAGAATTGGGCTTCTACCCACTACCACAGCATGCTTTCCGATAAGATCAATATCATAGGCTTCAAGAATTCTCATAATCCCCTGAGGCGTTGCTGAGCCATAGGCTTCTTCGTCCATCGCCATTCGACCAAACCCATGGCAGGTTACGCCATCGACGTCCTTGGCAATATCAATTTGATCAAAACAAGCACGCTCGTCAATCTGCGATGGAACTGGGTGCTGCAGCAGAATCCCATGACAGTTAGGGTTGATATTGAGTTCGTCGATTTTCGCTAGTAGCTCTCTGGTTGAGGTAGTTGAAGGCATTTCTACCGCTATTGATTCCATGCCGATACGTTTGCAAGCATTCTGTTTCATCTTTACGTAGGTAGCAGACGCCGGATCAGCACCAACTAAGATGGTTGCGAGAATCGGCGCTTGACCGTTATTTTGTTCTTTAATCGCCGCCACACGCTGTGTGAGATCAGCTTCTGACTCTAAGGAGAGCGCTTTACCATCAAGGATGAGAGCAGACATTTTAGTTCCTTTTTCAGGGGTTTCATTTTTAGGTGCACAAAATAGTCAAGCCACGACCAGAACGCAACCTTTTTTATAGGCTAGGAGGTGATATAAGTAACCATTGGTCGGATGCTGATAAATATCTCTTGTCACGGTTTTGTGTTCATATAATTTTACTGCCCCAAACTGCCACACTAGCAGGCCATACCTAAAGATCTACATGTAGATCATTGTGTCTCTGTGGTAGACTTGGTGTACCTTAGGTAGAGACGTTTTCATGGCCATCACAACTAATAGCACTAGCCATTTACAACACCTTTTAGCGAGCTGGTATCCGCAAAAAGACGACTGTTTGTGGGTACTTGGCACTGTCTATAAAACTGAAGGTCCATGCTACCGCAAGCCTGGAGCAATGATGCTTTTCAATAGCATAGGGCAGCAGTTTGGACTATTAAGTGGAGGTTGCTTAGAGGCAAACATTCAACAGCGAGCTGCTCAGGTCATGAGTACGCAGAAGTCTATTACCCTATGCTACGACGGAGCCGATGAGGATGATATTTCATTTCAGCTCGGTATTGGTTGTGGAGGCATTGTTCACATTATTCTGCAAGCTGTGTTACCTGAAAATAACTATTTGGATCTAGTCACAGTCTACGAAAGTTTAGTGAGCCGAAATCAGGGTTATTATTGGCAGTCAATAGAGAATGGCGAAGAGGCACATGCCTCTTGGAAAAGTGTTGAGGCCCACCAACAGCTGTTAACCGATGATGGTCTTGCAGGTTCGGATTCGCGAGCGTGGTTAATGGATAGCCATGATAAAAACTGGCTTGTAAGCTATCAAACGCCAGCTCCACATGTACTAGTGGTAGGTGGTGGGGTTGATGCTAGGCCTCTAGTTGAGATGGCGAAGGTAATGGGCTGGATGGTTACCCTATGGGACTCACGGCCGGCTAACGCGCGACGCGAATTTTTCTCAACGGCTGATCAAATCATACGTTGCCCTGCTGAAGAAATTCACGACCAGGCGGACGTACAGTCAGTGGACGCGGCAATTATTATGAGCCACAACATAATTATGGATGCTCAAGCTTTAAGTAGCATGCAGTCATTGGACCTTGGCTATATTGGTCTTTTAGGGCCGATTCATCGTCGTGCTGAGGTGCTGGAGAAGGCCGGATTGACAGAAGATACCCTAAGAACCCATGTGTCTGGACCCGCAGGCATTAATATTCAAGGTGAGTTTCCTGAAGAGATAGCATTGTCAATTCTTACAGAATGCCACATGGTGCTCTATAAACGACGAGAATTAGATTGCGCTAAAGCTTCCAAATGTTAAAAAAAGCTATTCTTATTTTGGCTGCTGGCGCGGCCTCAAGATTTGGGTCTCCGAAGCAACTGGCTAGGATTAGATCAAAGACTCTTATTCAGCGAACTTATGACTGTGCTACACAGCTTTTTCCTGATGATACTTTTGTGGTACTTGGTGCACATCGTGATGCAATCTTAGAAGAGCTCACCGTCGCCAATAGTATCCCTCAGTCAAGGATTCTCTATAACCGAAATTGGGCCTTAGGTATCGGTGAGTCAATTAATTTTGGAATTCAGGTCTTGGAGAGTCAATACGATGAGATCATGATTATTTTGGCAGACCAGGTACAGATCACTCCTAGAGATATTCAGACCCTTGTAGATTCATGTGTTGAAGATGCCATAATCTGTGCGGATTACAACGGAGGTAGGGGTGTACCTGCTATTTTTCCAAGAAGGTACTTTGAGCACCTGACTGGACTATCGGGAGATACAGGAGCCAAAGCTTTGTTGCAGCGCGAAGATATTAAGATAATAGCCGTACCAATGCCCAATGCGGCAATTGACGTTGATTATCCAGATGACTTAGTAAATATCGAATAAATCGCTGTACTAAAATCAGATAATATCGGCCAATGCATCAATCAGGCGCCTGACCTCCTCTTTGCTGGTGTAATGGACAAACGACAGCCTCACAACTCCTTGCTCAGGGGGTATACCAAGTGCTTCCATAAGGCGGTAGGCATAGCAATTTCCATTGGCGATTCCGATGCGCTGTTTTGCTAGCTTCTCAGCAATAATCTCTGGATCAACGCCATCGACAGTAAAGGAAACCGTTGGTGCTCTATTATCAGTTGTGGATTTACCGATTAAATTAATGCCTTTGCGTTGCTTTAAAAAGTCTAGCAGCGGTTCTAAGTTCTCTGTTTCAGCACGATGTAGGAGAGCCCCCACGCGAGTGGTTTTAGATGAATCAGCTTTAGCGTCAAAATGGTGGGCATCTATTGCCTCAAAGTAATCAATCACACCATTGACTGAGGCAATCTGGGCATGATCCGGTCCTGCAGGCGTAAATCGGCTCGTAGCGTGATCTACATTGAAAAAATGGCCTTGGTTAGGCAGTAATTCGTTGACTGCTTGGCGCATTACCATGACCCCAAGGTGCGGACCATAGACTTTATAAAGCGAGAAAAAATAGATGTCAGCGCCTAACTCGTCGACATCGGGTAGCCCATGACCCGCATAAGAAACCCCGTCAACAAATGCAAGCGCACCGGCAGCATGGATTTTATCCGTCCACTCACGCACTGGGTTAATACTGCCTACAATATTAGAGCAATGCGTAAAAGCGACAATGCGGGTGTTTTCATTCAGTAATGCATCTAGCCTTTCGATTTCAAGTTCAGCAGTTTCGGGGTTAATTTGCCATTCTCTGATGACAATACCCTGTGCCTCCAGTTTTCTCCAAACACCAATGTTGGCCTCGTGGTCTTGATTGGTAACAATGATTTCATCGCCGGCGTTTAGGTGATCTCGCAGTGCTTGTGCGACAACATAGCTGTTTTGTGAGGTAGAGGCACTGAAGTGTACCTCCTCAGCATCAACATTGAGCCAAGACGCCATGCGCTCACGTCCTCGGGTCATTTCCATACCCGCACCATGGGAGGGCTCAAAACCATAATAGGGTTGAACTTTAGTTGCCGAGTAGTAGTGATGTAGAGCATTTATCATCTGAACACAGGCGTAGGAGCCTCCAGCATTCTCAAAATGCGAAAAGCCTTCAAGCGTGGGTTCGCTAAACGCTGGGAATTGATTTCTAACAAACTCTATATCTAATGTGGTCATAAATTGTCTCTTTAGTTATGCTTAATGCATAGTCTCATTCCATTTGTGCATTGGCAACCTCAGGCTGTTCAGAGTTTGATTAGACAAGTTATTCAGCTATGATTGCGGGAAAAAGGAATAATGATATGCAGGAATCTCAACCCAATAATATCCGAAAAGTTGCACTCACCTCATTAGCTGGTACTAGTATCGAATGGTATGATTTTTTCCTTTACGGTACCGCCGCCGCTATCATTTTTCCTAAGGCTTTCTTTCCTGCAGATATGCCAGCAATGGTCGCGCTTATCGCTTCGTTTAGCACTTTTGCGGTAGGTTTCTTAGCTCGGCCGTTAGGTGGAATTGTTTTTGGTCACTTTGGCGATCGTGTTGGGCGCAAACAAACCTTAGTCATTGCCTTGATGATAATGGGTGCCTCAACTACCTTAATTGGGCTACTTCCCACCTATGAAACCATTGGTTATTTAGCCCCTCTCATACTGGTGTTTCTGCGTTTCGTCCAGGGGTTAGCTATTGGCGGGCAGTGGGGTGGTGCGATGCTTCTGGTGACCGAAAGCGCACCTCCTGAAAAACGCGGTTGGTATGGGGCCTACGCCCAAGCGGGAGCGCCTATTGGTGTCATTCTTGCTAATTTGGCCTTTCTTGGCGTAAGTGGTGGGTTGAGCGAAGAAGCCTTTATGGATTGGGGTTGGCGGATCCCTTTCATTGCCAGTATTCTATTGATTCTAGTTAGCTTGTATGTCCAATTAAATCTTGAAGATACAGAGGCATTTAAAAAATTAGCAGCTAGCCAAGATAAAGATTCGAGCCCAGATAAAGTGGTAGAGAGATCACCGATTATTGAGGTGCTATCGCGCCATCCTGGTCGAATCTTTCTTGCTGCAGGGGCGTTTCTTTCCATTCAGGTGACTTTCTATATCTTAATAGCTTTTATTATGGCCTATGGTGTCAACTCACCCTCAGTCATGCTTTCTCGAGACACGATGCTCGCCTCGGTACTTATTGCGGCTCTTATTATGGTTCCCGCCCAGTTTTGGGCCGCCGGATTGTCAGATAGAGTAGGGCGCAAACGCGTCTATCTTTGGGGTGCAACTCTATCAGGTATCTGGGCCTTTGCTTTGTTTCCATTGGTTGATACTGGTAATGTCTACATTGTTACGGGGGCGATTAGTCTTGGGCTTATTTTTATCGGTCTACAATATGGTCCTCAGGCTGCATTTTTTACTGAACTGTTTACTACCGAAGTCCGTTACTCAGGAGCATCCTTGGGGTATCAAATAGGCGCCATTCTCGGAGGAGCACTTGCTCCTACCATCGCTGTAATGCTGTGGAACACCTATGGCATCATTTACGTTTCGGTCTATATGGCGCTAGCAGCGCTGGCGACGATTATTTGCGTTTCATTACTCTCAGAAACATCTGGTAGTAATTTAGAGTAAGCAATTAAAGGAGGCTTACGCATCTAGCCTTATGGTTTGGTTACTGCGGAGAAGATTTGTCTTGTTGCGCTTCATATTGCCTTAGAAGGGCTTTTCCAGAACTCGCAATAATGACTGCAACCACAAAAGGAGCCCAGCTCTCCCCGTAAAACGAGGCTTGGAAAAATAAGACGACGCCCACAAACGACCCAATTATCCACATTGAGCCAAACACACTATCTGCAGATTTAATATTCATTAATTTTGTCACTATTTTCATATCTTTATCCTCTGCATCGTTTCGTCTGTTTAACACTGCATGATGCCAACCATTAAATCAGAAATGGGTAGAAGCGCAACCTGAGCTGAGATTATCCCGGATATCCTCAGGTTAGGTTTGATACGGAGAGAGCGTGCAGTTATAACAGGTGCGTAGTGGCAGACTAGAGAGGCTTCTTGATTAAGCGCATATACTGATCATGATCTACACTATATCCATAAACCACTTGTTGCGCGGAAAACACGAAATCATTTAAATGAATGGTGAAACCATGAAAAGGATCATACTTACATCACTTATCCTATTTTTGACTACGGGTATGGTTTGGGCAACTGTCACACCATCTCCCTCAGATAGTCGAACTGTGTTTGGACCTCGACCCCTGTTCGCCGCAGGTGGCGCAACAAAAGTCATCGTCGACGATTTTGGCTACATCGACTACACGCTGACTGATCAAACTCGCTCAATAATCCAGAACAGTATATCCGACTGGAAAAGCCAGGGAATTCATTATGGAGCTTATTATGGATTGGGCGGCTCAGAAACGAGTGCGGCAACCGATCCTGCAATACTGGACGTCGCCGGCGCAGTAAATCTTGATGGAACGCTCGAGAGTAATTTTTCATTCACTCGGCAAGGGCAACTCGATTATCTACTCGCCTCAGGAAAACTCGCCATCGATCTCGGAACGAGCTATGTGTTCATGGATGGTGGATCACCGAATCTAAGTAATCCGTCTTTCGATTCCGAAACATTAAGCGCGTTCAACTCCTACTTAGGAGAGACCTACACATCTGCCGAACTATTGTCTCTCGGCATATCTGAACTGACCAGCTTCGATTATGGCCAGCATTTGCGAGATGCAGGTTATACCGACTCTGACAGCATATACAACTCTCCTCCAAGCGATGACCTCTATAATGCGTGGCTTAAACACATGCGCGAAGTTGAGCGTACTTTTTTTACGCAATGGACTAGCCAACTTCGGGAGTACGGTTCTGAAAATTACGATAGAACGATTTATCTTGGTGCGAATAGATCCACGGGCTCTCGTCAATGGGCCAATATCGATTTATTTGATTATGGGATAGCCGAAACATTCCTGGATGCACTCGGATGGCCCTATCGAAATTTAGTCCCCGTATACAAAACTATTGATAATTTTGATAAGCGATTCTGGTCTTGGAACTTTCCTTCGAATACTAATTTTGAATCGGGAGATGCTAATGCACTTGGTTTCGGCATGCCTCTGGGTGCTGATGAGGCCGAAAAATTGTTTTTTGCAGAAACATTCAGCGCCGGGGCTCTCGTACAAAACGGCATAAATTGGGTTGATTTTCATCGAAATGATAAACGAATCGATTCGATACGTTCATTTCTCCAGTTCCCGACACGAAACTCGTCCTTGTTCAATTTGAATACGTATGGCCAATTTGGAATTTTATTAAGTGAAATAGGCGAGGTCGAAGATGTAGGATCTACGAATCCGTCTTTTAACGGCGCATCTTATCTGCTGTCCGACCTACAATGGATGTACGACGTTTTGTTCGCCGCGCATCCTGATCGAAGAGATGGTTCTGATTTACTGACGTTAGCGAAACTGCAGAAGTACGACGCCGTCGTATTACCAAACTCCCGCTATCTATCAGACAGCCAAATAGAAATGCTAACGGCGTATGTGAGCGCGGGAGGCACCCTAATAGGATTCGGCAGAGTCGGTGACCAGGATGACAGCGGAGTGCCGAGAGGGCCGACACGCAGTTTTGATGATTACTTTGAACAAAACTTAATTAGCGAACTGGGGGCCGGAAAAATCATTGCATTTTCAACGGACATAGGCAAGTCCTACTACGATAATGCGGCAAACGAAACGACAAAAACAAGTCTACGAGATTCGTTCACAAATATCGTCGATAGCCAGGTCAGTCCAGACCTCTCTCTAACCTATACCGGTTCAGGTAGTGGTCCTGGAGAATCACCAGATGTTTTTGTAAACCGATTCAAGTCCGACGACGGGTCGTGGATTGTACACCTCGTCAACCGCAACATGGAAACAGATGAGAGTGGATCATCAGCGCAGAAGATCTCCGACCTAGTAAGCACAGAAATTACGACGCTCCTTCCTTCGGGGTATGACGACGGTAGCGCTGTCGTTTCATTTATCGACGCAGACGCTTCAGAAGTAACAACACTTTCATACGAGGTTAACGGATCAAACATTGTTTTCAATCTGCCGGATTTTTCACTATGGTCAGTCGTACAAATCGGATCAGCAATGAATTCATCAACATCCATAGACGATTTGCCGCATTCAACGCCAGGAACCGAGGGTCAGACACGAACGGATGACAGAGACGAGGATGGGGAAATACGCTATGTCTATTGGTATTGGAAAGGCGGCAACCACGGAACAGTCCCATTTGATGTTCCATTCGTGGCAACCGATGATCTTGGATTAAAGTCGATCAGTCTTTATTACCGATTTAGTGCGGATCGAACCGAATGGAGCGACTGGACACTTATCGACTCAACCGAAATTTCTGGAAAAGTGGCCAGCGGTAATTTTTCTTTCGATGCACCTGATGGGGAGGGCCACTACGAGTTTTCTAGCGAAGCTACAGATTCATCAGATCAGGTGGAGGTTGTTACGCCTTGGAATGAACAAGCATTCGGAGTTGATCAGACCGCTCCAATTCCACCTGAATCTATATCATCGAACGGTGGTCAGCAAAACGGTTTTTGGACCACCGATCTATCCGATCTAAACTTTAGTTGGAGCTCATCAAGTGACAATTTGTCTGGCGTAAATCAGTATCAGGTAAGTATTACAGGCGTTAATGGATCGGCCATCGTTCTTGAAAATATAATGTCTGGAGAAACATGGACTCCTAACACCAGTGATTTGGTGTCTGGAAACACATACAAATTTAGGTTACGAGTTTCAGATAACGGGGGAAACTGGAATAGCGGGCATGACGTATTCGATCTTCTTTATGGTGAATCTCCAGTGGCAGATGTGATTAATCCTGCCGTAGCTGCGAGCGATAGTAAGCTCACAATTTCTTGGGTAAATCCTGATGACTCAAATTATGTTGGAGCAAGAGTGGATGTCAGACCGACGGATGAACCCTATGCTTCTTGGATACAATCTGGAGTTGTGGGTAAGGATCAGCAAGGTGAAGTGAGTGTCCCGCAATTGATCAATGGAGTTGCGTATCAAGTTCGAGTGATCGCTTTTGCAGCAAATAATAAGTACGGAAATTATATGACATTATCTAGTACGTACACTCCAGATGTTGATTCTGATGGAGATGGCGTAAGTGATAGTGCCGATGCTTTCCCTACAGATGCGACTGAAACAGTTGATACTGATGGTGACGGTATTGGTAACAATGCTGATACCGATGATGACAACGATGGACTTTCAGATGTCGATGAGGGTGAGCTGGGTACTGACCCACTTTTAATTGATACTGATAGTGATGGTGTGAATGATCTTGAAGATGAGTACCCTCTGGACCTTAATGAGTCTGCCGATACTGATGGTGACGGGGTGGGAGATAACTCTGACTGGGCACCTAACGATAGCACTGAATCTGCTGACACTGATGGCGATGGGGTAGGGGATAACGCCGATGCTTTCCCAACAGATGCGACCGAAACGCTCGACACTGACGGGGATGGTGTGGGAGATAACACTGACTGGGCGCCTAACAATAGCGCTGAATCTGCCGACACTGATGGCGATGGGGTAGGCGACAATGCAGATGCTTTTCCAACAGATGCGACCGAAACGCTTGATACTGACGGCGATGGCGTTGGTAATAACAACGATAATGACGACGATGGTGACGGTGTTGTGGATAGCGATGATCCGTTTCCGTTGAATGGGGAATATAGCGCCGATTCTGATGGTGACGGTATGCCAGATGCCTGGGAAACAAATTATGGATTAGATCCAAATGATCCCTCTGATGCATCAAGTGACATAGATAACGACGGTATTTCCGCGCTAGATGAATTCTTAGGAGGCACGATACCTTCGGGCTCAGTCGATTTGGATGGTAATGATAATTATGATGCTTTAACTGATGGACTTTTACTATTGAGAGGGATGTTTGGTCTTGATGGAGATGCTTTGATCACTGGAACAGTCGCATCTGATGCAACCTATACATTGGCAGAGGATATTGAGACGCGTATCGCTAATCTTGGTGATCTTGTTGACATTGATGGTAACGGGCAGATAGATGCTCTTACAGATGGTTTGCTTACTCTACGTTATCTATTCGGTTTAGAGGGTGATACTTTAATTACTGGGGTGGTGGCCTCTGACGCGACAAGAACTTCTGCAGAAGAAATTGAGGCACACCTAGAGACCTTGGTGCCAGATTTGTAAGAGTGATTGTTGTGGAGCCGCGATTTAAATGGCCTATTATTTTCAGCATTGTTACCAATACACGCATAATTACTGGGTAAAAACTATCGCATTTGTGTCAATATGCAATTTGGATATAAGATTCACTGTCGAAGTGGGTGGTTTTTGTTTGTGCGAACGTAATTTGTATTGGGTGTTAGATAAAATAAGTTGCAGGCAAGTGGAATAATTTTGACTATTCATAGTAAATCAATGCCTTTACTTTGGGGAGAATCCTCCGGTTATGAACCAAAATTATTATTTGCTAGCATGTTTCAAAAGGTCTCTGGACATGAAATATTGGACTGTGATGTTAAAACGTATTGTTCAGCTTAAGGTTTTACTGGTGGCCTGTAATGTATCAGTCATGGCCGCAGCTCAGGAAATATATCCTCGTGAAGATAAAATAGCGAAGCTAAGCAATAGTCATTTCTCAGAAAAAAGTTCTTTTGTGGAGTACCAGGGAACGTTTGATCTTTCTGTTGAAAACGTAATTTTTAATAGGCAAGAAAATCGAATTAATTTTGTGATTATTGGAGATGGTTATACTGAAAATGATCTAGATAGCCAGTATAGGCCTATGGTGGAAACGACGTTAGACTATTTCTTTTACAATACAACGAAATCCAGTCCTTACCCTCGATACAAGAACTTTTTCAACACATACCGTATAGATATCGCGAGTAATGAATCAGGAGTCGATGATCTTGAAGCGGGCATATATCGAGATACTATTTTAGGTGGGGAAAGGGGATGCACTGACTATACTATTGGAATCTGTGGGGCTGACTGGTCACTTGTTAACGCTGCATTTAGACAAGCTGAAGAATTAGAGGGCTTTGTAACCGACTGGCATTTAGTGATGCTTCATGATGATGCCTGGCATGCTGCGGCCCACTACACTCCAGAAGGACCTGTCCTCCCGATTTACTCAGCACATTATACCGGTGATGTCGGAGATATGAGAGATGTTGCTATGCATGAGGGGGGTCATGCGTGGCACGGCTTGGCCGATGAATACGGCGGTGATCCGGGTACTTACCCCTATGCAGAACCATCTGAAATAAATGTAACCACTGACCCTCAGGGCTCAAAATGGAATCATTGGCTAGGGTTCACAATGCCCGATGGCTCACTGGTAGACGTGTATGAAGGTGGGCGATATTACGACAAGGGTATCTATAAACCGACTACAGGTAGCAAAATGAATGGCTTTGAAGGAGCTTTTAACTGTCATTCATTAAGTAATAATTGTGGCCACAATGCAGTTGGTATTGAAAAGATTATTTTAGATATTTATGCCCTGGTAGATCCGATTGACTCGTATTTGCCAACGCAAAACGTATTGGTCGATGCTACTGAAATGTATGTTGGTGTTATCGATTCCAACGTCATAATGATCAACTGGTACATTAATGGTGAACTTGTCCAAGAAAAGGGGTCTTCAACCCTAAATCTTGTTGAATACTCGTTGCTACCTGGTAGTCATATCATCACTGCTAAAGCATGGGATGAGGTAATTGCGTTTGCTTTCTCCCTAGACACAGCTCCCCATGAGCTGGACTTGGTGCGAAGAAACTTAGATCAACTTGAGCAGAGTGTTAGTTGGAATATTACTCTCCAAGACAATGATACAGATCAGATCGCTAATATTTATGATAACTGTCCTGAAATAGCCAACCAAGCGCAATTGAATACTGATTCTGATGGGGATGGTGATCTTTGCGATGACGACGATGACAATGACGGTTACAGCGATGATGTCGATATATATCCTTTAAATAATTTATATTCGGCCGATAGCGATGCAGATGGTATGCCTGATGCTTGGGAAATCAAGTACGGTCTAAACCCCAATGATGCTTCGGATGCAGCCAGTGATCAAGACAATGACGGAACAACTGCGTTAGAAGAATTCTTGGCCGGAACAAGCCCGTCAGGAGTGATCTTAGATATTGATGGGAATGGTGAGGTTGATGCCCTTACTGATGGTTTACTTGTTTTGCGGTACTTGTTCGGTCTAGAGGGTGATCCTTTAATTAACGGTGTTGTGGCAGAGGATGCTACAAGAACCTCAGCAGAACAGATAGAGTCTTACCTCGATGAATTGATGCCACAGCTATAAGTTATTATTTTAGGTGAAGTTAAATGGGGTGGACGACGGGGATTGAACCCGCGACCACCGGAATCACAATCCGGGGCTCTACCAACTGAGCTACGTCCACCATTAAACAGGAACAACATTGGGCTGCATCAAAAGATGGCGCGCCCGGCAGGATTCGAACCTGCGACCCACGGCTTAGAAGGCCGTTGCTCTATCCAACTGAGCTACGGGCGCAAATTTTAAAAGCCGGAAAGTGGTCGGGGATGAGGGATTCGAACCCCCGACATCCTGCTCCCAAAGCAGGCGCGCTACCAGACTGCGCTAATCCCCGATTGTCTTACCAAGCGGTCTCTCTTGCGAGCGCGCATAATACTGACAGAGCGTGTTTTCGTCAATGTGAAATCACAACTTCAGACAAGAATATCAGAGAGTTTTTTCAGATGTTGATCAATCGTACGCGATTAGATGAAATATTGTGTTTATAATTCCATCCTCAATTACCAATTATGAAGTTCAAATGGTTATGTTACACGCCTAACAAGAACAAATGTTGGAGCCCATGTAAGTGCAAACTGTCCTCTCAAATAACATTTATTGTCCATTATGTTGCAATGGTAATTTAGCAGATTATCACTGCGATAAGCATCGTTATTATTTGCAGTGCGAGCAGTGTCTCTTGGTCTCGGTACCACAGCAATTTCATCTTTCTTCATCGGCTGAAAAGCAGGTTTATGATCAACACCAAAACAGTCCCCACGATATGGGATACCGTGAGTTTTTGGCTAAATTGGCGACACCCTTAATAGCGAGATTATCCAACAAAAGTCGCGGTTTAGATTTTGGCAGTGGCCCCGGCCCAACACTTTCTATAATGCTTGAAGATCAGGGGCACAGCATGAAAGTCTATGATGTTTACTACGCCAAAGATGAGACAGTATTAGGGCAATCCTATGACTTTATAACTTCCACTGAGGTTGTCGAGCACCTTGCAAACCCTAAATTGGAGCTTGAGCGTTTATGGTCATTGATTGAGCCTGGCGGGTATTTAGGGTTGATGACTAAGCTTGTTGCCGACAAAAAGAGCTTTAGCAGTTGGCACTATAAGAATGATCCTACTCATATTGCTTTTTTCTCAAAAGACACATTCAATTATTTGGCTCAGCAGTGGGGAGCTACAGTTGAATATTTTGGTAATGATGTAATCATCTTTCAGAAATAGCGTTTCGTGCGTCCACAAAGGCTTTCACCGAACGACTGATGTCTTGCTCACTTGTGGCCCAAGAACAGACACTGATGCGAATGACTTTTTTGCCCTTCCATATAGAGCTACCGGCCCAGCACTCTCCGCTAGCTTGAATTGTTTCAAGGAGCTTTTGAGTCACATGATCCTCTTCACTTGGCGACACAAGCACTTGATTAAATACAACATCGTTTATAATGGAAAAACCCACGGCGTTGAGTTCCTGGGCAAATTGCACTGCACGTTCATGGAGACCGAAAACCAACGCATCGACCCCTGATTTGCCTAAATATTTAAGAGCGGCCCAGAGCTCCACGGCACGAGCCCGACGAGACATTTCAGGGGTGTACAACATACCGTCGCGATTGTCACTGTAGCTTGAGGTTAGATAAGCCCCAGAAGCCTGCAATGCTGTTATTAGAGCCTCTTTATCACGGCAAAGTAAGATGCCACTATCGTATGGGGTATTGAGAGTTTTGTGGCCATCAACTGACCAAGAATGTGCTTTGTGTACTCCTTTTGTTAGATGCTTTAATCGTTCCGTACCCGCGGCCCAGAGACCAAAAGCCCCATCGATATGTACCCAGGCGCCCACTGCATTGGCCTGATCGCATATATCGTCAAAGGGATCAAACGCGCCGGAGTTAACGTTTCCCGCCTGGAGCATCACGATACAACTGTTGTCCAGTTGAGGTATTTGTGTAGTGTCGATACGACCCTGGTCGTCCCCTGCAACCCATTCAATGTTATCTAAACCAAAACCAAGCAGCGCCACCGCTTTAATCACGGCACCGTGAATATCTTGCCCGGCAATAATACGTACTGGTGGGGCGCCATTGTGGCCCTGCTTATTAAAGTCCCATCCCAAATTTTGATATATACGCAATCGGGCGGCAGCTAATCCGCAGAAGATTGCTGATGAGGATCCACTGACAAAACCGGCCACAGTGGATTCTGGAAGGCCCAGTAACTGCTGCAGCCAACGTTCGCAAATCTCCTCGAGTTTTGAGGTAATAGGGGACATTACTTGGAGAGCTGTATTTTGATCCCAAAAGTCTGTTAGCCATTTGGTGGCGAGTGTTACGGGTAGGACGCCTCCGGTAACAAAGCCAAAATAACGGCCTCCAGTATGTGCTGTTGTTGCGGGCGATCCGAGCCGGTGAAGTTGCTCGAGAATGTCGCTTGAGTTTCCGCTGTGGCTTGGCATATCTTCATTGAATTGAATAAGATCAGAGATAGCCTTATTGGAGGGGAATACATGGCGTTCAGCAATACTATTAGAATAATCGAAGGCATAGTTTTTAGCCTGCTCAAAGAGTTTTTTATTTGATTGCTCTGCATGCATTTTCTTGCTGATATCCATCTTTTGGTCCCTGAGTACACCGCCTTTATTGACAGATATAGTTAATCACAGAACCTTGTCCATAGACAATGTAGGCAAAAGGGGTCAAGGTAAAAACTAAAAGGGAAGTTGCCAAATTAAGGTATGTTTTGGTCACGATACACTCACCAACACCACAGCTAGGGACATGAAATGCTGTTGGCGAATGCACCGCGTTGTACTCTGACAACAGATTTACATCATGGTTCAGTTACTCAATAAATAATTTCTGATGAGATTAAAAAGATAGACAGTGCGATTAACAAAGTTAAACTACAGGTCCTGTCTATACACTAAATACAAGAAACAGATTACCAAGGATAGAGAAACTATGTATCAAGGCGAAACTCTTAGCCTCACACGACTAGATGGCGACTTTTTAGAGATTAATTTTAATAACCAGAACGGCTCGGTTAATAAGTTTGACAGTCAAACCCTTAATGAGCTGCGCGAAGCTATGGTTATACTCAAGCAAGCGGAGTCTGTTGAAGGACTTTTGCTAACAAGTTCTAAATCAGTCTTTGTTGTCGGCGCTGATATTACTGAATTTTCAGTTATGTTTAACGCGACTCGCGATGAGTTTGTTTCCCAGGCAGCCGACGTCAACCGAATGTTCTCCGATATTGAAGATTTACCTTATCCCACCGTGGCGGCAATTAATGGATTTGCTTTGGGTGGTGGGTTAGAAATTTGTCTTACCTGTGATAAAAGGGTGATTTCTGCAAGCGCTTCTATCGGATTGCCGGAGACTGGCTTAGGCATAATGCCTGGGTGGGGTGGTACGGTGCGCTTGCCGCGACTGGTCGGTTTTAATTTAGCGTTAGGTTGGATAGTCTCCGGCGCGCCTCAGAGCGCAGACCAAGCAATGGCTGCAGGGGCAGTAGATCTCATTTCAGAGCCTAATAGTTTACGCAAAGATGCCTTAAACGTTCTGGTTGATCTTGCTTCTAGTAGTCCTGAGTTCCTTAGTCGGCGTCCTGCAAAGCTGGGCCCTGTTGCGATAACTGCCCAAGAAGCTGCAGTGGCGGCGGAGGACGCTTGCAATGCTGTTCGTAGTCGTCAGGGTGAAAACTATCCCGCGGCCTTCTCAGTCTCTGAGCTTATGGTCAGCGCATGCGAGTTGAGCCGAGATGATGCTGTTTCCCTAGAAAATCACGCGTTCTTCGAGATCACTCAAACATCTCAAGCACGCGCTCTAACGGGATTGTTCCTTGGAGAGCAGTACGTAGTTAAGCAGGCCAAGGTACGCAATGAGCCTTTTGCAGCAACAAGTCAACCTGTCGCATGTTCAGCAGTTATTGGAGCCGGAATCATGGGCGGTGGAATTGCCTACCAAAACGCCTTAAAAGGTATTCCTATTATTATGAAGGATATTAATCAGGCTGCACTGGATTTAGGTATTAGCGAAGCTTCGAAATTACTCAATCGTGGCGTTAAACGAGGTAAGTTAACAGAGGCTAAAGCAGAGGCTGTTCTCTCTCGGATTACGCCTTCCCTGGACGATGATTCGATCACTAACTGCGATATGGTTGTTGAAGCAGTTGTTGAACTCGAGTCTGTTAAAGCTCAGGTGTTGGCGTCTGTTGAAGCTCAGTTGTCTAGTATTGATAGTGTAATCTGCTCAAACACGTCCACTATTTCTATAAATCGTCTTGCTGATTCGCTGCAGCGTCCAGAAAACTTTTGTGGAATGCACTTTTTCAATCCTGTTCACGCTATGCCGTTGGTTGAGATTATTCGTGGTGAACATAGTTCTGATCAGACCATTGCGGCGGTATGCGCTTACGCTTTGCGTTTGGGTAA
This sequence comes from SAR92 clade bacterium, assembly GCA_004211905.1. Classification (GTDB taxonomy): domain Bacteria; phylum Pseudomonadota; class Gammaproteobacteria; order Pseudomonadales; family Porticoccaceae; genus HTCC2207. Next base: position 129,994 of record SHBP01000005.1, read on the forward strand.
AAAGCCAATAGTAGTTAACGATTGTCCAGGATTTTTGGTTAATCGGGTCTTGTTCGCGGCCTTGTTAGGCATGGAAATGTTGATTGCCGAAGGCGCAGATTTTGAGCAGATTGATCAAGTTATGGAGAAGTGGGGCTTGCCGATGGGTCCCGCTTATCTCAGCGATGTTATTGGTCTAGATACAATAGTTCATTGTTATTCGGTTCTTCTTAAAGGACTGCCAGAACGGTTTATTGAAATAGAGCCTTCCAGATCATCACAAGTTCTGTTTGACGGGGAGCGTCTCGGACAAAAGAATGGGCTAGGTTATTACAAGTACTCAAAGAATGACCAGGGGAGGCCATCTAAAACAGCTGATACCTCTGTAATTGCGACTTTCGAGAACCTATTTGGTAAAGCTAAAGCTTTTGAAGAGCAAGAAATAGTATCTCGCATTATGGGTGCCATGGGTATGGAGATGGTGCGATGCCTTGAAGAAGGGGTGGTAGCCTCACCCACAGAGGCTGATATGGCACTGATTTATGGTATAGGCTTTCCCTCCTTTAGAGGAGGAATCTGCCGATGGATGGATGAATTAGGTTTATCTGAGCTCTGCGCGATGGGCGACAAGTATTCATTAATAAGCCCCCTCTATGCACCTACCACAGCACTTAGAGTAAAAGCGGCGAAGGGTGAAGCTCTATACTAATTACTTAAATGATGTTCAAAGAAGCGCCAAATCTCATCGGTGGCGCTAATGTCTCTATTAGTGGCGCCGTAGAGCTCCAATGCTTCTTTTTCCTCTTCTAAGCTCCACTTTGCCATTGGCCAGCGATGCCCGCCACCGTGCAGGGTATAAGACCAGACTTCCTTGGAGTTATCGGTTGAGAAATAGCGCTCAAACAGAATTGTAGTGTTGTCATTTTTATCTATATCTTTTAAGGACAGCCGCTCTTTTTGATCCAAGCCGTTTGCCTTCGCCCAAAACCTGGTGGTTTCCGGTACGCTGAAATAGGCCCCATAACCGTCCATATTCGCCATATCGCCCTCATAGCGGGAAATTACATCGTTTGTTCCATGAAGTTGAAATACGGGTAAAGGTTTAGTGAGGATGCATTGATTTTGAAAGTGCTTCATAAAAATGCCGGTTACTGAGGCGATAGCACCATAAAGTTCAGAATTAGTGCATCCCATCAAATAGGCCATGTCGCCGCCATTGGAATTGCCAGCTAAAAATGTACGTCCAGGAGACGCATCAAATTGTTTCTGTAATTTTAAAGTCAGCGCTTTTACGAAGCCAATGTCATCTACTTTGCTAGCTACATTGGTGTCATAGCCAACATTAAAAAATCTGTAGCCATTTTGATCAACGGTGCCTTGGGGATAGGCAACGATAAAACCTTGTTGATCAGCGAGAGTATTAAATGCCGAATATCTCATGATCAATTGCGCTGACCCCATGTAGCCATGCATGACAATGATCAAGGGAGCATCAGGTTCAATATCGACTGGAACATATAGCAAGAATGTACGTGTTAGACCGCCATGTTCTATGGTCCTTTCCAATGGATCTGCAAGGGTTGTCGAAGTACCTCCAAGACTTGACTGTGAGAGCAATAATGCCGCCAAGCATAGCAGTCGATTCAGCATTGCTATTTGACCGCCGTAGCTATTGCTCTGAACATTTCCAAATGAACAAAGTCACTTGATGGCGCATAACTGATGTCGTTGTAAAATGGATTAGCTGACAGTTTCACGATCACCGTATTGGTCTCGGGGTTGATGTACATGTACTGACCATAGACACCCATTGCCATAAACTCACGGCTGTCACCATCTGTAATCCACCACTGATAGCCATAACCAAAAGATTCTGAAGGTAACAGGTGCGGAGCATCAGGAGTGATTGAATCCTTGACCCAAGAGGAGGGAACAATTTGTTCTCCATTCCAGTCTCCATCATGCAAATACAATGAGCTAAGCTTGGCGAAGTCCCTTATGGTTAAATTTAGACCTCCTAAGGCCATTTCCATACCATCACCGTCGATTACCCAATAACCTAGATATTCCATCCCTAGGGGCTCATAAAGCTTCTCCTGCATGTAATCCGTAATCGTCCTGGCTGTGGCCCGTGTAATGATCATTCCCAGAACATGTGTATTAATGCTTACGTAGTGATTTAACGTACCAGGCTGAACTTCACGCTCTAAAGTTCCCGCGAAGGCATCTTGAGAATTACCTAAGGAAAAATCACGCCCCCAGCGGTTAATGTCGCTATAAAAATCGCCGTAGTCCTCATTAAAACCTACACCAGTGGACATTTGCAGAACATCTTTAATGCTAACTCCCTCGTACCCTGAGCCGATGAGTTCAGGCGCATAGGCCTCAACGGGGTCTTCGATGCTTTTAATATAGCCTTCACTAACCGCAATACCCACTAGTGCAGAAATGAAGGACTTGGCCATTGACCAAGAAATATTTTGCGTACTCTCAGTATTACCTCGGTAATAATTTTCAAGCCGAATCTCATCGGCTTGTATAACGAGCAACCCGGTTGTCCAAGAATCCTTCAAAAACGCTGCCGTATCAAAAATAGTGCCATCACTGCTAAATGTTAGCGGGAGACTCAAGCGCTCGCCTTGCGCGTAACGATAGGGCTTTGCTGCTTTGTTAAGCTGACGTGTTGGCCATATCTCTTTGACAGAGCGAAAATTCTCGACGATTTGACCCTCATCAAAAAGGTGGTAAGTAGTGTTAAGAGCTTTTATCTTTGGAAAAGCCCAGATGCCGACCACAAGGAGTGCGACTAAAATACCGATAAAGAACTTTTTCATAAAAGCTGTGACCTAATGAGGACTGAAGGTAATTGACGAAGACTAGACCCCAATATTGATGGGTGCAAGCGGTTTTTACAGGCATTAAAAAGGGCGGATAAATATCCACCCTTTTTTTGTTAACACTCAGGTCGAACTAGAACTGGTTCATGGTATTGTCTTTACCTGAGGCTTTAAGAGCTGCTTCACCAGCAAAGTACTCTTTGTGATCATCACCCATATCAGAGCCTGCCATGTTTTGGTGCTTAACACATGCAATTCCCTGTCGGATTTCCTTGCGCTGAACACCCGCAACATATCCCAGCATGCCTTGCTCTCCAAAGTACTCTTTGGCCAGATTGTCTGTTGAGAGTGCCGCCGTGTGGTAGGTGGGCAGAGTGATGAGGTGGTGAAAAATACCTGCACCTTTAGCCGCATCGGCCTGGAAGGTTCGAATCTTCTCGTCAGCGTCGGCCGCTAAATCAGTTCCATCATAGTCTGCATTCATTAGGTCTCCGCGATCATAGGCAGCCATATCTTTTCCTTCATCGGCCCATGCATCAAAGACCTGCTGGCGGAAGTTAAGAGTCCAGTTAAATGACGGACTGTTGTTATAGACTAGCTTAGCATTAGGGACCACTTTACGGATCTCATCAACCATGGCACCGATTTGGCCAATATGGGGTTTTTCGGTTTCAATCCAAATCATATCCGCACCATTTTGAAGGCTCGTAATACTATCAAGCACACAACGGGCTTCACCGGTTCCTGGTCGGAACTGAAAGAGATTGCTCGGCAAGCGCTTAGGACGGACTAATTTCCCATTCTGGTTAAGAACCACGTCTCCATTCTTCATTTGATCAGGAGTGATCTCTTCGACGTCCAAGAACGAATTGTATTGGTCACCAAGATCTCCTGGTTCGTTTGTAACAGCTATCTGCTTGGTGAGTCCAGCACCCAACGAGTCAGTCCGTGCGACGATCACGCCATCATCAACACCCAATTCTAAGAATGCATAGCGAACCGCGTTAATTTTGGCTAAGAAATCAGCATGTGGCACGGTTACCTTACCGTCTTGGTGACCACATTGCTTTTCATCTGAGACCTGATTCTCAATTTGAATGCAGCATGCCCCTGCTTCAATCATCTGCTTTGCCATGAGATATGTGGCTTCAGCATTGCCAAAGCCAGCATCAATATCAGCAACAATCGGTACTACGTGGGTTTCAAAATTATCAATTTGCCCCTGAATTGCTATTTTAGCATCGCCCTCGGCTGCATCTAACTGGCGGAATAGCCCACCCAACTCACGTGCATCTGCTTGGCGTAAAAATGTATAAAGCTCAGCAATTAGTGCTGCAACTGATGTTTTCTCATGCATTGACTGGTCGGGCAGGGGGCCAAAGTCAGATCGCAGAGCCGCTACCATCCAACCAGAAAGGTATAGATACTTCTTTTTGGTCGTACCAAAATGCTTTTTAATCGAAATAAGCTTCTGCTGCCCAATAAATCCATGCCAGCAACCTAACGATTGAGTATATGCTGAAGGATCAGCGTCGTATTCAGCCATATCTTGGCGCATCACTCCGGCGGTATACTTCGCTATATCTAGCCCGGTTTTGAATCGGTTTTGAGCTCTCATTCTGGCTGCAGAATCAGCGCTAATCGCCCCCCAGTTTGAGCCGTTGGCTGCAATAATGTCGGCTAAATCAGCCGCTTCTTTTGAAAAAGTAGGCATTTAACAATCCTTTTAATGTGTTGTGAATATTTGACTGTGAGCGCAGTTTAGGTATCATGCCGACATTAATCTATATTATCATTTTTATCTTGGGTATTTTTTGTATGAATATGTCACGGATTGATCTAAACCTGCTTGTTTACCTCGACGTCCTGCTTAGAGAATGCAACGTTACACGAGCTGCAGAGGAGCTAGGGATTAGTCAGCCAGCAATGTCCAATAGCTTAAGACGTCTACGTGATCTGTTTGACGACCCTATTTTAGTGCGAACAAGCGATGGAATGACTCCAACTGACAGAGCCCTAGAGTTGCAGCCTTTGGTGCGCACGGTTCTTGCGGCGGCAGAGCAAGCAGTTCTGCCAAAGACAGAATTTGAGCCCTCTGCATCGACACGTATTTTCAGAATCATGGCAAGCGACTATAGTGAGGCCACCTTGTTGCCGCTTTTATTAACAAAGCTTCGCGAGCAGGCACCTAACGTCCGTCTGGATATAATGACCCCAAGTGATGTAAGTTTTCATGATGTTGAGCGAGGAAAGGTAGATCTTGTAATTAACCGCTTTGATACGCTGCCCCAGTCGTTTCACCAGGTAAGGCTCTGGGATGACAGTTTTTCATGTGTAGTTAGTAAGTCCAATCCCATCACTGAAGATTGGAACTTGAAGTCCTACCTCTCTGGAAAGCATGTTTGGGTGAGTAAAACAGGCATGGGTGTGGGCGTCGGTATGAGTTCAGATGATGTGCAGCGTCTTGGCTGGGTTGATGACGCACTGGATCAAATAGGTGAAAAGAGAGATATTACGCTGTTTACTCGTCACTACCAGGCGGCTGTGTTGCTTGGGGAGCAGAAAGACCTTATCGTAACATTGCCCTCTATGGCAGCTCGACAGCTTGAGCACAATCCTAAGGTTGTGATTTTAGACCCGCCGTTTGAGATACCGCGAATGCGCTTAAAAATGGTTTGGAGCCCATTACTACAGCATGATCCAGGTCATCGCTGGATCCGGCAGCTGATTAAGCAGGTGTCGGAGCAAATACTGGGCTAGCACTCTTCTCGGCAATTATCCGCTTGCTGAATAATAGGGATACAAACAATAGATTTGGAAAATGGTCGCCATATTAATACACTTATTGCTTGCTTAATATGCCGGAGACACCTCAAATGAGTCAGTTTTTTCAAGAATTTGGCCTTCAAGTCACAAAACCTATCCACGACCTAGTTAATCAGTCGATTCTCCCCGGAACCGGCATAGATCCTGAGCACTTCTGGTCTGGATTTGCCGCAATAGTGGAGCGATTCGCTCCAATCAATGCGCATTTGTTGTCTGTACGAGACGACCTGCAAGCTAAAATTGATCATTGGCATATAGCACATAGAGAAGACTTTGAGTTTAGTGAGTACAAGGCTTTTTTGCAGGATATAGGTTACTTGGTTGCTCAAGGAGATGCTTTTGGTATTAGCCCGGAGAATGTTGATACTGAAATTACCCATCAAGCCGGCCCCCAGCTCGTTGTTCCAATTATGAATGCTCGTTTTGCGCTCAACGCTGCGAATGCGCGGTGGGGTAGTCTCTATGATGCACTTTACGGAAACGATGTCATTCCTGAGGAGGGGGGCGCAGAAAAAACGGGCGGTTACAACCCTGTTCGAGGCCAAAGGGTGATCGATTATGGTAGAGACTTCCTTGACGGCGCTGCTCCACTAGTTGAAGGTTCGCACCACGATGCAATTAGCTACAGGGTAGCTAATGGGCAGTTGGAGGTGCAACTTGGATCTAACACCATTAGTTATTTACGTAATCAAGACCAGTTTATGGGCTATTTGGGTGAGCCAGGAAATCCTTGCTCAATATTGTTAATTAACAATAGCTTACACTTAGAAATTCAAGTTGATTATAAGAATAATGTAGGCGCTTCAGATAAGGCAGGTGTTAAAGATATAGTGCTTGAAGCGGCGTTAACGACGATTATGGATTGTGAAGATTCCGTCGCTGCAGTGGATGCAGAAGACAAAGCTCTGGCTTATTCAAATTGGCTGGGGTTAATTAAAGGTGACTTACAGGAAACCATTACACGTAGCGGCAGCAGTTTTGTTAGAAAAATGAATGCTGACCGTCAATATAAAGCAGCTGACGGCTCCCAGATGAGCTTAAATGGTCGCAGCTTGATGTTTATCCGCAATGTAGGTCATTTAATGACCAATCCGGCAATTTTGTGCTCTGATGGTAGTGAGATTCCTGAAGGTATTATGGATGGGGTGATTACTAGTCTTATATCCCTTCACGACATAAGGCGCCAGAGTGGTCTGTCTAATTCTACTGCAGGCAGTATCTACATTGTTAAGCCCAAGATGCATGGCCCAGATGAGGTGGCCTTTACCAACGATCTGTTTGATGCCATTGAAGACTTGCTTGAGCTGGATCGCCATACCATAAAGGTTGGCATTATGGACGAAGAACGCAGAACATCCGTCAACCTTAAAGAGTGTATCCGTGCTGCTCAGGGACGTGTGGTCTTTATAAACACAGGATTTCTAGATCGAACCGGTGATGAAATCCATACCAGCATGCTTGCCGGCCCCTTTGCCCTTAAAGCTGATCTTAAGACGCTACCTTGGATTAAAGCCTATGAAGACCAGAATGTTGATGTCGGCCTAGCTTGCAGTCTCAAGGGTAAGGCTCAGATTGGAAAGGGCATGTGGGCGACTCCAGATAATATGGCCGATATGATGAAAATCAAGATAGGTCATCCAAAATCTGGTGCGAATTGCGCCTGGGTACCTTCACCTACGGCCGCTACGCTCCATGCTATGCATTATCATCAAGTTGATGTACCAACCCTGCAAGACGAGCTTGTAAGCCGTACTAAGGCAAACGTGGACGATATTCTTACGATTCCTCTTCTAGGGGATCAAATTCTTACATCTCAAGAGGTACAACTAGAACTTGATAACAACGTTCAGGGCTTGCTTGGATACGTCGTTCGCTGGGTGGAGCAGGGTGTCGGCTGTTCTAAGGTGCCAGACATTAATAATGTGGGTCTGATGGAAGACCGTGCAACCCTGCGTATTTCCAGCCAGCACATTGCTAACTGGCTTCATCATGGCATCTGTTCCTCTGATCAGGTTATGGAAACTCTTAAGCGTATGGCTGTTGTCGTAGATGGGCAAAATACTGGAGATCCTGATTACGTAGCTATGAGTCCAGATTTTGCTAGTAGTGTTGCTTTCAGTGCGGCTTGTGACCTTGTATTTAAAGGTTTAGAGCAGCCTAGCGGCTACACTGAGCCGCTACTTCACGCGTATCGTCAAAAAGCTAAAGCGTAAAAAGGACTAAAAGCGATGAAATCGACGCCAGACTTATGTGATGAATACCCCGAACTAGTTAGTGTTGTCGAACCTATCTTTAGCAACTTTGGTGGTCGTGAGTGTTTTTCAGGTCAAATAGTAACAGTCAAATGCTTTGAAGATAACAGCGTGGTTAAACAGCTTGTTGGCACTAAAGGCAACGGCAGGGTGATGGTAGTCGATGCCGGAGGAAGTATGCGCAGGGCCTGTCTTGGAGACATGTTAGCTGAGCTAGCATCAGTCAATGGATGGTCCGGTATTATCATGTTTGGTTGTATTCGTGATGTGGATCAAATCATGGCGACTGACATAGGTGTTCAAGCCTTGGGTGTGCATCCTATGAAGACAGACAAGAAAGGAATTGGCGAGCAGGATGTGGTTGTTAGTTTTGCAGGGGTTACATTTAGCCCCGGAGACTATATTTACGCAGATAACAACGGAATTATCACCTCTAAAGAGAGCTTAGCCTGACACTACACTAGGGTCGTCGGGCCATGGCAATATGCTCTATATTGGCTTCTAAAAACACATCACCATAAGGTGAAAAACCTAGGCGCTCATAAAATGCTCTTGCGTGTAATTGGGCGTTCAAATAAACCGTTTCCATCCCCGCATGCACTGCGTATTCCAAAGCTGCCTGCATAATTTGGCGCCCAATACCCTTATTGCGGCTTTCTTTAAGCACCGCCATACGCCCAAAGTGGCCATCTGACAACATTCGTGCCGTGCCAATGGCCCGGCCTTGCTCATTGCGGGCAAGCCAGTGGATTGCTGATGCGTCGTTATGATCAAAGTCTATATCAAAAGGCACATTTTGTTCTTCAACAAATACAGGCATGCGTATAGATTTAATAATTTGTTCGTCCGTATGCCAAGTGGCTTGGGTAATTGTAATAGCACTCATATTAACCATGACTCCGGATCAGTCTTGCTTCTGACCGTTCAAGTAGTGATTGTGAGAGATCTCAGAGCCCGTAACTGGACGATTTTCAAGACTTGCGGAACGCAGTTCTTCAGTCATACCCACTAGTGAGGGGTATTTAGGCTCAGTCATAAACTGAGCAAACCATTCTCCCAGCATTTGGTCATCATCCAAGGTTTGCTGGAGCAATTCCTTAACCTGCTGAATATAAGCCCCTGAAATGGGTTCTTTCGCCATGGCAGCGGTGAGTGGAGGATCTTGCAAGTGATTTGGGGTGATGTCTCGGCTAAGTAGTTCCGTTGCTAGATCATCAAGCATCTCAGTAGCTGCAGGAGCCCTAAAACCCACAGAGAAGGTCGTGCACTGCCCAATGGCAACACCATGATGTGCGATTTTGGGTGGCAAATACAGCATGTCTCCAGGGTTGAGAGTCCATTCATCCGTCACCTCAAGGTTTTTTAGTATTTTCAGAGCAGTCGAATCGGTGTGCAGATCGGCTTCAGAGCACTGCTGGCCAATCCGCCAGTGACGTTGGCCTTCGCCTTGAATGAGGAAGACATCATAATAATCAAAATGAGGGCCTACATTGCCTCCATCCTCTGCATAACTGACCATAATGTCGTCAACACGCCAAGATGGAAGAAAATCGAACGATGAGAGTAAAGCAGCAACCTCGGGTACCCAGAGATCAACTCCTTGTACGAGAAGGCTCCAGTTGTGCTCAGGTAAGCTAGCAAAGCGTGATTCCTTAAAGGGCCCATGCTCTAAAGCCCAGTCATCGCCGATGACCAAGCGCGATTCCACCTCAGCCTCCAACGACAAGCCTGCAAGATCATTACCATCAATCGGTGGTTCAAAATTAGGAATGGCATTGCGAATAAGTAGGGGTTTTTTCTGCCAGTATTCTGCTAAAAACTGATCAGCTGTAAGATCGCCAAGAATAGGGTGATTACTTTCCATTACCGACTAGCTCAAATGTCGTTAGCTTGTTGCGTCGCATTACCAATATAGCTGGATGGCGTCATGGATTTCAATTCAGTCTTGGCTTGCTCGGGGATCTCTAAGGCATCAATAAATGCCTGAATAGTACTTTGATCCATCACATTACCGCGAGTGAGAGCTTTTAGCTTCTCATAGGGCTCCTCAATACCGTAACGGCGCATGACGGTCTGAATAGGTTCTGCTAAAACTTCCCAGCTTGAGTTAAGGTCCTCTGCTAAACGCTCTTCATTGAGCTGTAATTTACTCATGCCTTTATTAAGCGAGGCAAACGCAATCATAGAATACCCAAGTCCTACACCCATATTACGCAATACCGTGGAGTCAGTTAAATCACGTTGCCAGCGAGAGATGGGGAGCTTAGCTGCTAAATGGCCAAATAGAGCATTGGCTATGCCCATATTACCTTCAGCATTTTCAAAATCGATGGGATTAACCTTATGTGGCATCGTCGAAGAGCCGACTTCTCCAGCAATGGTTTTTTGCTTAAAGTAACCTAGGGAAATATAGCCCCAAATGTCCCGCGCATAATCGATCAAAATAGTGTTTGCTCGCGCCATGCCATCAAACAGTTCGGCCATATAGTCATGGGGCTCTATCTGCGTGGTATAGGGATTAAAGGTTAACCCAAGGCTTGTAATAAACTTTTCAGCAAAATCGGGCCAATCGACATCTGGGTAGGCAGAAAGATGGGCATTATAGTTTCCTACAGCGCCATTTATCTTACCTAGAAGAGGAACTGCGCTAATAGACTCAATCTGCCGTTGCAACCGATAGGCAACATTAGCCATCTCCTTACCAACAGTCGTAGGAGATGCAGTCTGACCATGGGTTCTAGCTAACATTGGTACAGCGGCAAATTCTTTACCCATACCAGCTAGTTGGCTCTGGATATCTTGCAGTGCAGGTACAACGACCCCATCCCGACCTTCTTTAAGCATCAAAGCGTGGGAGAGGTTGTTAATGTCCTCAGATGTACAGGCAAAGTGCACAAACTCACTCACAGCCAGAAGTTCGGCGTTATCAGCAATGGTCTCTTTTATGAGATATTCAACAGCTTTTACATCGTGATTGGTGGTTCTTTCAATTTCCTTGACCCGCTCAGCATGATCAGTAGTAAAACCATCCACTAGCTCGTTCAATAAAGAATTAGCTTTTTCGGAAAAAGCAGGTACTTCGCTGATTTCTGGGTGCGCAGATAACTGCTGCAACCAACGAACCTCCACTAGCACTCGATAGCGAATTAAGCCATATTCGCTAAATACCGTTCTCAACATGTCGGTCTTGCCGCCATAGCGCCCGTCGATGGGAGAAACTGCTGTGAGAGGGGATAGTGAGAGTGTTGCCATTGTGAATCCTAGGTGTAAGAATTTAATAGGGCGCGATTATACCCGAATTATGCGATTATTTCAGGTTTCAATTAGGTTGTTTATATCTCTAGATGTGGCTGCTTATTTTGGTAAAACAGCCATTAATCTTCTGCGCTGAAGAAGTAGATGACTTCGCTTCCCGCCAACTTGGTGCCACAAGAAGGCACTGCGTATTCCGGAGAAAAGCAAGCAGCGCACTCGCTGAGCGATGCTAGCTTGAGTTAGATACAGCGGATCTCCAGAGACTTGGATTCTACCTTGCATGGTGCTAACCGTTTCAGTGTAGAGTCCTGCAACATTGGCTATGACATTGTCGTGAGAGGGTGAGAAGTGCTCTGCTTGTTGTTGAGCTAGGGCAATACCGCTGGCGACCTGAGCTATTTTCTCTGGGTTGTTAATCAGACGTCTTGAAAGATACATAATGCCAATGACATAGCGCATTACATCAGCAGAGCCTTTGGTTCGATCAGACAGCATTGTCCGCAGGGACTTAACCCCCAACTCAAGATTGTCCGTTGAGTCATAAAGGTCCAAAACAGATACTGGATTTTGATTCAATAACGTCGTCATGGCGCTAGAGAGATGGGCATCTGTTATATCCCCATATCGAGCCAATTGATCAACCAGCTCAGCAGATTGAAACACACCAGCCAGAGCGAGGGCTTGGTCAGAAGTAGGTCGGCTAAAGATCACTCAGATTGGTTCCATGTCCGTTCAATAACTCCGCCGCCTAAACAGCAATCATCTTGGTAAAAAACCACCGACTGGCCTGGCGTCACTGCTCTTTGTGGCTCATCAAAGCTCACCACACAACCGCCTTGGGCATCAATCTCCACGCTACAGGCTTGATCAGGTTGGCGATAGCGTGTCTTAGCCATGCATAGCAGGGGTTCAGACAAAGATGGCTGTCCATTGATCCAATTAATGCCGGATGCTGCTAGATGGTTAGTGAACAAAAGAGGGTGCTCTGACCCCTGGCCCACAATTAATACATTTCGGTCTAGGTCTTTGTCCAAGGTATACCAGGGAGCATCGCCACTATCTTTGACTCCACCAATGCCTAAACCTTGGCGCTGGCCTATGGTGTAAAACATTAACCCTTGATGCTCACCCATTGCCATACCCTCTGGAGTCTCCATTACTCCAGGTTGAGCGGGAATATACTGCTCAAGGAAGTCTTTAAAGCGACGCTCGCCGATAAAGCAAATACCAGTGCTGTCTTTTTTGTCAGAGGTGACAAACCCATGTTTGTCAGCAATTGCTCTGACCTCAGGTTTGTCCAGCTCTCCCACAGGAAAAAGAGACTTAGCAAATGCTCGCTCCTCAACAGCATGTAAGAAGTAACTTTGATCTTTATTGTTGTCTAAACCTTTGAGCAACCGAGCGTGACCAGCGGTGTTATCAACCCGCGTGTAGTGCCCGGTGGCTATGTAATCAGCCCCTAAAATCTGAGCATAATCCAGGAAGACCTTAAACTTGATCTCACGGTTGCACAGAATATCTGGGTTAGGCGTTCGCCCTGCTCGATATTCTTCTAGAAAATGTTCAAAGACATTGTCCCAATAATCTGCGGCAAAATTGGCTGTGTGTAGGGTAATTCCCAGTTTGTCGCACACTTGCTGGGCATCAGCGAGGTCAGCAATGGCTGTGCAATACTCAGAGCCATCGTCTTCATCCCAGTTTTTCATAAACAGGCCTTCAACCTGATAGCCTTGCTCGATCAGTAATAGAGCAGCAACCGAGGAATCAACGCCCCCAGACATGCCGACAATAACTTTTTGGGTTGTACTCATAATAGTCGAAGGCAACTCTTAAATTGGTGAAGGAGGGCGCTACTATAAGCGGTTACGGAACATTTCCAAAGAGAAAACACGCCCGGAAATAAAGTCATCAATGGCCTGGTCTACCATTTCACTGCGCGGTTTGTTGGTGGGGTCTCTTATTTCTTCCAAGGTCATCCACTCGGCGCAATCAATATCATTATCAATTTCAGCATCTTCATTAAAATTCAACGGTTCGGCGACAAACACCAAGCGGTAATAAGTAATACCAGAGGTAGGAGACATCGCATTAGAAAATCCTAAAAATCCGGTGATTGCTACCTCCCAGCCAGTTTCCTCCATGGTTTCACGGAGAGCGGCCGCCATAACATCCTCTCCTGGCTCCACATGACCTGCGGGTTGATTGATAACCTGCTCACCATCAATAGTTTCGCGGACCATTAAAAACTTATTGTCCCGCTCAACGACAGTGGCTACGGTTAAATGTATAGAATTAGGCACGGTACTATCCTTTTATGATTAGATTAACTAATGGTTTGATGACGATACTCTCCGGGCTGCAGATCACCAAGACTCCATTCACCGACGGCTACTCGCACTAGGCGCAGTGTCGGGAGGTTAATTGCAGCGGTCATTCGTCGAATTTGGCGATTGCGACCCTCGTTGATGACCAGTTCCATCCAGCTATCTGGAACCGTTTTACGTACTCTAATCGGAGGAGTTCGTTTCCAGAGCTCGGGTTCTGACAGAATTTTACAAGAAATAGCACGAGCATCACCGTCCTTTAAGTTCACGCCCGATATAAGCTGGTTACAATGTTTTAGGGTCGCTTTTCCCTCTACCTGCACCCAGTAGGTCTTGCTGAGCTTGTTCTTGGGGTGGCTTATCTTTGACTGTAACTTACCGTTATCTGTCAGTAGTAGCAGGCCCTCAGAGTCATAGTCTAGGCGTCCTGCAGGGTAAACAGCCTTAATATTGATATAATCAGATAGGGTTTTACGCTCACTCTCATCTGTGAATTGACTGAGAACTTGGAAAGGTTTATTAAAAATAATCAACTTGGTCACACCAACCTCCATTGATAGACATTATAAATGAAACATATTTACAAAATAGGGCATAACTTATGTTAATATGGGCGCATTAGGTAAATTTTCTACAAGACCGAATCTCACCCAACCAACAATACATTTGATCCATGGAGACAATAATGGGATACAAGCATATACAAGTTCCTCAAACCGGTGAAAAAATCACTGTTAATTCTGACTTCTCTCTCAACGTTCCCAATAACCCTGTAATACCATTTATCGAAGGCGATGGCATTGGCGTGGATATCACTCCCGTCATGGTTAAAGTTATTGATGCTGCTGTGGCAAAAGCCTACGACGGCGCAAAGAAAATTTCTTGGATGGAAGTTTACTGTGGTGAGAAAGCAGCCGAATTATATGAGGGTGACTGGTTCCCAGCTGAGACCTTAGAAGCAGTAAAAGACTATAGCGTATCGATTAAAGGGCCTTTGACCACACCTGTAGGCGGTGGTTTCCGCTCATTGAACGTTGCCTTGCGTCAAGAGCTAGATTTGTTTGTTTGCCAGCGTCCAGTGCGCTGGTTCTCAGGTGTTCCATCACCAGTAAAAGAGCCAAACAAGGTTGATATGTGTATCTTCCGTGAGAACTCAGAAGACATTTATGCTGGTATCGAGTGGAGAGCAGGTACAGACGAAGCGAACAAGGTTATAAAGTTTCTCAAAGAAGAGATGAGCGTTAGCAAGATTCGTTTTGATACAAACTGCGGTATTGGCGTTAAGCCAGTGTCAGAGCAGGGTACCAAACGTCTTGTTGCAAAAGCTATTCAGTACGCAATTGACCAAAATAAGCCCTCAGTGACAATAGTGCACAAGGGCAACATTATGAAGTTTACTGAAGGCGCGTTCTGCGATTGGGGTTATGAAGTTGCCCGCGACAGTTTTGGTGGCGAGCCTCTTGATGGTGGGCCATGGCATACAGTGAAAAACCCAAACACCGGCGAAGATATCGTCATTAAAGACGTTATTGCAGATGCTATGCTTCAGCAAATCATCCTGCGTCCAGATGAGTACAGTGTTATTGCAACTCTAAACCTAAATGGTGACTACATTTCAGACGCATTAGCAGCTCAAGTGGGCGGTATTGGTATTGCACCAGGCGCCAACCTCTCTGACGATGTAGCTATCTTTGAAGCGACTCACGGCACCGCGCCCAAGTATGCGGGCCAAGATAAGGTAAATCCTGGATCATTGATACTCTCAGCTGAGATGATGTTGCGCCACCTCGGGTGGGGGGAAGCGGCAGACTTAGTGATTAAGGGTATTGAGGGTGCTATAACCGAAAAGAAAGTAACCTATGACTTTGAGCGTCTCATGGACGACGCCATATTGATGTCTTGCTCTGAATTTGGCGATGCAATGATCGAAAATATGTAATTGGTCCAGCGTTTTACGAGAAACCCGGCCATTGTGCCGGGTTTTTTGTGGGTATTACTTTCTCAGGTATCTAGGTCGTTTCTAGGTTAGCTGCGCAGTCTCATGTTCTTTGCGCATTCGTGCGACTTTTACCTTCACCATTGCATAGCCCAAAACGCCAAATAATACTGAGCCGATGGCCTGACCAATTAATACGCCTCCTGCTTGCCAGAAATGAGCGCCAACCAAAACAAAAGGTACTGTACCAATGGATGCTTTACCCACGTTTAATGCACTTGAAATGCGTGGTGACCCAAGATTATTAAGAGCCGCATTTGAAACAAAAAGCATGCCGTTAAAAATAAAACTGATGGCGATGAAATTACAAAATAATATAATAAGATCAGCAGCTTGCCCGTCAAACTTAAATAGATTTATAATTATATTCTGACCTATCAGAAGTAAGATGCTCATGGCTACACAGAAGGCTATATTTATAAGGTGAGCATCGCTCAAGGCCCGTTGAACCCGTGCCCAACTGCCAGCACCAAAATTCTGACCCAAAATAGGGCCAACAGAGCCAGAAAGAGAGAAAACAAAGGCAAAGCACACAGGTATCAATCGGCCAATCACCGCGTAACCAGCCACATAACCACTTCCAAATACCGCTAACGATGCCATTACGTAGGCATTGGCAAGGGGTGTGGCGGCGTTAGTAAGCATTGCTGGCAATGCAATGTTTAATATGGGGCCAGTATCTTGCCTAAAATTAAGCCAGTTGGGCCGTGTAAAGAGTTTATGTTTACTATGTACACGGTTCATGGCATAGATAAATATTGTTACCCGTGCAAATACTGATGCAATGGCGGCTCCAGTAACGCCTAAATCTAGGGCAAAGATAAAAATCGGGTCAAGCACAGCGTTCACAACCGCTCCCGTCAACGTAGACATCATCGAGCCCCTAGCATCACCAACCGCCCTTAACACCGCGCTAGCTCCCAGCCCAAGCGCTAAGAACACCGAAGAGGGCACTACCAAGATTAAATACTCTCGAGCCGATGCTGCTACGTTGCCCTTTGCGCCCATTAACGCGATGAGTTGGTCTAGATAAAGCATCACCACAGCGATTGAGCCGATGCTGATAAGCGCTGCAATTAACAACACATTTACCGCGTATTCTCTTGCCTTCTGCACCTGCTTAGCGCCCACAGACTTAGATACTAAGGCCCCCGCGGCAATTGACGTGCCAATTGAAATAGACGTCACCAAAAAGGTCAAAGTGCCCGCAATGCCAATCCCTGCCACTAGATCAGGGTCCCCAAGCAGGCTAATAAAGAACATATCCAGCAGATCCACAAAAAAGATCGACATAAGTCCCACAGCGCTAGTGGTCGACATCACAACGATGTGACGCAAAAGCTTGCCTTGGACGAATTTAGCAGTGTCGTTCATGGTGAGATGATCTCTGAAAGTAAGAAGCCGAGTGCGATTAAGTGATTTATATTTAGATTATATACTGGTTATTAACTCAGTTAGATGATCCTGTCCGGAGAAACCGCTAAATAGCCAAAAAAAACCTCCCAATATTGGGAGGTTTTATTGGTAATTGGCCACACGCATTAATTTGTAAGTTTTGGGCTAGAAAGCTATGTTTAGCTAAAAAATCAGGCCAACCATATCGCTTTTAGCATGGGCTAGCAGAGCTGGCACGTAATTGCGTAAGCAATTTAAGTGACAGGTTTACTAGTCCTTTGCCTAAACTTGTTAACTTTATGCTGGTTTATGAAACTCAATAACATTGCTGTCAGGGTCTCTAACAAAGATAAATGTTGCCCCATCAGGTAACGTAATTGGGCCTCCAGTGATGGGTATATTTTTACTTTCTAGTTGTGACTTGACAGACTCTAGATTAGTTATTTCCAGAGCCATATGAGTGTAACCGGTATGTTTTAATGGTATATCCATTAAAACATTCTCTACGCTTTCTTTGTTGGCATTAAGAATGAAATTTATATTGATACCAGATGGATGTTCCATTATTGCTACCGGCTCAGGCCCGATAGGACCAACTATAAAATCGAATCCGATTTTCTCATAAAATTCTCTTGACTTATCGAGGTCAGAAACTCTAATGCCTATATGATTTAATCTGGTAATTTCTTTCATTTTATTCCTTAAAGTTTACGCTTTATCTAAAAAGTTATCTAATGGCTTGTGACTACTGCTCAGCAATCAAGCCCCAATTTTAGGTTCTACACCTAAATATTTAGTCAGCGTTGAATCGTTTAAGTCATTTGGCTCATCTAGTGCCCAAGAACCTTGCTCTATACCGTCGGCGATTAAGTGGATTAACGCTAATTCGATTGCTGACAAAACACAAAGCTGCGATGGTTCGTTAATAGTTGTACCAGCCTCCATTTCAAGAAGCTCTTTAAACTCGATAAATCGATATACCCCCGAGGTGATCTCTTGAGAAAGAATTTTCTTAGTGGTCATAACACTATGAGCTACTCTTCCGGTTCTGACATCGATGGCCCTGAGGTTAACGGTGACCTGGTCTTCTCGGTATTGCTCTGACCCACCGACTCCAAAATACCGAAGTCCTTCGCCTCCTGTCCTAATATTACTCTCATAAGCAATGATACCGCCCTCTAAAATGATATTAGCCGACAAGAGAGAAGGCAGCGTATTCTGGTTGTTAGCTGGTACATCTGGTTTGTTTTGTGCTGCCCGGATGATTTTTCTTTCAGTGAGAAGATTTTGTAACCCCTCTCTTTCCAGTGGAATAAACCAACCGGAATCAGTCATTGCACTCATCAGCATTGACGTAGCACCCTGAGTCACTGAAGTTGAAAACGAGCTCGATGGTGCAGGTTTATATTGCCCAGTTTGGTCTCTAAAGTTATAAATTGCAGCCACGATCTTTCCCTTTGGTGATGGC
>SHBP01000006.1 GCA_004211905.1 SAR92 clade bacterium
CGTTTATATGATCTGTGCCAACTCGGCCAGCAAGCGTGTCGGCAATAACAGAGGCCTGTTCAAACATTTCTTTTTGCATGAAATGCCGATAGTCCCCTTTATCAGCTAAATGATCAGTGTCTTCAAGTAGATGTACTTCACGATCAACAGCTTTGCCTTGCCCATTAATCACTTTATATGACTCGCTGGTGAGCTCGACTACATCGCCTTCCTCTAAATAGACAAATCGGTCTGTTACTTGGCGTAATGCCATCTGATCAGAAGCAATAAAGTGCTCGTCCATGCCTACGCCCACCACTAATGGGCTTCCACTGCGAGCTCCAATTAGTAAATCTGGATGATCTTGTGACATAACACCCAATGCATAAGCACCCTCTAACCTAGAGATGGTTTTGGCCACTGCTTGCCGCAGATCGGTGGCCTCATTCAAGTAACTATGAATCAGGTGCGCAATAACTTCACTGTCAGTATCAGATACGATGGTGTACCCCGCATTTCGCATTTCTTCTCGCAGCGCGTCATGATTTTCTATAATCCCATTATGAACAACCGATATACCAGCAGACGTGTGAGGGTGAGAATTGACACTACTCGGTTCACCGTGAGTAGCCCAGCGAGTGTGGGCAATACCGCTATTGCCAACGGCGAAATCTGTTTTACATAAGGCCTTAAGATCTGCAACTTTGCCAAAAGTCTTCCGTGTCTGGAGTATTTGGTCCGCATCTAAAACCGACAGTCCAGCGGAATCATAGCCTCTGTACTCAAGACGATTAAGGCCTTCTATTAAAATCTTGTAAACATTTCTTTGGCAAACTGCACCAACAATTCCACACATAAATCAGTCTTCCTTTCCTTTTTTAGTGGGCCGTTTCCAGCCATCAATATTGCGCTGCTTGGCGCGACCGACTGCTAAACTATCCTTTGGTACTTTACTAGTAACCGTAGAGCCTGCTGCAACAAAACCGCCTTTATCAACATTTATGGGCGCTACAAGCGTGCTGTTGGAGCCAATAAATACCTTATCTGCAAGACTGGTTTTGTGCTTGTTCACCCCGTCATAATTGCACGTAATAGTACCAGCACCAATATTAACCTCTTCTCCTAACTCTGCGTCACCGACATAACTAAGGTGGTTAATTTTGCTGCCCTTGCCGACTAAGGCTTTTTTAGTCTCGACAAAATTTCCGATTTTCGTGTCGCTAGCTAACTCTGTACCTGGACGAAGTCTTGCAAAAGGCCCAATGACCGCGCGATCGCCAACCACAGAAGATTCTATAATCGTATTCGGTAAAATCTGCACACCATCACCAATAACACTGTCAGTAATATGGCAGTTAGGGCCAATTGTTACGCCACTACCAATAGAGACTTTACCCACAAATACACAGTTGACGTCGATAAAATTGTCGGTGCCCGCAATCAGCTCGCCGCGCTGATCGAACCTCTCTGGATCCGCCAAGCTAGTACCCGACACCATGAGCGCTTCGGCCAGCTGCTTTTGATGCGCTCTTTCTAATTGACTAAGTTGCACTCGATTATTCACACCCTCTACCTCGGTGGCTGATTCTGGGTTAATACTGATTATCTCCACGCCGTGCTTCCTAGCAATGGCAATAAGATCAGTTAGATAATACTCCCCTTGAGCATTATTGTTAGTAATTTTTGGCAGCCATGCTCGGAGATGTTCAGCTTTTAAGGACATTACCCCAGTATTGACCTCAGTAATACTGAGCTCATCGCTAGTGGCGTCTTTCTGCTCAACAATGGCCTCAATGACTCCGCCGCTGCCGCGAACAATCCGCCCATAACCCTGAGGATCATCCAAATGAATCGTTAGTAATCCCATGGTAGTGGAGGACACCACATCCAATATTTTTTCAATGGTCTTTGCCCGGATTAAGGGAACATCGCCATATAAAACGATAACGGTAGCGTCATCATCCAGCGTTGGCTCTGCCTGCTGTACTGCATGCCCGGTCCCTAACTGCTCCGCTTGTTGAACAAACTGAGTGGTATTATTTTGAAACGCGGCCTCAACCTGTTCTGCTCCATGTCCAGTGACTATAATCTTTTTAGCTTTTCCAAGACTATCTACCGCGTCCACCACGTGGCCAAGCATTGACCGACCAGCCAGTTTGTGCAGTACCTTCGGCATGGCAGAGCGCATTCGCGTTCCTTTGCCCGCTGCGAGGATTACAAAATTAGCTTTATTCATTATTCTGGCCTTGGTTCTTCGGTATTTCTATGTTTTACGGTACTTGTTATAAAGCCACAACTCAAGGCTCTTATACCTACATGTTTATGTACTATTGAATAAAGTGCGGGGGAGACGAAAAAAAAGAGCAGTTTGACTGCTCTTTTGGGTCCGGTAACGCTATTTTTATCCGCCAAGTTTCTTTCGTATCGTCTGCACTGTACGCAGTTGCGCGGTAGCCTCAGCAAGCATTGCCGCAGCTTTAGAGTATTCAATTTCGCCAGTTTGATTAGCTATTGCATTTTCAGCAGATTTCACTGCTTCCGCTGCTGCTGCTTCATCAATATCTCCTGCTCTAACAGCTGTATCAGCAAGAATCGCTATACTTCCCGGCTGAACCTCTAGGTATCCGCCAGAGAGATAGTAAACTTCCTCTTCACCCGTCTCTTTAACCAGTCGAACAGGACCAGGGCGCAGATCGCTTAACAATGCCGCATGACCAGGAGTAATACCAAGCTCTCCTAGAGAACCTGTAGCAACGACCATAGTAACCGCACCCGAAAATAAGGATTCGTCTGCACTTACTATGTCACAATGAACAGTTATCGCCATTTTTTACAGCCCTTGATCGCTGATTTAAACATTCTTGCCTTTTTCTACCGCTTCTTCGATTGAGCCAACCATGTAGAACGCTTGCTCTGGGAGATCATCATAGTCGCCATCCAAAATGCCTTGGAAGCCAGCAATAGTATCTTTCAAAGAGACATACTTGCCTGGAGAACCAGTAAAAATTTCCGCCACATGGAAAGGTTGAGATAAGAATCGTTCGATTTTACGAGCTCGAGATACGGCAAGCTTATCTTCTTCAGACAACTCATCCATTCCCAAGATAGCAATAATATCTTTCAATTCTTTATATCGCTGCAATACTGACTGAACGCCACGTGCGACTTCATAATGTGCTTGACCAATAATTAACGGATCCAACTGCCGCGATGTTGAATCCAAAGGATCTACTGCAGGGTAAATACCTTTAGAGGCAATGTCTCGACTCAATACAACAGTAGAATCCAAATGCGCAAATGTCGTAGCAGGAGAGGGGTCAGTTAAGTCATCTGCAGGTACATATACAGCCTGTACCGAAGTAATAGAACCCGTCTTAGTCGAAGTAATACGCTCCTGAAGTACACCCATTTCTTCTGCAAGAGTCGGCTGATAGCCCACTGCAGACGGCATACGACCTAACAAAGCTGATACCTCAGTACCTGCCAAGGTATATCGATAGATATTATCGACAAACAAAAGAACATCTTTTCCTTCATCTCGGAATTTTTCTGCCATGGTAAGCCCAGTCAACGCTACGCGCAGTCTGTTCCCTGGCGGTTCATTCATCTGGCCATAGACCATTGCTACTTTTGAATCACTTGGTGTTTCAATATTTACAACGCCAGACTCTTGCATCTCGTAATAGAAGTCATTACCTTCTCGCGTTCTCTCACCAACACCAGCAAACACAGATAATCCTGAATGTTCGGTAGCGATATTGTTAATCAATTCCATCATGTTTACCGTCTTGCCCACACCAGCTCCACCGAAGAGCCCTACTTTACCGCCCTTAGCAAATGGACAAACTAAATCGATCACTTTAATGCCGGTTTCAAGTAATTCATCAGATGCTGCCAACTCGTCATAAGCAGGGGGCTTACGGTGAATTGCCATGGCTTCTTTCGCGCCAATAGGCCCCTTTTCATCAATAGGGTTCCCTAGAACATCCATGATTCGGCCGAGAGTTTCAATTCCCACAGGAACTGAAATCGGCGCCTTAGTGTTTTCAACACTTAACCCTCGGCTAATACCTTCCGAAGAACCCATAGCAATGGTTCGAACCACTCCGTCGCCCAACTGCTGCTGCACTTCTAAGGTCAATCCTTTGTCATCAACTCTTAGTGCGTCATACACGCTGGGGACTTGATCTCGCGGGAATTCCACATCGATCACAGCACCAATAATTTGTACGATTCTTCCACTACTCATGTTCGGTTCCTCTTGACTAAACCTTTTTAAATTTCGTTAGACTTTAAACAGCCGCAGCACCACTTACAATTTCTGACAGCTCTTGCGTAATCGCTGCCTGGCGCGCTTTGTTATAAAGCAATTGCAATTCATCAATAAGCTCACCGGCATTTTCGGTGGCATTTTTCATAGCAAGCATACGAGCTGCCTGCTCACAGGCTTTGTTTTCAACAACGCCTTGGTACACTTGAGATTCAATATAACGAATCAATAAACCATCCAGTAATTCTTGAGCATCTGGCTCATAAATATAGTCCCAGTGATGGGAAAGATTGCCATCCGTGATAGGCGCCAATGGCAAAAGTTGTTCTACGGTGGGCGTCTGAGTCATTGTGTTAACAAACTCATTACTAACAACAAATAGCTTATCCAGATTGCCTTGGTCAAAGGCATCTAACATAACTTTGACGCCACCAATTAAATCTTGAGCAACAGGCTCATCACCGACGTCTTTAATCGCCGCAACCACATTACCGCCAACCGAACCGAAGAAGCTTGCCGCTTTGTTACCAACCACACAGATATCAACTTCTACCTCTTGATCAGACCATTCCTTCATTGAACGAAGCGCCGCTTTAAACAAGTTAATATTTAAGCCGCCGCAAAGGCCTCTGTCAGTTGACACAATAATATAGCCGACGCGTTTAACTTCTCTTTGCTCAAGATACTGATGCTTATACTCTGATACAGCATTAGCAATATGGCCAACCACATCACGAATACGCGTAGCATAGGGTTTCCCTAGAGCCATGCGATCTTGGGCGCGCCGCATTTTACTCGCCGCAACCATTTCCATGGCGCTGGTGATTTTTTGCGTACTACCAATACTAGCAATTTTGGTTTTTACTTCTTTTCCGATTGCCATCGTATGTGTCTACCTATTTAACCTGACTTACCAAGTTTGAGTTGAAACAAACTTTTCTAATGCCGCTTTAAATCCAGCTGCAATGTCGTCGTTATAATCACCAGTCTGGTTGATCTGATCCATTAGATCGCTGTGCTCTGCTTTCATATAAGACAGAAGGGCAGACTCAAAATCACCAATCTTGCTCACTTCAATCTCTTTCAAAAAGCCCTGATCTGCGGCGTAAACCATCACACCCATTTCTGCAATACTCTGCGGTGAGTACTGTTTTTGCTTCATTAGCTCTGTTACTCGCTCACCATGATCTAACTGTGCTTTAGTTGCGTCATCAAGATCAGATGCGAACTGCGAAAACGCTGCCAATTCACGGTACTGGGCCAAGGCTGTACGAATACCGCCCGAAAGCTTTTTGATAATCTTGGTTTGAGCAGCACCACCTACACGGGATACAGAAATACCTGCGTTCATGGCCGGGCGAATACCCGCGTTGAACATATCTGCTTCAAGGAAGATCTGGCCATCAGTAATCGAAATAACGTTTGTTGGAACAAAGGCTGAAACGTCTCCTGCTTGGGTTTCAATAACTGGCAGTGCAGTTAGTGATCCTGTCTGCCCTTTCACTTCGCCGTTGGTGAGCTTCTCAACATAATCGGCATTAACTCGCGCTGCGCGCTCTAGTAAACGAGAATGGAGATAGAAAACATCACCAGGGTAAGCTTCACGACCTGGAGGACGCTTCAGAAGCAATGAAATTTGACGATATGCCCAAGCTTGCTTGGTTAAATCATCATAGATGATTAGCGCATCTTGCCCACGATCTCGGTAGTACTCTCCCATCGAACATCCGGCAAATGGTGCCAAAAACTGCATTGCCGCTGGATCAGACGCAGTAGCTGCAACCACAATTGTGTGCTCCATTGCACCGTGCTCTTCGAGCTTACGAACCACAGCGGCAACAGAGGCTGCCTTTTGGCCCACAGCAACATAAATACACTTAATGCCCGAGCCTTTCTGGTTAATGATCGCATCAACAGCAATCGCTGTTTTACCAATCTGGCGATCGCCAATAATAAGTTCTCGCTGACCGCGACCAATAGGTACCATTGAGTCAACCGCTTTCAAGCCAATCTGAACAGGCTGATCAACCGACTGACGGTCGATAACCCCTGGCGCTACTTTCTCTAGCGCATCTGATAGAGCGGCGTTCACCGGACCTTTGCCGTCAATTGGATTTCCAAGAGCATCCACAACGCGACCTTCGAGCTCGGGGCCCACTGGAACTTCCAGCACACGGCCAGTACATCGCGCTTTTTGGCCTTCTGCCAAGGCTTGATAATCGCCCAAAACCACAGCGCCGACAGAGTCGCGCTCAAGGTTAAGTGCCATACCGTAAACTCCGCCATCAAACTCGATCATTTCGCCATACATCACATCGGCAAGGCCGTGTATACGAATAATACCGTCTGAAACGGAAACAATGGTGCCCTCGTTTTGGGCTTCTGATGAAACATCTAAGTTGTCAATGCGACTCTTAATGATTTCACTAATTTCTGATGGGTTCAGTTGCTGCATTCTCAGGCCTCGATCCTTAGGAATTAAATGACTCGGCTAATTTGGTCAAACGACCACGAATAGACCCGTCTATAACGGTGTCTCCGGCGCGAATTACTGCGCCCCCCAGCAGGCTTTTATCTAAACTAACCTGCATGTTTACTTTGCGCTCTAATTTCTCACTTAGTGCATCGGCCAACATTTTTTGCTGTCCGGCATCCAGCACTTGCGCTGAAGCTATGTCCACATCAACCGCCTTCTCTCGGTTAGCTTTCATAATTTCAAACTGCTGAGAAATTTGAGGCAATAAAGTTATGCGTCTATTTTCTGACAGAATAACAATAAAATTCTGGCAAGCTTCACTTAGGGCATCTCCACATATCTCAATAACAGCTTCAGCTTGTCTTGCTGATGTAGAGCTTGGAGAGTTTAATAGTCTTATCACCGAAGCTTGCTGAGTTACAGTGGCTGCGGTGGCTAAACTATCAGCCCACCCTTGAAGGTCAGATGCATGAACAGCAGATTCAAAAGCTGCTTTTGCATAGGGCCTTGCTAATGTGCTCAATTCTGCCATGGTGATCCTCTATTAAAGCTGTGACGCAAGCTTGTCAACAAGCGCGCGATTTGCCTTCTCATCAATCGACGCCTCTAGAACTTTTTCTGCGCCCGCAAGCGCTAATCCAGCCACCGAAGCGCGAAGCTCTTCTTTTGCTCGATTAATCTCTTGTTCAATTTCAGCTTCAGCAGCAACCTTTAATCGATCGCCTTCTGCAGTGGCTTGCTGTTTGGCTTCATCAATTATCTGATTTGCTCGTTTGTTAGCCTGATCAACGATCCCAGCAGCTTCCTGCTTCGCTTCTTTCATTTGATCAGTCGCCTTGCCTTTAGCAACCTCTAGGTCACGCATAGCTCGGTCTGCAGCATCAAGTCCGTCAGCAATTTTTTGTTCCCGCTCTTCCATAGCTTGCAAAATAACAGGCCAAACAAACTTCATGCAAAACCAAACAAAAATTGCAAAGGTCACCATTTGACCAAAAAGCGTTAGATTAATATTCACGCCAATACCTCATCAATAAAGGTCGGATTAAAAATTTGTTGTGTGTTACGCACCAACACCTGGAGCAACAACAAAGATCAAGTACATTGCAATACCAACACCAATAATAGGCACAGCATCAATCAAACCTGCCAAAAGGAACATCTTCCCTTGGAGCATTGGCCCAAGCTCTGGCTGACGCGCTGTTCCTTCAATCAACTTACCACCCAACAAACCCATTCCAATAGCAGCACCTAAAGCGCCCAATCCGAGCATAATTGCCGCAGCAATGATTACAAGTTCCATCGTAGACTCCCGATTTCAATAGTTATAAATAAAAATTAATGATCTTCTTCGTGCGCCATACTTAAGTAGACGATCGTAAGGACCATAAAAATAAATGCCTGGAGAGTAATTACCAAAATATGGAAAATTGCCCAACCCCACTGCATTAACCCACCACCCAGAGCAAAGACGCCGCC
The DNA here is from genome assembly GCA_004211905.1 of SAR92 clade bacterium. Taxonomy (GTDB): domain Bacteria; phylum Pseudomonadota; class Gammaproteobacteria; order Pseudomonadales; family Porticoccaceae; genus HTCC2207. The sequence continues at coordinate 8,202 of SHBP01000006.1, forward strand.
TGCAACCGTTAATAAACCCAACGTTAAAAGCACTGTTCTGCCCGTAGATATTTTCCCTTGGAGATTCATCCAACAAACTCCGCAGACTAAAATAAAGATAGCTAACCAAAAAATACCACTTGTCTCTGTGCCAAACAGCTGGGCGTTTAACCCGCCAAAAAGAACTCCTGTCCCAGCACCTGCGGCAAACATCATGGCAATCAATATAAAGATCATCTCTCCAGCATACATATTGCCAAACAATCGCAGGCCCAAAGAAAATGGTTTTGCCAAAAGCCCCACCAACTCCATGAACAGGTTAATTGGAATAAAGGCCCAATGGTTAAAAGGGTGCATGGTTAGCTCTTTGATAAAGCCTGTCCCTTTAATTTTAATGTTGTAGTAGAGCATTAACACAAAAACGCCTAACGCCATTCCCATGGTGATATTTGGATCTGTAGATGGAACAATCTTTTGGTATTCAACACCAGCTAAGACCATCAATTTTGGAATTAGATCAACTGGCAATAAATCCATTAGATTCATCAAGAAAATCCACACAAAAATAGTAAGCGCCAAGGGAGCAACCATTTTGTTTTTTCCGTGGAAGCTATCCTTTACAGAGCCATCAATAAACCCTACAACTAATTCAACGAAGTTTAAGAACCCCGTCGGAACACCCGTTGTAGCGCGGACAGCAGCTCTTCGGAAAAGCCAACAAAAAATAATGCCAAGGCCAATTGACCACGCCATCGAATCAACATGAATCGCCCAAAAGCCCATTGCTGCTGCCTCTGCTGCACCATGCGCCATGGTCCAAGTGTCTGCGGTTAACACTTCGGCACCTGCTTCAGTATGGCGCTCGAAGCCTTCCGGCAACTTCCCATAAACTAGGTTTTGCAGGTGATGCTGGATATATTCAGTTGTGCTTGCGGGATTCTCGCCTGCCATTTATATCAACTCTTCTAACCCTAAGTTTCGATTACGAACATTTGCTCATAATCGACTTAAATTTATTTCAACGCCCTTGCTACTAAAGCAAGTTGCAGTGGAATCATGGCAATGAAAGCGCCCATGAAACCAATCATATTTACATCTTCAAACAACACAAAAGTTCCAATACACCCAGAAGCTGTCAACACTATTTTGCCCGCCTCACCTCGATACATCGAGTTTAGAACTTTCTGTGCCTGACTCGCTCCAGCGTGTTTAAATGCTTGATAAGAAAACCAAAACTGTGGCACCCACTGCGTTAAACCGCCTAGCAAGATCGAATAACCAACCGTAATATCAAACCAAAAAAATCCCGCGCTCACTGACAGCAAAAACGATAACTGTATCAGTGAAACTTTTAAAACTGGCGGTTTTGGAATAGTCGTCATTAGTCTTTATTGCCACCGTTCTCTAAAGTTATTCCCATCCTTGACACTACCTTTAGAGGCGGGGGCATTATAGGGATACTGATGCTTATATTCAACTCACGAATTACTGTCTATGCTGGCTATTTAGTTTAGTGATCCAGAGGTTTAATTATTTGATGTGGGCCAATATCCCCTCTAGCTCATCAACACTGTGATATTTGATGATTAACTTCCCGGATCCTTTTGTGGAGTGTTGAATAGTAACCGCAGCACCAACTTTTTGAGACAGGTCTTCTTGGGTTCTTAAAATATCTGCATTGACCGTGTTTTTAACTCCTGATGCCTTGTTTGAGTCAGGGGTTTGTAGCCTCTTTACCAAAAGCTCGGTTTGTCTCACGGTCATTGCATTCGCAGCCACTTCACGTCCAGCCTTTACTTGCGCGCTGCCGTTAAGTGCCAATAAACACTTAGCATGGCCAAGCTCGATCTCACCCAATTCAATTTGCTTCTGTACTGCAGGCTCTAAAGTTGCCAGTCTCATTAAATTGGTAACCGAAGACCTAGATTTTCCAACCGCATCGGCAACCTGCTGCTGGGTTAGTTGGAATTCATCTTGCAGGCGAATCAGTGCCAGACTTTCTTCAATGGCATTAAGATCTTCACGCTGAATATTCTCTATAAGCGCCATAGCAATTGCCGCTTCGTCGCTAATTTCTCTTATTATTGCGGGTATTGAATCTAGCCCTGCTTGCTGGCTGGCGCGCCAACGGCGTTCACCAGCAATAATTTCATATTTATCTGTATTTATTTTCCTAACAACTATAGGTTGCATGACCCCTTGCTTGGAGATAGAACTTGCCAGTTCTTTGAGGGCGTCAGCATCCAAGTCTCGGCGAGGTTGGTATTTACCTCTTTGAAGAAACTCTAAAGGCAACTGCTTTAGGCTTCCATCAACTTCTTTTAGATCTGCTGCCTCCGCAGTTTCTGCCGAACCTTCCTCGGCCAGCCCCAAAAGAGCATCTAGTCCTGTACCTAAACTTTGTCTTTTTGCTGCCATCTTATTGGGCCTTTGCCATCTCTGTTGGTTGTTGTTTTTCAAGCCTTAGGATTTCTCCAGCCAGTGCCAAGTAAGCCATAGATCCCTTCGAATTGCGATCATACATAAGAGCAGGCAATCCATGGCTAGGTGCCTCCGCTAAGCGAACGTTTCGAGGAATGCTAACTCTGTATACGCGATCTCCAAAATATTTCCTTAGCTGTGCTGTGACTGCATTAGTAAGACTACTACGTGGATCGTACATCGTTCTTAAAATACCTTGAATATAAAGCTTAGGATTAATTAACTTGGCGATCTGTTTGATGGTGTTGTTAAGGTCTGCCAACCCTTCTAGAGCGAAGTACTCACATTGCATTGGGATTATGACTCCCTCACTTGCAACTAGAGCATTAACTGTTAGCATATTGAGCGTTGGAGGGCAGTCGATAATAATATAGTCGTAGTTTTCTTCAACCTCACTAAGAGCAACCTTAAGACGAGACTCTCGTCCAATCTCCTTCATTAGCTCAACCTCTGCCGCAACCAAATCTCTGTTGGCTGGAAGGACGTCATATTTACCTGAATTTGAGTGCACGGTGGCCTCTGCGGTAGGGTTTTTACCCGTTAGAACATGGTAAACACTTAGTTCACACGACTGCTTGTTGATACCAGAACCCATAGTGGCATTGCCTTGAGGGTCTAAGTCTATTAAAAGCACTCGCTTTTTGTAAGCAACCAATGAGGCGGACAAATTCACGCTGGTAGTGGTTTTACCAACGCCGCCCTTTTGGTTTGCAATTGAAATGATTTTAACCAAGGTTTTTATCGTCCTAAGTGCTTTTTCAGTACCTGACTATTTTTATTAGGTGCCTCGCCCCATCAACTCCAGGAACATTTAGTGGGTGTATCTCATCGACCATATAGCTTTTCGGCATGTCACTCAACTCTGTTTTATCAATACGGCCCTTCATTGCCAAAAAACTTCCATTTGTTATTAAAAGGTGGTCACAATAGCTAACCATATCACTCAATGAACTGAACGCTCTACTTAAAACGTGGTCGTAGCTATGTTTGGGCAAATATTTTTCTGCCCTTGTGTTCACTTCTTGGATGTTACTGAGGTTTAGTTCTATTTTGGCTTGGAATAAAAACCTGGTTTTTTTCCCATTACTATCAAGAAGGGTAAATTTTTTGTTGGGGTTTATAATGGCTAGAGGTATTCCTGGTAACCCTGCGCCGGTACCTACATCAATACAGCGTTCTCCAGTGAGCATTGGTGAAACTGCTAGGCTGTCTAACAGGTGAAGCCCAATCATTTCTAGTGGATCTTTGATAGCAGTTAAATTATAGGCCTGGTTCCACCGATCTAACATCTCAAGATATGTAAGTAGTTGGTCAATCTGTTCGTTTGAGCAACTCAGTCCAAGTTGATCTACACCACTTTCTAGTGTTAACCGTTTTTGTGTTTTAAGGCCTGTTTGGTAATGTGTTGTTGTCACTTTTGAATTAACGCCCTATGCCGCATTTTTTTTCAACTGAACCAAAAGTAAAGATATTGCTGCTGGGGTAACCCCAGGAACTCTGGCGGCTCTAGCTAAGGTCTTAGGTAAGGCATCGCTTAATTTTTGTTTTACTTCGTTGGACAGGCCTTTGATGTTTGAATAGTCAAACCCTTCTGGTATTACGGTGTTTTCATGTCTCTGAAGGCGGTCTATCTCATCTTGTTGCCTACTAATGTAACCAGAGTATTTTGCGTCAATCTCTACTTGCTGGGCAATCTTTGAGTCTGGTTTTTGTTCCGGCAACAGGTCACCTATAATTTGGTGATTAAGTTCTGGGCGTTTTAATAGATCAAACAGCGAATATTCGTGAGAAATTCTGTGGTCAATATGCTTAAGCAGCTTTTCTGCCATATCGCTGTTAGGTTGCACCCAGGTGTTTTTTAGTCTTTGGGTTTCTAATTCAATGCCTTCTTGTTTTTCAGAAAATGCTCGCCACCTGTTGTCGTCGACCAATCCCAAGTCACGGCCTTTTTCCGTAAGACGGATGTCGGCATTATCTTCTCTTAATAATAATCGGTATTCAGCTCTGCTCGTAAACATTCGGTAGGGTTCGTTAGTGCCCATACTAATAAGATCGTCCACTAAAACTCCTGCATAAGCAGCGTCTCGTGTGGGGCACCAGTATTCCTTTTCTTGGACTTGTAAGGCTGCATTAGCGCCAGCTAATAAACCTTGTGCAGCCGCCTCTTCATAACCAGTGGTTCCGTTGATTTGGCCTGCAAAAAACAACCCTTTTATTGATTTAGTTTCCAAAGAATAATGGAGATCTTGAGGATTAAAGTAATCGTACTCAATAGCGTACCCTGGTCTTGTAATATGGGCATTTTCAAAACCCTTAATTGACCTAACTAGGTCTAACTGAATATCAAAAGGAAGACTCGTGGAAATTCCATTAGGATATAATTCATAAGTATCCAGGCCTTCTGGCTCAATAAATATTTGGTGTTGGTCTTTATCCGCAAACCGAACAACTTTATCTTCAATCGACGGGCAATAGCGCGGCCCTACACCATCAATAACACCGGTATACAAAGGGGATCGATCCATTCCGCTATGAATGATTTTATGTGTCTTTTTGTTAGTGTAAGTAATCCAACAACATGTTTGTTGAGGGTGGTCTTCTATATGCCCAAGGTAAGACATTACCGGTTCTGGAGTATCTCCCCATTGTTCTTGCAGACTAGAAAAATCAACACTTCGAGCATCAATTCTTGGCGGTGTGCCGGTTTTTAAACGTTCTACCCTAAAAGGTAAATCTCTCAATCTTTTAGCTAGACTCTCGGATGGTGGATCGCCCGCTCTCCCTGCAGCATGATTCTCAAGACCAATATGTACTTTGCCCGCTAAAAAAGTTCCTGCTGTCACCACTACCGTCTTAGCTTTGAAGTGCAACCCCATTTGAGTGATAACACCTGTTACACGATCCTGTTCAATAATCAAGTCATCCACCGCTTGCTGAAAAATTAGTAGGTTTTCTTGGCCTTCTAGAATTCCTCTAACAGCAGCTTTATATTTCACCCTATCAGCCTGAACACGTGTAGCTCTCACTGCAGGGCCTTTTCTAGCATTTAAAACCCTGAACTGGATTCCAGATCGATCAGTAGCTAAAGCCATAGCGCCACCCAGGGCATCAACTTCTTTAACTAAATGGCTTTTGCCAATACCCCCAATTGCAGGATTACAGGACATTTGCCCTAACGTTTCAATATTGTGGGTCAATAATAAGGTTTGGCAGCCCATTCTAGCTGCCGCGAGACAAGCCTCGGTGCCGGCATGTCCGCCGCCAACAACTATGACATCAAAGTGTTTAGTGTATTCCATATCAACGTCTAAAAATAAATGGGTCGTTATTATACGCGTGGTTTTTCAAAAATATTGCTTTATTATTTAGAATACTTAATACCTTTTAGTTTATGAATAATATATTTATATAATTAGTTAGTTTTTTATTGTTATTGTTATTGGTGACCTTGTTAATTGTGGATTGTTTTTTTATTAGTAAGTAAAACAAAGGTTTAGGCTGTTTTTTGGTTTGTATATCCCCTTATTTTAGTGTGTGTTTTAATCCTGTGTAAGCTTGTTTTATTAAATATAAAAATACCTTGTTTTGTTTTTTTATGTAAACCTTCTTGATTTTGTGGGTAACTTATTTTTTCAATACTAGGTTAATAACAATTTGTTCAAGAACTCTGAATATTGCTTTCTTCTTGTGAAGTTACTGTTGATAACTTGTTATTTTCTAAATGATTGGTTTTCAAGTTAAAAATCACGTGGTTTTCGCTGTTTTATCGAATAAATCATTGAAGTACTGTGTTTATTTCTTTAGAATCGCGCACCCTTACGAGGTAATACACTAATTTTTTGGATGCAATACCATGAAAAGAACATTTCAACCCAGCAACTTAAAGCGAAAGCGCACTCATGGTTTCAGAGCTCGAATGGCTACAGCGGGCGGCAGAGCAGTGCTCAACCGTCGCAGAGCGAAAGGCCGAAAGCGCCTTTCAGCCTAAGGTTTGGGCTACTTGCCCAGTTTATCTTTCCGTAAAGACAAGCGCCTTCTCAAGGCTTCTGATTTTCAGCAGGTTTTTGATTTAAACACCTGCAAAATATCCCACTCAAAGCTACTGATCTTAGCAAAGCTCAATGAGGAAAAGGTTTCCCGCCTCGGTTTGGTTGTCGGTAAAAAAAACATTCCCACTGCTGTGGGGCGAAACTACATCAAAAGAATGGTTAGAGAAACCTTTCGCTTGATGGATTTCCCTCTGGCTTTAGATGTGATTTTTTTGGCTCGTAAAGGAGCGGATAAATTGGACCACAAAGAGATGAACTTGTTGTTACAACAATCTTGGTGCAGACTGCGTGATCGTTGTGAAAGTCCAAAGAGAAATAATGCGTAAAGTAGCCACCTTATTAATTCGCGGATATCAATTGGCCGTCAGCCCTATGTTAGGGAAAAACTGCCGTTTTGAGCCGACGTGCTCTTGTTATGCTCATGAAGCGATAGAGCGCTTTGGGGTGTTAAAAGGTGGATACCTTTCAGCAATAAGAATTGCTAAGTGCAACCCACTTCATCCTGGTGGTTACGACCCCTTGGTGGACGCAACAAACAATAACAACACATCCAACTAAAAATACAGGGTCACAAGCAATATGGACTGGCAAAGAACACTATTAATTTTCGGGATGGGAATGATTGCCTGGTTGTTGGTTATTCAATGGAACCAGTTCCAGGAAGACCAACCAAAATCAGAATCAAGTTACAATCAAGCAGAGGTTGATAGGTCTGAAAATGCAGAGATCGTCGGCCTTCAGGAAAGAGCTTATATAAGCCAAGCGGCAGGCGATTTGCCTCAACTAGAGAGCATGCCAGCACTTGATGTAGCGCCGACACCTTTACAAAGACAGCTCGTAACGGCCAAAAATGACGTATTAGAGATTACTATTGATACTTTGGGTGGCGATATTGTTAATGCCGTCTTGTTGCAACATTTTGACCGAAAAGCAGATGAGGGTGGAAAAGCACTCCCTATTTTGCAGAATACCCGTGAAAATCTCTATGTAGCTAGAAGCGGTTTGATTGGACCCAACGCAACCGATACAAATGAAGGAAGACCACAGTTTGCCGCAGCCTTTGACAACTATATTTTAAATGCTGATAAAGAAAAGTTAACCATTGACTTAACCATAAATATTGACGGTGTGAGAATTGTCAAACGTTTTACTCTTAGTCGTGGTTCTTATGATGTCGAAGTGCAATATGTTATTAACAACGGGTCTAGTTTTGACTGGAGCGGTGTTTTTTATGGTCAAATAAAAAGGGACTCGAAACCTCCTGTTGCGGATATTTCTGGATTTGGCATGCAGCCTTTTCTTGGAGCTGCAATACAACAACCAGAAAAAAACTATGCCAAGTTTGATTTTACCGATATTGAAGACAAAACAATAAAAACCTCAATAGAGGGTGGTTGGGTTGCTATGGTACAACATTACTTTGTTAGTGCCTGGGTGCCGCCAGCTAATGAGGTAAATAACTTTATTTTAAGAAAGCAGTCACAAGGGCAAGATGTTTACTTGATGACATTTACAGGTGCCCCTATTAACGTGCCTGCCGGACAGTCTGGTGAGTATGCTGCAAACTTTTACGTAGGCCCTAAAGACCAGGTGGCTTTATCAGGCCTAGCTGAGTACCTCGATAGAACGCTAGATTTTGGGTTTTTGTGGATCGTAGCCGAACCAATCTTCAAGGCGATGAAGTTCATCCACAGTTTTGTTGGAAATTGGGGGTGGACAATTATAGTGTTAACTCTAGGTATAAAGTTACTTCTTTACCCTTTGTCTGCGGCAAGCCTAAAATCAATGGCGAAAATGCGAAACTTGCAGCCAGAGATGGCCAGATTAAAAGAGTTGTATGGCGATGATCGACAAAAAATGTCGCAAGAATTAATGGGGTTATACAAAAAGGAGAAGGTTAATCCCGCTGGGGGGTGTTTTCCTATGTTATTGCAAATGCCAGTATTTATATCGCTTTACTGGGTATTAATGGAGTCAGTTGAAATACGACATGCTCCCTGGATGTTTTGGATTCAAGATTTGTCAGCAAAAGACCCCTTGTTTGTCTTGCCTCTACTAATGGGTGGAAGCATGTTTGTCATGCAAAAGTTGCAGCCCATGCCTACAGACCCCATGCAGGCAAAAATAATGCAATTTATGCCCATTGGCTTCACATTTATGTTTATGTGGTTTCCTTCGGGGCTGGTTCTCTATTGGACGGTCAATAATTTATTATCAATGGCGCAACAATGGTTTGTAAACCGCCAGCTCTCGATGAGCAAATAATTACTAAAGGCTCCGTTAGGGGCCTTTTCTTTCTGGCATACTGAAGCCTATGTTTCAAAATAGTAAAGACACAATTGTTGCTATAGCTACTGCCTCAGGCAAAGGCGGTGTTGGAGTGGTGCGCCTATCGGGAGAGAGCCTAGAGGATTATATCCAAGGCATTTTAGGCAAAAGAATATCCCCCCGACAAGCAACCTATAGTCAGTTTTTAGATTCTACTGGCGCCACCATTGATGAAGGTATCGCTCTTTACTTTCCTGCCCCCAATTCCTTTACCGGAGAGAGCGTACTTGAGCTTCAGGGCCATGGAGGTATGGTTATTTTGGATGCTTTAGTACAGCGTTGTGTCGAACTAGGCTCGCGAATTGCGAGACCCGGAGAGTTTAGCGAAAGAGCTTTTATTAATGACAAAATGGATTTGGCTCAAGCTGAAGCCGTTGCTGATTTGATTGATGCTACCTCTATTGAGGCAGCACGGTCTGCTGTTCGGTCTATGCAAGGGGAGTTTTCTGCTCTTATTACACACCTCGTTGAAGATATGATTCAAATAAGAATCTACGTAGAGGCTGCGATTGATTTTCCTGAAGAAGAAATTGACTTTTTAAAAGACGAATCTTTATTAGCCCGTTTAGATAAGCTTGCGAATGATCTTTCTTCCGTTTTATCAAAGGCGCAACAAGGCTCTTTACTCAGAGACGGCCTTACCCTGGTCTTGGCGGGCAAACCAAACTCTGGCAAGTCTAGTTTGTTAAACGCACTAGCAGGAAATGATGTCGCTATCGTAACTCCTGTTGCTGGAACCACTAGAGATGTTTTACGTGAGAGGATTATATTAGAGGGGCTACCATTAAACATTATAGATACAGCTGGTTTGCGTGACACTGATAATCAAATTGAGCAAGAGGGCGTAAAACGAGCTTGGAGAGAAATAGAATTAGCCGATCAAGTGTTGTTTTTGGTCGATTCAACCGAAGAAAAACTCCCAGACCTGAAAAACGTATGGCCAGAGTTTTTTGAGAGATACCCAGAATCCAAACAGCGGCTTACTTTGCTGCTTAATAAGATTGATATTTCAGGAATTCCGGCGGGTGCTGTTGCAGGACAACAAAACGTTTTTGGGATCTCTGCAAAAGAACAAACAGGGTTTGATGGGCTAGCGTCTCATTTAAAGGAAAGTGCCGGGTTTTTTGGTGATTCGGGCGGGCTTTTTTCTGCAAGAAGACGACACCTCACATCTTTGGAGAAAGCTCTTGAGCTCGTAACTATAGGCGTAGACCAACTCCAGAAAGCTGGCGCTGGCGAGCTGTTAGCTGAAGATCTCCGCCAAGCACAAAATGAGCTCTCTGAAATTACCGGACAGTTTACCTCAGATGATCTTTTGGGGCGTATTTTCTCATCGTTTTGCATTGGAAAGTGACCAAAAAAGCGCGGCCGGTCATGATACGTATGGAAAATTTCCCGCAACTTAAAAAACACTCAAAAAAGGGCGATAAACACTGGATTTAAACTGTATATATACAGGTTACTAACAGTTATTGCTCAATAATTAACCTTTAATTGTAATGTAAATGTGAGTAAATTTTTCCTTGTAATTTTTCAAGTTATTGTTTTTAAAGGTCTTTATAAGTAACCCGCGAGTTTTGCTCTGATTTTATTTTGTGGATAATTCTGTTTTTGTTGTATACACTAAACTTAATTATAAGAAAGAAGACATTGTTAGCTTATTTACAATGTTTGTAATTACGCGGGGCGGTATGAGTAGCAAGATAAAAAACAACAACAACCTCTGTTTAGGTGTTTTCTTTGTGACCACCAGTCTTTTATTTTCTATATCTTTAGAGGTCAACCAGCGTGCAAACTGATATGGCTTCTCTCGCTTGGTCTCAATGTCAAAACCAACTTCGTAGTGAACTACCTGAGCAGCAATTTAATACGTGGATTAGGCCTCTTATTGCCCAGCAAGGGTTAGAAGATGAGGTCCAATTGTTGGCGCCAAATCGATTTATCGAAGACTGGGTTAAAAATAAATTTCTTGGTCGAATAGAGGAGCTTTTAGTTCAGCTGGGCGGGCAGGATGTAAATGTAGCGATAGCGGTGACACAAAGCTCAAGCAATGGGGTTAATGGTGTTGCGAAAACCCGTGGTTCAAGCGGATTTGAGTCTGATCCAGAGGCGGGGTGGGTGGCTCCTGCGGTGGTCAAGCAAGAGCCTCTTGATAGGGGTCCGGCGATTATTAAGTCAGCCGCAGAAAGTAGCCTAAAGACAAATTTGAATAAGAATTTTACTTTTGACAGTTTTGTAGAGGGCAAGTCAAACCAGCTGGCTTTTGCTGCAGCGCGACAGGTTGCAGAAAACCCTGGCGGATCATACAACCCGCTGTTTATATACGGAGGGGTTGGTTTAGGTAAAACGCATTTAATGCATGCTGTTGGGCATGCTATGAAAGAAAAAAACCCAGAGGCAAAAATAGTCTATTTGCACTCAGAAAGATTTGTTGCCGATATGGTTAAAGCTCTACAGCTAAAAGCGATAGATGAGTTTAAGCAATTTTATCGATCAGTAGATGCCTTGCTGATTGATGACATTCAGTTTTTTGCTGGCAAAGAGCGCTCTCAGGAAGAGTTCTTCCACACCTACAATGCCTTGCTTGAGGGTGGGCAGCAAATGATACTTACCTGTGATCGCTACCCTAAAGAAATAGACGGTGTTGAAGAGAGGTTGAAATCTCGGTTTGGTTGGGGACTAACTGTGGCGGTCGAACCGCCTGAGTTAGAAACGCGAGCAGCCATATTAATTAATAAAGCGCAACAGTCAGGCATGGAGCTTTCTAAGGACGCTGCATTTTTTATTGCTCAACGTATTCGTTCAAATGTTAGGGAGCTTGAAGGGGCGCTTAAAAGAGTGATGGCTCACGCCCAATTCACTGGGCGGCCAATAGATATTGATTTAATTAGAGAATCCCTTAAAGACTTGTTGGCACTTCAGGATAAGCTAGTTACCATAGACAATATTCAGAGAGTTGTAGCGGACTATTATAAACTTAAGATGTCTGACATGTTGTCCAAGCGCAGGAGCCGGTCAGTTGCCAGGCCCAGACAAATGGCAATGTCCATCGCAAAGGAGCTAACAAGCCATAGTTTACCAGAGATTGGAGAGTCGTTTGGCGGTAGAGATCATACGACAGTGTTGCATGCTTGCCGGAAGGTAAAAGAACTTGAGGCTATGGATAGAGAGGTGCAAAGAGATTTGAAGAATTTATACCGAGCTCTTTCTACTTAAAAACTAACATAAGTAATTGATTGTTGGAGATAGATAAATATTATGAAATTTAGTTTGTCGCGCGAAGCGCTTTTAAAACCATTGCAGCTTGTTGTTGGTGTTGTTGAGCGACGACAAACGCTACCTATTTTATCAAATGTTTTATTAAGTCTCGATCAGTCAAGGCTGTCTATGACGGGCACTGATCTAGAGGTTGAAATAGTCGGGGTGACCGATATTGGGTCTGCCGGAGAAGATGGTGATGTGACCGTTTCGGCCCGCAAGTTGGTTGATATCTGCCGGTCTCTTCCAGAAGAGGCGCAGATTGATTTTTCAAGCGGTGACGGCAAGGCAACGTTGAAGAGTGGGCGAAGCAAGTTCACCCTAGCAACACTCCCTGCCAATGAGTTTCCCTCTGTGGATGAAGGAGAGAAAACGGTTGAATTTATGGTGCCGGGATCTGCTCTTAAAGCGTTAATTGAGGCTACTTCCTTCGCCATGGCGCAACAAGATGTTAGGTATTATTTAAACGGTATGCTTTGGGAGCTAAATAATAACAAGCTTCGTGCAGTGGCCACAGACGGGCATAGAATGGCCATGTGTGATGGATTATGCGAGGTTGCAGTCGCAGAGCCGGTGACCTCAATCCTGCCTCGCAAGGGAATTATTGAGCTCTCCCGGTTGCTTGACGAAGATGAAGTTAAGGTTGCAATGGGATCTAATCATATCCGTGTTACTGGTGGTGACTATTGTTTCACTTCGAAGTTGGTAGATGGCGCGTACCCCGATTATGATAGGGTGTTGCCCAAAGGTGGAGACAAAACAGTAGTAGCGGATCGGGCAGAGCTGAAGCAGGCATTTGGAAGAGCGGCTATCCTATCCAATGAAAAGTACCGAGGTGTGCGGATTTTGTTGTCAGAAGGCTCTATTAAGATGGTGGCAAACAATCCAGAGCAAGAAGAAGCAGAAGAGGAGGTTACCGTTAAGTACTCTGGAGAAGATCTTGAGATAGGGTTTAACGTTAGCTATTTGCTTGATGTACTAAATGTTATTTCTGGTAATGAGGTCCGTATTACCTTGTCTAACTCAAACAGCAGTGCGTTGGTAGAAGATGCCGCGGATGGCTCGGCCGTCTATGTCGTTATGCCTATGCGGCTGTAATGCTAAACCAGCGAGGCTTGGGCCTCGCTACCCTAGGTTAAGCGCTAATGTATATCCCCCACCTTGAGATCTTTCAGGTCAGAAACCTTCAAAGTCTTAAAATAGACTGCCACCCCTTGGCTAATATAATTTATGGCGTCAACGGAAGTGGAAAAACTAGCCTTCTTGAAGCGGTTTACTTGCTAGGACGGGGCCGGTCGTTTAGGCACAGGGACTTGCGGTTAGTTGTTAATCACCAGGCCGAAGAGCTTGTTGTGTCTGCAAAAATTAAGAAAGGTATGCCTGCCACGGCTCATCAAATTGGGGTTAAGAGGACATCCTCAGGCAAGTTTGCAGCACGCTTTGACGGGAAGACCTTCCAATCTGCGGTGCAGCTAGCCTCAGTGTTACCTCTGCAATTAATAGATGCTCATAGTTTTAATCTTTTAGAGGGCGGCCCATTACAGAGACGGCAGTTTTTAGATTGGGGAGTGTTCCACGTGGAACAAACCTATGGAGATGTTTGGAAGAGGTTCCAAAAAGTACTAAAACAGCGGAATCAGCTGTTGCGACATGGTAGAATAGACGAAGAATCTTTAAGCGTTTGGACTGCAGAGTTTGTTCCGCTTAGCGAAGAGGTTTCAAGGTTGAGAGATAAGTATTTAAGTGGCCTTGTAAAGCATGTTAAGGAAGTGGCGAGATTGTTTGATGGGCTGGGTAGTCTTGATATTGAATATTACCAAGGCTGGAGTGTTGAGGCTTCGTTAGCTGATGTTATGAGTGCCGATAAGAAGAGGGATTTTTCTGTCGGAACGACGAGCCACGGGGCACACAAGGCAGACATGAGGATAAAAGTAGACGGCGTTCCTGCCTCAGAGGGGCTGTCTAGAGGACAAACCAAGCTGTTGGTTTACGCCCTAAAGTTGGCTCAGGCGACTTATTTTAGAGAGGCAACCGGTGATTCGTGTTTATTTTTGCTGGATGACCTCCCTGCGGAGCTGGATGTGCACCATAGGCAGCAGGTGGTTGCGTGTCTTTATGGGCTTGAGTGCCAGTTTTTTGTCACTGGTGTGGATAGAAGTGATTTTGATGTTTTGGTGAAGGATAGGCCACACCAAATGTTCCATGTGGAACATGGTGTGGTGACTGTAGGTTGAATAACAGGAAATAAACCGTTATGGCTGAAGAAGAAAACTACGACTCGTCGAGTATTAAGGTGTTAAAAGGGTTGGATGCGGTGAGAAAGCGTCCTGGCATGTACATTGGAGACACTGATGACGGAACAGGCCTGCACCACATGGTGTTCGAGGTAGTTGATAATTCTATTGATGAGGCCTTGGCTGGGCATTGTTCAGAAATTCGCATCGTGATTCATCCTAATGAGTCGATCTCTGTTTTTGATAATGGGCGCGGAATACCCACGGAAATGCATGATGAGGGCGTTTCGGCGGCGGAAGTTATAATGACCGTGCTGCATGCAGGCGGAAAGTTTGATGATAATAGCTATAAGGTGTCTGGCGGGTTACACGGTGTTGGGGTTTCTGTTGTAAATGCCTTGTCTAAAACGATGAGGCTGACCATTCGTAGAAACGGGCAGGTTCATGAGCAGACCTACTCTCATGGTGTTCCGGACGGCCCTTTGGAAGTCGTTGGGGAGACTGAGGAGACAGGGACAGAGGTCTTTTTTGTCCCCTCAGAAGAGACTTTTACAAACATTCACTTTCACTTTGATCAGCTAGCCAAGCGGCTTCGAGAGTTGTCCTTTTTGAATTCAGGGGTCCGCATTGTTTTGCAAGACGAGAGGACTGGGAAAGAAGAGGTTTATGCGTACGATGGTGGTTTGAGTGCTTTTGTGGAGTACCTCAACACTAATAAAACTACCGTGAATAAGATCATGCATTTCAGTAATGATCGAGAAGACGGAACCAGCGTGGAGGTGGCTCTGCAATGGAATGATGGATTCCAAGAAAACATCCTGTGTTATACCAATAATATTCCGCAGCGTGACGGCGGTACCCACTTGGCCGGTTTTCGCTCTGCTTTAACAAGGGGCTTGAACACCTACATCGAAAAAGAGGGCATTAATGGTAAATCCAAGGTAAATACAACAGGAGATGATGCTAGAGAGGGCCTAACAGCAATAATTTCAGTTAAAGTGCCAGACCCTAAGTTTTCTTCACAAACAAAGGATAAGTTGGTAAGTTCTGAGGTAAAGACTGCGGTCGAGCAAGAGATGGGCGAGAAGTTTAATGATTATCTGATGGAGTTTCCTCAAGAAGCGCGAGCGGTAGTTGGGAAAATGATAGATGCAGCTCGAGCTAGAGAGGCGGCGCGCAAAGCAAGAGAGATGACGAGGCGCAAAGGAGCTCTAGATATCGCAGGATTGCCTGGGAAGCTAGCGGATTGTCAGGAAAAAGACCCTGCTCTTTCTGAGTTGTACCTTGTCGAGGGAGACTCGGCAGGAGGGTCGGCTAAGCAAGGACGGGCCAGGAAAACGCAAGCTATTTTACCGTTAAAAGGTAAGATATTGAATGTTGAAAAAGCGCGGTTTGATAAAATGCTCTCTAGTGCAGAAATAGGCACTTTGATCACCGCTTTAGGTTGCGGCATTGGGGCCGAAGAGTTTAATTTAGAAAAATTACGCTATCACACTATTGTTATCATGACCGATGCTGATGTGGATGGATCTCATATCCGCACGTTGCTACTGACTTTTTTCTTCAGGCAGATGCGGGAGTTGGTAGAAAATGGCCATATATTTATCGCCCAACCCCCTCTCTACAAAGTAAGCAAAGGGAAAAACGAGCAATATGTGAAAGATGATGCGGCGCTGCTAGTATATTTAACTCAAAAGGCACTTGAGAGTGCCAGCTTGCATGTCAATGCAAGTGCGCCCCCGCTTCAGGGGCAGGCTCTGGAGGCGCTAGTCGGACAATTTAGAGGTGTCAGTGAGCTTATGGATAGAATGTCTCTTGTATATCCCTTAGATATACTGGAAGCACTAATTTATGTTAGAGGCTTAGATAGCAAACTTCTTCAAAAAAGAGGCGAAGTTGCGGCATGGTGCGCCGAACTCCAGGAAAAGCTCGAAGAGTCGGACACTGGATCCCACCGCTATCAGGTCAGTGTGAAAGAGGATAAAGAGCGAAAAGTGTTTCTGCCAAACGTTGAAGTTACCGCCCATGGTGTTCCTCATTACCATACTCTTAGTAGAGACTTTTTCGTATCCAGTGAATATGGCGCCATTGTGCAATTGGGAGAGACGCTTCAAGGACTGATAGAGGAAGGTGCTTATGTAAAGCGCGGCGAGCGTACACATGAGGTGACTAGCTTCAAACAAGCTTTAGATTGGTTGATGTCGGAGTCTCGGCGGGGGATAAATACTCAGAGATATAAAGGCTTAGGGGAGATGAATCCAGACCAGCTCTGGGAGACCACGATGGACCCTGAAAGCCGGAGGATGCTTGTGGTCTCCATTGAAGATGCTATTGCTGCAGATCAAATGTTTACGACTTTGATGGGTGATCAAGTAGAACCGAGAAGAGACTTTATTGAAACTAACGCGTTATCTGTAGTTAATCTGGACGTGTAGTCTTTATAAGATTTGATTTAGGGCTTTGGTGTATTATTGACTAGAGAGGAAGCTATCCAAGACCGCACAGTGTCCGTTAGACTTCGTGCGTTATCCAAAGATGAGTCGATAGCAGGGCCTATGGTTACCTGCACTGTTCCGGAATATTTTAACCAGGTAGTTGCCGGCCAGTGGGCTCCGGCATTGTGCGATATCGGTAAAATAGGAACGCCAGATAATTTAGCAAGTGCAGCGCCTCCTGTTTTAAAAGCGCCTAATTGGCCGTCAGGATTGCGAGTCCCTTCTGGGAAAATAACTACCTTCAGTCCTTTAGATAATCGCTCTTGCCCAAGCCTGAAAACTTGCCGGATGGCACCGGCCGGGTGAGACCGGCGAATTCCAATAGGCGCCATAGTTGCTAGGCTCCAGCCGAAGAAGGGAATCCAAAATAATTCCCGCTTTAAGACAAAACTTACAGGTCGAAAGAGCCATTGAAAATAAAAAGATTCCCATGCACTTTGGTGATTGCTCAAAATAACGCAGGGCCCGTTCGGAACATTCTCTAGGCCTGTTACACTGACTTTAACGCCGCAGATCAGGCGTAGCCATACCATAATGCCTCGATTTCCCTTTGTAGCAACCTTTTGCCGTTCCCCGAGGGGGAGCCGCCAAATTAGGCATGAAATAACCCCCAGCACTATTACAATAAGCATTAAGCCAAAATAGAACAAAAGGGCACGGAAACCTAGAGCCAGGTATTGCGCTGTCGTTATCTTCAAGGTTATTTGCTTGTTGCCATCTGGGCGATATCGGCGACGTTTATGCACAAACACCGAAGTCTGTGTAACAAGCTTAGACGATTTTCACGAATAGCGAGATCTTCTGACATAACCATTACATCATTAAAAAACGCATCGACAGGATCTCGTAATGTCGCTAGATTTTTTAGCACGGCATCGTAATCCCGTTTCTCTATCAAAGGCTGCGAGACATCAGACAGGGTTTTAATTGCATTTGCGAGGTTCTTTTCGCTCCCCTCTTCCAGTAGAGCGAGATCCATCTCTGAGGGCTGACGGTTTTTTAGCTGTTTGGATAGTAGATTTGATACGCGCTTATTTGCTGCTGCGAGATCTTGAGCTTCAGGTAGCTTTGAAAACGCTGAAATCGCCTTCACTCGGGCGTCGATATCCAGAGGATTTGAAAGATTTAGAGAGGCGACAGAGAGGTAAACTTCGGATTTGAGGCCCTCTTCTTTGTACCAAGACTTAAACCTATCCAATATGTATGTAAGTACTTGCAAACGTATCTTTTCGAGAGCTTCTTCCTTGAGATCAAACTGGCTCGCGGCAATTAAGATTGCCTCGTTCAAATCAAGATCTATTTGACGAGCGATGATTATCCTCAACACTCCCAGACTGGCTCTCCTTAGCGCAAAAGGATCCCTCGACCCTGAAGGTTGCTGCCCGATGCTAAATATACCCACTAAAGTATCTAATTTATCTGCCAAAGCCAGCGTAGTACCCACCTCTGTTGACGGCACTTGATCTCCTGAAAACCGCGGAAGATACTGTTCCAGCTGAGCCTCAGCAACTTGCTTGTCCTCTCCGTCGTTCAGCGCGTAATATCTACCCATAGTGCCTTGTAGGTCTGCAAATTCCCCAACCATGTCGGAAACTAAATCAGATTTACTTAACTCTGCGGCTCTGTGAGCAAGCGAAGGATCCGCGCCGGTATAATTTGATAGGACTTCGGCGATCGCAGCTACGCGAGCTGTTTTGTCAAAGACGGAGCCGAGTTTATCTTGAAATACTACTGTCCTTAGCGCTTCCCGCCTGCGCTCGAGAGACTCTGTGGCGTCGTTTTCGTAAAAGAACGCGGCATCGGCTAGACGAGGCCGAATTACCCGCTCATTTCCAGCGATTACTTGCTTGGGGTCTTTACTAACAATATTTGCTACTGTTATAAAAGCGGGTAGTAGCTCTTTTTTGCTATTTATAACGTGGAAATACTTTTGATGTTCTTTCATCGATGATATTAGAGCTTCTGCGGGTACTGATAGAAAGCGTTTCTCAAATCGACCCAATAGTGGGACTGGCCATTCATTGAGAGCGGTGACTTCATTCAACAGTGATTCGTCTATCACAGCCTCCCCCTTAATGCTCTTCGCCAAAGAAGAGACCCCCTCGTGAATCAGGCGCTTTCGCTCATCGAATTGCGCGACTACCTTCGCGCTGCGGAGTTGCTTCTCATAGCTCTTTGGGGATTTAATCAAGATATCACCAGGGCAATGGAACCGATGCCCTTGGCTAACATTGCCAGTCTTTACACCCAGTATTGTTTCTTCACACACATGATCGCCGAACATAAGCACACCCCAATGTACAGGTCGGACAAACTCATCTTTGCTGCTTCCCCAACGCATTCGCTTTGGAATGGGTAAGCTTGATAAGCACTCGTTAATTACTAAACCAAACAGCTCGGTAGAGGCTCGTCCAGATTCGGTGTGCCGGATGCAAAGCTTATCTTGGTGACCATCATTCTCGATATATGCGGATAAATCCGACAAAGCCAAATTGTTCTTACTAGCAAAAGCCTCGGCTGCTTTAGTGGGGGCTCCTGCCTCATCAAAAGCGACCCTTGCTGGAGGCCCCCATGACACAATGTCAGAGTCAGGTGTACTGCCGTCTAATCCCTTAATGTATATAGCTAAGCGCCTTGGGGCCGCATAGGACGTGCTACCCTCAAAAGACAAGCCTTGAGCAATGAAACCATCAAGAATGCTTTCTGTGAATGCGTGCGATAATGATAGAAGAGCCTTTGGGGGCAACTCTTCTGTGCCCAACTCAAATAAGAAATCGGATTTCATTTATCTTCTCCCGCATGACGAGCAAGGACCTCTTTAGCAATGTCAGGCGATGCCAAGGGGAAGCCGGCAGCCAGTCTGGAGTCGAAGTATCCTTGGGCAACTCCCCGTGCAAGAGTTCTTACTCGAAGGATATAGCGTTGCCGCTCGGTTACGGAAATAGCTTTGCGGGCATCTAGTAAATTAAATGTGTGGGATGCTTTCATCACCATCTCATAGGCTGGAAGGGGAAGGTTACTGTCAATAAGACGGCGGCAATCCTTTTCGTACTGATCAAAAGCGGAAAACAAAAAATCGACATCAGCATGCTCAAAATTAAAGGCAGACATCTCAACTTCGTTTTGCAAAAACACGTCACCATAAGTTACATCTCCATCTGGACCATGAGCCCAAACAAGGTCGTAGATGCTATCAACTCCCTGCAAGTACATAGCGATACGCTCTAAACCGTAAGTAATCTCTCCAGTAACTGGATAGCACTCGAGACCGCCTACCTGCTGGAAATAAGTAAACTGAGAAACTTCCATACCGTTCAGCCAAACTTCCCAGCCCAAACCCCACGCACCAAGAGTTGGCGATTCCCAGTTATCCTCTACAAACCGAACATCATGAATTAAGGTATCAACCCCAACAGCCTGAAGAGACCCCAAATAAAGAGCTTGAAAATCACTAGGAGAAGGTTTCATGACTACTTGAAATTGGTAATAGTGCTGCAATCTATTTGGATTTTCCCCATACCGCCCATCAGTAGGCCTTCGAGATGGCTGAACGTAGGCGCTATTCCATACTTCTGGACCTATAGAGCGCAAAAAAGTTGCAGGATGAAACGTACCAGCGCCTACCTCCATATCAAGTGGCTGCATAATGACACACCCTTTTCCCGCCCAATAATTCTGAAGAATGGCAATGAGATCTTGAAAAGTATCAGGGGGTGAAGAAAGTTTACTCACTAAAGTTACCCGTAATTAAAAAGTTCCGAAGTCGAAGCTCAATTATAAAGGTGCGCAAAGATAAAGATAGAGTTTAACTGAACCAAAAGCATGATTTAGTTAATCGCCTTGATTAACCTTTCGATATACTAGCCTATAATTGCAAAGCTTTAACGACAGACCCAAGGCTTAGTACACTGTGAGCTTTTAAAAATAACACAAAGGATAGTCTTCTAATGAGGAACATATTAGTCCTCTGGTTGCTGAAATTAGTTTCCATACTCCCGCTTGGCATTGCTCGTATCAAAGGAGCATGGCTGGGGAGGCTCCTTACTATTATTCGCGCTCAGCCTTCGCGGATAGCACGCATCAATTTATCTTTATGTTACCCGCACTTGTCGGACGATGAGGTTAAGTGGATTTGTAATATGCGCATGCGTCATTTAGCACAGGCTGTTTTGGAAACGCCCAAGGTCTGGCGAAAAGGCAACCCTTGGGTTTCCAAAAAAGTGGTGGCGGTCAAAGGTCTAGGCCTTTTTGAGCAGGCTATTGCAGATGATCGCGGTACTATTCTAATTATTCCTCATCAGGGAAATTGGGAGGTTCTCGGCTTGTGGGCTGGAGAGAAAAAAGCAATGACCTCTCTTTATGATCCCCCGAGAATGATTGAGTTAGAAACTTGGATTAAAACCTCAAGGGAACAATCCGGAGCGACGCTGGTGCCAACAAATGTGCGCGGCGTTTCTGCGCTAATAAAAGCCTTGAAGCGTGGTGAAATGACTGGCATTTTACCTGATCAACAGCCCCCCCCTGAAAGCGGAGAGTTTGTACCTTTATTGGGTGTGGAGGTTCGAACCATGACGTTGATTCATAAACTGTTGCAGCGCTCAGGGAGTCAGGCTTTAATGGCCACAGCACTGCGCGTGCCTGGTGGGTGGGAGTTACATTTTGTTGCACCGGCCCAAGATATTTACAGCACGGATGAGGTGACCAGTTTATTGGCTTTAAACAAGGGAATTGAAGATATAATAGCTTTGGCGCCGGAGCAGTATCAGTGGGAATACAAACGGTTTCGAGAGCGGCCAAAGGGCATGGACCCTATTTATGATTAGTAATCACAATTTAACTAGAAACTACTTTAACGCAGGGATAGCTTTGCCTTCTTCTCAACAAATTAAATCACCAGTCAGCACCGCCTGGCGACCCCTCTCTTCATTTCATGATAATGAGGTACCAGCGCATTGGCACAAATGGCTGTCCGATCGAGGGTCGCTTACGGAGCGATTGATCGACGCAAGCGACAACCAATTTGCCGTTGAGGTGCTGAGCCAGGTAGAGACATTGCCTGATGAGTCAGAGGCTCGAGCACTCAATATATCACCCACAAGAGAGGTGCTGATTAGACAGGTTATTCTTAAAGGCAAGGATACCCCTTGGGTTTTTGCCAGAAGCATTTTACCTTTGACTACGCTAACTGGGCGATTGGCGGCACTTCGTCATATTGATAGTCAGCCACTAGGCGCGGTGCTGTTTAATGATCCTTCTATGTCTCGTGAGCCAGTAGCAGCGTCTTATATGATGGCCTCTGATCTGCATGTTCCAGAAAGTATATGTAATCAGATGACTCATTTGTGGGGGCGCAGATCGGTATTCCGTCTTGACAGCAAGCCTCTGTTAGTTAGTGAAATATTTTTACCGAGTTTTCAGGATTACAATTACCGATTGGAGGAGTAGTGATGAACACCTCTGTAGAGCCTAGGGCGGCGCGAGTAACAAATCCATGGCTTCGGCTAATGCGCATGGATCGTCCCATTGGTATTTATCTTCTTTTGTGGCCGACGTTATGGGCTTTATGGTTTGCTGGCTCAGGGAATCCTTCAATCGGGACAACGATTATATTTTTGTTGGGTCTAATTGTTATGCGAGCAGCCGGGTGTGTTATTAATGACTATGCGGACCGCCATGTTGATGGGAAGGTGGAACGAACTAAAACTCGGCCACTGCCGTCAGGAGAAATAAAACCACAACAAGCGCTCTGGCTGAGCTTCGGGCTTCTATTTGTCGCGTTATGCCTGGTATTAATGACAAACCAACTAACGATACTTCTTTCGTTTGTCGGGGCGGCAGTTACAGCCATTTACCCGCTTATGAAACGCTTTACAAATCTGCCACAGCTTGGTCTTGGGGTCGCCTTTGCCTGGGCTGTCCCTATGGCATTTGCAGCAGAGAGAGCAGCTTTGCCGACGGAACTTTGGCTTATATTTGCAGCGATTGTGGTTTGGACTATTGCTTTTGATACTTATTACGCAATGGTTGATCGGGAGGACGATTTAGAAATTGGCGTTCAATCCACCGCAGTATTGTTTGGAAAATATGATCTATTGATGATTGTATTGTTACAGGTCGCTACACTCATCCTTATGGCCATTGTGGGACTAGAGTTTCAAAGGGGACTGGTTTATTTTCTGAGCCTAGTAGTTGCAGCAGGTTATTTTTACAACCAATTTCGCCGAGCTAGGCAAAGAGATAGAGAGGCATGTTTTGCGGCATTTTTAAACAATCACCGCGTGGGAATGGTCATTTTCATTGGTATTGCGGCGGACTATCTTATTGCCCAGCAACCGATGGCAGCATACTTCTAGTGCTTTTGCCAAATAATTAGTTGGTTATTGGCGGGCAAGTCATTATCTTCTATTAATTCCATGCCGACGGCGGTGGCTAGTTTATTTAAGTCATTAAACTCACGTATTCCTTGGGTCGATTTTACTGCTCTCAGTTTAGCGTCAAAGGCTCGATTACTTTCAGCGGCAATCAATCCAGAATATTGCATCGGGCCATAAAGGCAAAAGAGACCGCCAGACATTAAAATCTTAGACACGCCAGAAAACATAAGCTCGATCTCTGACAAGGCCATGATATGGGCAGTATTGGCTGTAAAAACAGCGCCAAATAGACCCTCTGGCCATGGCCCCACACCGACATCTAAATCCAAGGGTTGATGAATATTTTCCAGCGAACTGTCTGAGATCCACTGTTTGATCCCTTGGTGGTTTTGAATTCGATCACTAGTATGCCACTGCAAGTGTGGCATAGCACGACTAAACCAGACAGCGTGCTGGCCCGTTCCACTACCAATTTCAAACACAGATTGACAGTCAACGAGGATACGCTCAAGAACTTGAGATATTGGAGCACGATTATTTTCGCAGGCCTGGGAAAATGGTTTTGTCATTTAATTAACATTTGATTTGAGAAAGAAAACTAGGGCGGCTTACCCTCTAGTGAAGACCCACTTATCAGTCTCACTCATAGCATCATTAAACCTATAACCGTCGCTATCGAAAGCTTTAATGCTCTCTACATGTTTAATTTTATTTTTAATAATAAAACCAGCCATTAATCCCCTTGCTTTTTTTGCGAAGAAACTAATGATCTTATATTTTCCATTTTTGTTATCCATGAACACAGGGGTAACGATTCTACTAGAAATGGTTTTTTCTTTAGCTGCCTTGAAATATTCGTTAGAGGCAAGGTTAAGTAACACTGAATCAGAGGATGAGAGGAGGGTGTTTAACTCTTTTGTGATAATTCCATCCCAGAATGCGTAAAGGTCGGAACCTCGAGCGTTAGCAAACTTGGTACCCATTTCAAGACGATAAGGCTGCATCAAATCAAGTGGGCGCAGAACACCGTAGAGGCCAGACAAAATACGCAAATGATCTTGAGCCCAATTAAGATCCTCTGCAGACATAGAGTCTGCAGATAGTCCTTGGTATACATCACCTTTGAAGGCAAGCACTGCCGGCTTAGCATTGTCGTTATCGAAGGGCAGCGACCATTCTTGAAAGCGTTCATAGTTTAATGCACCGAGCTTATCGCTCAGCCCCATCAGAGCGCAGACGTCCTGAGGGGACAGTTTTTTAAGACCCTCAAGCAACTCCTTAGAATGCTCCAAGAAGGCTGGTTGACTGTACTGGCTGACAGAAAAAGAGCTACTGTAGTCGAGTTTTTTGGCTGGTGAAATCACCGTGAGCATCATTTTTAGTTACCTAGCAAAGAGCGTGGACAATTAGGGGTCATTCAATAATATCAACTTTTATTGCAACTGTTTAGAGTAAAAGCCATCAAAACTGGCTACACATCTATTATTCTTTACGGTAATTCGGCAATATTGGTTGTATAGAAACATACTGTCTATCTGCCGTAAAGAGGGTGTTATATGCATGTTGAGCGGATCAAAGTGATTTATTTATTACTCCTTACTACGCTGTTTATAACAAGCTGTAGTGTTAACCCAGTGACAGGACAAAATGAATTCCTGTTGATGTCTAAACAGCAAGAAATCACTTTGGGTGAAACAAACTATAGTCCTTCTCGACAAGCCCAAGGAGGAGATTATTATCTTGACTCTGAACTACAGAACTATGTTGCGGGAGTAGGTAAAAAATTAGCAACATTTAGCGCCCAGCCAGACTTACCCTTTGAGTTCGTAGTAATCAATAATTCAATTCCCAATGCTTGGGCCCTGCCTGGGGGTAAGATTGCAATTAATCGTGGTCTTTTAATGTACCTTGAGGATGAGGCCCAGCTTGCTGCAGTGTTGAGTCACGAAATTGTCCACGCTGCGGCGCGCCACAGCGCGGCACAAATGAGCCGAGGGACACTCTTGAGCCTTGGAGTCATGGCTGCTGGAGTGAGTGTCAAAGAGAAGGAGAACGATCAGCTTTATAGCTTGGCATCTCAAGTTGGAGCAGCAGCCTGGTTGGCAAAATATGGTCGAGATGATGAGCTTGAGGCGGATTACTATGGTATGGAGTATATGGCCCAAGCCGGCTATGACCCAGAGGGCGCTGTGGAATTGCAACAAACCTTTGTCTCTCTTAACACAGATAAAGCAACGAGCTTCTTGTCAGGTTTATTTGCTAGTCATCCCCCTTCTATGAGGAGAGTGGAGGCAAACCGCATAAAGGCTAAAACTTTGCCGAGTGGCGATCGAGGCAGGACGCGCTTCCAGGCAGCTATTAGGCAACTAAAAGAGGATGAACTGGCTTACAAAGCGGCAGAAAAAGCCACGGAGGCTTTAGAGAAAAAGGATCCAAGGAGTGCTTTAAGCTCGTTAGACAAGGCGGTTGCCCTTCAGCCAGATGAGTTTTCTTTCTGGGTGCTACGTGGAACGGCCTGGAAAGCTTTGGATAAAAAAGACAATGCAGATAAGGCTTTTTCTACAGCTATTAGAAAAAACAGGGACCATTTCAGCGGTTATTTGGAGCGCGGTATTCTGCGACATGAAAACGGGCTTAAAGCGGAAGGGCTTGCTGATATCAAACGTAGCTTCGCATTACTACCTACCCCTGCCGCAAGTTACTACCTGGGCAAGGCGGAAATGTCGGCCAAGAACTATGCAAAGGCCGAGGACTACTTTTACCTGGCTGCAAACGCAAGAGGTAATATAGGCGGTTTGTCTCGGAAGAGCCTTCAGGTAGTGCAACAACAACTTTATCCTGAGCGCTATATAAGTGCAGAGCTCGTTTTTAATCCTGCAGGAGATGTCGTGGTAAGTCTGATTAACAATGCAACGGTTTCAATTGCATATATTCAGCTTCAAATCAGGTACGAGGGAGTGTTGAAAACAATTATATGGAAGGACAAGATTCAACCAAAAACCCGCGTTATGGTGTCATCCGGAATTGGAGGCATTAAGGCTTTAGCAAGGGGTCAAGAATCTCCCAAGGTCCACATTATTGCTGCTCGAATAGCTGAATAATTTTTCTCTTTAGAGTTAGGGGAAGACTAAAGAAAATACAAGATGCTGTCGATCACTCTGATATGAAATTGAAACCAAAAAAGGCTACATGCGGTTTTTGTCTGCGGGTCAGAATATTAGTACTGGGGCTTATATTTTTGTCTGCCGTACCGGCGTTAAATGTTGAGCTAACAATTATACAGGGCGTTTCATTAACGCAAATAGCGGCGGACCTAGTGATGGCCTCGCTGGCTATTTTAGTAATCTGGAAGTGCTATAAAGAGTACTGGGAGCCGAGAAATGAAAGGACTATCAAACGGCCCTAATTGCTTCAGATGCAAATATTTGTTCATCACTCACGATCGTCGCAGACCTTATGGATGCTCTCTCATGGGGTTTAAATCTGTAGGGATGCCAGCAAAAGAGGTTTTGCGTATTCAGGGGCATGCGTGTCTTGCTTTTTGTGCAAAGTGAAGTGGTTTTGAAAACACATTCCGATTATAGGGGAGAGGGCTCGTGAATCAGCAAAAACGAGGCTTTTACTCTTTTTAGTCGTTTGCAAGAGTACGCTCCATTGTAGGTAGAAATGGCACACCTAAAGGCGTCTCCGTTGCCACGATTTTTGCTAGACGTCCAAACGCTTGATGATTTTAATGATGGAAAAACGTTGGGGTTAACAGCAGGGCCAACGCAGGTAGAGGAGATAATAGATTTAACTTCCGACAAGGTTGCCAAACGCCATTGGAGTCCAGAAATTTCAGATAATTCTTGGGCATATGAGACAGCATCATCCCAGTTTAATTTTAAACTATCGCCAGAGCAGGTGTTCAGTGAAAAATAAGATCCCCCAGGGCATCGATACCAGGTGGTTTTAGTTTTCCAGTCAAAAGCGGTGCCATAGGGCCCGAAGGAAAAAGTACCAAGGTCATTTTTGTCAATAGCGCTAGAGCATACAGGCTTTTTATCGTAACGATCACATCCGGCTATAAACAAATAGAAAATAGAGACAATTAGGAGCTTCAAAAGTATTGAAGTATAGGAGCTAAGACGATTGGCGCTCGGCCCGATATTGAGGTGGTTATGTGCTCTCTTCATGGTTAATTCTCTAACAGTCTCATCTTATGTACTGGCAGCCGCTATACAATTTATATCGACACTAAACCCAAATTATGAATTTTTATTTATGTAAAATTATCTTGTTCTTGGCCTGCGATTAATGCTCAGGAGGGCGTGCCTTCAGAGGGAGAGCATGCTGAACAATATTAGTGTCTAAACTTCAGGAAACAAGTGTCGATGGACTACGTAACAGCACGTAGATTTTGGCGAAGATTAGGCACTCTTCTAAATCCATTTGGGCCGCTACGTTTAAAGCTAGATTTTCCGACATAATATTTACGCATTTGGGTGGACACATGGATTTTGCTTCAATCGTTGGCCTGATAGCGGCCATCTTCTTCCTCACCTCTGGGGTAAGTGATCCCAGCTCTCTATACGATGCCAATTCAGTATTTATTGTGGTGGGCGGCACTGTTTCAATTGTGTTGTACCGCTCAAAATTGTCCGATGCCAAAAGTTTAGGCGCGGTTATTGGGAAAGTGTTTGTCAACAAGACAGAAGAGCCAGAGGTGTTGATTGACCAGCTGGTAGAGATGGCACAGGTTACGCGAAAAGACGGATTGATAGCGCTTGAGAGATTTGAAATTTCAAATCGTTTCTTGCAGAAAGGCGTAAGAGCGTTGGTAGACGGGAATAAAGCCGAGATGATTCTGGAGGCCCTTGAAAGAGATAAGGGCTTAATGGCAGCCAGACACGAAACAGGATCAGATATGCTTGGCGCTGGAGCAGAGTTGGCTCCAGGAATGGGCATGATTGGTACTCTTATCGGCCTAGTTGGTCTCTTATCTACTCTCGACGATCCGGCATCAATTGGCCCAAACATGGCTGTTGCACTGCTCACTACGCTGTACGGATCAGTTTTAGCTAATGTTTTCTTTATACCTATGGGCCAAAAACTGGAGGGGTATTCTAAACGAGAAGCTAACAATAATGATCTCATTATTGCGGGAATCATGTTCATTAAAAGCGGGAAAAATCCTCGATTGCTTGAGGATACTCTAACGCCCTTTATGGTGCCCAAGGAAAAACTAAAGCGTGAGGAAGCTCAAGCAGTGGAGTAAACACGCTCCACGGGACAAAACCCCCTGGTTCAAAACAAAGAAATTTGCCAAGGAGAGCTTTTATGAGCAAAGACAATTGTCCAAAATGCGAAAACTTAGCGCCTCCTTGGATGGCTACTTTCGCTGATATGGCCATCTTATTAATGGCTTTCTTTGCACTACTATATTCTTTTTCAGAGGTAAATATCAGAGATAGGGCTCAGTTTGCTGCGACAATTCGAGCGGCCTTTGGTGTTGATCGAAAGATTGTCATAGACGATATTCCCACTGCAACAAGCTTAATAGATGAAAGTTTTACTGCCGTTATTGCAGAATCAAAGCCATTGGCAGAATTGTCCAAAGAGGCAAGAACGCCTGTTCGGCGATACCGAGCAAAGTACACCCAAACAGAGGACGGACTTGCGAAAAGTGAAATAACCCGAGTCAAATTAGAACGAACACTTGCTGAAGACATAATCAAGGGTGAGGTAGAGGTAAAGGCAGAGGATGAGCTTGTTGTCATAGAACTACGGTCTTTATTTACAACTGGCGGAAAGGGAGAGGATTATTCTGCCTTAGAAAATGGGGCTAGAGTGAAACAGAGTGCAATTGATATCGCAGCAAAGGTGTTAGCAGTTAGCTCAGATAATGATGTTCAAATTGACTTTCGTGCTCGGGATTATAGCGCGTTTAAATCAGTAGCTGTTCAAAACAATTTTGATCTAGAAAGTCATTATGATCAGATACAGCAAATCCTTCTTGAACAAAAGAGCAAAGATAGCCTGAAGGTTTTTTTGAAGGACGATCTTTTGACGATTCGGTTGGCTAGTCAGGATTCTTTCGATTCAGGGCAGGCTGGACTTAAGCCTAAAGCTAAAATTCTTTTAGACAAGATAGGGGCAATTTTAACTACCTCGAAAGGGACAATAAGAGTCGAAGGCCATACTGATGATATGCCGCTAATGTTTAGTGAAAGCTTTGTCTCTAACTGGGATCTCTCTGCGGCCCGAGCTTCTTCGGTTGCAGCAGCCTTGATTAATAACTCTGCAATTTCCCAGTCCCGCTTGGTGATAGCTGGATTTGGCGATTCAAGACCTTTGAAGGGAAACAAAACACCAGAAGGAAGATCGTCGAATCGTCGAATAGAAATAATTGTGAGTGCCGGGACAAAGAGGGACATCACCCCAAATGGATGAGACGCTTGCGCTGAAAAATAGCAATGAGGACTGCAAACCGTGCCCGAAAGGAGTTCCAATGTGGATGGCTACTTTTGCAGATATGGCCATTTTATTAATGGCCTTTTTCGTACTATTAATCGCATTTAATAAGACGGAGAAAGGAGGTGCCCAGATGACGGCTGGGCCAGAGGAAGGTAATTTTGGTGTGCAAAATGAATTGCCGGTTGTCAGTCGCCCCAAAGGTGAAAGCGCTATAGCTAAATCGTTTTCACCAGCTCAAGTTGATAGGACTTTGGTTAAAATTGTAAGAGAGGTGACTACAGATATCAGGCCCCCCAAAGTTACTCCGTTGACGAGGCTGAATAGAGAGAAGAAGGTTAAGCGCAACGCAGAAATGGAAATGCTGGAGAATGCGCTTGCTAAAGAAATTGCTACTAACAGAGTCAGAGTGATTGCGGGTAAATTTAAAATTATTGTTGAAATTCTATCTCAGAGTATTGATGGCGAAGACAGACAAGGCGATTACAAGGCTTCTGGCTTTAAAGTGCGAGAGAGGGATCTGCAGATATATGCAAAAGTAGCAGAGGTTCAAGCCGAAACCGAAGCAGAGTTGGAAATTCAACATGTTAGACAAAAGATGAGAGATGGCGAGCCGGATAGTTCAGGGACACAAGCTTCAATGGAGGATCAGTTTGAAATCGTTAAGCAAGCACTTGCTGCTGAGATAAACAGAGGGCAGGCTGAAGTGATTAAAGATGAAGAGAGAATCATAATCCGTCTTGCAGAGCACGGGTCCTTCCCTAGCGGGAGTGCAATAATCAAGCCTAGCTTTAAGAGAATTTTAAGTAAGCTTGGATTATCGCTACAAGAGGTAAGCGGGGAAATTATGGTTGAAGGACATACTGATAGTGTCCCCATGGCGTACAACGAGAGGTTCAGATCTAACTGGGACCTCTCTGCTGCGCGAGCGGCTGCGGTAGTTGATTATTTGTTAGGGGTCACACCTCAAGTGCGAGGACGCATTATGGCAAGTGGAATGGCCGATATTAGGCCGCTCATGACCAACGATACGCCTATAGGGAGGTCTCGTAATCGGCGTATCGAGGTAATTGTGAGCGCTTCCTGAATTGTAAGTATCCTAGGGATAACTAGGAGAGACCTGGACCTTAAGTTATGATGCTATAGCGCTTGATGGGTTGTTTAAAACACTTGGTAGGAGTTGCCACGCACTATCGATTTCTGAGATGAGCCCTCTAACTTCTTGTATTGCCGCAAGATCATTTTTTAAACTCGCTTGGAATAAACGCCGTCTAGAATAGTCATAAATCTCCGATAGATTAATAGCAAGCTCTTGGCCTTTGTCAAAATCCAACGAATCTTGCAAGCCTAATAAAATTTTGCTGGCTCTATTCAGAGAACCAGCTTTTTTTTCAAACGCTTTTCGACGCATGTGCCCCTCCGCCTCCGCCAAGCTTTCTACAAGGGCGCTAAAAAGCATTTGCGTTAGTTGTATGCTATCTGCGTATGGCGCACCGGCAGTATTATTCACATTGCGGTAGGCGGCAGTACCGCGACTAAGTCTTGCTTTCATTATAGTAAACACCATTGTAATTAGAGATATAAATATTATCGGCATAATGGTCAGAAATCTTAATGGAAGAGAAAAAGAATACTCACTGTAAGACACATTTTTGGTCCTCCAGTCAGGCTATAACGTGATGAACCACTCGTTATAATTGCTGGTTTTGTCACAAAAATGGATTAAACAGTGTGCATTAGGAATTTCAGCAAGCAAATCTATTGCTAACTAAGAACAAATTATGCATATTCGCATTTTATGCTGATGGTTGTTTTTATCAATAGTAGCAATTAGCGGAGCAATCTATAGAAGAGAGGCAAGGAAGCCAATACTTTTTAAAAAGGGTACTGAAAAGTTGCCAGAAATAAATACAATTATTGGAATGAGTCCTGAGATCAAAGCTCTTAGAGAGCTAATTAAAATGCTTGGTCCCAGCGATTCAACAGTTTTGATTCTGGGCGAAAGTGGCACAGGGAAAGAACTGGTTGCCAAAGCACTTCATGAATGCTCTGGGCGAGCTGCAGGCCCATTTATACCAGTAAACTGTGGCGCGATTCCTAGAGATTTACTTGAAAGTGAACTATTTGGGCACAAGAGAGGCTCTTTCACTGGCGCCATATCCGATCGAAAAGGACGTTTTCAACTAGCAGATAAGGGGACATTGTTTCTCGATGAGATTGGAGACATGTCTTTGGATCTCCAAGTTAAGTTGCTCAGGGTATTACAAGAAAGGAAGGTAGACCCGGTCGGGTCCTTAGGGGCTATTCCAATAGATGTCAGAGTTATTGCTGCAACGCATCAAAATATTGAATCGCTCATTGATGAAGGACGATTTCGAAAAGACTTATACTACCGATTAAATATCATGCCCATTGAAGTTCGGCCTTTAGCTGAGAGAGCTAAAGATATTCCGATGCTTATTGAACACTTCGCCAGACAACAAGCTCAGGGAGCGAAAGCGCCGATTTCGATATCGAGGGCTTCGATGGAGCTCCTGCTAAGTTATGATTGGCCTGGAAATGTTAGGGAACTTTCTAACTTGATTGATAGGTATACCACTCTTTATCCTGAGCAGGAGGTTGACCTCCGGTCTGTCCCAGTAAGTATGGTTCCAGTTGGAGTACGAAAATTAATGGAGCGGAATTGTATAGGGATTGAAAACAGAACTCAGAAAGGGAACATCGTGACAAAGTCATCTGTTCGGAAACTAAAATTTGCCGAGGAGGAAAACTTTGGGTTATCGAAAGTTAAAATGAAAGATAAAGCCCTCTCGATTTTGGATAGCCCTATCGATGAAATACAAAGAGTTATTGCTCTCGCGCAGGGCGAACAAGACTTTCCAGATGAGGGCGTTGAGCTTAAGCAACATCTGCTCGAAATTGAAACCCGCCTTATACAAGAGGCGCTAAGTAAGGCAAAAGGCAACGTATCCAAAACAGCACGGCTCCTAAGCTTACAACGTACCACGTTAATCGAAAAAATTAATAAGTATGGTATACAACAAGTAGCCCGTTAAAAGACAGTTTGCTAGCATACATCAGCGCCACTATAGAGTCGTTTTTTTGACCCTTTCTCCATGCCGAATATTTGACACTTCGCATTAAAAACTCCATAACCCATTGATTTATATCGATATTAAAAAATGGCACGCTCCTTGCTATCGTATCTGTAAAGTCAAAGCGGCAACGGTAAAGAGGAAAGCAAAGTGGTTAACTTCACAGAGTCTTCAATATTATGGATTGATGCATCAAGGCGATTAACGTCCACAGAGCTCGCCGAATTTGGTGACCAGGGATTTAAGCTTAAGCAATTTGGGTTAGGTCAGCTGTCTAGTGCAGAATTATCCTTGGCGGACGTAGTGATTATTAGGCCTATTAATGGTTTGGACGAGCTTGATCAGATAAAGAACCTGCTACAACAGTCAGCCCGGACACCGGTAATTGTAGTAAGACTTGGCTTGGATCAGTTTGAGTTAGGGATTGAGGCAATGAAGCGGGGCGTTGGTACAGTAGTATCAGCCGAAAATATTAATGCTAGCGATTGGCTCAATATCATTGCAGATCTTGATCTACCTAAAAATTATAACCAACCGGCGTATGTGTTTGTAGACCCTACTAGCAGAAAATTACTTGCTTTGACTGAGCGTGTTGCGGAAACAGATGTCACGGTGTTACTTGCAGGACCTACTGGATCAGGTAAGGAGGTTCTGGCACGGATACTACATGAATCATCCCCTAGGCACGCGGCTCCGTTTGTGGCCTTTAATTGTGCAGCAATGTCTGAAAGCCTCATTGAGGACATGCTTTTTGGTCATGAGAAAGGGTCATTCACTGGAGCCACAAAAGCGCAGCCGGGGTTATTTGAGCAGGCTCAGTCAGGAACCATATTCTTGGACGAAGTGGGTGAGATGTCATTTCAATTGCAGGCTAAATTACTCAGAGTTTTACAGGAACGAACTGTTACGCGGCTGGGGGGGCAAAAACCGGTAACCCTAGATCTCAGGGTTATTGCGGCAACTAATCGAGACTTAAAAGAGGCTATAGAGGAGCGCGTATTTCGCGAAGACCTATATTTTAGGCTCAGCGCATTCAAGATTACACTGCCGCCATTACGAGAGAGACCCTTAGATATCTTGCCGCTAGCTCATCAGTTTTTGGATACTCAGCTCTCCAAAGGGAGCAGAGCAACGATAACGCCAGAGGCTTCAGAGATGCTGGTCTCTTATAGTTGGCCTGGGAACGTACGCGAACTGCAGAATGTAATAGTCAGAGCTCAAGTTTTGTCTAGCCAAGGGCTAATACAGCCAGACCACCTTGTTTTTGATGACATTGCGCGCGAAGACAATGACGACTCGCAATGGCGAGATTATCCAGTTTTTAACAAACCAAAATTGAACCAAGATGTTAAGGCAGACAAGCTAGCTACGGAAGACGGAGCGTTAAAAGCCAAGGTTAAAGCATCAAATGCTCATCAAGCAGAATCATTATCTAGGGCTATAAAGGCAAGCGAGCGCGAAATTATTATGAGCGTGCTACATGAATCAAAGAATAGAGAGCAGGCGGCTGAGAAATTAGGGATTAGCCCAAGAACCTTAAGACATAAATTACAACGATTTCGTAAAGACGGCATGGCCGTCACTGCAGCATACGTACGATAAAAGAGAAGGGGAAACCGAGTGGTAAATTCAACAAATATACAGGGCGTCGAGTCAATGTTAAGCCAGATTCGAGAGTATCAGGATCAGGCAGCTCGTGGAGTCAAACTTGAAGGCAATGAGCTGGCAATCACGGAGACTCAAACACAGAGTGGCTTTGCTAGTTCTATTAAAGGGGCGCTTCAAGAGGTTAATGGATTGCAACAGGTTTCCAAGGCTAACCGAGCTGCTTATGAGCAGGGAGAGGACATCCCACTAACTGAGGTTGTCATGAGCATGCAAAAATCCTCATTGGCTTTCGAGGCCACTCTGCAAATAAGAAACAAGGTGCTTAAGGCCTACGAAGATATTATGAATATGCCCGTATAGAAATTAGGAATAGAAAAGAAGAGATAAGAGATATGGCCGATTTAGCAGCACCTCAGCAAGATGTAGTATTAAATACAGTCGCACAGTCACCGGGCGCAGCGCAGCCGCAGAGCATGGTGGCAAAGCAGGCAGGACAAATGGCACAGCAGGCAAATGAGGGTCGGCCTGATGCGGTGATTCGAAAGGTGATATCTCAGCCAGCGGTTAAGCGAGCTATGCCAGCTATTATTGCATTGATGACAGTTGTGCTATTTGCACTTCTCTATTCTTGGAGCCAAGTTTCTCCTTACAGGACGGTCTATCCAGGTTTATCAGAGGCAGATCGGCAGACTGCATTTGAGGCACTCTCAAGCGCAGATTTTAAAGCGAAAATAGACATTCAAACAGGGGAACTAAAAGTCCCATCTTCTAGATATCATGAGGCTCGAATTTATTTGGCTTCCCGAGGGCTACCAAAAAGCACAGTAGCGGGCAGTATCGGATCAATGAGTGAAGAGGCAGCGATGACGACTAGCCAATTTATGGAACAAGTTCGATATATTTCTGCGATTGAAATAGAGCTCGCTGCTAGTGTGGCGAAAATTTCTACGATTGAGTCAGCGCGGGTTCATCTAGCCTCCCCAAAGCAAAGTGTTTTTGTAAGAAACCGCGAGGCCGCAAAGGCATCAGTGGTTGTCTCGCCCTTTCCGGGAAGGGTGGTTTCTGAGTCTCAAGTACAGGCAATTATTCATTTGATTGCTTCGAGTGTTCCATATTTAGCAACAGAGAATGTTTCCGTCGTGGACCAGCGAGGGCAATTGCTGACTGCTAGCGAAGGCTCGAGCTCTTTATTGATGAGCACTGAACAAATGGCGCATAAGCAAAGTATGGAGGACACCTACCGCAATCGAATTGATGCGTTTTTGTCACCAGTTGTCGGGATCGGTAATGTACGCTCGGAAGTTGATGTCCAAATGGATTTTACTGAAATTGAATCAACGTATGAAGAATATGATGGAAATGACAATGGCCCTCATGCCCGGTCGGAGACTTTAAGTCTGGAGCAAAAAGGGAACTCAAGAGCATCAGGAATCCCTGGCGCTGCCTCAAATGTAGCGTCTGTGGAAAATGCTGATGAAGGCGCCCCTCTTAGCGATAATACAGTAAGCAGCAAAACAACACGTAACTATGAAATGGATAGGGCAATAAGGCACGTTAAGCGCCAAGGGGGAACAGTTAAAAGGATCTCAGTTGCGGTGGTGATAAACCCGCCAGCAGTGGAGCTTTCGGACGGTGACGTTCAAGAAGACTCTGGCAACAATGCTGGATTTTCAGATGTTGAGATAGAGCGGTTTTCTAACCTAGTCAAAAGCTTAATTGGTTTCGATGCGAATCGAGGAGACGTAGTTACAATTGTCTCGACTCGCTTTGAACCCCCCGTGGTAATTGAGCCAATATCAGAGCCTTGGTATGAAAATAGCCAGATCACTAGCTTGATCAAAACCTCCTCTATAGCCATCGCATTTGTTGCTTTATTATTTTTAGTTGTAAAGCCAGCTATTGGCGTTTACTCATCCGCGGCTACTGGCAACGCAGCAATTACTGCTGCTGAAGCAAGAAATAGCTACGGTATACCTCCCACCCAAGCTTATGGAGAAGGGACACCAAACCAACCAACTGGAATCGGAGAGAGTGCCACTTCTGTAAACACCTATGATAGTAAGGTTAATGCAGTTAGATCTCTAGTGGCAGAGGACTCTGGTCGAGTTGCTAATGTACTTAAAAAAATGATTCGAAACGGCTAAACGCATTTAGGAAATTAAAATGGCAAAGAAACAGCAAGATGCGATTGAAATCGATCCGCAACAAGAGGAGATAGAACAACAGTATAAAACGATGACTGGTAGCCAGCGCGCTGCGGTCATTATGTTGTTACTTGGTGAGCAACACGCAGCAAATATTATAAAATTTTTAGAGCCCAAAGAGGTAAGTGTCGTTGGGGCTTCGATGGTCGATGTTTCTGATTTGTCTCAAGGTTTAGTGAATAAAGTACTTGACGATTTCATCGAGATACTTGGGTTGCAGACGAATTTAGGGCTCGGCACCGCGGATTACGTGCAAAATGTTATTAAGCAAGCTCTGGGGGATGAAAAGGCTGCTACTGTCCTGGGGAAAATAATGCCACCAAGTTCGAGTAAAGGATTAGAAATTTTACACTGGATGGATGCTCGCTCTATTGCTGAAATCATTAGTGATGAACATCCGCAAATATCAGCCATTATATTATCTGTGCTTGAAGCAGATGTAGCCGCACAGGTTTTGGGATTTCTGCCAGAACAGCAAAGATCAGAAATTGTACAACGGGTAGCAACCCTAGAGGCTATTCAGCCGGCAGCTATGCGAGAGCTTGAGGGTCTTTTGACCCAGCAATTTTCAAACACATCCGCACAATCAGCCAATTTTGGCGGCGTTGAGACTGCAGCTACCATCATGAACTTTGCCAGCGCTGAAGTGGTTTCAGAAGTTATGGATACTATGGCTCTCAAAGATGAAAATTTGGCTACACAAATTCAAGATAAGATGCTGACTTTCGACAACTTAGCCGAAGTGGATAACAAAGGTATCCAGAAGCTATTAGCGGCGACTGGTAATGAAGTGTTAATGGCCGCAATTAGAGGCGCAGATGAAGCGACCAAAGAAAATTTCTTAAGCAACATGTCAGAACGTGCCCGACTGCTGTTTTTGGATGATTTGGAGGCTAAAGGCCCAATTCGAATATCCGAAGTGGAGGCAGCTCAGAAAAACATTATGCGGATCGCCAGAAAGCTCGCCGATGACGGTGAAATCGTTTTGGTTGGCAAAGGAGACGATTTTGTCTGATAAAGAAACATTTGTTAATTGGCGCTCAAATGACTTTTTAGCAGAAGGCAATATCTCCGCAACATTTTCTGCCTTGCCATGGGTGAGCGGGGGCCCTACCAGAGGAGGGTCCGAGTTTAGAAAATGGGAACCTCAAAGCTTGGATTCTTTGGAGTCAGCTAAAGAACTGAAAATCGTAACAGAAAAGGAGGCTCTACTAGAGGACGCAGTGCCAGCAAAAAGCCTTGATAGCGCAGGAGGACTGACGGTATCGAGGGAAGAGCTTAATCAAGCAAATCAGGACTCTTTTGAGAAGGGCTACGCACACGGATTTGAAAAGGCAGAACGAAAATGGGAGAGTGCTCGAGAAACGTTCCTAGAAGTCACCCAGGGGATGTATAGAGAGCAAAAGCAGGTAACGACTTTTTTCGAACCCTTGAAAAGACTGTCCTTACATATAGCGCAGGAATTAGTCAGAGGAGAGCTAAGCATCTCGAGTGATGCTATCGAAAGACTTATAAGAGGTGCACTAGAGGAAATTGAGGAGAAAGGACCAGCGGCCATAGTCATGGAACTCAACCCACAGGATTTGCATATGATCTGTTCTAATCTTTCTCAGGATTTAGCGCATTTAGATTTTAGGCAAAATGATAGCCTCTCGCCGGGCAGTGTTCTGCTAAAACTACATAACGGCGCTGTCGAGGATCTCTTAGAGCATAGATTAGAAGTGCTTTCAGAAGCACTGTTCGCAACGATTTCTGGTGATGAAGACAATAAACTAAATATCCAAAAGGACGGTGACGAAGAGCCTCTAAATGGACTAAAGACGACAATCGATCCTGAAAAGTTTCTAGATGAACCAAAAGATGTATGATTTTTCATCTCAAGTAGGACAGTTAATTCCGCATCTGAGAGCCCCTCGGATAAACACTAGTGGGGAAATAGTTAGGGTAGTTGGTTTGATGTTGGAAGCTAAAGGTATTAACGCACCTTTGGGCGCTCACTGTCAGGTGGAGCATCTAGAATTAGGAACGTTTATAGACGCTCAAGTAGTAGGGTTTAATGGAGAGGCGCTTTACTTGATGCCATTTACAGAAGTTGCTGGTATCGGCCCAGGAGCCCGAATATGGGTTCGCTCCAATAGCAGCAAAGGCGGGGTTGGTTCAGGGTTACTTGGTAGAGTTATTGATGCTCAAGGAAGCCCCCTAGATGGCAAGGAAGAAATTAGGTACGACGAGTATAAAAGTCTAGAAGGGATAGAGATAAATCCAATGGCGCGAGGCCCAATTGATAAGATTCTTGACACTGGTATAAAGGCAATTAATACCTGTTTGACTCTTGGGCAAGGGCAACGGATCGGATTGATCGCGGGATCAGGGGTAGGGAAAAGCGTGCTTATGGGAATGCTAACGCGAAATACCCAAGCAGATGTTGTTGTAATAGGGCTGATCGGTGAGCGAGGACGGGAAGTTCAAGAGTTTGTTCATCAAACCCTTGGCGAGCAAGGATTGAAGAAAGCAGTTGTTGTCGCCTCTCCAGCGAATGAGTCTCCGGTTGTTCGGTTAAAGGCGGCAAGTCTTACCCACTTGATAGCAGAATATTTTAGGGATCAAGGTCAGAATGTCCTCCTGCTTTGTGACAGCTTAACCAGAGTAGCTCATGCGCAACGTGAGATTGGGTTAGCAATTGGCGAACCACCTACAGCAAAAGGCTATCCTCCGTCAGTTTTTGCGCTTCTACCCAAGTTAATCGAAAGAGCGGGAGTAGGGCGTAATAGCGTTGGGGCGATTACGGCTATTTATACGGTTCTTGCAGAGGGCGATGATCGGTCTGACCCAGTGGTTGACATAGCTCGAGCCTCTTTAGACGGGCAAGTAATGTTAGCAAGAGAACTTGCGGATGCGGCACATTATCCAGCGATCGATTTAACAGGCTCAATTTCTCGTATTATGAATAGCTTGTTGACGCCAGAGTTACAAAAGAGCGCTAATCGATTGCGAAATCTTTGGGCAATATATCAACAGAATAAAGATCTTATTCAAGTCGGGGCCTATGAGGTTGGGGTAGATCCAAATATCGATCTAGCGATTCAGTTGAGACCAAAGATAAACGAATTGTTACAACAGAACAGTGAAATAGCGGTTAGCATTGACCAAAGCCAAGAATTGCTTCAGCAGCTAATGGAGCAGGCCTAGTGACTAATATTAATCCGGTTTGGGACGTGCTCGCGTCGCAGGCTAACAGCGCCGTGCTTAAAGCTGAGGCAAGGTTAGAAAAGTTTGCCAAGCACAAACAGAAGATTGTGGTCAGGCAGGAAAAAATATCAGCGCTATTGGTTGAGTACTCAAATCATTCTGAGAAAATTCAGAGCAATGGCGGCAGTGGAGAGATTGATAACAGCAGAAAGTTTATTGCTCAGCTGATGGATCTTCAGAATCGAACCCACCATGAGTATATCAATGTTGAAGCTGACTATGGCAGGGCAAAAAAGGCTCTAATATTGGCTAATCAAGAAAAGTTGAAAGCGGACTTTTTATCTCAAAGAGAAAAAGAAATACAACATCAGTTGTTAGTTACGAAAGAAAAGCGAGAGCTCGAACTTCAGGGAATCACCCAATTTAATCTCAAAAGATAATCGCCTATAACGGAGATTGGCATATGTCTTGCTTAGATATAAAGATCTTTTAAGAGAGTTGGTTGGAGAATGAAGTTAATGGTTGATTTACCCAGAATAATGCTCAGTCAAAATAGCTCAAGCGCCACGCATGAGAGCGAACAAATTGAGGCACAGCGGGACTTAGGCGTTGGTCAAAGTGAAGCATTTAGAGAAATTTTTGAACAAAGTATCGCTAAGACTGCTTCTCTAGAAAGCGGCAAAAATAATCCAGAATATGGCGAGATTCTGCCGGAAAACACTCCCGCATTGGTCACAATGGAAAGTAAGAAGTTACCTGGTGGCATGGTGCTGCTTGTAGGGGGTGACGAACCAAGTAATGAGGTAATAGAAGAATTTGCCCAGTCTCAAGGAATAGAAGCTGAATTGCTTGTGCTCCTCATGAAAAGCCAACCGTCTGATCCTTATAGGACAGAGTCTGCACTTGTTCTAGCAAAAGAGGATTCTTTGCGGGCTAGTGAAAAGGCGCTTGCCCAAGAATTTGAGCTAAGTAATGGCCTCGAAGCAATAACAGCACGAGAGCCTTTCTTCAATGTCTCGGGCCAAGAAAAAGTTTTGATTGGTGCCAATTCAGTCTATGAGGTAAGCGAAAGTCTAACACAGCTCAAAAAACCTCAGTATTTGCAAGCAGCTGATTACGAAAAGCCGAACTCCTTATTGGCTAGTGCACTTAAAGCCTCGACTACACAAAATAATAGGCTCATAGCTGGGTCAAATAATTTCATTGGGTTAGATTCGGCACATGTAAAAGAAGTGTTTTCGAAAGTGCAGCTGCCACAAATTTCAAAAAACTTAAGTTTGACTGTAACTCCTGAAACCGCGCTTTTAGTTAGAGAATACAACGATACCCCTCTCGTACAGACTAAAAATACGGAGACTTTTGTGTCCGTACCAGATGCGACCGGTAAACGTATTTCCATTGAACTTCCCGAAGCTCTATCCATGACCAAACAAGAACAACATTCTTATATGTCTAGGCGTTTGGCAGAGGCTCTGGGCCAGAGATTAGCTACTCAAGTTTCTAAAGGAGTTTGGCAAGTCGAATTAGATATACATCCTAAAACGTTGGGGCGTATAGAAATACAGTTAGAGATGAGGGGTGGAGAGTTGGAGGCACAATTTAATGCATCTAAGGCTCTAACGAGAGAACTTCTTCAGGAAGGATTGCCCAGATTAAAAGAGGAATTAAGAGAACATGGCATAAAAACTGCTTACCTAGGCTTAGGGAGTGGAAAGCAACGAGAAAATGGCGGAAATCCGACACCCTCAGATAAAGAAAAGAATGGAGATGAGACTGGGCTGCATGCAAGGGCTGTTGTGTTAGAACCAAAGACAGGGGTGAGGCAACAAACTCTTAGCGATGGCTTAGATGTAACTATTTAAAGCAATAAGACATCTCACTAAGCAATTTTGATATGAATAAGGAATGCAAATAATGAGTAATGAAGAAACGAGCGAAGATAGCGGGGGATCGAAAAAAAGACCAATACTTAAGATTGTACTGATTGTATTGTTGGTTTTAATACTGCTGGGAGGAGCGGTACTTGGGACACTATTTGCCGTTGGATTTTTTGACTCAAAGACTGATGCAGAGAGTGCTATTGCTGCGATGCAAGATGCCGAAAATACTGGTGCTGAAGCAAATGAACAGCAAAGGCAAGATGAGGCTATAAAAGTTATCGATGACAAAGGGCTAAAGTATCTTGAAATAGAGCCTGAGCTCCTAAGTAATCTCCATAATTCACAAAGAATGATCCAAGTAAAGATTGCAGTAATGGTAAAACAGAATGAGGACAAAACACTTCTTAGGCTAATAGAGAAGCACGCCTATCCTGTCCGCAGTCAACTTTTAAAAATCCTTTCAGAGAAACGAGAAGATCAGGTTTCACGTGAAGGGTTTAGAGATAACTTAGCTTTGGAGCTTAAGGATGCAATGAACGATGTCCTAGAGACGCGTATAGGCAATCGAGAGATTCAAGAACTATATTTTACCGAGTTTATTGTGCAATAGCTGAGACGATAATTGCTAAAAGGCAACTATGGAGAGCCAAGATGGCGGACAAAGAAAACGTATTATCACCAGAAGAGTTAGATGCCCTAGCAGCAGGCGTTAAAGATGGGTCGATTGAGTCAAACACTGGTCTGAACACTCAGCTTAAGGCGGTAAAGCATGATCTGGTAAATGAGGAAAGCGCCGGAGGGATGAACACTAGTGCGATAAACCCTATTAATGAACGGTTCCTTATTTTACTTAAGCAGCGTTTGTCGGGGGTTATAAGAACGCCAGTAAAGGGAGCAGCAGAGGAGGTTAGCATCCAGACTTATGGGGAGTTCATAGGAGGATTAAAAGCCCCCCAAGCAATAAACGTCATTCGTGCCAGACCCCTTCATGGAGAGGCCTTGGTGATCATTGATCCCAACCTTATTGCTGAATGCTTTAACAGTTTCTTTGGTAGCTCAACGGCATCAGGAGTATCTGACAGTGGTGATAAAGAATTTACACGAACTGAGCTAAGCATAAATAAAATATTGATGGCGGAGATCTATAATTCTCTGCAAGAAGCCTGGGCTCCAACTCAGCCCCTCACTTGTAAAGGCGTAGACTTTACAAGTGATCCAAAAAAAGTGAAAACGATGAAGTTCGACGAATTAGTTCTTGTTAGTAGGTTCCACCTGTTAGTTGCCGAGGCTGAGAGAACTGTTGAAATTTTATATCCATACTACGCGCTTAAGTCTATTAGAAACTCTTTTCTGAGGCCAACTTCGCACATTGGCAAAGATGACTTGGCCGCGCGATGGAGTGCAAATCTAAAGTCTGCCGTCATGGATGCAGAACTTGAATTAACGGTGAGTCTGGCTCAAATAAGGACAACTTTAAAAGAGTTTGAGTCTCTTCGGCAAGACGATATTGTCTATTTTGCT
The DNA here is from genome assembly GCA_004211905.1 of SAR92 clade bacterium. Taxonomy (GTDB): domain Bacteria; phylum Pseudomonadota; class Gammaproteobacteria; order Pseudomonadales; family Porticoccaceae; genus HTCC2207. Next base: position 51,350 of record SHBP01000006.1, read on the forward strand.
AAGCCGGCTTTTGCAACAGTGGATGTTGAGAACACAAGAGCTTTTGAGGGAAATATTGGCACCCAAGGATCAAACATGGCGGTGCAATTGGCGAATTCTTTAGTCAGCTCGAAGTGAAAAAATGAGTTTATGTTTAACGATTGACCAAGCAGAAAAGCGAGAAAATTATGGAAGACAAAGAAGTAAATTTAGTAGATCAAGCAGACCAAGCAAGCGACTCTGAGTCGTTACTGGAGGAAACGAACAAAAGTAAAATTGACGCCGATGTACTACAAAATATTGCTGTCACCCTTTCTTTAGAAGTCGGAAGAACGAGCTTAAAGATACGAGACATTATGAGCCTTAGCCAAGGCAGCGTAGTGGAGTTAAGTAAGCTTGCAGGAGAGCCTCTTGATTTACTAGTTAATAACACGCGGGTTGCTCAGGGAGAGGTTGTTCTGGTTGGCGATCGTTATGGCGTTAAGTTAACTAACGTAGTGCCGGCATCAGAGCGAGTGAAGAATCTTTAAAAGGAGCATACCGACATGGAGATTATTGGCTTACGAGAAGTTATCACAATGATGGGGTCATTTGCAGTAGTAATAGCGCTGCTAGCAGCCACCCTATTTGGTATAAAAAAATATAGCGCAGGGATGGGGTTTTCGGGGGAACACAAGCTAGAGTTACTCGAGATCAAAAATCTTGGTAGCCGCCAAAAATTGTTGCTAATAGGCATCAATGGAGACCAGGTATTAATTGGTGTAACACCTCATAGTTTGACGCAGCTAGCAACTTGGAACACAAGCGAACATGTCGTTAAGACCCAGCCAGGCGCTCATGAAAGCAAAATTACTCAAAAAAAGGGACATCATGGCATGAGTTTTGGAACGCTATTTAATAAAGCCAAGATAAAGGATTAATTGATGCTCACAGCAATTAGGCAGGCGCATAAGTTAGATATTAGATTTGATACCCCGCAATCGAAATCTTCTGGGCATGTGGCAAAAGGAATGAGGGTACTTGTTGGCGGCATAGCGCTGATAGGTATGATCCTTTCTCTGCCCGCGGATGCTCAAACAGGGTTACCAATCATAAATATGATTGATGATGGTAGTGGAGAGACTAAATACAGTTTAACGTTACAACTGCTTGCCTTAATGACGTTGCTTACACTATTGCCGTCACTCTTGTTGATGATGACCTCTTTTGTCAGGATTATTATAGTAATGTCATTACTTCGGCAAGCTTTGGGAACGGCTCAAACACCGCCAAACCAAGTTTTAGTCGGCATATCTCTTTTTCTGACAATATTCATTATGTCCCCCGTTTTGACATCTGTTTATGATCAAGCAATAACGCCTTACTTTGAGGAAAAAGTTTCCTTTGATACAGCTCTTTTAAAAGCCGAGGAACCTTTTAGAAACTTCATGCTTAATCAAACGCGTGAAGCGGATATTGCTATGTTCGCAGAAATCGCAAATAACAAAGATATAACGTCTCCCGCAGATGTGCCTCTTGCAACATTAGTGCCGGCGTTTATTACTTCTGAACTAAAAAGTGCTTTTTCTATAGGCTTTCTTATCTATATACCCTTTATTGTGATCGATCTAGTGGTTGCAAGTGTTTTGATGTCCATGGGGATGATGATGTTGTCTCCGATGATGATATCAATGCCCTTTAAATTAATGCTATTTGTTTTGGTTGACGGCTGGACTTTAATTATGGGCTCCTTAACGGGAAGCTTTGTGATTGGCTAGAGGAGATTATATGGAAGTGGCGCAAGTAATAGATTTAGGAAGAGAGGCTCTTTGGATAGCGGTCTTAGTGGCGGCACCATTGCTTGGAACAGCGTTAGCAGTTGGTCTTTTAATTGGGGTATTTCAAGCGGCAACTTCGATACAAGAAATGACATTGAGCTTTATACCAAAGTTGGGCGTTATGGTGGTGGCTCTCGTTATCTTTGGAGGCTGGCAAATTGCAGTAATGGTCGATTTTTTTAGACGCATCTTCGAGCGGATTCCAATGTTGTTTATGTGATGGAAGTTTTAGTTTCTGAAGTTATTGACTATTTTTACAGACTACTTTGGCCGATGGTTCGAGTGTCATCTTTTCTGTTAGCAGCGCCTTTCTTTTCTTTACGGGCAGTGACAGTGCGAATACGTGTTTTGTTAGCGGCTATCTTAACGTGGTTCGTTTTTCCTCTTGCCGATTGGCCGACTGTCGACCCAATTACAGCCTTAGGGCTCAAAGAAATGGTTGTCCAAGTTTTTATTGGGGTCTGTATGGGCCTTACATTGCAGATAGTTAATGCTGCACTGATCGTAGGCGGACAAAGCATATCCACCTCTATGGGATTGAGTATGGCCAATATGATTGACGCGAATATGGGGAACGTGCCAGTTATCTCGCAGTTTATAGTTGTTTGTTCAACGCTCATATTCCTAGGCCTTGGGGGACATACCATTATTATTTCTCTGTTACTTGAGAGCTTTAGATTACTTCCAATAGGAGACTTAATTGAAATCCGAGCTTTGGCCGTGTTGGTTATAAAGTGGAGTTCTATGATATTTGTTGGCGCTGTTTTGCTGGCAATGCCTATGATGGCGTCATTGCTTTTAATCAATATGGGGTTGGGCGTTATTACCAGAGCGGCACCTGCCCTAAATATTTTTGCTGTGGGGTTTCCCGCAATGATCCTTGCTGGAATGTTGTTGTTGATGATGTCAATGCCAAGTATAGGTTTTCGTATCACATGGCTATGGAAACAAGCATTTGATGTGTTAGGTCAAGTAATAGGGGTCATTTAATGTCAGATGAGTCGTCAAGCGAAGAACGTACTGAAGAGCCTACGGCCAAGCGACTTGAAAAAGCAAGGGAGGACGGTCAGGTTGTTCGTTCTCAAGAACTTTCAGTCGCAGCCATGATGATTGGCGCAGCATTGTTTATGTATTTGTTTGGCAGCTATTTTCTCATAAGGACTGGAGAAATATTTGCCAGGGGGTTTGTGTTTGACCGTAAGGATGTTTTTGACTCGCATCTATTGCCTACGACGTTTGGGACTCATGCCCTAGAAAGCATGATAGTTGCGCTACCCCTTTTTGCGCTCACCGTCGTTATTGCAGTCGCTGCTGCTGGATTATTAGGAGGCTATAACTTATCTATAAAAGCGCTCGCGCCAAAAGCAAGCAAGCTGAATCCTATACATGGATTAAAGCGGATATTCGGGATGAAGGCTTTGGTGGATCTATCTAAAGCTGTGCTCAAGTTTGGGTTGGTAGGTTCGGTTCTTTATTTTGTAGTTAGTAGCAATTTCGATGCATTAGTTGGTTTGGGCTTTAGCGAGGTGCAAGGAGCAATGTCTGGAGCAGGTGAGATGATTGCAAATGGAGTCGTGCTAGTAACCTTGACATTAATTGTAGCCGCTGGAATTGACGTACCGTATCAGGTTTATGAGCACAATAAAAAAATGAAAATGACTAAGCAAGAGATAAAGGACGAGTTTAAAGACACGGAAGGCCGCCCTGAAGTAAAGGCTCAAATCAGGCGTAAACAAAGAGAAATGGCGATGGCTCTAATGATCGAAGCGGTAGGTGACGCAGATGTAATTGTTGTTAACCCAGATCATTTTGCTGTGGCGCTTAGCTATGACCCTTCAAGTGCCGGGGCTCCGATGTTGGTTGCCAAAGGTGTAGATTTCTTGGCCCAAGGAATTCGAGAGAGAGCTAAAGAGGAGGGGGTCCCAGTGTTTTCTGCTCCTACGTTAGCGCGAGCGCTTTATTTTACAACAGATATCCAAGAACCCATTCCAGAATCACTATATTACGCAGTTGCTCAGGTTATTGCTTATGTATTTAGTCTAAATAGTTTTAATAAAGGGGCAACAGAGGCAGATAAGCCGAATCCCGAAGTCCCGTTGGATATGCGATATAACACTGATGGAACATTGCAGCAGCCATAAGCTTTGCCTTAGGAGGGCAATAAATGACGAACTCAGATACGAGCAAGAATCTTGAACTTGACCAATTCCTTGATCACGGAGATATTTTGTATTCTCGTAAGGATAAAAATAATTTTCGTCAGTCCCTTGATGCCGTTACGGAACATTCTATGGGGCTTGCTGTTATTGGAGATAATGAAGCTACATTGACCCATTATTCGAGAATTTTTATTTCCAGATTACGAAAGGAAAGAGAGCTTAATTTGGAAATTTTCCCACCTACTAACACTGAAGAGCTGTTGAAAAAATTTAATCAATTACTGTCGCAAATGACAATGGATCAAGCTCGTCAAAACTCCCCAGCACACAAGCCGGTTACACTTATGCTCGTCAATGATGCAAATGTAGTCGAACCTGAGCAGTGGAAATTATTATTGCAGCTACTTTCCGATTTTCCTGGAATTAATATTCGTATGGTGTTGTTCATTAACAAGGCTACATGGCCACGGTATGACGAGACATTAATGCTACTTGGCAGAAATATCTATCGTTGGGATATCAAAATACCTTCTGTTTTGGAAGCCAAAGAATTGGTTGCGGCAGCTCAAGGAACGATATATGAGAGAGAAGCGACATTGCTTCTCAGTAATGTCGGGCATCACCGGGTGACTACAGGAACAAAAACACAGGGAGAGCCAGATCAGATGGCCTTTCAGAATCAGCAAACCCAAACAGATAAAAAAAACCAGAGAGACGGCTCAAAACAACAGTTTAGTGCAAAAGCTGATGCAGAAGGCATTAAGAAAGATCTAGGTAACTCAGAGAGGCTAGTCAGAGGTCCTGTTGTGGCAGGCCTAATGTTAGCATTCTTGGTTGTTTCGGTTTTGATCGCGGAATATAGCGATCTGTTAACGAACATTTCTGGCGAGCCAAAGAAAGAGGAAGTACATAATAAAATGCTCCCGAATTCTCTGTTACCTAAGGATAAAGATAATGAGAAAATAGAGCCTGATGATGTTGGGGGCCTACTCCCCCAGAATTCCTCTTTAGACGAGCGCTACCGGAGTGTTTTGTCTGATCCAAGACCAAAATCTGAAGCCGCTGTTTTACAAAGCCAAAGAAAAGCGGGGGATCTACCTTCAGATTTTGAGATAGAAGAGATAGAAGGTGGAAATAAAGATAAAAAAGGCGAGCAAAACATAACCGGGCAATTGAGAAGCAGGGCTGCGCAGACTTTTTTCGTGCAGCATATCGTTTTAAACAGTAACGAGAGCATTGGGAGTTATATGGCTGAATTCCCGGCCCTCGCTAATGCGTGGATTTTACCCATTAGTTCAAAAGGTAACAAAAACTACGGAGTTATTTCGGGACCATTCTCCTCAAGGGACGAAGCTACTGAGTTTGTTGCCGGGCCGGGAGTCCCAGAAGATTTTTTTCTTTGGGAGGCAGGGCAATTAAGGGAGTGGTGCAAGACAGATCAGAAGTGTGATTTGTAAGGTTGATAAATCAGCCCTAAAGATAACCCTTCACCTGCCGACTCTAACTATAATCAGGCCAAAAGCCTTCTTCAAATATCACGCTTTCGGGGAAATGATGAACGATAAAAAATCTACTAAAAGTGAATCCCTTGATGAAGATCAAGAACACTTGGCAGAGGCAGAGGCAGAGGCAGAGGCAGAGGCAGAGGCAGAGGCAGAGGCAGAGGCAGAGGCAGCTGAAGTACAAACTGCAGACAAAGCGCCAGGCTTTGCGAGTAGTCGAATATTGTTCAGCAGTGCCGTTGCTTTTTGTTTAGGGGCGATTCTATTTTTGGCGATGGCTTTGCAAGTATCTAACAAGGTTGGGCAAGTCGACGATATGCTCATTGCTCTGACTAAGCGAGCTGTCAATATGAATACTGCGATCTCTTCATTTGAGGAATTAAATCGGACGATTCAAGAGATGGGTGATATTCAAGAGCAATTCCTGGATCAGCAGAATCTATTGTTAATTGCTGTGAAAGAAATAAAAACCCAGATTCCAGCGGAGGCAGCGCAGAAGGTTGCTACGCAGAACGCTGCTGTAGGTTTAAAAATTAATCAGCTTGAAGACACCCTGAATAAGCAAAATCTAACTATTGCAAGCGTAACGAAATCTATGGTGGGGCTGTCTTCTCGTATTGAGAAATTTGAAGAACGTTTGGTTGACGTCAAAAGACTCACTGAGGATGTTGATGCATTAGTTACGTTGGAGCGCGAAGATTACCTAGAAGTATTAAAACGGCAGGCCATTCTGCAAGAAGCTCAAGGAGGCAAGCAGATTATCAAAGTGCCTAGGGATCCAGACTTGATTTTCTATTCTATTAAAACACCGTAGGATCGTTGTTAATCAAGTTTTTCCGCAGCTTTTCTGTTATGCCTGATAGCACTTGACTGATACGAGACTCACTAACTTCAAGCACAGCACCTATCTCTCGCAAATTCATTTCTTCAACATAGTAAAGAGAAACTATTGTTTTCTCACGTTCAGGAAGTTGATTAATAGCTTCTGTGAGGGAGCCCATTAATTGTTCTTTAAGTAACACTGATTCTGGTTCATTTGAGTTACCTGCCGGTAGGTCTATAGACTCAGGCACTTGCGCTTCTAGGGATATGGTCTGAAACTGATTAGCATGATTTCGTTCCTTTTGATAAACATCCATATCTTTATCCATGAAATTAGCCAGCTCTGCGTGATTCGGTTCGCGTCCCAGTTCAGCCGCCAGCTTATGGTGTGCTTCATTATGTTCTCGAATGTTAACCATTGCTGACCGAGGGAGATAAGACATTTTTCGAACTTGATCTAAAATTGCACCACGAATACGATTTTTCGCGAAAATCTCAAAATCTACTCCTTTATTTGCGTCAAAGGATTTAGATGCTTCTATTAATCCAATAGTTCCTACCTGTATAAGCTCATCGAGCTCCATAAATTTTGGAATTCTCCCTTGCAGATGTAAGGCGACTCGTTTCACCAAGCCAATATTCTTCAACAGAGTTTCGTCAGGTTGATTAATACTTTGTATCTCGTTGTAGTCACTAATATTAGACATGTTGTTATCCTACTTATTGGTTATATCTTGTCGCGCAAGGCGCTCTAAAAAGAACTGAAGGCCGCCACTTATGGAGGTTTTTGCTGTTAGCTTTGCAACTTCTTTTGCAAGTTTTTCAAAGTCTCTCGCCGCTGCACTTGACGGCGAAAACGTAAGCAAAGGTTTTGATGCTTTTATTGACCTAAGCACCATTTCATCTTCACGGATAGTCCCTAAGTGTCCTACCTCACCGCCTACAAAACGTTGGATTACAGATATAATTCCTTGGTAGAGGCGATTACCTTCCGCTGACGAAGGCATGCAGTTTGTAATAATTGATATATTATTTAGCTGATAATCTTGGATCATGACTTTAATAGAAGCGTAGGCGTCTGCAATCGAAGAAGGATCGTCTTTGACGATGACAAAGCGGTGCTGGCAAGCTCCTATAAACGTCATTACAGAGTCAGAGAGCCCTGCGGCAAGGTCCACAATCAAATAATCTAGATCATCTTCTATCTCTTCAAAGGATTGAATGATACCTGCCGCTTCTGAAATAGAAAGTGAAGCCATATGCTGAATGCCGCTAGACCCAGGGACTAACTGAACACCCATAGGACCCTCTATGATAATTTCTTGAAGAGTCTTCTCTCCGCTCAAAACATGACTAAAATTGTATTTAGCTCTGCAGCCAAGTGCTAACTGAGCATTGGCTAGTCCGAGATCTGCATCGAAAACCATTACCTTTTTGCCCTGTGAAGCTAGCGAAACCGCTAAATTTGCGGATACCGTTGTTTTTCCTACGCCGCCTTTACCGCTAACAATCCCTATTACTTGTGTTGAATGTAGTTTTCCCATAGCTAGTCTCTTATAGTGTTTTAGTTGTACAAATATTTTGAAAAATTAGTCGCTACTTTTTTAAAATTAACTTATTTCGGGGCCAGTGGCAGGTTCGACAGGCTGTGCCTTGTTAAATCGGTGCCGTCGAGACTAAAGGCTTCGACTTCGAGAGAAAAATCTGACGAGGCCACAGAAATAGCGTTACCTGTAGCCATCAGAGCGTTGATTATTGGCCACGGATGAATATCGCGGTCAAGCTGATTTAACATTACAGAGTCCCAGCTGATGCGGTCTCGTTTTAGATACCTGTTTACTGAGACTTCAGACGCATCGGCAGGAAGTAAGAGATGCTTTTTAGCCGTGGGAAATTCTGTGCAGATTTCTGTCAATTGATTTTGTAAATCGATACCTGACGTTTCAATTATAATAAGTTTGGGCTCTTCTAGCCCTGCAATGACATGCGAGAGGGCACTAGGCGTGCCAGCATGGTAGGTTTTGATTCCTGACTGTAAGCCCAATATCTGAGTTTGAGACCAGCCTTTAGTTTGCTCTGAGCTATAGTTAATAATACAGATGCCTTGTCCACTGTACTCACGAGATTTTTGCTTAGCTAGTCGCAAGGACATCAAAGCATTTTCTGAGCTAGAGCGTCCTGCAATAACATGGATTCCCTTCATGTCTTTAATAAGAGGATTGTGCTTGATTGCACTGCCAAGGGACTTAGAAATGAGCTTTATGGCTGAATTAACTTCGCTTTCGTTGGCTATTAAGTTGCTAACTAGTATCCGTAATGGTGCCGGTATACCAGCGGCATCTAAGGAGCTAATCAGTGAGCCTAATTCAGGGGTCATTTTGTCAAGGGTTTGGCTGGTCTCCAGTTCCTGCGATATCTTAAGTTCGCGACGCATTGCGCTGAGTTCTTTTTTTACAAGATCAACTAACTCTCTTGTTTTTAGGTATTCTCTATCTTGTAATGATGAAATATCTTCATCGCAAAGGATGTTATGAGCAGGCATAACAGCGTCCCTAGGACTTCGGGTAGTAGGCTTTGATTCTAGGACCGCCGGTGAGTTGAAGATTTTTGATTCAATTACCTCATTAAAAGATGGCTCATTGGACTTGGCCGTATTGAAAATTCTTGATTTATTCGAGTTTAAGGAGGTGGACGTTTCGTTTGCTTTGGCAGCCACGTCAATAGCCACAATTACTTCAGTCTGCTTTCTAGCTTTTTTGTTAGATATAACTAACGCGTCGTTACCATACAGGGCGTGAACTTTTGCCATAGCCTCCTGGGTATCTTTTGCTAATATTCTTTGTAATTCCATTGTTTATAACCTCAATCTAATTTTTTTGTTCTACATCGATGGTGGCCACTACATTGACCGCCTGATCTTCCGGAATTTCACTATAAGAAAGCACTGTTAGATCACTGATACGGTGTTTAATGATTTTTGCTAACCATGGCCGGATTGCCGGAGAAACTACTAAAACAGCGGGATAACCCTGGTTTTCGACTTCTTGAGAATGTGTGCTTAGAGCCTGAAACAAGCCCTCCGCCAGCTTTGGTTCAATGACCAAATTCTGAGGGTTGCTACTTTGTTGTATGACGTTGTGTAGCACTTGCTCTAGTGAGGGGTTTAAGGTCATTACCGGCAAACTATCGTTCACATCAACAAGGCTTTGCATAATCATACGACCCAGCCGAGGTCGTACAGCGGCGGTTAGCTCATCAGCATCTTGGGTTTGACTGCTTTCAGTGGATAACACCTCTATGATTGTTCGCATATCCCTGACTGACACACCATCATCGAGTATGTTTTGAAGAACTCTAGTCACCGTAGCAAGGGGAAGCTTGCCTGGTACTAGATCCTCTACAAGTTTGGGTGATTTTGCTGCAACTTTATCAAGTAACTGTTGGGTCTCATCATGCCCTAATAGCTCAGGAGCATTATTTCGCAGTAGGGTATTCAGATGCGTTGCTATTGCTGTTGCTGAGTCTACTACCGTATACCCCAATGTCCGTGCATGATCTCGTTGGGAAGCCTCTATCCAAAGAGCATCTAGGCCAAATGCGGGCTCTTTCGTTGACTCCCCTTGCAAAACACCATGAACCTGTCCTGGGTTAATGGCCATTTCTTTTCCTATTCTAATTTCACCTTTGCCACGTACGACGCCATTCATAACGATGTGATAAACATCTGGGGACAGCTCTAAATCATCCCTGACTCTGATAGGTTGTATAAGGAAGCCTAACTCGGCTGAAAGTTTCTTTCGAATACCTTTCACGCGAGGAAGTAATTGTCCTCCGGTTTCAGGGTTAACTAAGGGTATAAGACCATAACCAATATCCAATCCGACTAGATCTACTTGCTCGACGTCGTCCCAATTAAGCTCCTCTAACACTGGGTCAGCATTCTCCGAGAGTAAGTTAGTGTCTAAATTATCTGCGGATGACGCTAAGGCATTATTTTGAGACAGCCAAACTGCCAAGGCACCAGAACCAAGACCAAGGCTAAGAAAAACTAAAGTTGGCATTCCAGGAACAAGTCCCAGGACGATAAGGATTACCCCTCCAATAATCAGCGCGACAGGATTGCCGAGCTGACTTTTTGCCTGCGTTGTCATCGACTCTGCTGTGGTTACCCGAGTAACGATAATCGCAGTAGCGAAAGAGAGAAGTAATGATGGAATTTGCGCAACGAGGCCATCGCCGATAGTAAGCAGGACATAAATTTCCCCAGCTTGAGAAAAACTTAGGTTATGCTGTGATAGGCCAATTATGATTCCACCGACAATGTTAATAATAAGAATTAGCAGGCCGGCGATAGCATCGCCACGAACAAATTTGGACGCACCGTCCATAGAACCGAAAAAGTCCGACTCCTGAGAAATCTCTTCTCTTCTTTTCTTGGCGGTGTCTTGATCAATGACACCTGCATTTAAATCTGCATCAATCGCCATTTGCTTGCCTGGCATCCCATCGAGAGTAAAGCGAGCAATGACCTCTGAAACTCGGCCAGCTCCTTTCGTAACAACAATAAAATTGATAATCATCAGGATTGAAAAAATGATAAAACCAACCAAATAGTTTCCCGCAATTACAAACGCCCCGAAAGCCTCTATCACCTTGCCTGCAGCATCTGGGCCTTCATGCCCCTTAACCAAAACAAGACGGGTAGAAGCAACGTTCAGCCCTAGACGAAGCATGGTCGCTAACAGTAGAAGAGACGGAAAAGAAGAAAAATCTAATGGCTTAGAGCTGTTAATGGCAATCATAATTATTACCACACCCACTAAAATATTAAAGGTGAAGAGAAAGTCCAAAAGAAAGGCTGGCAGAGGCAGAATCAGCATTGAAATAATGAGTAAAACTAAGAATGGAATTCCCAGGCCAGACAGTTCAATTTTTGACAGATCCTGTCGAATAGTTGACATCGAGGCGTTAGACATTAAAAAACCCTATAGTATTCAGCTACTTAAAAAACCATTAAGTGGAGGGGTATTAAATTCCCTCCGGCATTAGCTAGTAAGCAATATATATGCCAGATCTTGCGTACAAATGGCTGGGCGAGGATTTCTAATAATTATCAGGTCAGCGTCAAATTTTATTTCTCAAGCCATTTCATTACCTGTCGATATAAATAAACAGGCCACCATGACTTCAAGCCAAGTTTTTTAGGGATTTAGGAACAATAATGATCAAGATTAAAAAAATCGAGTTATCTTCAATAATCCAAGGGTTACAGCAGATTAAGGTTCTAATTTTAGCGGCAATAATTGTTTCGTCTGTTGGCTGCGCAAGCAATAACGCTAAATATAATGAGGCTGTGATTGAGAGTGTCATTGATCAGAAGGATGTGATTTTGGCTACTGGGTATGGAGTTATTAGTATTCAAGAGGGAGATAGTCCAGCACACCAGCGACTCTTGTCGATACGGGCATCAAAGCTTGATGCCTATCGGGCATTAATGGAACAAGTCTATGGTCAGTATTTAGATACTACAACTACTGTAGCTGAAATGGTTGTTCAGAGTGATTCGTTTAGGTCCCGCGTTCAAGGCATCGTTTATGGCGCTCGTCTTGTGAGTATTACAACAGTTGGGGAGGATACATACGAAACAACACTGTCCCTTGATAATAAAATTGTGTCTGATTTGCGTAAACTTTACCTTGCTTCAACATCTTCTCCAAAGATGGCGAGAAGTTAATGATTGGGTGCAGATTAAAAAGAGACGTGATAGGAAATAGGCGCATTTTTACGAGCATTAAGACTTCCTTCACAAATTTCAGTAGATCGTTGATCTGCATTCTGTTGTTATCTCCTGTTAATACGATAGCGCAAACCCTAACTCCAGAGCAGACATTAGGATCCCTAAAGCAGGCTTTAGTAGATTACGCGCTAGAAAACGAAATCCACCTTAATTCATCTGCATATTTGGACAATGGCGTACTCCATGAGTCATCAGTTTTATCAAGCCAGGCTATTTACCGCGGCGTGCCGAATCTCCTAGGCTCAACAGAAAGATCTACATCTCAAAACCAACGGAACACTCAATCTGGGACAGCTTGTGATGAGCCACCCAGAGCCCTAAGACGGGAAGCCCTCTTTCGTATTGACAAAGACGAGGAGCTCTTTTCTAAACATAATTCTCTTGGAGACCATAGTTTCCCTGAGTTGGCTGCATTTATAGGGAAGGTTTTTAGCGACCGCATTAAAGGTTCAAAAACCTGGGTAGTGAAAGAAGAGAAAGAATATGGGTCCGATTATGAAAATTATTTATTGGGAACATGGGCAGATAGAGCGCCGTATATATTCGAAATAAAGATTCGACCGAGCACTCTAAAAGGCGGAATAAAACAGCTTGGTAAAGCATGGTTTAGTCATAGCGCACATCAAATGGCAGGCTTTGCTCGTCGAACGGCAAATGCTATCCCAGGAGTTTATTATCCCGATTCATGGCCTTCGGCGAAGTTGCAGTATCAGTTGACACTCATTGATCGGGCCACCCAGCAGCAGATATGGAACCAAGTTGGTCCTTTATTCTTCCCAAGAGTTAACCGAGCTTACTTTAAGTCCCAAATCCCTTCCAGCCTTGTCGATGATATCGAAGCCCTCACAGAGGAATTTATTCAAGCGGCAACAATGGCTCTTCAATGTGAGCCACACCGATTCCAGTTATTTGTGGATGAATCAGGTTCTGGGGCATTAGAGATTAATGCAGGGCTGGTTGCAGGCATCAGTATTGGCGATAAGTTCTTGATCAGCACGAGCTCAGACCTTCTTCAGGAAGTGTTAAGTAATCCTAAGTTGGATACCTTAGCATTGGCAAGAGTGGAGTCGGTCGATGATCACTCGGCAATGTTGAAAAAAATTGCAGGACCGCCCTGGCCACAGACAAGCGATATCTCAAGCGCAATTGCTACTCATTTCTGATAGTTTCGAGACTTGCCGAAAAATTAGGATGTATGCCAACTGAAAAACATAAACGCTCGATTTAAGAGGAATAATTATAAATCATGAAATCATTAAGTTATTCAACGATCAAAGGATTAGTCTTTGTTGTGCTCATGAGTCTAATCGTGACGATAGCACTTTCTGAGAGAACTTCTGCAGATGCTGTAATAGCAGAGGCGGCGTTAGAACATTTGATAGGAAGAGATAGGGCAAATGATTGCGACTGTTTAGAGTCCAACACAAAATTAAAAGGCGTGGAAAACAAAAATCTTCAGATGTCGCTACTAAAGCGACTCGGAAATACTAAAGCTAATTATTATGATGTGCGATCTGGAGATACACTAGATAGCATCATCCAAGGTCAACTAGACAATAGTCCGGTGCATAAAGATATTTTGCGGCAAGCTATCGTGTTAGCAAACCCACACGCATTTAGGCGCAACAATCCTCATTGGTTATATGCCAATAGACAAATTAAACTTCCTGAGGAGGCCGACATTCATCGAGCAGTATTTAAACGCTCTGCACTCCAGAACGAGGTAGTAAATCGAGCTACAAAAAAGAGCGACTGGGTTCGATATCCCTAAAAAACTGTTACAACTAATTGACTACTAGAAGGCTTAGTAACTTGTTGGGACCAGAACAACTAAATATAACACCTAGGCTTGCTCCATTGACTTTAGAGAGTAGTGCTGCAATCACTGTATCTGAAAAAATAGCTCGAGAAATAGGACTATCTGATAATCAGGTGGTAAGAGGCGTGATCGCTGCCCGCGGCGGATTGATGAAGCTACTAGTGAACGATCAAGAATTAGACTGGGCGTCCAATAAGAAGTTTAAATCAGGAGACAGCATTGATTTTCGTGTGCGAACGACTGCACAAGGGGCATTGTTACTTCCCTTGTCGATTGAGCGTGCTAAACCTTCGAAAACATCTAATTCACCAACAAACAGCAGAGAATCTTCGCGTTTTTTAACCCTGCTTCATAGGCCTGATGCGGGAGCTATCCAGAGCGAGTTTTTTAAACCCGGTATAGTCCGAGAGTCTTTTGTACAAGGCCTTGATTCAAGATCCAGTCAAGCTTTAGCTCAGATGATGCACCGGATGCGAGGGATCTCTCCGGGTGCAGTCCGTGACGCATTTCTTCGATCAGGTCTTTTTGGAGAACTTTTTCTCAAGACTCACGTTTCTGTCCCCATAGATATCAAGCAGTTGATGCGCAAATTGCTATTAGTGTCAAAAGTGTCTGGATCAGACAAAGGCAGCATTGAAGAGATAATAGATGAAATCGAAAGTCGACAACTTGAAGCCTTGCAGGCGCAAAAGAACCACCAAATTTCTTATCATTTTATGATGCCATTTGTTGATGCAAATCCGGTTAAAATTCACTTTCAAAGAGATGCTATTGGGCTTGATAAAGAGGCACCCAATTGGGTAATTAATTTGCATGCCGAGACTGACAGTATAGGAAGCCTATGGTTGAAATCGATAGTGACGCCTGACTTTGATATTGAAATGACACTTTGGGCTGAGCGATTGGAGACTGCTAAAAATGCGGAAAGAGCGGCATCTAGTTTAGAAAAATCCTTGGCGGACTTTGGGTTAAAGTTGGCTAAGTTAAGCATTTTAAATGCAGCGAGGCCAACAGTAGATGCTGCATTTTCTGCACCAGGTCATGTCTTGGATATTAAAACGTGAAAAATAAGCCGACTAAAACTGCTATCGCCATTGAATATGGTCTGAACCCAGTTCCAATTCTTACAGCAAGAGGTGATGGAGAGGCTGCGGCAGCTATTATTTCAGAAGCCGAGAAGCAGGGAATTTATATTGCCGAGGACCCCTTTTTGGTATCCCTCCTGAGTGAACTAGAATTGAATGATGAGATTCCAGAAAACCTATACGTAGCGGTTGCTACTATTTTATCTTGGGCATACTGGTTACGAGGTATTGAGCCTGATTAAACCGAATGAAAGAGCCTCAGGCATGACTCAGTTGATTCGATCTCCTCCTTCCTTTTATCTTGCCTAACCGATCATAAATCTCAACGTCATTGAAACGATCTGATGATTGGAGAGTCAGCAACGCGCCACGAATTGACTCAAGTTTACGATCTATTAATATCTGATTTCTAAGGTGTAACTCTTTGCAGTCTTCTAAAATGGTTATAACCTGATTCCATCCGGCAGATTGCGAATCTGGCGTAGACGAGTGATCACTATAATTTCCTAGCTGAGCAATCACTTCTTCATCGGTCAATAGCGCAAGGACATCTGCCTTTCTTGACTGCAAGGCTTCGAAGGCGCTTAAATCTTGCGCTTTTAAGGCGTCGAACTCTTCATTAAGTATGAGTTTGAGAGTAGAGGTATTTGTTAAAACTGCGGGTAATAGTTGCGATTCTGTCATTATTAGACCTGGGCCGAGTTAGCCTTCAATTTAATTGTAAGGTAATTACCATTTCACGCATAAAAGGCAGTGTCGGCGAATTTTGCGACAGCGCACTTGCTAAAGCTACCATTAAAGAACGGCTACTCGCCGTAAATCATACTCTCAAGAGCGTAAAACTTTTCGGCAACCGCCTCTTCATTTACAGGATAATTCCCCTCGGATATTGCAGCCTTTACTCTTGCTACCATTGCGGTATCAAACTCCGCTGTCGAAAGAGCCTGTTCAGCATTTGCGCTCAACACAAAGTTGTCTGCTGTAGGCTTTGAAGAAGATGCACCTTCGGATCGTGCTTGATCGATTACCTGGTTTGGTTTTTCCGAAATAACAGTTGCAGGCATCGGAATTTTGCCTAGTTGTGAAATAGAATCTGACATGTCTTTTCCTTTCGGTGTTTAATCTTCAAACGTTCTCATTACATTTCGAATCGACACTTGCTGAGATTTCTTTAACAAAAAGTTGAATTTTATTGATTAAAGTATCTCAGCCTTTCTTGGCCCAGTCACTATAGCCCTTACTTGCTCTTTTGAATCTGGGTTTATTAACGTGATTTGCTCACCCAGTTGTCCTTTACTAAGAGCAATCATAGGTATCGTGATTTGTAATGATCCTTTCTCAATACTCAGCATTACCACATCATCTGGACGAACAAGAGGGGCAGGTCTTAAATCAGAAATTCTTATCGGTTGGCCTGGAGGTATTGTTCTAATTGTTTCCATTTGGGAGATACCCGCATCAGAGAAAAGAGCATCATTAGGCAAAGGCCCATAAAAAGGAGCTAGAGCTGAATTTACTGAAGAGAGCTTTTGACCACGACCGATAATTTCTTTACTGATCATAACCACATGCTTCACCCGAAGATCTTCTCGAGAAAGTATCGTGCCTTCTCTTAAGTTTCTAGCTGCAGTAGATTGATTGAGTAAACGTGAAGGAAATCGTTGAGTCGATGATGTCAATGACAATGGTTTACGAACATTCTTAATGCTCTTAAGATCAATGAACTCTCCAGCCAAAATGTCTTTCTTGATTTGAAATACAATTACAGTCTCTGTTAAATATTGCTGTAAAACTAAATCCCCAGCGGAAACAGATTTAGACAGGCTCATATCCTTTAATGCATTCGGTTCTCTTACTAAACCACGAACCGAGGTTTTTAAGACAATAGGTTTTATGTCATCTGAAGATAAAAGCTGGCCGACAGGCATATCTGCTTTGAACACAAAACCTAAGGCATTTTTTATGAGCTTGACGCCTACAAAAACCTGCCAATTAGTATTGGGGCAGCTGATCCGAATAGATTCTTGACTTGAAGGGTAAGAGAAGCTGATATCGAAGGTAGAATCACATCTAGGAATCTTCAATCTACGATCTGTTGCCGAAATTTCAACCTGGTCTGGCTCTAATTTTACCTGCTCGGCTACCCATATTTTGGCCTGCTTTATTAGCGCGTGTTTGTTAGCACTGAGCTCGGGAGTATTTTGAGCAGTTACTAGGCAGCTATAAAAAACGATTGCAAAAAGAATTATGGATTTATACATAACTGCAGTATGAATTACTGTTCAGAGTGACGCAATACCGACATTCCTAAAAAGATAGATGGCAAAAAATTGCCGTAAAAGCGGCAATGTTATTTTTTAGTCTTTTTTATAACTCCCATGCAAGACCTTGTTTTTAAACAGAAATTAATTAATTTTATGCTGATATCAATAATTGGCATCTGTTTTGCAATCATTTAATCCCACACTCTACGGATCTAGATCGACTGTAGAGAGCAGAACTTTAATGGAATCGGTATGAAATTAATTGATACAACTTTTGGGATTCACGAGCACGCTTTAACTTTGCGTAGTCAGCGTATGGAGGTCTTAGCTCGAAACATTGCTAATTCGGATACTCCAAATTTCAAAGCTCAAGATATTGACTTTAAGGCATCACTCAAAAGGGTACAGGCCAACGATTCCCTTGCAGTTACGAATTCGGGGCACATGCAAGCAAGCAATCTGGCGGGTAATGGGAGTCTAATGTTTACGGTTCCGGTCAATTCGTCTGCCGATGGCAATACGGTTGAGTTAAGTGTCGAGCAGGCAAAATACGGCAAAGCCGCAGCCCAATACCAAGCGACTCTGAGGTTCCTTGAAGGGGACATTAGTGCTCTAAGAAAAGTTTTAAAAGGGGAATAAAACGTTATGTCAATGGATAAAATATTTGGAATCGCCGGTTCCGCTCTAAACGCTCAAATGGTCAGATTAAATGCCAGTGCATCAAACATAGCGAATGCGGGATCTACAGCGAGTAGTGAGGTTGAGGCCTATAAAGCAAAGCGGCCAATTTTTGAGACGGTACTATCTGAACAGCAGAATAATCTAGGTGGGGTCAAAGTAGTCTCGCTTGTTGATGATCAGTCAGTTCATGGGCAGATTCATGATCCAGGGAACCCTAATGCAGATGAAAACGGGATTGTTTATCTTTCTAATGTTAATGAAGTTGGAGAGATGGTTGAAATGATGGCAGCAGCTCGCAGCTATCAGAACAATGTTGAGGTTATCAATACCGCCCGCCAATTAATGTTGCGCACTTTAGAAATTACTAAGATCTGAGGAGAAGTCCATGATTGATTCAACGATTAGCTCGTCCTTTTTGACAACTGCGCAATACTCCAGTCAGCAGGTCAACGCCTCCTCTGAGCAACAAGAGTTAGGTCGTGATGCCTTCCTCCAGTTATTAACGACGCAGCTTAATAATCAAGATCCTTTAGATCCAATGGATAATGAAGCATTTGTGGCCCAGTTGGCTCAGTTCTCTTCGGTTGAAGGGATAAAAGGGATGCAATCCTCACTGGAAAATATGGTATCTGGTATGCGCCAAGATCAGATGATGGCTGGAGCTAGCCTAGTTGGCAAAAAAGTATCGGTGGAGGGAGGTTTGTTTGAGGGTGGCAATGGCATAAAAACAAACGCGTCCATTAACTTGGAGAGTGGTGCCGACGCAGTGATAGTTAATATTTATGACCGCGCCAACGGAAACCTGGTATTTAGTGAAACGCTCGGCAGTCAGATGCCTGGCGACCTAAAAATCAGTTGGGAAGGCATCTCTAACACTGGCGAGATGGTAGCCTCAGGGAATTATCTTATGTCCGCAAGCACTATCGTTAATGGTAGGCAGCAGTCGATACCGGTATCCACTTTATCTCAGGTCAAGAGTGTCAAATGGGACCCTAGTACTCAACAATTATCACTTGAAGTTAACGATGGGAAGTTTGTTCCGTTGTCTTCAATCGCTCGCATTAGCGCTTAAAATCCACTTGAAAAGGAAATAATAGTATGTCTTTTTATACATCATTAACAGGCTTGAATGCTGCGGCAACTGAGTTATCAGTTACGTCTAATAATATAGCAAACTCTGGAACAGCAAGTTTTAAACGATCGAACGCAGAATTTGGCGATATCTTTGCAACGTCCACCTTACAGCGATCTGCCAGTGGTGTTGGCAGTGGTACTGTACTTTTAGGAATAAACCAGCAGTTTACCCAGGGCAATATCGAAGCCTCAGCCAATTCTCTTGATTTAGCAATTACTGGGGATGGGTTTTTCCCAATCAAAACAAGCGATGGCGCTGAGCTTTATACCCGCAATGGTGGGTTTATGCTAAATGACAATAATTTATTAGTTAATAGCGAGGGACATACTTTGCAAGTTCATCCCTTAAATGAAGTGACTAATGAAAGTAACTTTAACCAAGCTACAGTCGGTCTAGAAGTGAAGCGTAATTTGCCCGCGACAGCGACAACAACCATCGATTTAGACATAAAACTACCAATGACGGGCCCCGTAATAGGCGTTAACGGTGGAACTCCAATCAATATCACCGACAACACTACATACAGCGAGACGCAAACATTTTCTCTATATGACGACGCTGGCGAACCCTACACTGCAACTGTGTACTACCAGAAAATTGCCGACGATACAGATGACGGTGCGGGTAATGTTCAGGACTTGTGGTTAGCCGATGTTTATATTGGAGATGCGACAACGCCAGCCGCTACAACAAATCTTGCCTTTAACAGCGTAACAGGAGCTCTTGAGACAACCCTTGCCGGCGGCGGTATCGGCATAGATCAAATAACTCTTGATCCATCAGTTCCAGATTCTAGGACCAGTGCTATAAGTTTAAGCCTCAATGCAACAAGTCACGGCAAAGAATTCCAGATTGTAAGCCAAACACAAAATGGTTTGCCCGGCGGTGGGTTGGTTAATGTTGATGTAGGCAATGACGGCCTAGTGACGGCCACATACTCTAACGGACAACAAATAGCCGCGGGAAGAATAAATTTAGCTAACTTTAGCTCTCCTGAGGGTCTGCGCCAAGACGGTGGAACTAAATACTCTGTTACGGCTGCTTCTGGAACTGTTTCATACGGAGAAGCTGGAACTGCAGGATTTGGGACAATTCGCTCAGGTGCTTTAGAGCGCTCAAATGTCGATTTAACTGCAGAGCTGATCGACTTGATTAGTGCTCAGCGGAATTTCCAGGCGAATGCAAAAGCAATTGAAACTAGCTCTTCATTGACTCAAACCATTATTAATATCCGTGGATAAACATCGGTTTTAGGAGTATTGCATGGACAAATTAGCATTCACAGCATTGGCATCAATCGATAATGAGTCGAACAAGCGCGCTCAGATTACTAATAGCTTGGCCAATGTGTCTACGATAGGTTTTAAAGACTCTTTTTCTTTAGCGGAACAATCTATTCAAATCAAAGGTGAAGGCATTGATAGCCGGGTGCTTCCAGGAATGGCGAAGCAGGAGGTTATTAATCTTAGTCCGGGTGCAGTCAATATGACAGGCAACATTATGGATGTGGCGTTGAATGACAAGACTGTTCTTGGAGTTCAAGCAGATAATGGAGAGATTGGTTTTACTCGAAGGGGAGACTTGCGAGTTTCCGCCACGGGGCTACTTGAAAACACAGTTGGCCAGCTTATTTTAGGTGAAAACGGACCAATAAGTGTCCCACCAGGCCAACTCGTAAGTATTGGTCCTGACGGTTCGGTGGTTTCCAATTCTCCTAGTGATCCAGAGGGAGCTCCGCTGAATTTGGGTCAGCTAATGCTGCGGGATGCGAGTGAGATGCCATTGATACGTAGAGCCGATGGATTATTTCAGCCTTTAACTGATGAGTTCCGAGGACGAGATTTTCCAACCGGTCCAAATTCAGTTTCATTGCAGTCTGGGGCCCTAGAGGGGAGCAATGTGAACCCAGTCGAGGCAATGATAAAGATGATGGATTTTAATCGAGCTTTTGAATCAAAAATTAAAATAATTTCAGAAATCAAGTCAATTGATGAAAGTGGTTCGTCAATGATGAGATTGCCTCAGTAATAAGATAACCCAACTAGAGACGCAAAAGGACAAGAATTATGGATGCCTCACTTTGGATTGCAAAGACAGGACTAACCGCGCAGCAAACGCGCATGCAAGTGATTTCGAACAATTTAGCTAACGTGAACACGACCGGATTTAAAAAAGATAGAGCTGTATTCGAAGATTTACTCTATCAAAATATAGTTCCAGCGGGAGGCCAAACAGATGCCCAATCACAAGCTCCAACAGGATTAATGTTGGGGACAGGGACTAGAGTCCTTGCGACAGAAAAGTTACATGGTCAAGGCAATGTCATTAATACTGAAAATGCCTTAGATGTAGCTATCACGGGGGAAGGATTTTTATCGGTAAGTCAACCTGATGGCACTATCGCCTACACTCGCGATGGGTCTTTAAAGTTATCAGCAACAGGGCAACTTGTAACTGCGGGCGGGCAAACCATACAGCCGGCAATAACGATTCCACAAAATGCTGAAAGCATAACTATTGCTCGTAACGGCATAGTAACTGCTCAGCTTGCCAATGGTGGTGGATCATCTCAGGTGGGACAGATTAATCTATCACTATTTGTTAACAACTCAGGCCTAAAGCCAATTGGACGTAATCTCTATGCTTCCACTGAGGCTAGTGGTGTCGCAATCAATGGGCTCCCAGGTGAGAACGGAGCGGGTATTTTAATGCAAGGTTCGCTTGAGGCATCAAACGTTAATGTGGTTGAAGAGATGGTTAATATGATCGAAACCCAGCGTGCTTACGAGGTTAACTCGAAGGCAATATCCGCGGCAGATGGCATGTTACGGTTTTTGAATAACAACTTATAGAGTGTGGAAATTATGCTATTGCGAGCTTTAACCATGTCTTTTCTATTTAGCATTTTGAGCGCTTGTGCAAGTCCGCCTCAAATGGAACCAACAGCTGAGTTTTCACCGATACAATCTATCCCAAAGCAAAAGCCGGCTCATGTAACAGGCTCAATATTTGCTAATGGACGAGATTTGTTCGGCGACCTGCGCAGTTATCAGGCTGCAGACATTCAGGTAGGTGATCTGATTACTGTTCTCCTTAATGAAACTACGCAGGCATCTCGAACATCTGCGCTTTCTACTAGCAGAGTTTCAGCAAACGATGTTATCGGGGTGAATCAAAAAGATTCTATTGTTGGAAAAATCGGTTTTGGTGCGGGCTTTTTTAATGGAGCAGAAACTGATGGAGCCAATATTACTAGTGATGGATCTGGAACAGCCGGGCAGGCAGCTACATTAACAGGATCGATCTCAGCAATGGTCTTAGAGGTTTTAGCAAACGGCAATCTTGTAATAGTCGGAGAGAAACAGCTTGCCTTGACTGAAGGAAGTGAGTTTATTCAGGTGAAAGGGATCATCCGGCCAGCAGATATTCAGCCGGACAATACGGTTTTATCGCAGCGTATTGCCCATGCTCAAATTTCCTATCGCGGTACAGGTGATCTAGCAAAAGCGTCCAAACCTTCTTGGGGTACGGGTTTACTATATAAGTTTTGGCCATTTTAAAAGTTTTTAAGGAAACCATGTAATGTCGACATTCAAATTCATCGCCTTTTCGTTAATTTTAATGGCTAGCTTTCCCACTGTTGCAGATCGCATAAAGGATTTTACTGACGTAGCGGGAGTTCGATCAAATAAACTTATTGGCTATGGCCTAGTGGTTGGCCTCCAAGCAACGGGTGATGGGAAGGACCTCCCAATTACTGCCCAAGCGTTAAAGACGACTTTGTCAGGACTCGGCGTGAGCGTTGATGGTCCAGTGAGCGACTTTGATTTAGGGGATCAACTCGCCGCGTTGGCTGCACAAAACGCTAATAAAGAACTTAAAGTAGACAATGTTGCTTCGGTAATGGTAACTGCTGAGCTACCGCCATTTTCGAAACCAGGTCAGCGGATCGATGTCAACGTGTCAGCCATTGGCGTAGCAGAATCCTTGCGGGGTGGGACGTTGATCTTGACTCAGCTAAGAGGCGTTGATGGAGAGACTTATGCTCTTGCCCAAGGAGCGCTAAGCATTACGGGAGTGTCAGCTGACTCGGCAGGCACTAGCGTTCAGGTCGGTATTCCCACCTCAGCACGGATTCCAAATGGTGCAACAGTCGAGCGGTTGGTACCAACCCCTTTCGATAAAGCAGACCATATTGTACTAAATATACGTGACGCTGATTTTTCAACTGCTAGTGCCGTAACTCAGGCTGTCAATAAAGAATTTGGACAGGGGACTGCGAAAGCTATTGATAGTGTATCTGTCGCAATACAGGCCCCTAAAAACTCATCTCAGCGTGTAGCCTTTTTAAGCATGGTTGAAAACCTTGATGTAGAACTGGGTGAAGCCCCAGCAAGGGTGGTCGTTAACTCTAGGACAGGGACAGCTGTGATCAATCGGAACGTGAGGGTCACTGCGGTCGCGGTAACTCATGGCAGTATATCCGTAAGGATAGCGTCAAGTAATGAAGTCAGCCAGCCAGGGCCCTTTAGTGATGGCGAAACAACAACTGTGCAGAATTCTGACGTGAGCATTAGTGAAGAAACCAATCCTATGTTTTTGTTTCAGCCAGGAGTAGATCTTCGCGAAATTGTTGACGCAGTTAATCAAGTCGGCGCGAGCCCCTCATCTTTAATTGCTATTTTGGAAGCACTAAAGAGCTCAGGAAGTTTGCGTGCAGAGCTAGTGGTGATTTAGATGCAAGATTTGCAAACAACCACAAAAGCTTATCTTGACTTCGCCGGGCTAGGAGAACTAAAAGCGCGAGCAAAGGTTGATCAAGCAGAGGCGGCCCAAGAGGTTGGACGTCAATTTGAATCAATGTTTGTCCAAATGATTTTTAAATCCATGCGTGAAGCAAATGAGCCACTAAAAGGCGACCTTATGCGTTCCAGTGGGGGGGACTCTTTTGAGCAAATGTACCACCAAGAGCTCTCGCAGGTTATGTCGCAGAGAGGGCTTTTTGGATTGGGTGATTGGTTGAGCAAGCAGGTGATGGGGTCTAATAATGCAGCTAAGGCTTTAAAGGCTTATGAACAAGACGGGTTTGCCCTTCCATCCGAAAGTTTAATGCCGTTACCTTTAAATATGATGGAAATCAGGCAAGAAAAGGATCAAGTAGATGGCTGATCTATTGACCATCGGTGCTAGCGCCTCTCAACTATATAAGTCAGCGTTGACGACTGTAAGTAATAACATCGCTAACCTTAATACTGAGGGATATAGCCGTCAGCGTGTGGATACTTCTGAGAACACTCCAAATCAGTTGGGTACTAGTTTTGTCGGAACTGGCGCTAGCTTAAATGGGGTGTTTCGGTCATTTAGTAATTTTACCGAGAACAATCTGCGGCAAAGTTATAGTGAGCTTGGCACCCAGAGTCAGTTGATTGCCTATGCTGACCAAATTATTGACATTATGGGTTCTGAGTCTGCAGGGTTATCAGAGGTGTTAGATAAGTTTTTTACGGCGGCAGGGAAGCTCAGTACAGATCCTGCATCTGGGGAGTTGCGCAAAATTTTTCTTAGTGAGGCAGGTAGTGTTGCTGTTAGATTTAGAGAACTGGCAGGCCAGTTAGATGATATTGAGGAACAAACGCAGTCCGAAATTAAGTTGAAGGTACAAAATCTAAATAACCTGACTGAACAACTATTATCGATAAATAGGCAGCTTGATAAAAACACACATCTCGATAATCAACCACCCATGCTCTTAGACTCAAGAGACCAAGTCCTTTTAGAACTTGCAGACATAGCTAAAATTCATGTCACTGAGCGAGCATCTGGTGCAGTTGATGTGCGACTCGATAGTGGTACCGGGTCCATAGTAATAGACGGTAATGCGGCAAATAAATTCAGTAGCGTTTTTAATGAGGCGCAACCTGGAAAAGTTGAAATCATTGGATCCTACGGTTCGGGAGGGGCAAGCCGTTCTGTTACAGGTGGTGAACTTGGAGGCCTGCTTAACTTGCGAAGTCAAGTGCTAGCCCCAGTAATCGACAGCTTTGATGATCTAGCAAAGACCTTTGTCACTGAAGTGAATGCTATTCAGACTACAGGGTCTGACCTTAATGGACAGAGAGGGACTGAATTATTTGCCATTCAGGGATCGCTTGGCGCTGCCGCAGGTATTACTCTCTTGCAAACAGATACCAGCAAGATAGCTGCTGCAGGCTTGTTAAGTGTAACGCCTAATGCGACGAATCAAGGAACTATGATTTTTGAGGTTGAATCGATCGCGGCCGGCACACCGACCCCCGCAACGTTTAATATTTCTTATAACACCGTCAATGGATATGCAATAAATGGTATTCCGTACACACCATCTGCTGATGGGAACATCAATTACGAGGGCATTACCCTAAGCTTGAGTGGAATAGCCGCTGATGGGGATAGTTTCTCTGTTGTTACAAATACTGATGGCATGGGCGATAACCGAAATATACTGCTATTAGCGCGGCTGCAAACCAAAGATGTAATGTCCGGCGGAGGCTCGATCAATGATGGATATGCAGATATTGTTACAACGGTGGGCAGCCAAGCAACCCTTGCGAAAATGTCCCAAGAAGCGCTGCAGGTTATTTACGATCAATCGCTTGAAGCCAAAGACCGGATTTCGGGCGTTAGTCTTGACGAAGAAGCAGCTGATCTCATTAAATTCCAGCAAGCTTTTCAGGCCTCTGCAAAGATTATCCAAGTGTCACAAACATTATTTGATTCAATTTTAGCAGTCCGCTAAAAAGAGCTTAGATGGTTACTCAATATCAAATGCAAGCTACTTACAGATTTTATATTAAAGTTTTGACAGCGAATGCCGATATCCTCAATGGATCAAATTGTTTTGGTTTCTCGCTTGTTTATCGAAACGCTTTACAGGCGTTTCTTCAACACAGAAATTACACCAGTTCCCTAGATAGGTGTAAATTAAGAGCATGAAAAAATGAGAATATCTAACCAACAATTGTTTGACCAGGCCGTTAATCAAATGACTCGGCAACAGGCTAAAATTGCCGATCTTCAAACACAAATTGGCGAAGGAAAACAGCTGATAAGGCCCAGTGATAATGCTGACAAATCAGCGGTTATTCAACGTTTGAATACCGCGGCTAGCCGGCAGGAAGTTTATGAAGCTACCTTAGATAGCGTCTCGAATCGACTAGATGCTGAAGAGTCAATAATTCTCTCAAGTTCCGATATATTACAGCGAATGAAAGAGTTAGCCATACTGAGTAATGACGGATCTAATGGAGAGTTTGATCGATCTGCAGTAGCTATTGAGGTATCAACATTACGGGAGCAGCTACTATCTCAAGCTAATCAACAGGATCTTAATGGCAACTATATTTTTTCTGGATCTAACGTTAAGTCTGCGGCCTTTGCTGCCGATAATAGTGGGGTCATCAACTACGTGGGCAACCAGCAGCGCATTTCTGTAGACATATCTGAACATAGACAAATCGAAGTTAATCGTCCAGGTAGCGATGTTTTTAAAGGAGTTGATCGCGGGGGTAGTGATGTAGGTTTTTTCCAGGTTATTGATGATTTTGTTACCGCTTTAGATACTAATAATAATTCAAAAATTGAGTTGGCTCTTTCGGAAATAGAAGTATTAGCCAATGAAATGACAGGGGCAATCACTAATCTTGGAGCAAGAATGGGCGTCGTAGAGTCTCATAGAGCCACTCTAGCTGAAGTTAAGCTTCGCTATGAAACGCTATTATCTGAAGAAGAAACACTCGACTATGCGACAGCCATCACTGAGCTCTCAGCTGAAATATTGTCACTTGAGGGTGCCCAAGCAAGTTTTGCACAAATTTCCCAACTCAGTTTGTTTAACTATATTAAGTAGAGATTTTGATGGTCACAACTACCGCCCTTGATACCCCTGCCACAACGTCTTCGACGACAAGCGGAAGTAGTATAGGTTCATCCATATTACTAACACTTGGCTCAGGTTCGGGGATCAACGTAGCAGAATTAGCCACTAATCTAACCAATGCGGAAAAGCTACCTGCGCAAAATGCGTTGCAAGACAAAATTGATAAAACAGAAGCCAAGATATCTGGGTATGGATTAATATCATCTCAGCTCGGTATCTTAGCAAGTTCGTTCGAAAGAATTAATGATGCTAATGAAATTTATTTTAGTGAAGGTAAAAGCTCTAACGACAATGCGGTTTCCTTTCTTAGCGTAACCAACGATGCGCTGGAAGGTAGCTATGATGTTGACGTGTATCAGCTTGCCGAAAATCAACGCCTCTCTTCAAATAACTATCAGTCCACCAGTGGAAATATCAATAACGGTGCGGCTTTTGATCTGACTTTGTCCATAGGTATCACGCGTAAAGGGACCTATGATCACTTCATCACCGAGGTCCAACTTCGAAGCATTGGTGATGGCTCCAGTGCTTATATAGAGTATTCTGACGGCTCCAATACTTTACAAATTACCCAAGCAGAAATTGATTTGGCTATGGAGTCTCTTGAGGGTTCAGGCATCTATACCTTTGCCAATGCAACCCTTGAAGGTCTGATATCTGCGATCAACAGTGAAATCTCTAAAAATGCTGGCTTTGCAACCAACTTCGCTTCAGCTGAGGTGCATCGCACTAGAGGAATAAGTTTTGTTCAAACTGTAGCCGGGGCGTCAGCATCGCTCACTCAGCCAGCTGCCAATGACGGCTCTGTGGCCTACAACATAGGGTCAGTGGCTCAAGGACTTATCAGTGCAACGCCGGCAAATGGAGCACGAGTATCCTACACCTTCACTCCCTCAAGTGCCGGATCAGACTTTCTAGAAGTATCAGATGGTGTTACCAATATTAGTATTCCGCAGACAGACTTTTCATTGCGCACAGACTATGAGCTGTCTATCACTGAAACTGAATTGCAAGCTGCGTTAAGTAGTAGTGGCAGTATATCTATTGTAGGTAGCGACGGTACCGGAGCAGACGAAACTGTCATAGTTAACCTCAATGATATGACTACGTTCGGGCTGCCTGTGCCTTTAGGTGCATTGACTCTTCAGGATTTAGCCAATGCAATTAATGCAAAAGCTTCCGGGGCGTTTGAAACCACAGCTGTGGTTGATGACAACAAATTAACTTTTGTGCAAAAAGCCAATGGCAGTGGTACCGTCACTGCGGCAACTAGATCCGATGGCATAACTATTTCCAAGGCGGATGTTAGTGTTACTTCCGCGGAGCAGATGGCCGAGGTAATTCAAGCTTCAAGCTCTTACGATAATTTAAAATTTACGGTGTCTGCTACATCAACTGACTTAGTATTCGATTATAAAACTGACGGTGTAGTTTCTGCACCAACGTTTAAACTTAATAACTCTGACCAAACAGCCAGCAGCTTTGTTGCGGGCGTCAACGCAGTCAATGCACCAATTGATACTGTCATTAAAATTGGAGCGGGTGGTGACACTTTAGAAAGCATCGTTACTGCAATTAACAACGCCGATACTGGCATAACTGCCTCTGTGCTAGATGTCAGCGGCATCGGAAATGATTATCGAATTGTTTTATCAGGGACTGAGGGTCTCGATGGGTCATTTAGCGTTACTACAGACAGTAGCACTGCCAGTAATAGCTTGGGCTTTGATCAGGCCACTAACGTAATACAGGCCGCCCAAGATTCGGAGATAGGCTACGAAGGGCTTTTAATCAGTCGCGGCACTAACGTCATATCGGATGTCATAGAGGGCGCGACTTTCCAGTTGAATTCGACAACTGGGGTGGTGACCTCGGTACCTTACATTGTACTGGGGAATGGTTCAGGCGGTGGGACCGGTTTCGCCTATGACATCACTAAGCTCAATGACAACACAGTGAGGTTTATTCCAAAGGCTGCCTATGTTGGACAAAATTTGGGTGCTGGTCCTTCTGGTGGTCCTGGTTCCGGCTATACAGCAACCACAATAACCAATCCTCATGGATCTGATCCTGCAAATATTACCGTTTATGATGTGACACCGCTTAACGATTCAGATATCGACAGTTATCTTGATAGTTCCGCAGAGCCTGATTATTCAGGATCCATCACTTTGTATGACGGCATCGGCGGTGCAATTACTCTGCCTAGAAATGGGCTCGGAGGTTTTTGGCCAAATACAACTACAACAGAGAACGGAGAAACGGTTAATCAATATGTGGCCATAGCTCAGGCTGCTTCCTATGCCGCAGGAACTGGTAGCACCACCACCGGCGGTACTGAAGATACCTATACAAACTACACTGGTGGTACCATTCAGGCGATTAACAACGGATCTTACGAGTATCGTTATACCGAGTCTCAGCTGCGTGCTGATGTGGCGGCCAGTATTATTAGTGGCGGCAGCGACAATGGTGAAGGTGCACTGATATTCACCGATGACTACGGCCGCAACCACACTATCTTAGCCAGTGAAATCCGAGCCTTGAGCGGCGGCACGCCGGTTACCAGGTCAATCAGCATTACCAACGCTAGTTTTGAGAGCCAGAGTCTCTCAGAAGGTAGTTATACCTCCTCATCTATAACGGGTTGGACTGTCAATACTTCTAGCAGCAACAGTGGTGCTTACAACCCTGAAGAAGATCCTGTTGAAGCAACTACTGATGGTAGCAATGTAGCCTATCTTTATAGTGATGGGGCAACAGTCTCTCAAGTATTGAGTGAGACCTACGACAGTGGCAGTACATATCAATTTAAATTAGATATCGGCGATCTTAGTTACTATGACTATAAGGCAGATGCAAACTACACTATCAAGCTTTATGCGGGGTCTAATGAAATAGGTTCTGTTTCAGGTACTTCAGATCTAGATGCCTTAACTGAAGTGACGCTTAACAGCAGTATTTTTAACCCTGCATTTGATGGTCAAGCGTTAAAAATTGAGGTGACTAAAAACTCCGGTGAAGAGCTTTTAATCGACAATGTTCGGGGCACAGTAACCGAAAGCCAGATTCAGCCGGGTACAGAGACACTAGCAGGCTTAGTTGCCGCTATTCAATCCAATCAAAACTATCCAGCTAATTTCGGCTCAAATAATGATGGAAGCGGCGATAATGGAGCGGAAGATGATCTTCGTTTCACCGTTGCATTGTCTGGTGATGGTCAAGGAATCGTATTTACACCACAAAGTTCGCCAAGAAATCCCGATTCTGGCATGGCCATGTTCAGTGCAAAGCGCACTTCTAGCGGATCATCTGGTTTGTACAATGGTACCTCGCTAAACAATTTATCTGGAGCCACCGGTGGCAACTACACTGCACTGCAGACAGCTCCGATAACTCCAGGGTCAGGCAACTACTCTAACACTGGCATTATTAGTAGCACAGTGGGCACCACCGGAGGCGGCATTTTTCATATTGCATGGAGTGACGCTCAATTGCAGGCGGATCTTTTGTCAGGCCGTATAGAAAATTACGACGACAGTGATTCTATTGATGATCGGGCCTATATAAGCTTTACCGATAACGATGGTGACACAGTAATGGTTGAGCGATCTCAGATTGGAAGTGCAGGTTCTGAGACTATTGCCGGCCTGGTTACCGCTCTTCAGGCCGCAACAGCGGGCACTAACAGTAATGGTTTTGCTAGACAAGATTATTCTGACTTTGATTACAATATAGCTTATGACTCGAGCGGACTTATCTTTACGCCAAAAACACTGCCAGCAATAGGCGATACACTTTCGTTGCAGATGCGACGCAGCCGCAATGACTCAGAATATACCGGTTCAGTCAATGACGGCGCGACATATGCTACTGAGGAACCTCTGCGCCATACAATCATTGAAGACATTGGGTTGATTCCGGGTACGCCGGGCTCTAGTGGAGGTAACGGATCCAATTATTTAACCAAGTACAGAACTGAGACGTTATATGATTCTGCGCGTTTGATTATTACCCGTGACAAGAGTCAGCTAAAAACCAATTTGCAGGAAATTGTCACCGCCTACAATGATTTAGAATCGCTGATAGATGAACTCAATACCGAAGAAGCGATCGAGGCTGGCTTGTCATTGGCAGGGGAGGGTTCTTTACTTCGCTCAGTGCAAAATCGAATCTATAACGCGCTAACAGCAAGCTCTTCTACTCCCAGCGGAACAGTGGATGCTGTGCGCGATCTGGGTATTAGCGTTGATCGCTATGGTAAGCTGCAGTTCGATGAGGCTATATACGATAGCCTCATTACTACTCGTTGGGATGATGTGGTAACCATGTTGACCTCAGGGACCACTGATCAAAGTCTATATTCCCCGATGCCTAAGGGTTTGGCTCAGGACGTCGCTACTGTTATAAACGATCTAAAATCATCAACACTAACGGGAGATGCCCAGAACGGTTTGATTGCAAACAGAACTGAGGCTCTTTCGAGATATGAAGAGAATTACCAACTTGAGCTAACTAAACTGGAAGCTCGCATGACTGTGTTGTATCAGCGTTACCTGAATCAATTTACAGCTATGGAAACGCTGATGAATAGCTTGAATAGCACGCGAGACTATATGAAAGGTCAGCTCGATGTAATCACCAGTGCTTACGACCGAGATTAAGCAAGCACAACCAAATAGCTTGGTAAGTAAAATCAAGAATCGACCGACTTGAGATTTGCCTTCAGACTGGTGAGAAAGCAACTATCAGTTACATATGTCCGCTTGGATCGAAGCGACTTCTAAGCCCCAGTCTTAACGCTCTGTTTCTAGAGTAAGCCAAAAGTAGTGAAGAAAAAGGATCTCTAATAGAGGTGTTTTTAATTGATGCCTACAACACCGGTTTAAAAATTCGCTTAGTCATTTACTTAGTGAAACTCATACCTGAAGCAGTCCGCAAGGTTTTACTCCCCTAAAAAGTCGGCTTTAAACCATTGCAGCGGTGAGGGTTCATGTAAGTTTGGTCCTTTTTACAAGGGCTCATCCCTATACCTGCTAGGCGGTTCTTAGTATTGATATATTCTGCACAATTTATTGTTGGGTAACGAAAAAAGCCCGACACCATGACGGTGTCGGGCTTGAGCGTTTAAACGTGCTACTACGCCACAAACTTACTTACTGAAGTAACGACAGCACGGACTGAGCCTTCTGATTCGCTTGAGCTAACATTGCAGTACCAGCTTGTTGAATTATCTGAGTACGTGCTAGAGAGGTTGTCTCTGTAGCATAGTTAGCGTCTTCAATTCGACCTCTTGCCGTGGCTGTTGCCAATGATGATGAAGCCAGGTTATCCACCGCATACTCCAATCGGTTCATTGTCGCACCGAAAGTTGCACGCTGGGTCGCTACGCCTTCAATGGCAGTATCGAGGGCGTTCAGTGTTGCATCGTAGTCTGTTCCCATACCGGTCGTCGTGTAACTACTGAGATCGGCACCCATTGGGGTGGTTGCGGTACCTGCGGCTAGATTGAAGTCAGAGAAGTCTACCGAGAGAGTTTGAGTGGCGTTTGCACCGATCTGGAATGTAACTGAACTATCGCCTGTTCCGCCAGCATTTCCGTCAAGTAATTTTTTCCCGTTGAATTCGGTAGAATCGACAATTCGATCAATTTCTTCGGCTGCTTCTTTAAATTCAACATCCAGTACAGCCACGTCTGAAACAGAGTTCGAGCCATCAGCAGCCTGAACAACGATCTCACGCATTCTTTGAAGAATGTTGCTGATTTGTTCGGCAGATCCATCTGCCAGCTGTATCATGGATGTTGCGTTGTTAGCGTTACGGCCAGCTTGGTCAAGACCGCGAATCTGAGAGGTCATTTTGGTAGCAATCGCCAGACCCGCAGCATCATCCGCTGCAGAGTTAATGCGCTTGCCTGTAGATAACCGCTCCATGGTGCTAGTCATCATTCTTTCATTTTGATTGATCGAGTTGGCGGTTAACATAGCCGCTGAGTTTGAATTAATTACAGTCATTTCACTGTCCTCTATATTAAGTTAGTCTTTGGGTAAAAATTTAGATTTACCCAAAAGTAGAAACTATATTGTCCTTTGGGATAACCTGTTGGTGTTACAGTTTAATTATCGACATAAGCCTCAAATACTTTAGATTTATTTTTCGATAAATCATTGATTTATATGATTTTAATTAATTTAGAAAGAAAAAAACGATAACGAGTTAACTACGTGAACTGTGGTGTGGTTTCAAAAAAGAAGTTTTGTGAGGGGCCGCTAGTGGGACCAGTTTCAGTGTTGAAACTTGATTGATTTAACGATAGATCTAGTCTGGAAAATATAAAAATTATAGGTTTTCATCAAATAAAATACCTTTGAGAGATTCAATATTTGCAGCGATTCTTAAAATCGCATCGCCAGGCAATTTAAGAATAATGTCACCAGTGTCACCATCTTTTACTTCTATAATTGTGCGTTTAGATGAAGGATCTACGGAGAAGGACAAGTTGGTATTTGAAGTAGCCAATGTAGAATTAACGTCTTTGAGAGCTATCTCTAACGACTTTTGAGAGGAAACGGTTGCACGCTCATTCTCACCAAGTAGCGGGGGGCGTGCTAGCTGGTCTAGCACTGAGGCAATCTGCATTGCTCCTGACGTACGATTAACAGGAGCTGTTTCAATGGCCTTCGGCGCAACAGTACTTGAGCTTAAAGTGTTCTGAGTTACATCTATACTTGACATGCCATACACCAATTTAACGTTCTCTAATTGTCATGGACAACTAACCTTAACTACTACATCGGCACAATGGATGATGACTTTAATTGTTTTTGCTACATGTTGGCAGGAGGTCTTGATGGTTGAGTGGTATCCGCCTCCTAATTCAGCCGTTATACTTACCGCCGAATGCAATTAGGAGCTCCATATCTCTTGATAAGATTAAAAACAGCATTTAGTGCGGTCGAAAAATTTACCGAAGTTACAGGGCGTTTTATTTCTTGGGCGGCTGTAACCATGGTGATTTTGGTGGTGCTAGTCGTCATTACTCGATATTTTTTAGGGATAGGCTCTATCGCGCTCCAAGAGTCGGTCACTTACTTGCACTGTTTGGTGTTTATGATGGGTATCGCGTTTACCTTGAAGCATGACGGACATGTGCGAGTGGATATTTTCTATCGGGGATTCTCACCAAGGTGTAAAGCGCTCGTTAATTTGATTGGCGCTCTTCTGTTCCTCATACCCTTTTGCTTGTTGATCTTTTTTACCAGCTGGGATTATGTTCTTTCGAGTTGGGTTATTAGAGAGACGTCTGCTGAAAACAATGGGCTCCCATTTATCTATTTATTAAAAACACTGATGTTGCTGATGCCGGTGACTCTGTTACTGCAAGGGATAGCAGAAATTATACGTAGTGGTTTGATACTCGGTGGAGCCGATGTGTCAACGAGTGCTACTGCCGAGTCAACTGAGACAATCATCTGATGGCTGACTTAATTCCTTTTTTCATGTTTTTGGTTGCCTGCTTGGTGCTTATGGCAGGTTATCCGGTGGCCTTTTCCTTGGCTGGCACGGCCTTATTATTTGCAGTGGTAGGCACATTTACCGGCCATTTTGATATGGCATTTTTACAAGCATTGCCTAATCGCTTGTTTGGTACCATGGAAAATACTACGTTAATAGCCGTTCCACTATTTATTTTAATGGGGGTGATGCTTGAGAAATCTCGGCTATCTGAGGACTTACTGGAAAGTATGGCGGACCTGTTTGGTGGTTTTCGTAGCGGGCTGGGTATTTCGGTTGTTCTAGTAGGAGCTCTATTGGCTGCCAGCACGGGTATTGTTGGGGCAACCGTGGTCACTATGGGGCTAATGTCACTTCCTACAATGCTAAAGCGAGGTTATTCGTCCGCTCAGGCTACTGGCTTGATTGCCGCGACGGGTACTTTGGGTCAGATCATTCCACCTTCCATTGCTTTGATACTACTGGGGGATACCCTGTCTAGTGCCTATCAACAAGCGCAATTAAATATGGGTATCTTTACCCCTAAGACCATCTCTATTGGCGATTTGTTTGTTGGTGCTATTGTGCCCGGGTTAATACTGGTGGTCTTTTATTGCCTTTATTTGGTCACCTTTTCACGGCCAGCCGCCATTGTTAGCGGTGAATACAAAGTAGGCGAACGAAACTTATCTCGGGCGATGAAAAATTTATTGCCACCCATTTTTCTCATAGTGACTGTGCTTGGCTCTATTCTCGCAGGTTTGGCCACGCCGACTGAGGCTGCTGGTGTGGGTGCGTTTGGTGCTACTGCGTTAGCTTTAGCGAAAGGCCAGCTCAACACACAAAAATTGCGAGAGGTTGCACAGTCCACAACTCAGGTAACCTCAATGGTATTTCTAATATTGATTGGGGCGGCGGTATTTTCTTTAGTATTCCGCGGGTTTGGTGGAGAAGAAATAGTAGAGCAGTTTTTCACTAATCTCCCAGGTGGCATTGTCGGTGCAACACTGTTGGTAATGATTGTTATCTTTTTGCTGGGCTTTATTCTTGATTTTATTGAAATCACTTTTGTGGTGGTCCCAATCGTTGCGCCGGTGTTACTGGCGATGGGGCTCGACCCAGTTTGGTTAGGAGTAATGATTGCTATTAATTTACAGACATCATTTCTAACGCCACCATTTGGTTTTGCGTTGTTTTATTTGCGTGGCGTAGCACCAGCGTCGGTGGAGACGTCGGACATGTATCGTGGCGTTATTCCGTTTATTTTTCTGCAACTCTTACTTATGTTAATGCTCTCAATTTGGCCGCAACTGGCGACTTGGTTGCCGGCATTAATGTACAACTAGCTATAGCTTTAAAGCTGAAAATATCTTTTTCCGTAAAGGCTCACTTTCATTAACTAAGTGATGATTTCCTTGTTCAATCATGGTCACCGATACTGAGGGTAGTTTTTCTTTGAAGCGTGCTAGGTTGTATTCCCAATCTAGGGTTTTGTCATGATTACCTTGAATGATATGAATAGGATAATCATTTGTAGGGCTATGGTGGAATTCCGATATCCATTGCTCCATTGCTCCGACCCAATCAGTCGGTACCTTTCTTGGTTGAAGAGGGTCTTGGGTACGCAGGAAATCTAAAAAGTCTTGGTCCCAAGAGCTGACGCGAAAAACACGCTTGATTGATTTTAGGAACCAACGTGTTAAATGGTACAGCCGTCGACTCTGTTTCCAACCCCAAGGCTGCAATAGAGGAGCAAGCAAATTAAGCGTAGCAAATGGATAAGGTGTTGTGGTGCTATGGTTGATTAAATGCTTGATGAGCACAGCGCCGCCCATGCTCTGGCCAATGCCATGAAGAGGCCCTTTAAAGTGCTCTTGAGCCATGCCGACGATCTCAGATAGACGATCAACATATTCAGAGAAATGACTGATCGAGCAGGGCTTGCCTGTGGACAATCCGTGTCCCTTTGCATCAAAACAGAGAACGGTAAGTTGGCGACTAAGAAGATCCCGAATGAGATGCCCATAAAGACCTATGTGGTCCATGTACCCGTGAACAATTAAAACTGTCCCCACACTGGTGGCGGGCTCCCAAGACATTAAAGCAACCTGACGATCTTCAGTTGTGCCTGTATGCAAGGTGAGACAATCTGATGGCAAAGGTAACTGATAAAAATTCAGATACTGATACAAGTTGTCGCCTGAACTATTTCTAGTGCTTATGGTTTTGTTAAATAGAGGCAAGCCATCACGTAGAGCAGTAATGGTTGTTAGGTCGAGGTTGCCGCGTACGGTATCCATTCTTGTCCTCCTAGTTATCTCTAAGAGGTTAAGTTAAAAGCACTATGTTGTCACAGGGTTTTATATAACAGATCAATAAATTTGTTGATTTAGAAAGTAAGAAACCCCAGGACAATACCTAGGGTTTCTGTGGTTCGGCTAAATTAAGGCCAAGGTTATTCGTCAGTGGACAACGAAATGTCATACACGCCTGCTTCACGTGCTTGGTCAGAAATCTTAACAAAAATTTCAGTCTTCGCCTTAGGGTGGGAGCTAATTACAACTTTTGCCTCAGGCTTTTCCGCATGCAACCGTTCAACGTTTGCACGGACGGAGCGAATATCAATTCTTCGGCGATCTAGTGTGATCTCATTGCTCTCGGAGACCCGGAAGACGATATTGGTATTTGCCGAATCAGGTGGGGGCTGATCTGAGGTGGGTGGACGGCTTACGCCAAGTCCAGCTTCATTGACGAATGAAGCTGTAACAATAAAGAAAATCAGCATGATAAAAACAACGTCAAGCATTGGCGTCATATCAATTTCGTTTTCGTCTTCTTCCCTACGTCTTTTCCCAAGCGCCATCTTTGCTCTTACCTTTGCGTAGCTAGTTACAATCAAGATTCGGCATTTTACTGATTTTCTGAGAAAATACTAGCGCCGATCGCGACAGGTTTTTACACAATATATACTATTATGGCCTTTTAGAAACTAATTAGTGCGAACTAATAGTCACAACTGACTATTTAACCCAAATTTGAGACCCTAAATGCCTGAACTACCCGAAGTAGAAACAACCCGCAGAGGGATAAAACCGTGGGTTTACCAACAAAAAATTGTAGGTCTAATAATACGTCAAGGATCACTTCGCTGGCCAGTTACAGAGGGACTTCCCGAACTTGTGAGGGGGCAAATAGTCGTTGGTGTAATGAGAAGAGCCAAGTATTTGATACTGCAGTTAGAACGGGGTTCGATGTTGGTGCACCTTGGAATGAGTGGCAGCCTGCGTATGGCAAGGGCAGACACCCCATGGCGTAAACACGACCATATTGAATTGCAATTAGGCAATGGCGCCACCTTGCGTTATCACGACCCTCGTCGGTTTGGCGCCTGGTTATGGAGTCTAGATGAACATGATCAGCTGGCTCATCTTGGCCCCGAACCACTGTCTAGCGAATTCGATGGAGAGAGATTATGGCAGATGGGGAAAGGACGAAAAGTAGCGGTTAAGCCTTTTATCATGGACAACAAAACTGTTGTTGGTGTTGGCAATATTTATGCATCGGAAGCCCTATTTCGCAGCGGTATTAGACCCGATAGAGCCGCTGGGCGTATTTCTAAAAAGCGATATTTTGTATTAGGTGAGCATATTAAAGAGGTGCTTGCAGCAGCAATCGAGCAAGGGGGAACCACGCTGAGGGATTTTGTTAATAGTAGCGGAGAACCCGGTTATTTTCAGCAAACGTTGGCTGTTTATGGACGGGGCGGCGAAAACTGTATTAGTTGCAGTGGTGTGTTGAAGGATATACGTCTAGGCCAACGCAGTTCCGTATTTTGCTCAACCTGTCAGCGGTAGGCCATGATCAAAGCCCTAAGATTACTTGAACTTTTTGATCAGGGCATCGCCCACATTAGCCGGAACAAACTTACTCACATCGCCTTTTAAGGACGAGATTTCTCGAACTAAAGATGAAGAGATATACGAAAACTTCTCTGCGGGAGTTAGAAAGATACTTTCGATGTCAGGGCTTAGAGCACGGTTCATATTAGCTAATTGAAATTCATATTCAAAATCTGACACTGCCCTCAGACCCCTCATAACAGCATCGGCTTCGCAGTCATTGACAAAATTGACTAAAAGATAATCGAAGCCTTTGATTTCTACATTGGGCAAATGTTGCAAACACTCGCCAGCGAGGGAGATTCGCTCATCGATATTGAACAGAGGGCTTTTTTTCTGATTACTGGCGATTGCGACAATAATCTTGTCGAATAACTTAGATGCTCGCTCAATAAGATCAATGTGTCCGTTGGTAATCGGATCAAAGGTACCTGGGTAAACGATAGTCTTCATTATTAAACTCCACCACTGTGCGCTGTATTGGGGCGCATATTACTTAAATTACGCGCCTGACTCAATGCGTGAATATAGCATGTAGCGCACCCCGCTGGCGATTTTATCCTTTTCTATCCGCCAACTTGGTGGAGTGGCAAATAAGTTTCCTTTGGCTGGTAATTCACAGTAGATGAGTGCGTCAGGCGCCAACCAGCCATTACTTTCAAGCAAGCCGCAACTTTCAGTATGTAGGGTCTTTGAAAAAGGAGGATCAACAAATACGATATCAAACACGCGCCCAGAATTTTTGTGTTGCAGGAATTTAATGCTATCGGCGGTAATAATAGACAGATCTGCCTCCAATTGATCTCGATTAACATGCAGCTGCTTAATAACTGTTGGGTTATTTTCCAATGCCGTGCACGTAGAAGCCCCTCGAGATAGGGCCTCCAAGCCTAAGATTCCTGTGCCAGCGTAAAGATCAAGGCAATGAGCGCCATCGATATTAATTCCCAGCCAATTGAACAACGTTTCACGGATTCTATCGCCGGTAGGCCGCAAACCGGGCGCTTCACGAAAAGAAATTTTACGAGAGCGCCATTTGCCGCCAATAATCCTAATGCGCCCACCACTTTTCTCTTTAGGTTGGTTTTTATTATTCGACAAATTGACTCCCTGATGTAGCTTCTTTTGACCACTTTTTTCAATGTAAATGTTAGGATACACCAAATTTCACTAACAGTAGCGGCTGGATTTAAATGGAATCGAAGTCAACCAATGATAGCAACCCTAAGCCGGCAAAACGTTCTTTTCTCGATCGCTTTAAACGAAATACAGAGAGTACTGATAAATCTAGGACCGAGTCTGAAGAGTTACCTGATCCTCAACCAAAGGTATCCTTTGGCCAACGAATGCGTTCGGCACTTTCTCGAACAGGCGAAGGCATAGGCAGTCTATTTCTCGGGACCAAAGTTATCGACGAAGCATTACTCGAGGAGCTAGAAACTTCTTTGATAATGGCGGATGTCGGTATTGAGACCACCACAAAGATTATTGCGGAGTTAACCAAGCAATTAGATCGAAAGTCTTTAAAAGATGGAGCGGCTCTCAAAGATGCGCTGCATGAAATATTATTGAACAAGCTTGCTGCCAGCGAAGGCGAGATTAATTTCGATGGAAGCGAGAAACCCTTCGTTATGTTTGTGGTGGGGGTCAATGGAGTGGGTAAGACGACCACTATTGGCAAGTTGGCAAGTCGACTCAAAAGTCAGGGAAAATCAGTAATGTTAGCTGCTGGGGATACGTTTCGAGCTGCGGCTGTTGAGCAACTACAAGCGTGGGGTGAGCGCAACGCCGTGCCTGTGATTGCCCAACATACTGGGGCAGATAGCGCATCAGTAGTGTTTGACGGTATCCAAGCTGCTAAATCTCGTGGCGCTGACGTTATTATTGCCGATACAGCGGGTCGTTTGCATAACAAAAGCAATTTAATGGAAGAGTTAAAGAAGGTTAAGCGTGTTGCCAGTAAGATTGATGATCATGCTCCCCACGAAATTCTATTGGTACTTGATGCGGGTACAGGACAGAATGCGGTGGCTCAGATGTCGGAGTTTAATGAGGTGGTGGGCGTGACTGGTATTGCACTAACTAAACTTGATGGAACAGCCAAGGGCGGTATTATATTTGCCTTGGCCGATAAGTTTTCTGTGCCAATTCGCTATATTGGTGTAGGAGAAGGGTTGGATGACTTGCAACCTTTTAATGCCAGTGAATTTGTTCAAGCACTGCTAAATGTAGAGGGATAAGACTTATTTCAATGATCCGTTTTGACAATGTCAGCAAGCGCTATGAATCCGGGTTAGAGGCTCTGAAGCGAGTTAACTTTGAGCTTGAGGCTGGAGAGATGGCTTTCCTTACTGGGCCATCTGGAGCAGGTAAGAGCACGTTACTTAAGTTGCTTATGCTCATGGAGAGGCCCTCTTCAGGGACATTATTAATAAATGGGAAAAATCTAAATCGCTTGTCGAGATCATCTATCCCATCTTATAGACGCCAAATTGGCGTAGTTTTTCAAAACCATCAACTGCTTTCTGATCGGACAGTGTTTGATAATGTTGCCTTACCCCTGCAGATTTTGGGGTATCCCATATCAGAAACTGGTCGTAGAGTTCGTGCAGCACTCGATGGTGTTGGGTTATTG
The DNA here is from genome assembly GCA_004211905.1 of SAR92 clade bacterium. GTDB lineage: Bacteria > Pseudomonadota > Gammaproteobacteria > Pseudomonadales > Porticoccaceae > HTCC2207. The sequence goes on from SHBP01000006.1 coordinate 92,353, forward strand.
GAGAAAGAGGCGAATAACCCGTTGACACTATCTGGTGGTGAGCAACAAAGAGTCGGCATTGCGCGGGCAGTAGTGCATAAACCCAAAATCCTTTTAGCAGATGAGCCCACGGGAAACCTAGATCCAAAATTGTCTACTGAGATTATGTCTCTTTTTCGTCGATTCCAAAGCGTCGGCGTTACTGTGTTGATTGCTACCCATGATATTAACCTGATAAATCGCCTTGATCATAGAATCATGTATCTCGAAGACGGCATAATGGCTGATAACGGAGTGCCATATGGCGGGGAGTAATAAAGCGAATAGAGAAGCTCCATCGCGAGGAGCTAGAGACCAGAAAGTCAAACTCTCTGATCGTTGGAGAAGTTATCGGGCTCACCACAGTAGTACCCTCCGAACTACTCTTGCGAAAATTTTTGGTGAGCCTATTCAAACACTCTTAACCGTAGTTGTAATTGCTATTGCTTTGGCATTGCCCTCAGCAATGTTCTTAGTCTTACATAATGTCCAACAGTTAGGCACTGGCATTGAGTCATCGCAGCAAATGACAGTATTTGTTGAAAAAACGGCAACTAGATCGGCGATTGAGCAGCTTAGCGAAGACATTGAGCAATTAGCACATGTAGCCTCAGTGACCTATATTTCTGAAGAACAGGCGCTTGAAGAATTTAAAGCATCATCCGGCTTTGGTTCGGCATTGCAATATTTGGATAAAAATCCGCTCCCAGCAGTTTTTCTGGTTCAACCCAAGACAACAAATACAGCTGAGATCACCCATACCCAAGACTTGGTTGCCGCCATTGCTGCATTAAACGCTGTTGAGGAAGTTCAGATTGACATGCTTTGGATGCAACGCTTACTGACTATTACAGAAATTAGCCAGAAGCTAGTGTTGGCTATCGGAATCGCTCTAGGTATTGGTGTTTTGCTAGTGATTGGCAACACTATTCGACTGGCTATTCAAAGTCGCAGAGACGAAATAATCGTAGTTAAGCTTGTCGGAGGAACTGATGCCTACGTCCGTCGACCTTTTTTATACACTGGGCTTTTACTGGGCCTGTTAGGTGCAATGATGGCATCTTTAATGCTAGTTACATGTGTTGTTTGGCTGGGGCGATCTGTAAATGCTCTAGCCGACCTATATCAAAGTCAGTTTCATCTTGTAGGCCCCGGATTCTCTGGTATTTTGACTTTATGGCTGATTGGCGCTTCGATCGGCGTAATGGGAGCCTGGGTCGCAGTTATGCAACATTTGAGAGAAATTGAGCCAAAATAAAGTAAATTTGAGCCAAATAAGCCCCCAACCCGTACCCTGTCTACGTTTTAATGAACTTTTTAAGGTTTTGAACCACTAAACAATTAATGTTATTATGATCGACCAGCGACTTTAAGAGGAAGTCATGAACAAAGCACTTCAAACAATGGAATGGATGACCCCCGGCGCGAACTTGAATGCCTACATTCAAGGGACGGCGACTGTGCCTATATTATCTCTAGACGAGGAAAAATCCTTAGGCGAAGCTTTGTACTACGAAGACGACTTGGACGCAGCAAGAAAATTAGTTATGTCGCATTTGCGATTTGTTGTACATATTGCTCGTTCTTACAATGGTTATGGTTTGCCTTTGGCTGATCTTATCCAAGAGGGCAACGTTGGCCTGATGAAGGCTGTACGTCGATTTAATCCTGAAAAAGGAGTTCGGGTAGTTTCTTTTGCGGTGCATTGGATCAAAGCTGAAATTCACGAATTTATTCTGCGTAATTGGCGTATTGTTAAAATCGCTACGACCAAATCACAGCGCAAATTGTTTTTTAACTTAAGAAGCGCCAAGAAAGAACTTCAATGGCTCTCAGCGGATGAAGCTAAGGCTGTTGCCGAAGATTTAGGTGTAGAAGTGAAAGACGTTATGGAAATGGAGATGCGCCTGACATCTAGGGATGCGACGTTTGATGCTCCAGCAGATGATGACGAAGAGGGCGTTGCTTATTCACCATCATTGTACCTCGAATCTAAGGGTGCAGATCCGGCAGAGCTTATTGAAAACAATGATTTTGAAGATGATAATAACTCCCGTCTCGCAGAGGCCGTGAAAAGTCTTGATGATCGTAGTCAGTCTATCCTTCAACGCCGTTGGTTGGATGACAAAAAAGCGACCTTGCATCAGTTGGCTGATGAATATGGTGTTTCAGCTGAGCGTATCCGCCAGCTTGAAAAGAATGCCATGAAGAAAGTTCGTCTATTAATGGAAGCGTAACTTAATAAACCACTATGATAAGCCGCGCTTAATAATGTGCGGCTTTTTTATTGCTATGAATAAAATACTCTGGCTAAGACTCATCGCTATAAGTGGCGCTCTCTCCGTTATGTTTGGGGCTTTCGGCGCCCATGGGCTTGAAGATCGACTACCTGCATCTTATCTGAATGCCTTTAACACAGCGGTGCGTTACCAGTTTTTACACACTCTGGCACTATTGGGACTAATTTGTTTGCCGGATCATCTTGTTAAGCTGCGAACTCTTCATTGGGTAGCGATCAGTTTTGCCATAGGCGTTCTGTTATTTTCAGGATCGCTTTATCTATTAGTTCTTTGTGAGATCCCCAGTTTGGGGGTGATAACCCCTATTGGTGGGGCAGTTTTGATTTTAGGATGGGCGCTACTTCTGTTATCAGTAAGGCGTAACTAGTAGATGGATATTCGACCAGAATATAGGAAAAAATCTATTCGTAGTTACGTGGTTAGAGCCGGACGTATGACGGAAGCTCAACGTAAAGCATATGAGGTTAGTTGGCCGACTTATGGTTTGAAATTGGCTAATGGTGTTATTGATACAGATGCCGTCTTTGGTCGTTCTGGTCCAAAAGTGCTTGAAATTGGATTTGGTATGGGTGATTCGCTGGTAGAGATGGCTGTTGCTGAGCCGGAGACAGATTTTATCGGTATTGAAGTACATCCTCCAGGCGTAGGCACCATAATGAATAATGCCCGTTTACATCAGCTATCTAATTTAAGAGTATATTTGGCGGACGCCAATGATGTTCTGGATGAATGTTTTGCTGAGCAGAGTATTGATCGATTACAGCTATACTTTCCTGACCCTTGGCACAAGAAAAAACACAACAAAAGGCGGATTGTACAAAGTGCTTTTGTTCAGAAAATTCGTCGAAAGTTGCGCGCTGATGGCATATTGCATATGGCTACAGATTGGCAACATTATGCTGAACAAATGTTAGAAACCCTCGGCGACGCCGAGGGCTTTGAAAACTGTGCAGGGGTTGGAGCGTATTCGGAAAGACCAGAGTTTAGGCCCTTAACGAAATTTGAAAAGCGCGGCCAACGCCTCGGACATGGAGTCTGGGATTTGATCTTTAAAAAGACAAGTTGATACTATTTTAGAAATGACCTAAATTGCAAAACTACCTATAGCAAGATGATAAACTAATAAAGGAAAACCAATGAATCTAGTAAAAATTCTACCGCTTACGGCATTGCTACTGTTGTCAGCATGTGATGTTCCCCAGGCAAAAAATGATGCGACCGCTACCGATACTCTAGAAGAAGCGGCTTTATCAACTCAAGCTCAGAAAATAAGCTATCTCTTGGGTTTAGATAATGGCAATAACATAAAGAGTATGGACATTGAATTTGACGCTGCGGCTTTCCAAAGCGGCTTGAACACTGCTTTGGCTGGTGAACAGCCACGATTAAATGAAGAGCAAATTGCCATGACAATTCAGCAATTTGAAACAGACATGAAAGCTAAGCAAGAGGCGATGCAATCAGCCCAACAAGAGATGCTTTCTGCACAGTCAGCTGATAATGCGACACAAGGGGCAGAGTTTTTAGCTGCAAATAGCGCAAAAGAGGGCGTCATTACTACTGAAAGTGGATTGCAGTACAAAGTGCTTACCCCTGGAACTGGGTCAAAACCCTCGGCTGATAGTACCGTAGAGGTTCATTATGCGGGTCGTTTATTAGATGGCACTGAGTTTGATAGCTCTATTAAGAGAGGGGTTCCCGCCCAATTTGGTGTGACTCAAGTAATAGCAGGATGGACTGAGGCATTGCAGCTAATGTCTGAAGGAGCCAAATGGGAGTTATACATACCGGCAGACTTGGCATATGGACCTGGCGGAACAGGACCGATTGGGCCTAATGCAACATTAATATTTGAAGTGGAACTTTTACAGGCAAATGTCGGTAGCGAATAGCTTTAAAACATAATCAAGTATGTAAAAAGCCCCGCTATGCGGGGCTTTTTTTGTATCTAAATAAGGGGGTTCAGTTTAAATAGAGTTAGGCTCTGTTTCACCGATCAATTTTGAAACGTTTGTGCTGTGAAGTATATCAATAAGCGCATCTTCATCAGCAAAACGCTGGACAAAGGTTTCTCCGAGAGCAGCAAGGTCGATGATCAGGGCATCCAGATCCTTAGCAGTTATATATTTGTCATTAAAGTCGAGGATGAGTTCGGTGGTTATCTGGATTTTCTCTATAAGCTCGGGACTCTTATCAAGACCTTGGTCATTACCAAAAATCTCAGCTTCCTTTGTAATTTGCTCAAAGACTTCAAAATGCCCAACTGAAATGTAATCGACCATTATCTCGCAAAACTGTTGAAGTTCGGCGTCATAGTTGTTTTCGGGGTCTGAAAAGTCCGTCACTTCGGTTAGCTCACAGTACTTCACTAACAACTCACGGCGCTCTTCAATCCACCGCTCTATCACCTCGCTCACACTGTTCCAGTGTCCCTGTAATGTTTCATTATCCATAATCTTGTCTTATTTGCCTTTGGTTGTCTTGATGATAAGAGTGTACATCTTTTTATCCCCAAGGATAATCTTTCACAAAACAAAACTACGCATTAATGGAATCAGAAAGAAAGAAGTCCATATTCCATTTAGACCCATACCAAGAGTTGAAAAAGCGCCACATCTAGGGCTTTTCTCAAATGCTTTAACTGTTCCAATCGCATGAGAGGTAACACCTAAAATTAAGCCTTGCCAGCGCTCATCCTGAAGCTTTGTTATGTCAAAAATACGCTGGGCCACAACGATACCAACGATACCTGTGAACAAAACGATTACGGTGATGAGGGTATATAAACCACCGAGCTGATCAGTAAGAATCATTGCTATAGGTGTTGTCACAGATTTGGCTGCTAAAGATGAGACTATTAAGGGTTCAGGGGTTAGCCATAATCCTAGCATCACTGCGCAAATTGCTGCAAAGAGCCCACCGAAAGTTACTGCGATCATAATTGTTGGCAGTAAACGAGATAAAGGTTTTAAGTGCTTAGAAAGAGGTACCGCCAGCGCAACAGTGGCGGGACCCAACAGCCAATTCAATATTCCGTTGGCTTGGTAGTAAGTATCAAAATCGATCTCTAACCAATACACAATGGCAGCAATCAGTGGTGTACCGATTAAGAGGGGGTGGAGTAGTGCATGGCCAGCACTGCGGCGGTACATAGAAATACCTATAGCAAAACCGATGATGGAGAAGATGACCAGCCAAGAGCTATTTTGGATTTGGTCCCATTGCTGGAAAAGAATATCAATCATCACTAGATCTTCTAATCAACTTGATGAGCAAGCTCATGAACAGAATTGTCAGTAGCGTACTGAGAATAACAATAATGAGTAGATTAGGTAGCTGATAAGTGATTTTCTGTTCAAGAAAAAAAGCACCCACTGAGGCAGGTATAAAAAGTAGAGAGAGATTTTGAATGAGACGAGAACTGACAGGCTCTATCAAACTTACTAGCTGGCTGGGATAGATAAGCACTAAAAGCAATAAGAGCATGCCCATCAATGGGCCAGGGATAATGGCATTTGTCCAAAGTACTATCAGCTGGCCCAACCATTGGAAGAAAACTAATATCACTAACCCAAGGGTTAGCTTTAGTCCTTGCGTAATAACTGGAAAATACCTACGCCGGCCATTGCAACAAACATTAATAATACCCAACCAGGCATGCTGACTCCGAGGAGTTCCCACTGCACCTTGGCGCAGTTACCATCGCCACGTATTAACATAGTGATAACTTCTGAAGCTGGGAACACATCAAACAGATAATCTACGGGAGGGCCACATGTGGGGATATTATCCTCAGGAAGATTTTGTAACCAAAGCTGCTTTGCAGAAAAGTAGCTGCCACCAATTGCACCGACAAGACCGAGCCCGGCATAGATTTTTTGGCCGCGAGGGTTGGGGTTATGAATGGCAGCACATAGAAAAATGATACCAACAATAGCGACAAATACTCGCTGGGTGATACACAGATAGCACGGCTCAAGCCCAAGATGCTCTTGAAAATAGAGAACCGCAACGAGGAGTAGGGCACCACACCCAAGAGCCACCGAGAGACTAACGAATCTATTGTTTGGGTAAAGCACTAGTAACTCCAGAGAACAGGACAATTTAACGTCTAAATTATACCATCATTGATAATAAGCGGAGAGGAACTCCTCAAAAGAGAGCGTATCACCTGCCTCAATAGCCGCTTGTTCTTTTAAAGATTTGTCCGCGACTATCTGGTAATTTTCCATCACCGTCTCATTAGGTGGATTATCTTGGAAATAGGTTCTATGCTCGCAAGCCTTCCGCATGGCCATAGCGTAGTAGGTTTCGTTATTTAATTTCATTTCCCTGAGCACTGTCGCTGCAGGCGTGGAAGAGTCATCAGCTATCCTGATATCCATGGCACCAAACGCTTTGCTGTAATTGTCAGTTTGGTTAGCTGTATCGAGCAGTTCTGCTACTGGGCGTATTTGATCAAGCAGAGATTTTCCCCATTCACGCAAAGGAGTTTCTGAATCCCCCTGAAGTAAAGTTACATTCGGATCTCGCCCAGCATAAACTGTGCGATTAATATTCTCTGGAATTTGTGCATATTCTGAAGCATTGGTTTTGGGGCTATCTTGAAGTAGACAAAATAACAAAAAGGTATCCAAAAAGCGGATAGTTTCTTCATCTATGCCGCATGGCAGCAAAGGATTAAGGTCTAAACACCGCACCTCTATATATTCTACCCCGCGTTCCTTAAGTGCATGTACCGGCGTTTCTCCAGACGCGGCGGTTCGTTTGGGTCGAATAGAACTGTAGAACTCATTTTCAATTTGTATGAGGTGGGTATTGAGTTGTTTGTAGTCACCATTATTTTCTTTCAAACCAATTTCATCATAAGGAGGATAGCCTAGAGAAATAGCTTCACTAAGGGTATTGGTATATTGAGTCAAATCGTTATAGCAAACTACTAGAGAACTTTGAGCATCGCTTTGATAACCTAAGTCGCCCATTCGCAACGAAGTTGCGAATGGTTGATGTAGGCTATGGTTATCTTGACCAAAAGGGACAAGACGATGGTCACGATCGCGAACAAAACTTTTACAGATGGCCGGGGCTGCACCCAGTAAATATAGTAACAACCACGAATATCGGCGAAAGTTTCTTATCAGACTGAAATAACCGTCTGATTTGAAGTCTTGCAGCGACTGGTCATTGCCAGTCAAGCTATGCAGATCTTTCCATAGGACATCTGGGACGGAAAAATTGTAGTGGATACCAGCAATTGTTTGCATTAAGCGGCCATACCGATGGCCAAGACCGCGGCGATAAATATTCTTCATCATTCCGATGTTTGACGTGCCATAACTGCCAATTGGAATGCTGTCATCTGAACCTAACTGACAAGGCATACTGTTAACCCAGAGTAATTCGTCGCCGATATGCTGGTAGGTAATTCGATGAATTTCATCTAGCTGGCCCATCACCGTCGCGATTGATGATGAGGGTGCGGTAATGAACTCCAGCAGAGCTTCAGAAAAATCTGTGGTGATACTTGGGTGAGTTAGTGCTGAACCGAGAGCTTTGGGGTGGGGGGTTTGGGCTAGATGCCCCGATGTTTGTACACGTAAGCTCTCTTTTTCGATCCCCCTAGTAATTCCGGTAAGACGATCTGCTTTTGCTGGATCACTAAATAACTCTAGGTTGGAATCTAAAGACAAAATATTATCCCCGATTAAGCTGCATTAGGTTGAACGCCAATAGCAATCTGTTCTGTATTTCCAGCTTCGAGCAAAAGCACTGGACGCCCTTTAGCGTCCGCATCGCACTCAATAATATCTGCCCTAAGATCAATATTTTTAGCATTGAGTTCGATGAGTTGATTGAGAGCGATATCTCTGTGGGGAGTATAAAAAACATCACTGGGTTTGATGTCTGAGATCCATTCTAAATCGCTGTTGAGCGTCGTTTTATCGTGCTTCTGCAATATATAAATTTTCATGGTCTTCCCGTGACAGATGAGATTAATTCGGGCACAGTGTAACCTATACAGATGTTGGATAAAAAGGGAAATCACATGACTAAACAAGCCTTAGTCCCTATTGCTGATGGGAGTGAAGAGATAGAAGCTGTCACCATCATAGATGTGCTACGCAGAGCTGGAGTTGAAGTCACAGTAGCCTTTGTCGGTGATGGTGAAACTAAGCAGATTACAGCGGCTCGTGGTACCAAAATTGTAGCCGACAGCTTTATTGCCGATTGTGTGGATAAGGCTTGGGATTTGATTGCAGTTCCGGGGGGAATAGAGGGGGCAGACAATCTCGCTGCTAGTGAAATCTTGGATCAATTATTACGTAACCAAGCACAACAGGGAAAGTTTTATGCTGCTATATGTGCTGCCCCAGCAGTAGTCTTGGGCAGCAAAGGATTATTAGCTGATAAGACCGCGACCAGCCATCCAATGTTTTATCAATCGTTAATTGCCAAAGAAGTGGACACAGAATCTCGGGTTGTAGTCGATGGAAATTGCATTACCAGTCAGGGCCCTGGAACAGCTATTGATTTTGCCCTTGAGCTAGTTGAGCAAATAAGCGGTATCGTAAAACGCGAAGAGGTAGCATCCCCGTTGGTATTGACCACTTCGGCTACAGCTTACTATTAAAGACCAAATTTAACCTTTGAAGAAAGTAAGCCTGCCAAAACCATCTCAGTGGTTCTGATGTCCTGGTGCTTTTAGAGGCGTTTCTTGCTCAGATGTGTCGTTAAATATTGTTTTATCCAGGCGTCCTTCGCTGTGGGCAACAACCGCGGTTACCATTCCATCTCCAGACACATTAACCACCGTTCTTAGCATATCCAATAGTCGATCTACACCGATAATTAAGCCTATTCCCTCAACGGGCAAGCCCACTTGTTGCAAGACCATTGCCAGTGTAATTAGACCTACACCGGGTACTCCAGCGGTTCCTATGGATGCAAGGGTAGCTGTGGCAATAACTGCAAGGTACTCGCCCATGGACAAATCAAGGCCATAGGCTTGAGCGATAAACACAGTGGCGATGCCTTGCATAATAGCCGTGCCATCCATGTTCACCGTGGCACCCAAAGGAACTGTGAATGAGGCAATTGAATTGTGTGCACCGACACGTGTTTTAGCAACATTTAAAGTAATAGGCATAGTCGCATTACTAGATGACGTGCTAAAGGCAAATAGTAGAGCTGGACGCATATTTTTGAAGAAAGTTATTGGGTTTAATCGTGTAAGCAGAGCAAATATACTGGTGTATACCATACTGGCATGCAATAGAAGAACAAACACTATGGTGCCGAAATAGAGCGCAAGGTTAACAATTGCTGAGAAACCTTGGCTAGTGAACAATTTTGCCAACAGGCAAAATACGCCGTAAGGAGCAAGATTCATCAAAATAGATACCATACGCATAATGACATCACTAATCATCTGACACCCACGCAAAACTGTCTGCCCAGATTCGCCCGCCTGTAATATGGATACACCCACCAAGATGGCGAATACGATCACTTGTAACATATTCCCTTCTACCATGGCCTGGAAGGGATTAGAGGGGAAAATCCCTATAAATACTTCTTTAAATGATGGCGCTTGTTTAGCGACATAATTTGCAGCTTCAGATGTATTGATTCCCACGCCTGGGTCAACAATATTGGCAACGGTCAGAGCAAGACTCACAGCAATTGCTGTGGTCATTAGGTAAAGCGCGACAGTTTTTAAAGCAACCTGCCCCATTTTTACATCCTCACCCATAGAGGCAGAGCCGCAAACCAGAGAAAAGAATACTAAAGGGACAACCAATAACTTCAAAGATATGACAAAAATCTGACCAATAACATCGAAGATATTATTAACAAACCAAGCAATCATAGGAGTCTTGTTAGGATCATCCCCACCCAAGGCATTGAGTATCAAACCTAGAATGATGCCAAGCGTCATCCCCAATAGAATTCGTGATGAAAGCTGCATAAACGATAGCGTCCCTTTTAACGATTAGAGGTCAGTTTAAACCGAGTTGATAACCACAATGAAAAGCGCGAGAAAAATTCAGGTACTCGAATAAAAATTATTCCAACGAAGATCAGATTCATTACAGCTACAATAATAAAAAACTCCATAATACTCCAGCCTAAAAAGCTGAGAAAAAATATTCCAAGTAGACTGCCACCCACCATAAATGCCGCATTGACGATCGCATTGACGGAGAGAACACGTGCACGTTTATTGCTGGCCGTACGCTGTTGAACCATAGAATTTAGTGGCACGATAAAAAAACCGCCAAAAGCGCCGATCAGCATTAAGTCGATCAATATACGTCGCCCGCCGTTCAGACCGACGAACTGGCCTGGCATAATATCATTCATGGACGCATGTGCTTCTTGATAGGCAATTGAAGTAAAACTTAAATCAAAAGCAAAAATACTCAGTCCCAGTGCTCCAAGCGGAACAATGCCCGGCTCGACAATACCCCTGGATAGACGATTACAGAGTAGGGAGCCGATAGCGATACCAATAATAAAGGCTCCTAGCAAAATAGAAATTAAGCGGGGGTGACCATTCAGAACAGTCACAGTGTAGTTTGGAACCTGTGTTAGAAAACAGCCGCCGTAAAGCCAAAACCAAGAGATCGCCATAATGCAGTAAAAGACCGTACGATTTTCACGTGCTAAGCCAAAATTTACCGACGTTTCAGTGATGGGGTTTAGGCGCAGCTTTTTACCTGGGTTTTCTGATGGAGCCGGCGGAATTTCTCTACTACTTAACCAACCAATTAGAGCCACAGTAACGGTTAATCCGCATAACATAGTGATGCCGTTATCTAGTGTCACCATCCAACCACCGATAAGGGTTCCCAGTAAGATAGAGACAAAGGTTCCCATCCCTACCTGAGCATTGCCTGCTAACAATTCTTCGTTACTCAGATGTTGCGGTATAAGGGAGTACTTCAAGGGCCCAAAAAATGCGGATTGGGTACCCAACAAAAATAAAATAATCAGCATAAAATCAAGATTTAGTGTGATCAATGCATAGCTTCCTGCCAGCATGATAAAGATCTCAGCAAACTTTACTTTACGCATTAAGCGGGCTTTATCGTAGGTATCTGCTAATTGTCCCGCTGTCGTAGAAAACAAAAAAAACGGTAGAATAAATAAGCCGACGGCAAAGTTCGTGGTGAAGTTAGTGCTAGCATCTGAGCCGGCTACGGCGGAGCTGACAACAATGACTAAAAGCGCATTTTTAAAAAGGTTGTCATTTAGAGCGCCGAGAAACTGTGTGATAAAGAAGGGTAAAAAGCGCCTCTGACTAAACAGGTGGAACTGGCTCTTTAGCTTTATAGATTGTTCCATACCGAGGCTCCTAGTTTTGTGCTTTTAGGGTCTAATCTTGTAATTTAAGATTAAGGATGGATGTTTTTTGGCTACCCGTCTCTCGTCGTCTTAGATCAACAAAACAATCTAGCTCCTTAAAACCCACTTTCCTCATCATACCAGCAGAGGCTAAATTCTGCTCATGGCGATCTATCACCAATTCTTTAGCCCCCAACTCTTTTGTAATAATTATAATTTCTTTCATAAGAGAGGTGCCAATACCTTTACCAGTGAACTCAGAATGAACCACCACCTCAGCGACATAAACTGCACGGCTGAGGTTGACAAATTTGGCAAAAATATTGGGTGCATCGCCGGGTTGGCGATAGATAGCCATGCCCACAACAGTCTCCTTATCGACTGCCACTAAGCAGTGGTCAGAGCCCTGGGTCAGTCGCCGGAACTGTTCGTTCACGCCATCTTCAGGGAGATAATTCCATTGGTTACTTCCCTGCTCAACTAGGAAAGCCTGCAACTTTTCAAGCTCATCTTCCAGGGAGGGGCGTATTATCATGTTATTGGCCGGCTCCTACATTGTTATCTTAGTAACGCGACTGTTTTGACTTGGGCATATACCGTGTCACCGATCTTAAGACCTAGTGACTGGGCTGATCTACAGGTTACCTTTGCGAGTATAGGTGTCTTGCCCGCAAGTAGCCTCAGGGTCATTTGCGAGCTGCTTTCCTTGACAAGGTGATCAATAGTAACCGGGAAAATATTGAGGATACTCGTGTCTTTCTGGTGCTCAAGGGTAACACTCACATCACGCGCTAGAATCTGCAGTCGAACAGTTGTCTGGCTGTCCAGCGGGTTGCTGGCCACAACAAACTGACCCCCTGAAAATTTCAAAGTAGCTAAGCCAAATTCAGCGTCATAGGACGTTACAGTGGTGTCAATAATAGTCTCTGCATGGGTTTGATGGGCGAGAGGTAAATCCAAGGATGTAAAAAGGTCAGTCACTTTGCCACTGGCTTTAATCGTGCCTTTATCGAGCAACAACAAATGATCTGCAAGGCGAGCAACTTCGTTCCTAGAGTGACTTACATAGAGGACTGGGATATCTAGTTGCTGATAAACGGATTCAAGATAGGGCAATATCTCTGCTTTTTGCTCATCACCTAAAGCAGCCAAAGGCTCATCTAGCAATAGCATAGATGGATCTGCTGCCAAGGCTCTCACAATGGCAACTCTCTGTTGTTCACCCCCTGATAATTGCCACGGCATTCTTTTCAACAGATGCTCAATGCCCAACAAGCTTATCGCGTCGTCTAGTGAGCGCTCTGATTTGTCTCTCTTGGAGCGTGCCAAGCCATAATTGATATTATCCTGCACATTGAGGTGTTGGAACAGGCTAGGTTCTTGGAAGACATATCCAATTTTACGTTCATGGGTTTGTAAAAACGTATTCGTATCTTGCCATACAACACCACCTACTTTTAGGAAACCGTTTTCGGGAGCTTCCAAACCGGCAATAGCTCTTAATAGAGTTGTCTTACCGCTACCTGAGGCACCAAAAATAGCGGTGACGCCGTGCTCTGGAATCTCAGTATCTATAGTTAAAGAGAACTCACCTCGTTTAATCCCAAAGCGCACCTCTATGCTCATGGTTTAGCCACCGTATAACGGCGGTTGGCGCCATAAACTACAATTAACAGTAAAAAGGAAAGCACCAAGAGACTTCCCGCCAACCAATGGGCTTGCCCATACTCAAGGGCTTCGACATGGTCATAAATGGCGATTGAAACCACCTGTGTACTCCCGGGAATATTTCCACCTATCATCAATACCACGCCAAACTCACCGAGAGTATGAGCAAAGCCCAGTACGCTAGCTGTAATAAATCCTGGCTTAGCCATTGGTACGGCTATGGTAAAAAAACGATCCATAGGTGAGGCTCGGAGTGTAGCCGCCACTTCCAAAGGTCTTTCGCCAATGGATGAAAAGGCATTTTGTAGTGGTTGCACAACAAAGGGCATAGAATAAAAGACTGAACCAATGACTAACCCTGTGAAGGTAAAAGCTAATGGCGCACCGCCAAGAGCATCAACGAGACCCCCGATTGGCCCATTGGGGCCGATAGACACAAGAAGATAAAAGCCGAGCACTGTAGGCGGTAAGATTAGGGGTAGAGCAATGATGGCTTCGATAAGGTATTTAAATCGCCATTGACTCTTTGATAGCCACCAAGCCAGAGGTGTGCCGACAACTAATAACACGAGGGTACTCACTGACGCCAATTTAAGCGTTACAAAGAGCGCGGTTAAATCCTGCTCACTAAGTATCATGGTAACTCGTACCCGTAATGTTGAATAAGTTGACGCGCTAAGGGGCTCTTCATGAATTCCAAAAGATCCTTAGGTGCTTGTCTATTATTTAATAATACTGCTTGCTGATCGATCGGGCTATAAAGAGATTGTGGAGGTATCCACCAATTGCCTTGCAAAGGTTGTTTAGGATTGACCACCTGAGAATAAGCAACAAAACCTAAATCAGCATTACCACTGTGCACGAACTGAAATGTTTGGGCGATGTTCTCCCCACGTACTAATTTGGATTGAATTTTCGGCCATGCATCAAGTGTCATCAGCACCTGCTTTGCAGCTATGCCATAGGGAGATAGTTTAGGGTTAGCAATAGCCAAGTGGGCTATATTTTGGTGGTTATTTAGGGCGTCTTTAATATTGTTGATCTCCGGGTTAGAGGCCCAGACGGCTAGCCTCCCTCGTGCATAGGTAGTGCGGCTGCCGATAATCGCGATACCTTGATCTTCTAAAAGCTGCGGCCGTGCTGAGTCTGCAGCAAGAAAAAGATCAAACGGAGCCCCATTTGTTATTTGCGCATAGTGCTTACCTGTGGAGCCAAATGAAAGCACGACTGTATGTACTGAAGTCTCTTCATACTCCGACACTATCGCCTTCATTGCACCGGAAAAATTACTTGCCACAGCTACCCTTATTTCATCAGAAATGACACTTGTAGCACTGCTACACAGAGCAAAAACAAGTGAAAAATAGAGAATTAGCTGTTTAATGGCGATGGTGTCCAAGAGCAGAATATGTGACCAGCTATGCTACTGCTTGGACTACCATGCTGCAAGCCACCGAGATGTGTTACTAAACTAGCCGAACAGCCAGGTGTGTATTAAGCGTCCGGGTGACAGGGTGAAAGCCCCCGCTACCAGAAGAGCACCCACATATAAACCAACCATTTTACGTTTATGCAACTTGATGTTGCCGACACGTATGGCTCTATAAGCGGTGGGCACCGTGTATAAAACAAATAAGCTTAGTAAATGGAGGAAACCAAAGTGATTTAAAAATTTAGGGCCCACCAAGGCTTCCATAAAAAGAGTGATGAAGGCGGTAAACAGCATTAGCCCCATATAAATTTTGCCCAGGAACTTATGGACTGGGGTTCCTTTGCGGTTGAGCAGCAAGTAACTACCGATGACAAAAGCTGGCACCAAAGAACCAAGGTGCAGATAGGTTAGTTGCATGTAGGTCATTACAAATCCCTAAGGTCAGGTTGTTCTGGTTTCTATCATTCTAAGCTTCGACGTCCCCAAGGAGAGGGTGGCACGAATGTCGAAATGTACAAATTCTCTACTTTGTCTCTGGCCCAAGGCGTTCGGCGTAAAAATTTTAAGGATGATTTAATCGAAGGATTGCTCTTAAAGCAATTAATGTTAATGCGCTGCGCAAGCTCACCCCATCCATAATGGTCAACGAGGTTAGTTACCACCATCTCTAGAGTGATACCGTGCAATGGATTATTTGGCTGACCTTCAGGCATTTGACGCTACAGAATTGCTTGTTAAAACTGACTTTAGGTACTCTTGATAGTGTTTTGTCACTTCAGTGGGAGCTTCCACCTGAGGGTAGTGGCCAATTAACGGTAATTCAGCTAAATAATCAAGCCGACATTCCAACTCTTTGTATCTAGCCACCATATGCGCACCTGATACTGGGTCTACAGAGCCATTAATTAAGCCCAGTGGAACAGTCGATTTCTGTAATGCATCGACCCAGCGATCGCGATACTCAAGACGATCACGCATGTAAGTAATCAGATTATGGAAAATATGTTTTCCATTGTTGAAATTAATTAACCACCAGAAATGCAATAGCTCTTGCTCCGTGGGTTTGCTTTGTGGGCCAAAAACTGAACTAAAATTACGGCTAAATTTCGAAAACCCAGTTAAACGATTGAGAATTTTACCTAAAGGGCTTAACAAAAGTTTTTGTGTCAGCAGTGCTCGATGTGTTTCAGGAAACAATCCACCATTAAGAAAACAACATGAGAGCCACGCCCCTGCGCCAGAACCTTCAACTTGCCGCGCCAGCAATTCCTGAGCGACGGTATCGCCATAATCGTGAGCTAATACATGGAACTCTGTAAGCTGTTTGTCTTTAATTAAAGCCTCAACAATATCGGCCTGTTGATGAATGGTGTAGTTTCGATGGTTAGGTTTCTCAGACAATCCAAAACCCAGCATATCTAGAGCAATTAGCCGATAATTCTTTGAGAGTGATGTCCAAATCGGCACCCAATCCCAACTTGCTGTGGGAAATCCATGCAGAAGCACAATAGTGGGTAACGTTTCGGCGCCCTCATCGACAACAAAAATGGAGTGACCCAATAAAGTTTTAAGTTGTCCCCTAGACTGCCATTGTTTAGGAGGGATTGAACTAAGATTGTCATTTGACACTATTCAGCGCTCCACGAGAAAATTTTCAGTACCCTGAGGTCACAGTAGCATCAGTACCCTGAGGTCACAGTAGCAAAGGCCTGAAGCTTGACCTTAATTTCGACTAAGTGCAATACTAATCCGATTACAAGCTGACGAGAATCACAATAAATGAGTTCGGAAATTCAAGAAATCGATACGCTGATTAAGAACGCCAAAGTGTTCAATAATGGAGACGACCCAGTTGTCCAAGACGTTGCCATTGCAAATGGAAAAATTATTGCACGAGGCAAGGCCATAACCGCAAATAATGTTGGCAGGGTTGTTGATGCCGAGGGTCTATGGCTAATGCCTGGACTATTTGATATACATACCCACTATGATTTGGAGTTAGAGGTAGCTCCAGGTTTACCTGAATCTACACGTCATGGCACCACCTCGGTGGTGATTGCGAACTGTAGCTTAGGTTTGGCTTTTGGCTCCCAAAGAGATGATACTAATGATCCGATCGTCAGTTGTTATGCGCGAGTTGAAAATATTCCTAAGACGGTTCTCAAGGACTGTGCTGACAGCATTACGTGGAATAACCCCAAAGCCTATTTGGATCATTTAGAACAACTTAATTTGGGACCAAATGTGGCGGTATTATTTCCCCACTCAATGCTTCGTATTGATGCAATGGGTTTTGACAACAGTGTTACTCGGGACCCAACCAGTGCTGAACTTAACAGCATGGCAGATACTCTTTCTGATGCCCTAAAGAGCGGTTACGCGGGCTTCTCAACAGACGCGCTGCCATTTCATTATTTAGCTGCTCAGCCACACTGTGAGAAAACCATTCCAACTCAGTTTGCAAAATACGGTGAACTCAAGCAGCTCGCTCAAGTAGTCAGAGAGCAGGAGTCTACTTGGCAGGCGACGCCACCTAAAGACAGTGTTATAGGCACCTTGAGAACCTTCTTGCTCACTAGCGGAAGACTCCACGGAAAACCTTTGAGAACAACCGTGGTTGCCGCTCTAGACATTGCCAATAACTGGAAACTCTCAAGGATGGTAAAAACATTATCTAAGTTGCTTAATTCGTCCCTCGTGAGAGGAGACTTCCATATGCAAGCCTTGGGGGCACCTTTTAAAATATGGTCTGATGGTGCAATCACTCCGATCGCGGAAGAAATACCTGAATTGCGTCGACTCAATGAAACTGATCTTGAGGATCGAGAAGCACGGCAAAAGATCATGCACGAGCCAGATTACATCAAATCATTCAAGGCAATGTGGATGAGAGGCAAGCAAGGGTGGAATCTAGATCGACTGAAGCGCAAGCTTAACCTTGAAGATTTTGCGTTTAACCGAACACTGGCTGATATGACAGTGGACAGATGTCCCCAAAAGAATTGGGAGGGCATGGACTTTCAATCGGTATTTGATCGAGTTGTATTGATAAAACAAGACAAGTGTCAGGAACCCGTGACAAAAGCTGAACAAAAGCTAGTACAAAAAGACTTTTTTTGGATTGCCGATGAAGGCGATTTCATGCTGCAAATGCTAAGAACCTTTGATACTGATTTAACTTGGAGTACGGTGACAGCAAATCGTGATTTAAAGGTAGTGCGAGAGCTGTTAATGAATCCCAAGTTGCTACCAGGGTTCAATGACAGCGGTGCGCATCTGACTAATATGGCATTTTACGATGTTAACTTACGCAGTCTACAGCTCGCGGCTCAGGGTGGAGATAAAGACGTCAGTTACATGGTTAAACGTCTGACCAAAGATGCAGCGGATGTTTTCGGTGTTGCCGGAGGTACAGTTGATGAAGGCGATATTGCCGACTTAATTTTAATCGACCCAGAGCAGCTTGCTAGTTATGATGGCGAAGGCAATGTTCAGCGCATTCATCGTGAAGAGTTCAAACATGAGCAGCTGGTTAATCGATCAGACGGTGTTGTTCCCTTTGTTATGATTGGCGGCCATGCGGCCTGGGAAAACAACGAATTTACCTCTGATTTAGGGCAAAAACCAATGGGCCGGTTACTGCGCGCTCTTAATTAGAAAAGGCAGCGGCTCTTCTCCAATGCCAAGAGATGTTTTTTTAACGGTAAACCGCCTCCATAACCACCCAAACTGCCATCGCTTGCAATAACACGATGGCAGGGAATGATAATAGCTAGCGCATTAGCTCCGTTGGCACTTCCTGTCGCCCGCACAGCGCCTTTGTTTCCGACAGCTGTCGCCAGTTCGAGGTATGAAACTGTTTCTGAGTAAGGTATGTCTAACAATGACTGCCAAACTTTTTTCTGGAATTTGGTGCCCACAGTCAACAGAGGCACATCAAAGCTTTTGCGGCTACCTGCCCAGTATTCTTTTAACTGCGCCATCGTTAGCTCCAATACTTTAGTACTTTGTTCAGTAAAGCTTGCTTTAAGACCCTGTTGAATTCGTTTATCAACAGCATTACGCATACGCCGATATCGAAAATCACAGAGGCATAGTTTGTCTTCGAAGGAGCCTAATACGAATTCCGCTTTTGGGAGTTTAAGATATTGAATATGGATTTGATTTGACATAACTATCACCGGAGTAAACTGATTGCCAAGGCTGACATTACTATTCCAATAATTATCTCTAAGATTTGCCACGCTCTAGGCTTTTCAAACACAGGAATTAAAACGCGAGACCCATAGCCAAGGCTATAAAAGAATACAAAAGATGCGCTTATTGCCCCAAAGGTGAATGCCCCTATGTTGTCTGAGTACTGAGTCGAAATTGAGCCTAGCAACACTACCGTATCGAGATAAACATGTGGGTTCAGCCAAGTAAAACCTAGGCAGATCAGAGCAATTTTAAGCGCGGACTCAGGAGCGGAACCCTCTGGGTTAAGACTATGCCTAGTCTTATATGCAGAGTAAAAACTCATGGCGGCATAAACCATTAAAAAGGCTGCGCCACCAAAGCGAGCTATTTGTTCAACGATTGGAAAGCGTTCAACCAGCGCCCCAAACCCTGATACCCCAAGTGAAATTAATATCGCATCAGACAGAGCGCAGATGGTGCAAACTAAAAAGACATGCTGTTTTTTTAGTCCTTGTTTCAGCACAAAGGCATTTTGAGCACCAATCGCTAGAATTAATGATAGCCCAAGAGCAAAGCCGGGAAGATATGCCTGCATGAAATTAAAAAGCCCTAGAATCAGTCGATGAAGAAGTATAACTCAATAAATTATTTCTGTGCTTGAATCCCTTGTTATGAGGTGGTTAAGCGCAGTTTCCACCGGTTCCACCAATAAAAACCCTCAACCCGAAAGGATTCAGGTTGAGGGTTTTTATTGGCCGTTGATTTTGGAATGAAGACGCGTAGCGGATTTCGGTCGAGCCACTTAGTGACGAGACAGCGCAGTCCTTTTGTTATATTCCTAAAGTTGCTATGCCATTTACTATGCCCTGACAGGGGCCATTAGATAAATTCCTTATCTGACAAAAATCCACTAGACTCATGGATATATAGTTTGTATCGAAAAATTGGGTGTAGCTTGGGTTGGGAATGTGTGGCTGAATTACATCGATTTGCATTCAAAATTACAATAAGAACCGGAGGTTTCACATGCAAGCACCTTCTCTATGCTCGCGACTGACTACTATTGTGTTGATCATCATCGGCTCTCTCGCCGTGGTGGTGGCAGCCAATGCCGCCGACAGCAAAGCTGACCAAACCTTCAGTAAGTTATTGGAGGCGCATTGGGCATGGACGCTTGAACAGAACCCTACCTTTGCCACAAGTCTGGGCGTGCGCGACTATGACGACCGCCTGTCCGATCTCTCACTGGCGGCCTATGACGCCGGCGTAACTCAGGCGACGGATTTTCTGAACCAGCTTGCTGACGTCGACCTGACCGCATTGAGTGAGGATAACCAGCTTAATCATGCGTTGCTCAAACTCGATTTAAGTAACCAAGTGGAAGCCGCCAATCACGGTGGCAAATATCAAATACTCACCAATCGGGGCGGACCGCATCTGAATTTGACCTCCATGGTTGGCCAATTGCCGTTTTTTACTGAGGCTGACTACCACAGTTACCTTCAGCGTCTGGCCGGTGTGCCTGAGTATATGACCCGCGCCACCAAGAGAATCCGCGCTGGAATTGCTGCCGGATGGGTGCAAGCCTGTGCGCCAATGCGCGGTTATGAGCAATCGATAAAAACCCATATCGTCGGTGACGCCAACGACAGCCGATTTATGGAGCCGTTCGCCAACAAGCCATCGGTGATTAAGGCCGAGCGGTTTGCGGTCATGGAGGACAAAGCAAAAGAACTGATAAGTAACGGTGTGTTGCCTGCCTATCAGAGTTTTTTCGATTTTTACATGCGCGAGTACGCGCCCGCCTGTCAGGAGAAGGTCGGCACTGATGCCTTGCCTGGCGGCAAAGAGTATTACGCACATCGTGTGCGTTTGTTTACCACCACCGACCAGACTCCGGATCAGGTACATCAGGTCGGCTTGTCTGAGGTGGCGCGCATCCGTGCCGAAATGGACGAGGTCATCAAAGAGGCCGGTTTCGAGGGTAGCTTTGAAGAGTGGCTGATTTACCTGCGTGACAATCCGGACTTCTACCCGAAAACCGCCGAAGAGCGTCTCAACGCAGTAGCTGTCATATCCAAAAAGATCGATGGCGAGCTGCCCAAACTATTCGGCAAATTGCCGCGCATGCCATACGGCATAAAAGAGATTCCTCTGGACATTGCAGAGAAAACTACTACTGCCTACTACCAGCCTCCGGCGGGTGATGGCAGTCGTGCCGGGTTTCATTTTGTTAATACCACGCTGCTTAACACGCGCCCTCTGTACCAGCTTGAGGCGCTGTCGTTGCACGAAGCCGTGCCCGGACACCATTTACAGATCGCACTGGCACAGGAACTCGACCTGCCGAATTTCCGCCGCTATGGCGGGCAGACTGTATTTGTAGAGGGTTGGGGCTTGTATGCCGAGCGACTGGGTCTGGAGACCGGATTCTACCAGACACCTTATACCAACTTCGGACGGCTATCCTATGAGATGTGGCGTGCTTGCAGATTGGTGGTTGATACCGGCTTGCACAGCAAGGGTTGGACCCGCCAACAGGCTATTGACTACATGCTGGAGAATTCCGGCTTGTCGCTAAATAACGTAACTTCGGAAATCGATCGTTATATTTCTTGGCCTGGTCAGGCGCTGGCATACAAGACTGGTGAATTGAAAATCCGCGAATTGCGGGCACACGCTGAATCCGTATTGGCAGAACGCTTCGATGTGCGCGCATTCCATGACAAGATTCTGGAGAATGGTGCGTTGCCTCTGTCCGTGCTGGAATCCATTATTAACAACTGGATCGACAGTCAGGCCGACAATTAGACTATCGACAGTCGATGCCATAACGAACGAGCGTGTCATAAAGGGCGTATATAACTTTACTCTAGGGCTCAGAATGGAATATTTTAAGTAACAAAGGATGTAACAAAAACGTGTTTTAAAACACATTAAAGCATTATTAATCAATAGCTTACAGTCTATGTGCAGTTCCCGCCGCCTCCACCAAACAAATGATCTGTCAAGGCCATACTAAATTTGTGACCCATTAAAGAGAACTCACCGTAAGGACTTTACATGCCTAAAAAAAGGACATGGTAGGCATAGCTTAAATGAATAAAAATAACGTTTGCTTAACTCCACTCACACAGCTTTCGATAAGGTGGGGAAAGGCAAGCAGAAAACTTAAAGAGGATAATGATCATGACAAAACCAAGTATTTTTAGAAGGACCGCGATGCTAATGGTTTACACCTGGAGAAGAGTAATGAACGTAAAGTTCAATCCACTAAAATATATCCCAGATGCCAGTTTACAAGCTTACTTCATGGTAGTTCTGTTTTCCCTTTGGAGCGTCTCCTTTGGGTTTATTGCGACCTACTACATTGGTTGGTTAGGGTATAGCACTATAACAAGTTTAGCTGTCCACCTATCCATTTTAGTTCCCATCGTTGTTACTAATGCTGTATTTGTAGATGCAGAGCGTACCGGTGAGAAATGGCTAGAGGAATGGAAGGAAGAACGAAGCCGTTATGCACTAGTTGCAAACAGACTTAAAGCAAAAAATATGGTGCCGTGGGAACTTAATAAAGAAGCCTAATTCGCAGTACGTTGATTGAGTAGACCTCCCACTTTGATTGGGAGGTCTAATTCCAACTTACAAAATCCCAGGCAACACTAGTCCTTTCTCTTTTGCACATTTAATAGCGTCTTCGTACCCTGCATCGGCATGTCGCATTACACCGGTTGCCGGGTCGTTCCAAAGTACTCGTTTTAAACGGCTTGCTGCATCCTCAGTTCCGTCAGCTAAGATTACTACGCCGGAATGCTGCGAAAAGCCCATGCCAACACCTCCGCCATGATGCAGGCTAACCCACGTCGCGCCACCTGCAGTGTTTAGCAGTGCGTTTAAAAGAGGCCAGTCAGAAACAGCGCTGGAGCCATCTTTCATTGCTTCTGTTTCGCGGTTCGGACTTGCCACAGAGCCACTATCAAGATGATCTCTACCGATAACAATCGGCGCACTCAATTCACCTGTTTTAACCATGTCATTAAATGCTAAAGCTAATCGATGCCTATCCCCCAGACCAACCCAACAAATGCGTGCGGGTAACCCTTGGAACTCAATTCGTTCGCGAGCCATATCCAACCATTGATGGAGGTGCTTGTCATCAGGGAGTAGCTCTTTCACTTTTTGATCGGTCTTATATATATCCTCAGGATCCCCAGATAATGCTACCCAACGAAATGGTCCAACGCCACGGCAGAATAAAGGGCGGATGTAAGCTGGCACAAACCCTGGGAAATCAAATGCATTTTCAAGACCCTCATCAAAAGCGACCTGTCGAATATTATTACCATAATCAAGAGTCGGGATTCCTTGATTCCAAAAATCGAGCATCGCTTGAACATGTATCTTCATCGATGCATGTGACGCTCTTATGACTTCTTTTGGCGCAGAGACTCGTTTGTCTCTCCATTTTTCTAAACTCCAGCCTTGAGGTAGGTAGCCATTTAATGGGTCGTGGGCAGATGTTTGGTCGGTTACGATATCAGGGCGCACGCCACGGTTGACCAGCTCTGGGAAAATATCAGCAGCATTGGCGCACAACCCAACTGTCTTAGCTTCACCGGCTTTCGTCCACCTGTCGATCAGCGTAAGCGCTTCGTCTAAGTTTTCTGCCCTCTCATCTAAGTAGCCCGTTCGAAGCCTAAAATCTATGCTCTCAGGGTCACACTCAACGGCAAGACAGCAGGCTCCAGCCATAGAAGCGGCAAGTGGTTGTGCCCCACCCATACCACCTAGACCCGCAGTAAGAATCCAGCGGCCAGATAGATTACCATTAAAATGTTGTCGACCTGCTTCAACAAAAGTCTCATAGGTGCCTTGCACAATGCCCTGGCTGCCAATGTAAATCCAAGACCCGGCTGTCATCTGGCCATACATCATCAAACCCTTTTTATCGAGTTCATTAAAATGATCCCAATTTGCCCAGTGGGGGACAAGGTTAGAGTTTGCTATGAGAACTCTTGGCGCATTTTTATGTGTCGGGAATACACCTACCGGCTTACCTGATTGAACCAGCAAAGTTTCCTCTTCAGTCAGTGTTTTTAGCGTTGCAAGAATCTTATCAAAATCCTTCCATGTTCTAGCAGCCTTTCCTATGCCACCATAGACCACTAATTCATCTGGATTTTCCGCTACCTCTCGATCCAAATTATTCTGAATCATTCGAAACGGAGCCTCTGTTGCCCATGATTTGCAGGTAAGTTTGTTGCCTGTAGGGCTCTTGATGTTGCGTTTGGTGTTTAAGGCTTCGCTCATAGTGATCCTCCTGAAGAGCTCTTAAGGATTGTTTTGTTAATGTCTTGAAGGATGTCAGACAACACACTTCGCAAGGACGACGCTTTCTCAGCATCGTAGTTAAAGGGGGGCAGTTCGGCCTCTAAATAGGTTCGCTGAGCTAACTCCATTTGAATGGTATGAACGCCATCTTGGGGCCGCCCGTAATGGCGGGTTGTCCATCCACCTCGAAATCGGCCGTTAATAACATGAGTGTGGCTGCTAACATTGCGGAGAATATTTTGAACACCATTGGTAATGTTGCTGTCACAGGATTTTCCGTTGTCATCTCCAACATTCAAATCTGGTAAGCGATCATCAAAAAGGTAAGGTATTTTTGACCGAATAGAGTGACAGTCATAAACAACAGCCACCCCGTGAATGGACTTAACTCGTGTGATTTCGTCATTCAATAGTTGATGATATTTTTGGTGGTAGGTTTCCAGCCTTTGCTGAATAGCAGCTTCTGTAGGTTTATTTGCCCAGATAGGCTCGCCATCAAATGTAAACAATGGAACCAAAGAAGTAGAGTTTTGGCCTGGATATAAGCTTGAGCCCTGGGGGTCACGATTAGGGTCAATCACATAACGATTAAAATTTGCTTTTACTACTGTAACGTTGTCTACCAAACCCTCGTAGAGCTTTGGGATATGCCAGTCGGTATCTAATAATTGGCGTCCAATGTCATTTAGTTCACTGAATATCTCATCAGGAACATACGTCCCTGAATGCGGCTGGCCCAATATTATTGGACTATCACCTTGAGTTACCTCCACAAGATTCATGCCGATATATCCAGTGCTATGCTGCCATCACCAAGACTTATAAGCTCATCGGTCTGATGAACCAAAGCGGCTAATTTAATAATATCGGCACTGACCATTCTGTCATCTGTTAGGGATGGGCACTTGGTTCTAATTGTTGATATCGCCTTTGTTAAATACTCGCTGGTTTTAAGAGGGGCCCGAAGGTCAATGCCCTGAGCTCCAGCCATTGCTTCGACACCGAGGATAGCTGAAAGATTTTTGTTCATCTCCAGAAGTCTGCGTGCCGCGTGGCATGCCATTGACACATGGTCTTCCTGATTTGCTGAGGTTGGCGTTGAATCGATCGAGCGAGGATTGGCCAAGGCTTTGTTTTCACTCATTAGTGCAGCAGAAGTAACTTCCGCAATCATCAGCCCAGATTTTAGCCCTGGATCAGGGGCTAAAAATGCAGGCAGACCAAAACTCAGAGCAGGGTCGACTAAAAGCGCAATTCTGCGTTGGGCAATACAGCCAATTTCAGAGACAGCAATTGCAATTTGATCAGCTGCCAAGGCTACTGGCTCGGCATGGAAGTTTCCTCCAGAGATGATATTGCCATCAGTCAGAACAAGAGGGTTGTCCGTTGCTGCGTTGGCTTCTATTTGCAGTGTCTTTCCAGCCTGACGCAATTGATCCATACAAGCACCGATCACCTGAGGGGCACAGCGCAGACAGTAGGGGTCTTGTACTCTCTCATCACCAGTTTTATGGCTGTCACGAATTTCAGATCCATGGAGCAATTGGCGAAGTCTTTTTGCACTATCGATTTGTCCGTGATGACCTCGCAGCTGGTGAATTTCATCGTGGAATGGTGCACTTGATCCCATAGCCGCATCTATCGAGAGAGCGGTGGTGGTGATGGATGTTATCGCTAGACGCCATGCATCAAAAAGGCCAGCCAAGCAGAGGGCAGTTGACACCTGTGTGCCATTTAATAATGCAAGCCCCTCTTTAGCCTGTAATACAATTGGCCTCAGCTTTTCTTGCTGCAGAGCTTCAGAGGACAAGATTTGTTCACCTTTATAGAACACATCGCCCTCGCCAATCATAGCGGCCGCCATATGGGCCAGTGGTGCAAGATCACCTGATGCTCCAACGGAACCTTGTGCAGGGATAACTGGAATAATGTCTGCCAAAACCATATTTTGAAGTAGCTCCACTACCTCTACTCTCACGCCAGATGCACCGCGACCCAAAGAAAGACATTTTAATGCCATGACCAATCTAACCACGTTAAGGGGTAAAGGTTCACCAAAGCCAGCGCAATGAGAGCGAACTAGGTTGCGTTGCAAACTGGCTAAATGGGCCTCATCAATTTTGACTGAGGCAAGTTTGCCAAATCCGGTATTCACTCCATATATAGTCTCATTACCTTCAAGTCTATCTAAG
>SHBP01000007.1 GCA_004211905.1 SAR92 clade bacterium
TGATAGTCGCGGTGTTGCCAAGGTTACTTTGAATAACCCAAGCAAGCATAATGCATTCGACGATTATATGATCAACCAACTTTCCAATGCTTTTACAGCCATTGCAGAAAACTCTGACGTACGGCTAATGATTTTAGCCTCTGAAGGACAAAGCTTTTCAGCAGGTGCCGACCTCGACTGGATGAAGCGCATGGCCGCATATTCCTACGAAGAAAACTTAGAGGATGCAAAAGCCTTGGCTGGAATGCTAAAGATGCTAAATGAAATGCCCCAGCCCACTATCGCTCGCGTACAAGGTGCTGCCTTTGGCGGAGCTCTTGGATTGATTAGCTGTTGCGATATAGCGGTAGCCGCAACAACAGCAACCTTTGCTCTTAGTGAGGTTAAAATTGGTTTGGTACCAGCAACCATAAGCCCTTATGTAATAGCGGCTATTGGAGAACGCTATGCAAAGCGTTATTTTATGACTGCAGAACGCTTTGATAGCAATACTGCTCTGCAAATGAGCCTAGTTCATGAAACAGTTGAAGAGCAGCAATTGGACAAAAAAATAGAACAAGTTGTCTGTTCAGTGCTCAACAATGGTCCTGAAGCTGTCGCTGCTGCCAAACAGCTCATTTCCACGGCGAGCGGCAAGGCTATCGACTCTTCCTTGATTGAACACACCTGTGAGGTAATTGCCGGCATTCGGGTAAGTGCTCAGGGACAGGAAGGCTTAAGCGCCTTTTTAGAGAAACGACAGCCCAACTGGTTAAAGGACTAACCCCAGCATGTTTAAAAAAATACTTATTGCTAATCGCGGTGAAATCGCCTGCCGAATTATTAAAACGTCAAAAAACATGGGGGTTGAAACCGTAGCTGTCTACAGTGACGCTGACCGTGACGCACTTCATGTCAAAATGGCGGATCAGTCTATCTATATAGGCCCATCTCCCGCCAGCGAGTCTTATCTAGCGATTGAAAAGCTCATTGCCGCTGCATTGGAAAGCGGCGCTGAGGCAATCCACCCTGGCTATGGGTTTCTGTCCGAAAACGCCGACTTTTGTCATCAGTGTGGGAAACACGACATTACATTTATCGGCCCGCCTCTCGAAGCCATCATGTCTATGGGTTCAAAGTCTGCGGCCAAGACAATCATGGCAAAAGCCGGTGTACCTCTCATCCCCGGCTACCATGGCGACAATCAAGACCCCAAGACTCTAAAAAAGGAAGCAAATATATTAGGCTACCCTGTTTTACTCAAAGCGGCAGCTGGGGGCGGTGGCAAAGGGATGCGTGCAGTCCAGACTGAGGCTGACTTTGATCAAGCGCTGGATGCGGCCAAACGAGAGGCTATGAGCAGCTTTGATGATGACATTATGCTGGTCGAGAAGTTGGTGCTTCAGCCACGCCATGTGGAAATTCAAGTATTTTGCGATAGCCATCAAAATGCCGTTTATTTGTTTGAGCGAGATTGTTCCCTTCAGCGACGTCACCAAAAGGTCATTGAGGAGGCCCCTGCACCGGGAATGACAGAAAAGCTTAGGCAAAAAATGGGTGAGGCGGCAATCAAAGCCGCACAAGCTATTAAGTACGAGGGTGCGGGCACGGTTGAGTTTTTGCTTGATAGTCGCGGTGAATTTTTCTTTATGGAGATGAATACTCGCCTACAGGTAGAGCACCCTGTCACAGAAATGATTACAGGGCAGGATCTTGTCGCTTGGCAACTAAGGGTTGCAGCAGGTGAACCTCTACCCTGCCCTCAGGACGAGTTATCCATTACTGGGCATGCCTTTGAGGCACGAATTTATGCCGAGGATCCTAATCATGACTTTTTGCCAGCAACTGGCACACTAAAGGTTCTTAATCCTCCTGCGGAAAATAATTATGTGCGGGTTGATACTGGTGTCGTTGAAGGAGATAAAGTCAGTATCTATTACGATCCGATGATTGCTAAGTTAATTGTATGGGGCAATGATAGAGCTCAGGCGTTGAACCGCTTAACTGATGCACTTGCCAAATATCGTGTTACTGGTGTAACAACGAATATTGGCTTTCTGTATAACTTAGCTACCAGTACCGCATTTCGGGGTAGTGCCGTCGATACGAGTTTTATTGAACAAAACCATGACGAGATATTCCGCCTGCGGGATGCTGATATTGAGTATGCCGCTCCTTTAGCTGCATCAGCGGTGATGAATTTACGTCAGGGACAAGCAGTAAAAACCGCACAAAGGTCCTCAGACCCCAACTCACCTTGGCATCTAACCACAAGCTGGGGACTGCCCAAACCTATGCTCGGGTTACAAATACAACAGAGTGAGCGCTACATAGCGGCAACTAATCTCACTAATTTATCTAACAGCAAGCTGATGGTTACGGACGAGGGATTTGATCTGTTTACCCCGGAAGGTTATTTCAACTGCAGTGAGATAAAGCCTGACTTGGGTATGGACAACCAAAATGCAGTTAACGGTAGCCTAAAAGCGCCAATGCATGGCTCTGTTGTAGATCTTTTAGTAGACGTCGGTGATATGGTCAAAAAAGGTGACACTTTAGTCGTCATGGAAGCAATGAAAATGGAACATACGATAGTCGCTCCAGCCGACGGCACAGTTAGTGAGTTCTTCTTTGAAAAAGGGGCTCTAGTGGAGAGTGATGTTACACTTCTCGCATTTGAGGCTAATGATTTATGACCTATCCTGAGAAAGTAAAAGTTGTCGAGGTTGGCCCTCGCGATGGCCTACAAAATGAGAAAACAGCTCTTGATACCGAGACTAAACTGCACCTGATCAGTCAGCTAGCTGATGCAGGACTTAAAAACATTGAGTCTGGTAGTTTCGTCAGCCCTAAGTGGGTACCTCAAATGGCTGGGAGTGATGAGGTTTTTGAAGCGATAAACAGTCATATCCAGCCTATTTACCCAAACACGATCTTTAGCGCATTAACACCTAACGATTTTGGTATGGATCGAGCCATAGAATGCGGCGTCAAAGAAGTGGCCGTTTTCGCTGCGGCTTCTGAGAGTTTCAGTCAGAAAAACATCAACTGTTCTATTAAAGAAAGTCTAGAACGCTTCGTGCCTGTGATGACAAAAGCTCACAAAAGTAACATTCCTGTGCGCGGCTATGTCTCTTGTGTTTTGGGGTGTCCCTACGAAGGTTTAATTGCCCCCCCTCAGGTAGAAGCAGTTACACAGGAACTTTTAGACATGGGCTGCTATGAAGTCTCTCTTGGTGACACAATTGGTATTGGAACACCCGCATCTACGTCTAAACTTTTGACTAGATTGTTAAGCAGTATTCCAACAAGCAAGCTAGCGATGCACATGCATGACACCTATGGCCAGGCTCTGGCCAATATCTTAATCTCTCTACAAATGGGTATTTCAGTCTTTGATAGCGCCGTCGCTGGGTTAGGGGGTTGCCCTTATGCTAAGGGCGCTTCCGGCAATATTGCGACTGAGGATTTAATCTACATGCTTGACGGTTTGGCGATCGAACATGGTGTGGATATGCAAAAACTATTAAAGGCAAGTACTACGATTTCACTTAAACTAAACCGAAACAATGGATCCAAAGTTTCTCGTGCTTATTCATCCCCATAGTTAAACGAACTTTTTACTCAGTCAATGTTCGCATATACTCAACATCGTCTAGCACAACCCTAGGTCTACTAATGCACACTTTAGTCATCTATTTAAGATTGACCTTAATTACAGCGATTTTTATGACCCAACCTGTCTTGAGCCAAATCCTAGACGCTAAATCACTAAATAGTGACAAGGATGGGCAAGCTATTTTAATTGAGGGGTCAGGCACCTATCACCGTCAGATATCCACCGATCAGTCAGTCGCACAAAACTTTTTCGACCAAGGGCTGAGGTATGCTTGGGGTTTTTACTTCCCAGAATCAATAGCGTCCTACCAGCGGGCCGCTATGAGCGATCCCACACACCCAATGATCTACTGGGGACTAGCCCACGCAATGGGCCCAAACCCAAATAGTCGATATTCAGGGATGCCTGATGATCCTAAATCTGAGGGTTTAAGAGCCATAAAAAAAGCACTCAAGTTAATCCAAAATGCCAGCGTAATCGAGCAGGATATGATTAAAGCCCTGTTTGTCCTGTACGACAAAGACTCCATTAGCGATGACCATCAACGGGATCTGGCTTATATCCAAGCGGCCAAACAATTACAAAAAAAATACCCTAATGACCCTGACATCGCATCCCTTTACGCCGCCTCATTTATGAATGTAGGTCGCTGGAATTACTGGAAGCACGATGGATCACCTGTTGGAGACACGGGGAAGATTGCCGAAATGCTCGAACGAACTCTAGCTTCACACCCAGATCACCCTGGCGCGAATCATTTGTATATTCACCTTATGGAAGCCTCAAGGGAGCCCCAGCGTGCATTAGATTCAGCTAATCGGCTTGCAGCGACCATGCCAATGGCCGGTCATATGGTGCATATGCCATCGCATATCTATATCCGAGTAGGCCAATTTGAAAAAGCCGTAGCTAGTAATGTGGAATCTCAAAAAGTAGACAAAGAATTCTTAGAAATATGGGGTGATCGACCTTTGCCTAATCTTGGAACATACCCTCTATCAGCCAAGATTCATGCACCTCATGCTATCGACTTCATTAAGTATGCCGCCTCTTTTCAGGGTAATTACGAAACTGCAATTGATGCTGCAACTAAACTTGCGAGCAAAATTAGACCTGAGAATGCCAAATATGGACGAAACCAGAAGCGCCTATCAGGTGTTTGCTTAGTCAACAAAATGTTTGGCCGATGGGACAAAATTATAGGTAGTCAACCTATCGCATTCGGCACACCATACCTCGATGGTATCTGGAGCTACTGTATTGGCAGCGCCTACCTTGCAAAAGGAGACGTAGGCTCAGCCCGTCAAGAACTTGGAAAGATATGGAAAATAATTTCGCTGTCAAATATCGATCAATATCAAGTTGGTCCAACACCAGTATCATCTATTCTTCGAATCGCGGCCCTGGGACTTTCTGGTGAGATTAAACAAGCCAGTGGCGATATCAACTCAGCAATCCTAGATTATGAAGCTGCTGTAGCGATAGAGGATAAAAATGGTTACATCGAACCACCGGACTGGCCCCAGCCCATGCGCCATTATCTTGGTGCCGCTCTTCTAGACGCAGGGAGAGCAAATGAAGCTGAAGCAACCTATCGCGAGGATCTTGACTGGCATCAAAATAACGGCTGGGCGCTGTTTGGTTTATGGCAGAGCCTGGCTGCACAAGGCAAGGCTCAAGAAGCCAAAAGTGTGTATGAAAGATACGAGCATGCCTGGCGCAATGCCGATACTAAATTGGCACGATCACGCTTATGATAAAAACACATATAGCAACCGCTCTTACTTATTAAACTATTGATTACTATAATGACCACCTTAATACTCACTTGGAGTAACGATATTGACTGCATTTCGACCCTGTATTGATCTGCATGAAGGCAAGGTTAAACAAATTGTCGGGGGCACCCTTTCAGATTCAGGCGCTGATACAAACTTTGAAAGCGAATATACAGCCGCCCACTACGCCGCCCTCTACAAAAAACTTGATCTTCAAGGTGGACATATAATTTCCCTTGGCGCCAATAATCAACATGCCCTAACTAACGCCCTATCTACTTACCCTAAGGGCTTGCAAGTTGGTGGCGGTATAACTATCGGCAATGCCCAGAGATATTTGGAGGCAGGCGCATCTAAAGTTATCGTAACTTCACATTTATTTGAGAATAGTCAGTTCTCATGGGAACGGCTATCCAATTTAAGTTCTGAGGTAGGAGCCCATAATTTGGTCATAGATCTAAGCTGTCGTCGAACCAACATGGGGTGGATGGTTGCAACCAATCGTTGGCAAACTATTACAGATACTCTTATTGATGCTCAATTGATCAACGAACTGCAACCCTACTGTGCTGAATTTTTAATTCATAGTGCCGATGTGGAAGGTTTACAGGCTGGAATAGATAGGGATTTAGTCAGCCTATTAGGTCAAGCAGTCTCTATACCTACAACATACGCGGGGGGAGCAACATCAATAAGTGATCTTGATCTGGTAAACACCATATCTGAGGGCAATATTGATTTAACAATCGGCAGTGCACTGGATATATTTGGTGGGTCAGGAGTTACCTTGAAAGACTGTGTTGACTGGAATCACAAAAACAGTATCAATTAATCCTTCTAGGCGAAGGCATACCACCTGAAATCCACCTTAAGGTTTTGACGCATGCCATTAAGGTGGATTTGATTAAGCTATTAGCTCTCTATGGTAAATGTTAGGCCTGCATTTGCTTGTAGTCGATCAATTAGCTCTGCACCCATTGCTGGGGCTGTTGTCCATATCCCTCCAGACGCTAACTGCGGATTTTTTACTAAGCACATAGCACTCTCTGCAATCATTTTTGACGTAGACCCGTAGCCTGGATCTCTATCGCCTTTAACGCTAATACGCACAGACCTGCCATCCGAATGCTCACCCACCATTAATACGTCATAAAAACCGTTTTCACGCTCTTCTTTAGTAGGTCCTTCTCCAGGTTGAAGCGTACTCTTGGCCATTGAGTTATCTTCAGTAACAGCTTTAGCTATAGCTTCACCCTTGTCACCTGGCCCTGTAACCATCATCTCATCATAAACAAAATCTTCACCGTACTGATGCCCAAGAAGCATATTTGAGCGGTGAACATTTTTAGTATTAATGCTTGCCATGACAAAAGGGGCAATCCAACTTTCTATGGCCTCATCATATTCAGGTTTATTCCCCAAGGGTTGATCCGCCCCCTGAAATCCTGATGTAAGAGAGAATGGGTTGCGTAATACTGAAATTAAGTTTTTGTCCCTGCCAGCGGCCGCCATGGTCTCCCTGAAGCTAGCCAGCGTTCCCCCTGACATTGTTCCTTTCATAGACCGTACCCGCCCTTTTACTCTCGGCACCATGCTACCAAGGGTTTTTTCGGCATGCTGCTGCAAGAAAAATACACCCAAATCAAAAGGAATAGAGTCAAAACCGCAAGAAAACACAATGCGTGCGCCACTGGCTTTTGCGGCCTCGGAGTGCTCACCTATCATTTTATGCATCCATGCTGGTTCGCCACAAAGATCAACATAATCGGTTCCAGATGCAGCACAGGCTGCGACAAGCTCATTACCGTAAAGTTGGTAGGGTCCAACCGTTGTTAGCACAACCGATGCACTATTGACCATATTATTGATGGAATCTAAATCATCCGCATTAGCCACTACCAAAGGCACACTCTTAGCAATACCCATCTCATCTCTGACCGCAGTCAATTTGTCTATACTGCGTCCGGCCATGGCCCATTTTACATCGCCATCCACGCCATATGTCTGGTTTAAATATTCAGCCACCAAGCGTCCGGTAAAGCCTGTTGCTCCATAAACTACGATATCTATTTCTCTATTAGTCTTCATAAAAATCCTTTATTGGTAGTCGAATTAATTGCTGAGCGGGATAATCTCAAAGTGGGTTAAACTATGCAAATAAACAGAGCTTTAAAAGAGTTTTTTATCAATTTGCGGTCAATAATCAGTAACATGAAGCTTTCATACTAGAATATTAATAGGTACGTGCTAACACTAGCGCTTACCTCCCCAACTGTGTGAAAATTGATCTGTAACCTAATGGGGATCTCATGACGGGTCAACTAAATAACAATTTAAATTCTGAATTCTCCAATTATATTCAGGACAAACCTACTATTTCTTATGTGCAGCCGACCGATCCTTGGTTAGTGCAAAAGTTCATCTCTGGAGTAGAGATCCTTTTCGGACGTAAAAAGCTTGAGTCCATCTACGATGACCTAAAGAAACAACCGTTTGATGTTCGATCATTTTTCACAGCGACACTAAAAGCAACTCAGATTGAAAGTTGTTACGATACTCAAAAGTTGAATGCACTTTCAAAAAAAGGGCCCTTGGTCTTCGTGGCCAATCATCCTTTTGGCGTCGTGGATGGCTTAGTTCTTTGTGACATCGCTATCAAAGCGCGAGGCAACTTTCGAATCCTAATTAACTCATTGCTGTGTCGCGACCGGGATCTTGCGCCCTACTTCTTGCCCATTGACTTTCACGAAACAAAAGCTGCAGTTAAGAATAATCTTCGCACTAAAAAATTGGCTCAGGAGTGCCTAAAAGAAGATATTCCGTTACTCATCTTTCCCTCTGGGTTTGTTTCCACCGCAGATCGTAAAGGTTTTGGAACAGTAGTAGACGCACCCTGGACAACGTTCGCAGCTAAGTTAATTCGCGATGCTCAGGCCACGGTGGTTCCAGTTCATTTTGCGGGGCAAAATAGTCGCATATTCCATGTAGCCTCGCATATTAGCGAGCCCTTACGTATGGCGTTATTATTAAAAGAAGCAAGCAACAAATTTGGCTCTACAATCAATGCAGAAATTGGTAATCCCTTGCCTTGGTCAGATTTAGAAAGTATTGGTGGTCGTCAGGAACTTACAACCTATCTGTATAACCAGGTTAGATCCTTAGCCTCTCCAAAGGAAATTACTAGATAACCTGCACGATTAAAGCGATTCCTACGGCAAGACCTAAAGAGTACAAAAATATTTTAAGAATAGAGAATTTCCGAGTGGACCAATCAATCCGGTCATCTCGGTCGGTTTGCCTTGATGATGCCTTAAACCGACCAAGATAAAAGAAGACGGCCAAGGAAATAACCGCCATAGAACCAAAAATGAGAGAGTTCGCATCCACTACCGGCTTCTCAATTTCGCCAATAATCGTAACATTTCAAGATATAGCCATATGAGCGTAACCATCAAAGAGAATGCGCCAAACCACTCCATGTACTTAGGTGCGTCCATCTCTGAACCCTGCTCTATGAAATCAAAATCTAAAACCAAATTAAGAGCCGCTATGGCCACCACAAACAAACTAAAGCCAATCCCAAACAAGCCGTTAGAATGAATAAAGCCAATACCACCTGAACCAAACGCGTTCATTAGCATGCTGACAAGGTAAAGCATACCAATGCCCATAGTGGCCGACGCCACCATTAGTCGAAAGTTCTCAGTAGGTTTAATGATCCCTGTTTTATAAAGGAATAATAATGAAGCCAAAGTGCCTAGAGTGAGGCCGACGGCTTGAATGACGATACCGGGGTACTGCATTTCAAAAATACCTGAAATCGCTCCCAAGAAAAGACCCTCGGCCACGGCGTACATTGGTGCTGTAATCCCAGCCCACTGTTTTTTAAATATGGTTACTAATGCGAGGATGAAACCGAAGATCGCACCGCCAATTGCCATCGGCATGACCGCCCCAGGATTACCACTTTGGAAAAATAGATTCCACGTATATGAGGCTGATAAAACCACCAACGCAAGCAAAATACCCGTTTTGTTTACAGTCCCTTGCAACGTCATCGTACTCGATGCAGTTGCTTGTATTCCCGAAGCTGACGATGCACGCTGAGAAACCGAACTAAAAGTAGTTGCTTTTAAGGCTGGATTTCCCGAGCGCCCAAACATATTTAGGGCTTTGTGGTTTGACATAAGAATCTCCATGATTGACGTGCCAAAAGTATAACGCAAAAGGCCAAATATTAGTCTAGAAATTGATGTCTTTTCTAGACTCTGAGTACAAATACCAAACAAAATCTAGCGTCTGCGGTTAAAAAAAGCAGCGATGTAACTTAATGTAAGGAGATATCAGTTTCCTCACCATATATCTGCGCAGTATCACTTTCAAGCCTATAGGTTATTATCAAACTTTCAACACACCTGTAGAGAAACCCAAGATTGTGCTGAAGTTCAGGGTAGTTTGCATTACCCTCTGAGAGCTCTCTCTCGAGACGTTTAATGGTACACCAATAAACATTTCGTGCTTCATCAACTTGTCCAACTTTAAGCAAAGTATAAGCCAATAGTACAGAAGACGAAGACATCAATTCGTATGTCTGTCTTGGGTCCTCAACTTTTGAGGTCAGCATGATATCTGAGGTTTCAAACGCGCAGCCTATATGAGGCAAAGCCTCTGACCATAAGCATTGATCATAAAATGATTGAGCTGTATCAAAAGCTATACCCCAAAAGGCCTTCGCTCTTGTGGGTTCATTCAGTAAATGTTCCCGATGCGTTTTGCATAAAAATCTCATATTCATTAATGGTCCCTCTTAACTTTTTCTGTCCCTATATCTCACTAAACGCTCAGACGGTTTTCGTCTTTACTTATACGAAGAATAATAATTGACTTAAAACCAAATGTAAATGATAATGATTCGTATTACGATAATTGACACAAACCGACGAGGAACGCATGAAAAAGAACAATCTAAGACTAAATATTAGCTACAAAATTATACGAGGTCTTCTCGTAACATCACTTGTCTTTTATGTTTACTACTATAGCTGGATCCTACTGTACCCATGAAACAGCTTCACTATATTACTTCTGACATTTTGCTGAGGCTAACGACCTTAATCAACCTCGCACAAAAAAGGGAGCGTATGCTCCCCCTCCTGAACTCTGTTTTGCCTATTTAGTTTGCCATATTTTTCCAAAAAGCATAATTGCAACCACTAGCCACCATCCGGCCATAATCGGATTGCTAACAAGACTCATTTCAGGGACCCCTTCTACGCCCCAATCTGCAATGAAACGAACAGCATTAGCGCTCGATGCACCCATCTGAGCCAAGGAATGCGCTGTACTTTGAAGATTCAACGTCAGCAATGCTGAAACGGTTAATCCATTAAAAATAATGCCCGCCGAGAAAAGCGACAACAGCACTCTATTCATCATTGGATCTTCATTCTTCAATAGATTGGCAGCTCTAAACGCAACCCATAAGATGAAAAACACGCCTGCTTGATACAAAGCGTTTGATATCAAAAAGCTTGAAAGTACACTCCAAATTTGAAACTCGTCCATTTTTATTTCCTCTTATTTTATTAATAGTTTTAGGTATGTTTTTAAATGACTGGTTAATAATTTCTTACAACAGCCATAAAACTATAGTACAGATTTATACACTTATGGGTAAATTTACAGCGTTATACATATTACGGTACGAATCAAGTGTAAGCATAAGCCCAAGCTGACTTGTTGGTCCCGCAAACTTTTGTCTGTAAACTATGACCAATGTTGGACTTTAGTTTCTTTACAATTCTGTGGGCATCTATCGCTTTTATTATCTGTCTTTGCTTGTTTTTTATAACAGCACCTTATGGAAGGCACATTAGAGAGGGTTGGGGTCCATTGATTCCAGCTAGACTAGGCTGGATTTTAATGGAATCGCCATGTGTGATCTTAGTTATCGGCTATGCCGCACTGGTCAGGCAGGACTTGCTACCCGTCCACCAAATCTTTTTACTCATCTGGTTAATCCATTACACCCATAGAACATTGATATATCCAGTTGTCATGAGGATAACAAACCCTAAAATGCCGCTCAGTATCGCCCTGACTGCATTGTCATTTAATATTATTAACGTCACTGTTCAATGTTTCGGTATCTTCTATTTCACCCAATACTCTGTAGATTGGATGCAGAGTTCCCCATTTGTACTCGGGTTGTCCCTTTTTTGTGTCGGTATGTTTATTAACATTAAGTCTGACTATATTGTCGCGGCACTAAAAAAAGAAAGAGGGCCTGGTTATCACATTCCTGATAAATTCCTGCACAAGTATATTGCTTCGCCCAATTACTTTGGTGAAATTATCGAATGGGCTGGCTGGGCTATGCTCACTTGGAGTGTTTCGGGCGTTTTGTTTCTAATTTGGACTATAGGCAATTTGTTTCCAAGGGCACTGGCTAATCACAGATGGTATCGTGAGAACTTTGACAACTATCCTAAAGAAAGAAAAGCCATCATTCCCGGTGTTATTTAGAGTAAATCGAAGTCCTTCAGTTGTTGCGCAGTATCGATGATAGAGAGCTCCGCCTTCATGGGTTTCCAACCTAATAAGCTCCTAGCTTTTGAACTAGAAACATCTCTTCGTTTTCCGATCATTGGGATCATTAATGCTAGATCCTTTCTAAAAAGGGCCACGATCTTCATTAGCCACTTAGGGAATAAAATCTTTGGTGTTTTATTAAACCCTGCGTCCCTCAGAATAGCCGCAACCTCATGAACCCATAGTTCTTTTTCAGACACTATAATCCTCTCACCATCAGCACCACTACTCTCCATGGCAAGAATATGAGCAGAGGCAACATCTCTGACATCAACAATTCCTATATGTATCTTAGGAGTACCTGGCACTGACCCGCTAATCATGCTCTTTACAAGTGAATTTGATGTTCCTACATCCTGAGATAAAGACGGCCCCATTACCAAAACTGGATTTATCACTGTTAAACTAAAGTCTGGATTCTCCATCTCCATAAACTCCCAAGCAGCAAGCTCAGCCATGGTTTTACTTTTAGCATAGAAGCTAATTCCAGGTTTATTAGGGTTCGACCAATCCTCTTCACTAAAGGATTCCTGCCTATCATTTAATGTCTCATGAATAGCAGCAAAAGATGAGGTTAGTATGACTTTTTTTACATTGTGCTTCTTAGAAAATTTTAATGCTCTCTGAACACCTTCTACCGCAGGTTTAACGAAAAAATCCTCATCCTCGTCAGTCAAGACGAAGGGAGATGCCACATGCAGTACATAATTGCAGTCACTAATAGCCGAATCCCATCCACTATCCCGGTTAAGGTCGACTTCAAAAAGAGATAAATGTGTGGTGGGTGTGTTATTACGCTCTAATGAGTCTAATACTTCAGCCTGCCTATCTAGTGATCTCAAAGTACCATTGACTCTGTATCCACGGTCCAATAATTGTTTAATGCAATGCAAACCTATAAAGCCCGTCGCTCCGGTTACCAAAACCTTTTCCACTTAAAGACTCCTAAAATTTAATAAATACAGGTCACGTGTTCATAATATATCTTTTGCAAACATATCTCTCTTTTGGGTATCTCACAAAGGTATGTGACGAGCTTGAAAGCTCAGGTTGAAGAGAGTTGAGTATTGCACACGACCAGTTAGAAAGGATCAGAAAGTTCTGTTTAGCGTGATAGACTTAGCGTGAAGGAACCTCTTTCCAAACACTGTCAGCAGTGAACTCTACCGATACAATGAACTCATGAGCCGTCCAATGTTCAATCATACTGAGCAAGTACTTCCCCCCTACTTTCTTGTATAAATGATACTGCTGCCCAACTCTTGGAACGAAATTATAGGATGAACTAAAGACAAGCTCATTCAGTTCTGCAAGCCTTCTTATTGAGTCATATTCTCTATTCAACAACTCAACGGCATTCTCAAAGTAGTTTTTTGTTAATGATCCACGCTCTGATAGAAACAGTTCAGTATCAGGCATAACTATTGCGGGAGAACTTGATGTAGTCCCATAAGGCAAAAGTGCTTTTTTTATTTCAGCCATAGGGCTTTGCTCATGTATCCAAGGGTATAGCATTCTGTACGCTAAACGCGCACTCTTTGGATGAAGTTGAAACAGAAATAACGATTCGGATTGCTTTTTGGGTTAAACCATAAATACGAGATATTGAAAATTGGTCGGGACGGCAGGATTTGAACCTGCGACCACTACACCCCAGTGTTATGATATTCGTTTCTTTATAAATCAATGACTTACGAAACTTTCTGCCCAGAAGTTGTTTCGCAAGTGCATTACACTGAGGTGATATTTATCAGTAATCAAGCGATACTATAAACTCGGCTTCAACATAGCTAAATGAGCCTCGATATCTTCTGCAGACGTTCTAGTCGCATCTCCCGCAACCACACCGTTAATTAGCGTATCGCCCTCTAAGCCGAACAAGTAGCGAAGAGTGAGTAGTCCATCAGTAAGAGCGTCTATCTCGCCATTACCATCGATATCAGCAAGATCACCAAGAGTTTCGATGCGAGATTCAATTTCCACTGATTCAGTGAAGACAGCATCAGAAGCAATCGTCCCCGTTACTAATGCATTTCCATCTAATCCAAACATCCCCCTAAGCAGAAGAAGTCCATCTGTCAGAGCGTCATACTGGCCATTTCCGTCGATATCTAGCGACCCGGACGGGATTGTCCCCGCCAAGAACTCATCTAAGGCCGAAACGCCATCATTATCTTGGTCACTTGTCGCATCTGAAGCATCATTTGGATTTAGCCCATACGTAGTTTCCCAGGCATCAGGCATGCCATCAGAGTCACTATCAAGTGAATAAACTGAATTATTGGGGAAGGCATCGGAGTTATCGCCTGTTCCATCACTATCACTATCTACTGTCTCAGTTGCATCATTAGGAAAAGCATCCGCATTATCTCCAACGCCATCTGAGTCCGTATCTTGACTCTCAGTGGCATCTAGTGGGAATGTATCAGCTCCATCTGCAACATTATCTCCATCGTCATCCGTATCAGCATTATTGCCAATACCATCTGAATCTGTATCGATACTCTCTGCTGCATCAAGTGGGAAGGCATCATTCTCATCCGATACACCATCATCATCATCATCATCATCTGCAACCATTCCCAACAATAGGCATTCGGAAGGGCAGTTATCAGGTATGCCATCAGAATCGGTATCAATAAGTCCGTTGAGTCCTATTAGCGGGTATGCATCTGTGATATCAGGCACACCGTCATTATCATCATCCGGATCACTGTTATTTCCGATACCGTCGCCATCAGTATCTATAGATTCAGTTAAATCATTTGGAAACGCATCCTCATCATCGGCAACTCTATCTCCGTCAGTATCATTGAGGATTGTAATTGTCACCTGAGCGTTACCGCTATCAATGGTGCCATCATTAGCTAAAAACTCAAAGCTATCGGCTTGGGCATTAGAGTCGTTAGACAGATAGATCGAGGTTTCTAAAAGAGTATCACCGACAGTAAATGGATTTTTATAACTCACCGTAAATGACTGCAACCCTGATGAGACGGTGGCATAGGCTTTAGTTTCATCGACTGACGGGATAACATAATTGATTTCTTGATTGCCAGATGAGCTTAATAAAACTGGGGCAGAAGGATCGCTGATATTGACCATTCGAGGACCCACACGTTGAGATGTGGCAAGGTATGCCGTTAAGCCATTATTTGATATTTCAACGCTTCGCACAAAGCCAATATTAGTAACTGAGGCAATAAGAGCAGGACTGCTAGAGTTATCTACATTAAAAACCTTTAACCCAAAATATCCATCTGCGACATAAAGCGTCGAGTTATCCTCTGATAAAGCAAGGGAATAAACCTCACCATGCGTATCCATACTATTTAGCAGGGTGAGCGCTGTTGGCTCGCTAATGTCGAGAACAGTGAAGCCCTTGAAGCCATCCCCAACATAAGCCCACTTATAGTCTGAGGACAGGGCGATACTTTGAGCATCTCCGGGTGTGAGGAGGGTTGCGACGGCTATAGGATTCACTGGATCGCTAATATCAACTCGACTGACACCTGACAAGTGCGCAATATAGGCATAGTTCCCGTTGGCGGATAGAGCGATATCATATACTGACTCGCCAATAACGGCCGAGCTAACCAGAGTGGGGTTAAGTTTATCCGATACATTAATTATTTTAAATCCAAGCGTACCGTCCGCCAAGAAAATAGTCTGTTCATCTTGTGAAAGGGTCGCTGATCTGGCCAGACCATCAGTATCTAGCACCGAAACTACGTCTAGGGCACCGGAGTCACTAATACTAATTAGCTTCAAACCGTCATTGCCATTGGCGACATACGCAGTTTTTTGGTCACGAGATAAGGCCAAGTCATAGATTCTTACGTCAGATGCATAACTAGACTCCGGTTCAACCGATATATTTTTATAAAGCGAACCTGACGTTGGAGATTTAGTTAGCCGCATTGTTAGCTTATCCAGGTCAGCATCCTCACCCGATAGCGTTATTCGCTTGGGAATGCCTCTGATAACATCAACGTTTTGAGTAGCTGCGATCGGAGATTGATTTGGGTAACTACCAAGCTTGATAATTGCTACACCGGAGAATCCAGCGGCAAGACCCTCCTTCGCAAGCTCGGTACCATCCGCAGATAAAATTGAGAAAAAGGTATCTACTTCTCCATTATCATTAATCCAGCCATCTCCAAAGCTATCGTACATATTC
Organism: SAR92 clade bacterium; assembly: GCA_004211905.1. Lineage (GTDB taxonomy): Bacteria > Pseudomonadota > Gammaproteobacteria > Pseudomonadales > Porticoccaceae > HTCC2207. Next base: position 16,148 of record SHBP01000007.1, read on the forward strand.
AATGGATAGCGACCGTCTCCAATACAGGTAAATAATAAGAGCTCCGCTCCGCCACTCAGAAGGGGAATATCTGGATCATTGCCCATCAGGGACCAACTAATTTCATGGGGCCAAGGATTTTCTCCAGCCACAGAAACAAAACGTCCAGAGTTTGGGCAGTTGGTCATCACACTATTCACCGATGAGATAATCCTATGAATATCAGCTACGTTTTCAATGAACGATGACAGTCTGATGAAGGTTAAATATTGATCGATGTAGCTTGGGGTAATCTCATTTAGGACGCTTACAGCTTCGAGATCAGCTAAGGTTAGGTTGGCAGTATCGCTGGTTAATGCAGCCGCTTCTATTTTAATAAGCGAAGTGTCATAGGCCACGGTGGCATTACAATCCTCGTTGGGTATTATCATAGAGACCCCATTTGAAATATCTGTACCTGGCCAATCTAATTTACCTGGACAATAACTGACGATCTTAAGCTCCCTGTTTAAACTGAAGGCATCTGCTCCAATATTCGGCCGATCACCTAAAAAGCTCACAACAATAATGCTGTTGTATGAAAAAGATCCTGCTCCAATATCATTAATATTGGCACCCAAAGTAAGCCCCCCTAAAGAATTTTTATAGAAAGCGTAGTCTCCGATTTTCGATATAGTCCCTGGAAGTGTTACTGAGGTTATGCCGCTATCAGCAAATGCATGATTCGAAACCCCGGTGATGGGAGAACTATTAATTTGCTCCGGTATGACTAGATCAGAGGGGCATGGGCCAACACAGCCAGTAATTGTTAGTGTCTCATCGCTGTTTTCAGTATAGGTCCAGGTGCCATCATTATTAATAGAATCAGAAATAGACACAGAGATTGTCGCCTGATTGCTATCCAGAGCCCCATCATTTACTTTGAAGACAAAATTATCAGTTCCAGGTCCATTCGACGGGCTGGTGTAATAAAGCTGAGGTGTAGTTATTTCCCCCGCCGTTACGGATTTCCTCTCTACACTGAATATCTCTAATCCTCCCGGTACAGACATTCCAGAGGCATAACTATAACGGTAATTAGAGTTATATAATGTGTCTCCCGCGGCAGACAACGTAAGTCCACTAGAATTTCCAAGTGTTGGAATGGTATCGATTAGAATAGGGTTTTTAGCATCTCTGACATCTATAACCTTAACACCTGCAGTTTCCTCGCCCAGATAAATCGTACTTCCATCCGGAGACAGCGTTAACATATTAGGTGAACCCGCGCTATTATAGAGATCTATAAATAAATTCCCCATTGGCTTTGGGTCAGTAGGGTCACTGATATCAATAATCACAAGACCGAAAGCCGTTGATGCTATGTAAGCTATTTTTTCGTCAGATGAGAGGACTAATGAGCCTGAGTAGCCACCAAAATTGTTTCCCAAGAGATCAATTTGAGTGGACACAGCACCTAGTTCGACAGGTGCAGAGGGATCACTTACATCGACGCTTTCTAGGAAATACCAATCAACAAGATAGAGTGTATTTCCATCTGCTGATAGAGCCGCATCGCTGATCGCGCCATAGCTAGAGAAAGTACTTAGCAAGCTTGGGTTACCTAGATCACTGACATCAATTATCTGTAATTGAGATGAGCGATCAGACACAAATGCAGTCTTCTCATCGAGCGAAAGAACAACACTCTTTGCCTGGCTTGGCGTATCATATTTGCCTAGCGGCTGAATGTTTGTAAGGTCTGATACATCGAATATTATAAGCCCTTCATTACCTTGGGTTATAAACAGCGTGTTTTCATCTTTTGATAACACACCTCCTAAGTACTGTTCGTCGCGGCCTTCAAAATTTGATACCTCTGAGACAAAGGTAGGGTCTGAAGGATTACTAACATCGAGTAACCACAGATAGCAACCTGCAGAAAAAGCATGATCTTCGTCATCGAACAGGATCAAATCCCATGCAAATGAACATGCATCTGGGGTCAGATCACGCTTAGCCCAATCTCCTAATTTTTCTCCCGAGAAAGCCTCTAATGTACCCGATGGATTGCTCGCTAATTCGTAGGACAATGGGGATCGCTCAGGATCTGCTCCGCGTAGGCCTATTAAAATCTCTTGCCCGGAGAGCGCTGTTAGAGATTGCTCGAAGGCAACCGGTGGATAATTCTGAACGGCGACACCAGAGTCAGTAGTTATTTGAAGAGCGAAATTGTTGAGGCTACCTGCTCCAACATTCGTGAAAAAATTGCTTACCGTAAGTACCCAGTCTCCCTTCGAGGGTTGCTCATTAAACTGACTCAACGCGTCTTTTTGAGGCTTTTGACGGCCAGTAATTATCGGTACAGAATTTCCAGCTCCACAGCTGAAGTCATCACCTTGATCATCAAAGATAGCGCTGATGCCAGAGCTTTGCCCACAGCCAGGTTGTTCAATTAGTGTGACAACTGTATTAGAGGGTGACGTTAGTGTGATTTTTAAGAAGTTAACATTGTTTATGGTCATATCAAGTAATACATTAATGTCGCTGATTCGACCGTTTTCAGGGACTGATAGTGTGGATGTGTAAACACCAATAAAAGGCTCTGCAGGAATAATTAGAGGAAGTTCTTTAGCTGATACAAAGTCAGGTGTTGTAAAGTTACCCACATCACCATATGTCCCGCTAGTACAGCGATTTAACGGGGAAACCCGCCAATAGTACTTAGTATCTCCTTCCAGGCCGTTGATCTCGAAGGAAGCCTCTGCAATGACAGCGTTATAGATTAATTCACTAAAGCTCTCCTCAGTTGATACTTCAATTCGATATTGATCTGCATTTATATCGGCCTTCCATGTTAGTGTCGCTTTTAGTTTCTCTGTGACGCTATCTTTAGAGGGACTTAATAATTTAATGGGGGAAAACTCAGCTTGATAGGCTTTAATATTGAGCACTTGAGATTGCGATCTGTTGTTTGATGTCGCATCGATATTAATGGGATACGTGCCCGCTAAGATGTCAGCCCCAGCGGTAATGGTGGCACTAATCACTGTTCCATCAGCGGAGACACTCGCGGGTGAGAACCCAACACTTAATGCCGTGGGAAGATTGCTGGCTGACAGCAGCACAGTATCGGCATACTCCGGTGAGGTTCTATATGTCAATGATGCGACAGTACTCTCAGCGCTACAAACTGTGTAGTCATATTGCTGAGCAGATAGAATGATATCTTTTCGAGTTAGAGAGAAGTTCTCGTTACTGATAGCATAAAAAATGTTGTTGTTATTGGGTTGGATTCTGATGCGAGCTTCTGATGTTGCAAAGTCAGGCATCGTTACGTCATGGCTTCCATCATTATCCACATCGCTTGCCAATGTATAGGGGAATGTAAGGCCACCATCTACCGACAGGGTAATTGTGACCTTGTCAGCTAGCATCGGGGCTAGATTTGTCCCCGCAATATTCCAGGCAACAGTGTGAGCCTCATTTGCTAAATACATCAGGCCGTCTGCTGGTGAGGTGACACTAAAGGAACCACCCTGGTCAACAACGCTTACCTTCATCGTTTTTTGTGCAATTCCGCCTCCACCAACCGCATTATCCCGCACAGTAAAGCCAAAATTTAAGTCTCTCGGTACAGAGGATAGTGTTTCCCATGTTGACAAAGTGTTGGGGTTCTCAAGCGTTAGGTTCCCAGAGAGCACGCTGGACAGTTTAGGCATATACCTTTCACCGGCGCTGCTAGGAGATAGAGATCGGAAATTAGCGCCGCTAAGATTTTTCGGCCCAAAGCTAGTATCAGTGACAACTCCATCATCAATCTGTTCCCACGTGTAGCTGAGCACATCATCACTGTCCTCATCCGTAGCGCTGCCACTCAAAATATAAGGGGTCAGAATAGGTACAGTTCGATCCGGTATATCCTCAACAACAGGGAGGCTGTTCTCATTTGGCATGTCAACGTGACAACTCTGGTTTTGCAGGTAGGCTAGTGTTTGCTCGATGCTCACATAGTGGAAATATTCATCGCCCTGGAGGGCTACGTTATTTGAGCCAGTAATACCCGCATAACTCATTACCGTTGTCCCGCTGCCCGGCTCAACATTCTTACCCGTCCCCTCTGAGCGGTCGGAGAATGTATGGTTCGCGCCCACCTGGTGTCCGATCTCATGGGCAACAAGTTTTGTAAAATTAGAGCCCTCAGGTTGCAGCGAGTCTGACCATGCGCTTCCTTTAGATTTGTTATCACAAAAACCACCAATAGCACCTGCATAACCACATCCGCCAAAGCCACAGCTTATTGCACTAAAGATATGACCATGATCATAGTTAGCAGACCCAATTACGGCATCTAAATTAATCTGTAGCTCACTACTTAACGCACCCTCACTATCGGTATAAGGGTCCGTTGCTGGGTCTGTGTAAATAATAAGGTCATTGTTATCTACCAATTCAAGAGTGATACCAAAGTCGCGCTCAAAGATCGCGTTCACATGAGTGAGCGTGGCATTTATTCCCGCCAGTGCGCCGGCGACAGTGCCACCGTGATATCTTGTGTACTGGCCATTAGTTGATACAGCGAGGCGGTATTTTGTGAGCGTGCTCGCATTAGAAAATTTACTCTGGTTCTCGTAGATTCTAGAAAAACTGCTATTAGTCAATCGGTTACTGGCTGGATTAATAGTTACTGAATTAGTCGGGGTAGTACAAATGAAACCATCTCGAGATTTAACAGCTTCAGTAAGGTCTGCTACAGCGTATGTGTTAGTGCCTCTAATCTTTTCAATAGTGACTTTTTCTGGCCGAGTACTACTGGTAATAGCAGCCTGTATACCCTCCGGCGCAAGACTAAAATGGATTTTCTGACTGGCGTCGTTTACTGCAACCCCAATGAATGCACTAATTTCAGGAAATTTAGCCGCCAAGATTGGGGAGAAGTTTGATTTTTCTTTCACATCAAACGCTATCATTTCTCCAAATGCGTTAGGGAAATAGATAATATTTTGTTTTTTAGCTAGTCCAATTTTTGATCTCAGAGCAGTCTGCAAAATGGATGTATCCAGGGACACAACGAGACCTGAAGGTGTTGTCGAACCAATGGTATTTTTGGACAATATTAGAGGATCATTATTTTCTGAAGACCAATAAGCAAAGTCTTGATTATCATCCCAAATTCGCTCTACTTTTTCGTTGCTATAAGCTGGGACAATTACAATAAAGGGAAGTATTAAGATAACTATTTTTGTGGCGCCACTAATATTTTTAAACATTTTTATAGTATCTCAACTTGAATTCATAGTTCGGGTATCAAAGCTTTTAGATGAGCCTCAATCTCTACCGCGGTTGTTCTGGTCGCATCAGAGGCCACTACTCCAGCAATTAAGGTGTCCCCTTCTAAACCAAACAAATACCTCAATGTCAGCAAGCCATCTGTAAGGGCATCTATTGTGCCATTGCCATCGATATCTGCTAAATCACCCAGCGTTGCTATGCGGGACTCAATATCAACTGATTCTGTATAAGCCGCATCAGACGCTACGGTGCCTGTTACCAATGCACTACCGTCTAATCCAAACATTCCTCTGAGCAAAAGCAGTCCGTCTGTAAGGGCGTCATAACGCTGATTTCCATCAATATCGATTGAGTTAAAGGGGTGTGTATTTGCGAGGAATTCGTCTAGGGCAGAGACACCATCGTTATCCTGGTCACTTGTCGCATCTGCAGCATCATTTGGATTTAGCCCATACGTAGTTTCCCAGGCATCGGGTATCCCATCGCTATCGGAATCTTGAGAGTAAAGGTTGTTCTCTGGATAAGCATCATTATTATTGGCAACACCATCATCATCAGAATCGTTTGTTGGATCTAAAGGTGAGCTATCATTTTCATCAGCAACACCGTCACCATCATCATCGGTATCCATTGTATTAAATATTCCATCGCTATCAGTGTCGATATCCTCAGTTCTACTCACGATTGAAGACAAAGATATATTAGTTCCATTAAATCTAGACCACATAGCCTCAACAAACGGTCCGTCCATTGCCATCGTAGGCCAAAATGCGGTTTCGCTATCAAAAGATAAATCTACAGGAGTCGTCCATGAAGAACTTGTGGTTGACTTGCTGCTGAATTGAACGACATTGTGGATACCATTGGAGCGTACCCAAGTAATACCAACTGAACCATTGGTGCGATCATCAACGTCAAGGCTAGGTAGCTTAGCGTGCTGTCCAGCAACTGACAGTGGGATAGGGGTGCCCCAGCTAAGTTGCGCATCCATTTCAGCTGCATATACACGGAAGTCAGTACCATCGAATGCATACCAAGTCGTTACAGCTCTATTATTGGACAAGAAAGCAACTGTTTTTCGGTCAAGCTCAACTGACCTGTTGAACGCATCATGACCATTTGCTGAGAGTTGAGTAATTGATCCCAGCGTGCCACCCACCTTTTGTCTATAGCGCGCCATGATGTTACCTTTGGCTGCAAGTTTCTCTCCAGCTACTGCGTCAGCTTGCCGCCATGTGATTATCGCATTTCCATTAATATCTAATGCGGACTCGGCAAAGCCACCATGCAGAGTCTGATTGATATCTGAATAAGTTTCCACATCTCCCCATATCTCGGTATCAGCATCCCTATAACGGCCCTTTATTGCGAAGGCTCCATTGCCTGATATTTGCTGCCACGTAACTAAAATATCGCCATGTGTGTTTATGCTTACCGATGGATCCTCTATTGCGGTAGTTCCATCGATCAGTGAAAGCGCAGTAGCCCATGAGCCCTCTATATTTTTGTAACCAAACATAACAGACGGTGGCAAATTCCCGCTAGAGGCATCCTTGCGGCTCAGCCAAACTGCAGCTGCAACACCTGATTTATTCATAGTAAGATCAGAGCGATAATTATTTCCTGTAGAAGAAAGAGAAATTGTGTTCGGCGTACCCCATTGGCTACCATTATGACTGACAACCTCTATACCCTTTCCACTTGACGGTTCCCATAAAGCGAGGGCATTACCGGCTTCATCAATTTGTATTTGGTGCGCAGCCACGGAATTACCACTTGCTGTAGGAAAAGATGTGGTAGCTCCCCACACGCCATCTGCTCCTTTGTAAGAAAGTTTTGCCTGCCCATCCCCAGAGCTACCATCTTCCCATATTGCAGCAGATGCCGATGTGCCATCGGGTAACGAGGATAATCCAAGTGTAGGGAAAATCCCATGTTGATATGGAGATGAACCAGAATCTGGTCCAGCAGCAATATTCTCCCAAACTCTTGGGATATTTGTGGATACTGATCTAGAGTCAGGGGATATTGAAGACTTATGTTTTCTTTGGACGTAATTAGCGGCGTAAGAATCTATTCCCGGGGCATTAGTATCGATGATTTCATTTCTCTCCAGCCAGTCCCTTAAAGCAGTGGAGAACAGTCTTCCATAGGTTGGGGTGTTTAATGTGAATGATTGCTCTGTTAAGAAGCGGCCCTTATTTTCATACCCGAGCTCATTTGCATAAGGAATCCAGGTACTCATATAACTTCGCTCTGGATTGCTATGGTCGAGTCCTGTGTATCCAATAAATGATTGATCTGAGAGCTCAAGATCCATGACGGCTGGTGGCCAAGTCCCCGCAACATGTTTTATTCCAATGACATGACCAAGTTCATGTATTAGCACAGCAAGCGGGCTTTTATATGCGTCGATAACCACGGTCGCGCCGTTTCTCGATGACAGAGTCCCATTTAAAAATGTGGTACCAGTTACGTTGACCCAATCACTTAATCGGGCAAAAACAAGATTAATATGTCCTTCGCGGGCAACAGGTAGGTTAGCAAAGTCATACAGGATGGCATCGGTTCTCTTTGTTTCGACATACTCGGGTGAGTAAAACGTTGAGATTGCAGCCAATTCAAAACCATCCCAGTGATCGTTACTGTAAAGCTCAAAGTACTCTGAGTTTACAGAGGCCAGCATATCCCTTATTTCTTGTTCGGTGGGCGTTGGCTTCTCTTGTGTCCCGTCTCGCAGTGTCCAGCAACCACAATCAAGTGTGATGTCATTAGTTATAATGATGGCATTAATTTTGACAGCCTTTGATTTGTCATTGGCCACAGGAATACTCTTGTAAGGGAGAACTTTAATTTCAGTATCCAACTCATAATGCCCTATTCCTCCAACTAGTCCATCAACCATGTCTTCGCCCCACAAATCTTGACATTTCCTAATGCAGTAATCGTCGTCGTACTCCCCAAGTGGCGTTACAGCTATGTAGTACTTTCCAGTAGATGGAAGACTACTCAATATCCTTGCATTTCCGAAGGGTACGAATCCCTCATCACTTACAATTAGGTCAAAATTCTGATCAAATAAAAACAACTTTCCAGCAATAAAGCCCTCTCTATCACTGGGAAACGGCTCTATTATATCTAGCTGGATTTGCACAAAGTCATCTTTATTGGCAGTAAATGTCCAGACATCGACATTATTAGCTCTAGTTAAATGATCTTCATTTTTGATTCGCCAAAGACTGGTATCTTTATTAAAACCAGGGAGTTGTTCATACGCTAAATTTCGAATATCAGGGAGCTTTTCGAAGGGTGTAATCAATAATTGCTGTCCACTTGTATTAGTCACGGCTAGAGCAAACCCACCATGATCATTTCGGTAGCCATTTACTCTGAGTGTAAATATTCCTGTTTCACTGGCTGTCAGGGTGTGTGGAAGGCAGCCTGGGTCGCTATCCCGCCAATAGCATTCATTTCCACTCGCAGACCTCTGCATTTGTCTTCGCATCATTGCAACAGAGCCGTCTGGATTAAAAATTTCTAAAAAGGGCTCATTCAATTGTTGGGGACTACCGCCCACATTTATAGGTTTCTGTGAAACATTTGCCCGATATAAGTCAAACGTGTAATCGCTCCCACCGGTAAGGGCTACGGTAAAATATTGGCTTTGGTATTCTTTTCTTACAAAGCCATATTCTGGGTAGAGTTGAAGCTGGTCGCTGCTAACTCTCGAAGACGCGGATACTTCATTCGTATTGGTAAAGGCAGAAGAAGATAAAAAAACAAGGGCTGATAATATAACGAATTTGACACAGTATTGCGGAATACTTAAACGTGAAGCCATCCTTACACTCTCTTTTTTTTATTATTTAAGGGTAATAGCAAGCTTTTAAGCTGACGATAGTATACTTAATAGTCCTATTCACAATAGAATTATAAAACTCAGGTGGACAACTAGCACCGAAGGGTCGGCAAACAAAATTGGCTGCAACATTATTAAAGAATGCAGGGAATACAAATAAACAAATCAAAGAGATTATGGCTCACGAATCTATCAACACTACACTAGATTACATGAACCCCGATGATCACCCTTTGAAACCGTTACTATACACATCTGATTTTTGTGCAATTTTTTGTGCAATTTTTGTGCAGTTAGTAACTACTATCAACGAAAACCGCGTGGTTGGTCGGGACGGCAGGATTTGAACCTGCGACCACTACACCCCCAGTGTAGTGCGCTACCAGGCTGCGCTACGCCCCGATGAGAAGATCGCAATCATACAGTTAAAGTGGTTTTTTGCAACTCAAACTATACCTAAAAAGTGCTAACTTAACTCTTTCAGAACATCCTCTAACTCAGAGATGGTTTGATCAATTAGTTGCTTGTAAGGGGTCTGTTCTTTTTTGGAAGGCGTGTCATCAAGCTTCTGCTTTGCACCACCGATTGTAAACCCTTGTTCATACAGTAATGAACGGATCTGACGGATAAGAACAACATCTTGACGTTGATAATAGCGCCTATTGCCCCTGCGCTTAACTGGCGTTAGGCTGGGGAATTCTTGTTCCCAATAACGTAAAACGTGTGGTTTAACTCCGCAGAGCTCGCTCACTTCACCAATCGTAAAATAGCGCTTGCCTGGAATTGCGGGTAATTGATTGTTGTTACTTGGTTCCAGCATAGGTCTCAACTCGTGCTTTCAATTTTTGACCTGGTTTGAAGGTAACGACACGTCTAGCCGAGATAGGAATCTCTTCACCTGTCTTAGGATTTCTGCCAGGTCTGCTCTTCTTATCTCGAAGTTCAAAATTACCAAACCCTGAAATCTTGACCTGATCATTATTTTCTAGGGCCAAGCTGATCTCACCATAGAACATTTCGACAATTTCTTTAGCTTCACGCTTATTAAGCCCAAGTTCATCGAACAGCATCTCTGCTAAATCTGCTTTGGTTAGTGCACCCATCAAATAATACCTATTTCAATCCTTATGTGAGGTAGTTTCTATTACTTTCTTAATTCAGCGCCGCATGCTTTACCTACGTCTGCGACTACATTGTCAATCCAGCGATTTATTTCCTCATCCGTAAGAGTGCGGGAAGCATGTTGAAACGTCAAGCCCAAAGCAATGCTTTTTCCTTTATTATCAACATCTTTGCTCTGATATACATCAAATAACTTTAAATCAATTAAATGTTTTCCAGCTGCATTTCTAGCACAGTTAATCAGACTACTCGCTTCCACTGAAGCATCAACCATAAAGGCGAGGTCTCTCTTAACTTCGGGAAACTTGCTTACATCTGCATAATTAGGAAGTCTAACTTCTGCGATCTTGTCTGAGATCACTTGAAACAGATAAACCGGCAAGGAGAAATCCATATGCGCTTGGACCTTAGGATGAAGCTGCCCTATCCATCCAATTTGAACACCCTTTCTTAAGATTTTCGCTGATTGCCCTGGATGTAGCGCTGGATGCTCGCAAGCCTCAAACGTGAACTCCTCGGATAAGTTCGTATTAGCTAATACCGATTCAAGGTCACCCTTAATATCGTAAAAATCGACCTTTTCTTTGCTTCCAGTCCAGCCACTAGGTGTTCGTGATCCACAAATCAATCCGGCCAATGCGGTGCTTTGAGACAGCCCTAGCTGTTCTTTTTTAGAGGGTATAAAACATTGTCCAACTTCGAATATTCGTATTCTTGTTTGCTGTCGGTTAAGGTTATAGCTAGCTGTAGAGAGCAACCCCGGCCACAGATTGGTCCTCATGGCTGCCATGTCTGATGAGATAGGATTAGCAAGGCGAACTGGTTTAACATCCGGGTCAACCATATTCTGCAAATCTGGATCGACAAAGCTATAAGTAATGACTTCTTGGTAGCCTCGGCTAATTAGCTGAGATCTAAATAAACTAGGTTCTTCAATACTCTCCGGGTTCGGCTGAAGGTCCAATGCCATCGTCGGAGTTGATGTGGGAAGATTGTTATAACCGTAGATTCGGGCCACTTCTTCTATTAAATCTTGTTCAATTGCTAGATCAAACCGCCAGCTCGGCGAAGTCCAAGTAGCCGCACTAGCATCTCTCTTCACTAAGGTCAGCCCTAATCTCGTGAGCATACCGTCAACATCATCAGGGGAAATTACTACACCCAATTGCTGGGCTACTCGCTCATCTCGAAGTGTAATTTCTTGTAATTGCGGTAGGTCTGGAGTGCTTTCTTCTACAATTAAAGGTCCAACTGATCCGCCGCAAATCTCTAGCATTAACGCAGTTGCACGCTCAATAGCGGCTATCTGGAGATCTGAATCAACACCTCTTTCAAAACGATGGGAAGAATCCGTATGCTTGCCGTAGTGCCGCGCTTTACCCGCAACAGCAAGAGGATTAAACCAAGCACTCTCAAATAGGATATCAGTTGTTTCATCCCCCACTGCAGAATCAGCACCCCCCATAATGCCCGCCAACGCCAACACTTTCTTATGGTCTGCTATCACAAGGGTATCTTGACTAACTTTAACCTCAGTATCATCAAGCAGAGATAAGGACTCATCCTTACCCATTCGAACAACAATACCTCCGTCAATCTTGGTTAGATCAAAGGCGTGCATCGGTTGCCCAAGCTCAAGTAGCACGTAATTAGTAACATCTACCGCCGGACCAAGGCTTCGTATGCCGCTTCGACGCAGTCGCTCTTGCATCCATTGAGGGGTGGTCTGAGAAAGATCAAGATCACGCATTATGCGTCCGACATACCGTGCGCATCCGTTGGGAGAATCTATTCTCACAGGGATTACGTCTGCTATGGTCTCTGCAACAGGTGCACAAGGCTCACTACACACATCAAGCTTATTAAGTACGCCTACCTCCCGTGCCATACCTCGGATACTTAAACAGTCCCCTCGATTAGGCGTGAGATCAACTTCGATAATCGCGTCATCCAAGTCAAGATATTTAACCAAGTCGACACCTACACTAGCATCAGAGGGCAATTCCCATAATCCGCTGGCATCATCTCCCAGACCAAGTTCATCCTGCGCGCAAAGCATACCGAAAGATTCAACACCTCGAAGTTTAGCCTTCTTGATTTTAAAGTTGCCGGGTAAAACTGCGCCCACAGTAGCAAATGGAACCTTAATCCCGACACGGGCATTAGGGGCCCCACATACCACCTGAGTCTTTTCATCTCCACCAACCACATGACAAACTCTTAATTTGTCAGCATCAGGATGCTGTGCCACATCAACTATTTCACCGACGACTACACCCGATAACGATGGTGCTGCATCTTCTACCCCATCTATTTCAAGTCCTGCCATGGTGACCTGAGCAACCAATTCTTCTGTAGACAGAGCTGGATTTGCAGATTGGCGCAACCAGGATTCACTAAATTTCATTTACCACCCCAGTCTAAAATTGTTTGAGAAAACGTAGGTCGTTTTCAAAAAATAACCGCAAGTCATTAACACCGTAACGCAGCATAGCTAACCGTTCGACACCCATTCCAAAGGCAAAACCGGTAAAGGCATCGGCATCCACCTTGCAATGCTCTAATACATTTGGATGAACCATTCCACAGCCCATCACTTCTAACCACCCCGTATGACTGCAGACGCGGCAACCCTTTCCACCACAATTGGTGCACTGTATGTCGACCTCTGCCGAGGGCTCAGTGAAAGGGAAATATGAAGGTCTGAACCTGACAGGCAAATCGGCCTCAAAAAATGCCTTTAAAAACTGGTCAATTACTCCCTTGAGGTCTGCGAAACTAATATCTTTATCCACCACCAGGCCTTCAACCTGATGAAACATGGGCGTATGAGTCAAATCTGAGTCACAGCGATATACTCTGCCTGGGCAAATAATACGAATGGGAGGAGCGGCCCTCTCCATCGTGCGAACTTGAACCGGGGATGTATGCGTACGTAAAACAGTTGTTGGGTCTATATAAAAAGTATCGTGCATCGCCCGAGCGGGGTGATGTGATGGAATATTTAGAGCCTCAAAGTTATGGTAATCATCTTCTATCTCTGGGCCCGTTTCGATATCATAACCAACCCGACTAAAAAAGGACTCAATTCTCTCCATTGTACGAGTCACAGGATGAAGGCCACCAACATCTTCACCGCGACCCGGCAAAGTAACATCAATAGTCTCTTCAGCTAATTTAGCATCTAACTCGACACTCTCAAAATATGATTTTCGCTCATTAAGCAAGCCCTGAAGGCTTTGTTTAACTTCGTTTATTTTAGCGCCGGCACCAGGACGTTCTTCAGCAGTTAAACTACCAAGACCTTTGAGTAGGCCAGTAAGTCTACCTTTTTTTCCAAGATATTCGACACGCAAATCATCGAGCATAGACAAATCTGTCGCTGCAATGATAGATTCTTCGGCTTCTTTTGATATGTTTTCTAATTCAATCATTATTGATCACTTTAGCATTCTATAGGGTCTATCTTATTCCTGATAAAAAAATAGGGAAAGGGCTAAAGCCCATTCCCTATTCTATCTGCTGAGGAACTCACTGCAAACAAGCGGTAAGTTTGATCTCTCAACTGAGGCTATTACTACGCCAGGGCAGCTTTGGCCTGATTAACAACTGCGCCAAAAGCAGCTTTATCATGCACTGCCAAATCGGCGAGAACACGACGGTCAAGCTCAATACCTGCCTTACTAAGACCATTAATCAGTCTGCTATAGGACAACCCTTCCACTCTAGATTGTGCGTTAATACGGGCAATCCATAACCGACGGAATGTACGTTTCTTCACACGACGGTCACGATAGGCGTATTGACCTGCTTTTGTTACTGCCTGAGTCGCAACGCGATAAACTCGACTGCGGGCTCCGTAGTAACCTTTTGCTTGCTTTAGAACTTTTTTGTGTCGGCGATTAGCTTCAACACCACGTTTTACTCTAGCCATTTTATTCTCCCACCAATATTAGTTGTGTGATTTATACATTACGTAACATGCGATCTACCCGAGGCTTATCCGCAGCATTGAGAATGCTGGTGCCACGCAATTGACGCTTACGCTTTGTAGTCATCTTGGTGAGAATATGGCTTTTGTGTTGGTGCTTATGCTTATAACCAGAAGCCGTTTTTTTGAAGCGTTTTGCAGCTCCACTATGAGTCTTACCTTTTGGCATTTCGTTTCTCCAATTGTAGTGAGGTTAAATGACAAGAAGATACGCCCGGACAGCCTGCCAAAAAATGTGGCTGAACGCGGGTCGCGTTAGTTACTTCTTCTTGCTGCGTGGTGCTAGTACCATGGTCATTTGACGACCTTCCATCTTAGGGTACTGCTCCACCTGGGCGAGTTCGGTAAGATCCGCTTCGACACGTTTCATCATTTCCATACCAAGCTCTTGGTGAGCCATTTCACGTCCACGAAACCGCAGAGTGACTTTGGCTTTATCACCATGTTCCAAAAACCGAACCAAATTACGCAATTTGATATCGTAATCACCCTGATCGGTTCCGGGTCGAAATTTCATTTCCTTTACTTGTGTCTGTTTCTGTTTCTTTTTCTGTAACGCAGCTTTCTTCTTTATATCAAAGACATGTTTACCGTAGTCCATTACTTTACAGACTGGAGGTTCGGCATCTGGTGAAATCTCCACCAAATCCAAGGTCTCTTTCTGAGCTGTTTCCAAGGCTACTTCAAGGCTTACAACACCAATCTGACTTCCGTCTGACGCAACCAGCCGTACTTCGGCGGCAGTTATATCGTCGTTAAGACGAGCCCGTTTACTGTCTTTTTTAATACGCTTTACTCCGTTTCAACAAAAACACGCCCACGGCGTTCAGAGGACTCTGTAAATAGAGAATTAACTTGCTCCAAAGGCATGCTACCCAGGTCTTCTCCATCGCGAGTTCTGACTGATACCGTGCGCGACTCTTTTTCTTTATCACCTACAACGAGAATGTAAGGAACTCGTTGCATTGAATGACCGCGGATTTTAAAGCCGATCTTCTCGTTTCTCAAGTCACAAATGACTCTAAATCCGTTATTTTGCAATGATTTGGTCACTTCTTACGCATATTCGGCCTGAGAATCGGTAATATTGATTACCGCAGCCTGTTCTGGCGCTAACCAAAACGGAAAAGCGCCCTCATAATTTTCAATTAAAATACCAATAAATCGCTCAAAAGATCCCAATATTGCCCTGTGTAACATCACCGGAGTTTTACGACTTCCATCCTCAGCCACATATTGGGCATCCAATCGGCCCGGCATTGAGAAATCAACCTGTACTGTTCCCAACTGCCAAACTCGCCCGATGCAATCTTTCAGCGAAAATTCAATTTTAGGCCCATAAAAAGCTCCTTCTCCGGGCAACTCCTGCCACGGTAATTCTTTTGCATCCAAAGCATCTGCCAAGGCCTTTTCAGCGCGACTCCAATCTTCATCGGATCCTACTCTCTGCTCTGGGCGTGTGGACAGTCGATAAATAATTTCATTAAATCCAAAATCAGCGTAGACCTCATGTAAGAAGTCAATAAACTGAGCAACTTCAGGCTGGATTTGATCTTCAGTGCAAAAAATATGCGCATCATCTTGGGTAAAGGAGCGCACTCTCATTATTCCATGGAGCGAACCAGAAGGCTCATTGCGATGGCATGAACCAAATTCAGCCAGACGCAGAGGCAAATCACGGTAACTCTTCAATCCTTGATTAAACACCTGTACGTGACAGGGGCAGTTCATTGGTTTAATCGCATAATTCCGATCATCAGTTGAGACTGTGAACATGTCATCACTGAATTTGTCCGCGTGACCAGATTTCTCCCAAAGACTGAAATCGACAATTTGGGGAGTTTTTATTTCTTGATAACCTTTTTCAATCTGCTTTTCACGCATGAATTTTTCAATTGTATTGTAGATACTCCAGCCCTTGGGGTGCCAGAAAATCGACCCTTGAGCCTCTTCTTGCATATGATACAAATTTAGCTTCTTATTAATTTTTCTATGATCTCGCTTTTCGGCCTCCGCCAGGCGATTTATATAAGCCTTTAGCTCTTTCTTATTAGCCCAAGCAGTACCATAAATGCGTTGCAACATTTCATTACTGTTATCTCCACGCCAATAAGCACCTGCTACCTTAGTTAGTTTAAAAACAGCAAGCTTGGCTGTGGAGGGAACATGGGGTCCTCGGCAAAGATCAATAAAGTCTCCCTGACGATACAAACTAATCGGCTCATTCGTAGGAATGCTTGTAATGATTTCAGCCTTATAATTTTCTCCAATGCTCTTGAAAAAGTCTGCAGCCTCATCCCGGCTCCACTCTTCTCTGGAGATAACGAGATCCGACTTAACCAATTCGCTCATGCGAGCTTCAATAGCTTCCAGATCTTCAGGGGTAAATGCACGCTCAAACGCAAAATCATAATAAAAACCATCTTCAATAACAGGTCCAATAGTGACCTGTGCTGAAGGGAAAAGTTGCTTAACTGCCATAGCCATAAGATGGGCAGTTGAATGGCGAATAATAGAAAGAGCTTCATCTGAACGATCTGTCAGTATAGAAACTTCAGCATCAGCGTCGATTAGATATGATGAATCAACTTCACGACCGTCTACGACGCCGGCTATAGTCGCCTTAGCTAAACCCGGGCCAATATCTGCGGCAACGTCAATAACTGATACGGGCGCCTCAAATGCTCGCTGAGAACCGTCAGGAAGGGTAATAAGGGGCATAACAGAGTCCTTTTCAGTGGTGACCCCTACCAAAGGCCACATGATTTATACATTTAAGGCGGCATTTTACTCTCTACACACTCAGTTACAAGGACTTGTTGGCGTTTTTTGATGTAAAGATGAATCTTGCAATTGCCGTTAAATAACCCTATAAACCCCAATCATAGAAACTAAAAACTAGACGCCATGTTCAAAATTTACGTCGATGCCGATGCATGCCCCACAGTCATCAAAGAAATTCTCTATCGAGTATCACAGCGCACGAGTATTGAAGTCACTTTAGTTGCCAACCAACCTCTTGCAACTCCGCGTATCCCAACTGTTAAGAGTATTCAGGTTGGATCAGGATATGATGTTGCTGATGATCATATCGTAAAATTAGTAGAAGCTAATGACCTGGTCATTACAGCAGATATCCCACTTGCATCAGAAGTTATTGAGAAAGGCGGCATGGCTCTTAATCCTAGAGGAGAACTTTATACTTTAGGAAATATTAAAGCACGTTTAAACATGCGTGATTTTATGGACACTATGCGCTCTAGTGGCTTGCAAATTGGTGGCGGGCCACCACCCCTGAGTCAAAAGGATAGAATGGCTTTTGCTAACGCATTAGATCGCTACATCGCAACCCATCAAAAATAACACCGGAAAACTGTGACTTTAATCACAGTTCAAAGGTTTGTTTACCAACATCAGAAATTAATCGATTATTCTATCGACCTTAAGGAGTTCGACGTCTCTAATGGCGCTCGCAGTTAACCACCATACGAAAGGGACCGTCTATCATGTTTAAGAAAAAAGACCTTGCCATAGCAGTAACTATGGCTCTATCTGTTTCATCCGCCGGCTTTGCTCAAGCGCCAATAGATAAACCCGTGGAACAGGCCCCTGCAACAGGCTCTGAGGCTGGAGCAGGAGCAGGAGCAGGAGCAGGAGCAGGAGCAGGAACAATAGCAGGAATTCCTATTGCTACGGCAGTGGCTGTCGGTGTTGTAGGTGGATTAGTACTGGGTAACGTAGTGGTCGACAATGATCCCTCTCCAACGCCAACGCCAACGCCAACGCCAACGCCTACTACGGGTACTACGACTACGGGTACTACGACTACGGGTACTACGACTACGGGTACTACGACTACGGGTACCACCAGCACTAGCTCAACATCTGGTACTTGATGATTGTCACAGTAATAAAAAAGGGCATCTCTGATGCCCTTTTTTATTGGCTCAGCAGAAGTTATCCGAATGCTTATCCTGCAACTAAGACTGCTACAATGAACTGCTTTTTTCCTGCAGTAATCGTCTAATTTGAGCTGTAGTGAATGGCCAACCCTTTTCTGAACCATCTGGAAAAACCACAACAGGGATTCGAATTGCGTAGGCCTCTTCGAGATCCTTGTTGCCGTGAATGCTTACCTCAAGCAGCTCCCAATCTTTCTCAATAACCAGTGGATTAAGCATCGCTTTTGCCCGATGACAAAGATGACAATTCGATCCTGTTAAAAGCGTAAGTTGATTGATCATATGTTTGCGCCTACAAAATTCAATAAAATCGAGATTAGAAGTAGAGCCCTTAGACTCACTCATGCTACATGTGTCAATAACCATTGATGGAACGCCCTAACGGCAGGCTGTTTCAGGTTCGCAGGGGGGCAAACAAAATGGTAAGCATTACTAGAAACGAGCTCATGATCAAATAAGCGAACCAACCGACCAGACTGGATATGATCCGCAACGAAGGGTGATGATCCCAATGCGACGCCCTGCCCATCCAATGCTGCTTGGATCAAAACATTAGTATCATCAATAATTGTGCCTCTATGGGCATTAACGCTAACTGCGCCCTCCTGATTTAACCAATCTTCCCATCCTTTATAATTAGCGTCATGCAGCAACGGAAATGCGGCTAAATCCAAGGGCTGTTTAATCATTTTTCTTTTGATTAGTAACGAAGGACTGCACACTGGGAAAAAATCTAAATATATCAGAGGAAAGCATTCAACATCCTCCCATTCGCCCCCACCATAAGTTAGCGCTACATCAACATCCTCATTTCGAAAATCAACTGGCTTACTCGAATGAGATAAATTCAAATCAATATCAGGATACATATCACGAAATTGCTTTAAGCGAGGAGAAAGCCATTTTGCGGCAAAGGATGGAGCTAACCTGACCTTGAGCATCTGACGGCCAAAATTTTGTCTAATATTAATAATGGCTTGTGCAATCTCGTCAAAAGCAGGCTGCAGTATCGTGTGCAGCTCTTGGCCCTCTTCAGTCAATGATAATCGCCGATGCAATCGAGTAAATAATTTAGTACCGAGATAAGCTTCAAGCGATTTAATTTGATGGCTTACAGCAGCCTGAGTTACACATAGCTCCTCTGCCGCTACAGTGAAGCTTAGTGATCGCGCCGAAGCTTCAAATGCTTTTAAACTATTCAAGGGGGGTAACTTTCTTCCCATGCGCACAGCTCTTCTATATCTATACAAATAGCTACTATTTAACATTAGAATATCTAATCTTTAAAGTAAAAAATTTCAATTGATACTGGATGGTTAAAACCACCAAAATAACGAAAAAGTCTGATACTAATAATCTTCAAAGCCCACTAGAGGTTCGGAGTACCAAAATGACAAAAAGATCTGGCGGCCGAAAGGCAAGAATTATTGAACGAAAAGCACCTCTTCCAAACAATGAGAAGCCCGTACTCCCGGGGGAAATTGGAGGTACATACCAACCTTTAAAACAGAGCGACATGCTCGCTATCCATGAGAATATTTTAACTATTTTGGAAACTATAGGCTTTGCTCAAGCAACACCTCACTGCCAAGAAACCTGCGTTGCCGCCGGAGCAATCATGGGAACAGATGGACGCCTGCGGATGCCTCGAGAATTGGTGCAGCGTACGCTACAACTCGCTCAACGAGATCTAGTTTTTCACGCTCAGGACCAGAAAAGTGACTTAGACCTCAGTGGACAACGAGTTCATTTCTCCACTGCAGGGGCTGCAGTGATGGTTGCTGACCCAGTAGCGAATAGTTATAGGGAGTCAAGAGCTCAGGATCTATATGATATGGCACGTATTACTGATAGGTGTGAGCATATCCATATGTTTCAAAGAACTTGTGTTCCTCGAGACATTGAAGATCCACGAGCATTAGACCTCAACTCACTGTACTGCTCGATTATGGGGACCACCAAACATGTAGGTGTCAGTTTCACTGCCGCGCAGCATGTCCAGGATGGTCTGCGTTTACTTCATATTGTCGCTGGCAGTGAAGCTAAGTGGCGTGATCGTCCATTTGTGAGTATGTCGAACTGCTTCGTGGTTCCTCCCATGAAATTTGCAGAAGAATCTCTCGAGTGTCTGCGTGTGGGAGTGGAAGGCGGCATGCCTATTTTGCTTTTATCTGCAGGGCAAGCGGGTGCTACCGCACCAGCGAAATTAGCCGGCGCTGTTTCACAAGCATGGGCGGAGTGCATTGGCGGCCTGATCTATGTTAATGCAATACGACCTGGGGCCCCCGCTATTATCGGTACTTGGCCTTTTGTCTCAGACCTTAGGACTGGAGCAATGAGCGGTGGTTCACCGGAGCAGGGATTACTTTCCGCAGCATGCGCTCAAATGGGCAATTACTTCAATTTACCGACAGGTACTGCCTGCGGAATGACTGATGCAAAACTCCCTGATTTCCAAGCCGGAGCAGAAAGAGCCTATACCGCGGTCGCCGCAGCTATGGCTGGAGGAAATATTGTCTATGAGGCAGCTGGAATGTACGCAAGCCTGATGGGAACATGCCCAGAAAGCCTTATAATTGATAATGATGTTCTCGGCGCATGTCTTCGCATGACGAAAGGGATTAATGTAAATGAGGATTCACTTAGCTTAGACGTGATGAAAGATGTATGTTTAAACGAGAGAGGTCATTACCTAGGTTCAGACCAAACACTATCTGTCATGCAGAGTGAATATATTTACCCCGAATTGGGTAACCGCTCTAGCCCTAACATTTGGATGGAAGAAGGGAAACCTAATCTCGTTGATAATGCTGTAAAACAAAAAAAACATATACTCCAAAATTTCTTCCCTGATCACATCAGCGATGATCTTGATAACCACATAAGAAATGAATTTGATATCTTTCTGACGAAAAAAGCGATAGGTAGGTCTAAATAATCAAGACCAAGGAAACTGTCACAACCCATAGGAATTTTGCAGAATGAAGACCCATGCTCGTGTTGTAATTATTGGTGGTGGCTCACTTGGGGTCAACCTAATGTACCATCTTGCAGAAGAAGGATGGACCGACGTGGTGCTAATAGAAAAAGGAGAGCTTACCAGCGGGTCTACATGGCATGCTGCTGGACTATGCACTAATTTCAATGGAAATCATGCGCTGTCAAAAATTCATGAGTACACCATTAAACTTTATGACGAGATATTGCCAAAGAAAACTAAACTCCCCTCTTCTTTTCATCGGTGTGGCAGTTTGCGAGTCGGTTACTCAGAAGTTGAAGAACAATGGTTTCGCAATATAGTCAGCCGCTCGCACAATGTAGGCTGCCAAATGCATTTTATTAGCAAAGAGGAAGCCTCAAAACTAAATCCTTTTATGAATTTTGATCAGGCTAGATCGATCATCTACACCCCCAATGACGGCCATGTTGATCCGAGCTCTGTAGTAATGCCTCTGTCTCAGCTGTCACGAGATCAGGGAGCTTCAGTTAGTCGTTTCAATAGAGTGCTAGATATTAATGTTTTAGATTCTGGCGAATACCAAGTTATCACAGAAAAAGGGACTATTATTGCAGAACATGTGGTTAATGCTGGCGGATGTTTTGCTCCAGAGGTGGGCGCTATGGTAGGCGCACACGTCCCGATTGTTAATCTTGAACACCAATACCTTGTAACTGATGATCACCCAGATATAGCCTCTTTAATGAAGGAATTACCCGTCATTAGAGACTCGACCGCAGCAGCTTATCTTCGCCAAGAAGGCAAAGGGATACTTATTGGACCTTATGAAACGCGAGGGTCAAAGCCTTGGGCCATTAACGGTATGGATTGGAATTTTGATCGTGAACTTTTCGAAGGCGATTTGTTACGTTTAATGCCATGGTTAGAACGATGCATGGAATTAATGCCCATATTTAAAGAGGTCGGTATCAAAAGTATCATTAATGGTCCGATCACTCACACCCCAGATGACAATCTTTTAGTTGGACCTGCTGCGGGGCTCCGTAACTTCTGGAACCTGTGTGGCGCGAGTATAGGTATAGCTCAAGGTGGTATCGGTAAATATTTGGCGCAATGGATGGTGCATGGCCAAACCGAACTCAATATGAACTCACTAGATAGTCGTCGGTTTTCCACGTGGGCCGATAAAACCTACTGCATCACACGAGCAATCGAGTCCTATGAACGCATGTATGCCTCAGCCTGCCCTAATGAGAATCGTCCGCATGGACGTCCTATTAGAGTAAGCCCCTTGCATACCGTTCTTGCGCAAAAAGGTGCGGTTCATAGTGTTATTGCCGGCTACGAAAAACCTGGTTGGTTTAAAACCGAAACCATTCAGCATGAGTCTCATAGTTGGGCCCACAATGAAGCCCATATCGCGGTGGCCAGCGAATGTGAGGCAGTCCAGAGGAGCTGCGGCATTGCTGATCTATCGGGCACGGCAAAATTTCGTATAACCGGTGCTGATGCCCATACTTTTTTAGATCATTTATCGAGTAATTCTCTACCATCAAAGGTTGGCCAAATAGTACTAACTCTTTTTCATGCTCCCAATGGGGGCATCATGGCGGAACAAACGATTAGTCGTATAGGAGATAATGATTATATCCTGATGGGAGCGATCAGTTCCCAGTACAAAGACTACCAATGGTTACAATGGCATAGTCATGATTTTGATATCAACATACAAGATATTACCGATTCATGGGGAGGCCTCCTGGTAACAGGCCCTAGGGCCCGCGACATCTTGGAATTGTGTACCTCCGAGGATTTGAGTAATCAAGCGTTCCCTTGGCTAACCTGCAAGATGATACAACTTGACTCAGCCGAAGTTCTTGCGTTACGGGTGTCATATGCTGGGGAATTAGGCTGGGAACTCCATATGCCTAACTGGCAGGTTATATCGATCTATGAGACGCTCCAGTTTCATGGGCAACCCTTTGGCCTCAGAGATTTTGGAGGGCAAGCCTTAAATAGTATGCGAATGGAGAAAATGTATCGCGCTTACGGACATGAATTTACCGAGGAAATATCAGGTCTCGAAGCTGGTATGGATCGATTTGTTAACTTAGACCGAAAGTTTGTGGGGTCAGAAAATCTTCATCACCGCTCCGCTGAAGGCTTACAGTCAAAGTTAGCTTACTTGGTTTTTGATGATCAAATCCCCGCGGAATGCTTTGGTAATGAAGCCGTATTCTGCAATGGTGAGTTGGCCGGCATCGTAACCGGTGGCGCCTATGGTCATCGCACAAATCAAAGTCTTGCTTTCGCTTATATCAATTCAGGCCTTTGCATATCAGGTCAGCAGCTAACGGTCGACACGTCTCTTGGCTCACGACACTGCCATGTAAGGATGGATGCGATCTATGATCCTGAAAACAATTGTCTCAGAGACCAAATTTAAAAAGTGATGATTAACGGTAATTTTATCAATAAACACTTTTATTCAGTTGGAGTTTAATCTGTGGCGAAGTTAACTGACCTTCCCGAGAAAGCCGAAGTTGTCATTATAGGCGGTGGAATCATTGGGTGCTCTATTGCCTATCATTTGACCAAGCGAGACATGAAAGATGTCGTTTTACTCGAACGCAAACAGCTAACTTGCGGAACCACGTGGCATGCAGCCGGACTAGTCAGCATGCTGTGGCCAACCCCTACTCTGACGGAACTCGCCAAGTACAGTCATGAGCTCTATGCTCGGCTAGAAGAAGAAACAGGTCAAGCAACTGGTTACAAGCAGATTGGCAGTCTCTCCATTGCCCGCACTGAGGAACGCTTAGAAGAGCTTAAGCGCCTTGCGTCAGTTGAAGCAGTGTTTGGTGTTGAGGCAGAAATGATTAGCTTAAGTCGGCTAGAAGAGTTGTACCCAGGTATTAATCCTGATGGCATATTAGGTGCGATGTATATTCGTCAAGACGGCCAAACAAATCCAGTGGACACCACAATGGCTCTAGCTAAAGGCGCACGTATGGGTGGTGCCGCTATCTATGAAAATACCAAGGCTGAGGAACTCAGCGTTGAAAATGGAGCAATTGTTGGAGTTCATACTGATAGGGGCTTCTTAAAATCATCAACAGTTATAATTTGCGGAGGCATGTGGTCTCGCGACATAGCTAAGAGTGTTGGAGTGGAGCTTCCACTTCATGCTTGCGAGCATTTTTATGTTGTTACCGAGGAAATGGATGGCCTTACGCCAAGACCTGTTCTGCGGGATTTTGATAAAGGTGTTTATTTCAAGGAAGATGCAGGAAAGATGCTGATTGGCTGGTTTGAACATAACGCCAAAGGACTGCCGATGGATCGAATTAGTGAGGACTTTTGTTTTGATCAATTTCCCTGTGATATGGAGCATATCGAAGAATATTTAATCAGAGGCATGGAGACATTTCCAAAATTTGGTGAGGTAGGCATAAGAACATGGTTTAACGGTCCTGAAAGTTTTACTAGTGACAATCTTCATCTCATGGGACCGTCGCCAGAAGTTGAAAACCTTTATGTTGCCTGCGGTCTTAATTCGAAGGGTATAGGAGCCGGAGGCGGTTTAGGTAAATTAATGGCAGATTGGGTTGTTGATGGTTATCCATCTGGCGACATATCAGAATGCGATGTTACTCGGCATCACCCCTGCCAGCGCACTGACCAATATGTTGCAGAACGCATACCAGAGGCTTTAGGCCACACCTATGCAATGCACTGGCCCTATTACCAATATAATTCAGCCCGAAACCTTCAACAATCTCCTTTGCATGAAGTGCTAAAGGATTATGGTGCATGCTTTGGTGAAATTGGAGGTTTTGAGCGACCCAACTGGTTTGCTAAATCTGGACAAAAAGCCGAGTATATATATAGCTACCGACGCCAAAATTGGTTTGCTAACTCAGCCTCAGAGCACATGGCTGTTCGCGAAACCGTGGGATTATATGACATTTCATCCTTCGGCAAGTTCGAAGTATCTGGCAAAGACGCACTCACAACACTACAAACACTTAGTGCGGCAAACATCGATGTCCCTGTTGGCAGAGTGGTATACACCCAGTGGTTAAATCAGAGGGGTGGAATTGAAGCAGACCTAACGATTTGTCGTATAACTTCAGATAAATTTTGGGTTGTTACAAGCATAGGCTCATTTAACCGCGACTGGTGGCGTTTAAAAAAGCATGCTCAGGGAGATACAAAAGTAGAGAATATCAGTGCCGCTTATGCCTGCATGGCACTCCAAGGGCCCTTGTCGCGCCAACTTCTCGAAACTATAGCTGATACCGACGTATCCTCCGATTCGTTCCCATTTGGTATAGGACGTCATGCAACTATTGGTGGGATACAATGTTGGCTGCAACGCATTAGCTATGTCGGAGAGCTCGGATGGGAAATTATGGTTCCGACCAACAATGCGGAAAAACTTTATAAAACTCTTTATCAGGCAGGCAAAGCATTCTCATTACAAAATGTAGGCCTTCATGCGGTCAATAGTTTGCGGCTCGAAAAAGGCTTTAGGCACTGGGGTCATGACATAGGTTCACACGACAATCTTCTCGAGGCTGGGCTTAATTTTGTTGCCGATATGACATCAGGCGATTTTATTGGCCATCAAGCATTGATCACTCAACGAAATAACGGTTTACCCGAAAGGCGACTCGTCCAGTTCCGACTGGAGAACCCTGATCCTCTGCTGTACCACAACGAGCCTATAGTGATGAATGGTGAGATCGTAGGCTACCTAACCTCAGGGGCGTTTGGTCATGCAGTTGAACGTTCAATTGGGATGGGTTATGTCAATGTACCTCTTCTTTCGAACGAGATAATTGGTGCGGCTGACTTTGAGATCGAAATAGCGCTTGAACGTTTCTCCGCACAAGCTAGCCTAAAAGGATGGTACGACCCTAAAGGGCTAAGAATGAGACGGTAGTTCTCCTCCAAACATTAGGTTTACATTTTTGCTTTGCGTCCAAATTGCTGGTTGCGAGTGATTAACCAAACATTATGAATACGAGGGTTTCTCTCAAAGTCCATATCCAGCGTTTGCGGTGTAATATTCTGACAATTAAATTGGCGTAACGTTAACTCATCCATCTTAAATTTACGGAAATTATTTGAAAAAATTAAAGTACCACCCGATGCAAGCTTAGCCATTGAGGATCGAATCAAATCACCATGGTCTCTCTGGATATCGAGGACAGAATCCATTTTCTTAGAATTAGAAAAGGTCGGTGGATCAAGAAAAATTATATCGTACTGCTCTTGCTCAGACTCCAACCATTTCATACAGTCAGCTCGAAGCAACTTGTGTTTGCTAGATCGCAAATTATTTAAATCATAATTACGTTGCGCCCAGTCCAAGTAGGTATTAGACATATCAATACTTAAAGAACTGGCAGCTCCAGCAAGAGCCGCCTGCACTGAAGCTGCAGCGGTATAGCAAAATAAATTAAGAAACCTTTTCCCCTTTACCATCTCACCTATCATCGACCTCACAGGGCGATGATCTAGAAACAATCCTGTATCAAGATAATCAGACAAATTGATTTCAAAAATAGCCTTACCCTCTGACACTGTAAAGGTATCACTTGACCCTTCGCTAAGTTTCTCATATTGACTATCACCTTTTTGGCGTCGCCTTTCTTTATAGTAAATCTTGCCAGTGAAATTTACGGAAAACTCTTTGACAGCTTGTTTAATTTCTCCAAAGCGTTCTCGAGCTACTTTCTCGGATATCGTGCTAGGGGCTACATATTCCTGCACATAAATTGAGTGGTCATAGACGTCTATAGCGACGGCGTACTCTGGAATATCCGCGTCATACAAACGATAACAACTCACATCAGATTTTTTGCACCAGCTCTCTAGCTTTCGTCTGTTCTTTTTTAGCCGGTTGAGTACCATCTTAGCGCCTGACGTCAGCGCTTGAGCCGGTGCTGGAGTATTTAGCCTAGCTGCGATTTGCGCTGACTTGGATGTCATATCTTCAAAAACCAGTAATTTGCAGGGAATGGTTCCATTGAATAGGCTATATTGCTTTGTCGGAGAGAGATCTGTTTCACGTCCTAGATCTACATTCCCAGTAAACACAGCGGCCCGCCAGCCATGAAAGTTTTTCTGTAAAACGGCGCCTAACTTTTGGTACAACGGAATTAACTCCTCTACCTCACCTAAACGTGCGCCATAGGGGGGATTAGTCAACAACAACCCTCTTTCTGCTGTAGGCTTCCCAAACTGATCTATAGGCTTGTGCGCTAATCGAATATGATCATCAAGCCCAGCATTTTCAATATTTTTAGTCGTGAACTCAAGCACCCGCGGATTGGCATCATACCCGCGAATATCTAACTCCAGATTCTCAAGGCCAATTGCCTTTCGCTGATGGGACTCATCAATCAAAGTCTGCCAAAGTTCAGCATCATGTTGTAACCACCTCTCAAAACCATAGCGTTCGCGAAGCATTCCAGGTGCTATATCTGCAGCCATCATCGCCCCTTCAATAATCAATGTACCACTTCCGCACATAGGATCTAACAGAGCCCCACCCTCTGCAGCCATTGCTGGCCATCCGGCCCTTATCAATAAAGCAACCGCCAAGTTTTCCTTGATCGGTGCACTACCCTGACCAGTACGATATCCCCTGCGATGAAGGCTTTCTCCTGATATATCCAGAGAAACGGAAACGCGACCCTTGTGCTGCCTAACTTGAATACGAATATCCGGATTTTTGGTATCTACATTTGGGCGCTCACCTTCAATACGGCGAATACGATCAACAATCGCATCTTTAACTCGCTGCGATCCGTACATAGTGTTATCAACTAAGCGTGAGGTGCCTATAAAATCTATCGCGATACTTTCAACCGACGAAAAATGCTGTTCCCAAGGAATATCATTGCACTCTCGATACAAATCATCCGACTCCTTGAGCATAAAGCTATGTAAGGGCATTAAAATGCGATTAGCAAGGCGCGACCATAGGCAAGCCCTGTAAGCAAGCTCCAAAGAGCCATGAAAATAAACCGCAGCGACGGTTTCTTTGACCCCTTCAGCTCCCATAGCAATGAGCTCTTCAGACAATAATAATTCTAGACCTTTAGGACAGGTGGCTAACCAATCGTTTTGTAAAGATACCTGCGTCACTTCGTTACCCTTTTTCATTACTTCAAGCTATAACCTTAGATTTCCATATACCAAAAACGTCTGAACGAATCTGACAAATATTAGTCTAAAGTTTAGCGTTCTTAAGAAAGCGCATATGATATAGGTGTTTAAACTATTTTGTTTAGAAATAAACCATGGTACACAGTCAAGTCAAAGAATTACGCTGTGATATAGTTTTAATCCAATCCTATATTGCATTTGATCTAAATAGAACAGGAGTTGCCTATGAAGAAACATAAACGAGATCTAGAGCATCGTTCATATGTAAAAGGATATCAATCAGCAATTCAAGGTCGTTCTCTATCCCTTTGTCCATATCAAGAAAATACAACAATGGCCTATCAGTGGTGTAGAGGTTGGCGTGAAGGTAGAGAGGATGGCTGGTCTGGATATAACACCGCAACCTGTCAACATAAAGCGGGCAACCTGATTTTGAACCACTAGCAGTTAATTCAAAACAAATACAGCAACGATAAATTATTTATCGTTGCTGAAAATGACTCAGTTATCCACGGATGCTTGAACCAAATTGAGAAGTTCTCTCAGGGCAACTGAAATCATCGCAAAGTCGGACTGAGGTGTCTTGCGTAGATCCTTTATCATGAGTTTCCAGCGGTGAATCAGCTCTTTTTGTTCTGCTTGCCATTTATTCATCGCAGAAGCGCTATTGGACTCCGTTTTACACAGACAAGCCGTTAATCTTCTTCTCTGACTCTCTAGATCATCAACATAGGTTTCTCGAGCGAGATCCTGCCAACGGCTATCTGGCTGCAAATCAACTATTTGTGACATAAACCAGTCCAATGACAAAAACTCTCCTAACTCAAAATAGACCTCAGCCACTTTTTGCACTGGCATCTCAAGCTGCAGAGCTGTCTGAACGACGCCCATACTCATAAACATACTGTCATTGGCTGCTAATTGTTCAGCTAATTCAAGCTCTATCCCCATATCAGTTAGTTCATCTCTCTCATCACTCCAAAGCGTCTTCCACTGATCTTTTTGTAACTGAGGGAGCTCTGCTAACAGGGTTTGTGTGGGGCTTCCATAGTCTGCAATAAGGGACGCACAATCTAGATTCAGCCTATGATTGCGAAGAAACCAACGGGTCGCTCGGCGCGCTAATCGTACTAAAATATGTAATAACTCTAACTCTGTGGCTGCAGGTAACCTCGGATTATGCTCTTCAATTTCCTGCCAGAGGCGTTTAAGCCCGAGCACTTCTGTGACTACGGTATATGCTCTGATAACATCCTCCGCAGACGATCCAGTAGATTCCATCTGCCTGAAGAAAAAACTAAATCCAACACGATTGACCAAGTCATTTACAATTTGATTAATAGCTATTTCATTAGCTAAAGAATGAGCTTCGACTGCCTCACCAAATGTAGACACAAGTTCCTTAGGAAAGTAATTCGTCACCGCACTCGCAAGCCAAGGGTCACTTAATAGATCAGAGTCAGCTAAAGCCTCTTTCAAAAGCACTTTTGAGTAACAAATTAATACAGATAGTTCTGGTCTAGTCCAACTAGGTTGATGCCTATTGATTCTGTCGGTGAGTTGCTCGTCTGAAGGTAAAAACTCTAAATCACGATCAAGTTGACCCTCTTGCTCAAGCCAACTTAAATACCGTTGGTACTCTGAATGATGCTGCTGACTTCGCGCCATCGCCAAGCTAATGGATTTGGTCTGTCTCAGGTTATTGTCTAAAACCAAAGAGGCTACATCTTCAGTCATCGACTCCAGCAGTGTATTTCTTTCCTGAACGTCTATATTCCCTGCCGCAACCTGTTTATTGAGCAGTATCTTAATATTTACCTCATGGTCTGAACAATCTACTCCGGCAGCATTGTCGATAAAGTCAGTATTACAGAGCCCTCCCCGAAGACAGAACTCCACTCGCCCACGCTGGGTCATCCCTAAATTCCCACCCTCACCGACTACCTTGCATTGTAACTCGCGACCATCGACACGCAGTCCGTCATTTGCTCGATCCCCAACCTCTGAATTGTTTTCCGAGGACGACTTGATATAGGTTCCAATACCCCCATTCCAAATCAAGTCTACTGGTGCCTTCAAAATATAGTTAATGAGCTCTGTTGGGGTTACCTCGTCTGCATCAATGGCAAATCGATTTTTTATCTCAGGGGTTAAAGTGAGAGACTTGGCACTTCTTGAATAAACTGCGCTGCCCTCTGACATTAGATCCTCGTTAAAGTCTTCCCAAGTTGTCCTTGGTGTATCAAAAAGCCGCTGCCTTTCTAAGAATGTTGCCTTAGCATCAGGTGAGGGGTCGACAAAGATGTGTAGATGATTAAATGCTGCCACCAACTGAATATGTTCAGACAAGAGCATGCCATTACCAAACACGTCTCCACCCATGTCTCCAATACCAACCACGCTGAAGTCTTCAGTCTGGATATCTACTCCAATCTCATGAAAATGTCTTTGCACAGCAACCCATGCGCCGCGAGCTGTAATCCCCATACCCTTATGGTCGTAACCATTACCACCCCCAGAAGCAAAGGCATCCCCCAGCCAGAAATTATTTGCTTGAGAAATTTCATTCGCAGTATCAGAAAACGTCGCAGTCCCTTTGTCCGCTGCAACTACAAGATAGGGGTCATCTCCATCTCGACGAACCACTTCAAGTGGCGGCACTAGCTGTTCGTCAACCATATTGTCACTGATATCGAGTAGCGCCTGTACGTATAGCATGTAACTTGCAATACCTTCTTGAACAAAAGCTTCACGTCCCGCCGCCGGGTTAGCTTGCTTAGCAACAAAGCCTCCCTTGGCTCCTGTAGGGACAATCACCGCATTTTTAACTTGTTGAGCTTTGACTAACCCAAGTACCTCAGTACGGTAGTCTTCAATTCTGTCTGACCAGCGCAAGCCACCTCTTGCTACTTTTCCTCCCCGCAAGTGGACTCCTTCAACTCGGGGAGAATAGACAAATATTTCAAAAGCTGGCCGTGGCTTAGGTGCCAGGGTAATTCTTTGGGTAGCTAATTTAACTGAAATATAGGACTTAAAAGTGCCATCTTCAAAGGTTTGAAAAAAGTTGGTTCGCAACGTCGCCTGCACCAGTTCAAGGTAGCCACGAATAACTTTATCTTCATTGATGTTTCTAATTAGGTCTAAACCATTTTGTATTTTAGAAACTAAACCAGCTGCTCTCTCAGACTCTCCTTCAGAGGCGTAGCGTGGATCAAAGTAACTCTTAAATAAGGCAACTAAATTACGTGTGAGGTCCAAGTGTTTGGAAAGAGTATCCGCAATAAATTCTTGACTGTAAGGAACACTTAACTGTTTGAGGTAACGAGCATACAAACGAAGCATTGCAACAGCTCGCCAGTCGAGTCTAGCTCCTACTACCAACCGGTTGAAGCTATCATCTTCTGCATCACCCCGCCACACTCGCAATAAGGCATCTTTGAAGCTGTTTTGTACTGCTGAAACATCTACGCCCACATTCAAAGAAAACTCTAAATCAAAGTCTTGCATCCAGATAACATCTTCAGACTCAGGGGCGATTGGATAGGGATGCTCCATGACTACTCTAAAGCCCAGATTTTCAAGCATTGGTACCATATCTGAGAGTTCTAGAGGCTCGTTTCTGTGAAATAGGGTAACCCTCAGATGTTGCTCTAGTTCTTGCTGATCTTGATAGAAATCAATAGCAAGATCATCGCTACCATCAAGGCGATCAAAAAGTGAAATATGCTGATGAGCATGGTCAGGCCCATAAATCTCTTGATACGCACTGGGGAACGCATTCTGAAAGCGTCTTGATAGAACAGCACCATCAGTCGTACCAAAGGCGCTAATGGACTGTTCGCTGAAAACATCGCCCCAACTTCTAGTAATCTTTTCAACCACCGCTTGTAGCGTTTCAGCATTAACCTCAAGGTATTTTTTATTTTCAATCTTGTAAACTAAACGAATTCTCACCAGCACTGAATCAGGAATGAAGTGTGTGGTCAGCTCACTCTCAATTGCGCCTAGCTCTAGGCCAATTTTCTCCTCAATCTTGTCTCTGGTATTGGTATTAAAGGACTCGCGGGGTAAATAGACTAAACAGCTAACAAACTTGTTGAAAGGGTCAGTATGAACAAAGACTTTAACTACCCTACGCTCATAAATCTGCCAGACTCCAATAGCAGTACCTGCCAATACTTCTCTAGTTACATGTAGAAGTTCATCGCGAGGGTGAGAGTCCAATATAGTCAACAAGGCTTTGCCATCATGACTTGCTGGATTAAATCCAGAATTTTCCATAACCCAACCAACTTTCTCGCGGAGTATAGGAATGCGCCTGGGACTATAGGAATAAAATTGGGCCGTGTAGAGCCCCAAAAACCTTATCTCCCCAACAGGGTCGCCGTCGCTATTAAAGCGTTTAACCACAATATAATCAGAATAGACATTACGGTGTACTTTCGAGCGTTTTGCAGATTTAGTAACCGTTAATATTTGATCATCTTCGTAGAGACTTTTGACACCAGCACTAAGTTCCTCTACCGACTCTTTGCGTAAATCACCGCGATATTTTTTAAGTAACCCATAAGCACTACCTGCTTTCTCGCGCAAATAAACGCTCTCGTTTTTTACCTCTAAATCAAACTCAGCACACCCAGTAAATACAAAATATCCATCATAAATCCATTGCAAGAACGCCAAGGACTCTTCTAGCTGCTCTACCTTAGGAGCATTGGCTTTCAGCTCTGCCATCAGCAGCTCCAGCCGCAAACGCATGGGGTCGAAACTGTCTACCACCGTAGAGACGTCATCCAACACGAGTGTTAGCTCACGCTGTAACTCTTCAATTTCTCTGTCAGATAGTAAATCAACCTCAATAATCATTAATGCTTCGC
Source organism: SAR92 clade bacterium (assembly GCA_004211905.1). GTDB lineage: Bacteria > Pseudomonadota > Gammaproteobacteria > Pseudomonadales > Porticoccaceae > HTCC2207. Next base: position 49,350 of record SHBP01000007.1, read on the forward strand.
GGACAGCGTTCTCTACATAATCTGAATGAATACCTTCAATCGTTCCGAGATCATTACGCAACGCCCAAACCGGATTGCTTTGCAAGGTGTATATATTTAAGCCCCAGCGATTCAGAGCCATACGCAGTGAATCAACTAAAAATGGCATGTCACGCTGGTCAACGTAAATAGTGGTGTAGTGACTAGACCAGCCATCTAGCTCTACGGTTGGATTAAATACTCGAATTTTAGCAGCTGACCCCAGAGAAGTGGGGCCTGAGGCTTCTAGAAATCGTGGCTCCGCAAAACCATACAAGCCCCATATATTCCAAAAAATATCCTCTGCAGGGCGCTGTAAGTAATCATCATCTGGATAAAAATGAATTGCATTAGCGGCGAAGTCGTTAAATTGCTTTTGTTTTTTTTTGGTTAACTTTTTTGCCGCAATCTTATTTAAAGACTGAATTAATGTCTGACGCCGATCATCTTGTTTCACTTCCATGGGAACAATTTGCAACCTTTTTACGTTTTTGAAGTCTGTAATGTAATAGCGATCAAATTTCTGCTTCTAAGGTAACAAATTGCTTGGACTCTGTGCAAAAATATTAGGCATTTTTAAAAAATAAACTGGTAAAATCTGTTCATAGCAGGAATTGAACAATGTTTGTTTGTTTTCTGCATAGCTATTAAAATCGACCCCTCATCATGTAATTCAGACACTATAGTAGAGGTAACTTTTGCAACAAAACATCGCGCAACTCAGAGAATGGCTAGCCAATAAAATCGTCGGTCAAGAGCATCTAATCGAGCGCCTAATGATCGCTCTTCTTGCCGACGGCCACCTTCTTGTAGAGGGAGCACCTGGTCTAGCAAAAACAAAAGCCATAAAAACTCTATCCGAGGGTTTAGAGGCCGACTTTCATCGGGTTCAGTTCACCCCAGATCTGCTTCCAGCGGACATCACTGGAAGTGATATTTATAGACCGCAGCAGGGAACCTTCGAATTCCAAGCGGGCCCTCTATTTCACAATTTAGTACTCGCCGATGAAATTAATCGAGCACCAGCCAAAGTTCAGTCTGCTCTTTTGGAAGCTATGGCAGAGCGGCAAATCTCAGTGGGCAAGAATACTTACCCACTGCCCGATTTATTTTTAGTGATGGCCACTCAGAATCCCATAGAGCAAGAAGGTACATACCCTCTGCCAGAGGCTCAAATGGATCGCTTTCTCATGCATATATTAGTGGACTACCCTGCCCCAGAGACTGAGCGGGCCATACTTGCCCTATCAAGGCAAGAGGCACTCAATGACGCTGGTACTGGCATTGAGCCTCTATCCCAAGAAACATTATTTGCAGCGCGGCAGGCTGTTAACCAAATTCATATGACAGAGGCCGTCGAAGAGTATTTGGTACAGCTTATTTTGGCAACACGAAACTCAGAATCCTATGGCGGTGACTTGGCTCAATGGCTCGACTATGGCGCTAGTCCACGGGCAACAATTGCTCTTGATCGTTGCAGCCGATCTTTAGCCTGGATGGAAGGTCGCGACTTTGTGACTCCCGATGATATTAGAGCTGTTGCCCATGACGTATTGCGACATCGTCTAATATTAAGTTTTGAAGCTGAAGCCAGCGGGATTATGGCAAATCAAGTAATCGACAAACTACTTGATACAGTGCCATCAGCCTAATGAACTAGCGCTAATGAGCCTAATCAATCAAGATCAAACACATCCTGCCACCGCTAATCTGAAAGATATGGTTAGACTGCGCTATGGAGCGCGGGATCTAACTGGCTTTCCAAAGGTTCAAGCACGTCAGATGCTAGCTGGAGGCCATAAATCTCGTTTTCGCGGACGAGGAATGGACTTTGATCAAGTGCGTATATATCAACCTGGGGATGATGTCAGGAGCATTGATTGGCGCGTGACTGCGCGCACTCAAACGCCACATACTAAGATTTTTAGTGAGGAACGAGAAAGGCCTATTTTGGTTATTACTGATTTACGTAGCCCCATGTTCTTTGGAAGTAAAAGACTAAAGTCGGTCGTTGCATGTGAGGTCTCAGCTGCGCTTGCTTGGGCGGGACTATCTGCTAATGATCGTTCCGGAGGAATAATATTCGGACAACAACACCAAATGGATGTTAAACCCCGTCGGAGCCATCATGCGGTATTACAATTTATTCATGGGCTCAAAGACTACAGTACTAAATTACTAAACCTGCAGGACCAACAGTCAACTGACCGCTATAGTATGGCTGAAATACTCGATGAGGCACGGCATTTTGTTTCACCGGGGAGCACTATTTTTATCGTAAGCGACTTTCACGACATTAATGACGCCTGCGAACAGCATTTGTTTACATTGGCTCGCCAGGGCAATCTAAATTTATGTCATGTTTTTGATAATATCGAGCTACACCTTCCTCCCCCGTCACTCTATGCGGTCAGTGATGGTACTCAACATACACTGCTAGACACGAGTAATGCTAAATTGCGGGAACGTTTCAAACAAGCTTTTGAAGATCGAACCCTGCGCTTAAGGAAAATTAGCGAAAAACTCTCTGCAGGCCTATTACCTTTTAATACTGACGATACAGTCATGAGCACACTGCGTCGTGCTTATGGCAAAAAACGCAACAGTCGCCGTGGTAACTGATCATGCAAGGTGATCCTCTAGCGGAACTTCGCGACATTCATTTGCCAGATCCTATATCCTGGTGGCCACTTGCCCCGGGTTGGTGGGTTTTAATCATTATATTCGTTGCAGGCTTAAGTTGGGCTCTTTGGCGGCTGTTAAGATTCTATAACAATAACCTCTATCGACGACAAGCGATGGCGCAGTTATTGGAGATAAAACATGACCTAAACCTGAGCTCAACTCAAAGATTAATCATGATTCTGGAAACACTTAAACAAGCCGTTAATAGTGCCTATCCAGACCAGCATTTTAGTAGTCGTGATTTGGCCGCGTTTTTAAGGTTTTTGCAAGCCAGTTGCAATCATACTGTATTCCAAAATCTACCTATTGATCTTAACTCCCTACTTTATGGCAGGCCTGATGACAGGAAAGAACATAAAGATCTGACTGAGTCATTCATCAATAGCAGTGCGATCTGGATCAAACAACACTACTCTCAGGATAAGTTGAAGGAAATATCAACATGTTAAGCCTTATTTGGCCCTGGGCATTGGCGTTAGCGCCCTTACCTATCATCTACCGTTGGCGTCGCAAACCGGCTGAAACCAACATAAGAGCTCTCAGAGCTCCAATGCTTACAGCGGCAGCCAGCGGGGAGCAGGTATCCTTAAAAGCGACCACCTGGCGCAACAGACTTTTGTTAATTTTACTCAGTCTATGCTGGCTAAGCGCTCTACTAGCCATTGCTCGTCCAGTTTATATAGGGGACCCCGTAGCTCTGCCTACAGAGGGACGCGATATTCTTATTGCTGTCGATATCTCCGGAAGTATGGAGCGAGAAGATATGGTCATTCGTGGCAAAACCGTTAATCGTCTGATGGCAGTTAAGTCAGTGGTTGGAGATTTTGTAATCAAACGTGCAGGAGACCGTTTAGGGCTCGTTTTGTTTGGCGAAAAAGCCTATTTACAAACACCATTGACGTTTGATCGAGAAACAATGGAATCCTTATTGCTAGAAGCTCAAATTGGCTTTGCTGGCAACGGAACAGCGATAGGAGATGCAATTGGGTTATCTGTAAAGCGACTGCAAGACCGACCACAAGATCATCGTATATTGATTTTGATGACCGATGGCTCTAATAATACAGGCGCTCTTAATCCTGAAGAAGCTGCTAATCTAGCACGTCGAGCTAAGGTAAAAATATACACCATCGGTATTGGCGCAGAACGTCAAGAGCAACGTGGGCTATTTGGTCGAACTATAGTAAATCCCAGTGCGGACCTTGATGAAAAAACATTAACTACGATTGCACAGGCCACTGGCGGTCAATATTTTCGTGCGCGAGATCCTCAGGAGCTTGCATCAATTTACGAAAGACTGAACCAGTTAGAGCCTATTGAACAGGATGCCGAGACCATCCGGCCTATCGTTAGTTTATTTCATTGGCCCCTGGGACTAGCATTTTGCCTAAGCTTAATTGTTTTTATGACCAGCCAACGAAAAGGCGAGGTTGGTTAAGGTAATGTTTGAGAATTTGACCGAAATTTTTAATAACTTTCATTTGTTGCGTCCATGGTGGTTCTTGGGCTTGCTTCCTGTTATTGCTGTCATTGGTTTTTATTCTTGGCGGAAACGCAATGCTGGTAATTGGGAAACTATTATCAATCCAGAGTTTTTACCTTTTCTACTGCAAGGCTCAGAAGGAAAGCACTCCTTAAGCGGTCCCTGGCTCGTGGCGTTCATGATCACAGCTTGGATATTTTGCTGTCTGAGCCTTGCGGGTCCCGCCTGGCAACAGTTACCTCAGCCTGTGCATAAGCAAGACTCCGCGTTAGTGGTAGTACTAGATCTTTCTCCTTCAATGTTAGCAGAAGATATTTCGCCAAATCGTCTAGTCAGAGCTCGCTACAAACTGATCGATATCCTCACTCAAAGAACCGAAGGTGTGGTTGGATTGATTGTTTATGGTGGAGATGCACATACTGTGTCTCCACTAACAGAGGATAGTAATACCATCGTGAGCATGGTACCCATACTTGAACCAAATCTATTGCCCGAAGCTGGTAGTAACGTGGAGGAAGGTCTGGCGAGCGCCATAGACTTGGCTGTAGCTGGTGGTTATCAGCAAGCCAACATTCTGCTTATCACTGATGGTATTGATAAATCTGCATTTAATAATATTACCCCCATTATCGCAGATGAAGGTAATTATAGGCTCTCAATACTCGGCGTAGGTACACCCGATGGTGCCCCAATTCCCAGCCCCGCGGGTGGTTTTGTCAAAAAGTCCGGTAATGTTATTGTCGCAAAGCTCAACGTAGGCGCGTTGAGGAAAATTGCCGCCAACAATGGTGGTTCCTATCAAACGCTAAGCGCCGATGATCGGGATATAGATAATATTCTGGCTGGCATGGACTCACTGCTCACAAATAGCACACGAGAAACAGATCGTTCTTTCGATCTATGGGATGATCAAGGCTACTGGTTGATACTATTATTGCTACCTGTGTTGTTATTCAGCTTTAGGAAAGGGTTGGTCGTGGTAGTTTTAATTGCCCCACAGCTGTTCACTGCTCAGCCGGTTGAGGCTTTAGAATGGCAAGACTTATGGCAAACTCCAGACCAGCAGGCCTCAGAAGCTATGAATGCCGAGAACTATGAGGCTGCTAAAGATCTGTTTGAAGATTCTCGCTGGCGTGGTAGCGCTGCCTTCAAAGCCGAAGACTTTGACCAAGCAACATCAGATTTCTCTCAAGATGATAGCGCCACTGGAGACTACAACCTCGGTAATGCACTGGCAAAATCAGGGGATCTCGAAGGAGCTATTGAGGCTTACACTAATGCTCTGAGCAAAGAACCTAAAATGGAGGATGCCAGGTTTAATCTAGATCTGGTTGAGCAGCTGAATGATCAACAAGATCAGGACCAACAGAATCAAGAACAACAAGATCAGGACCAGCAGAGCCAAGAACAACAAGATCAAGACCAGCAGAGCCAGGAACAACAAGATCAGGACCAACAGAGCCAAGAACAGCAAGATCAGGACCAGCAGAGTCAAGAACAAAAAGATCAGGGCCAAGAACAACAAAATCAGGATCAACAAAACGAATCTAATGAAGATCCTGCCCCGTCTGAGCAAGATAAGCCTGAGGACAAAAATGAACCCGCAACAGAGGAAGAACAAAAAGAAGAGGCTTCTGTTGAAGAATTGAGTGACGAAGAAAAACAGGAACAAGAAGCGATTGAACGCATACTTCGACGCATCCCCGATGATCCCGGCGGTCTCCTTCGAGCTAAGTTTCGCCACCAAGCGCGGCAACGTAGTCAGAACCGAAGGCCGCCCACTAACGAAGAGCGCTGGTAAATGAGAAGCTATTTTAAAGTAACTATCCAAGTTGTGAGTCTATGTATTTTAGCCCTATTAACTTCACTAAGTTGGGCTGATTTAACAGCAAAAGTTGACCGTTCAGTGTTGGATAGTAACGAGACCCTTAGGTTAGAAATACGTTATGACGGCCAAGTATTTACCGGCGAACCAGACTTTAAGCCTTTATCCAACGACTTTGATGTCTTATCTAATAACCGCCAACAAAGTTACAGCAATGTTAATGGCAAAACTGAATCATTTACCGCCTGGACAATACAGCTGCGGCCGAAACGAGCGGGAATATTATTAATTCCATCGATTAGTTTCAAAGGTGATATCAGTAATGCTTTGGAGCTACGGGTGCGAGCAGCACCTGCAAACCCAACCGCAGCAAACCCAGGTACGCAGCCTATATACACCGAAACTCTGGTGGATAACGATACTGTTTATGTTAACCAGCAAATTATCTTAACTCACCGCCTGTATACCTCAATTAACTTGAGAGATTACAGTCTCTCTGAGCTAAAAATAGCCAACGCCCTGCTTCATCGTCTAGGTGATACGACCTATCAGAAGGTGCTGAACGGCAGAACTTATTTGGTGTTGGAGGTAAAGTATGCAGTGTTTCCGCAATCTGCTGGGCAGTTAGAGATTCCAAGTCTGCGTTTTGGCGCCTATGAGGTAAATACTCGGAGTCAATTTGGTGTCTTCAATAATCGTGGCAATCAAGTTATTCGTGACACCGAGTCCGTGCAAGTGAATATTGAGGCTCCGCCAAGTCAAACTGCCGGGCTAGGTTGGATGCCGAGTAGCAAAGTTAGCTTAGAGCAACGCTGGAGTGGTGATCTAGAGAATGCTACGGTTGGCGAGCCCATTACACGTACTGTTACCATCACCGCTAAAGGACTTAGTAGTGCTCAAATTACGCCCTTGGAGGTACTCCAGAGCTCAGATTATCGTGTCTATCCAGACCAGCCTCAGCTCGATCAATCTCTCTCTAGTGAAGGTTTAACTTCAACGAGGATAGAGTCTTTTGCCTTGGTTCCAAACCAGTCCGGCGAAATAACCCTACCTCCTATCGAAGTGCGTTGGTGGGACATTAATCAACAGAGAGAGCAAATCTCGCGCTTGCCATCAACTACTCTTCAGGTATTACCCAGTGTCAGCAATGCAGATGATGGCCTAGCTAATGATGGCGCAATAATTGGCGCTACGGCGCTCTCAGGTAATAATCTTTCTGCTGAAAGCCCGACGATATCAAAGCCACCTAATTCAAACCTGATCTCTATTTCTTTAGCATTAAATGCAATTCTTGCTTCGCTAATTGTGGCAATGTTAATCGTACGAAAAACTCAAGCCCGCAGGGAGAACCAGGATTCCTCAATCGAATCTCAAGGCACTGCACTCCAGACACTACGGCAGCAGCTAAAAATAATAGAAGATGCGGCAAAAAGTGATGACCTTATGGCGATGCGTGATGCCATTTTAATGTGGGGTAAAACACTATTTGCTGAACGTCCACCAAAGACACTAAAAGCTCTCGCTGTTAGTTTAGAAGATAAAGATATTGAGCAACAATTTGAGCAACTCGATCGCCAGCTCTTTCAGGACAAAAACACTGATTTACCCGAACTCGATATAAAGTTATTACTGAGCCAAATTAAGCATCAATCAACTTTTAGCAGAGGGAGTAGTTCTCGAGATAAAGCGGGTCAAGCACTAAAAGATTTATATCCGACGTAAATAATATAGTCCGTTAGAATTAGATCTTGATACTCTTATACTTAAAGAAAAATAAAAGCTTTTGCGCAACCAAAGCTAATAAAAAATAAGGAATTACCATGGATACTGAAGAAAAGAGCAACCAGCTTGAGCATGAGACCGCACTTAATAATCAAACTCTGTATTGGCAAGCCAATTTGAAACTCCTCGCCAAACTCTTGGTGGTTTGGTTCGCCGTGTCTTTCGGTTGTGGGATCATTCTTGTCGATTGGCTCGATCAATTTACCATCGCCGGTTTTAAATTGGGGTTCTGGTTTGCTCAACAAGGTGCTGTTTATGTGTTTGTTGCTCTCATTTTTGTCTATGCGCGACAAATGAAAATATTAGATAGACAGTTTGATGTCGGGGATGATGACAGCAATCAGGAGCCGCAATCATGAGCACGCAAGTACTAACTTATTTGTTTGTGGGCGCATCTTTTGCTCTCTATATAGGGATCGCAATTTGGTCACGAGCCGGATCCACCAAAGACTTTTACGTCGCCGGTGGTGGAGTGCACCCCGTAGTAAACGGCATGGCCACTGCTGCCGACTGGATGAGTGCTGCCTCGTTTATCTCTATGGCAGGCATCATTTCATTTATTGGTCGCGATGGTTCGGTTTACTTATTAGGTTGGACAGGTGGCTACGTCCTGCTGGCACTTCTTCTAGCGCCTTACTTACGTAAATTTGGACGCTTTACTGTTCCTGATTTTATTGGCGAGCGCTACTACTCCCAGGCTGCACGCATTGTTGCGGTGGTTTGTTTGATCTTCGTTTCCTTTACCTATGTTGCTGGCCAGATGCGTGGTGTGGGCATTGTTTTTTCTCGGTTTCTTGAAGTAGAAGTGAATACCGGTGTGATAATTGGTATGGCTGTTGTTTTTATGTATGCCGTACTTGGTGGTATGAAGGGTATTACCTACACTCAGGTAGCTCAGTATTGTGTTCTGATTTTTGCTTATATGGTGCCAGCAATCTTTATATCTATCATGATCACGGGCAACCCCATTCCTCAGCTGGGCTTTGGTGCTGAGGTTACTGATGGTTCAGGTCTATCAGTGTTGCAAAAGCTCGACGGCGTATTGTTAGACCTTGGTTTTAGTGCCTATACCGCCGGTAGCAAATCAACCATTGATGTTTTTGCAATTACCGCAGCCCTAATGTTTGGCACGGCTGGACTCCCTCACGTCTTGGTGCGCTTTTTCACGGTACCCAAGGTGTCTGATGCACGTTTGTCCGCAGGTTATGCTCTTGTATTTATTGCCATTTTATATACTACTGCTCCGGCGGTGGCCTCATTTGCACGTCTTAATTTAGTCGATACAGTCCATAATACCGCCTATGATGAAGCTCCAGAATGGTTTGGTAATTGGGAAAATACAGGGTTAATCGCCTGGCAAGATAAAAATGATGACGGCGTTATGCAATATGGCGCTGGTGCCGCATTATTACCTGCGAAACCGATATTTGATGTTGATGGCACTCGTGGTAGTCATGGCGAGCGACTGTTAAATAATAAATCCACTGAGTCTGCCAACGAAGTCTATATCGACCGAGACATTATGGTGCTGGCCAACCCTGAGATTGCAGGCTTGCCCGGCTGGGTGATTGCTCTTGTTGCCGCTGGTGGCGTGGCCGCCGCTCTATCAACGGCTGCTGGGCTGCTACTGGTTATTTCAAGCGCAATCTCTCATGACTTACTTAAACAGACCCTCCTCCCCAGAATAACTGAGAAACAGGAATTGCTCTATGCCCGCTTAGCGGCAGCCGTCGCGGTCTGTATCGCCGGACTATTTGGCATCTATCCTCCCGCCTTTGTCGCCCAAGTCGTTGCTTTTGCGTTTGGCCTTGCCGCTGCATCCCTTTTTCCAGCGTTACTTTTGGGTATCTTCTCCAAACGCGCCAACAAAGAGGGTGCTATTTCGGGAATGCTAGCAGGCTTAGTATTTACCTTTGCTTACATAGCGTACTTCAAATTTGTTGCGCCAGAACTCAACAGTGCAGAGTATTGGTTATGGGGTATCTCTCCAGAAGGTATTGGCGCCATAGGCATGTTACTGAATTTTGTGATTGCCATGACAATCAGTCACCTGACTGCTAAGCCGCCAGCAACTGTCCAAGCACTAGTGGATAATATTCGCATTCCTGGGGGCGCCAAAGCGGCAGAAAATCATTAAACTTCCACTAACTGTTAGGCATAGATAAGTAGGTTAACTCTTCTTCGAACTACTCAGAAATTTTGATAATTATATTTCATAGTTTCCGGCAGATCAGTTCTAATTTGTTCATAGAAGAGCTCCAGTAACGCATACGTTTAGCTTTTAATTTGAAACAGAGTCAAAACTTGGCTAAACAACATTATTTGAGTAGCCTTAATCATAGGTTTACAAACTTAAGATAGCTTTAACTTGACCCATTTATCTATGTAAAATGCGTCTTAAATTGGGTCAAAGGAACGAACATGAATACCTTTAATATTTGGGAGTGCATAATCTGCGGCTGGTTATACGATGAGTCTCTTGGCTGCCCTGAGGATGGCATCGCTCCCGGTACGCGATGGGAAGATGTTCCTGAAGATTGGACCTGCCCAGTGTGTGGCGTTTCAAAACAAGATTTTGAGATGGTTAAAACTGGCCCATCCCCGACTCCGACCCCTACTTCTGCTGCTTCTACCGCTCCGATCACTCCCTCCGCTGATCAATCATCAACGATTATAAAAGAAGCACCGGGAGAGGCTCCAACCTTTACAAATTCAGGCGAACCATTCCAGATTTGGGAATGTATTATCTGCGGCTGGGTCTATGACGAATCTAAAGGATGGCCGGATGATGATATTTTACCAGGTACCCGATGGGTGGATATCTCAGACGACTGGACATGCCCAGACTGTGGGGTGGGTAAACAAGATTTTGAGATGATTGCTGTTAGTGCACCTGAGAGTGCACAAAGTAAAGTTAAAACAACTGACACTTTGGAGTTGATTGATCAAGATCAGCTACCTGTCATCGTTGTGGGCACTGGTCTTGCTGGATATAACCTTGCAAGGGAGTACAGAAAGCTAAATACAACGACACCTTTGATTATGATCACGAGTGATGATGGGCGTATGTACTATAAACCCGCTATCTCTACGGGGTATCACACCAATAAAAGCCCAGATCAGTTAGCCACAGCCACGGCTGAAGAGATGGCTCTGGAACTTAGGGCCGAAATACAGACATTTAGCTCTATAAAATCTATTGATGAACATAATCAAGTTATTGAAACAACGAGTGGAAAGCTGAAATACGCAAAACTCGTTCTGGCTACGGGGGCCCGGTGCATTGAATTACCAATCGCCGGCAATGGATTGGAATCAGTGTATTCCATTAATAATTTGATGGACTACTCAACTTTTCGTCAAGCCATGGAAGGAAAAAAGCACGTGCTTATAATTGGTGGTGGTCTTATTGGATCAGAGTATGCCAATGATCTCATTCAAAGTGGATATGAAGTTACAGTTGTTGATCCTCTACCCTCAGTTCTGGGCACTCTGATGCCAAAAGCCGCTTCAGATTCAGTTAAGAATGCTCTTAAAAATGCCGGCGTCCAGTTCCACTTTGAAACCGTTGTAGAGAAAATTGAAACTCAAGGAACAGGCATCAAAGCAACCCTTGCCAGCGGTAAGGAAGTAAATGCAGATATTGTCCTATCGGCTGTTGGTGTGCGACCAGACCTTACTTTGGCTAAAGAGGCAGGTTTACAAACCAACAGAGGTATTATCACCGATAGAAGCCTCAAAACAAGTGCGAATAATATCTATGCTCTTGGAGATTGCGCAGAGGTAGATACACAGCTATTGTTTTACGTAGCGCCACTGGTCGAAGGCGCCAAGAAATTAGCGTCAACGATTAATGGGGATGAACAGCAAGTCTATTACGGCACTATGCCCGTGATTATTAAAACCACCTTGTTCCCTGTAACTGTCTCACCTCCGCCTAAAACTGATGGGCAGTGGCATATAGATATAGAGAGCCCTAAGGGAGTCAAAGCTGTGTTCAAGACTCCAGAAGGCGAGCTAGTAGGCTACGCACTCACTGGCGACTGTACAAAGTTTAGAGATGAGCTAAATGTGTCACTTCGGCCCATAATGTGAAAATTTTGCAGGAAAAAAAGGGATATAGCTCAGCCCAGTTTATAAATTATGCTTTTCAATGTAGTTCGCAAAAGGATGGGCTGTTAGAAAAACGGAATAACGACAACCTAGAAATTTCGTCATAGAGGTTTCCATCAAGTCTCCGAATCTACTGACAATGCCCTGCTCTCAAGGCAGGAGCCCAATCGTTAATATGCGGATCACCAAGATTTCAATCATCGTCCAACAAGACTATAAACTTCAATTAAGCAATTGCACCATTGTCTAATAGGGCATCTATCTCATCTTGTTTATATCCAATCTCTAACAGTACCGCTTGACTATCTGCTCCTATAGCGACTGCCCTAAAGCCTGCCTCCGCATTGGTCCGAGAAAAGCGCGGAACTGGAGCTGGCTCCCACACATCGCCATCATCTATAAAGGTTCCCCGTGCAACATTGTGTGGATGTTTTCGGGCCTCCGCCATGGATAAAACAGGCGCAAAGCATACATCTGATCCTTCAAATATGTCGCACCAGGCATCTCTCGTTTTGGTTTTTATGAGGGCTTCGAGTTTATCCGCCATCTGAGGCCATGTTTTTATTGCCCATTGATTCTGCATCCATTCCGCACTTTCAGACTCACTTAACTCTAATAGAGTCACTAGCTCCCTGAAAAACTGGGGTTCAATAGATCCAATGGAAACGTATTTTCCATCGCTGGTTTCATAAACATCATAAAAGAATGCACCAGAATCCAGCATATTACCCCCACGCTCATCAGACCCTATTCCTGCCTGTAATTGAGAATAGAAGAAGCCCATCAAACTTGCGACGCCATCTACGATAGAACAATCGACGACCTGCCCTTGCCCAGACTGCTGAGTCTCAAGCAATGCACAAACAAGACCAAAGGCCAGCATCATGCCACCACCGCCATAGTCACCTACAACATTTAGTGGAATCGCAGGTTTCTCTCCTTTGCGCCCAATTGCATGCAAGACCCCAGTAAGAGCAATGTAGTTGATATCATGTCCCGCCGCATTAGCTAAAGGTCCTGTTTGACCCCAGCCAGTCATCCTCCCATAAACTAACTTTGGGTTAATTTCTAAACAGACATCGGGTCCCAGACCGAGTTTCTCCATCACACCTGGCCGATAGCCCTCAATTAAGGCATCTGCTGTACCAATCAGTTTTCTTGCACAGGCAATTCCCTCCGCAGACTTCATATTGATACAGATGCAGTTCTTGCCTCGATTGTGAACGTCATATTTAGGATTCACTCCCGCGGTCATCATCTGACCACCAGGTCGCTCTACACGAACTACCTTGGCCCCCATATCTGCTAGCATCATTCCTGCATAGGGTCCTGGCCCTAGCCCCGCAAATTCAATAACAGTCTTACCTGACAATGGACCCATACTATCCCCTCGCTGAGTAATTTAGTTTGATATGTTGAATCACCCTGTTTAATTGTAACAACACACAAAATTATAAACACTATTGGCTTTTTAAAACTGATCGCAGGTGTCGTTCAAAAATAATCTCCATACGTATTTCTATCCTTCATCCCAATAACTATCTCTAAGTGCACGCTTATAGAGCTTTCCTGTGGGTAATCGCGGTAGCTCTGCTTGGTAGTCGATAGATCGAGGTACTTTTTGCCGTGACAAATGCTGGCCAAGATACTCAAGCAGTTCATCGGTTAATGTCTGATCTCCCGTTGTGCCATCAATTGGTTGAATCACCGCTTTGACCTCTTCACCAAGGTCGCTATTAGGCACACCAAACACAGCAGCATCAGCCACTTTAGGGTGCGAAATCAAAAGGTCCTCACTCTCTTGAGGATAGATATTCACACCGCCAGAAATAATCATAAAAGCTTTGCGATCCGTCAAAAATAGAAAGCCATCTTCATCCACATAGCCCACATCACCTACCGTAGTCATTTCACCGCTAGGGGACGTGGCCTCAGCAGTCTTTTCTGGGTCATTGAAATAACGAAATTCTGAGCCATTGGCAAACCAAAGCGTTCCCGGTTCGCCCTTGGGTGAAGGATTCATTTCATCATCTAGAACAGACAGCTCACCCGCGACAACTTTCCCAACAGTGCCTGGATGTGCCAACCATTCATGGGAATCGCAAACTGCAAAACCAAGTCCTTCTGTGGCGCCATAGTACTCATGGATAATCGGGCCCCACCAGTCAATCATTTGCCGCTTAATTATCTCAGGGCATGGAGCAGCCGCATGCACTGCAAACTCCATAGATGATAAATCGTATTGCTGCCTCTCCTCATCGCTAAGTTTTAGCATACGGCTAAACATTGTGGGCACCAGTTGTGAGTGAGACACCTGATAATGTTCAACTAACCGAAGATACTCAGCGGGATCGAAACGCTCCATAATGACAACCGTAGCGCCTCGCCGAATCGCCAAATTGATCGCTGCCTGGGGTGCCGAATGGTATAAGGGTGCGGGCGACAAATAAACCATATCATCTCGGTACCCTAATATGCCCTCCAAGAACTGAAATACAGGTAATACGCTATCTGGGGCCTGACCTGACAAAGGTCGAATAATGCCCTTAGGCCGCCCAGTAGTGCCTGATGAATAAAGCATGGAGTGCCCTAGCAACTGTTTATCAATCGGAATAGACGGGAGCGCTTCAATAGCTTGAGAATAACTAACCATACCCTCAGGTAGGCTCGAACTGTCACTATCGACCACTAACACTATCTCAATATTGGGGCATTCAGCCAAAGCCTCAACTGCCACCTCAAGTTTAGCGGGTGACACAAATAACACTTTAGATTCTGAATTATTAATGATGTAAGCCGCCTCACTTGGCGTAAGATAGGAATTAATGCAGGTGTAGAAAAGACCTGATCGCTCACCTGCGCCACAAATCTCTAAATAATACTCATTGTTTTCCATGAACATTGAGTAATGGTCACCAGCAACAAGTCCTTGGGACTGTAAATAATGCGCTAAACGATTCGATCGCGCCTCAAACTCTTTGTATGAAACGCTGACTCCAGTAGACGCCATAATGAACGCGGGCCGGTCTGGACATTGTTGTGCATATTTCTCTGCGTACATTGAATCCCCTTAGCTATTATTGTCATTAATTGAAAAGCAGTTTTTCAACAGACTATAGATTGCTAAAAAGATCATATCAATCACTAAATAGATATTATGTGGCCTAAATGCTTTCTAACATAAAGCTCTATTAGTAAGCTAGATCAAGAAACACAGGCACCTCACCGCCACCATCTACTCCAAGCGAAGCCCCGTAAAAATAGGCTGCCTGTTGAGATGAGAGATACAAACAGGCATAGGCAATTTCTGAAGATTTAGCTAGGCCCTTCTACTAGTCCTTTTCGTGATGCAAAAAAAGGAGGCTTGTGAAAGCCTCCTAAAGTTTAGGGTCAGATGTAGCTCATATGAGACACACCATTCCGGAACGATGTGATTATTGTTCAAATGAGCATCAGCACCAATAGTAGAGAAAGCCATTACTGGCCTGATACTTTAACACTAGCCTAAAAAACCGAGCCTCGCTAACCAGTATTACATTAATTTAAACAGACTCTTAGCCACCAATACCATGGTGTATTAGAGCGATTTTGATGCAATTTCGTAAATATCTTTAACTAGATTGGGCTCATCTGCGATTCTCTGTAACTGTTCACGCATTAATTCCCGCTGAGGTGCATCAAATTTCTTCCAGCGCGTTAATGGCGTTACTAATCGCGCCGCAACTTGAGGATTAGCCCGATTAAGCGTGAGTATTTGATCACTTAAGAAGCGGTATCCGGAGCCATTTTTAGAGTGAAAGTTGATTAAATTAGCGGCACAGAACCCTCCGATTAGACTTCTCACTTTATTTGGATTACTCATTGTGAATGCTGAATGTCCCATTAGCACTTCTACCCGGCCAAGCCCACCCTGTTGACTGTTAGCTGCCTGAATCTGCAACCATAGATTCATGACCAACGGCTCATCACGGAACTCCTTTTCAAACTCTCTTAATGCTTTAGATGCATAGTCTGAGGCAGTTGGACAATTCACTAAGACTGCTAGAGCAACTGATTTATCAGTCATATTGTCTGCTTGCTGAAATTGCTCCCAAGCCAGCTCTATCCCACTGGTGCCGACCAACATGAGGTAGCCCAATGCCGCGTTTTTTAGACTGCGATGGCCAATTTGGTCAGCATTCGGAGCATACTCTGGACGGGTGTTATGAGTTTCGTAAACACTCAGCAATTGGCTCTCTAGCGCGCCGGCCAATGCAGTGCGAACAAAGCTTCTGGCATCATGAATCGCCTCAGGATTAATTACCTCCGCTAATTCGTAGAGCAATGCCTCAGGAGGCAATTGCAACATCAGAGCAACCATTGCAGGGTCCAGAGAGCTATCCTCTAACAACCTTCTAAAGGCGTCGATTAGATGCCCATCCAGAGACAATTCCTTATTCTTTAAACTATCATCAGCTAGTTGTTTGAGTACACCCAAACTTAGGGCCTGGCATGCATCCCATCGGTTAAAACCATCGGAATCATTTGCCATCAGATGAGCTAGTTCATCAACTGTGTATGGGTATTCTAGTTTGACTGGGGCAGACAATCCTCGTAGTAGCGAGGGAACAGGCTCGGAGCTTATATTGGAAATAACTACGCTGTCCTCTGCTTCAGTTAGTTCAAGAACAATCTCTGTGTCACCCTCACTGTTTAATACAAGGTCGTTACCATCAGCGCCGACTAGTCCTAGCTTGACTGGTAATACAAATGGTTTTTTATTCTTCTGCCCTGGGGTGTCTGGACAGCTTTGCTTAAAACTAAGAGTGTATGTATGAGCTTTGTCATCAAAAGATGACTGCACCTCTAACAAAGGTGTACCAGATTGCCTATACCAAAGTCTGAATTGAGACAAATCCCGGCCACTGGCATCTTCCATTGCCACCACAAAATCTTCCACTGTTACTGCCTGACCATCATGGCGGTCAAAGTAGAGGTCACTCCCCTTTCGGAAAGCTTCTGACCCTAGCAAGCTGTGATACATACGAACGACTTCAGATCCTTTTTCATAGACTGTAACAGTATAAAAGTTATTAATTTCCATGTAGGACTCAGGCTGGACTGAGTGAGCCATGGGACCACCATCTTCAGCAAACTGATGAGTTCGAAGGTAGGCAACATCTTCAATTCGTTTCACAGTTGCTGAGTTCATATCAGAGGAAAATTGAGAATCACGGAATACAGTAAAACCCTCCTTCAGGCTCAGTTGAAACCAGTCCCGGCAGGTTACTCTATTACCGGACCAATTGTGAAAATACTCATGGGCAACTATACCTTCAACTCGCTGGAAAGCCGCGTCTGTGCTCGTCTTTGGGTTCACGAGAACTGCGGAGGTATTAAAAATATTGAGTCCCTTGTTCTCCATGGCACCCATATTAAAGTCATCCACCGCAACAATCATAAAAATATCAAGATCATATTCTCGCCCATAGACTTCCTCGTCCCAACGCATAGATTTTTTCAAGGACAGCATTGCATGATCACATTTATCGAGGTCTTTTTCTTCGACAAAGATTTCGAGCTGGACTTGACGGCCAGAACAGGTTTCAAAAGTATCCTGAACAACACTCAGAGTTCCAGCCACCAAAGCAAACAAGTACGCTGGCTTCTTGAAAGGATCATGCCAGGTCACAAAATGTCTATCTTCATCCATAGCTCCCCGATCTACAGGGTTACCATTTGAAAGAAGAACTGGGTACTGCTCCCTATTTGCGATTACCTTAGTCGTGAATTCAGACATAACATCAGGCCGGTCGAGATAGTAGGTAATATCCCTAAAGCCCTCGGCTTCACATTGGGTGCAGTACATAGTACGAGAGCGATAGAGGCCCATCATGGTAGTATTCAACTGCGGCTTGATGATTACCTCGGTTGTGATCACGCATGCATCAGGAACATCAAAGATCGTCAACGAATCAGATTCTTTAAGATAGCCAGCGGGATCCAATTGTTGGCCATTGATCTTTACCCACTGAAGATCAAGTTTGGAACTACCATCTAGTACTAGATGCTTGGAGTGATCTTTGCTAGAGGGATTACGCAAAACAGATAGCTCTGTAACTACGCTGGTTTGATCGTCGCTAAGATCAAAAACAAGGTTCGTCTTTTCGATCAAAAATACCGCAACTTGATAATCTTTGAGGTAAATCGTTTGAGGTGCCGCATCTTTCATGAGAGTTTTCCTTAGGGGTACTGATTAAGCCTCGACGCTAAATTCAACGTTGTAGGCTGTATATTTTCGGATGTTAATTACACCTGTATCAAGAATCAAATACTGGCCTTTAATACCCTGCAGAACACCCTCCATCAAGGGTTGTTTATCCAAATTGAAGCTTTTAACTTTTTCAGGAAATTGCTCTACGGGAAATGCTATTTCAGTGGTCAATTCTTGATCGAGAAGCTGTATCCCTTGTAATCCGTATTGATCTGATAATTCCTGAAGGTCTAACCGACACTTCTCTAATAAATCATCTCTAACCGACGGTAAGTTAAGATCGTCATTGTTGCCCTTCAGCATTCGCTGCCATTGCGTTTTATCGGCCACATGTTGGCGCAAACGATCTTCAATTAAACCCGCATGACGTCTGTTAGTGACTCTGAAGATAGGCAGTCCTTGCGTAGCCCCTTGATCAATCCACCGAGTCGGCAATTGATCCCCCCGGGTAATACCAACCTTAACACCTGAGGTGTTGGACAAATAAACATAATGATCTGTAAAGCAGTATTTTTCTCCCCAATTGGAGTCTCGGCAGGTACCCGCATGAAAGTGGCATTTCTCAGGACTCATAATGCACGTATCACACTGAGGTAATTTAATGAAGCAAGGATAGCAATAACCCTGACTAAAGCTCTTCTTGGATCGTCGTCCGCAGTGGATACAATGAATATCACCGAGATGTTCCAGGGAAATAGACTGACCAATAAATTGATTTAAAGCCACCCGCTCTTCACCAAGGGGCAGTTGATATTCAACGTATCCCTCCGGGGAAATGTTCGCCTCCATTTTGCGTAGATGACCAGATTGTTTGAAACCCATCAATTTTTCCATGATAGCGGCTGCACCTCCTCTGTTGTATCACAAGATTCGACTTTGGGAGGCACATAACCTGTTCGCTGATCCGCGGGCATTGATTCTTCATAGGTAATTATCGCCTGCATACAAAGGATCTTTTGTTCCTCAGTTAGACTTCTCCCGTCAGGCCATTTACCAATCTCGACCCCACGCTTTAGACCTTCATAGATATCAGGTGTAATACCGTCAACGAGTTGCTTAAAGTTCATGCTTTCTCCTGAATCGTGCCAAGACTCCAAAAATAAGTCCGAGGACCATGCCAATAATGAGTCCCCCTACATGTGCGGCATTAGCGATACCAACACCGAGCAAGAAGGTCAATATGGGCGTCATGCAAAGTATTAGCCAACCAATCATAAAGCCAACAATACCTTTTGGTAGCGCTGTTAGTGAGTGCGGCACTAATTTGTTTACGATCCAGATATAACCTAATAACGCATAGACTACCCCAGACATCCCACCAAAATTTGCTGCTCCAGACCACCAAAATTGAGCCAGATTGGAAACTAAACCAGAAATTAGAACAAGTAGAATCAGATGGATAGGCCCAGATAGCCGCTCAATGCGGGAGCCAAGCATCGATAACCAGAGACTATTAAAAATAAAATGCACTATGCCAAAATGAAGAAAAATAGGTGTAATAAGACGCCAGTAATCTTCGCCCCTAAATCCACCGAAACTAAAGTAACGAACCGCCGTTGGGTAACTTAAAGTAACTAACATTCCGCCGATGGCACTTAAAACTATCAACCCAGTAACTGCAGGATATTGTTTAGCGGCGACATACCAATTGGGATTCTGGGGCATAAAGTAAGAAGTATCCGGTAATATTAAACTAATCGTCTATAGTTTCTACGCCTAAACGACTTCCCCAGCCCAGTTTTGTGCGACATACACTATAGAAATTATGGTCCTTGGGATGAATCAACAAAATGTCGTGGGCATGGCGGGCAATTTTTATTAAATCCCCTGGTTGAGTGACAATGTCGTTATGCCCATCGCAGGTCAATACTGGCTGTAATTCATTACGTGTACTTACTCTCAACTCAATTTGCGCATCTCCATGAAGGGCAATGGGTCTACTGTTAAGTGTATGGGGGTTAAGGGGCACAACCACCATTGCATCGAGCTCGGGGAACAGCAAGGGCCCTCCGGCGGACAGTGCATAGGCAGTTGAACCTGTCGGTGTTGCTACGATTAAACCATCAGAGCGCTGACTGTAAACAAACTCACCATCCACATAGAGCTCAAAGGTCATCATTCTGACCGACATGCCTGGATGCATAGCAATGTCATTAACTGCCGTACCGCTCCCAATAACTTCGCTATCTCGAGTTACCGTCGTCTCCAGCATAAACCGTCGAGTTTGCACGTAATCTCCTGAAAGTACTGTGGAGACACGTGCTTCGATCTCATCTGGAGAGATATCTGTTAAAAATCCCAGACGACCACGGTTTATTCCCAGCAGAGGTACGCCAATAGATGCCATCTTTCGGCTGGCACTAAGCATACTGCCGTCGCCACCCACCACAATACCCAAGTCAATGGCCCCAGCAAACTCTGAGGTATGCAATATTTCCTTAACAGACCAGTCAACGATATCCGCTGTGCCTCTCTCATAGATAACATCACGCCCCTGACTTACGAGGAACGTCTCAAGCTTACGCAGAGAATCCTTGACCTCAGGTAGATCTAGGTTTCCAAACAAGCCTATTCGCTGAAAATGAGCCATCTAAACTAATCCATTGCATATTTCTTTAATTATACAGTCTCACCGTACAAATCTGTTATTTTCTTAAAACTTTCCATTCAAAGTAGCTATTAGCTATTGGCTAAATCAAATCACTTTTTTAGTATTGAACTAAACGATTTGATGCATAATGCACTTAAAATGGTGGTAACTGGTCAGAGACACTAGCATGACAAAAAAAACATCTAAAGCAATCGTGTTAATAGGCATGCCCGGCGTTGGGAAAAGCACTGTTGGCGTGCTCTTGGCAAAATCTCTAGGACTAGGTTTTATTGATACTGATCGAACGATCGAAAAGTATGTAAATAGTGGCCTTCAAAAGTATATAAACCAAAATGGTTATCAGTCTTTGAGAACTGCTGAAGAGCAAGTGTTGCTCAAGGAAGATGTTTCTGCGAAAGTTGTCGCCACCGGTGGTAGCGCCGTATATTCAGGTGCTGGCATGATTCACTTGAAGTCCCAAGGAATGGTCATATTTCTAGATCTACCTCAAGACCAGCTAGAGAGGCGTATTACTAACTTTACTACCAGGGGCATTGCCCGTCGCCCTAATCAAAGTTTCTCAAGTCTTTTTAATGAGCGCAGAGAGCTCTATTTACGCTATGCAGATATCCAAGTCGACTGTAATACTCTAGACATAAATGCACTCCTAAATCGCCTTGTCGCTATTTCAAAACCTTATATTAACGGTCATATTGACTAGACTTTCAGAACAGAGTTTTACTCCAAAACCGTCAGTAAAGATTGAGTTAGGTGCTCTATATTATTCGAATTAACTCCCGCCAAGTTGATCCGCGTAGAGGAGACTATATAAATACCAAATTCAGTCCTCAAGCGTTCCAGTTGAGGAGTAGTAATTCCTAGAAATGAAAACATACCATTCTGCCGCTTAATATGGCTGAAATCCATTCCAGCAGCATTGTTCTCAAGACTGTCACAAAGTAGATTGCGCATAGACTTTATGCGTAGCCTAACTTCCTCTAATTCAGCCTCCCACTGGCTGCGGAGTTGAGGATCCCCCAATACCATTGACACAAGAAGCGCACCATGCGCCGGAGGCATTGAATAAATAGATCGCGCCGTCGACATTGCCTGGCTGACCACAATATCAGCTTGCTCAGACGTTTCCGCAATAAAGGTAATAGAACCTGTACGTTCGCGATATAAGCCAAAGTTTTTGGAGCAGGAAGAAGCAATAATTACCTCAGGCAATCTTTCAGCCATCATGCGCATTCCGTAAGCATCTTGGTCAAGGCCGTTACCTAGGCCTTGGTAGGCTGTATCAATAAAAGGTATAAAGCCACGCTCTAGCGCCAAGTCAGCAATAAAATCCCACTGCTCATTCGTTAAATCCGCGCCCGTTGGATTATGGCAACAGCCGTGTAGCAGCACCAAATCGCCCACCGGGACCTGCCGCAGAGTCTCCATCATTTTTTCAGTATCAACTTGACGAGCATCCATGTCGTAATAAGGGTACTGTTTTATGTCAAATCCAGCACTCCCGAGTAGAGGTATATGGTTTGGCCAAGTTGGAATTCCAACCCATAATTTAGATTCGGGCCTTGCTCGTCGAATGACTTCCGCGCCAACACGCAGAGCACCAGAGCCTCCGGGTGCTTGAATGCTTTTCACCCGCCCAGTACTCAGTATGCTGTGATCTTTTCCCAGCAATAATTCCATCATCCGCTGATTGTAATCAGGGTCTCCAGCCATTCCTTGGTAGGTCTTAGTTGTCTCTAACTCCATTAGGCGAGATTCAGCCTCTTTGACCGATGCCATGACCGGAGTGCGGCCACGATCGTCCTGATAAACTCCGACACCAAGATCAATTTTCTCAGCACGATTGTCAGCTTTGAAGGCAACCATTAATCCGAGAATTGGGTCAATAGCGACTGGTTTTAAGTTTTCAAACATTAGAGCTTCCTAGAGATGTGTTTTCCTTTTGAGAATTCTACTATGATTTGACGCATTTGTTCAGTTGCTAATGAGAAAATTTGACACTTTGGCATTAAATTCATCGGGTTTTTCAGCATGTAGCCAATGTCCAACCTGTGAAATTACATACAACTCACTATTGGGGAAAAGAGCCTGAATAATTGGTTGATGCTTACTCTGGATATAAGCTGAAGTCTCACCCTTTAAAAATAAACTCGGCCCTTGGTAAGGTTCACCCTCTGGAGCAGCGACAAGACTAGTTCCGTAGTTCTCAGAAATGGCAGCCATATTTAACTTTAAGATGTAGCGCCCTTCTTTATTGCGATGTAAGTTCTTCAACAAAAAAGCTCGAGTTTGTGATTCTTGGACATAATCCGCAACGATACCATTAGCTTGCTGACGGCTCCCAACATTGGTTTTTGACAATGCATTTAGAGCATCAAGAACGGCATCTTGTCTAGGGACATAGGCTACTGGAGAAATATCGGCAACAACCAGCTTGCTTACACGACCAACATTGTTGAGGGCAACCTGCATACCCACCTTACCCCCGAGTGAATGTCCTATCAAAATGGCTTCACCAAGACTTAGATCATCCATAAGTTCAACTATGTCCTCGGCCATTGCAGGAATGTCCATGGTGGCACTCTGGGGTGAATCTCCATGATTCCGCAAATCCACGCTAATCACTCTGTGGGTTGGAGCCAGATGTCTAGCAAGGTTACCTAAGTTGGACAAAGAGCCGAACATTCCATGCATCAATATGGCAACCGGTCCACTCCCCTTTTCTGTGAAATTTAATTTCATAGTATCTGTCGCATCTTGGTTTTAAACATTGCGGTTGCGGTACTTATCTTTATTTTTTCGCCCTTTAGCATACAACTTAGGCCGCACGTAACGTCGAAGCCTGGGAAAGAGATAACTCAAGGTGACTAACTTACCGCTTGACGTGGGCATAGTAACTTCTGTTTGTTCGCCACGGGCAATAGACAGAATCGCATCTGCCACGGACTCTGCAGAACTCATGGGCTGAGAAAAAACGATATCTTCAACATCATCAATTTCGCTCATAATGAAACCTGTATCAATCGGCCCGGGAGAGACTACACCAACCGTAATTCCTGATTCCCGGACTTCATCAGCAAGCGCGTACGCAAAGGCACGCAAGCCTGCTTTAGTCCCAGAATAAGTTGCGGCGCCTTGAAGTGGAGACATACCAGCCAGAGATCCCACCATAACAATCGAACCTGATCCTGCACGCCTCAAATAGGGAATAGCCGCACATGATAGTATGAGAGGTGCTCGCATATTAATATCAACCATTGCACCAACATCCGCCGGATCAAGCTTCTCAAGATCACCTCGATTATGCATGCCGGCGTTATTGACTAGCACGTCTACATGACCAAACTTCGCTTCAGCCTTAGCGAGCAATTCCATACATTGTTCACTGTTAGCGACATCCATCGCAACGGTAAGAACCGAGCACTGGGGCGACAGTTCATCTGCAATTCTATCTAAACCTTCCTGGCCTCGGGCAGAGAGAACCAAATTAGCCTTTTGCGCCGCAAAAGCCCGTGCACATGCAGCACCAACACCGGCAGAGGCGCCAGTTATAATGACCGTTTTTCCAGTAAATTCAGAGTTCATTCTTAGATCCTATAAATTCATCGTTATTTTAGTGCTTGGAAGTATACAGACTGGAGCATGTCAATCTACCGCTTTTCAACCTCTCCACAGGCTTATTTGAGTAAATCTTGTAGAGCTTCCGTCAGATTTGGATACTTAAATTCAAACTTGCTCTGAAGAAGCTTAGCTGGAATCACCTCCTGGCCGTGAAGCAATAACTCTTCGCCCATCTCACCAAACAGAAGTCTGACCATAAAACTGGGCATTGGCAACAGAGCCGGTCTGCCAAGGACCTTAGCTAATGTCGCAGTAAACTCTCGGTTGATCGACGAGTTAGGTGCGGTTGCATTAATAGGGCCCGATAACTTCTCAGATTGGATACAGTGATTTAAAACTCTCACCATATCTTTGATATGGATCCAAGACATTACTTGCTCGCCGTTACCTATGGGACCTCCAAGTCCCATCCTGAAGGGCGGTAGCATTTTCGCCAAGGCACCCTGTTCACCGAGTACTATCCCTGTGCGCACCAAGCAAACTCGAGTACCTAAGTTTTTAAATTGAAGAGCGCTATCTTCCCAACTTGCACAGAGTTTATGAGAAAACCCATCTACTGCGGAATTTGACTCATCCACTGATGCAGAGCCTGGGCCATAGTAACCTATGGCAGATCCGCTAATAAGCCGCATTGGAGCTTCAGTTCGGTGACAGAAAAACTCGTAGAGTTGATCCGTAAAACTGCTTCTACTGACAAAAAACTGTTTTTTGCGACTCTCACTCCAGCGCTTATCCGCGAGGGGCTCTCCTGCCAGATTAACGATGGTATCTATATTTATATCACTGGATATTTCATCAAGACGAGATATGATTTCAGCAGAACTCGGCAATACTTTACGTGCCTTTTCAACACTGCGGCTAAGTACGATTAGCGACCACCCTAAACGCTCTGCCTCCCAACAAAAATGACGTCCAATAAATCCACTACCACCAGTGACTAAAATTGTCGGCATATATGACCCCTTCCGAAATGACCATTATGATATAAAGCACAAATAATAACCCATCTTAGAGTTAATCTTTACTTTACCCAAGTGATTCTGAATTGATAGAATTCGTTCTCAGTGAGTTTTTTATTTTATATCCCATAATCCAACAACCTAGGCACTAACAATGAGTCTTGCGAACAAAGTATTAGCTGTAAATGATGATCTTCCAATTCGTAGCGATGAGCCAGTTCATAGCGGCAAGGTTCGCTCTGTTTACTGGTTGACCGAAGCTGATAGCCGGCGGCTAATCATAGAACATGGCTATGATGTCGCTCCAGACTCGCCGCTGGCGATTATGGTCATTAGTGATCGCATCTCAGCATTTGAATGCATTTGGCGGGGGGAAGGAAATATGCAAGGCATTCCGGGCAAGGGTGCTGCGTTAAATGCCATTTCTAATCATTGGTTTAAATTATTTCGGGAACAAGGCCTAGCTAACAGCCACATATTAGATGTTCCGCATCCACTGGTATGGATTGTACAAAAAGCTAGACCAGTGATGATCGAGGCTATTTGTCGCCAATATATTACTGGCTCCATGTGGCGAGCCTATGAGAAAGGGGAGCGCGACTTCTGTGGCATCCAACTCGAAGATAACCTAGGACGTGATGAGAAATTAGCTAAATTACTGATTACGCCATCCACTAAGGGCATTCTAAAAGGAATCCCTGGCGTGCCTGAAGTAGATGATGTGAATATCTCAAGGACAGATATCGAAAACAATACCGCTGCCTTCAAATTCAAAAGCAAAGAAGACATCGATGCTTATGAAAAACTTCTCAGAGAGGGTTTCTCAGTAATAAGTAGCGAACTAGCCAAGTTAGATCAAGTATTTGTTGATACTAAGTTTGAGTTTGGCTACGTGACTGATCGTAATGGCAATGATGAATTAATATATATGGACGAGGTAGGCACCCCAGATTCATCCAGAATATGGGATGGCCCAAGCTATAGAGAAGGTAAAGTTGTGGAGAATTCAAAGGAAGGTTTCCGTCAGCTATTACTGAAACACTTTCCTGATCCAGACATTTTATTAAATAAAAACCGTATGGAGGAGCGTTATGCTCTAGCTGCAGATAATGAGCTGCCTGAATCTGTGATGATGCAGGTTTCTGATACCTATGTTAGTCTGGCTGAGAAAATAACTGGTGAAACATTAACAGTTTCTTCGAATCCCAAGGCTGAGATATTAGCTATCTTAGATACGAAATATGGATTGATCGACTGAAATACTGCGACGCTTTAGATAATCAATAATAGTCCAAACAAAATACGGTAAAGCTCATGGCTGAAGAACAAAGTATCAACATAGACTCTCGCAAACTATTTAATCTCGGTGTAAATTTACTGGTTGCGGGATTTATTCGGCAGAAACCTGAAGATGCTAAGAAACTATTCAAGGAACTTAAGCAGGGAGTTCAGATCTCTTCTGGGCAATTGACCTCAGAGCAAACTGGCATGGTAATTCCAATTAAGTTAGAGCTAGATCGCACTGAATATAGAGGTCAATTTAATTTCCCTAACTTCGAAATTTCAGTTAAAACCATGCTTCAAAAATTTGAAACAGAAGTACGCAAAGATAAAGACCTAAAAGACTTACACACACTGACCAATGAGGCCACCGGCGGCCTTCTCTTCAACGTACCCACTGGTGTAAAAATTGGAGAGGACATCAATGTCTTAATGATGGCCGTAGAACCCGCGGGTGAATCGTTAGTGGTCAAGTTAATGTTCATGAACCCAGAGCAGTTTCAGTCTTAAACCCACAATTTCTCTGTAACCACATTAAAACTATATCGAGATATCTCGTTCGACAGACTTCAATACCTGTCCTATACTAAAAGTGAAGGCGCTTGTTGGACCTTGGCGCTAAACGATTGGTTAGCCTTTGGAGTTTCAATCGCCCTCGCCTAATAATAATAAAATTTAGGGGTTTGAGTTATGAGACGCCATTTTTATATCTGTAATAATCTTGATGAATTAGAGCTCGTCGAAAAAGAGTTAGAAAATCACGGGATCTCAACACCACACATACACGTTCTTAGCCTAGATGACGGTGAAGTAGCTAGGCACAGTAGACTCCATGAAGTAGAAGCAGTTCTTAGAACTGATGTTGTCCATGGTACTGAAGTAGGAGCATTGATAGGAGTGCTTGCCTCAGCAACTATACTCCTAGTCGCATACTTGTCTGGCTGGGCAGAAGGCCCAACTTGGATACCCTTTATATTCTTATCTATTGTATTGCTTGGGTTTTGTACTTGGGAGGGAGGTTTCTTTGGTATCCAAATCAAAAATAAGCGCTTTGCTCGCTTTGAATCTGAGCTGAAGGCTGGTAATCATCTGTTCTTTGTTGATATCGAGGCTGAAAAAGAAAAGCTATTAAGCGATGTTGTTAGCCGCCACCCACTGCTTGTAGATGCTGGGGAAGGCCCCTCAGTTCCCCATTGGTTTATCCGATGGCAAGAGCGATTTAAACACTTTATAAAGGTTATGCCTTAATAGTATTTAGTCATTGAAAAAAAACAGTCGATTAAAGTACGTGTAATCAGCCTCTATAGACATCAAGGCTATAAGAACGAGTATACATAGTGGAGGCAATAATATAGCGAGCACAAACGCTATGCGCTCCCATACCATGTGCATAAAGACAGCGACTATTAGACCTGCCTTAAGAAACATGAATATAATAATCAAGGTCCAGCGAAGCTCACCCTGGACTTGCATGTAATCCACCGCATAGGAAAGACCACTTAGAACAAAAAGCAGTCCCCACACTTTAAAATATAGACTTATTGGGTGCTGTTGCTGCCCCTGAATATCGCTACCATTTTCCATGCCTCAAACTCCTACCAAAGATAAAAGAAAGCAAATATAAAGACCCAAACCAGATCGACGAAATGCCAGTAGAGGCCCGTAATCTCAACTATTTCATAGCCTCGCTCCTCATAGTCACCGCGCAGAACTTTAAATGCCACAATAATAAGATAAATTACCCCTATAGACACATGGAAACCATGAAACCCTGTAACCATAAAGAATATAGCTCCAAACTGAGGGGCGCCCATAGGATTACCCCAGGGACGCACCCCCTCTTCGATAAGCTTGCTCCACTCAAAAGCCTGCATGCCAACAAAACACAACCCAAATCCAGCAGTAACCAACATCAATATTGCTGCCTGTTTTCGTTGATTGCGATACCCGCAATTAACCGCCATTGCCATGGTGCCACTACTGGTAATTAGCACAAAGGTCATAATAGCAATCAGGATAAGAGGGATATGCTCCCCCATAATGGTGAGTGCAAATACCTCACTAGAGTTAGGCCAAATTTCTGCTGTGGTCATTCGCACCGACATGTAACCGACTAGAAAGCAACTGAAGATAAAAGTATCACTGAGTAAGAAAATCCACATCATGGCTTTTCCCCAAGACACATTTTTAAATGCGTCCTTATCTGAAGCCCAGTCCTCAATTAATACTTCAGTTCTTGTCGTTTTAGCTGGCGCAAAATTTCCCATCTTCATCACTCCCCAAATCCACAAAATCTAGCAATCGCGGCATAGGTGCCTGGAGAGCTCGACAAAAGTGCAAACAGCAACATCCATACCACTAGCAAAAAATGCGAGTACCTTGCGCATAGCTCAATAGAAAGCTTAGCCAATGCAACAGATTTTGACCCGGCTTCCTGACTAATTGCCGATAAACGGCGGCTGGCTACCGTCCAAGCCACCATTCCTCCTACTATATGCAAAGCATGCAATCCCGTAAGCAAAAAGAAAAAGGCATTAGCGGGGTTAGTGGTAGCCAAAAACCCTCTGTCCATTAAGTATCTCCAAAATACCAATTGACCGATTAAAAACCCCAAGGATGAAAGACCTGCAAGCCACAAAAATTGACGAGTGTTACTTTGTTGCGGTCGGTCTATATCGCGTCTGGCCATCTCAAAAGAAATACTAGCCACTAATAACAGCGCAGTGTTAATCCACAACTGCCAAGTCCCCGCGAGCGGTTGCCAAGGCTCCGATAGAGCCTCCCAGTCCGAAACTTGAGAACGCAATATATATGACAGTAAAAACAGAAAAAACATAGAACTGATGGCGGCCATCAAAAAGTACAAGCCTGTCTTTGCACTGGCGCTCCGCCTAGCTATATCGCTTGGATCACCGGTAAGTGGCATAGAAGTCGTTTGAGCGAGCATGATTATCTCCGTTCTATAGCTTTATCTTATTATTCATTGTGATCACTTTCATGGATTGGAACCTCCTCACCACTGGTCGTTTGAGGAGTGTAATCAAGCGCTGCCCCAGGCACTCCATAATCATAGGCCCACCTATGCACCACAGGGAGAGATGGACCCCAGTTACCATGTTTTGGAGGCGTTTCTGGCGTCAACCACTCAAGAGATGTAGCCTTCCACGGGTTACCACCCGAAGGTTTGCCCTTAAAATAGCTGTAAACCATATTAAACAGAAATAGTAGCTGACTAATACCTACAATAATTGCCATCACGGTAATAAAAGCATTAAGACTCTGCGCTGACTCAGGGTTAATAACCTGGTACCCCTCCCATGCGTAGTAACGTCTTGGCATACCAAGAAAACCGAGGTAGTGCATGGGGAAATAAATCAGATAGGTTCCAAGGAAAGTTATCCAAAAGTGTAACTTACCGATACCATCATGGAGCATTCGACCAGTAATTTTTGGATACCAGTGATAGATAGAACCAAATACCACTAACACAGGGGCTACACCCATCACCATGTGAAAATGGGCCACAACAAAATATGTGTCAGAAAGTGGTATATCCACAACGACGTTACCTAAGAATAGACCGGTTAAACCACCTACTAAGAATGTAACGATAAAGGCTAATGAAAAAAGCATAGGTACGGTTAGATGAATATTCCCACGCCACAGGGTTAACAGCCAATTATAAACCTTGAGTGCAGTGGGCACCGCAATGACTAACGTAGTAACAGCAAAGAAAAAGCCAAAATAAGGATTCATACCACTGACGTACATATGGTGTGCCCAGACAACAAAACTAAGTACTCCAATAACAACAATCGCCCAAACCATCATTCGATAGCCAAAGATACTTCGTCGGGCATGAACACTGATTAAATCGGAAACCAAACCAAAGGCCGGCAAGGCTACGATATACACCTCAGGGTGCCCAAAGAACCAGAATAGATGCTGAAACAAAATAGGACTGCCGCCGGTATAATCAAGTGCAGTACCTTGGTTCGGACTAAACATGTCAGGCATGAAAAAGCTCGTACCAATCGTTGTATCTAGCAACATCATAATGCCGCTGACAAAAAGTGCAGGGAAGGCTAACAGTGCAAGAATAGTCGCAACAAATATTCCCCACACTGTTAAAGGCATTCTGAACATAGTCATTCCATGAGTTCGTGCCTGAAGAACCGTAGTTACATAATTAAGGCCACCCATAGTGGCAGCAACAATAAAAATAATGAGCGATACTAGCATCAAGATAATACCCCATTCCGCACCTGGGGTACCTTGAGTTATGGCTTGCGGTGGATATAGTGTCCACCCAGCTCCGGTGGGGCCCCCTGGAACAAAAAAGCTAGCCAGAAGCACTAAAACAGAAAGCAAGTAAAACCAAACACTAAGCATATTTACAAATGGAAATACCATATCTCTAGCGCCCACCATCAGTGGGATCAGGTAATTACCAAAACCTCCCAAAAATAATGCTGTAAGTAGGTAGATCACCATGATCATTCCGTGCATCGTCATAGCTTGGTAATATTCAGTAGAGTCCATATCGATGCTCTCGGGGAAACCAATTTGCATCCGCATCATTGCCGACAGTACTAGGGCAACTAAACCTACAAAAATCGCGATCAGTGAGTACTGTATCGCAATAACTTTATGGTCTTGACTCCAAACATATTTACTAATAAAACTCGTCGGCTCATGGAGTTCCTCGTGTTCTGCATCATCTGCGTAAGCCATTTATCAATCCTCAGTCGGCTGTGTAGAAGGTTGACTCAAATCATCTGATGAAAGAGAGTCAATATAGGCTACTAAACTATCAAGCTGCTCGTCGCTAAATTCATAGGCGACCATTACTGGTGGATAACCTGCAACTAACTTTACTGCGGGGTCAACAATGGACTCAATCAAATAATCAGCATCAACTAGGACCTTACTGCCATCGATAAGACTCTCTTCTGAACCAGATAAATTTAACCACCCAGGACCCAGACTCGGCCCACCATCAATGCTGTGGCATGCAAGGCAGCCTCGACTGGCTGCCAAACGCTGCCCTTGTTCAACAAGTCCCTCTACTGTTCCGCCTGTAAGTACGTCAGCGAACGTTATTTGCTGAGATAACCACTCCTCATAATCCTGAGCTTTATCAACAACAACTTGTCCACGCATGTTGTAATGGCCGATACCACAATATTCAGCACAAAGAATGTCAAAGGTTCCCGGGACAGTTGGCGTAAACCAAAAATAAGTAACTTGACCTGGGACTAAATCCATCTTGGCGCGAAATTCAGGAACATAAAAATCATGAAGTACATCTTTAGATCTCAATAAAACCTTAGTAGGCTGATTAACCAAAAGGTGCATTTGATTACCAGCAACTAGGATATCGTCCTGACCAGCTTTATCGTCAGGATCAATACCAAAACTGTTACGATCGTCCATAAGCCTAACACTGGTGCGGCCGAACTTTTTATCATCACCAGGCAATCGATAACTCCACCGCCACTGCTCTCCTACTGCCTCAAACTCCACCGCATTAGGAGGAACATGAACAAAGTCGTTGTAAACCACCAAACCAGGCGCTAACAAACCACAAATTGCCAAAGTAGTAATGGAAATTAGCCACCACTCGAGTTTCTTGTTTTCAGGTTTGTACTCAGATCTGCGCCCTGGAATCACCTGATATTTATAGACGCAATACGCCATGAAAAGCACAATGGCAACAAAGAAAATACCCGTAATAACCAGAGTGATAGTAATGGTTGTATCAATTGACCCCCAATTGGACGCCAAAGGGGTAGCCTGCCATGGGCTGAGAAAATGGAATAACACCGAAATAATAACAATAGCGACCAAAATAACTGCAAAAGCCATATTGATTTGACCCCTGTTACAAGGACATGTGCCTTATCATGGCACTATGCCAAAAAGGCGAACTGACCGCGTTCGCAGTATCTCCAAACGAGTGAATAACCTCATATGAAGGGCGTCTTTTGACACCAAAATATAATTATTTTTTTAAACTCTTCTCTGAGTCTAGCACATAAAACTGATTCTGCTAAACAGGTAGTTGTAAATAACCCTTACGCCTTTGCTCAAAATATTGTGACATGAGGCGCCGATGTTCAGTATGATTCAGATTAAGCCTTTTGAACTGTAACCCTTGAGCCATGATCAACCATCTTTCATCTTTTAGTTTGCGCTTTGCCCCAATTATTCCTGAGATCGGTAGCGAACGTCTGCCATCTTTACTAGTCAGCATGCTGAAAGCTTTGGTGCCTTTTGATAACGCAGTCATCGTGCATTATCACGGAGGGGAGAAACCTATGGTGCACTACAATGACATACCCCCACTGGAGAGAGAGAGTCAAATTGATGGTTTTGTAAATGGCGCATTTTTACTCGATCCATTTTATCGGGCTGCAATCGATCTTCGTAGCAGCGGCCTTCATAGACTGAGCGATCTTGCGCCAGAGGGATTTAAAAAGACTGAGTATTATCGCAGTTATTTTAAGTTTACCGAGATCAAAGATGAAATCGGCTACATTATTCACCTAAACAATAATCAGTTTATTAATATATCTCTGGGCCGATTGGGGTTAACCCAGCGCTTTAACCGCAGTCAGTTGCGAATACTTAAAGATATCGAACCTATTATTGAAAGTGTTTGTAATCTTCAGTGGGACACTAAAGAGAAAAATACCGCAGATAAAACAAACCAGCTGCCAGGTCAGTTGGACAGTGCGCTTAAATATTTTGGGACGGCGTATCTTACTGACCGAGAAACTCAGGTAGTTCAACTTTTTCTTCACGGGCATTCAACGAAATCAATTGCCGAACGATTAGGTATTTCGCCAGAAACAGTGAAACTTCATCGAAAAAACAGTTACGCGAAATTGGATGTATCTTCTCAAGCAGAATTGTTTTATCTGTTTATTGATTCGCTGGCAAGCCTCACCACCTATTCTGGAGGCGATCCTCTCGTGGGTTATCTCTAGGCCTTAATAAATTTAGGCCTACCATCGACTACGCTCCCCTTTATAGTGCTACCCACAGGAAAATCCCCTGCCAGAATCGCCTCTGCAAGTGGGTTCTCAATCAAGCTCTGCATCGCGCGCTTCAACGGTCGAGCACCATATACTGGATCAAACCCTATATCCATCACACTATCTAAGAGCGCATCGTCAATACTTAACCTCAAATCATGATCTAACAACCGTGCCTGTAGTAAAGCTAACTGCTTGCTTGCGATGCCCCTTAACTCTTTTTTATCAAGAGGATGGAAAACTACACTTTCATCAACTCGGTTTATAAACTCCGGTCTAAAGTTCATCCCTACCACATCCATCACCGCTGATTTCATGACTTCATAATTTTCTTCTCCAGAAAGCATCTGGATAACATCAGACCCCAAGTTAGACGTCATAATAATAACGGTGTTTTTGAAATCTACGGTCCGTCCTTGACCATCGGTTAAACGACCATCATCGAGCACCTGCAGTAAAATATTAAAAACATCACTGTGGGCCTTCTCTATCTCATCTAACAACAACACCGAGTAAGGTCGCCGGCGCACTGCTTCTGTAAGATACCCGCCCTCTTCGTAGCCAACGTAACCAGGAGGTGCGCCAATTAACCGTGCGACTGAATGCTTTTCCATGAATTCTGACATATCAACGCGAATCATGGCTCCTTCACTATCGAATAAGAATTCGGCCAATGACTTACAAAGCTCTGTCTTGCCAACACCAGTAGGCCCAAGGAACAGGAACGAACCATTGGGGCGATTAGGGTCTGCCAATCCTGCTCGAGAACGGCGCACTGCGTTAGAAACAGCTCTAACCGCTTCCGATTGACCCATTACCCGCTGATGCAACGCGTCTTCCATACGTATTAGCTTATCGCGCTCACCCTCAAGCATCTTGGTCACAGGAATGCCGGTCCACTTGGCAACCACTTCAGCAATTTCATTCTCAGTTACTTTATTGCGCAATAGCTTTTTCTCAACTTCGTTATGAGAGACGGCACTTGACAGTTGCTTTTCTAACTCAGGGATGACGCTGTACTGAATTTCTGCCATTTTTTCCAAATTTCCAGATCGGTGGGCAACCTCTAGATCCACTTTGGCCTGTTCAAGCTCACTTTTAATATGAGTTGCCCCTTGCATCGAGGCCTTTTCAGCCATCCAAATTTGTTCCAGATCGGCATAATCTCTCTCTAAAGAAGCTATATCTTGTTGTATTTTCTTTTTACGCTTTTTCGCAGCAGTATCGTTATCTTTTTTCATTGCCTCTTGTTCAATTTTCAACTGAATCAAGCGACGCTCCAATCGATCCATCTGCTCTGGTTTAGAATCAATCTCCATCCGTATGCGACTTCCTGCCTCATCAACAAGATCAATTGCTTTGTCTGGCAGTTGGCGGTCTGTAATATATCGTTGGGAGAGGCGCGCAGCTGAGACGATCGCACTGTCGGTAATCTCAACGCCATGATGAACTTCATAACGCTCTTTTAAGCCACGTAAAATAGCGATGGTATCTTCTATGGTAGGTTCTTCAACAAGAACCTTTTGAAACCGACGTTCCAGAGCTGCGTCTTTTTCAATGAATTTGCGGTATTCATCCAAAGTCGTCGCACCAACACAATGCAGCTCCCCCCTAGCCAATGCCGGCTTGAGCATATTACCCGCATCCATTGCACCTTCCGCTTTACCTGCGCCAACCATCGTATGTATTTCGTCAATAAATAGGATGATCTGGCCTTCCTGTTTAGCTAGATCCTTGAGCACCGCTTTCATTCGCTCTTCAAAGTCACCTCGAAATTTTGCTCCGGCCAACAGTGAGCCTAAGTCAAGGGTCAATACGCGCTTGTTTTTCAATCCCTCCGGAACCTCACCATTGATGATGCGCTGAGCAAGACCTTCAACAATCGCGGTCTTACCAACCCCAGGTTCGCCAATCAGCACGGGGTTATTTTTTGTTCGTCTTTGTAGGACCTGAATCGTTCTGCGGATTTCCTCATCACGACCAATCACAGGATCAAGCTTCCCCATTTCAGCCCTTTCCGTCAGATCTATAGTATATTTAGTCAGTGCCTCTCGGTTTTCTTCAGTATCTGGATCGTTTATAGAATCACCTCCTCGCACAGATGCAATTACAGCGATCGCTTTTTTAGCGTCACCAAATTTGCTGAGAATCTTGCCGGTCTGACCCGAATCTTCTAAGAGTACTTGCAATAGGGTTTCACTAGAAATGTATTGATCATTATTTTGTTGAGCCACACGGTCAGCTAAGTTCATCAGCCGACCAAGCTCCTGCGCAATATTGACCTCACCTGTGGGGGCTTTAATCTGCGCTAACTTATCTAGCTCTAGATTCAACGCTTCTTGTAGCCCATTAACATCGAATCCAGCTCGATTCAAAATTGGCCGAACGCTGCCCCCCTGTTGATTGAGGAGTGCCAGTAATAAGTGCAAAAACTCTATAGCAGAGTGATCATTGCCGATGGCAATAGATTGCGCCTCAGCAAATGCCTGCTGCAATTGATTGGTTAGTTTCTCGACCCGCATAACAATTCCTTTTTCCATTTCACCTTCACTACAGTTAAATAGTTGGGGTGAATTTTTGGAATTTCAATGTTAGTTCAAAATTGAGTCGGCTAAGTTTAGTGGGTACTGGATAGCCTGCAAAAAAACGCTCCACCACTTGGTGGCAGAGCGTCGAGATCTGAAAGGTTGAATTTAAGCTTGATTGAGTGCTGTAGTCATCTCTACTACAGCTTTTTTACCATCTCCGTAGACCATTACCGTATGGTCCATTGCAAATAGAGGGTTAGGCAATCCTGCGAATCCAGGACTTAGTGATCTTTTTATTACCACCACATTTCTAGCCTTGTCCACATTTAAGATTGGCATACCATAAATTGGACTGCCTTCTGATTCTCGTGCCATTGGGTTAGTAACATCGTTCGCTCCAATGACAATCACCACATCAGTATCTTCAAAGGTAGGATTAATCCGCTCCATCTCGACTAACTTGTCATAGGAGACTTCTGCCTCTGCAAGTAACACATTCATATGTCCTGGCATACGACCAGCAACTGGGTGAATACCATATTCAACCTCAACGCCTTTGGCTTCCATTGAATCAGCCAGCTCTCGTACTGCGTGTTGAGCCTGGGCCATAGCCATACCATAGCCTGGCACTATTACCACTCGTTTAGCCATCTCAAGCATCATTGCCACCTCATCAGGCTGAGCGCTTGTCACCTTGCCGGCGTATATTTCATCGGCATCTACTGCCTCACCTCCAGCGGCCATCTTTCCAAATAGCACGTTGGTGAGAGATCGATTCATTGCGACACACATAATCTGGGTTAATATTAAACCTGATGTTCCTACCAATGATCCCGCAACAATGAGTACCGTGTTACCCAATATAAAACCAGCCAATGCTGCGGCGATACCGGAGTAGGAGTTTAGAAGAGCAATAACCACCGGCATATCTGCACCACCGATTGGCATCACCAAAAATAGACCCAACAAAAGAGCTAAGCCCACAATGGCGACCATCGCGGCAGTATTACCCGGATTCAATACCAGGCAAACCACGGCAACCGCCGAAGCTACAAGGAAAATACCGTTGCCGATAGGGCCGCCTGGCAACCCATAACTCTTTTTCATTAGCTCTTGAAGTTTGGCAAATGCAACAAGACTACCGGTCAATGTCAACGCGCCAATCAGCACCGTCAAGCCTATAGATACCAATGCAATAGTTCCCTCTGGACCACTACCAAAATTACTACTGCTAGCAACTACGGGCGTTAATATCTCAGAAAAAGACTCTGGTGCAGACCCCAATTTACTATAGTACTCGGCAAGAGCAATAGTTAGAGAGGCACCCCCACCGAAACCATTTAGGAGAGCAACCATCTGCGGCATCGAGGTCATTTGGATTTTCAGCGCCATAACCGCGCCGATACAACTACCTACTAGCACCCCAGCAATAATAAAATTGTAGTTAACGACATCACCATCTAAAAGCGTAACAACCACAGCTATCAGCATACCTAATGCAGATAGCGTATTACCACGCACAGCAGTCTTTGGCTTAGTTAGCCCCTTAATACCAAGAATAAAAAGAATCCCAGCAACCAAATATATAAAACTAACAACAGTAGGATTCATTGTTTATTTCCTTTTAAACATGGCAAGCATGCGATTAGTCACTAAATAACCACCGACTACATTAATAGTAGCCAGTGTCACCGCCACAAAGCCAAGCCCATTGACCAAAAGTGGTGAGCTGTCCGAGCCTGCGGCCAACAGAGCACCAACCAGAGTAATTCCGGACACAGCATTAGTGCCTGACATCAACGGAGTGTGCAACGTAGGTGGCACCTTAGTGATTAACTCAACACCAAGAAATAACGATAAGACGAAGAGTGCCAGCAATAAAATTAAAATTTCCATCATCTAATCCTTTTCACTATCAGCTGTATTGAGTTCCGGTAAATCAAGTAATTTGCGCATATGTCCGTGAGGAATTTCTCCGTGGTGGGCCACTACGGTTCCTGCAACAATTTCGTCGTCAAAATCTAATTGCAATTCACCATTATCAGTGAGAATAAGTCCCAGTAATGTTTCCATATTCTTCCCATACATCTGGCTAGCATGGTATGGCAAATCAGAGGGAACATTCTCCGGGCCAATAATTGTGACCCCATGAGCAACGATCGTTTGACCTTGTTCTGTTAGATCACAGTTTCCACCCCGCTCTGCGGCTAAATCAACTATCACTGATCCAGGCTTCATTGCTACCACCATATCCTCAGTGACTAAAATAGGTGACTTAGCACCTGGTATTGCTGCGGTAGTAATAATGATATCTTGCTCAGCAACCACCGCTGTCATTAGTTCTCGTTGTCTCTGCAAGAAGTCCTCGCCCTGAGCTTTAGCATAACCTCCTGCACCCTCAGAATCTCCAGTATCTAAATCAAGTTCTACGGGTTTCGCCCCCACTGACAATATTTGTTCTCGTGCGGCGGGGCGCACATCATAGGCCTCGACAAGTGCCCCCAAGCGCTTGGCCGTAGCACAGGCTTGTAATCCAGCCACACCCACACCCATGATAAGGACTCTTGCTGGCTGCAAAGTTCCAGCAGCAGTCATCAGTAAAGGGAAAATTCGAGGAGAAGCAGAAGCTCCCATTAACACAGCTTTATAGCCTGCTAACGTTGCCATTGATGACAACACATCCATACTCTGCGCACGACTAATACGCGGCACTAATTCAAGAGCTATCGCTGTAGCGCCCTTCTCGGCGACATCAAGAGCAGCTTCAGGTGAAGCCAGAGGATCCATCATGCCGATAATCAACTGACCTTGTCGAATCAAGGCCAGATCATCCGCACTATTTTCATTATTTGAACCGAAGCTTTGAACTTGCAGAATAATATCTGCACTGGCAAATATCTCTGCTCGATCTACAGTAATTGTTGCACCAGCAGCCAAATATTCTTTATCTGGATAGCCCGCTGCATTGCCGGCATCTGATTGAATTAGTACCTTTACGCTTTTGTCCGTCAAACTTTGGACATTTGCAGGGGACATGGCGACACGTTTCTCACCGGTTTTGATTTCCGAAGGAATCCCGATTATCACTCAATTCTCCTTAATTTTTAGATATGTAAATCTGTGTATTCATAACTATTGATAATGGTATCAAAAACCAAATCCGGCCTATAGCCTAATAGATCAATAATCATTATCACAAAATCAATAGCCAACAAATTACGCATAACAAGAGAAACATATTACGTACGCCTCAGCTTTCTGTCTTGGTTCGAAATGCGCAATCAATTGACTGGCTAGGTTATAAAGTATTTTAAATGTATCTGAAAACTCTGTTTAAAGTATTAATCAGCTTGAATTATATAATACAAATTCAAGGGCTTTTGGACATCGTCTTTATGAGCTATAAGTAAAAGTTATACTTACTCACGTACAAAATCTATATTCCACCTGCCCAATACAGCCGCAGAGGATTATCGACTAGCAACTTCCGCTGCAACTCAGCTGTTGGGGCTACAAGTGGAATCATATCAACGAGGTGCCCATCATCTGGCATATGTGATTTCATATTAGGATGCGGCCAGTCCGTGCCCCAAAGCACCCTACTTGGGAAGAGCTCTACTAACCTCGTTGCAAACGGTATGAAATCAACATAATCCGGTGGTCCCCTTAAGCTTAGGCGCTCCGGGCAAGTCACCTTAGTCCAGATATTATTATTTTCACGGAGCAATTTTAAAAACAACTCAAATTCTTCACCATTAATCGGTTTACTACAATCAGGACGGCCCATATGGTCGACCACAACGATAGTATTTAGAGAGGCGAAGAAATCGTAATATTCAGGCAGGTCCGGAGCTTCAAAGTAAATAACAATATGCCAACCCAACTTGGCGATGCGCTTAGCAACCGACTTAAGCTCCTCGGGAGGAACCGGGTTAACGAGACGCTTAACAAAGTTAAAGCGAACTCCACGCACACCGGCACTATGCATATCTGCCAGTTCAGCATCAGAGATATCCGGTGACACTACGGCAACACCACGGGCCTTGCCATCTGAGTGAATCAGGGCATCAATCAGAGCGCTGTTATCGGTGCCATGACAGCTGGCCTGGACGATTACATTTCGCTCAAAACCCAGATAGTCACGCAGTTCAAATAATGTTTCTTTCGGCCCATCACAGGGAGTATATTTTCGCGTTGGCGAATAGGGAAAGTCATCGCCGGGGCCGAAAACATGGCAGTGGGCATCCACGGCGCCCGGGGGCGGTGTAAAGGCCGGCTTGGATGGATTGGAGTGAAAGTCCAACCAATTCGCATCTTTTTGAAACTTAGTCATTGCTTTATCAGCCTCTATTTACCGCGAGCTTTCAGGGATGCATCCAACCGTGGATACAGACGCCGGGCATTTAATTCAAAAACTTTGTGCTTGTCCGCTGCTGGGATATCAAGGGCATCAATATAACGCTTGGTATCATCAAAATACTGGCCCGTTTGCGGATCAATGCCGCGCACCGCACCAACCATTTCTGAACCGAACAGAATATTATCGATATCAATCACCTCAAATAAAAGGTCAATCCCAGGCTGATGATAAACACAGGTGTCAAAGAATACATTTTTCATCACATGCTCAGTAAGTAGTGGTTTTTTAAGCATATCGGCCAGACCGCGATAACGACCCCAGTGATAGGGTACGGCGCCACCGCCATGGGGAATAATAAAGCGCAGATCCGGAAAATCGGCGAACAGATCACCCTGCAAAAACTGCATAAAGGCGGTGGTGTCGGCATTGATATAATGGGCACCAGTTGCATGAAAGTTTGGATTACATGAACCAGAAACATGAATCATCGCTGGTACATCAAGCTCCACCATTTTCTCAAAAAATGGATACCAATGACGGTCCGTGAGTGGTGGCGCGGTCCAGTGACCGCCCGATGGATCCGGATTAAGATTACAACCTACAAAACCCAACTCTGAAACGCACCGTTCCAACTCTGTAATAGAATTTTCAATCGGCACACCTGGAGACTGGGGTAACTGGCACACGCCAATAAACTGCTCAGGAAATAACTCAACCACCCGCGCAATCAAGTTATTACAGGCCGCCGTCCAAGTCTGCGAAACCTGTTCATCACCCACATGATGGGCCATGGTTGAGGCCCGTGGCGAGAATATGGTCATATCCGCCCCACGCTCTCTTAGCAGTTTTAACTGGTTTAGCTCAATGCTTTCGCGTATCTGGTCATCGCTGATAATGGCGCTCTGGGGTTCTGGCAGCGACGGGTCTTGCAACCTTGCCATCTGTGCCGCGCGGTAGTCCTGATGCGGATCAGGTGCGGTTGTATAGTGGCCATGACAATCAATAATCATTATCTTAATCCTTAGTTTATTTGCTCAACCCTTTAGTCGTCTAGGGAGTCCAGATACACCAAACCACTCTCTTCCAATCTGGGTCGCATATTGTAGATATCCAATCCAAGCACACCGCTTGCCAATTGCTCGCGCTTAGCAACTTCTCGAGCTTCACGTTGAAGAGACTCTTCTAAAACTACCTCAGCATCTTTGCGCGATACCACGGCAACGCCATCATCGTCAGCAACGACAATATCACCTGGATTAACGAGCTGACCGGCACAGACAATTGGCACGTTCACGCAACCCAGAGTATTTTTCACTGTGCCTTTGGCGTTAACGGCCCGCGACCAAACTGGGAAATTCATTTCTCTAAGGTCTCTGATATCCCTCACTCCAGCATCAATAATCAGCCCTTGTACACCGCGTGCCTGCGCCGATGTCGCCAATAAATCCCCAAACATGCCATCGGTATTATCTGTAGTACAGGCAACCACCAGCACGTCACCCTCCTGACAAAGCTCGATCGCCACATGCAGCATCCAGTTATCACCGGGCTGCGCCAAAACAGTCACCGCAGACCCTGCAACACGGGCACGAGGGTAGATGGGCCTCATATAAGGCTTTAATAAGCCAATGCGACCCTGAGATTCGTGAACTGTGGCCACACCCATCTCACCCAGGCCTTCAACTATTGTTTGGTCTGCGCGCGCAATATTGCGCACTGCTACGGTTTTCATGTCTAACTCCTTTGTCCAATTTAAAACAGCTGGATTAATCTTTAATCAGAGGTATAAATTTTTCCTGGCACATAAAGTTCGCCGCGACTTAATAGACGAGCAGTTCGCACCACTCCTGCCTTAAACACATGAGGCGGATTTACTTGTTCATCGACTTCAAGATTGATAGATAACTCGCCTGAAGGATGCTCTACTATAAGATTCAGTTTGCTGCCAGTCGGCACTCGAGCAATCCTTTCAGTGACAGTACCTGGAATAATGGCAGCGGTCGCTGCAGAAACAGCACCCAACACACCAATTGCAGAATGGCATCTGTAGGGGATAAAAGTACGTGTATTAAAAATTCCATTTTTAAGCGGCGGGGAAATCATGCACATTTTTGGCACTGCCGCACCATCCACATCACCTAAATTCATTTTTGGACCGATTTGTATACGAATGGATTGGAGTTTTTTCATCAGATCTTCATTTGAATTTAGCTCCTCGGGCGTCTCATACCCAGCTATTCCCATATCATTCGCTCTCAACACCACAACCGGCATGCCGTTATCAATACAGGTAACTTCTACGTCATCAACGACATCGATTCGATTGCCCGTGGGCAACAGGCTACCGCATGCTGAGCCGGCAATATCTAAATAATTGCAAGCTATAGGTGCGGCGCTACCGGGCACCCCATCAATGCGAGTATCACCCGCGTAGTCGACATGACCTCCTGGCGTCTGCACTGAGAGCTCACATTGACTGCCACTGTTGAGCATGTGAATGCGTACTTTTGTGATACCATCTGTACTCTTAATTAAGCCAGACTCAATTGCAAATGGGGCGACGCCTGCCAAAATATTGCCGCAGTTAGGAGTGGTATCCACCCGATTGCCATCAATTACAACTTGAGCAAAAAGATACTCAACATCAGAATCTGAAGAACTAGAAGGCCCCACAATTGCCACCTTGCTGGTCAAAGAGGTGCCGCCGCCCAAGCCATCTATTTGAGTCT
The DNA here is from genome assembly GCA_004211905.1 of SAR92 clade bacterium. Taxonomy (GTDB): domain Bacteria; phylum Pseudomonadota; class Gammaproteobacteria; order Pseudomonadales; family Porticoccaceae; genus HTCC2207. The sequence continues at coordinate 92,635 of SHBP01000007.1, forward strand.
GGCCAGAACCCATTGCAGCAATTAGTACTCTATCTCTTAGGACCGGATCAGCAGGCAGATCGTGAACACAAAAATAAAGGCCTTTTGAACTTCCGCCTCTATATTGCATGTAAGGAATAGAACGTTGCATAGTGGCTATGCCCATCCATACTGTAGACGTTGATCGTTAACAAAAGTCACTGGCGTACCCAACTCAATTTCACTTCGTCTCGAAAAGCAAAACGCTCCATGTGCGAACCTACCACGCCCTCCATCTTGGCTAAGGAATCGCTTGTCTCGGCTTCCAGTCTTATTGTTATGACATTGCCTTTTATCCTCAACCAGCAATCACCAAAAGGGAAATCTACATAACCGCCAGTATGATCAAATTTTGTTGGGAGTTTATGCGCGAAATGTCGGCAAAACTTTTTTAAATAAGATATAGCCTTAAGCGTTTCAAAACATGAAGTGGCAATCTGCATACAGAACCCTTTAACAAAATGATTATTCACAATTTATCGATTAAATCGTAACTGCTTAACCACTGGGAAAGCCAACAATAAAGTCTTGAATATATATGAGATTTATTAATAATTAGATTTCTATTATTCTTTAAAAACCATTATGAACTCTTTAAACTCTTTATTTTACATATACTTAAAAAATTGGAAAAATAAAAACTGTATAAATAAACTATATAATTTAGAATTCAATTCCAAATGAAAGGATCTCACCAAAATCATCGAGAATATTATGAAAGTGGAACAGTTAAAGATCCCAAAGTTGAGCTTAAGATACCTAAAGGCTGCTACATGTGTAGCAGAATTACGCAGCGTGACAAAAGCGGGGGAAAAACTAAATCGATCGCAGACGGCAATTTCAAAGGCTATTATCGAACTTGAGCGTCAACTTGATGTACCCCTATTTGATCGTACAACCTCTGGCGTTTCCACAACCGTCTATGGTGAGGCACTGAGTTACCGAGTCTCCATGGCAATGAAAGAATTTGAAACAGCTGGAAAAATCTATGATCACTTTAAAAAACCTAAGAATTACGTGCATAAAAACCCGCTATTTTCAATGGAAATTAGCTACAAAAGGCTGGCGGCCCTAATCGCACTCTATGAAACTTGCGACTATGCCAGCGCAGGGCATCTTCTTGGCATCACAAGTGCGGCGGTGTATAACTCTCTGCGCGAGCTAGAAAACCTTTTAAATCTCCCTCTATTTGGTAAAGACCCCTCAGGAGTTCACCCAACTACTTATTGTAAGATACTAGTGCGTCACACAAAACTGGCGTTTTCGCAAATTCGTCACGCAATTGATGATATCGCCAGTTTAAATGGTATAACTTGTGGGCATGTCACCATCGGCACACTACCTTACTCAAGAACAGTGTTAACGCCTCGTGCAATTAATGAACTTCTGTCAGATCAACCACAGCTGGATATCTCAACTGTTGAGGGTCCCTATAATTCGCTCGTCGCCGGCCTTCGCAATGGGGAAATTGATCTAATCATCGGCGCGATAAGGTTAAATGAACCCTCAGCACACCTCAAAACCGAAGCTTTATTTGATGATAAACTCGCTATTCTCGCGCGAAGCGACCATCCTCTGACTAAGGCAAAAAAATTGGACCATAGATCATTAGGAGCTCTTCAATGCATACTGCCACCTAAAGACACACCCACCCGACAGGTTTTTGATCAATTTTGTGCCCAACATGACTTGAATATTCCCCCTCATAGTATTGAGACAAGCTCTGCGTCTTTAGTTCGAGGACTACTACTGGAAAGCGACCGAGTAGCTCTGCTATCCGAACACCAAATTTACTATGACAAAAAATTTGGCGCTCTCACTGCTCTACCTATAGATATGCCGGGAACTTATCGGCCCATTGGTATAACCATGCTATCGCATATACAACCATCACCCGCGGCGCAGTTATTTTTAGACAGCATTCGACAAGTCGCGAAAAAATTACCTTTAAGCGTCAACTAACCTGAATAAGTTAGGCTCTGGCAAACATAAAGCGTTCCACACGATCTAACGTGCGCATGGTCTCCAAACACTGATTAACACTTGAGTTAGGCTCTCTTCCCTCATTAATCGCCGCAAAAAATTCTCGATCGGCCAGCTCAATACCATCCATTGATACAGCAACCTCAGACAAATCAATCAAATTCTCATGACCATCGAGCAAATCGTCATACCGCGCAATGTAAGTACCCTTGTCACAAATATATCGAAAATAACTACCCAGAGGACCATCGTTATTAAATGATAGGGAAAGGTTACAGACGGCACCTGACTGCGCTTTCATACCAATACACATATCCATCGCAATAGCCATTTTATTATGTGCAGGCCCCTGGAGTGCAAATACCTCCGAGGGTGGTCCGCCTGTTTGGTGTTGGAATAGATCAACTGTGTGACAGGCATGATGCCATAACAGATTATCTGTCCAGCTTCGCGCCTCGCCAACAGCATTAATATTTTTTCGGCGGAAAAAATAAGTTTGCACATCCAACTGCTGTAAATTTAACTCACCCAACTTTAGCTTCTTATGAATCCACTGATGTGAGGGATTAAATCTTCGCACATGATTAACCATGGCAACGGCTCCCGTTTCCTGCTTTACTCTTACCAACTCCTCCGAATCTGCAAGATTATCGGCCATAGGAATTTCAATCAGGACATGCTTGCCTGCTTTCATCACCTGAATCGCCTGAACAGCATGCATTGGTGTGGGCGTTGCCAATATTGCAGCAACGATACCAGGCTGATCGAGCGCCTCGGCTAAATCTGTTGTCCAAAAACCTATGCCTCGCTTTCTGGCAACCGCTTCGGTCATTTCTGCCACTCCACCGCAAATTACTGAGACATCAACACCCTCAATACGAGCAATGGCATCTAAATGTTTGTTCGCGAATGCTCCTTCGCCAACCATGCAGACTTTCATAAATTATCCATTCAGTGACCTATCAAAGTGGCTCGCGCCTCTGAAATAAGTTTAATTTTTGTTACTACTACTGTATTGAAGGGCGTCTGAATATCCATAACTAAGATGTCGAATTCATCAATATTCATGATATTCTCATGAGGAGTTGTTATTTTAAATGGCATTCTTCTGAGGTTACTGTCGAATAACATTTGGATGCGAAGAGATTTATATGGCCCACTCCTGCAAAGCAATCATCACAGCCGAGGATGGACATAGTTTTTGTGCCTATCTAGCGACACCTGAAAAACCTCAGAAAGGCGGAATTATTCTGATCCATGAAATATTTGGCGTAACCCCGCAAATGAAGACTCTAGCTGATAAACTCGCTTTTGTTGGCTATAAAGCCATAGTCCCCTCGTTGTTTGATCGAATCCAACCCAACGCTTGCCTGGACTATAGCGAGACTAATAGAGGGAAAGGACTGGCGGGTGCCTGCAAGCGAGAATATATTTTGTTAGATTTAGAAGCTGTAACTCATACCTTAAACACCTCAATAACATCAGTTATAGGTTACTGCTGGGGTGGAGGGATCGCATATTTTGCTGCCTGCAACCTCCCAATCAACAGTGGCGTATCTTTCTACGGCACACAGCTTTCAAGTTATTTACATCAGCAATCAAAATGTCCTTTCCAATTTCATTTTGGTGGGCAAGACCAAACCATAAGCTCAGAAATAATAGAGCAGGTACGCGTAGCAAACCCCGATAGTGAAGTCCATATTTATCCAAATGCAGGTCATGCCTTTGCGAACCAAGCGAGATCGAGCTTCCATGCTGCCAGTAATTATTTAGCAGAGAGGCGTCTTCTAGAATTCTTGGGCAATCACATCTATCAGGCAAATCAATTAAAAACTTAAATTTCAATATTAACTTTAATCTCCAATCTATAAAGACGGATGACTATGAAATCCCTAAATAAAACAAAGAGAATTGCCTTATTCGGATTAGGTGAGGCAGGATCACTTATTGCAGCAGATTTACAGATAGCTGGTTTTAACATTACTGCTTATGATCCCAAAAGCGTAATAACTCCACTAGGAATTACTAGAGCGAAAACAGCTACACAAGCGGTGACAGATGCTGATGTAGTAATGGCAATTACAGCAGGCTATGATGCTCTCGGGGCCCTTGAGCAGGCGTTAGATGTTATTCCGGTCTCTGCACTCTACGCAGATCTGTCCACCAATTCGCCTAAGGTAAAATTAGAGCTTGCAAAAAAAGCCGCCGCTTATGACATTGATTTTGTGGACGTTGCCCTCATGACTATAGTTCCAGGGCGAGGGTTACGAACCCCAGTCACAGTGTCAGGTACGGGAGCTGAACGCTTCGAAAAACTCTTTAGCCCTCTACAAATGCCAGTAAATCGTCTGACTGGGCCGGCAGGGCAAGCGGCAACGCGAAAACTGTTGCGAAGTGTCATGATGAAGGGCTTGGCGGCGGTAATCATTGAATCAATGCGAGCCGGAGAAGCGGCTAATTGTGGCGAATGGTTGTGGCAAAATCTAACTGATGAAATCACCAGAGCAGACCAAGCTCTCATTACCCGCCTTTTGGTAGGCACAGAGGCTCATGCAGATAGACGACTACATGAAATGGAATGTTCTGCTCAATTACTTCATGATCTTGGTGTAGAAGCTACAATGACAGTAGCGATAGCGGACAGTCTTAAATTGGTGAGGACTAATGGCCTGCCGAAAATACCAGCTGAATGATGTGGGCATCTTTTTTGTTCTAAAATACTTAACCAGCTGATCCGAAGCCTGCATCAATTCAGCCCGGGTTTTCCAGAATAATTAGTCCTGCAGCGGTATTGGATGCAGGCACATGATAATGTCGATAGACCTCTTTGGCATCCTTATCCAGCGCGCCCAACATAATCAGCCACATAACCAATTCTGCACCCTCCGAACCTGCCTCGCGCATATATTCCGTGTGCCCTATATTAATCAAACGCTCTTTATTAGCAGTCAGATCATTGAGAAACGCTGTGTCGAAATGTTCGTTAACAAACCCTGCGCGCTCGCCCTGTAGCTGGTGAGACATGCCGCCGGTGCCCCACACAGCAACTTTCAGGTCCTCGTCAAAAGACTCCACCGCAGCGCGGATCGCCTTGCCCAAGGCAAAACATCGGCTGCCTCGAGGCTGGGGATACTGGATAACATTCACAGCAAGGGGAATAACCTTGCACGGCCAGGCCTCTGGTTGACCACACATAATTGATAGCGGCACGGTTAGACCATGATCCACTGGCATCTTATTGGCTATGGTCATATCAAATTCATCCATAATCAAAGACTCACAGATATGCCAGGCCAACTCTGGATGCCCTTCAACAACTGGCACCTGCCTTGGGCCATAGCCTTCATCGGCCGGTTGAAACTCAGCGGCCACCCCCATAGCAAAGGTCGGAATTAACTCGAGTGAAAATGCCGAGGCATGATCATTGTAAACAATAATCACCACATCAGGCTGTTCCCGCTCCATCCATTCTCGCGCTGGCCCATAACCATCAAAAAGTGTCTTCCAATAAGGTAGCTGGGTCTTCTCATGATCAACCGCCGCACCTATCCCTGGGACATGGGACGTGCCTACCCCTGCAAATAAATTAGCCACTATTATTTTTCCTCCGAGGTATATAAGTTACCTTCAACCGCTCGGCCACCAGTAATCATCATGTCAGTAAATTCTTGTTCTGTTACCCCTGACATTGCACCACCGACATATTGCATACTTCTACGGTCAAAAATAGCCAACTTAAAGGTGTAATAGATATTGCCACCCAACTGCAGTAGACCCAGCCAATCGCGGGTTAAGACTGCTTGACGTTGCTCTGGCGTCAGTGGAAAGCCGTCCAAATAAGCCACCTCATCCTGTCGAAACTTGTCCCGGTTGTCCGGATTATTCAATGACATACAAAACATATTGAGTTGATAGCCTTGCATGGAGTGATGCGGGTCAAATACGTAGGTCCCCGGAATATCACTGTACTGTCGATCTTGCTTCATTATTGCAACTCCAATGCATAAGTTGTGACGATCAAAAAAAATCTGACAGCCAGAGCCAACGCTCAAGCCATCAATTACATTGAGATAGTAGCTGAATTATCGCTATAGCTTAATGCCTATTCGCAACCATCGTCGGGTTAGATAATTCGCTCTTACTCTTCATCTGGATATCGTCCCAATGATAAAAACAAAACTATCGATAAAAGCAGTAAACCCACTGAAATCATGAGTACCGTTTCGTACCCTTGAAACACCTGTGCTGCCATACCAAAAATCGGTGGAGCCATACCTGCTCCAACAGTAAAGAAGGCGATAATCACACCAAAAACAGCAGGATAATGGGCGGGCCCAAAATATTTACCCGTCAAATAAGCCAGTAAATCTAGCTCAGCACCGGCCGCCAGACCGACCATCACCGCAACCACTAAAGCCGACGCCAAGGTCACTTGTGTCATAATCAAGATTAATAATCCAAGCGTCGCGACAAGGAAGAAACAGGCTGCAACCCCAGGCGCCCACAAACGATCGACCAGCGCGCCCACCATCAGTCGACCTAAGATCACTGTCAGCCCCATCACTGCAGCAATTTGCGCAATTGAACTGCGTTCGAAACCTTGCTCGGTCATAATACGCTCAAAGTTTGATAGCCAACCTGCCACAACAATAACCGTCAAGAATAAAACTGCACCTAGAATCCAAAATTGTTTGGTGCGAACTGCCTCGCGGGTAGTCAACCCCCAAGATTGCATTTGATTGCTTGTCTCTTGCGTTTGCGCCACCTCGATGGCTTCGGGTTTTTCTTTAAACAAAGCCAGTACGATAGGAAGGGATACACAGAGTGCACCTAAGCCAATGCCGCGATAAGCTGTTCGCCAGCCATGATTAGCAATAAGAAACTCTACAATCGGCGGCAGTAAAAAAGCACCTAATCCAGTACCCGCCATGGTGATACCGATGGCCTTACCACGGTGCTTGGAAAACCAATTATTGAGAACACCGGTCCAAATGATCGGCAATGACCCCGCACCAAGAATAGCCACCAAAGCCCAACTCAGATACCAAAGCATTAACGAACCATTATTTAATGAGAGCACAACATAGGCGAGCGAGTGGCCAATTAAGCCGATAATACCAACGGTGCGAAGGCCTACCTTTTGTGCAATAAAGCCAATAAGGGGTCCCGTGAGCAGACCAGAGCACATGAGCACAGTGTAACTAAGGAAAAACTGTGGGGCGCTCCAACCAAATTCACTGGTGACTGGGCCAACAAAAAAACCCTGCGTGTAGTTAGTTAATGTGAATATGCCACACATTGTGCCAATCGTTGCCGCCAACAACGACTTCCAACCGTACGTAAACTCGCTCACAATTTACCCCCTCTGTTAGTCAAAAACGACTTAATCACGCCGCTTTACTGTCAGTATTCATTACTATATTCGATAGCTATCCAGCTGAGAATGCGCACTGTATGAGACATATTGTTCGCAAAACGCGTCCTATAGATCACAGTCGGCAGGTTCAAGATGCGACACTGTCCACACTACCTAATTAACTGAACTCCAATGGCTTCAATCTAATACGCATTATTCCGTTGGCTTTTCACCTACCGGCCTCACTGTAAACGGTCCCTCAGGTAAAATAACATTATTATTGGTTACATAGTCATCCCAGTGTTGCAGCATGGTGTTGAATATTTTTGGTCGCTTAGTAGCTAAATCAGACTGCTCCGACGGATCAGTCTGCATATTAAAAAGTTCCCAATCAACTATTTGATTGGGTTTTCCCGAGCTAACTAACTTAAATCCATTGGCGACAATACCCCGCTTCCTCCATACCTCGAAACCAACAGCCTCATGATCATCGCGAACCCTATCAACGGCACCAGTCAAAAGCCCGACAAGACTTTTTCCCGACACGTTTTTTATTTCTGCTCCCGCTAGTTCGGCAAAAGTTGGGAACCAATCGGTGCTATGGGTGACCGCACGACTCAGTTGACCTTGGGTGATTTTATCGGGCCAATAAACAATGGCTGGCGATCGAATACCGCCCTCATAGGTGGTCCCTTTATAGCGACTGAAAGGGGTATTACTAACATGTGCCCACTCAGATCCGTAGAAAATAAATGACCCTTCACGACCGGTATTTTCAGGCGAATTGTCAAAGTTAGCGGCGAACTTGCCAATCGGCGGAGGTGCACTACTAAGATCCCAATGTTCGGCGCCATTGTCAGAGATAAACACAATAATACTGTTATCTAACTGCCCTATCTCTTCAAGGTAATTAACAATACGCCCAATACTCATATCCATGTAGTCAACCATGGCCGCATAGATTTCCATATTACGGGCATGAAAATTCTGTTCGTCATCACTGAGTTGCTGCCAAGGTTTAACATAGCTAGGTCTCGTCGGTGCCGGTATCGATGACGGAAAAAGGCCAAGCTCTTGTTGTTCGGCAAACCGACGATCACGCACCATGTCATAACCAACATCGTAGGACCCGCGGTACTTGTCAATCACCGCATCGGGCGCCTGCAATGGCCAATGGGGTGCGGTATAAGCCAAATAAGCAAAAAAGGGCTTGGGGTCATCTCGATTGCTGTCAATCTGTTCAATTAATCGATCTGTATAAAAAGTGGTTGAGTAAAAGTCTTTCGGTAATGCGTTTAGCAAACGTCCATCGTCGCGATATAGCAAAGGATGTCGATGTTCATCACCACCCGCCATATCTGAAAAATGACTGCCGCCACCATAGAGCATGGCAAAGGATTTATCGAAACCTCTGCTGCGCGGTGACTGATTGGGGTGCATACCTAAATGCCATTTGCCTGCCATATAAGTGTGATAGCCCGCGGCATTAAGAACCTCAGCAATGGTGTCAACATTCTCGCTAAGATGGCCCTCATAGCCCGGCTGACCCATTTGATTATCGGCAACAGTCTCAGCCATATTGCCAAGTCCGGCAATATGACTATCCATACCACTCATTATCATCGACCGAGTAACAGAGCAGGTTGGGCCGCTGTAAAACTGAGTAAATAACATTCCTTCAGCAGCTAGCTTATCCAAAGTGGGCGTGGCTATTTCACTGCCAAAAGGTCCTATATCTGAATAGCCAAGATCATCGGCAACAATCAATAAAACATTTGGTCGGGATTGGGTTTCTTGGCTACCAGTCAACTCATTACTGTGCTCAAGATCTTGACTGCAGCCACTCAACAATAGAACCGCTAACAATATTCTCCACATAATAATATCCGAGTCTTTCAAAATATTTACGATGCCACAGCAGTCAAGTCACATAGCCATCAACAAAATAGCACGTGAGCCAACTCATAATTATCGCATCACAAAACGACGCCACTAGTCATTTAAGTTGCGCTAATTTTATTGCTGTGCTGACGATAATTCTTTGGCTTTTTTACGTAACAATATCGCACTGCTGAGATAATAGTTTCTTGCCGTAGTAGTCAGATTATTTTTAGCAAGCGCGGTTAAAGCATATGCTTTGTGTAGCAGTGCCGATTTGTTTTTAGGGTCGAGTGTTATAAGATAATCACTCAATTGAGCGGCCCACTGATAATCTTTTTGTACAATGGCCACAGCAATTAAATCACCTAACTTGTCCTGCCCACCTGCCATCTTGGCAACACGCTCTGCCTCGTCGCGGTCGCTAAGTGGAAATAGATTGGTGGCATTGCCATCAAACCATCCTAAATAACCACTAAAAATAGCGCGAACGGCCCATTCTGGATTGCCGTAATAAGGACGCAGATAATCCAGCGTTTGATATTTCTCTGGCAGCACCACATAGTCAACTAACTGGTTGGGTGCCATTCCTCTGTTGATTCCCTCAACTGTCTTATCAAACAAAAAGCGAATCGCATCTCGGTAGTTGCTTAGGGTCTCATTGACCTCAGCTTCACCAATAACAGGGCGTGTATGACCGCCAACAACTGCTAGCGGATTTTCTTGCAATATCTGGTCTATGACATTGGCCCAGGATCTGATATCTCTATAGGGCGTGCCGCGAAGTGCGTATAGATTTGGCCATGACTTGTAGAAATTATCCCCCGCAAACACCACTCGTTCGGCTGGAAACGATATGTAGAGGGCGTCCTCGGTTTCTCCCGTCGCCGCAACCAGCTCCAAATCAAGACCCTCTATTGTGAGATTAAAACGATCGACATCAAAGAGGTGAGTCGGCGCAATTTTGTGCTCTGCACCAAAAACTCCGCTCTTGCGTTTTGGCCAAAAAGCTTTGGCGATACCATTATTGATTCGCTGTTTGGGCGATAAAGCGAAACCCGCCTGGTTTTTGCCACGGGTTTTTTGAATTTTAATTCCCGCCTGTTCGAGGGTATTTTGCTCATGACCAAATCCCTCTCGAGCCCATATCTGTACATCTGGAGTATCCATAAATGCAGAAGCGCCATGGATATGGTCGGGATGACCATGGGTAAAGATAATCGCCTTGACAGGCTTATCTACAATAGCCTGGAAATCTGCCCGTACCTGCTGACTACTAGCAACCTCTAATCCCGCATCAACGATCACTATACCCTCAGTGCCAACAATCATACTAACTGGGGACACCGCATAGCCTACGGCTGTGTAGACACTTTCAGAAACCTGAATAATCTCTTTATCAAACTCAGCGTTCCTTTTTATTAGAAGTCTGGTCGCTTGCGTATCCTCAGCATAGGCCGTTCCTACCGCAATAAAAGCGAAAAGTAAACCTGGCAATAAGAGCGAAAAATACCGCGCCATATTATTCATCCTGCCAATCCCTACGATAAAAATTAAAAAGATTAGAATACATTGTTTCCCCGAGGTTTGGTAACTTCGGGGAAACAATTAGCATGCGGCCATGATCTAAAAATCAATGCTGATCGAAGCACCAAAAGTACGAGTAGAGGCATTAGTTACGCGACATAACACTGACTGATTAGTATCCTTTTTGCCACTTTTTGGATTTGGCCCCGCCAATATGGCGTTACCGTCATTAATCAATATGTGTCCACAATAGTGTTCATCAGTCAGGTTTCTTCCGTACAATGACAATGCATACTGATCTGCGTTACCAAATCGATAGCTAAGGTTGGCATTGACTAGGGTGTAAGCCTCTTGGGTAAGTTGGTCGACAACATTGGCATTGCCGCTAACTGCGGTCGATTTAACCTGATCACCGGTATGGGAGATATTGGCGGTCAAATTTAGCATATTGCCACTTTGAAGCTGAACATCCTGTGAAGCTAGCAGGTTGAAGGAAACCTCGGGCGCCATAGCTAGTTCAGCGCCCTCAACAAAGCTGCTATCACCGGATTTAGTGACCTCTGTATCAAGCATAGAAACACCTGCCTGTAGGTAGAAGCCACCATCACTTGCGTACCTTACATTGGCATCAAACCCCGTGATCTCAGATTCCGGCGCATTCTCTAAGCGTGGAAGGCCACCAGCAGCGGATACAAACTGCTGTAAGTTTTCGTATGTGTACAAGAACGTCGAAGCATCCAGTTCAAGACGGTCATCCCAAAACATACCTTTATACCCTAGCTCCCAAACGTCCAGAGATTCCGGTGCTAACTTTGTATCTTCCAGTGAATTAATCACATTATTTACAGGAAATAGTGCGTAGACAGGTCTGGTATCTAGAGCAGAGCCTTTAAAGCCCTTGGACACGCTAGCATAAATCATTGAGTCCTCTGTTGCTTTCCAGTCTAACTTAACCGTATAACCCACATCATTATTATCGAGAGTTTGCTTTATTTGGCGAGCAATTTCATAGCCATTGGCATCATACTCAGTAGTACCAGGATTTTGTTCAGCAACTAGTGCTGCGACATCATCTGAAAAATACAATGTATGTGTTTCCGCGCCAGCAACGATTGGCGAGGAGGGTCTATAGTTGCCCACGATCTCTTCATCTGAATAACGCAAACCAGCGGTTAAGGTCAGGGTATCACTGATATCGTATTCACTCTGGAAATAAATACCAAAATTCTCCTTGGTATGATCCAGCTCAACACTGGGGATCTTATTGCCAGCGCCAAACTTACCCGCCGAACCACGCAATCCTGTGTAAGAATCAGCTTCTTCATCAAGGAAGTAAACACCCGCTATCCAGCGATAGGCTTCGTCACCATTGGAAATTAAGCGTATTTCCTGCTGAAAGGTATCGCGGTCATCTTGCTGGAAAGTATGCAAGTTAAGCGTATCACTACCGTCATTATCATTAGCGTTTTTAAAGGTGAGATTATCCATTGAAGTAATGGAGTTTAAAGTAGCCCAGCCCAAATCATAATCAACTTTCAGGTAGAAGCCCTCTGTTGATATATCCTCTAAACCAACATCCTGTGCGGTTAACTTCCAATCGTCAGTGGAGGGATCAGACGCCGCCTCACCAGTTGCACCTCCATTACGACCAAGACAATTCGTATTAGCTTCAAAATCGACGACACCCATAGGTGCATCAGCACAGACTCCCCCAGATCCATCTGCTGATCGAGTGCCGACTGCCTTTACTGCAGTACTATTATTTTGACTCTCAAGGGCATGCATATTAAAGGTAACAGCAGCTTGATCACTCGGCTCCCATAACAACGATAGACGAGCGCTCTTAACATCATCATCCCCATACTTTTTGCCATTACTAACCGAAGTAAAAGCGCCATCATCATCGATAGTTTGCATAGCAAAACGGGCGGCTACCTTATCAGATATATCAAAACCCACTGCAAATTCTGTCTCTAAATGACTATTACTTCCCCAGTTTACGCTGGCGCTGCCCTGGGTGCCGGCACCAATTTCTGGTTTATTGCTAATGTAATTAACCGCACCACCCGTCGTATTCAATCCAAAAAGCGTATTCTGTGGACCTTTAAGCACCTCTACGCGTTCCATATCATAAAGTGCTGCCCTAGCGTGATAACCACTAGTCAAAGTGATACCATCAAAATACTGGCCCACCGCCGATGACGCTGTTAAATGAACATCATTAGTTCCTACACCCCGCAGAAAGTAGCTCCTATTTGAACCCTGCTGAGCTCCTGCCGAAAATCCTGGGGTCACATCAACTAACTTACTCGCATCAGTGACACCCAGCGTTTTCATTTGATCAGCGGTAAAAGCACTCACTGCAACAGGAACGTCCTGAAGAGACTCAGAACGTTTTTGAGCAGTAACAATTACCTCTTCAAGTTGACCATAAACAAAAGTGTGACCGGTTAATACGAAAAGGCCAAGCATCGAACGTAGTATGGATTTTTGAAAATTGTTTGTATAGAAATTCATAAACGCGTACCCCTATTTATATTAATTACTTGAGCTGAGCGAAATTAATTCCTACCTGCGATGCGCTATCGAAAAAAACGCAATAATATAAATCAGCTACAAGAGTATACTCGCCTTTTAATTTGCCTAATTTGACGAGAATGTTAATATATAATGACTCGATAAAGAATATAATATGTCAAAAATTAATCTTAGTGTTCGTAAAATGAGTCCAATCGATAGGTGCACGAATGAACGAGCTTGAATGTATTAGGGCTTTCGTGAAAGTAGTTGAAGTAGGCAGTTTTGCCGAAACTGCTCGACAAACAAATACGGCAAAATCAGTCATCACCAAACGTGTTAACCAGCTAGAAGATCATCTGGAATTGCAACTGCTCAGACGCTCTACTCGCAAGCTGACAATCACCGAAGGTGGTACCGATTTTTATGAACGAGCAGTTCGCGTGCTATCCGAACTTGATCATGCTAAGACATCGGTTAGCGGTGTAGAATGGGGCTTAACCGGTACATTCCGAGTCAGTTGTATATCATCATTTATCCATAGCTATATAGCCCATGATCTGTGCGAATTTCAAAATGAACACCCTGAACTCACGGTGGAACTAGAGCAACATGATCGGTTCTGTGACCCAGTTCAGGAGGGCTTCGATGTGTGTCTGCAGACGGGCCAAAACACCAGCGGTATTCTAGAGGCGTCAAAAATTTTTCCCGTGCGTCGACTGATTGCAGCCACACCCGAATATATCGAGCAATATGGTATGCCTCTAGTACCGCAAGATCTTCCTCAGCACAAATTTTGTCACAACACTTTTATTGAGCCCGACTGCTGTATCAATCTGTCCCATCCCAAAGGCATAAAACCGATACCAATTCAGCCAATTATTCAAACCAATACCATATGGATGTTACGCGCTGCCATAATGAGCAATCAGTATATGGCGGTGATGCCGGCATTCTTTATTGAACAAGAAATAATCGATGGCAAACTTGTCGCCGTACTTCCCGAGGTACAGCTTAAGAGCATTATGATCTCAGCGTTCTATCGCCGATCATCTTTTGTGCCGATGAAGGTGCGAATATTTATCGACTTCTTACGCAGAAAATATGGTGAAAAACCGCCATGGGAAAATAGATTATTAACTGCACGCCCAGAACTATCCATAGCTCTAGGGCCTGACAGAAAATAATACAGCTACATAGGTTAGGCTAAATATTTGAATGAGAGTGCGATGCTCAAACGCTACAATTGGTGACTATGATGATCCGCGCGGTGCACGATCACTGTGTTGCGCTAAAAAATCAACGTAAGCCAATATATCGTCCGGCACCACGCGGGCAAAGGCAGTTGAAGCAATCCATGCAGCCTGCAACTTTGTCTCTTTGTTGATTAGAAATGTTGCCGGCTCACAAAACAATGGCATTTCAATGGTTTTCTCTTGCTTGGAAATAAATACGCCCATCGCTCTTGCGCTGGCAATCGACACATCAAAACCAATGTTCAACTTATGCAATGCATAATCATTTGCCATGCTACGAGCACGGGTTTCGGTATCGGCACTGACCGCCACTACATCCACGCCGCGTGAGGCAAACTCATCATGTAAGCGCTCCAAAGCTTGTAATTGCTTTTTACACTGACCGCACCACATACCGCGGTATATGGTAAGTAGCGACATGGTTCCTGCGGGCTGATCTTGACTTCGCCACATAGCTCCGTTCAGTAGCTGTACGGTAAACTCAGGTAATAATTCTCCAGTTCTATTGGTCACTATGCACGACTCCCTTGAATTAACTTATCACCAAATAATCCCGACAAATAATGACATATCCCTGATGCTAATAATCATGCTTGGATAGTGACCCATTTTAAATCGGTAAACGCATCCAAATCAGCCTCGGTACCTTCACGTCCAAAACCACTATCACCAACACCACCAAATGGCACATGCGCCTCATCGGTAATTGATGGACTATTAATATGCACCATACCGGCTTCTATTCTTTTGGCAAACCTCATGGCCAAATGAATATTGGCGGTATATATCGCCGAGCTTAGTCCATAATTGGTGTTATTTGCCTCCGCGACTACCTCATCAAAATCGCTGAATCGGTATACAGAGACAACCGGGCCAAAGGTCTCTTCACGAAACACATCCATATCCGCGGTTACATCTAATAACACCGTGGGGGCACAGCGATTACCATCCCAGTTACCACCCGTTGCAACCGTTGCACCTTTGTTACGAGCATCCTCAATATGCCGCTTGATTCGCTCACGCTGGCGTTCACTAATAATCGGGCCAATAATGGTATCAGGATCACGCAGATCGCCCATACCTAATTTTCCAGCGATAGCCACATACATTTTTACAAATTGGTCATAGATTTTGTCATGCACATAAACACGACTCGAACCAATACAGGCCTGCCCCTGATGCATAAAAATGCCACGTATCGCACCTGGCACTGCCTCCTGTAAATCAGCATCATCCATAATAACGAGAGGGTTTTTACCACCTAATTCCAGGGTGACATGCTTATTATTCTCGGCACAGAGCTTTTGAATATGCTTGCCCACCACGGTTGATCCAGTAAAGGTTACCGACTTAACTAATGGATGACCGGTCAATGCATCACCAATATCATAACCATTGCCAGCCACCACATTAAGGGCACCTGCAGGGAAACCTGCCTCGCTCATCAATTGGGCAAACTTAAGAGAAAGAATTGGATGTTCTTCCGATGGCAGCAACACCACAGTGCTTCCTGTGGCCAGTGCATTGGCGCACAGACGGCTGGCCTTAATCAAAGGCACATTAAATGGCGTAATCACCGCTACCACACCACGCGCCTCTCGCCACGTCATACTGATACGTCCAGGATAATCAGAGGGCAGTGTTTTACCACTTAGATTGCGCACCATGCCCACCGATGCTCGAATAAATGAAATCGCTTTATTGGTTTCAAATTCAGCTTTCTTAAGCGTCGAGCCACCTTCGCTGTGAAGTATTTCGATAAATTGTCCTTTTTGCTTTTCGAGGAGTTCCGCCGCTTTACATAACCAAGCTTCCCGATCATTGGTCGATGACTGGCTATAACTTAAAAATGCTGCATGGGCAGACTCTACCGCATTATCTATATCTGCAACGGTCCCTCGCACAACAGTGCCATAGAGACTGTCATCCAATGGGTTAAGTGTTTCCAATACAGCGTTACCGGATGAGGGAACCTCGCGGCCATCTATCCAATGTCCCATAGCTTGATTATTATGCGTTGTCATTTACTTAGATTTCCTCACCTATCATTTAGAGGTTTACTTTGCCACCGTCGACATTCAATGTTTGTCCGGTCACAAAATCACTGTCAGTGGTAATCAGATACATCAAGGAGCCCAGCAGATCCTCAGGCAGCATCTCACGCTTAATTGAACGCGACTGCACGGTTGGCCCACGCGCCGGATCAAAGCCTGCGTTGCCCTGCAGTGCCTCACTCTCAGTTAGCCCAGGGGCGATGGCATTAACCTGAATATTCTTATCACCCAGCTCACGACCATGGCAACGCGTCAATGCTATAACGGCGCCTTTAGAGGCGGTGTAATGGGATAGGCCGGGAGGGCCATAATAAAATGTCCCCGAAGCTATATTGACGATCTTGCCGCCACCGGCACGCAACATGGCGGGAACCACCGCCCTAGTTGCCTGATGCACCCCTCTGGCATTTACCGTCATAACTTTGTCAAATTCATCATTGTCTATCTGCATAAATGGCTTAGGTTGCAGCGCTGCAAAAACCGACGCGTTATTAACCAAAATATCGAGACTGCCAAATGTCTTCTCAGTGGTTTCAACCACGGCGGCAAGGTTGTCATCTGAGGTAACATCGACACTCATGCCTATTGCCGATCCACCCGCAGCGATAATTGCCTCAACAGTGGTCTCGGTATCAAGCACATCGGTGACTACAACATTGGCCCCCTCTTGCGCCATACGTTTTGCCATCACCGCACCAATACCTCGGCCTGCACCAGTTATAACCGCTGTCTTTCCATCTAATCGACCCATTTTTCTATCCTTCTTTAAATTTCTATTTCAATTATTTCAGCAACTTCAGGCCAACTTTTACTACCGAAGACCAACAAATCATTAGTCAAATCCTGTGGACACCAATCTAGAATTGCCGGTTTAAAACTGGGTATTTGTTGAATGCGCTGCCACCAATCGGCAAGGTAGGGTAAGCGACCTTCCCACCAACCCGACATACCCAACATGGCGACACGATTGACATAAGGCGTCAGTGCCACATCGGCTAGGCCAAACTCATCGCTGCATAACCATCGTGTCTGCTGTAGATCGCTATCCATTTTTTTCAAATATTGATCATAGAGCCTAACTTTGTCTTTAGCCCCTGGGGCATCAAAACCATACTTGACCACCTGTTTTTTAAATCCCGCCCAATCTACTGTGACCGAATGATCTGGAGTAGAAGCAAGGAATTCTTCCAATTCTTTTTCACTCAAATTTTTTCTAACAATATGACGATGTGCACTGGCAAATGTCAGCGTGCCGCAGGCGGGATGTAGATGCTCATCAAGAATTTTGGTCCAGTAGCGGGTTTTCACATATTCGAATGGATCACTAGGTGTCATTGGTTTTTGTGGAAAAGCTAAATCGAGATATTCCATAATCACAGTAGATTCATTAAGAATCTTGCCGTCATGAATCAAGCTCGGCACCACTGCTTTTGGGTTGATTTTGATATAGTCCGGCTCAAACTGCTCACCCTTTAATATATCAACATAATGCGCTTCAAAATCTAGCCCTTTAAGAATCATTGCCCAGCGAACTTTAGCTGCACAAACAGATGATCCATGATGGTAGAGGTCTAACATAATTTATTCCCTAATAGACGTTTCAATATTTTCGACTCTGGCCAAGGTGTGATAACTGCTTTATCACGACGAGTTTATTATCGAAAAAATAAACCCGTCATGATGAAGCGCCTCTTCCCAGACTTTAAAATCTCATGCCAAGCTTTAATGTGATTTGACGGGGAGCTGCCATGGCAGAGATACTGTTTGGTCCAGAGGGCGCTGTCCAAGCATTGATTTTTTCATTACCTAGATTACGCCCTATCAAAGAGACTGTGGTTCTCTCGTCTGGCGATATCAACCGCACGCTCGCACCTAATAGGTTGTATGCCTTAGTGAAGGCAAAATCATAAAGCCCCACATCTGTGTAATGATCATCGGTGTATGACAAATCAAGTCGTGCACTTAGATCCCAACCATTTACTGCGCCAGAAGAGAAATACTCAGCGTATCCAGACGCTTTGTTTGAAGGGGCATATTGAAGAGTCGCGCCGCTCATATCACAAACGCCACTGCTATTTATATATTGTGAAGCACAGTCTCCTGAGCCAACATACTCATCGTAGGTTGCATCGGTATAAGCATAATTGGCACCCAGGGTCCAATTTTCGCTAACGGCCCAACTAGACTCAACTTCAACACCCTTACTAGTTACATCAGCGGCATTACCCACTTTAAACGCTGGCTCTGATGCACTGGGTATTTGAGTCGATAGCTGTAATCCTTCAACACTCATGTGATAGAAAGTTACGTTTAACGACAAAGCATCCTGCATAAACAACCCTTTCATACCCAATTCAATACCGTCGATAAGCTCGGCGTCATATTGAATAGAACCATCTTGAGACTCAACGCGATCACTGAAGCCTCCCGTCTTGTGGCCTACCGAATAGGTAGCAAACACGTTAACATCTTCGTTAACATCAACTTGCAATGTTGCTGACGGTGTAAATTTACTTTCGTCTCGACTCTCAACTCTTAGCGGTATTGATTGCATTAGTGTGGGAGCGCTAGTTCCATAGGGTGTCATATACTCTTCAAAACTAAAGTCTTTAGTCTCGGTCGACCAGCGACCTCCTAATATTCCTGTAATCCTATCGTTTAAATACCAGCGCCCTTGAGCAAACACCGCGAAGGTGGAAGTGCTCTGAGTCCAGGGCTCATGCTTACTTATATAGGGCCCCATTGGCTCAAAGTTAATATCGGAGTCCTGTTCGCGAGCTAAATCACTGTCCTCGTAGTAGAGTCCTGCAATGTAATCAAAAGTATCACTTTCGTCAGAGGTAAAGCGTAATTCTGAGCTAAAGCTTTCATACGTCTCTGCACGCTGGGCACGAAATACGTTTGCCAACCCACCATCTAATCCGTGGAATCGATGCAAATAATCATAATCCTGATAGGCTGCAATAAACTTAATGCCTCCACCTTCGATTTCATGATCTACATCTACTACAAAACTCGTTGTTTCCATATCACGGCTCGGACAAAATGCTCCGATTGAAATAGATCCAGTTGCTTCCATGGCATTAGCATCTGAACAGTCCGACCAGATTTTCCAATCGAGGTCCGGCGAGAACTCACTTGCAGTTGCGACGCCAGCATTCGCAGCAAAACCCTGCCAAGCCTGCAGTGGCGGGCCACCAGTTGCTGACATCTCACCTGTATCTGTACCATTTTCGGTGTAATCCATGTATTGCATCTTTAAACCTATAGCGGTGGCATCACTGACATCTATAAGCAACTTCCCTTGAATACCTAGGTCTTCTCGTTGGGCGCCATCAGGCCCCTCCGCCTGATTTTCGTAAAAGCCATCTCTATCCTTGTATAAAACAGCTAATCGTCCTAAAACGTTGTTCGATACACTACCTGATATAAAGCCATTCACTTCGCTGATACCGCCAGTTGTGGCAAACTGGCTATACGCTAAATTAACACCAACTTCAAACGTTTCAGTCGGGTCATTTGTATGAATAATCAAAGCTCCTGCAGCAGTATTTTTACCAAACAACGTTCCCTGCGGGCCTCTCAAGACCTCCACTGACGCCACGTCGATAAAAGGATGTAAATTAATTGCTGCACGACTTATATAAACATCGTCAACAAAGCGACCAACAGACTGTTCAATAGAATGTGTTAAACCGCCGCCCAAACCACGGACATAAAGATTAGGAATAACCGCAGCACTGTTAATCTCAAAGTTTGGTACCACAATGGAAAGATCTTCCATATCAGTTATACCGATTTTTTCCATCATATCCGAACTCACCGCCGAAACTGATACTGGAACGTCTTGAATCGTCTCGGCACGTTTGGTTGCAGTCACAATGACCTCTTCCAAAGCTGCATTAGCTTGAGATACTCCTAATAGCATAGCCGGAACCGCTGCTAAGCAGATCTTATTCTTGATTCTCATGTTTAACCCCTATTTTAATATTTTGTAGTTTTGTTTAATCTATTTGTGTGTCTTTCAGACTAAATACGAAGACAGGCCAGCACAACACAATCACTATATTAGAATGCGATTAAAACGATAATACGCACATCACTGTACTGATTGTTCGTAAAACGCGGTCTATTAATCGAGGCTCAGAAAACACCCGCTAATTAAATCTATTAATTGCATGTCACTAATTTAGGAAGGCAGAAGTGCGTATAAACCATCAACTATATTGGCCTCTATAGGTAGTTGTCCAAAGTGTGGGAGATAAAATAGATAGGCTGGCAATAACATTAGTATTTGGTTCGCTCGAAAGATCTTGAGTATTAATGTCTCAATCGGTGCAGCCACAGTACCAAGCTAAATCTCGTGATAATTCTATTGATCGTATATCGCGTTCAATATGTACACTGAGTAGATGATTATCATTTAAGGGCCTTTTAATTACTATGAAGAACGGATGAAACCCACGAGTTTCCTCATCACTACTAATCTACTTATGGAGCGTATCTATGGGCGTCGTTACACCCACCAATAAAGAAGTTTTAGATCTCAAAGGACTTCATCTTTTTCATGCTGGTGTCTCTAATTGCTCCATGCGTGTGCGCTTAACACTAGAAGAGAAAAAACTCCCCTGGGTCAGTCACCATATCGATCTGTTTAAAAAAGAAAATCTCACGCCTGAGTATTTTGGTATTAACCCTAAAGGTCTGGTACCGGTGCTGGTGGAGGATGGCGTGGTTATCACCGAGTCAGACGATATTATCGATCATCTCGATCGAAAATTTCCCGTACCCTCTCTCAGACCGACATCGGATGCAGGTCTAAGAGACATGTATGCATGGATGAAACTGGCGGTAAACAATCATATTGGCGCAGTTAAGACTTATATTTACTTTCATCAGGTGCAAGGTAAGATGAGTCA
>SHBP01000008.1 GCA_004211905.1 SAR92 clade bacterium
TAAGTTCTGATTTAGTTGTTGAGTCAATGGCATGTCAAATCATCAAACTACCACAGATCCTAGATTTCCGGAGTAACCAATGTCTGCCAAAATTGTGCTTCCTCGCGTTTTACAAATTGGTGCTGGTGCTAGCAGCGAAGTAGGTCCCATCTTGAAAAGCTTAGGCTTAAATCACCCTTTGATTGTGACTGATAAAGTTATGGTCCTTCTTGGTTATATTGAAAGTCTGCAAAAGTCTCTAGTTGAATCAGAAATAAACGCAGATGTCTTTGATGATACGGTGCCAGAACCGACGGTGGCTTCAATACAGGCTGGAGTTAAACAAGTTCGTAACGGAAACTATGATTGCGTTATTGCTCTGGGTGGCGGAAGCCCAATCGACAGCGCCAAGGCGATCGCGATATTAGGTAAATATGGCGGCGAAATGCGCGATTATAAATTCCCTAGAATCGTCGACGAACCAGGCCTACCAGTTATTGCCATTCCCACGACCGCTGGTACCGGTTCGGAAGTAACCAGAGTAACAATTATCTCCGATGAGATTACCGATGAAAAAATGATGTGCTTAGGGATTGGTTTCATGCCAACAGTCGCTTTAGTTGACTATGAGTTGTCAATAAGTGTGCCTGCGCGCACCACCGCCGACACGGGCATTGATGCCATGACTCATGCTATCGAAGCCTATGTCAGTAAAAAAGCCAGCGCGTACACGGACACTCAGGCAATTGCTGCGATGAAGCTAATTGGCCCTAATCTTCGAAAGGTATACCACAACGGTGGTGATAGAGACGCGCGCGAACAGATGATGCTAGGCTCTACGCTAGCTGGAGTAGCCTTTTCTAACGCCTCTGTAGCGTTAGTGCACGGCATGAGCAGACCTATTGGAGCGGCTTATCATGTACCCCATGGCCTTTCTAACGCAATGTTACTCCCAGCAGTAACAGAATTCTCAATTCCAGCTGCAGCCGAGCGTTACGCAGACTGCGCCCGAGCAATCGGCGTGGCGGATAATAGTGATGATACTGAAGTTGCCAACAATAAATTAATGGACGAACTTCACGCTCTGAATAAAGAGCTACAAGTGCCTTCCCCTGAGGAGTTCGGGATTGACCGTCAGCATTTCTTTAATAATCTGCAGACGATGGCAGAGCAAGCTCTAGCGTCAGGATCACCAGCAAATAATCCAAGAGCACCCAATGCTGAAGAAATTATCGAGTTGTACAAGAAGCTCTGGTAACCAATAAAGTGATACACCATGTACATTTAACCATTTAATATCGAGGAAAATATTATGACCACAGTAGGGCATTTAATTAACGGTCAAATACTCGCAGATAGCGAGCGTACGCAAGACGTGTACAACCCATCCACAGGAAAAGTAAGTAAACAGGTTGCACTGGCATCCAAAACGACCGTTGAGCAAGCGATTTCTGCCGCAGAGGCAGCCTATCCTGCATGGCGCAATACCCCCGCTATCAAGCGTGCTAGAGTCATGTTTAAATTCAAAGACTTGTTAGAGCAGAATGCTGACAAAATCTGTGCACTTATAGGTGAGGAGCATGGAAAAATCTCCCATGACGCAGCCGGTGAATTGCAGCGCGGTATCGAAAATGTTGAATATGCCTGTGGTGCTCCTGAATTACTCAAGGGCGAACACAGTAAGAATGTCGCTCCCAATATTGACTCTTGGAGCGAGTTTCAACCACTAGGCGTGGTTGCGGGAATCACTCCATTTAACTTCCCTGCAATGGTGCCTTTATGGATGTATCCAATGGCAATTGTGTGTGGCAACTGTTTTATTTTAAAACCCTCTGAGAGAGATCCAAGTTCTACTCTATTTATCGCTGGGCTACTTAAAGAGGCAGGGCTGCCAGATGGTGTTATGAATGTAGTCAACGGCGATAAAGAAGCCGTTGACACTCTTTTAACGGATGAACGCATCAAGGCCGTTAGTTTTGTAGGCTCAACACCTATTGCGGAGTACATCTATAGCACTGCAAGCGCCCATGGCAAACGTTGTCAGGCTCTAGGAGGGGCTAAAAACCACGCTATTGTGATGCCTGACGCCGACATGGACAATGCGGTAGCTCAGCTTTTGGGAGCGGCTTTTGGCTCTTCTGGTGAGCGCTGCATGGCACTATCTGTCGCTGTTGCTGTCGGCGATGCCGCCGCAGATCTGCTAGTAAGTAAGATGGCTGTGGCGATGAAAACTTTGAAAATAGGTCCCTGCCATGATGCCAACAATGACTTCGGGCCTGTGATTACAAAACAACATCAACAAAAAGTTTTTGGGTACATTGATAGCGCTGAAAACCAAGGGGCAACAATTGTTGTCGATGGTCGGAATCCCAGTGTTACTGGCCATGAAAATGGTTTCTATGTGGGCGGTACTCTTATTGATCAAGTGACTCCCGAGATGGAGAGCTATGATGCGGAAATTTTTGGCCCTGTTCTTCAAGTAGTGCGCGTGGATACCATGCAACAAGCTATGGACCTTATTGATGCTCACGAATACGGCAACGGTACCTGCATCTTTACCCGCGATGGTGAAGCTGCGCGCTACTTCTCTGATCATATTCAGGTGGGCATGGTTGGGATCAATATTCCACTCCCTGTGCCTGTGGCGTACCACAGTTTTGGTGGGTGGAAGCGTTCATTATTTGGTGATTTACATGCCTACGGTCCAGACGGTATCCGGTTTTACACCAAGCGGAAAACCATTACCCAGAGATGGCCCTCAGCCGGAGTTCGAGAAGGTGCCGAATTCTCTATGCCAACCATGAGTTAATTTAGGTATCTTGATGACAAATAACGGTAGAGAGAAAGGATCTGCTATTGCCCGGGTAATGGCTATTATTGAAGCTGTATCTAAGGCGGAGAGACCGCTATCTCCTGCCGATCTCTCTTACCAGTTAAGTATCCCAAAACCCAGCGTACATCGCTTACTAAACCAGCTGGAAAGTGATGGTTATCTGCAAACGTCGATGCGCGGACTCATCGTGCCGGGCAATCGGTTGCATGGAATGGCCTTAGGAATATTGTATAGCAGTCGATTTAAAGCGCTAAGACAGGCAATTTTAGAAACATTAACAAGTGAAATTGGTGAAACTTGTGGTATCGCCATCCCAAATGGCACCGAAATGATCTATTACGATAGAGTCCAGACTGATTGGCCTCTGCAAATTCATCTACAGGTTGGTAGCCGTACACCGACCTGGTGCACCGCCAGCGGTAAGCTTTATCTCAGTTCTATCAACAGAGATCGGCGTTTACGTCTAACTAAAAGACTTCCTCTCAAGCAATATACTCGCAACACCATTGTCGACTCAGATATTCTTGAAGAAGAGTTAGGGATTATAAGGAAAGCGGGGATTGGTACAGATAATGAAGAGTTCGTCGACGGAATGGTAGCCTGTGCTGTACCTGTTTTAGATCGACATGGAAAACTTTTTGCTTGTCTCTTTACCCATGCACCGGTCATCCGCAAAAGCCTTGATGAATTACTCGGTTATGTACCAATGCTAACTAATGCTGCGATGGAACTAAGCCGTTTAATTGATGATCCTGACGGTGACCTTGAGGGTGCCAAATAGTTAGTTCAGCGGTCTATGAAACTAATCTCCTGCACCAGCGCGGGAAAGCTCCGTAGATTCAACGAGTACTCTAGCGACTAGATCATCAAGAGTTTTCCATAGCGCCTCGTCTATCTCGATACCCTGCTCAAGAGAATCTCTATAGCAGTCCTCCATTTTCGCGGAGTCATAGGTATCAATTAACCTTCCAAACTTAAGATATTGCGCGTATTGATTTTCGACAATCTTCAAACTAGGACCACAAAAAACCCTCAAAGATTGTATATCAAACTCCTCAATTAAACTAAACGTCTTGTATTCAGGTAGTAAGCCGCCTGCTTCGACAGATACTTTTACGCAATAATCAAGCTGTCTCCAATAAGCAACGAAAGCAACATTCCTTTCTGCGGCTTTGACCAACCGCTGAATAATAAAGGTGCGGTTATAGCAATTGATCAATTCCAGTCCCGCACTCGAATTTGCTGTGCTCGCCGCTCTGAGGAGATCGACTGCCTCACTACCGCACAATAAAATCGATGTCCCTCTGCCATCCAAAACGAAATTATGTCCGTCTTCTTGAGTAAGATCTGCATGGACGGGTGCAGTGGTATTTAGATAAGATAGGGCCGCTATTAACCGATCAAAACCATAAAAACCATGGGCTTCCAACCAAATCACCATATCAGTAGCGTTATGGTAATCTCCAGAATGAAAGCCCAAACCTTCAAATGCCTTATGCAAGGAAGCCTTTAGTTCATTCTTCGAGACTTTCATACTAATTAACCAGCCGTAAAGATGGGTTTAATGGGAAAATGCCAGTCATCGCAAAGAGGTTTACCAAAATCATCAATCAACGGGGCGCCTTGAAACATAGTGTTACGCACCCAAAGGCGTGAACGAGGATCAAATTTACTAACCCCGAAAAACGATAGTTTGCAGCGCAAAAGATGGATTGGCAGAACATCAGTATGAAGCAAATTCTCGCGGATATCCCCATAAAGGCTGTTAGCCATAGTTTGGATGCGAGCCACGATACCGCTACGTGTCGGATTCTTAATAATGAAATGAGCAACATTCTGGTTTGGCTGTTCGAGATTATAGCTACACATTTGATCGTAACAATCACGAACTCGGCGGCCAATACCTAAAGGCATCTCTTTTTCCATTCCTAGGTCAATATCGGTCTGTCCCAGACGTGGCTCCATTTTTTCTTCAGAGCGATACCAAAAAGCTCCTGTGGACTCATGCTTGCTGAAATCTATTGCCAGTGCCCAATCATATTTGTCTTCAATAATACTGATCAGGTCAGAGACACTCATTTCGGGAGTCACGTCATAGCATTCCTCCACCCACATCCGCTCTTCCAACTCATCGACCAACTCAGGATAAAGTTCAATCAATAGAGTATTGATTATTTCTTGAGTTTCTACATGCCAATGCTGCTCTGCATACTCAATGAGAGTCCTCCATACGAGATGGTTGCTCGCAAGCTCTGGGCCCTCCTCTTGCAGCCACAACCGAAGTAAGTGCAATTCCTTCTGTACTGTTAGATTTGACTTGTGCTGTCGTTCATCGCCAGTGACAATCTCACTTAAATGCTGGATAACCCTCTTTGCACCCATATCAAGATGCACAAGAATCTCTTTTTCCACCCCGAATTCACTGGCAGCCACAACCCGAGCCAACGCAGTTTCACGCATTTCAACCCACTGATTGATTAATAGTGGATGATTTATTAAAAATGGTGCCATACCAAGACCTGTAGAATTACCAATGCCTATATAGCGTTTAATATTCTCATCTAGTTTTACTGCAGTTTTTGGGGCCCGCTTTGCTGCCAGGTAGTCAGCTTGTTCCATACTAAAGTGACGAAGTATGTAGCAGGTGAACATTTCCGCAGCAAAGGGTCGAGCAAAATCGCGATGTTTGGTCCACACTTTCTCCCAATCTGCCATACCCAACTTACCGCTACCGTAGGCCGCAGTCGTCCTATACAGATAACCAACCTCGGCAATCACATCAATATTGGGCTGACAACCATTGGTCAGCTCATTAACTACATACTCGAAGGTTCGTGCACTGCGATTGGCACGAGATAACACCATGACCCTTGAGTCTACACGCCCCGCTTCTTGCTTAGGTACATTCTCTCGCAAAAAAGCCAATTGCTCTGCATCTACTGTGCCTTCACAAAGAGCCATGGTTAGATCCCACTGGTCAGCAATGACACGATCGTTTCGACACTCTGGATCAAGGTAATGGGAGAACAAAACATAACTGAAAGTGCCATATTTGGCCACGACTTGATAGACTACAGTTCCGTATCCCTGCTCATCTAGATCAAATACTGGGGTACTGATCTGCCAGTTCTCCGTGACCATACGTCGCACCAAAGTTCGCATAAAACTTAATCGAGTTTGGTGGAAACTACCTAGCCGATCTAATTGCATAACTTGACTGGCAGGGCGCATTGCCAAGATATTAAACTCGCTTAAAATTCCAGTATTTTGAATTGAGCTATGCATGTTATTCAAGCACCCTAATCTCTAACATAATTCATGAGAAACTAATGTTATCACTGCTCTTACGTTGCCAGGCTTGACCAAGATCAAACAGATCTTTGATAATCTGGTCCCTTAATTTTTCAAGATTTTATCAAGCTACCAGAAAAGGATTTTTCAAAAAACGACAACCAGTTTCTACCCATCACTTTGGCCACATCAACTTCTTTGAAGCCATGATCTTCAAGACCCTTTGCAACCTTATGGAAGTCTTCAGCGCCTTTAAACCAAACGGGTTGTTCAGGCCAAGATAGTTTATCTGCAGAACCTTCACCGTGATCAACACTCGTCGTCCATCGACCACTTCGCATCCATTCTAAAGTTTTGTAATCCCAATTTAAACAGAGATCAGACCCAATACCAATGCGATCAATGCCTATCATTTCAGCGGTCTGGGCAATCATCATACAAAAATCTTCCAACGTACAATCAGAGCCATTCTTTAAATGAAAGGGATACATACTAAACCCAAGCATACCCTCTGATTCGCCAATCGCCCTTAGCACAGTGTCCGACTTGTTACGCAATGCATTATGGAAAAAACTAGGATTGGCATGAGTAATAGCAATAGGCCTTTCCGATATATCTATTGCTTCTAAGGTCGATTTTTCCGCACTGTGGGACATGTCGATCACCATACCAACACGGTTCATCTCTTTAATCACTTGTCGTCCAAATCGCGTAATACCACCATCTTGCTCTTCGTAACAACCAGTAGCCAAGAAACTCTGATTGTTATAGGAAAGCTGCATAATCCGCACACCAAGCTGATGCAGAATTTCTACCATTTTGACGTCATCTTCAATAGGTGAGCAGTTTTGGAATCCAAAGATAATACCCACTTTACCCAACCGCTGTGCTTCTAAAATATCCGCAGCCTGGTGCACCGGCATAATAAGATCACTATTGTTGATAAAGTGCCTGTTCCAAGTGCCTATATTTTCGAGAGTTTCTCTGATATTTTCCCAGTAAGCAATGGTCACATGAATGGTGTGAACGCCGCTTTTTTGGGCTTCTTTAAATAATTGACGATTCCAGTTAACGTACTGAAGGCCATCTATCATTAGCATATCTTTACGCATTTAAAACTCTCTCAAGTCCAAATCTTTTGACTTTAGTAAGGTTTGCTATAGTTGGTTTTTATAATCGTGTAAAAATCCCTAGCATACTGACCCTGCTCCCGTGGTCCATAACTTGAGGCTTTTCTGCCACCAAAAGGAACATGGTAGTCAGTGCCGGCAGTAGGTAAATTAACCATAACGCACCCCGATTTTGAGTGACGTTTAAAATGCCCTGCATGCTTCAAAGACGTGGTGATAATGCCTGAGGTTAAACCAAAATCAGAATCATTAGACACTTCTAATGCCTGCTCATAACTGTCTACCTTAATAACACAGGCAATCGGCCCAAATATTTCTTCTCGATTAATTTGCATCTGATTGTCAGTATTAACAAACAGAGCCGGTGACATAAAGTAACCCTCAGTATCTAGTGACAGTTTTTCACCGCCCTGAACTAGCTCAGCGCCTTCCGCCTTAGCAATCTCCATGTATTTGAGGTTTTGATTAAGCTGGCGCTCATCGACCACAGCACCAATATGAACTCCAGGCGTCAAAGAATTTCCAACAACCAAATTATTCATCGCCTCAGTCATTTTGGTGACAAATTCATCATGAATACCTGACTCCACAATAATACGAGAAGAAGCCGTGCACTTTTGTCCAGTACCAAAGTATGCGCCGGCCACTGCACATTGCACGGCAGTATCTATGTCAGCATCGTTCAGCACTACCAAGGCGTTCTTACTACCCATTTCTAACTGAATTCTAGCCATGTTATCAATCGCATTACGGGCGATATGACGACCAACATCAACTGATCCAGTAAATGTTACTGCTTGAATATCTGGTGATGTGCACAGCGTTTCGCCCACTTCTCGGCCAGACCCCATCACTAAATTAAAAACGCCCGCAGGAAGACCGCTGCGGCTAATAATGTCCGCTAATAACCATGCACTTCCAGGAACTAATTCAGCTGGCTTAAGAACAACACAGTTGCCATAGGCAATTGCCGGTGCGACTTTCCATGCAGCTACAGCCATGGGGAAATTCCAAGGCGTAACTATACCGACGACACCAAGAGGCTCCCGATGAACCTCCACATCAACACCAGGTCGAACTGAGGCTGTATTTTCACCCATTAAACGAAGTACTTCAGCGCCATAGTATTGGAAGAACTGCCCAGAACGAGCAACCTCACCAACACCCTCTGCCAGAGTCTTACCTTCTTCTCGCGCGAGAACTTCACCAATCTCGGCACTTCGTGCAATTAACTCAGCACCAATCATGTCCAATGATGCCTTGCGCTGTTCAAGACCGCTCTGAGACCAACTTTCGAAGGCCATATTCGCCGCTTTAATAGCAGCTAAGCAATCATCTGAATTAGCTTTAGCGTAACGGCCCACAATATCGCTGGTATCAGAGGGGTTCACATTAACTATCTCGTCATAACCTTCTACCCATTCGCCGTTAATATAATTTCGATATACTTGACTGGTCATTTCTTTTCCTCTGGAATAATTACCGATTTTCGCCACTTTCGTTGATAAACAATAGTTTAACCCTTTCTAATAATAAATCTATTTACAAATTTATATAGATATATAAGAATTATTAATCTATAACTGTAATACCGTACTAACTCACCTAAAGATCCTACAAAATAAAGAGGGTACATATGAAGTATCTCAATATTACACTGCGGCATTTACGCACATTTGTCATCGTCGCTAGATACGGCAGTTTCAATAGGGCTGCAGAGGAACTCTCCCGAACTCAGCCGGCCATTACCCTAGCCATTAAACAACTGGAGGAGTTTGTGGGGCTCAAACTATTAGATAGAACGACTCGCCGCGTCATACCAACTGCCGAGGGTGAAAACTTTATGCCGATTGCTGAACGGCTAGTCCGTGACTTTGATACTGCTATCTCTGACCTCAAGGCAACAGCGGAGAAAAGAATTGGTAATGTCAGTATCGCCATAGTGCCCTCGGTTGCCAATCAACTCCTGCCACCTATCATAAAAACCTTCTCGAGAAATTTTCCAGGGATTAATTTATTGCTAAATGATGATACTGCTAGAGGTGTCCAGCAAAAAGTAGAACGTAATGAGGTAGACTTTGGTATCGGGAGTGTTTGGCAATCAAGTAAACTCTTGAAGTTTACCCCCTTATTTTCGGACAATTTAGAACTAGTCTTTCATAAAGACCATGATCTTGCACAGAACCAAGAACCTATTAATTGGAGTGCACTGAGTAACGAAACATTCCTAGATTCCGGCATTACTAAAAATATGCGTTCCAGACTACTTCTTGGTCCATCGAAATTTGACTTTCCGAGTATTACGACACTCTTAGCAATGCTGAGATCTAACTTGGGCGTCAGCGTGCTGCCATCTTTAGCTATACCCCGGTCCAATGGAGAATTAAGATCAAGGCCACTTCTTCCATTAGAGAAGCGAGACATCTGTATGATTACGCGTCACGATTGGACGCTATCCCCCGCTGCCGAGGCTATGATTGACACTATCATAAAAGAGATACCCGCTCAGATTGAACACCTCAATCTTTCCCCACCTAACGGACTCAATCCAAAATCAAGTTATCAGCTTTAATCAGTTGCTTTAGTGAGCTCAATGCAGTTCTCGTAAACTGACTGCTTAACTGCGATTCCTTTGTCACTGTTCCTTGCGCGATTGGCATAACGCCGATTACCTGGCATATGAGCACCTTCCATTCCCCCTAATAATTGCAAGAATGATTCTGAGTGCTGTAACCAATTCTCCGAATCACCAAAGCGATTGGGATCTATAGCGAGCATAAATTCACCACCATTAGGTGGCCCACCGTCGTTGTTATCATTTTTCTGAGCTTCAAAACTAAAGTCCTGACCGGTGAGGCCGGCTACTAGTAGCTCGATCATCATGGCAATCGTTGAGCCTTTATGACCACCGAACGGGAGCAATGCTCCTCCATTAATGATTTTATCTGCGTCAGTTGTAGGCGCACCATCAGAATCAACACCTGTGCCCGCTGGAACTGGGTGACCATCACGAGCCGCGATCATAACCTCTCCTCTCGCCATGGCAGCCGAGGCCTGATCAAAGACCAAGGGTGGCTGATCCCCCCGAGGCCAACCAAAGCACATAGGGTTAGTGCCAAATAATGGCTGTTTTGCACCCGCAGGAACAACAGCAGGCTTATAGGTAGTAAAAGCCATTGCAGCCAATCCTGCTTCTGCAATTGGCTCGACCTCAACCCACAGAGCAGCAAAATGGTGCACGTTGACCAGAGCCATAGCAGCTATTCCATTTTCACTGGCAGCCTCAATAAGAGCAGCTCTACCCATCTCAAGAGCTAAAGGTGCATAACCATGATCACCATCTACCCTTACTACTCCAGGAGAAATTCGAGATACTGTTGGATTAGCATTTCCATTAACTTTACCGCTGCGAAGGGAAGCCACGTAGCCTGGCATACGGAAAAGACCGTGGGCAGCACAGCCATCTAATTCTGCCGCCGCTATCGTACGGGCAACAGCCGATGCATTCTGCGAATTACAACCATTAGTTTCAAGACCTTGCTCTACTAAGGTTTGAATTTCTTGTTTAGTCATTATTACATCAGACACTTTATCTCTCCTCTGATTAGGCTACTCGCCCGTTATTATTCTTTAAATAGGGTATCGTTCAAGCATTGGACCCAGCGCTTGCTTAAGCGGATCCAAATTTGACTCAAAATTTTTCCACTGCTCTATACCACTCTGGTAGATTGGCTGGCGAACTTGCTCTGAACTGGGCGTGCGAACAGATCGGTCTGTCTCATGGAAATTGATACAGCTTTCTTCAAACTCTAGCCCACAATAGTCAAGAATTCTCCTGACCTGAGTGTCCAAATCGGCGACAACCTCTTCATACTGAACCCGTAACACCTGCCCCGGGAGCACTTTGTCCCAGTGATCCATTAGCTCAACATAGTCTCTATAATAGGTACCCACCTCCTCAAGACCATAGGTGAACTCCTGACCCTCTGCAAACAACTGCTTGAAACCACTAAAGCAACTCCCCATGGGATGCCGGCGAGCATCTATAATCTTTGCGTTAGGTAGCATTAGTTTGATCAATCCCACATGTCTGAAGTTATTTGGCATCTTATCGATAAAGAATGGAGCCGAACCTCGATGCACTCGAGTTTCATCAATGAACTTTTCACCAAACTCCAAAAATTGCTCTGCGGGTAACTCTTTTAATATTCCAGGGTAATGATTAACAGCACTCATTCGTTCTCCTCGGCGCAGCTTTTGCGCCAAAGCGAGCATATTGGGCAACTCCATCGTCCCGTCCACCTGGCTGTGAGAAGCAAGAATTTGCTCTAGCAGCGTGGAGCCAGATCTAGGTAATCCCACGATAAATATTGGATCAGGAGAGGTAAAGCCAGTATTCGCGTGACTGGCAATAAATGCATCATCGAACACCTCGGTTTGGGCTTTAAATTCAGCCGTTAAATCACTTGCTTTGTACCGACTCTGAGATTTTTTAAACGCATTACCTCGCTCGTAAAACATAAATGCTTTATCAAATAAGCCTTTGTCTTCATAGGCTTTGCCTAAAGCAAAATTGAGATAAATTCGGCTCTGGTGAGAAATCCCAAGATTAGACTCTTGGGCTTCCATAGCCTGAATCTCTTCGTCGCTAAAACTAAACAATTTTAAATTAGCAAGGGAGTAGTATGCCTCACCATGAGCAGCATACTTTTTGATCGCGCGACGGTAAGAATCGATAGCATCCTCCGTTTGACCCTGAGTTTTTAAAGCATGGCCTCGAGAAGTCAAAGTCACCGGATCTTCAGGTAATATTTTTAAAATAGACTCAAACATCGAGAGCGCGGTATCGTAATCACCAGACTGCATAGATTCAACCGCAAAAACTGATTGAAACTGTGGGTTAGAAGGATCCGTATCAAGCAACAGCTTAGCTTGACGCAAAGATTCTTGATAATTCTGACGTTTTCTCAATACCTGTATGTAATCAATCCGAGCCTTCGTATGATCTGGAGCAAATTCAACTGCACTCTCTAACAAAAACTCAGCATCCTCTAGAACGCCAAGACGACTCCCAATATCAGCTAGTAATCGCATCCCCTCAATATTTCGAGGTACTTTCTGCATAAATGCTTTACACAACTGCTCAGCTTTAATTAACTTACCCTGCGCAATAAGATCTGTGACAGCCACCAAGGGCTTGGGCAAAGCCTCTAGGGATTCTAATTGCTGTTTTAATTGACCGGTCAAATGGGAGCGGTCAGTCGCAGTGAGAATATCGATCTGAGCACGAAAACTAGCTGCCAGAGCAGGATTTATTTGAGTAGCACGACTGAAAGCATTAAGAGCAGCTCCAGCATTATTCATTGCGCGATAAACGTGCCCTGTCTCTTGAAATGCACGGCTATGCTCTGGAACCAAAGACTTAAGTTTTTCGAGGGTGGCCAACGCTGAAGAATGCTTACTTAAATAACGCTGGCATACAGCCAACATGTATAGCACATCATCATTTTTCTCTACTTCGTCATGCATTTTAAGTAACTGCTTCTCTGCCTTGCCAAAATCTCCGGCTTGCATAAGCTTCTTAACACTATCTAACGCTGCTTCAGTTGCAGATGCTTCTTGCATTACATGTTCCACCATTTAATTAGACCTATAAAAATAATGCCCCTCGAGAGGGGCATTATGATCTAGCTTTTTAAACTACTTTTCAATGATTAGAAATTGTAGGTCATGCGAACACCCATGGTACGAGGGGCTGCGTATGAAACACGCTCTCTATCGTTGATGTAGTTTCGTGACATTTCAGCACGCTCGTCAGTCAGGTTGTTAATGAAAAGCTCTGCACCCCAAGTGTCAGTCGTGACACCAGCGGTAAGGCCTAACATAGTCCAACCAGCAATACGGTCGCGATTTATACGGATAATATCACTGTAGGACTCAGCTGAATGCGCTAAGTGAGGCATGATGTGAGCCGTCATTCCTGACGCTGTCTGCCACTCATAACGAGCCTGAAGGTTACCTTGGAACTCAGGGGCAAATGCCAATGAATCACCAGCAACAACATCACCAGAAGGAGTAAGCGTCTTAGTGATCTCTGTATCAAGCATAGAGATACTCGCACTAACAGTTAGGCCCTCGACACTCGCTGGAGCCCAAATCATGTCAGCTTCTACACCTCTAACCTCAGCATCGGCTGCGTTATCAGAGAAGAACAAGTTAGCGATGCTTGGGTCAAAGATAGTGGTTTGTAAACCACCGATCTGTGCAACAAACGCGCTACCATTGAAACGCATACGGCCATCCATAAGATCAGCCTTCCAACCCATCTCATAGTTAGTCATATCATCTGAATCAAACGCATAGGGAACAGTGTAGCTACCATCAGCGGTTGTTCTACCTCCAGGACGGTTCAAGAAGCCCGATCGGAAACCTTCAGAGATTGTCACATACAACAACACATCCTCATTAGGAGTATAAGAAGTAGTGAACTTCATTACCGTTCCATCATCAGTGGCCTTATCTATACCTGATGTAGGATTGTCACCGCCGTAAAGTGTCGCAATGTTAGTACCAAATACTTGAGCATCAACACAAGAAGGGTTAGCACTACCACAGAAGTTGTAGAAAGAACCTGCGGCACTACCATCAAAGTCAATCTCAACATCGTAGTAACGTGCACCAACAGTCACAGACAGATCATCACTGACGTCATAGCTCAATTCACCAAACACACCCCATTGCTCATCAGTCCGCTGAACATCGTTACGGAAGATCTCACCGGGAGCATATTTTTCATTCGTCGACAGATACCCATCGCCGTATGAATAGTTAGGATCCGCGAATCCAGGGCCAGAACCCTCTCCACCCCAACCCTGAGCCTTTATGCTGCCTGGGTAGGTAAAGCTTACGCGCTCTTGCAGTGTAGTATCACTGAAGAAAGCACCACCAGTAAGACGAGT
This sequence comes from SAR92 clade bacterium, assembly GCA_004211905.1. Taxonomy (GTDB): domain Bacteria; phylum Pseudomonadota; class Gammaproteobacteria; order Pseudomonadales; family Porticoccaceae; genus HTCC2207. The sequence goes on from SHBP01000008.1 coordinate 14,193, forward strand.
TCTCTTATCTTGGTCAGTAGTAAAGCGAACCTCATGAGTACTTACTTCTGTCTCTGTATGGCTTGGCGCCAACATATCAGGCTCATAACATGTACCCGTTCCGTCACCGTAAGTTACAGAGTAATCACAGATGTAGTACGGCAAGTACTGACCGACAAACATATAATCAGAATATCCAATCACCTGATCCGCAGTACGCTCGGTATAAGCACCAGTATAGACAACGTCTAAGCCAGCAACTCTGCCTGTTAGCGTCCAACTTGTGTTGTCGAACTCATCTTTAATCGTATCATCAGAATAACTTTGGATTTCAAGGTCACCTAAGTTAGGATCAGCATAGAACACACCATCCGAATCTAATTCCTGAGTGGTATGGGCTAACAATAGATCCCAATCATCGCTCAGGCTAATCAATGCACTGAGTCGCCCACCAGTGTATTTAGTATCATTGAAATCGTCTTCTACAAGGTCAGTGTTGTCTGCTGCGATAAAGGTAACACCAGGCATATCAGTATAGCCGTCACCGTCCGCATCAACGCCAGTTCCTTGGAAACCAGTACGTCGAGCACTCACAGGCACGCCGTTGGACCGCATAAACCCTTCTTGGCGGAAGCGTGCACTCTCTTCGACAGTGCGAGTACCATGCACGTTATCAATGTAACCACCCTTGTCATCACTATAAACAACGCCACGCAAAGTAATGTTGTCACTAATAGGTAGGTTGTACATTGCTTCGAAGTTACTGTTATTTCCGCCCTCGTTTATGGTAGAGAAGCCAACCTTCAATTTACCATAAGCACCACTTGGATCAGGCTTATTGGTGATTAAGCGGACTGTACCCGCCTGAGAACTCGCTCCGAACAGTGTACCCTGGGGTCCTGCTAACACTTCCACTCGATTCAAGTCGGCAGCATAAACATCAAGGTTACGGCCAGGTTGTGCCAAAGGCTGCTCATCGAGGTAAAAAGCTACGTTCGGGGCAAGACCAGCAACACCAGCAATCGAAATTGCAGGCGTAGTCGATGCTATACCACGTATATAAATTGTATTCTGTCCTGGGCCGCTACCGCCCGCAGAAACACCTGGCAACTGAACAAGATAATCTTGGAAATTGGAAACGCCCATTTGGTCAAGCTTCTCTGACGTCAACGCAGACACTGCAACTGGAATGTCTTGCGTACTTGCAGACGTCTTTGTCGCTGTTACGATAACCTCTTCAATCCCCTGAGATGCTGCCAAACTGGCACCTGTTGCGGCAAAACCTGCGGCAATAATAGACGCCACCGCTCGGTTTACTTTTGTCTTATGAAACATATGTTTCTCCCCTAAATAAATTTTAAAATGCATGCAAGCTTGTATGTTTTTACTTTTAGCCGTCAAACCATAGCACATAATTAGCGAAATTTTTAGCTAATCCGTGTTGATCGTCTACCACTGGAGGGCCTTGAACAAATTAAAAAAGCAAATACATTGATCATTTTTATTTATAAACTAACAAAAATCAATAGAAAACTCAGCATTTACGGTACCTTCAGCCTTTATATTTATAGTGACAACTCAAGTACCACAACACGATAAACCTAAAATAAGTCATCGTAATGCCTTTATCGAACCAATTTGAAGCTCGATTTACTCTACTATTTGGATTTGTTGAGATGAGATCGTAATTTTTTTACTTTTATAAAGATTCCCTAGCGCCTGCTTATACTTTTTCTTAGAAACCTTAAATACACGGTAAATTTCCTCGGGGTTACTCTTATCAGTAAGAGTAGAAGTCCCGCCTTGATTAATTAAGTACTGAACAATTTGCTGAGATAGATCATGGCCCCCTTGGAGTGTTGCTTGTGAAATAAGTAGATCAATTTTTCCATCTGATCGAATTGATTTAACAAAACCCGGTAAGCGTTCGCCAATCTTCAACGGTCGATACGCATCAGCTCTAAAAAGAAGACCTAAATATTTGTCATCTATGATTGCCTTGTAGCCCAACTCCGTGCGGCTCGCGATTTGCAAATTGACCGACTGCCGAGGCTTCAGCCAAACCGACTGCTCATCCAAATGATGGCTCAACTTAGTCGAAGCTGCGATTCGATCTGAAGCCTCATCATGGTATACATAGACCACATAAGAATAGCCAACTTCCATGGGTTTTTGTTGCTCGTTATAGGGAACCAACAAATCCTTAGGTAATCCCCAATCCATGAAAGCGCCCGCTTGATTAATATCCACTACCTTGAGCATCTCACAACAACCCACCTCTACCTTAGGCTTTTCTGTTGTAGCGATTAGCAAGTCATCAGAATCAAAGTATAGAAATACGTCAATCCAATCACCAATTTCACACCCGGTTGGCACATAGCGTTTTGGCAATAAAATCGTATCTAAGTCATCACCATCTAAATAGACGCCAAAATCGACCTGCTTGACGACCTGCAGATTATTGAACGTTCCGATTGTTACCATAGAGTTAGGCCAGATAAAAAGTGACAGTACCATACCGGATAGACAACGATTGTACAGGACTTCTTAATTAGGAATAACTAAAAGCTACTAGATAAACTGATGAATTCGTTTATGCTTGCGCTTTTCCAAGTTGATATCTGATCTCCGTATTCAACTTAACACGAGATATGGTGATGGGTATCATTTTTTCCAAAGACTATAAAAACGCTTGGGTCTTAAGCCTAAGCAATGCCGTGGCAGGCTCGATTTTACCCCTAATGCATCTAGCAGGCACCCTAGCGGGAAGCACCTTGGCTCCTTCCCCAAGCTGGGCTACAGCTCCCATTGCCTTGATGATACTAGGCACCGCAAGCAGTGTTGTCCTAGTTACTCGTACAATGCAAAATCTAGGCAGGAAGATGGGAATATATGTTTTCTTGGGCGTTGGCTTACTTGTTTGTATGCTTGCAATGACCGCGTTGGAGTTTGGCAGTTTTAGTTTATTTTGTCTTGCTTCATTTATGCTCGGCTCATTTAATGCAACACTTCTTCAAGGACGATTTGCCGCAATGGAATCCGTCGGAATTGAACATCGCACCACTGCGGCGTCTATGTTTATGGGTAGTGGAATTATTGCAGCTTTCATCGGTCCAGAGATAGCTCTGATCGGGAAAGACGTCTTTAGCACAGCCTACCAAGGTTCATTTTTGCTGGCAGCTGGATGCATTTTAATCTCCTCGCTCATGTTGACTGCCTACACCCCTAAATTAGTGCCACAAGCACCTGATATAAAGAGCAACTTACCCAAAGCTCAACTATTTAAGAACCCTACATTTTGTTTGGCTCTTGCCAGTGGAACAATTGCCTATGTTGTCATGTCTTTCATAATGACTGGAACCCCTATCAGCATGCATGAATCTTACGGTCACTCATTAACTGACACCAAATGGGTACTCCAAAGCCACATTGCCGCAATGTTCTTACCCTCTTTTATCACGCCAGTTCTAGTTCGCTACATGGGCCTTAGGGGCATGATGGTTGCGGGATTAGTCTGCTATTGCCTTGCCATCGCAGTAGGTTATTCAGACAACAGCCCACAGGGATTCTGGACTCAACTGGTTTTATTAGGAATTGGTTGGAATTTTTTATTTATTGGCGGCACAACGCTACTGCCTGATACTCATCATGAAAATGAACGATTTAAGGCTCAAAGTATCAATGACTTTACTGTATTTTCCTTCCAAGCATTAGCTGCCTTATCTGCAGGATGGGCTCTAAATCTTATAGGTTGGCAGCCAATGGTTCTTTTATGCCTGATACCTGTGGCTATTATGCTAATGGCATTATTGTGGGAAAGAATTAAAACACGCAAAATGAAATCTATTAGCTAACTCTCACCGCGATAAATACATCCGCTGGTGCAGGTTTCTTTAATCTGAATACAACTTAACAGAGGCAGGTTAGGTTTTAGCTGGGCCCATATCCAAGCAGCAAGATTTTCACTAGTTGGGTTCTCAAGGCCTTCGATATCATTTAAGTAGTGATGATCCAATCTGTCGAAAACTGGAGCAAAGGCCGCTTTAATATCACCAAAGTCCATTATCCAGCCAGTCTCCGCACCAACTGGCCCCTCTACATATATAGTCACTTGAAAGGAATGACCATGGAGACGAGCGCATTTATGACCTTCGGGGACATTTGGCAAGCGGTGAGCAGCTTCAATACTAAACTCTTTATAAATTTGCATCATTTTCAGCTTAAATTAGATCAAATAGGGGCTGTATATTAGGGCCCTGTGAAAGATATGTACATAGCCTCAGAAAAAGTTTGACAGTGCCCTCCAGTTCGGTAGAATGCCTGCTCTCTCTGAGGGGGTGGTTAGCTCAGCTGGTAGAGCATCGCCCTTACAAGGCGAGGGTCACAGGTTCAATCCCTGTACCACCCACCATTAGAGAAGATGCTTTCACGGACCGGTAGTTCAGCTGGTTAGAATGCCGGCCTGTCACGCCGGAGGTCGCGGGTTCGAGTCCCGTCCGGTCCGCCATAAGCAATTATTAAACCTCTGTTATTTCAGGGGTTTTTTTGATTATGTGACCTGTAAATTTTCCGTTGTGCCACTTGCTGTATCTTAAAGCTGGGCATTCCTTCGTCTGTTGATAGACTCATTACTCATCCTCCCAAAGATTATGGCTTTTATTGCAGTCGAGGACTCTTTAAACTTAGGTTTTTTAGAAACAACAGAGAGGATTCATTATCACTATTAAGTTTAACCACAGTCTTCCTTACTCAGCAGAGGAAGTTTGGGCTGTCTTGGGCAAGCCGGATCGAGTTGACTGGGTGCCTGGCGTAAAAAGCTGTGACTTCGATGGAGAAGTAAGATCTTTGATCTTGCCGGGCGCTGGAGCAATTAAAGAAAGAATCCTACTGCATGACAATAGTAAAAGACGAATTGAATATTCGTGCTTTGAATCCCCTGGAGCTCTAACATACCATCACGCCAAGATGGAAATTATACAAGATGGACAGCATTCATCGTTAGCTTGGGAAGCAAACATCGAACCCGTTGAATTGGAAGCTTTTGTCAAAGAGAGCATGGAAGGTGCTCTGTCTCAACTTGAAGATGTTCTAGCTAGAAACCGTCTTTAAATTGCATGGATTAAAGAATAAAAATCTAGAGCAGAGAATAAAGTGTCTTGGCTAATTTATTGGACGTTTCGTAGAGTTTTAAGTCCTTGTGTTGTTGATTGTTAAAGTAAGAAAAACCAATCTTTTTATCAATGTCCCCAAAAACAACTGCTCCTCCAATACCAGTATGTCCAAACATATTGGTGCTTTTATTGAGGCCTATTGGAGTAAAGGGTGCATTGACCATATGACCTAATCCAAACCGATAAGGCAAACCAAAAAGCACTAAATCAGGTCCATGAGAATGGACTTTACGAAGTAACTCTACTGTTTCAGCCTTCAACACCTCAACACCATTCCTGCTACCGCCATTACTCAAAATTCCGTATAGCTTTGCTAAACTTGACGCCACCCCGTGTCCATTTGCAGCGGGTATCTCTGCGCTCCTCCACTCCCTAGTATTAGAGACATCAGGATCATTGATGGCATTAGGGTCAAAAGCTACTGAATTAAAATCTTTAGCAACAGCTAGCTTCATGTCCTTTAATGCTTTGGACAAAAAGAGGTCAGGCACGAATTTAAGTAACTTAAATTGATCGATAGTAGGTAGCTTACCCAGCATCAACATATCTGCACATCTCGCCATGTCTTTATCGCCCATGCCGATTACGAAATCCAACTCTAGGGGTTCTGCTAGTTCCTCTTTGAAGTACTGACCAACTGACCGCCCATCAACTCGTCTAATAAGCTCTCCCACCAACCAACCAAACGTTAAGGCGTGATAACCCTGTATTGAACTGGGTTCAACAAAAGGCTTTTGAGCACCAAGCAAATCCGTAAATTGATGCCAATCAGTCCATTGATTAAGCGGAATCCCGTTCTGAAAACCAAACATGCCAGCTCTGTGACACAGTACATCAAGAACAGTGGTATTTTCTTTACCATTGCAACCATACTCTGGCCAGTAATGAGATACTTTTTGCGTAAAATCCAAACGGCCCTGTTCAATCAATCGTGCCGCACAAATGGCAGTGACTCCTTTGGTGACCGAAAATACATTAACCAGAGTATTCTCCTGCCAAGGCTGTGATCTCTGCGCATCTTGATGACCACCCCATAAGTTGATCACCATTTCACCTTCAATCTCTACAGCGAACGAAGCACCCACCTCAAATTTAGACTCGAATGACCGATTGAAGACTTCGGCAACTTTCTCAAATTTAGAATCGCAGTATCCAGAAACAAGTTCGGTAGGCATGTGGTTTAACTCTCTTTTAGTTCTTCAATGGGATTATAGCTCCAGGTGTTGGTGCAACAAGAAAGTCACTGGCTAAGTTTCGTTTTTCAAGCTCTTGGAGCAGCACAGTTCTGGGCTCCTCGATAGCTTCATCGGTTAAAATAAAAGTACCCCAATGCATACCAAATGACTTTGAAGCCTCCAAATCCAACGCTACCTGTATCGCTTCCGCAGGGTCAACATGTTGATTCTTCATGAACCATCTTGGCTTGTACGCACCGATGGGTACGAAGGCAAAATCAGGGGCACCCAAGCGTTGCCTGGTATCCAAAAAGTCCTTTGAGTAACCCGTATCGCCTGCATGGTAAAGGGATAAGTTTGGGCTCTGCATATACCACCCACCCCACCAGCTACTATTTCTGCCTGTAATACCGCGTCCGGACCAATGCTGCACAGGAGTGAAAGTAAAATCCGTTTGCTTAAGGCGCTTGGTTTGCCACCATCTAAACTCGGTAACATTGTCTAAGCCCTCCCCCGCCAGCAAATCTTTGTCACCTTGGGGAACCAAAATAAGAAGATTTGGGTTAGTTAACTGCAATGCGTTAAGACTGGGCAGATCTAGGTGGTCGTAGTGATTATGACTAATAACTACTGCATCAATGTGAGGTAGACGCTCTATCGGTATGGCGGGAGGAATGAGTCGCTCCGGACCAGCCCACCCAACGGGGGAAGCTCGCTCCGAAAAAATAGGATCAGTGAGAATCGTTAAATCACCATTATTGATCAAATAAGTCGCATGTCCAATCCAAACAGCATAGTTAGCAGAGTCAGCTTTTAGTTTTTCCCAATCATTAGAAAGCTCAATAGAAACTCTTTCAGGGGGAGAATCTTTGGTCATTCGCCATTTGATAAACTCCGAAAACGACTTGGGAGCAGCAGCTGGATCAGAGTTACTAAAGGTTTCCGCAACACTGCATGATTGGGATGCAAGTGATAAAAAGAGTACGAAGACGATAATTGCTGATTGTCGCCATCTAGATAGGGAGGGCTGTGAAGTCAACGAATGCTCCTATACATTTAATAATTGGACATATATTTAAAGGGTATCAAACTGGGTCGTGGCTACCTTAACGGCTTTATAAGTCTCACCACCCCCAGTCCAAGTCGTTACGGCCAAATTATCAAAGAGGACCATCTGAGGCAGACCTGCTCTGCGTGTCATGTTAATTTTGGTAGCCTCAAAGACTGAACTAGCCACGCCTTCTCTATCAACATATCTAAGATTCAGTTGACCCGCAGTGCCCTCTGAAAAGGTCATCCAACTCACCAGAAATCCGCCATTAGACGTTGCAGCCAGCCCTACTTGTCCTAAAACAGAATCCCCTTCGTCAACAACTAATGGATCAGAGAATGAGTCAACACCAGCTCCAGAAACAGCCAATTTAACTTCACCATAACTCTTGGCTTGGGTATACCAAGCAACAGCTGTAGCCTCATCATTTGTCGCTACAGATGGACCATTGACCGGACATCCAGCAATCTTCCATCCGTCCACAGATACTGGTTTGGGCTCACTCCACCGCCCTTCAATCATGCGTGAGAAATAAATGTCTCGGTATTCATCTTTGGTTCGATTGCGAAAAACCAACACAGGGCCCTGATCAGACTGAGCTATATCCGTCTGACAACAATCACAAACCAAACTATCAATAACTTGGTCTTTGGTCAGAGTTCCATCGCTTTTAATCTGCGTCGAGCGAAGCGTCATGCCACCAGCGTTACCGTGTGCGCCGTCAGCTGACATTGATAGACCATGAGTTGCAACCATTTCTCGCCCATCGAGCCAGACTGCGCCAACGTCATCTCCATTGACAAAGAAACTAACGAAGCCATGCTCACTGAAAGTTCCATCTGTATGTGGCGTCAGTGGAGCATCCCAAGTAACTCCACCATCTGTTGATAGGCTTACAACAACATCGTACGCAAATATAGCAGGGTCTGTCATGACCAGCCAATGCGAAGCCCATAGCGATTCAGTTAACTGCACAACTGACGGGAAATCAGCGCGATTAACCAACCAATTATCACCTTTCGCCACAGTAACTGGACTCGACCAACGACTACCCTCCCAGCGCGAGTACTCAAGAGCAACAGTATTCTCTCCAACTTTCATCCAACTCAATATTGGAGATCCACTGAGATCCAGACTTAAGTTAGGTGAAACAGAATTTTGTCCCGCAGGGGATGACCAATCTACTAATGTTCGGGTTTCATTAGATTGCTCGGCACAAGATCCCGCGGCCAGCAGCATAATGATCATCATCGTAAATTTTCTAAAGTATCTCTGCATGATTTTTAATCGTTGGGTTAATAAGACAAATATACACGCCGCACTGAGTGCCGTCGAGACGCTAAAGCAGGGGTTGATTCAGCCTGATTACCCTCGCACTAAAGGACGAGTCAAACAGGTGGGTCCGCCTTCGCCTTTGCGACTGATCTCTAATCCTTTGTAGGTTGTCACAGAACAGCCTGCAACCTCTAACCCACTCTTAACACCAGGTAAGTTTTCTAACATCAATACTTGTCTCGGCCCCAGTGCGAGAACATTGCAACCCATTGGCAGATACTCAGCCTCTGGCACATCAACAAAGGCTATGCCCAATTGCTCGAGCCAATCAATAAATTGAGTGGGCATCAACGTACGATAGATCAATGCTAAATCTTTATCCAGAGGAGAAATAATCGACATAAGGTGCAAAACATCATCAGGGTGTTCTGGAGTCGGCAATTCAACGATATGTAAATCTACCTCTTCACCCAAAATAGCCTGCAACTGAGCAATCCCCTCTTTGTTTGTCCTCGGACCAAGACCAACGGCCGCATGATGTTGATCAACCCAAATAAAATCACCTCCCTCCAACGTTCCAGGGGCAACAATTTCACCAGCAACTTGATGACCAAAAGACTTATAAACTTCAGCATTAGATCTTGCCTCAGGAGTCCGAGTGGCTCGGCCCATGTTACATAGTATTAACCCTTTTGGACTGATCAAAATACTGTCTCGAGTATAAATGCTGTCAATGGTCAGGGTTTCATCTCTCGGAAGATCAATAATGTCTGCACCAGACTTCTGTAAAACACGCCTGAACTGACCATACTCGTTATGAGCCTCATCAATATCTGGCATGTCATGGAAACGAAGAGGTTTCCATTCGTCTCTTAGTTTTTGCTGGTTAATAAAAGCATTTTCAGTATTGCGCAGAGCAACCTGCGCTATGGCGGAATATTCATTGAATTGGTTCATACTATAGGTCTCTAGCGTCTTCTCGAACGAGTGCGTAAAAAGGCATGCCAATGATAATTAGCATGAAGGAATAAAATACAACTTCTACCCCTGCACCCCAAATAGCAAAAAAGGAATACAGGAAGGCCGCAACCGAGAGAACAATTGCTCGATTTCGCGCCGGGCCTGGCTGATCTCTCTTCAAAAAGTAGAACTCAGAGACTGCTGAGAATGCGTAGGCCATCAAAGTAGACAATGTTGATAACATCGCCATAAAGGTAAATGCAGCAACCAAACCCTTGGTGTAATTAAGTAATAACAAAAGGGACATAAATCCGCCAGACACAAGGAATGAGAATATTGGCGTGCCTGTTGAACTTAAAGTCAAAAATTTAACTGGGAGCAAATGATCCTTAGCAGCTGCCAAAGGTACCTGCCCTGCTGTTAATGTATTCGCATTCAGCGAACCTAGGGTGGAGATGAGGGCTCCAATAGTTATAATTGCTCCACCAATCGGTCCCATAACCTTTGTTGCCGCTAATGCAAAAGGCGCAGTTGAACCCAGCAGTTCGTTTGCTGGCACAATGAGCGCGATAGCCAAGCTCACCAAAAAATAAATAACTAGCACGGTTAAAACCGATGCAATGAGTATGCGTGGAATAGTTTTTTCTGGTTCAACAATATTGTCTGCAGGAACCGTAGCCGTCTCAATTCCGATAAAAGACCACATTACTAAGGTGGTTACTGTCGCTAACAGTGCCACAGGATGCAGATCAGTAGGATTTACAGGCGGTAAAATCTCAGGTTGCATATTGAAAAAGCCCAACACAATAATAAATATCAAGGGCAATATTTTTAGAAATGTTGTGACAACCTGGAATGTGCCACTGCTTTCGATACTGCGAATATTTAGACCCACTATGGACCATATCAATGCCAGAGCAACTAAAAGGCTGAGTACCGAAGATTCTGTTATCGATGGCAAAAAGACTCCCAGATACCCCACAAAGGCAACCGCAATACCCGAGGCTGCAGCGATACAGGAAATCCAATATGTCCAGGCAATCAAAAATCCAGCGAAGTTACCAAGCCCTGCTTGAACGTAAGCATAAGGGCCCCCAATTTTCGGTACTCGCCTCACCAGTCTGGATAAACACAGAGCCACTAGCAATGTACCGGCCCCGGCAGTCAACCAACCAGCCAAACCAAGCATGCCATAGGGAGCCAGTAGTGTTGGCATCATAAAGATCCCAGACCCAATAGCGCAGCCCACGGCGATAGACCAACCGCGCCAAAAACCTATTTCTTTACCCGACCGACTTTTTGAGACATTGTTCATTGTAGCTTTCTCTTTTATTGGCATTACCGTAACAGGGGTGAAGAATAATACAAGTACATCCGCGCGCGCGATCTAGGCTTGAAAATGAAAAACATGATAGACCGATCACTAATAACCTCCTCAGACAACTGAACCCTATCAAGTCTATTTCTGGTTCTTACAGGCGGTTATTTCTTAAGGGTGCATGCAAATAACATAGTTTTTGAGCTTTTCAGATCCTGAAGAATAATTCTACAATTCACTATCGCAAACCCGTAAATTCAAACTAAAACTATCAAAGTCAATGGCATTTAGCTTGAAGTAAATACCATCCCAAATCACAAATACACTTATATAGTAGATCCGTTGAGAAATTGTCTTAAAAAAGAAAGCATCGAAATTCAATAATTATCATATAAATCAATCACTTTAAACCTAAAAAGCCATCTAAAAATTATGTTTTAACGAGTAAATCTTATGCTGTGTTGTATTGCGTATAGCGCTATCTTATAAGTGGCTTTCTATTTTTAAGGCATATAAAGGCATCAAAAATAAGTCATTCATCTATCGAAAAGGGGTCTATTAAAATGAAATCACTTCGCACTCGCGGTTTATTGGCAGTAGCCATCACCGCTTTCTTCGGCAACACCTATGCGGCGGAGCTCGAAGAAATTATCGTTACAGCTCAAAAAAGAGCTGAAAGTCTACAAGATGTTCCTATTTCAATGTCAGCCATTGATGGCAGCAAAATTGAGGAAGTTGGTATAAACAGCTTTCAAGAACTAACTGGATATGTTCCTAATCTGACCATCACCGAGAATGCTGTAAATACTATTATCGGTATGCGTGGCGTTGGCATCGGTGCTAACCAGTCGTTTGAGCAGTCTGTTGGTATATACGTTGATGGCATTCACTACGGAAAAAGCCGTCAAGTTAGAACTGGATTATTTGATTTACAACAAGTTGAAGTCTTGAGAGGCCCGCAGGGCATCTTATTTGGTAAGAATACTCTCGCTGGGGCAATCAATGTCACTTCCGCCTCACCTCAGACCGGTCAAGACACTGGCGGCAAAATCGCTGTTAGTAAAGAATCTTATGGCGGACAAGTCGTTGAAGGCCACTTGACTGGGTCCTTAACTGACTCACTGGCGTGGCGATTTGCCTACAAAGACCGAGAAGGTGATGGCCATCTGAAGAACACCTATCCTGACACTGAAGTTTCATTGGGACCTACAACTGACGAGGAAATGTGGCGCGCAAGTTTGCTATGGGAGCCTACGGATAACACATCAGTTGAATTCAAGCATTCGGAGAGCGAGTACATCCGCCTAGGTGCGAACCCTCTGGTAACTCTGTTTAGTCCTTTGCCTAACATTCCGTCATCCAATGCTCTGATGTACGGCACCATGGGGGCAGTTTTCCCCTCTTATGCGGCTTACATAAACTCGCAACCAAGAGACGGTTTTCGAGATATGCGCTCATTTGGCGGTTGTGCTTTAGAAAGTTATATGGGTATGAGTTCTTCAATCTGTGAAAGTGGTGGAGAAAGACCTGAAGGAACAGATACAGAGACAGCTGATAGTTCGCTAAATATTGAGATGGAACTACCCAATGGCTACACATTGAATGTTGTTGCTGGTCGGGGTCGTTACTCCTATCAAGATGGCATTGATGCTGACTTTTTACCTTTACGATTCATTGGCCGGAGTGACATTTCTGATTATGACCACAATAGCCAAGAATTTCGCATCAGCTCTCCCACAGACGGTAAATTCTCTTGGGTAGGTGGTGTGTACTTAGACAAGCAGGAACAAGAAATTGATCGCTTGGTCACTGTTGATGGAACCTTCGGTATCCCTCAAATTATGCCAGCTATTGTTGGTCTTGATACCTTCTTAGCCTACTCACCAGCTCAGGTCGCTGGTGTAAACGCGGTAACACCTGTTCCTGGAACACCGTACACTCTCCAAAGTCTCTATGATGCAACCGGATGTGCTGTTGGGGCTGCCTCGTGCCTAGACTATAGACTGTATCCAGGGGTTGAAGGCGTAACCAAGTGGCAGCAGGTAGGCCGGCTTTCTAACTGGAAGCAAAACACTAACTCACGGGCTGTATTCTTACAGGGAACTTTAAACCTGAGTGACTCCCTTTCTCTAACAGCCGGTGTCCGATATACCGAGGAAGAGAAGCGAGCCCATGCAGAGATGCAGATAGTGACTAACTCAACCGGCATGACGACGCCTAATTACAGTCCTTTACTAGCAGGCCTAATGGGTTCGTTCTTTGCCTCCTATGAGCACGAGTTTGATGAGCAGCGCTCAACCAACCAGTTGATCCCAGCCATGAACTTGCAATGGACTCGATCCGAGGACAGTAAGTTTTACTTCAGCTATTCAGAAGGCTTTAAAACTGGTGGCTTTAATGCGGTAGATGATCAAGATCCATTATTTACAGCAGAAGGTCCTCAGAGAACAATTCCTGGGATTGGTTTTGAGTACGATGATGAAACCGCAGCTTCTTATGAAATCGGCGGAAAGCATACGCTATTAGATGGCGCCATGAATCTGAACTGGGCATACTTCAATAGTGAGTACAAGGATCAACAGGTATCAACCTTCGTTGGTCTTGGCTTTGTTGTAACCAATGCTGCATCGACAGATGTTGAAGGTCTGGAGATTGATATGACCTGGCAAGCAACTGATAACCTAAGGCTTGGTGCTAGCGTTGCATTTACCGATGGATCTTATGGTTCATTCCCAGGAGCTGGCTGTACTGCTCAACAAGCCTCAGACCTACTAGCACTTGGGACTTTGACAGTTAATTCTCCTGTTACTGAAGCGGGCGGTTGTTCTGCAAAATTCAAGGGCGACGGAACTCAAGCTGGTGCTGGACAGGATCTTGCTGGGTCTCAAGTAGGCACAGACTACAATGGATCGTTCTGGGCTGATTATACAAGACCTCTGGCATCTGGCCTTCTGTGGTTTACAAGCGTTGATATGAACTTTACAGATGGTTATTTCATGACAGGTGATCGAGATCCAATTGACTACCATGATGGTTTCGAGAAGTTTAATATCCGAACAGGAGTCCGAGCTGAAAACTGGACCGCAATGTTGTACGGTAAAAACATCACAGATGAGGAAACTGCCACTGGAGCCTATGACATTCCTTTAGCTGCTGGCTCTCATGGCCAATATACAAGCGAAGGATCGGTATGGGGTGCTAGACTGACCTATAGCTTCTAACACCTAAGGCCACATCTAAAAGGACGGGGTAACCCGTCCTTTTTTATTGTATGCCCATTAAACACACAAAGACTTTAAAACCGCCTATGGGTACTTCAAAAGAAACTCAAGTTATTGGGGTGATCTTGATACGCTTGAACCAGAGCGATCAGCTAACCCCGTGGAAAATCATTAAAATAATTAATAGCTAAAAAGACACTCCCTCCTAAAGTCCGCTTATTTGCAGAAGGTATTTTAAACCACCCTCTAACTAAACATTTATACAATTAGCAGTAACGCAATAAAGTCCAGTTAACAACGCCTCTTCTCTTAATGGTTAGATAAATTCTAAATAAATCATGCAGTTATAGAAATTTCGCATAGCACAAAATTACACTGTTAAAAAAGGTTATTTCATCAAATGACTCATGTTCATTATTTATTTATTAAACTATTGTTATTCACTTTTGAGAAAGACTCATGTATGGTGCCCGTTAGTGCAGTTTCGTCAATATATGCGTAGTTGCATCGTTCGTCATCACTCGAACAACGACACAGAAAAGTTACCATCGAGTAATTAAAAAAATATACAAAATTATAAACTATCTACAGGGGTCTTTTATGAACAAAAAATCATTCCGCACACTTAGTAGCCTTGCTATTGCTATAGCAACGGTAACTAGCGGTGCATACGCAGCTGAACTTGAAGAAGTTATCGTAACCGCTCAAAAACGTGCAGAGAGCTTACAAGAAGTTCCTGTCTCTCTTACTGCAATATCAGGGACTAAAATTGAAGAAGCGGGCATGAACACGTTTGGCGAGCTTTCTACCTATGTGCCTAATTTGAGTATTACAGAAAATGCCGTAAACACTATTATTGAAATGAGAGGCATTAGCGTTGGAGCTAACCAATCTTTCGAGCAATCAGTAGGTGTGTTTGTTGATGGTATTCACTACGGTAAAGGCCGCCAAATCAGAACAGGTTTATTCGACATCCAGCAAGCTGAAGTAGTGCGAGGACCACAGGGGGTTTTGTTCGGCAAAAATACTCTTGCTGGTGCCATTAATATTAAGACAGCGACGCCAGATCCCGACCAAGAATTTGGCGGTAAAGTTTCTGTCAGCAAAGAGTCATTTGACGGTACTACGATGCAGGGTCACCTCACAGGCTCAATTGGAGACACCATTGGATTGCGTCTTGCCTATAAAGATCGCACCAGCGATGGTGCATGGACCAACACCTATGCTGGCGCTTTAAACAAGAACATGCCAACCACGGATGAGACAATGTGGCGTGCCAGCGCTACTTGGGAGCCTACTGAGTCAACAAGAGTTGAATTAAAGCATTCTAACAATGACAACGTGAAGCTTGGTCAAGACTCAATGGCTGTACTGTTTAGTCCAGTTCAAAATCTCGGCGCAGCCGCTGGCTTAATGTATGGCGTTATGGGTGTTGTGCATCCTAATTTTGCTTCGATCACCTCTAACGGTACTAATGATCCATACAGAGACTCAATCGCCCTTGGCGGTTGTGCGCACGAGGCGGCCCTAGGAAAGAGCTCCGCGTGGTGTGATGCCGGTGGTGAACGACCCGAAGGTACTGATACTACGTCATCAGACACATCTCTCAACTTTGAGATGGAGATGGACAATGGCTACACGCTAAATGCCACTATCGGTAGAGGACGTTACGATTATCAAGATGGTCTAGATGCTGATTGGTTGCCACTACGCTTCATCGGTCAGTCTACATTTTCAGAGTATGATATGAATAGCCAAGAGATTCGTCTTTCATCTCCAACTGATGGAAAATTTTCTTGGGTAGGTGGTATTTATTTAGCTAAATCAACTCAAGAGCAGTGGACACTTACTTCGGTAGACGGTCAATTTGGACTGCCCGATATGACTATGAGAGCAATTCTAGGTGGCGGTAACCCTGCTTTAGGATTGCCTAGCTTTCTTGCCTACAATCCCACTCAAATTGCAGGTATAAATGCTACTACACCAGCGGGCGACACAGGTTTAACTCTGCAGCAACTTTATGATGCAACGGGTTGTGCTGCTGGCGCTCCTACTTGTGTGGATTACACGTTCAAGTTGGGTGTTGAAGGGTCTACGCTGTGGAATCAAATGGGGCGGATTGGTCAGTATAGACAAGATACAAATTCGCGTGCGATCTTCTATCAAGGCACATGGAATCTAACTGATTCTGTGTCGTTGACAGCTGGTGCTCGATACACTGAGGAAGAGAAACGAGCATTTGCTTCGACCTACAATACCTCTAGCTATAATGGCTTAGCTGTTCCGGACGCTCACCCTCTACTAGGTGGCCTCTCGGCAGCTTTATTCAATATTTATGATCATGAGTTTAATGAAGATAGAGGAACTCACCAGTTCATTCCTGCGGTAAATTTGGAATGGGCGCGATCAGATGACAGCATGTTGTATATGAGCTATTCAGAGGGCTTTAAGAGTGGAGGCTTTAACTCAACAGACTCTCAGCTCCCTCTCTTCACAGCTGATGGTCCACAGGCAAACATTCCAGGACCAGGGTTTGAATATGAAGATGAGAATGCTGAATCTTGGGAGATCGGTGGAAAGCACACACTTCTTGATGGTTCTATGACCTTAAACTGGGCTTACTTCGATAGTGTCTACAAAAATCAACAGGTATCAACATTTGTGGGTCTTGGGTTCGTAGTAACCAACGCGGCAAGCGCTAGCGTCTCGGGCCTTGAAGTTGATATGTTGTGGCAGGCAACTGATCACCTACGATTAGGTGTTAACCTCGCTCTTAATGATGGTAAGTATGACGACTTCCCTGGAGCGGGCTGTACCGCAATACAGGCGTCTGATTTGGCGGGAGGAGCAACATCTTCTGGAAGTTGTGTCGCCGAGATTGCAGCTGATGGGACACAGATTGGGATAAGCCAGAATCTAGCAGGCGCTCAGATTGGAACTGACTACAATGGTACTGTTACCGCAGATTATACCCGCTCTGTACTTGGTGGCTTGATCTGGGCTACAGGCGTAGACCTCCAGTTTACTGATGGCTTTTTCATGACGGGAGATCGCGATCCGATCGATTATGAGGAAGGGTTTACTAAAACTAACTTCCGTACCGGCTTAGCTGGAGAGAATTGGTCCGTTATGCTGTATGGCAAAAACGTATTTGATAAGGTTACCCCTCAAGGTGCTTTTGATATACCACTTGCTAGCGGCTCACACGCTCAGTATGTTCTTCCAGGAGCAGTTTGGGGCGCAACGCTTAACTACAGCTTCTAATCTATATTAGAAAAGTAGTAACTCTTAAAGGGGCAGTTTTTAACTGCCCCTTTTTTTTATGTCCACTATTGTGACTAGACTGTCATATTCAGACAGTGCGATGAAAATATATTAGACTATGATAAGACGCTTAAAAAATATAAATAAAGTCTAATCTATGCCCCTGCTACGGGGATTATCGCACCGATGAACAAGATGATTGCCAAAAACCTCTCGGTCAACAAGCCTGGTGATCGCCAATATTCGTCGATAATAAATAATAACTACACTTAAACTGAACGGTAGGGGTAACACAACATGGCAAATAAAATAGCACTGGTAACAGGTGCATCCGATGGCATTGGCTTGGAGTTTGCTGATATTCTGGGTGCTCGAGGCTATGACTTAATTCTCGTGGCACGAAGAGAAGACAAACTTAACAGTATTGCTACATCACTCACTCAAGAGCATGGTGTTAATTGCACGGTAATCGTCGCTGATTTATCTCAACCTCAGGCCGCACAGCAGCTATTTCAAAACACTCAGTCAAATAATCTAAGGGTAGACTTCTTAGTCAACAATGCTGGGCTTCTGCACAATGGTTTCTTTACTGAATTGGACATTAATGCTCAAGAGAGGATGATTGCTGTCAACGTACTGGCTCTAACCTCTCTAACACATCTCTATGCAAATGATATGTCTGCTAGAAAAAACGGCCATATTCTTAATGTAGCCTCCCTAGCTGGTTGGATGCCAATTCCAAATCAAAATGTCTATGCTGCAACTAAATCTTACGTATTATCCTTTACTCAAGCTCTTGCCGATGAACTAAACGCTGCAGAAAATGGCGTAGTCGTCTCGGCTCTTTGCCCAGGCTATACAGCAACAAAAATGATGGATAATCCAGATCAAGGTGCCAAGCTAAACATCGCACCGAACATGATGATGTCAGCTAAAGAGGTGGCTGAGCAAGGTATCCGTGACTGCCTCTCTGGCAAAATGACCATTGTTCCAGGGATGGCTAATAAATTCACTGCAGCGATCACTCATATATTTTCTAAAACACGACTAACTAAATTGGTTGGCAGTTTTTATCGGAAGAATATGGGCTAATTAGGTAAACATCAGCACAAATCAACATTGAGGTATCTATGAGCGAACAATCGATAAAAAAAGTATTAGTTACTGGTGCCAATGGTTTTATTGGTAATTCTCTAATGCGCTTTTATCAACAGAATAATCAAGCCGCGGTTGGCGTTGATTTGGTTGGTAATGGTACAGATATTATTGAGGGCGATATCGCCAAACCTGAGAGCATTGCCAACGTCCTAGACGAGTGTGATGTCATCATTCACACCGCGGCATTGGTTTCAAATGCCATGGAAGACAGTGATATGTGGCGAGTAAATGTGCAGGCTACTGGTAACTTAATCAATGCCGCAAAAAAACATAAGGTGCGACGTTTTGTGCAGATATCTTCTATCGTGGCCTATGGTAATGCCGCAGAGGGAGAGCTTGACGAGAACCACCCTGTACATGCAGATGGTGGCAGTTATGTGCTCACCAAGCTAGCCTCTGAGCACACTGTACTTGCGGCCTCGGCAAATGATGACATTGAGGTAGTAATTGTGCGTCCAGGTGATGCCTATGGCCCGGGTAGCCGTCCGTGGATCATCGCACCCTTAGAAGCCATTGCTAAAAATCAATTTATGCTACCCGCCAAAGGTGAGGGTTTCTTTAGGCCCATTTATATAGATGATTTAGTCAAGGGTATTGCGCTTGCCGCTCAACATCCAGATGCGGTAGGTGAGATATTTAACCTTTCTTGTGAAGGCTACATGACCACTAAAGAATATTTTGCGCCACACTACCAATGGTTGAACAAAAAAGGGCCTATGCTTGTCTCCACTAAGCTTGCGCTTAGAGTCGCCGCCATAGCCTCAAAAATTGCCGACCTTATGGGCAATCTAAACGAAGCATCTCCTGCAACCGTGGTTCAACTCGCCACCAAGAGCTGGTTCTCGATCAAGAAAGCCGAGCGCATTCTTGGTTGGAAGCCTGAAATACCATTTGATGAGGGCATGAAACGGTCTAAACAATGGGCAGATGATAATGGTCTTTTAGGTAAATGATGGTTATGGTATTTACTCGTTACCAGAGGATTCTCCCATGCCTAAAAATATTACTAACATAGTTGCGCTGGCAAAAAGCACTGCAAAAGTAGAGCACTATCCAACCCCTCACGACCGTTTGGTTAAAGGCAAACCTGAGCAAAATAATACTCTTCATTTTTCAGCCGATGATCAGTTCTTTGTGGGAGAATGGGGCGCAGAAGTTGGCTGTTGGAAAGTTAGCTACACCGAAAATGAGTATTTCCATATATTGAGTGGCAAATCGATTTTACGAGATACCGAAGGCAATGAGTTAACCATTATTGCCGGTGATAAAATTTGTGTACCTGCTGGCTTTGAAGGGGAGTGGGAAGTTATAGAACCAACGCAAAAAATCTATGCTATCTACGAAAAATAAATCTTACTTAGTGGCAAGGTTTTCTGTAAGCTCAGCTCTATAAGAACCTGCAGTGCGACCAGTCCAAAGTTTAAAACTTCGATAGAACGAACGCCCCTCTGCATAACCCAATTGGTATGCAATAGACTCGAGTGATAGATCGGTGTTTTTTAAATAATAAAGAGCTAACTCTAGGCGCAACTCGTTGAGCAGATCTTTATAACTTGTCCCCTCTTCGTCGAGCTTTCTCTGAAGTGTTCGGCTACTCACACCAAGCATCTCAGCAATAATTTGGCTAGAAGGCGTCTGCTGCTTTAACACCAGTCGCAAGAGGTTTTTAACTTGATCTGTCACAGATTGATTTTTGTCTAAACTAGCCAAAATGCTCGTTGCGTGCTCCAATAACATTTGAAGTAACTGCTCATTTGCCTGAGGAAACACCTCGTCTAAAGCACTCTCTACAAACCTAAACCCACTGGCTGGCTGATTGAATAAAACGTCACACCCAAAAATTTGTTTGTAGTCTTGCAATAATGTCTGTTCAGTTGGGCCTTCATGCTCAAACCAAATACTATGCCAGCCCTCAAAGTTCAAAAACCGTCGGGCAAAAAGGCACCAAGATGCCAAAACATTTTCAACCTCGTGTTTCCTTACTATTTTGTCATTAAATCGGCATGTCCAGCGCTGAAGCGCATAGCCGTCAGCGATTTCAATAGAGGTAACCCCCATATCACCGACAATTTTTTCATAGATTGGGATCTTGGCTTGGATCATCCTTAGTGTGGAGCAGTTCATTGATATATAACCCAGCACGCTATAGGAAGCAGGTTCCACAAACTGCGCAGAATGAAGACCAAAACAGGGGTCGCCACTAGCCTCGATTAATAATGACAATAGCTGTTCCATGGCATGAGATGGCACATGTTTGCTGTTATCTTTTAAGATATCAGCATCAATACCCACTTTGGCTAACATTACGGAATAATCAACACCACAGGCCTCCGCGGAACGCAGATATTGCGTTATCGCTGGCACAGACGCTAAGCCGCTGTTACTGGTTATATCCATGTATTTATTCCGTACCAATACAGTGACCGAAATAGTGACTAAGCCGTCGTACTTTGACAGGGACTATTTCAGATCCACCGGTTAATATTACTTCAAATAGTATACCTCAAGAGTTGAGGGTTTCATTGCCATTAACGCTATACTAAATGGGGTTAAATTGGCAGACTTAGCTAAATCTGCAAACAATTATTTAGGGTGATTCATATGCGGTTATGGAATGGTTGGGGAAATGAAAATAGCAATTTGAGCATGGAATTAAATAGTGGTCTGCGTATGTTATTGACCGCACTCGTTGGCCCTGCAAAATCTCTACCCCAGGCAACCTTAGATGAAGTAATTGCCAAGGTGCCTGCCACCAAATTAACTGCCCACCCTTTAATCAACACAGACCCTGAAACTCGCGTGCGCCATGCTAGAGGTCAAAGCCTGCCCGATTGGCTAGACATGCATAGTGGCAATGTTGATACCTTCCCAGATGGTGTTGCCATGCCTGAATCATCTGAGCAGGTACGCGACCTATTGGCCCACGCTAAAGCTAATGATCTTGTGGTTATTCCCTACGGCGGTGGAACCTCAGTGGTGGGTCATATCAACCCTGAGGAAAGTAAAAAGCCAGTACTCACCGTTGATATGGGTAAAATGAATTCCATGCTGCACATTGACACCGAAAGTCAGCTCGCCACCTTTGGCGCCGGAACACCAGGCCCAAAAATTGAAGAAGAACTTAAAAAACACGGTTACACCTTGGGTCATTTCCCTCAATCTTGGGAGCTGTCTACCGTTGGTGGCTGGGTCGCTAGTCGCTCCAGTGGTCAGCAATCATTGCATTACGGGCGCATCGAAAATTTATTTGCTGGCGGCAGCATAGAAACCCTCGCTGGCACTCTAGACATACCCACGATTCCCGCCTCCTCTGCAGGGCCTGATGTACGCGAGATGATTTTAGGCTCTGAGGGCAGAATGGGGATCATTACCGAAGTGAAGGTACGCATAACTCCCCTGCCTGAGCAAGAGCAGTTTCAGGTTGTATTTTTCCCTTCTTGGGACGTTGGTATCACTGTCGCAAGAGAGCTGATCCAACAGCGTGTTGCACTCTCTATGGTACGTCTAAGCAATCCTCTTGAAACCACCAGCCTACTGTATATGGGTGCCGGTGAAGATAGTGGCGGTGTGGTTGCCCTAGAACAGGCTCTCTCTGAAAAAGGCATTGGCTCAGGCAAAGTGATGATGACTTTCGGTGTCACAGGATCCGCCAGACACTGTGAAACAGCACACCAATTGGCTCTTGATCACTGCGCTAACCATGGCGGTGTGGCTGATCAATCTGGACTTGGTGATAACTGGGCACATGGCCGATTTCGAGCACCCTACTTGCGTGACCCTTTAGGTGCTGCAGGCTATGCCGCAGACACAATGGAAACTGCTGTAGACTGGGCTAAAGTACCCACAGCAGCAGAGAATATAGAGCAGGCTATTCGCACCGCATTGGCCGATGAGGGCGAGCAAGTGCACGCCTATACTCATCTGTCCCATGTTTATGGTCAGGGCTCAAGTATCTACACGACTTATCTATTCCGGTTGGGGGAGAGTTACCAACAAGGTATGGATCGATGGGTCAAGCTCAAAAAAGCAGGTGCAGAACAAATTGTGGCCCATGGCGGTACCATCAGCCATCAACATGGGGTTGGTCGTGATCACAGGCAATATTTGAGTGCTGAGAAAGGCACCTTGGGAATTGTTGCAATTAACAACCTCTGCGAATTGTTTGACCCTAATGGTCAAATGAATCCCGGTAAACTTCTTCCAGACAGCGAGTACTAAAACAACATGAAAGGGTTCACTGACCGCAACCAACTGCTAGCTAAAATGCGCGATGGCCAATGTTGTGACTGGGACATTATCATTGTTGGCGGCGGTATCACTGGCGCTGGAGTGCTTCGCGAAGCAACAAGACGTGGTTACAAAGCTCTACTCTTGGAACAGCAAGATTTCTCTTGGGGAACATCTAGTCGCTCATCAAAAATGGTTCATGGTGGCTTGCGTTACCTCGCAGCTGGCGATCTAAAACTCACTAAAGAGTCAGTGGAAGAGCGTGAAAGGCTGCTTAATGAAGCGCCCGGTTTAGTTGACCGTATCGCTTTCTACTTCACCTTTCGTAAAGGTCTTTTTCCTGGCCGTTTGGCAATGACAATCATACTGGCTATCTACGACTTTTTGGCAGGTATCAGAGATCATCGCTTCATCAAAACCGCTGAGTTGTTGCAACGATTCAAAGGGTTAAACGACACAAACCTAAAAGGTGCCAGCTATTATACCGATGCCATGGTAGATGACTCTCGGCTTGTATTGCGTGTACTCCAAGACAGCATGGCAGATGGGGGTCAGGCTCTTAATTACACTAAAGTCCAAAAATTACTTATTGAAAAAGACAAAGTCTGCGGTGTTGTTATTGATGACCCGCAAACATCTCAGCCTATCCAACTGCGAGCCTCTGTAGTGGTTAATGCAACAGGCGCTTGGGCTGACCGGTTGCGTAATGCCGTTAACAGTGAAAAACGTATTCGACCCTTACGGGGCAGCCATATAATTTTCCCTAAACGCCTGTACCCAGTGTCTGACGTGATGACCTTTTTACACCAAGACGATAAACGTGGCATCTATGTTTACCCCTGGGAAGGCACAACGGTGCTTGGCACCACTGATTTAGATCATGATGAAGATTTAGACATTGAAGCTAGCATCTCTAACCAAGAAACCGACTATTTATTGAGAGGCTTTAACTATCAGTTTCCAAACAATAAGCTAACAACTGCAGACATCTTATCCACATGGGCCGGTGTTAGACCTGTTATTGGTAGTGAAAAGTCAAAAGACCCCTCTAAAGAGCGACGCGACCATGCTGTTTGGTCTGACAGCGGGCTAATAACCGTGAGTGGAGGTAAACTCACCACATTTAGGTTAATCGCATTAGATGCCCTTGCAGTAGCGCAAGATATGCTGCCAACACCTAAATCGTTTAATGATGACAGAATATTTATCACTCCCTGCATTAGCCCAAATGCGCTGCTACCTGAGAACCCCAACTGGGCACAGCGTTTGTTAGGACGCTATGGTGCTACAGCCAAAGCCCTGTTATCTGAAAGCACAGCACAGGAGCATCAAAGTATCGGTGACACTGATTTTTCTCTGGCAGAGTGTCGCTGGGCTATAAAATACGAAGGAGTGCAGCACTTAGACGATTTGCTGTTACGAAGAACCCGCTTGGGCATGTGCCTTGCAAACGGCGGTGCCGAAATTTACCCAGTTTTGGAAGCACTATTTAAAAGCGAACGGCAATGGGACAGCCAACAATGGGAAGCTGAACTCAATCGCTACAAAGCCATTTGGCAAGATTACTATAGCTTGCCGCAAACCTCCGAAGAGTAGGTGAACATGGATAATCAACAATATTTTTTAAGCATCGACAACGGTACTCAAAGCGTCAGAGCCATGGTTTTTGATGGCCTGGGTCAACTCATCGCAAAAAGTAAGGTTGATATAGAACCGTACTTTTCAGAACAACCCGGTTGGGCAGAACAGCACGCTGACTATTTTTGGGCTGCTCTGTGTGACGCCTGTCAGGCACTTTGGCCCCAACTACCTGTTTCAAAAGACGATATTGCGGCGGTTTCTGTTACTACCCAGCGAGCAACCGCTATTGCCATGGGAGCAGACAACCAACCATTGCGCCCAGCCATTAGTTGGCTAGACCAAAGACAAGTAGAAACCAAGCCAACACTGAGCGCACTAGAATCTGCTTTATTTACCCTAGTCAGAGCAAAACCGTTAGTAGACCTAATGCACAAACAGGCCGAAGCCAACTGGATAGAGCAAAACGAGCCTAACATTTGGAACAAGGTGCATAAGTTTGTACTGCTCTCTGGCTACCACAACTACAAGTTAACCGGCGAATACAAAGATGCCATAGCCAGTACCGTTGGTTTTGTGCCCTTTGACTACAAAACCCAACAATGGGCAGGCAAAAAAGACTGGAAATGGCGCGCCATGCCAATAACCCAAGAGATGCTGCCCGAGGTTTTACCCGCCGGCGCCGAACTGGGCAAAATAAACCCACAAGCAGCAACAGAAACCGGCATACCCGAAGGGCTACCACTGATTGCCAGCGGCTCAGACAAGGCCTGCGAAGTACTAGGCACGGGCTGTACTGATGCTCACACCGGCAGCCTCAGCTATGGCAGTTTGGCCACTATTAATATTGCTACCGACAAATATGTAGAAGCCATTCCCTTCTACCCCGCATACCCCGGCGTGATTCCAGAGACTTTTAACATTGAAATGATGGTACAACGCGGATACTGGATGGTTAGCTGGTTTAAACAAGAATTTGGCCTGCTTGAAACCCAACAGGGTGAACAACAAAAAGTATCGCCAGAATCACTATTTGATCAACTACTGGCAGACGTACCCGCCGGCTCAGATGGCCTAATGCTGCAACCCTACTGGTCACCCTCTAATGGAGATGGCCCAGAAACCAGAGGCGCAATTATTGGCTTTACCGAGGCCCACACCAGAGCTCACCTATACCGCGCCATGATCGAGGGTCTCACCTTCGCCCTTCGGGAAAGCAAAGAACTTCTTGAAAAACGCAGCGGGAAAGCCATCAACCGTTTGGTCGTCTCTGGTGGTGGCTCCCAAAGTGATCAGGTAATGCAAATTACCGCCGATATTTTTGGCATGCCGGTCTATCGGCCTCACACCTTTGAAACTTCCTCTTTAGGCGCCGCGATTGCCAGCGCAGTGGGCGTAGGTATGTACCCAAATTTCGTTACTGCTGTTGGGCAAATGACCCATGAAGGGGAAAGCTTTGAACCCATAGAAGCCAATAGTGTGCTCTATAACAGCCTGTATCAAAAGGTATACAAGAAGATGTATGGTCAACTGAAGCCCAGCTATGAAGCTTTACAGTCCATAACTGGCCGATAATCAGCGTCTTTTGTCACTGAGGTCGCTTTTTTCTCCAGCCTTGTACTTTCTGGTGCCGAAACCCCATAAGAATCGCATAGAGCCCACCGTATATCAGCGGCTCAATAATCTCAGACTTGACTGACCAGTAGAAGTGAACCACCCCAAGCAAAGCGATGAGGTAGGTAAAGTTGTGCAGTGTTTGCCAGTTTTTCTTCATTTTGCGGCGTATTTTTGCGATTGAGGTGACTGCCAGAGCGGTTAATAACAAAAATGCTGTCATACCCACAGTGATGTAGGGGCGTTCAAATACTTCGTCTATGAATAACTGCAGGTCAAACTGCACTTCAAAAGACAAAAAGTTGAGTATGTGACACAACGCATAAAAAAAAGCGTAGAGTCCAATCATCCGTCGAAATTGTATTAGAGCGCCAATTTTAAAAAATTTAGCGGCCGGCGATATTAATAAGCTAATCAGCAATAAATTAAGCGCGCCAATACCTGTGAAGTGAATAACTACCTCAACAGGGTCAGCCCCAAGACGGTCACTAATTGCCTGATAGTACAAATTTACTAAAGGGTAAAGGGCGGTAATGTGCACCAGTGCTTTAAGATAGGGAATAGCCTTTTGAGAGACAGCAATCGCCATAGGGTCAGTAAAGTTAGTAAAGCTTTCTAAGGTTCATGCCTTTATAGAGCCCAGCAACCTGATCTCCATAACCATTAAAGGGCAATGTGGCAATGCGGTTTTGAGCAAAAATGCCGCCTGTCGTAATTCGTCGCTCGCTGGCCTGACTCCAACGCGGGTGATCTACGTCGGGGTTTACGTTAGCATAAAAGCCGTATTCATTAGCGGCTAAAATATTCCAAGTTGTTGGTGGCTGTTTTTCAACAAACTTAATACCGACAACAGACTTGATGCTTTTAAACCCGTATTTCCAGGGCACCACTAGACGAATGGGTGCGCCATTTTGTGGTGGTAGGGTTTTACCGTAAAGGCCAACACTCATTATTGCAAGCGGGTTCATTGCCTCGTCCATTCTTAGGCCTTCTAGGTAAGGGTAGTCTATGCCACCCCCTAACCGACGATTTCTCTGGCCGGGCATCTGCTTTGGGTCATAGAGCGTTTCAAACGCCAAATATTTTGCTTTCGAGGTGGGTTTTGCCTTTTTAACTAGGTCAGCTAATGAGAAGCCAATCCACGGCACCACCATTGACCATGCCTCAACACAGCGCAACCGATAAATACGTTCTTCGAGATCAAAAGAAGAGTAAAGATCGTCGTAATCTAGAGTAAACGGCTTTTCCACCTCACCGGAAATTTTTAATTGCCAAGGGTCAACTTTAAACCCCTGAGCCAACTCTGCTGGTTGGTGCTTTTGAGCACCAAACTCGTAAAAGTTGTTGTGGGTGATAGTCTTTTCCTCAGGGGTTAGCTCTTCGGCAAAAGGTTTATCAGGGGTAAACTCAAGGTTGGTCTGTTTGAATAGTGCTGGCGGTGTGTCGTCGCCAAAAAGATCAAACACGCTCGCTGCAGCACTGGTGCTAAGTAGGGTTCCAGCACCTAGAAACCCCATGTTCTTGACGATTTCTCGACGATTTAGATAAATTTTCTCATCTGTTACGTCAGATTCTTTCGAGTCACTGCGATTGGTGCTCTTTATTAACATAATCATTTCCCAATTTTCGATACCACTAATAGTAATGTGAATTGACTATTGACATCGATAAATAATTTAAAAGTGTGAAATGGTTACGTTAGAAGTCCCTGTTTGGTGCAATGCTGGAGGGTGGCGTCTAATGCTTTGGATAACTTGCCGACCATTTCATCAACCTGTTGCTCGGTGATAATTAACGGCGGGCAGATTCCTAAACTACTGCCTGCCACTGCACGAATCAACAAACCATTATCTTGAGCCATCTTCTGCGCGTAGCCACCCACTGCTCCACCTATAAAGGCTTCTCCTGTTTCTTTGTTGGCCACTAATTCAAGAGCACCGAGTAAACCACTGCCACGTACTTCACCCACTAAGGGATGATCTGCAAAACCAACTAGACGCTGTTGCAAGTAAGCACCTGTTTTGGCGGCTTTTTCAAAAATTTGATCGCGCTGGTAAATCTCTAATACTTTTAACGCCACCGCACAGGCTACTGGATGCCCTGAGTAGGTATAACCATGTCCGAAAGCACCCGCATTGGCTGTTTGATCGATCATGGCATCGTACATGTCGCGGCGTATGGCAGATGCACTAATAGGCATATAAGCAGAGGACAGTTGCTTAGCAAAAGTCATCATATCTGGTGATTCAATGCCCATGGTGTTGCAACCAAAGTCACTGCCGGTGCGGCCAAAGCCAGTGATCACTTCATCTGCCCAAAACATGATGTCATAGCGATTAAGCACCGCTTGAACTTTTTGGTAATAACCCGTGGGCGGCACAATAACGCCACTGGCACCGGTAATGGGCTCAGCAATAAAAGCGGCGATAGTTTCAGGCCCCTCTGCCACAATCATGGCTTCGAGATTACCCACAATGCGATCAACGAACTCATCTTCGGTTTCTTCACCTTGCTTGCCGCGATAATAATGCGGATGGTCAGTACGCAAAATACCGAGGGCATCTACGGGCAGGTCGAAGTGATTTTGTGTCACTGGCAAGCCGGTTAAAGAGGCTGCCGCCACAGTGACGCCGTGGTAGGAGCGCTCGCGGGATATAATTTTGCGTCGCTCAGGCTTACCTATGGCTTCATGGTAATAACGCAATAATTTAATGTGGGTGTCGTTGGCATCACTGCCAGAGTTACCAAAAGAGATGACCGAGTCAGCCATAGGAATCATTTCAGCAAGTTTGTCGGCCAAATCAATGGCAACCTGGTGGGTCTTGCCCCCAAACATATGGCTAAAAGTTAGCTTGCTCATCTGCTCAGTGGCAGTGGCTATAACTTCTTGGTTGCCATAACCAAGAGCTGTACACCAAAGGCCTGCAAGGCCCTCAAGGTATTTATTGCCGTGGTTATCCCAAACATAGCAACCTTCGCCGCGTTCTATGGTGACCTGTTCGATTGCCTTGAAGTTAGTTGTGGGGTAAATAAGGTGTGTCATGATTGTTTCCTGTTGTTTTTATTATTTGTCGATACCGCCAATACACATGTACTTTATGTCTAGGTAATCGTCCATGCCGTACTTTGATCCTTCACGACCACCGCCAGACTCTTTAACCCCACCGAAGGGTGCCATCTCGTTAGAGATGATGCCTTCGTTAATACCGACGATGCCGTATTCAAGCTTTTCAGCTATACGGTAAACACGGCCGATATCTCTAGAATAAAAATATGCAGCTAAACCAAACTCGGTGTCGTTTGCCATCTCAATAGCCTGCTCTTCTGTGTCAAAACTAAATATCGGCGCCACTGGGCCAAAAATTTCTTCAGAAAATACACGCATGTCTCTGGAAACATTGGTCAAAATAGTAGGCTCTACAAAACAGTCACCCAGTGCGCTCATTCCGCCACCCGCTTGCACCACCGCTCCTTTAGTCACAGCATCATCAATAAATTCACAGACACTTACTGCCGCTTTGTGATCAATTAATGGTCCAACCACTACACCCTCTTCTGCACCATTACCCATAGCCAACGCTTTAACCGCCGCGGTAAATTTGGTGGTAAATTCTTCTGCGATAGGCGATTGCACTAATATTCGGTTGGAACAAACACAGGTTTGACCGGCGTTGCGATACTTAGAAATCATGGCTCCAGTTACTGCAGAGTCAATGTCCGCATCATCAAAAACAATAAAGGGTGCGTTACCCCCTAGCTCCATAGAGGTGCGTTTAACAGTTGCAGCACACTCGGCCATTAATTGCTTGCCCACCGGAGTTGAACCTGTAAATGTCACCTTGCGAACCAATGGGTTGCTAGTGATCTCAGCACCAATCTGTGAGGTGCGGCCGGTGAGAATATTCATTAGCCCCGGCGGAAACCCTGCACGCTCTGCCAGTACCATCAGCGCTAAAGCTGATAAGGGTGTGGCATTGGCGGGTTTAACTACAACAGAGCAGCCCGCGGCGATTGCAGGCGCTATTTTTCGCGTGAGCATCGCATTGGGGAAATTCCATGGCGTGATACAGGCCACAACCCCTACCGGCTGTTTAATAACCATGACTCGCTTGTCATTGGATGGCTGCGGAATAGTATCGCCATAGACACGTTTCGACTCTTCACCAAACCACTCAATGTAATTGGCTCCGTAGGCAATCTCACCTCGGGCTTCAGCTAAAGGTTTGCCCTGCTCAGCGGTTAAAATTTGAGCAAGATCTTCCTGGTTTTCCATAATCAGTGTAAACCACCGGCGCAATAGTGCCGCCCGCTCTTTGGCCGTGGTTTCCGACCATGATTTTTGCGCATCGGCGGCTGCCTCGATCATTCGTCGAGTCTCAGCGGTACCACATTTCGCTACCGATGAAATTACTTCACCCGTTGCTGGGTTGGTCACCTCAAGGGTCTCGCCGTTATCGGCATCTACCCAAACGCCATTAATATGCGCTTGGTGGGTAATTAAACCGTTATCTTTTAAGTTCAGTGTCATTGGGTTTTCCGGTATTTGTCAGTGTTGGTCACAGTTATTTTCTTACGTGCTTTTACACAAGGCGTTAGCATAGCTGAATATTAACAAAAATAAATTATCTTTACGGGCCTTTGCAATACCCCCGCTTAGGTATAGGGCTTGTGGTGCATCCAAGTTTCTAATCATAGACTACTGTTATTGCTCAGTGTTCTTTGGTTTAGAGATTTAACCTATAATGCTCTAACATTATTGACATTGGCTGCATAACTAACAAGTCCGAACCGAGAGAGTAAAACCATGAGCAATAAAAACACCAACCAGCCCCTTGGTGGCAATGAGATGCCTCGATTTGCAGGCATAGCATCCATGTTTCGACTACCGGTGCATGCAAATGCTGAGAATCTAGATATTGCACTACTCGGAATTCCTCTGGACATAGGCACCAGCAACCGCGGCGGCACACGCTTTGGCCCCCGTGAAATTCGTTGTGAATCGGTGATGGTTAGACCTTATGGCATGCACACAAAAGCCGCGCCTTTTGATTCTTTTCAAATTGCTGATGTGGGGGATGTGCCTTTAAACACCTTTAATCTGCTCAAATCTATCGACATTATTGAGAAGTTTGCTGACGAAGTCATTAGCCACGGTGCTAAGCCGGTTTCTTTTGGTGGTGACCACACTATGACCTTGCCTTTGTTGCGCTCAATAACAAAAAAACATGGCCCTGTGGCCCTTATTCATGTTGATGCTCATGCTGACACTAATGATGTGATGTTTGGAGAAAAGGTAGCCCATGGCACTGTATTCAGACGTGCTATTGAAGAAGGTTTAGTAGATTGCAATAAAATGTTTCAGATCGGTCTTAGAACCACAGGCTATTCATCAGAGGACTTTGACTGGGCGAGTAATCAGGGCGTTCGGGTGATTCAAGCTGAGGAATGCTGGTACAAATCTCTTGCGCCACTTATGGAAGAAATCAGAGTAACCATAGGCCCTGATACACCCGCTTATCTCTCTTTTGATATCGACGGTTTAGATCCCTCAGTGGCTCCGGGAACAGGGACTCCAGAACCCGGTGGGTTAACAAGTACCCAGGGAATTGAGATTGTTCGAGGCTGTTGGGGGCTTAATATGGTTGGCGCGGATCTAACGGAGGTTTCACCCCCCTATGACACTACAGGGAACACCTCCCTGCTGGCAGCTAACCTAGTTTTTGAAATGTTGTGCACCTTCCCTGGTTGCAAACGCGCCTAGTACCATCTGAGGCTATCGTAGTTACTTTAAACCCTGTAATCTGAGCAGGGAGCTTGCGAGCGCTCTCCCTTTTAACAGGCCACTATTGAAATAGTTTAAATAAATGCAAATTCCTGACTCCATCAGTTACCGATTCCTGTTGCAAAAAGCATGGCCAATCATTTTGGCTAATGCGTCAGTCCCACTGTTGGGGCTTGTTGATACGGCTGTGATCGGTAACGTTGCTACTGTAGAAGATCTTGGAGCTATCGCCTTTGGTGCATTGATTTTTTCTTTTGTCTATTGGAGCTTTGGCTTTTTAAGAATGGGCACAACGGGTTTTGCTGCCCAAGCTTCCGGCGCTGGAGATGAACAAGAAGTAAGAGCAGTACTCGGCAGGGCCCTACTGATTGCAGCCTGTATTGGTATGGCTTTAATTTTGATCCAATTGCCCATCGAGTTGACTGCCTTTTCACTGCTAGATGGAAGCGCCCAAGTTGAAGCTGTGGCCAAAGAGTATTTTAATATCCGTATCTGGGGTGCCCCCGCTACGCTTGCTACCTTTGCTTTGATGGGGCTTTTAATTGGCTTGGGTAAAAGTCGCACCTTGCTAGTGATTCAACTATTCTTAAACGGCCTAAATATTCTATTAGATATCTGGTTTGCCGGCTTTTTAGGCTGGGGTGCTAGTGGCATAGCCTTGGGTACTGTTATCGCAGAATGGACAACTGTGCTGTTCGCAGGATTATTGATATTTAAAACATTGAGTAAGCGCAAGATATTGAACGAGGAATTTTGGCCTAAGACCAGAATCATGGACTGGCCGGCGCTACTAAAAACTATATCGTCAAATGTTGATATTATGCTGCGAACGCTGATTTTGGTGTTTTCCTTCGCCTTCTTTACTAATCAGAGCGCAAAGTTTGGTGACACACTACTAGCCAGTAACCATATCTTACTGCAATTAATTGCATTCTCAGCGTTCTTTCTTGATGGGTATGCTTTTGTAGTGGAGGCTCTAGTTGGCAACGCCATAGGCGCAAAGCGCAGAGATATTTTTGATCTCGCGGTTCGACGAACAACCATTTTGGCCATAGCCACTGCCATGCTGTTGGCACTAGCTATTATGATATTGGGTGATGTGGCTGTCATGCTACTAACCGATATTAGTGCAGTGCGCCATGCCGTCAATCCATTGCTCCCATTGGCTGCGCTCTATGTGTTGCTCTCTTTTGCAGCCTTTCAGCTAGATGGCATTTTTATCGGCGCTTCGTTTACCCGACAAATGCGAGATGCCGCTGTGCTATCTATTGCGGTTTACCTTATCGTTTGGTGGGCCCTAGCAGACCACTTCGGCGTTCAAGGTCTTTGGGGAGCAATGATTATTTATGTTGTTGCCCGCGCTCTGGCTTTGTTGCTATTTTATAAGTCGCTGCGCCGGTCAGTTGGCGTTTAAAACATTCGAGCGTTAACATTAACTTTTCCAATGATCGACAACTTGGCAAGCCTTGTGTAGCTACTGGAGACAACCAGTTTATGACAGATACCTCCATTTACTTTAGTAATAATGGCCTACACACCCATTTGCTGTTACCTACGGCTAAGGTGAATGATCGTGTACCCTCCCTGCAAGCCTATTTCCCTAATTCTGCCTGGTTACAAATAGGCTGGGGCGACTATGAATACTACGGTAATCCTAAGCAGACAAAATGGATGGGGTTAAAAGCACTTTTCTCACCCACAGCTGCTGTTATGGGGATACTGGGTGTCAATGCGATACCTAATGACATATCCAGAAAAAGAAAGCTTTATGAAATTCATCTAGACAGTATGCACTGGAATGCCATATTGGATTTTGTCTGCGAGCATCTGAAACTTGATGCCTCTAACCAAGCGACAGAGGTAAGGGTTAAGGATAATGGTGAGATGTTTTTTGAAGCTCATGGGACTTACACCATTTTTAATACCTGCAATCATTGGACTGCAAGGGCATTAAATGTCGCTGGTTTAAGAATGAATCCCCGGCGGTCATTCTCGCCGAATTATGTTGAGCATTGGGTTAAGATTAATGACTGCAAAACTGTGGCGCGATAAGTTACCACCCTAGGGAAGGTGATTCCTTAAAGAAATTATGTACTATAAATCTGCCGCTTGTATTTTTCGTAATCCCGACCAGGTTAACTGGTAAATGGGCGCACCCATCTCGTCCATTATGCCGCTGATGTCGTCAAACAGCCGACGATAATGGAAGAAGGGGACGCTAGGGAAAAGGTGGTGAATAGAATGATAGTTCTGGTAACCCCAAAATAAAGTAACGACTTTTGAAAAAGGACCTTTGATGACAATGGTTGAAGTATCTCGGTATCGTCCGGTCTCTGTATGAGGGCGATGGACGATATAGGCAAATAGATATACCAATATATAGACACCAAGAAAACCTGACACCAAAAAAAGCACCACAAGCCGCCACCAGCCAGATGTTAGTTCTGGAGTATTCGTGCTGAAAAGAACAATAAATGGCAGAACACGCAGCCCAAGACCTAAAAATACTTCAAGTATTAGCATGGCGTTCTTACTGACCGATGCCTTATGCCAGTGATTGCTCATGTAAAAACGATATTGGGTGGCTATCCCATGCCAAACCGATCGAAATATTTCCCTTGGTGAGCCAACAATACCTGCTGAATACTGGTCTGGATCACGGTCACCATGGTTAGTATTAGCATGATGACTTAAGTGCTCTGGGCGATGCACAGTAAGAGGGGTGAATAAAATAGTCCCAGAAAGATACCCTAATCCATCGTTTAGCCACTGCAGAGATTTCTTGGTGCCTCTAATCGATCCATGAACAGATTCGTGCAAAACGGTATATGCGGCATAGGTAAGCACTGCCATTAAAGGAATGGCCGCCCATAAGCTAAAATTAGAAAATGCTACTAAGTAAGGAATCGTCCAATAGGCTAAGAACACGACAAGCCCCAGTAAAATCGTTGGCCAAGCTACCCGCCCGGTTAACTGTTTTGCATGGTCTCTGGCAGCTCTATTTAAGCTTGTTGGGTCAGTCATTAAAACCCTCCGATTACTGTTTTTGTTATTATCATCGCGAGTCTTGAACTCTCTGTAGCAGTATAGTTCACATTTTTGGCTAAGACAGACTCTAATACGGTCATAGAAGGACTCTATTTTGGTCTATGTAGGGTGCTTTATCGGTCAATTTTCCAATCTATTTCTAAGAGAAAATCAGGCTCCTTAGTGTTGCTAACACCATTAGGGTATAAGGGTTAAATTGTCATAGGCGTTAATCTGTTGATTATCCGTTGGCTTACTACTAGGAAATTTTCCTCATGAGTGACAATAAGTTCTCATCACATGATCAGTCCTATTTTGATCAATTTGATACTGACATAATTAATCAGCAAGACAAAAATCATTTTCTACACCCTTTCCAAGTATTTGATGCATTTACAGAAGAAGGCGCGTTGCCCATTGCTGCCGCTCACGAGGCCTATATCTATGACAGCGATGGTAATCGATATTTAGATGCTGTTGGTGGTCTTTGGTGCACCAATATCGGTCTTGGAAGAGAAGAGATGGCAGAGGCTATTGCCGATCAAGTGCGCAACATGGCCTATGCTAGCCCGTTTGTGGACATGACTAATATTCCTGCAGCCCAACTGTCCGCGAAATTAGCAGATTTAGCTCCGGGAGACCTTAACCATATCGCCCTATCATGCGGTGGCTCTACTGCTGTTGATACGGCTTATCGGTTAATACATTTCTATCAGAACTGCCGAGGTAAGCACGACAAAAAGCATATTATCTCTCGAGTAAATTCTTATCACGGTACTACCTATGCCGCAATGTCTATCGGCGGTAAGCCTGGGGATCACCCCCCAGAATTCGACTACATTAAAGATACTATTCATCATATTTCTTGCCCCAACTTCTATAGGGCGGAGGCAGGTGTTACGGAAACTGAATTTCTCGCTGCAAAATTAGCTGAATTAGAAAACAAAATTCTATCTATTGGTGCTGATAAGGTGGCCGCATTTTTTGCCGAGCCCATCTTTGGTGCCGGTGGCGTTATTGTGCCGCCTAAGGGTTATCACCGAGGAACATGGGAAATATGTCAAAAGTACGATGTTTTGTATGTGTCCGATGAAGTCGTTACCGCCTTTGGTCGACTCGGACACTGGTTTGCCTCCAAGGAAGTGTTTGATTTTCAGCCCGACATTATTTGTTCAGCCAAGGGCTTAACATCAGGGTATCAACCGCTGGGAGCAACAATTTACTCAAGTGCGATTCATGATGTCATCAGTGAATTAGGGCATGGTCGATGCTTTACCCATGGTTACACCTATTCTGGCCATCCGGTCGCCTGTGCTGCGGCGCTCAAAAATATTGAAATCATGGAGCGCGAGCAATTATTGCCTCATGTACAACACCTCGGTCCCTACTTTCAAGAGCAGCTGAAAACATTGACTGATCTCCCTATCGTTGGTGATGTCAGAGGCGTGGGTTTGATGGCCTGTGTTGAGTTTGTGAAAGACAAAGAGACTAAGGAACTATTTTCAGAGGATTTGGATATTGGTAAGTGGGTATCAAACCAAGCGGATTCTCGAGGTCTCATTGTTCGCCCCATCATCAATCTTAACGTGATGTCGCCTCCGTTAATTATTGACCGTGCTCAAGTAGACTTCATTGTAGCCACCTTGCGAGATAGTATTCTTGCTTGTATAAAAGATTTACAGAAAGAGGGGCATTTCTAAACATTACGATTATTTAAGGTTAGAGTGTTGATATTCTTAGGATAGGCCCCATCTTAAAGATTAAATAGAAGAGGAGCTTAGCTTTGGAACAGTATCGTGGAACAACTATTCTTTCAGTAAGGCGCAATGGTAAAGTCGTTATTGGTGGCGATGGCCAAGTCAGCTTGGGCAACACCATTATGAAAGGTAACGCACGCAAAGTTCGTCGTCTACACAACGACCAAGTCATCGCTGGTTTTGCAGGTGGTACCGCAGACGCCTTTACTCTTTTTGAGCGTTTTGAAGCAAAATTAGAGCAACACCAAGGTAATTTAACCCGTGCCGCCGTAGAGCTGGCCAAAGACTGGCGAACTGACCGGATGCTGCGCAAACTGGAGGCCCTGCTTGCAGTCGCAGATAGCGAAGCATCCCTAATCATTACCGGTAACGGTGATGTCATTCAACCTGAAGACGATCTAATAGCAATAGGTTCAGGCGGACCTTTTGCCCAGTCTGCCGCTCGCGCGCTTTTGGAAAATACTGAATTGGATGCACGGACAATTGTCGAGCAAGGGCTCAAAATTGCCGGCGATATCTGCATCTATACCAATCAAAATAGAACTATTGAAGAGTTAGACTCTAAGGTTTAATTATGTCTCAAATGACCCCCCGAGAAATCGTACATGAACTCAATCGTCACATTATTGGACAAGATGACGCTAAACGGGCTGTTGCCATCGCGTTGAGGAATAGATGGCGTCGGTCCCAACTAGATAATGAAATGCGCAATGAAGTCACACCAAAAAATATCCTTATGATTGGACCTACTGGTGTTGGCAAAACCGAAATTGCCCGACGACTAGCAAAACTAGCCAATGCTCCTTTTGTAAAAGTTGAAGCTACTAAATTTACTGAGGTGGGTTACGTTGGGAAAGACGTAGAATCAATTATTCGTGATTTGGTTGAAACCTCCGTGAAACAGTGTCGCGAAACTGAGATGCTAAAAGTAGAGCAGCGAGCAATGGATGCTGCAGAAGAGCGTGTTTTAGACGCCCTTTTACCCCCTGCCAGAGGAGTCGACGGTAAGGAAGAAGCCGGCTCAACTACGCGACAAGTTTTTCGCAAAAAACTGCGTGAAGGGGCGCTCAACGACAAAGAGATTGAAATTGAGATGAGTCAAACTCCTGTGGGCGTTGAAATTATGGCTCCTCCTGGAATGGAAGAGATGACCTCCCAGTTGCAGAACATGTTCAGCAATATGGGACAAGGAAAGACTGCAAGTCGCAAGGTTACTGTCGCAGATGCCCTGAAACATATTAAGGAAGAAGAAGCAGCTAAGTTGGTTAATGAGGAAGAAATCAAAACGACAGCCGTAGAGGCTGCCGAGCAAAACGGTATTGTCTTTCTTGATGAGATCGACAAAGTATGCCGACGTGGAGAAACCACTGGTGCCGATGTTTCTCGAGAGGGCGTTCAACGGGATCTGCTGCCCCTGATAGAAGGCTGCACTGTCTCGACCAAATTTGGGATGATAAAAACAGATCACATCTTATTTATTGCATCTGGCGCTTTTCACCTTTCAAAGCCCTCAGATCTAATTCCAGAGTTGCAGGGTAGATTGCCGATTAGAGTAGAACTTAATGCTCTTGAGGTGGGTGATCTGGAACGTATTTTGACGGAACCAAAAGCCTCACTGACCAAGCAATATTGTGAACTTATGTCTACCGAAGGCTTAACTATCAATTTTACCAAAGATGGTACCCGTCGAATTGCTGAAATTGCTTTTGAAGTTAATGAAGGAACTGAAAACATTGGAGCTCGTCGGCTACATACCATTTTAGAGCGCCTGCTTGAAGATATTTCTTACAATGCGTCAGATTTGGGTTCAAAAGATGAAAAGATCTCAATTAATAAGGCATTTGTAGAAAAGAATCTTGGTGAACTCGCCAGCGATGAAGATCTAACTAGGTTCATATTGTAAAAATTAAGGGTTAGAACCCATGCCAATACCGAAGAGTATCTTAGTTACTGAGTCTAAAGATGTACTCGTGATGAAATACGCCGAGAATCAACAACACCAACTCCCCGCTGAGTATCTGCGAGTTTTTTCTCCTAGCGCTGAAGTTCGCGGACATGGAAAAGGGCAAGAGGTTCTTCAGTATGGTAAGCGCCGAGTGCTCATTCAAGGTATTCAACAAGCTGGCAATTACGCTATTCAAATTACCTTTAACGACGGTCATGATTCAGGTATTTTTACTTGGGATTATCTTTACGAATTGGGCGAAGGTTACACTGACAATTGGATAAGCTATCTTGGCAGATTGCACGAAGCAGGACAATCCCGCGAACCCGGAGTGCAGGTTGTTAATCTCACCTAGAATTGGGTTACCAAAACACGTGATACTGTTGATCTAATTAATACCGTGATGATTTATTTTAGTATCCTCGTCCATTCATATCTAAACCGCTCAACTAAGGCTACAATAGTCAGCCAAATTTTTAATGCACTATGATAAAGATGTCTGAAAAAACTACTCATTTTGGTTATAAAACCGTTGATGTCGAGGAAAAAGCTGGCAAAGTCGCCGATGTATTTCACTCTGTGGCAGGTAACTATGATCTCATGAACGATTTGATGTCTGGTGGTGTTCATCGACTCTGGAAACGCATGACAATTGAAATGTCTGGCGTTCGGAAAGGACACAAGGTTTTAGATATCGCCGGTGGTACTGGTGATTTAGCCGCAAAATTCTCCGGTATTGTTGGCCCAGAAGGCTGTGTTGTATTAGCTGACATTAATGATTCGATGCTAAAGGTGGGCCGTGATCGCCTGGTGGATCGAGGGATCGTTAACAATGTTCAATTCTCTCAAGCAGATGCGCAACATTTGCCCTTCCCTGAAAATACTTTTGATGTGATCACTATCGCTTTTGGTCTCCGTAATGTTACTGACAAGGACATGGCGTTACGTTCAATGTTGCGAGTTTTAAAACCCGGCGGACGATTATTGATATTGGAGTTCTCTAAACCCGTCAATCCTTTACTGGGCAAAATCTACGATACTTATTCATTCAACGTTTTACCTAAACTAGGTAAGGCATTTGCAGGTGACGCTGATAGCTACCAATATTTGGCGGAATCCATTCGTATGCATCCCGATCAAGGGACTCTTTTGCAGATGCTAGATGATGCTGGTTTTGCCAATACTGACTTTCATAATATGACTGGCGGTATTGTTGCCCTGCATCGTGGAGTCAAGCCTTAACGATGCTGTCCCTATTCAAGAGAACTGCACTTGAAGGTGCAGAAACCCTGATTAATACTGCCCTGACAAAGGATCCGGCGTCCAAACGTGCTCTGTCCAAACTAAAAGGCCAGGTGTTATTAGTTGAAAGTACTCTACCCCCTCTGACAGTCGCTATTGAACCTACCGCTACTGGTATTCAACTGCATGATGATTGGGATGGAGATGTCGCTGTCACAATTGATGGAACATTGATTGCAATGGGAGCTATCGCTGTCAACACTAAAGAGCCCATCTCTTTTTCGGGTACTGGTGTTAACGTCAGTGGTAATTTAGACACCCTGCATCAGCTCAATAAGATTATGGGAGATGTGGACATTGACTGGGAAGGAGCGTTAGCAGAAATTATTGGCGATGTCCCTGCTCATTTAATAGCCAAGGGTATTCGAAACTCAGCGGTGATTAGAAAAGACATTGTTACCCGTGCGTCAACTGGGGTGGCTGAAGTTGCTCAAGAGGAATTTAATCTCACACCCAGTAAAAATGAATTTGAAGCGATGATTCCAGATATTCGACAGCTTTCTGCTGATGCAGATCGTTTAGCCGCGAGAGTAAAACGCCTCTATCATAAGATAACTTCCAGTGATCCTGGAGCTTTAAACTCGTGATTAGACTGAGGCGCATAATCAAAATAATCCGAGTGGTTGGTAAATATCGACTGGACTTGCTACTAGACAAGCATAAGCTGCCTTTAGGGGCTCGCCTTTTGCTGGCGCCAGCCATGTTATTTGGCCCTGCCCATGAAGATCGTGGAGAGCGATTAAGAAAATCCTTAGAAGAACTTGGCCCCATCTTTGTGAAGTTTGGCCAGTTGCTCTCAACCCG
Source organism: SAR92 clade bacterium (assembly GCA_004211905.1). Taxonomy (GTDB): domain Bacteria; phylum Pseudomonadota; class Gammaproteobacteria; order Pseudomonadales; family Porticoccaceae; genus HTCC2207. The sequence goes on from SHBP01000008.1 coordinate 54,801, forward strand.
TCCAGATCTTGTTCCTGAAGATATCAGTATCGAGTTGTCCGCACTGCAAGATAATGTGCCACCCTTTTCCTCTGCGGTGTTTAAACAAAATGTAGAGACCGCTTTAGCTGGTAAGACGGATGATCTATTTCAAAGCTTCGAACCAGAACCCCTAGCGTCTGCATCTGTAGCTCAAGTCCATGCGGCAGTATTAGCTGACGGCCAAGAAGTGGTGGTTAAAGCGGTGCGGCCAAATATTGAGAAAACAATCCGCAAGGACCTTGCCCTACTTTATACCTTGGCCCGATTACTTCTAAAGTACAGCGAGGATGGACAGCGGTTGCACCCTGTGGAAGTGGTCAAGGACTACGAGTCTGTCATTATCGAAGAGCTCAACCTGCAATCAGAGGGAGCAAATGCCTCCTTGCTGCGACACAATTTTTCAGCTTCACCAATGCTACATGTCCCAGAGATACACTGGCCATACTCAAACAAAGATGTTCTGGTTATGGAGCGAATCTACGGCATTCCGGTTACAGACATGGATCAGTTGGAAGCGGCGGGTGTTGACCTCAAGATGCTGGCAGAACGTGGTGTAGAGATATTTTTCACCCAGGTATTTGAGCACAATTTTTTCCATGCTGACATGCATCCAGGCAATATTTTTGTCGATGCAAGTAACCCCAAGTCACCTACCTATATTGCTGTTGACTGCGCCATTATGGGCTCACTTTCGAGTGAAGATCAGTTCTATATGGCTCGCAACCTGTTGGCCATGTTCCAGCGAGATTATCGCTTGGTTGCCGAACTTCATATTCGATCGGGATGGGTACCTAAAGACACCTCCATTAATGATTTTACCGGGGCCATAAGGTCCGTATGCGAGCCTATTTTCCAACGACCGCTTAGCGAAATTTCATTGGGCCACATGCTCATCGATCTATTTGCAACAGCACGACGATTTGATATGGAAGTACAGCCTTCCTTGGTACTTTTACAAAAAACCCTACTTAATATCGAAGGGTTAGGTCGACAGCTTTACCCTGACTTAGATCTCTGGCAAACAGCGCAACCTTTTTTAGAGAAATGGCTTAAGGATCGCTACTCCCCAAAAAACATTTTCAATCAACTTAAGCGTTATGCACCTGATTGGTTGGAACACTTCCCTCAAATACCACCGATGATATTTCAGGCATTAAAAGCAGCGCAGCCTGATGGCCCAGCACATCCAAGTGAGGTTGTTCCAGAGCATAAAAGTGTGCCCTTCAGGAAAAGAATAATTAGCGGCCTAGGTTTTAGTGCCTTGGGTGGAGGTGTTGCATTAGGCCTTTCCCAATGGGGAGAGATACTCCATCAGTCGGCAGATGTAAGTATTGCTCTGGTATTAACGGGTATTTTAATTCTACTCCTTCGCTAGTCTCAGCTTTAGTTACACCGCAACACCTGCCATAATTGCCATTAACACTTTTCACTTACTGGCACTTAACAATGAGTTACCTCGACGACATCAACTGGAACAGCGATGGATTAGTACCAGCCATCGCCCAAGATGCTGATACGGGCGTTATTTTAATGATGGCTTGGATGAACCGGGAAGCTCTAGAGCTCACTGTCACTGAGAATAGAGCTATTTACTGGTCACGATCTCGGCAAAAGTTATGGCGCAAAGGTGAAGAGTCAGGTCATGTTCAACATCTGGTAGAGTTAAGACTCGACTGTGATAGCGACGTAATCATAATGAAGGTTAATCAGGTCGGTGACATTGCCTGCCACACAGGCCGACAATCATGCTTTTATCGCGTGTTCAAAGACGGTGAATGGCATACAGTGGACAAAGTACTTAAAGATCCCAAGGATATTTACTGATGAATGATTCAGTTTTAAAGCAGCTGAGCGATGTTATTGAGATGCGTAAGAGCATGCCTGCTGAAAAGTCCTATGTAGCGAGTCTTCACCTCAAAGGACTCAATAAAATACTTGAAAAAGTCAGCGAAGAATCAGCCGAGACCATACTGGCAGCAAAGGACGCAGAACATAGCGGTGAAAATGATAAAGTTGTGTATGAAACAGCAGATCTCTGGTTTCATTCGCTAGTTATGCTGTCACATCTTGGTGAAAATGCCACGTCGGTAATAGAAGAATTAGAACGACGCTTTGGTTTATCTGGCCTTGAAGAAAAGGCTCAACGTAACACAGACTAATAAAACAGGAGAATAGCAATGGGTTTTGGATGGCAAGAATTATTAATCGTTTTAGTCATAGTGGCCCTTATTTTCGGCACTAAAAAACTACGCAATATCGGTTCAGATCTCGGTGGCGCGGTAAAAGGTTTTAAAGATTCGGTATCTCATGAGCCTGAGAAAGATGCAGGCGCTGACGAATCTGCAAACGCTGAACATCACTCAGAAAAAGATGAACAAAAAGACTAGTCAGGGTAACTGGTATAAGGCTAAGTAATATTTATGTTTGACATTGGTTTTTCTGAGTTACTTATTGTTGCGGTGCTCACTCTTATTGTGATGGGTCCAGAGCGTCTGCCGGAAACCGTTCGTACTATAAGTCTTTGGTTTGGACGCCTAAGGCAGTTTTTATCTACTGCACGTAGTGAAATCGAAGATGAAGTGGGCATCGATGAAATTCGCAGGCAACTTCATAACGAACAAATTATGCGGGATCTTGAGAAAACCAAAAATCATTTAGAGGATGTTGCCCAAACGCAACATTCTATTCTCCCTGATGATCAAAAAAATGTCTGAATCAGAAACCTTAGAAACCCAACCATTTATGACACATCTGATTGAGTTCAGAAACCGTGTGTTGCGATCGGTTGTGGCAGTACTAGTTATTTTTGCAGGGCTATTTTCATTTAGTAATGAGCTATATTTATACATTTCAGAGCCCATAAGAGCTTATCTGCCGGATAACCTCAGTATGATCGCCACGGAGGTTGCATCGCCATTTCTAACGCCATTTAAACTGACATTGGTGTTGTCGGTGTTTGCAGCTATGCCCTACATTCTCTACCAAACCTGGGCCTTCTTAGCGCCCGGGCTTTATAAACGTGAAAAGAAAATTGTTTTACCCTTATTCTTCTCAAGTGTTGTGCTTTTTTATAGTGGAATGGCCTTTGCTTACTATGTGGTATTTCCACTGGTATTTATGTTTTTCACCAGCATAGTTCCAGAGGGCATCAGTGTCATGCCGGACATTCGCAGTTATCTTGATTTTGTACTTAAGTTGTTTTTTGCATTTGGCTTGAGTTTTGAAATTCCGATTGCGGTGGTTATCCTGTCTTGGATGGGAGCAGTAGACCCTGATAATTTGGCCAAGAAAAGACCCTACGTCTTTGTTCTGTGTTTTATTCTCGGAATGTTGCTAACTCCGCCCGATATTATCTCCCAGACGCTTTTAGCGATCCCCATGTGGCTACTATTTGAAGTGGGCATACTCTTTGGACGTATGGTTGCGCCCAAAAAAGAAGATGAAGAATCCCTAGCCGAATAAACCTCGCTTAATAGCGCTGTAGTGCGTGTCTCTTGCCAATCTTGAGATGGCGGCATCTGGCACATAAAATTCAAACGCATGAAACCCTCCAGGAAATACTTCGAACTGCGTAGTAACGCCTGAGGCATTTAGTCTTTCTGCGTAGTGTCTATTTTCATCTAAGAATAGGTCAACAGAACCAACGCCAATGTACGCCGGTGGCAAGCCATGTAAGTCACTGGCATGGCTTGGGGCAGCATATTTAGATGCCGCATAGGGCTCTTGCTCCGACGTCTTTTGTAACCCCAAATAATACATCCATCCTTGAAGATTAGACTGTCGGTTCCAGATGCGCTTATCAGTAACACTAAAGCTTGAGTCTGAAGTGTTGTTATTGTCAATCATCGGACAAAGCAGCGCCTGAAAGACCACCGATACTTCTGCCCTATCCCTAGCTAACAGCGCAAGACCTGCGGCTAAACCACCTCCCGCACTAATACCTCCGATGGCAATAGAAGACTTATCAATCTTGAGCATATGCGCATTATCAAAAACCCAAAGTAAAGCGGCATAACAATCATTTAGTGGCACAGGGAAGGAAAATTCAGGTGCTAGACGATAATCCACTGATATCACGACACAGCCGATTTCTTCTACCATCCGCTTTACTGAATAATCATCACCCTCCATACTACCAAAGCAGTATCCACCACCATGGATCCAGAGTAATGCAGGAAGGTTCTCTTTATGCCCAACAGGACGATAAACCCTGACTGGCACAGAGTCGTCGCTATCTTGTTGCACGTGGTAATCCGACGTTGTGACGCTACTAATCGGTGCCAGAGTGGCTGCGATAGCTTGACTACGCTGTAGTGACACCTGTCGCGTCACCGTTAAATCCGCCCATATATCAAACTCAGGTATAGCATCTAGTGCTGGTATGAGTTCAGGGTCAACTAACTTTAGGTCCATAGCTAATATTTACCTTAAATCAACTGATGATTATTGAGTTTCTAAGTCTATATAATCTCACCACCGATATAAAACCATTGGTGCTCTATTCGAGTAAAAACTGACTTCTCATGCATTATGCTTTTACCACTGTTAGTTTGGTATATGGCTTTAAATTCCACCCAACCCTCCGTGCCTGTGTGGCCTGACCCTAAAACATCAAGTTTGATCCATTGCTGGGTTTTTTCTGATAGCTCACTAACCCTAAGATTTTTCGCCATGGGTGGAAACCAGGTCTTTAACAAATACTCACCAAACCCACCCAAAGCATAAGCACTGTAGCGAGAGCGCATTAGCTGTTCAGGTGTGTTTGCCATTGCGCTACCTTTCAAATAAGGCTCACAGCAGTTTGAAAAAGCTCTTTTACTACAGCAGATACATGAGTTGATCATTGATTTTTATTGACCCAAGTACAATAAGTTAAAATAATACCTTAAATCGATTAATAAGAGTTGTCCTATGCCCAGTTTAGATATTGTTTCAGAAGTTGACAGTGCCGAGATATTGAATGCAACTAACAATGCAGCCCGAGAATTAACTACTCGATTCGACTTTAGGGGTGTCGATGCGAGTATTACTCTCGCTAATGATGCGGTGATACTGAAGGCTGAAGCTGATTTTCAGTGCCAACAGTTACTCGATATTTTTGCCACTCAGTTGGTTAAACGCAAAATCGATCCCACTGTGATGGAATACAATGAAGAGGCGTTCCATAGTGGCAAGACCTTCTCGCTAAATGTTAGCTTTAAACAGGGCATTGCTGCAGATGTCTCCAAAAAGTTAATCAAACTGATCAAAGAGAAAAAGCTGAAGGTCCAGGCCCAAGTGCAGGGAGACGAAGTGCGCGTAACTGGCAAGAAACGCGATGATCTGCAGTCTGTTATGGCGTCAGTGCGTAAGGCTGACCTTGGCCAGCCTTTCCAATTTAAAAACTTTCGGGATTAGTGTTTAAAAAGCTTCGATATTTATTCGACGGCGACGAACTTCATTGAAATACTGTTGACGCAATGTCGGATGTTTTTTTCTGTGTAACCTTCACCGCTAAAAATATGTCCTAGATGGCCGCCGCAGTTGGCGCAAAGAATTTCGGTGCGCCGGCCATCAGCGTCTGGTTCTCTTGTAACTGCATTTTCAATTTCATCATCAAAACTAGGCCAACCGCAGTGAGACTGGAATTTGTGTTCGGAACGATACAAAGGCGCATCACACTGTTTACATATATACAGCCCACCCTCAGAGTGATCATTTAGCAGACCTGTAAAAGGTCGCTCGGTACCCTTTTGCTGTATCACATATTGCTCTTCTGGAGTTAATTCATTAAGAGGCTTGTTCATTCTTTTTTTCCTGTGATTCTCGATGATTTTTCTTTTCCATATCCTGCACTGCGTACCATAATATTTCAATACCACGCTGCAGGGTTTCCAGTGCGTTAATGGTCTGGGTATCTGCTTTATCTGCACAATAATCTCGGCCAAATAGTTTGATATGATCTATCAATGGATGACCAAGGTGTGCATATTCCCAATCAATAAAATACATTTTTTGGTCATTATAAATAACGTTCTCTAATACCAAATCGTGGTGGCCGATCACCGGAACCCAAATACTATTATCAATGGTAGTTGCTGCGTCCTCTATCTCAGCCAATCCTGGAAAATCAGTTAACTGATCACTGTAAAGATGGATATAACTAAGATAGTTTCGCGGATTCATATTTTTAATAGCATATGATTGAATACGGTTAATACAGGTTTCAAGATGATATTGAATATCTTTATCAGCCAAATCATTAACAGCTAAATGCCTGCCACGAATCAATTCAGTTACCTGAGCATCCCCATCGACATATAAGAGTTTTGGAACACTTCCACTAGACTGAAGAGTTTTTAGTAACAGCTGTTCTCTATCTCGGTCAATCCCAAGAAAGTCGGTATTAGCCGCATTAACTCGCAACGCCGCCCTAAAGTCACCGCTGGCAACAAGAAATGTTTGATTGGTGAGCCCGCCTAACAATTGTTGGATCACTTTAGGTGGCTCTGCAAGCCTATACTCGGGACCGGCATCCCATTGTTGCCAGCGAGCTAGGGTATTATCGAGTATTTGAGCTGTTCTGGATAACATAAGCTTTCTTCCACACATATAACCCTATTGTAGCTAAGACTAAATACAGCACAAACATCGCCGCTGTCTGGTCTAAACCTCGATCAATATAGAGATAAATAGATACAGTATTAATTACTATCCAGTACAACCAATTTTCAAGCACCTTTCGCGCCACCATAACCGTTGTGAAGACACTGCCCCAGGTGGTGAAAGAATCAAGATATGGCAGTTGAGCGCTGGTATTCACAGACAAAAGGTAACCTGAGATAAACGATATTGTAAGAACCCCTAGAAGGCCTAAGCTGTGTTGTTTCAACGTCCAGCGGATAATCTTCACTCCTGTTTTGTCGACACCCCCTCTCTGCCACTGCGACCAACCATAAATAGCCATCCCCATGTAATAAACATTAAGTGCTGATTCCATGTACAAATTAACATCGCGGAAAATCCAAACATAAAGCGCTGTACTAAAAAACGCACAGTACCAACAGAGACTGTTTTCACGCATTGCTAGCACAAGGTAGCCAACACCCAAAACCACCGCGAGTGTTTCAAGATTCACCCAATCAAAACTCACCTAAAGTGCCTCATAGCCGGGGATGATTTTAACCACATAGACTGCCATGTTATATTCCAAATAACATGCCGCAATGGTATCTTGGACGGCTTTCATGGCATGCTCGTATTCTCCCTGAACCACTGTGCTAGTCGGGAATGTGGTAACTTTAAGCTTCTCAATATCATTTATTTTGTCGATGAATCCATCAATGGGAGGAAGAAAGTCCTCCCGGTTGGGATACATACTGATATCAATTGTCACCTCCATAAAAATCACCTCCTCCAATTTTTACAGTTTAGATGCGCCATCAGAAACTATACTGCCCTCTGATACCGAATGTTCGCGGTTCGCCAAACTGGTAATAGGGTTCTACTGCGTAGTATTTGCGTGGATCATTTCCAAAGCCGCCAAAACCACGAACAATGACATCTTTATTAGTAAGATTACGACCCCAAACAGTCAGACTCCAGTGCTCAACACGATAGGTCAGATTGGTATTGAGCAACTCATAAGAGGTGGATTGCTCATCATGACTGGAGGATAAATAAAAGCTATCCTTCCCTTCAATGTCGATTGTCCAACTAAGATTATGGGTAACTTGTATGTTGCTGCCTGCAGCAAATTGATAACTGGGGGCATGAGCCTGATCACGACTATCTAAAGTAGCTGAAAGCGGGGTGTCATAGTCTGTTTCCAACAACCCAAGTGATCCAAATATCATTAAATCGTCAGTGGGCATCCAGTTGAGTTCAAGTTCTAGTCCGTAGTTACTGCCTTTGGCTGAATTGCCGAAATAGTCGATAAAATTACTGGCATTACTATCGTCTCTAGATTGAACCAGAGACTGTTTAATCTGAATATCTTCTCGCTGTTGATAAAATAATGAAAGCTGAACTTGCAATCTCTGGTCTAACCAGTTTCCTTTGACTCCAGTTTCTAGATTCCACATCACCTCAGTGTCAAATTCACGATCTTTAGCAGCCAAGGATGAATCGCTATTCACACCACCTGCTTTATAACCTCGAGACAGCAGACCGTATATCATAGTAGTAGCATCAAGATTGTATTGCAGGACAGCTCGTCCACCCCAAAGATTCTCATCAACACCATGGTTAACAGTATCGCTGTCACTGTATGCGGCTTTGCGGTTCTCAAATCTGATGCCAGCGATGATAGTTAGTGCGGGAGATATAACCGCATCCAACTGACCATAAACAGCCCGATTGCTAGTATCAAATTGGCTGCTAAAGTCATCAGCATTATAGGTGTACTGGCGCAGTAGATCCTCATCTTGGTCGCGAGAGTAGATACCTACTGCCCAATCCGTATTTTTGCCGAACAGGTGTTTTGGCTGACTGGAAACTAGTTTTATATCAACGACTCTATTGTCACGATCTCGTTGATAGTTATCCTCAGAGTTATATTCCCAACCTTCACACTCTTGGCCCATACATATTGCTGGAAACGCCCAATCTTCATCATAGCCATACTCAAGTTCAGTATCGACAAAGCTTACTAGGCCAACCATATCGAACTGATTATTGCCCTGCCAATGACTTTGCATAGCAATTGCTGATGATTTTTGGCGGTCGTGCCCCGGATTGTCCGACAAGGTCCGTCGCGTATTATCAAGGGAAAAGCTGTCATAACCATTATCTGCATCCACATGAAATAGAGTGAGTTTTAGGCTGAGATCATCGCCAGCTCGCCAGTCAAAAATGCTACGTAAACTAAGCTCATCAATATTATTGGTATCTTCTCTGTTCAAAAAATCATTAGATATATAACCATCGCTGCGATGGTGTTGGACTGCTAGGCGATAATTCGTTTCCTCACTTAAAGAGCCTCCCACCGCAGCGGACACTGTGCGAGCATCAAAACGCCCAACATCCAATGAGATATTACCCTCAGTCCTGCCTGTGGGCTGATTAGAGGTGATATTAATCAGCCCTGCCAATGCATTTGCCCCATAGAGGGTTCCCTGTGGTCCACGCAATATTTCAACTTTCTTGGTATCCATGGTGGTGGCTGCACCAGCGATACCCGTAAAGTCGATCCCATCAACTAAAATGCCCACTGATGGATTCAACGGCTCTATAAACTGGCTGCGCTCTCCAATCCCACGAATCTGAATAAATTTGCCTCTGGAGGCTCCGCTAGAAAAATTAACGTTAGGAGCTACGTTTAGTAACTGCTCCAGATGCACCGCATTTCGCTGTCTGATTTTTGTGTCATCTAATACAGTTAAGCTCGTAGCGGTTTCTAGTATTGTCAAATCACGAAAATCAGAAGTAACGATGATCTCTTCGATTGTTTGTTCTGCAACACTGGCTATTGAGACAGAATACAAAATGATAAAACATAGATTTTTGACGATATTACAAATATAGTTCGGATGATAAGCAATGGATTTACGCGAGCAGAACATATAAAGCCTCAGTAACTGATTTTAAAGAGACCCAGAGGTAAATGGCGAAGTAAAGGCAAGCAATCTCCTATTCCTACGCCGGTATAATCCGGATCAGGTTCAAAGGGTGCTTCTCAGGTCACTAACAGATGACCGCCCCTTAGGAAGTGTAATAGTAACATGTCTCTGCCAAAAATTTGTAGACCGAAGCACTGTTTTGATTATTTTCAGAATACTCCAAATACCGCGAGCCAATGACATAAGATAACGATCAACTTGAAGGAATTTCGATCATGAAGAAAGCTTTTTTACCCCTTATTGCGATAGTGATATTTTCTCTACCCGCAGGTTGCCAAATGGACCAATCAGAATCGACCTCCACAGAATCAACAGTTATGACATCAAAACAGGTTGTCGAGTTTCTTGATCAACTATTTATGGAGGAGTTACAAGAAAGCCCTCAATACATGACCTATCTTGGAATGCGGGAGCGCTACGATGAGTGGGATGATAATTCTGATGAAGCTAGAGATAAAAGTCTTGAGATGACACGAGAACATCTGCAACGAGTGATGGAGATTGATCTTTCTAACGTTGATGACTCTGTAAAGCTTAGTGTAAAAATGTTCATAGAGCAGGCTAACAAAAAATTAGAGGGTGATCGCTGGCGGTATCACAGCTACCCTGTTAGCCAGATGCGCGGAGTCCATGGCACTATTCCATCCTTTCTTATCAATCAACACCTGATTGCTAATGAAGAGGAGGCCCAAGCCTACATCAAGCGACTTGCGGCCACGCCAAAAGTCCTAGATCAGCTTATTGAGCATCTCAGAATCCGCCAAGATAAAAACATTATTGCGCCGAAATTCGTCTTCCCTCTGGTATTACAATCTATTGATAATATTCTTACTGGGGCCCCTTTTGAGAAAGGCCCTGACAGTACACTTCTTGCTGATTTCAAGCGTAAGCTTGAAAAGCTAAATATTACGGATGACAAGAAATCTCAGCTGATATCAGCAACCTCTAATGCGCTAAAGGATCATCTTGCTCCGGCCTATCGAAAGCTCCAATTAGTGCTCCGCGACCTAGAATCTGTGGCTACCAATGATCATGGCGTATGGAAATTCCCAGATGGAGAGAAATTTTACGAATTCGCTCTTCAAAGGACAACCACAACCGATCTAACTGCTGATCAAATTCATAACCGTGGACTCGAGGAAGTGGCTCGTATTCAGTCGGAAATGCGAGGCATTATGAAAACGGTTGGATTTGAAGGTGATCTTCAAGAATTTTTCACCTTCATGCGTAATGATCCACAGTTTTACTATCCTGATACTGCGGAGGGAAAACAGGCTTACTTAGATAAAGCAACAGCAATTATCAACAATATGAAATCTCGGCTTGATGAACTGTTCATCACCAAACCTAAGGCTGATTTAATAGTCAAAGCCGTAGAACCATTCCGTGAAGCCTCTGCAGGCCAAGCTTTTTACCAGAGACCTGCGCCAGATGGGAGTCGTCCAGGCACTTATTTTGCCAATCTCTACAAGATGAGTGATATGTCAAAATATAATATGGAAGCTCTGGCTTATCATGAAGGGGTACCTGGTCATCATATGCAAATCTCAATTGCACAGGAACTTCAAAATATCCCAAAATTCCGCCTGTTTGGTGGCTACACGGTATTCAGTGAAGGTTGGGGTCTCTATTCTGAAGCAGTGCCTAAGGAGATTGGACTATATACAGATCCTTATTCTGATTTTGGGCGGCTATCGGGTGAACTTTATCGTGCTTGCCGCCTAGTCGTTGATACTGGTATTCATGCTAAAAAGTGGACTCGAGAAGATGCGATCGCTTATATGAATGCCAATGTGCCTCACTCTGAAAGTTACAATGTTCGTCAAATAGAGCGCTACATTGTGATGCCATCTCAAGCAACCGCCTACAAGATTGGTATGCTAAAAATACAAAAGTTACGTGCACAGGCTCAAACTGCTCTAGGTGAAAAATTTAACATACGGGAATTCCATGATGTCGTACTTAAAGACGGTTCAGTATCCCTAACAATTCTAGAAGATAACGTGAACGCCTGGATATTAAAACTAAACCAATAAGGGGAGATGAGACGTTTCAAATAGTCGCAATAATACTCACAACCTGAGTATTCAATCTGCTCTTGCCATGCAAGCAGAACAAGAAAAGTTCAACAGTCTTTATGATATAGAAATCGAAATTGATCGCTATATTTCATGGCTAGGTCAAGCACTGGCTTACAAAATTGGTGAACTTAAATTTAAAGAATTACGTGCTCGTTCCACTGACAAGCTTGGTGACAAATTTGATATACGTGGTTTTCATGACCAGTTGCATGTGAAGGGAGCTCTGCCCCTAGATATTTTAGATGCGCGCATGAACAAACGGATCGAAAGTGAGCTCCAGCAATCTCGTTAGCATCTAAGTCAAACAGTACATGCTAGTATTCGGCTGACCTCACATAGGGGTCGGCCGGACTCTTGACTCAGATCATTAAAGATTACCTGCACCCTTTTTAAATCGCGTTGAGAAGTTGAGCTGAATTTTTCGATAAATCCATGGTTAACCAATGCATCACAGACATCTTTTGTCATTAAGAAAGTGTCCTTCCCCATACTTCTCAGCATCATAGGCCCGGTATTACCACCTAACCGGCAGCCATGTTTTTTTAGCTCCAACCACAAGCCAATGATATCTTCACTGGGCCAGTTAGCGACAAATGACCCAAAAGTGCCATGTTTTAGCTTTTTATCGAGGATATAAACTGCATTATTTCTTACAGAAACTATTTTAGTGAAATTGCGAACGATACTGGTATCTTGAGCAAGTTCCTCGAGTCGTTCATTACTAAAGTGAGCCACCGCCAATGGATTGAAGTTGGCAAAAGCTCGTTCAAAACCAGGCCATTTATTATCAATAACTCGCCATACAAATCCAGCACGAAAAACACATCGAGTCATCATCGACAGGTAGCGATCATCTGAGATCTCCGCCAGTTCAGCCAAAGTTTTCATCGAAGGCATAATTGCTTCAAGTGATCTAGAGGAACCTTTATTGGCGACTGCTATGTCGTAAAGAGCATCAAATGACGTCACTTTATAGTTATTCCCTTGAACAATTAATTACTAACCCAGGACAATTTGGTTAATGAAGCGAAACGCAATAAATACAAGCAACACACCAAAAATTTTATCAAAAAAGCCACTAGCACGTTGATATCTAGCCATTGATCCAGATCGTGAGACTATGGTCACAACCAACAAATACCATAAAGTGTCTACCCCACCAGCAATTATTGCCAGGATTATTTTATCCACAAACGAACTTTCGATCTGTACAAATTGGCTAAAGAGCGCGGTGAAAAAAAGAAGTATTTTAGGGTTAATTAACGCTATACCAAGGCCATCTCTTATTGCCAACATATTAGATGATGATGGCACTGACGCCAGTCCAATTTCCTCAATCTTTTTACTGGCAAAGATTAATTTTACCCCCAAATAGAGTAGAAATAGACTGCCCAAAAACTGAGTAGTCTCAAATATTACCGGGTTTTGCTCGATGACCGCAGATAAACCAAATGCAGTTATCAATGCATATATCCCTATTCCTATACCATGACTGATAGCGGCATATGAACCTGCTAATCGTCCTGTAGCTAAAGTATGATTAACCACAACAGCCAAACTGGGGCCAGGGGACATTGCTCCGAACAAACAGGCAGTAAAAACCGTAGCCCAAAAACTTAATTCAATGCTGCCTAACAAGATAACCTCCAGATTTGAGAAACACTCTAACTCAGGCGCAACTTATATGACTCGAGTCGAGCTCGCAAGTCTAATGACGTAAGTCACACTTAAAGCACTAACCTCGTCACATTACAAAGTATTTAACACAAAAGTGCTATGCATCAAGCTCATCAAAATTATAAAATTCAGTAGATGGGGTAGAAGTCTGAAGATTAGGAGAGCAAAAAAATGGAGTTAGACCTAAGTATTGACAGCAAGTCCAGCAATATAGAAACCATTAGCCTAGAGGAAGCTTTTAATGAAGGACTTACCGTATTCCAATCTAAATTAGAGACTCTTTCAAAAGAGCATATAGCGCTTTTAAAGAAAAATCTTGCAAATCTGTCTACTTGAGATTTTCCGAAACTCGACTAAATAACTCGGCTCGCTCAGTGATACTGAGCATAGCGATTCTTTTGTAGATTTCCTCAACAGACTCAGCCGCAGGAGTTCTGACAGATTTACTTTCCCCAGACCCATATAGCGATTCGGGAGTGATACCAAAAAAATTAGCTATTCGTACAACAGAATCTCTACGCGGTTCACGAGTGACCTCACTCAAAATGCGATTGATGGTTGGTTGAGGGACTCCAGTGGCTCGGGAAAGGCCACTCTGCGACAAATTATTGTCACGCATTAATTTAGATAAATGTTTACTGATATCGAGTTTCATAGCATTTCTCTCTTACACAAGACCACAAAGGTTTACTTCTTATTATTAATTTTATAATAGACTACTCTGGCATTACTACGAGGATCTTTTCCACAAATTTCCTAATTATTATCCAAACGGACTATGATTTGCTTTTTTTTTGGGCCAAATACCTTTATTAGAAAAACCTATATAGGCAATAGTCTATCCCTATATAGTCTATCCCTATAAGGAGTATGCAGGTTATTTCTATACGTTACTGTATAATTATATATGCCTTTATGTTTAAAAAACATACCTTTTGGTTATAAAAAAGACAGCCTCTCGCGCAAAGATATAGCAATGTCGGGTCTATCTGTAATAACCCCATCAACGCCCCAATTAGAGACTACCTTCATTTCCTTAGGGTCATTAATCGTCCAAACATCTACGCGCATATTGAGATTATGGGCAAGAATAATAAACTCTGGAGTCAAAATATTGAAGCCCTTATATTTTATAGGTACTTGAATAGAATACCCGGGAGAATTGAACAAATGACCAAGTTTAATTCTTTCAAGGAGGACAAATAGTGTAATTTCGCTCTTGCCTAGAGATGTTGGTATAGATGGGCAGGATCTTCGAAAATATTGAAGCACAGAACTATGAAATGAGCCCACCACAACTTGATTCTGTAACTGGTGCTCCAAGATTAATTCGCAGAGAGCATCCGCCGGTGGCAAAGTTGTAGGCTTTAGCTCTATGAGGTAGCGATGGTTCGGTAGAGCTGTGAATAACGAATCCAAAGATGGCACTGTTAAAGGAATTTCCCAAGAGGCTTCAGGATAATCTATCTCATGGAAACCCGCATCATATGCCTGAATATCAGAGAGCTCCATATTAGCGATAGCGCCAGACCCATTAGTGGTTGTGTCTATCACGGCATCATGTCTAACCACTAATACGTTATCCGTCGTCATATGCACGTCAATTTCAACAATATCTGAGCCAATATCAACAGCATTCTCTGCTGCCTCGATAGTATTACCTGGCACGAGGCCTCGACCCCCTCGATGAGCTATTACAGAAAAACCTGCGTCTCGGTAAAACGGTATTTCACCAACGGGTGGATATCCTGGTATTAACAAAAGTACAAGATATAGTAAGATTGCAGAAAGCATGGCACCAGCAAGAAGCTTCATTGACACCCTCAAAATCTATAAATAGACAACACTGATACTTATCACTATTTTATGTGCCTGTTAACAATCAACTCTTCCACAACCCCTGGATCAGCTAGAGTAGACGTATCCCCAAGATTATCGAGTTCATTCGCTGCAACCTTACGCAGGATACGGCGCATGATTTTGCCTGATCGTGTTTTAGGCAACCCTGGCGCCCACTGAATTACATCAGGCTTTGCAATAGGACCTATCTCAACGTTGCACAGAGCTATTAATTCAGCTTTTAAGGCATCATCGGGTTCGACATTAGACATGAGCGTTACGTAACAGTAGATGCCCTGTCCTTTGATGTCATGGGGATATCCCACCACAGCGGCCTCTGCAACTTTCTCGTGCAGCACTAAAGCACTTTCAACTTCTGCAGTACCCATTCTGTGTCCGGAAACATTAAGTACATCATCCACACGCCCTGTTATCCAATAGTATCCATCAGCATCTCTCTTTGCTCCATCTCCGGTGAAATAGTACCCAGGGTATGCACTAAAATACGTCTCAATACAGCGCTTATGATCGCCATAGACTGAGCGAATCTGACTTGGCCAAGAAGCCTTAATCATTAACAACCCCTCACCTTCACCAATGATTTCATTACCCTCAGTGTCCAACAGAATCGGTTGTACGCCAAAAAAAGGTTGAGTCGCTGAACCAGGTTTTAAGTCGGTGGCGCCGGGGAGAGGAGTGAGCATATGGCCCCCCGTTTCGGTCTGCCACCAAGTATCGACAATGGGGCTGCGGGAATCACCAACTGTCCTGTAGTACCAATCCCAAGCCTCTGGATTTATAGGTTCACCGACAGTTCCTAGTATCTTCAGGGATTGGCGAGAGGTTTTGTGCACAAACTGATCACCGGCTCCCATCAAAGCGCGAATCGCGGTTGGAGCTGTATAGAATTGATTGACTTTATGTTTGTCAATCACTTGCCAAAAACGGGATGCATCTGGATAGGTAGGAACACCCTCAAACATTAATGAAGTTCCACCATTACATAGAGGTCCATAAAGGATATAGCTATGCCCAGTAATCCAGCCAACATCCGCGGTACACCAGTAGATATCACCTTCTTTATAGTCAAAGGTATACTTATGGGTCATTGCGGACATCAGTAAATAGCCAGCTGTGGTATGCATTACCCCCTTGGGCTTTCCAGTAGAACCAGAGGTGTACAAAATAAACAACGGGTCCTCTGAATCCATCGTTTCCGGCTCACAAACGGCCGTCACACTATCTATAGCTTGGTGATACCAGACATCTCGATCCTCAGTCCAACTGACTGCCCCTCCTGTTCGTTTTACAACCAAGCAAGTATGGACGCAAGGACAACTCTCAAGCGCCTTATCAGCATTCGCCTTGAGCGGAACCGTTTTACCTCCGCGATAGCCTTCATCTGAGGTAATCAAAACATTGCAATCTGAATCCAAAATCCGATCTTTTAGGGCTTCTGGGGAAAAGCCGCCAAAGACAACAGAATGTACCGCACCAATTCGAGCACACGCTAGCATTGCATAGGCTGCCTCAGGAATCATCGGCATATAAATACACACTCGATCTCCTTTTTTTACGCCTCTCTGTCGAAGCACATTGCCCAACTTAGCCACCTGATCATGTAATTCTTGGTAACTAATTGCTTTATCATCAGAGGGATCATCGCCTTCCCATATGATCGCTGTTTGATTACTCCTTGCTCCCAAATGACGATCAATGCAGTTCACAGTTACATTGAGTTTTCCGTCTTTAAACCATTCAGCCTCGCCTTTTGAAAAATCATAACTAGATACCTTAGTCCAAGGTGAATCCCAAGTTAAAAATTCTTTTGCCTGCTCTGTCCAAAATGTATCTGAGTCATCAATCGATTGCTGATACATGTTCTGATAACGTTCTTTATTAATCCATGCAGTTTCTGACCAAGATTCGGGAACAGGGTATAGATGTGTTTCGGACATAATGCATTTCCTTACTAGTATAGAATGATGCTCGACAAGGATTTTTATCAAGTAATCTGTGAGTTTAGTGTCTTTTGGCATCGACACTCAAGTCGCTTAGTGAATTTTGATATAAGACATACTATTAAGCTTTGGGCCGAACAACAATAAATCTGAATTTTTAACGGATGAAGGGGAATTAACACAACACCGAGCTAGTCTTCGCTCTGATATCTAGTTGGCTTGAGACTATTTTTTATTCTTTCAAGATGAGGCAAAAAATCCGGGCCTCGCCTCAAAGTAAAACCAGTGGCTAATACATCAAGGACAACTAGATGAACAATACGTGATGTCATCGCCATATATTCATCAGTATTTTCGGGAACGTCTACCTCCAAAGCGATGCTACTAACTGCGGTTAACGGAGATGAAGAGGAGGTTAGTGCAATAACAGTGGCCCCGTTATTACTGGCAATCTCAGCAATATCAATAATTTCTTTAGTGCGACCAGTGTGGGAAATAACAAAAAATACATCCCCAGCACTTCCCGTAGATGCCAACATCCGCATCATCAGTACATCATCATGAAAAGACACTGGCAGATTGAATCTGAAAAACTTGTTCTCCGCATCTCGTGCGACGGAACCCGAGGTGCCAAGCCCGAAAAAGTAAACTCTCTTGGCCTGAATTAACTGATCGACCACAGCATTCACAACACTATGATCGATGCTATCCCTAATTAAGGCTAAATCATTAATAGTGCTGTCAAAAATCTTTGGTGTGTAACTCTCTACAGTATCATTTGGATCTACATTACGATTTACAAAACGAACACCGCTGACCAGTGACTTTGCCAATTTTAATTTAAAATCCGGAAACCCGGCTGTATTAAAACGCTTGCAAAATCGATTTACGCTAGGCTCACTGACATTTGCTCTTTTAGCCAAACTTGCGATGCTTGATCCAGTTGCAGATTCAGGATCAGACAAAATAGCTTCGGCAACTTTTCGTTCTGACTTATTTAAACCCGGTAGCGCATCTGTGATGACATTAACTAAATTCTGGTGTTGCATTTTATTAAGCCCTTCAATTCAGTCTTGAAACAGAGTTTCTCTTTAAATTGCACTGATAGTTTATCTTCAAAAATCACCTACGGGTAGTTTCATCCAAAAACCAACATATTTTGTAATATTACGTAATAAAGTAACGATTTATTTGCTAAAAATAGCATAAAATCGTATTATTTACGTAATTTTACTACATATGGGGCATTACCAATGTACAAATTAGCCATTAATGGTTTTGGCCGCATCGGCCGGAATATCGTCCGAGCTCTCTACGAACATCCTTCTCTGAGAGAAAAAATACAAATTGTCGCGATTAATGACCTTGGTGATGCAACGGTAAATGGGCATCTGTTAAGCTTCGATACTGTTCATGGGCGATTCAACCAAGCGGTTGAAGTAAATAATGACGCCCTCTACATTAATGGTGAAAAGATTCATTGGTTTAGTGAGCGAGATCCTAGCAACATTCCTTGGGGTGAGCTCGATGTTGACCTCGTTTGCGAATGCACTGGTGTGTTTACTGATAGAGAGAAAGCCAGCCTTCATTTAAAGGCAGGAGCGAAGAAGGTATTAATTTCAGCTCCTGGTAAGAATATGGATGCGACGATAGTCTATGGAATTAACGATAATATATTAACTCAAGATCATCAGGTTGTTTCTAACGCTTCTTGTACCACTAACTGTTTAGCTCCCATCGTAAAGCCTCTGTATGAGAACCTAGGACTTGAGTCAGGTTATATGACCACTATCCACGCGTACACTAATGATCAGCAGCTTACTGATGCTTATCATCCTGATATTTACAGAGCACGGTCAGCGACTCATTCAATGATTCCTACCAAAACAGGCGCGGCAGCCGCAATCGCTGAGGTAATTCCTGAGTTGAAGGGAAAGCTAGACGGAATGGCAGTGCGAGTACCCACCATCAATGTTTCTTTGGTTGATTTAACTTTTAATGCAGGCCGTATTACTTCCGAGGAAGAGGTCAATCGAATTGTAAAAGAGGCTGCAGAAAACGAGTTGAAATCCGTACTGAGTTACTGTGACAAGCCACTAGTTTCGGCTGATTACAACCACATCCCTTTCTCAAGTAACTTTGATGCACTCCAAACAAAAGTTAATGGGTCCTTAGTAAAAGTGATGGCTTGGTATGACAACGAATGGGGATTTTGTAATCGTATGCTAGATAATAGCCTGGCATTACTCAATGCTCAGAAAGAGATTAATACAGGCTTAAATTTGGAAGAAAATTACGCTGATCAGTCAACAAATGATCTCGTAGCCTAAGTGAATCTTTTGTAATCCCTACAGTGGCGCAACATTCTACAAGGCTCTTGTTACACCAAAAAGAGCTTTTCGAATCCTTTACAATTTATCTTGCCCAGAAAACTCTGATAGGCGTGCATGATTGCTGAAGAACAGCGCGTATCGGCAGCTCAAGATGATCATCACCATCACAAGCCCGACTCAGCACTTCTTGCTTACCTTGACCGCAAAGGTGAACAATAATCAGCTGACTATCAAGTAATCTTGGTAAGGTCATACTCATTCTGTCATGGGGAGCTTCGAGAGGAATTACCGCTATACAGCTTCTGCCAGAGTCCATATCAAGACCCTTAGAGAGAGCCTCGGAGCCAGGGAACAGTGATGCAGTGTGGCCATCATCACCCATACCGAGAATAACAACAGTAAAGGTGTCAATGGCAGAGAGGCTCTGCTCTAAAGAATCTTCTCCTTCAACAGCAGAAGAAGAACTGGATTTAAGAGGCAAGAATCTAGCGCTACTTGCTTCGTTAATTAATAAATTTTCTCTAACAAGTTTTTCGTTGCTATCTTTGTGGTCAGGATCCACCCACCGTTCATCTGCAAGAGTGACAGTAACCTTTGACCAATCTAGAGCTTGCTGTGATAACAAATGAAAGAAACCTTGTGGCGTTCTCCCTCCAGATACCACCAAAGAAGCTACCTCATGGATCTCGATCGCTTCAGACAACAAATCAACCACCTGTTTTACTAGAGCGACGTCAAGAGCGGATGCATTCTCAAATTCTAAAATATCCATACTATTCCTCTTGCCAACTCCGATTATCATTTTCAATCAGAATTTCAGCCCGGGATGGTCCCCAAGATCCTGCACTGTAGGGTTTTGTTGCTACTTTCTTGTCTCGCCAAGAAGCTAAAAGTCGGTCACACCAGTGCCAAGATGCTTCAATTTCGTCTCTACTAACAAATAACCACTGATCTCCTTTCATCACTTCCAATAATAGTCGCTCATAGGCGTCGGCAATTCTCGACTCTCCTGAAGAATCAAAAAAATCAAGATTCAGCGTTCGCTTTTCGGTTTTTAGTCTTTCTTTCAAACTCTGCTTTTTAGATACCATTTCAAGCTCGATACCCTCATTTGGCTGTAATCGGATGACCAGCTTGTTATTGGCTTCCCCTTCAGTCTCAGGAAATAGAGAATGAGGGTTATCCTTATAAACAATAACTACCTGGGTCACTTTATCCTGCATTCGTTTACCAGTTCGCAGATAGAAGGGAACACCCGCCCAACGCCAGTTATCAATATGTACTTTTAGAGCAACATAAGTTTCATTATTACTGCTGTCACTTTCACAGCCCTCTTCTTCCATATAACCAACAACCGGAGATCCTGAAATCCAGCCCGCGGAATATTGTCCACGCACTGCATGATCTTCAACCTTATCTTCGCAGATTGGCCGCAAAGCTCTCAGCAGCTTTACTTTTTCGGCTCGGATCTCATCTGCTTTAAGAGAACTAGGGGGCTCCATTGCAACCATACATAACAACTGCAAAAGATGGTTTTGCACCATATCTCTGAGCTGTCCAACCTTGTCATAATATGACCAGCGCCCCTCAATGCCCACAGTCTCCGCGGCAGTAATCTGGACATGGTCGATACAACTGTTATCCCACTGCGAGTTAATCATTCGATTAGCAAAGCGAAGTGCGAGTAGATTTTGGACAGTTTCTTTACCAAGATAGTGATCAATTCGATAGATATTACGCTCATCAAAATACTGGCCGACCGCCCCATTAACTTGCTCAGAGCTTTGTAAGTCATGTCCTATGGGTTTTTCAAGAACAATTCTGGATGTCGGAGTAACACAGCCTGCATCGTCTAAATGCTTGCAAATAGATCCGAATAAACTAGGGGGCGTCGCTAAATAATAAATCATAGTACGCTTGTCTACGACCCATTGTTTTAAACCTGCAAATTCCTTTTTTTGAGAAAAATCTACCTTAATGTAATGTAATCGACGACTAAAACGCGTCCAAGCTTTCTCGTCCCATTTATCCTTATCATAAAGATCTTTGAAAAGCTCAGAGGTGTGTTTAATGAACTCTACAGTGTCTATATTCTCTCTTGCAACTGCAGCGACACGGGTGCTATCTGGGAGTAATCCCGCTTTATCAAGCTGATAGAGCGCCGGCAACAACTTCCGTTTCGCTAGATCACCTCGAGCGCCAAAAATAACTAGATCAATATTACTGCTCATAATCTACCTCAGTAGTTAGTCTAACATTCGATCAAGAACTGCTTTCACAAGTCTTCACAGCTTCTCTTGCTAATAATTCGATTTCTTGCCAACGCTTCTCTCTGACCAACTCGGCCGCGGTTATCCAAGAGCCCCCGACCGACAAGACATTCTTTAAAGCTAAGTAATCCGATACATTGTGTAAACCGATACCGCCGGTAGCACAGAATCTGACATTACTAAATGGCCCTTGAAAGGACTTCAATAAAGTCGTCCCTCCAACTGCCTCAGCAGGGAAAAATTTAAAACAATCAAATCCGTAGTCCAATCCACGCATCACTTCACTGGCAGACGAAACACCTGGTAAAAACGGAGTCGACGAGGCTCGGGCAGCATGCAGTAGCTCATCCGTTGATCCTGGAGAAACGATGAATTGGCATCCAATTTCCTCGGAAACTGAGAATTGGCTCACGTTATTCACCGTACCTGAACCTACAATCGCCTCTGGCACATGCTTAATAATCTGCTTAATACCAGGGATAGCTGCATCTGTTCTCAAGGTCACCTCAAGCACGGGAAGACCCCCAGCAACCAAAGCCTCAGCAAGAGGCACTGCATCTTCAATCCTTTCAATCACCACAACGGGAATTATAGGGTGAGCAGTTAATAATTTGTTCATAAATTTATCCTCTAGAGCCGCCCAAGCTTCTTTGCAGCACCTAGGAGCCCCAAGTTTTCGCGCACAACGATATAAACTGGAATCGGTTTCAAATAACTAACAAAACGTCCTTTGTCTTCAAACTTGCTTCGAAAATCACTATTGATGAAGAAATCTTGAAACCGAGGTATAACTCCCCCAGCGATGTATATGCCACCTTTTGCACCATAGGTGAGCGCTAGGTTGCCTGCGGCCGCACCTATACCCTCACAAAACATATTTAACGTTTGCAACGCCATAACATCAGCTTTTTCTATAGCACCCGTGACTACTTCTGCAGGGGAAGAAAAAACCTTGGGAACCTCTTCAATACTACAAAGGGCAGAATAAATATTAAGCAATCCTTTACCAGACAACAGACGCTCTAAAGAAACTCGACCAAACTGCCCCCTCAAACAATCAACCACAGCACTCTGCAGATCATTGATAGGTGAATAATCTGCATGTCCACCCTCAGTATCAAGGACATGATAGCCGCTCTCAGTTGGAAGCAATCCTGCAACGCCGAGTCCTGTGCCAGCGCCCAAAACACCCACTGCCCTATTTTGTATAGGTTCATGGCCACCGACCTGAACCAAGTCAGCATCAGAGAGCTCTGTAATACCATGGGCAACAGCTTCAAAATCATTAATAATTGATAAATGATTACAACCTAAACTTGCCTTTAGATCCGCTTTAGTAAAAGTCCAATGACTATTTGTGAATGAAATCACTTCAGTATCAGCGGGACAGGCAACAGCGAAACAAACTTTATCAGGATTACTGCGCCAGCCTGTTGCTCTGGATATCTCATCTAAAAGAATGGTTATTAAAGTTTCAAACTCAGGATATTCTTCAACGGAGTGAAAAAACTGAAAGTCACTCTCTAGCTGACCGGCAATGACCGCCGAAAATCTCGCATTAGTGCCACCGATATCAGCCACTAAATTCCATACCTGACTCATATTCTACTCTCCAGCAAACAAATAGGACGCACCCTGTTCAGCATTACTTATATTATCTCTATTGACTGCAAACAATTCTCGTCCGCATCCACGCTGACTGCCCTTCGGGTTCGGCGCTGCTTCGCGAGAGTTAACGACATTCATATCTTCAAGACATTCGATCTGCCCGGAAACTGCATCCACTCTGATCAAGTCACCATTTTGCAATTTAGCCAATAAACCACCGTCAACAGCCTCTGGTACTATGTGGATAGCTGCCGGCACTTTACCAGAAGCCCCCGACATGCGTCCATCTGTGACGAGTGCTACCTTGTATCCCTTGTCCTGCAATATGCCCAAAAATGGCGTTAATTTATGCAGTTCTGGCATCCCCAAAGCCTTAGGTCCCTGATGCCGCACTACCACCACGCAATCTTTATTTAACTGCCCTGCTTTGAACATGCCCTCTAACTTATCTTGATCATCCAAGACTATCGCGGGCGCTTCAATAACTTGGTGTTCAGGGGCAACCGCTGACACCTTGATAACGCCACGTCCTATGTTTCCGGACAACAAACGAATTCCACCTTCCTTTGAAAAAGGCTGTGCTATCGTAGTCAGCACCTCCAGATCTAACGGCTGCTCAGGTGATTCTCTCCAGACGATCTTATCGTCCTCGATAAAAGATTCTTGAGTAAACGATGAAAAGTTCTTTCCCCATACCGTCTTCGCATCTCCATGCATAAAACCTGAGTCCAAAAGTTGCCGGAACATACAACTAGTGCCTCCCGCCGCATGAAAATGATTAACATCAGCCTCGCCATTTGGGTAAACTTTTGCCAGCAGAGGCACAACAGCGGAAAGTTCAGCTATGTCATCCCAATTCACAATAATGCCAGCCGCACGGGCAATAGCTACGAGGTGCATCGTATGGTTGGTAGACCCACCTGATGCCAACAGAGATACGGTTGCATTAACAATAGATCTTTCATCAACAATCTCACCTACGGGTCTATAGTCCAAACCCAATGCCGTGACACGAGTAAGTTGATGGCATGCCTCTACGGTGAGCCGCTGACGCATGGGATCACTAGGATTAACAAAAGAACTGCCCGGCAACTGCAAACCCAGAGCCTCTAGAAGAACTTGATTGCTGTTTGCAGTACCGTAAAATGTGCAGGTGCCAGCACTATGGTAAGAATCAGATTCCGCTTGCAAAAGCTCCTCTCGCCCGACCTTTCCTTCTGCAAATAACTGTCGAATCCGTTGCTTTTCTTTATTTTTTAATCCTGACTCCATTGGTCCCGCAGGAATAAATATGGCAGGTAAATAACCAAAACTTAGCACACCAATTAAGAGACCTGGAACGATCTTGTCACAAATCCCAAGAGCCAGAACACCATCAAACATTTGATGTGAAAGCGAAATAGCTGTGCATTGGGCGATTATATCTCTACTAAGCAAGCTAAGTTCCATGCCATCTTGCCCCTGAGTCACACCATCGCACATGGCCGGAACTGCTCCCGCAACTTGTGCGGTGCATCCTATATCTCGCATTGCTCGCTTGATAATTTCTGGATACTCGGCATAAGGCTGATGGGCTGAAAGCATATCGTTATAGGCAGTAACAATTGCCATATTCCCAGATTCCATCATTCTTAGGCTACTTTTGTCGCCCGCATCACAGGCGGCAAAACCATGGGCAAGATTACCGCAACTGAGCTTGCCTCGCTCAGGCCGATTATTATGATCCTCAGATATTTGCGCTAAATAATCAGCGCGCAAATCAGCACTACGATCTATAATGCGTTGGGTGACTTCTTCAACATATCGATTAAGTTGGGTCATAGTAAGTCCATTGGTTTGATGCTATATTGTAACAAAATTACGTAATTTAGGGAAAAATAATCCATAAAAGTCTATTTTTACGTAATTTAATTACATTTTAAGGGTGATAACACTGCTTTAACCCCTAAGCAATCGACTTTAGGCCTACATTTACTATTTTGGCATCCTATTAAAAAGGAATGATTTTCCCATGAAGAGCAAACAGTATTCCCCAAATGAAACAGTCGCTTGGCGTAATTTAGAGGCTCTTGCTCAAAACTCAATCAAAACGACTATTGCAGATCTATTCAAATCAGAAACTGATCGGGCGGAAAGAATGTCAGTGGAGACTGGAGAGCTCGTTTTAGATTTCTCAAAAAACCTTGTTAGTCAAGACGTGTTGGCGGAGCTTATGGCTTTGGTGAATGAGTCTAATTTAGAAACTCACCGAGATGCTATGTTTGCAGGCGAGCCTATTAATTCCACCGAAGATCGCGCAGTGCTCCATGCCGCCCTTCGTGCCGAGCCAGAAGATGCTTATACCTCACAAGAAAAAGAGCGAAATAAGCTAGTTAAAACCCAGCTTGATCATGTGCGAGAGGTAAGTGAGAAAATTCGCAGTGGTGGCTGGCAAGGTTCAACCGGAAAATCTATAACTGATATCGTTAACATTGGGATTGGTGGGTCAGACCTTGGGCCAAAATTGGCCTGTAACGCGCTAGCTGAATTTTCTCACCCAGATATCAATATTCACTTTATCTCTAATGTTGATGGCGCTGAAATATTAACCACCTTAGATAAATTAAATCCTGAAACCACTTTGATTGCTGTTGCCAGCAAAACCTTTACAACACAAGAAACTCTTCTTAACGCAAAAACCGCAATTAATTGGTTTGAAACAGAATTGAGCTTGTTAAATGCTCAAAGTAGTCGCCATTTTATCGCATTGACCGCTAACCCCGATAATGCCGTTAGCTATGGAATTCCTGAATCTCAAATTCTTGAATTCGCAGAATGGGTGGGAGGACGTTATTCACTCTGGTCCAGTATTGGGTTATCTATCGCTATTAGTATCGGTTTTGAGAGGTTTTCCGACATGCTAGCTGGCGCTCGAGAAATGGACCTTCATTTTCGGACGGCTCCAATAGATAAGAACATGCCCGTCATTATGGCTGTACTAGGCATTTGGTATACAAACTTCTTAAATGCCCAGTCTAGCGCAGTCATTCCGTACTGCGAGCGCCTCTTGCTTCTACCTTCTTACTTACAACAGTTGGATATGGAAAGTAACGGTAAAAGCACAACGCTAGAGGGAGAGCCTGTTTCTTATAATACTGGCCCAATTCTTTGGGGCCAGACTGGCACCAACGGCCAACATGCCTTCTTCCAATTACTTCATCAGGGTACGAGACTCGTGCCTATCGACTTTATCGCAGCTGTGAATGACAATCTAAGCAACGCCGAACACCATAGGGTGCTCCTTGGCAACATGTTGGGACAGTCTTCAGCCTTAATGACGGGGCAACCAGCGCCCAAAAATCAACCACACCGCTATTATGAGGGTAATAAGCCATCAAATACTTTATTAATGAACTCACTTTCAGCAAAGAACTTTGGTGCTCTAGTGGCTCTGTATGAGCATAAAGTCTTCGTTCAAGGGAGTCTGTGGAATATTAATTCTTTCGATCAGTGGGGTGTTGAGTTAGGTAAAAAAATGGCTAATGAGCTCCTCAATACAGACCGCAGCAACGGCAATCTAGATCCGTCCACCAAGAGACTTTTTAACTATATAGATAGTAACAGTTGCTGATTAACACTCTAAGTACGCAGCTCTTTTGGTAGAGAGAACTGTATTTTTTCGTCAACGCCCTGCAACTCTTCCGGCGGATTAGCACCAAAACTAACTAAGCGCGAAATTACGCCCTGCACAAGAACCTCTGGTGCTGAGGCTCCCGCCGTAACTCCTAGGGTTCTTGCGTCATTCAGCCACTCGGAATTGATATCATCTGGACCATCAATAAGATATGCCGTACAACCACAACGTTCGGCCAGTTCTTTCAAACGATTAGAATTAGAGCTCGCTACAGACCCTACCACTAATACTACATCACACTCTATTGCCAGTTGCTTAACTGCATCCTGTCGATTCTGAGTGGCATAGCAAATATCATCTTTACGTGGCCCCTGTATCCCAGGAAACCGCTGCCTTAGTGCATCAATAACTACAGAGGTATCATCCATCGACAAGGTTGTCTGCGTAACATAGGCCAAGTTGGATGAATCCTTTACTCTAAGTTTCAATACATCATGTTCATCTTCCACCAGATGAATAGAGCCACCTTTAGCATCATCGAACTGACCCATAGTCCCCTCTACTTCAGGATGACCCGCATGGCCAATTAGAATGCAATCCATTCCCTCTCGACTGTATTTAATGACTTCAAAATGGACTTTAGTGACCAATGGGCAAGTTGCATCAAATACCTTGAGTTTTCGATTATCCGCTTCCTGCCGAACTGCTTGAGACACACCATGCGCGCTAAAAATACAGATCACATCATCAGGAATTTCGTTGACCTCTTCAACAAAAACAGCTCCGCGTGCTCGTAAATTATCAACGACAAACTTGTTATGTACGACCTCGTGTCGCACATAAACTGGCGCACCAAACATATCCAGTGCGCGATCAACTATATCAATCGCGCGATCAACACCCGCACAAAAACCTCTGGGATTAGCGAGTTTGATATCCATTAGTGGATATTCTGGGGGGCAATATCTATTATTTTTACCTGGAAAATAATATTTTTGCCTGCAAGTGGATGGTTAAAATCAATCATTACTTCATTATCATCAACATCAACAATAACCCCAGGTAGCTCTCCGTCACCATTTTGGAATGAGAACATTGCACCTAGTTCAAGCTCTTCTTGATCAAAATTACCGCGCTCAACAACCTGTACGTTTTGAGGATTGTGTTGACCAAAAGCTTGCTCGGGTGGAATAGTAAACTCTCGCTCATCGCCATTAACAAGTCCCATTAGTGTCGACTCAAACCCAGGCAACAGATTTCCATCACCAACAGAAAAAGTTGCTGGCTCTGATTCAAAATTTGAATCAATAATATGTCCGTCCTCTAAACCCAGAGAAAAATGCAAGGTCACACTCATACCTGTCTCTATCTGTAATTTCATATTAAACCTAACGCTGCGTATCCTGATCCGTAATAAACATGTCTAAAATGAGCAATATTGCACCCATAGTGATGCCGCTATCTGCGACATTAAAAGCCGGGAAATGACTACCAGACCAATGGAAATCCAAGAAATCAACCACGTAGCCAAGTACTAGACGATCATACAAATTTCCCAAAGCTCCCCCTAAAATGAGTGCCAAAGCCAAACTTTCAATCCAACGAGTTTTTGGTAGCCGGGAAATCCAAACAATAATAACAGCACTTACTAAAGCAGATAACGCAGCAAAAAACCATCGCTGCCAACCTCCAGCGTCACTCAAAAAGCTAAACGCTGCACCGTAGTTGTGAACATGGACTAAATTAAAAAACGACGTAATAATTTCTCGTTGCCCAAGATAAAACTCAGCAATTACCCAACTCTTTGTAAGTTGATCCAAAACAAGCACTATCAATGCAATTAGATACCACCAAACCAGGCTTACTCCGCGTTTATCAATTTTGGCGGCAGATGGCTCTTCTCTTGAATCAGGCATGCGCGCGAACTTCTCCTTGCCCAGAAATATTATCAATACAACGGCCACAGATTTCGGGATAATCTAAGTTACTTCCAACATCCGCAATAAAGTGCCAACAACGGATACACTTTTCTACCGATGAGCGCTCTAGGGAAACTCGCAATCCACTGAGTGACGATTCAGCAATACCTTTAGCATCTGACATGGGCAGCAACACAGCTTTAGAGGTAATAGTTACAAATCGCAACTCATCATTGAGCTTTGCCAACGATTTGAAAAGCTCGGGTTCAGCAAATAGAGACACGTCAGCCCCTAGTGAACCTTTAATTAAACCTTGCTTACGCTGCTCTTCTATCTCTTTGTTAATCGCTTCCTTAGCAAGAAGGATCGATTCCCAGTCACTCGCAGAAATCAACTCCTCATCACCTAGGCGCTGCAAAGGGTACCATTCCGCAACAAATACGGATTTACTACGATCCCCAGGCATAAAACTCCAGATCTCGTGAGCCGTAAAGCTTAAAATTGGCGCAATCCAGCGCACAAAAGCCTCGGCTATATGTAAAAGCGCAGTTTGCGCTGAGCGCCTCGCTAAACTATCTTCAGCACAGGTATAAATCCTATCTTTAATGATATCTAGGTAAAAACCACCCATATCTCGAACACAGAAATTATGTAGTTTTTGATAAATCTGATGGAATTGAAATTGATCGTAGTGCCCAATAATCTCATCCTGCAGCTGTGCCGCGCAGTCTACCGCCCACCGATCAAGTGCAATTAAGTCATCGTGAGCCACTAAATGCTCAGAAGGTTCAAATCCATCAATATTTGATAGGAAGTAACGTGCGGTATTGCGAATTCTTCGGTAGGAGTCTCCTGCACGATTAAGAATCTCATCTGATACTGTCATTTCCGCGCTGAAATCAGCAGATGCAACCCAAAGTCTCAAAACGTCGGCACCCAAATCATTAATCACTTTTTGGGGGGAAACTACATTACCAATGGATTTAGACATTTTGCGTCCGTTTTCATCCACAGTGAACCCATGGGTCAGCACCGCTTTGTAGGGCGCCGTGCCATTTATTGCAATTGCTGTTTTGAGTGAAGACTGAAACCATCCTCTATGCTGATCAGACCCTTCCAGGTATAAATCGGCTGGATAGACAAGTTCTTCGCGCGCACCAACTACAGAACCGTGTGTTACCCCGGAATCAAACCAAACATCTAATGTATCGGTGACCTTTTGGTAATCATCCGCTTCAGTACCTAAAAGATCTGCAGCATCCAAGGTATACCACGCATCGATCCCTTGGGTTTCCACAATGGTAGCAACCTTCTCAATTAAACTGGCTGTATCGGGGTGAATTTCTCCTGATTGCTTGTGAACAAACAACGTAATCGGCACTCCCCAGGTACGCTGCCTAGAGATACACCAATCAGGGCTGTTATCCAACATTCCTTCAATTCTTGCCTCGCCCCAATCTGGGTACCAGCTAACATTCTTAATCGCTGCTTTGGCTTCTTTCAAAAGACCATTTGTATCCATCGAGATAAACCATTGAGGCGTAGCTCGATAGATCAATGGTGTCTTGGTTCGCCAGCAGTGAGCGTAGCTATGGGTAATTTTGCCGCAAGCCATTAGTCGGCCATGGTCAGCTAAAACATCATTAACATGCTCATCAACTTTATAAACATGCTCTCCAGCAAATAGCGCCACATCGTCTCGAAAAGTACCGTTATCCATTACGTAATTTAGTGTGCCAATGCCGTATTTCTTGGCCACGACAAAATCTTCTATGCCGTGATCTGGAGCTGTATGGACGCAACCGGTACCTGCATCAGTTGTCACGTGATCACCCAGCAACACTGGAATATCTCTTTCATAAAAAGGGTGCATGGCTACGAGTCCCTCGAGAGATTCGCCTAAGCAACTAGCCAACACTTGAAACTCTTCGATTCCAAGACGTTCCATGACCGATTCGAGTAATGACTGAGAACAGATCAACCTTACTGGACCAGACTTAGTTGTACACTGAACTAAGTTATATTCCAACTCACAGCCCAACGAAATAGCCTGACTGCTGGGAATCGTCCACGGCGTTGTCGTCCAAATAAGCAAGTTCACAGGGCCTTCACCGGAAAGCCCATCAAAAGCCTGAGCAATCTTTTGCAACTGCTCCCCATCATCCACTGGATAAGCCACATCAATGGAGAACGATGTTTTATCTTGATATTCAACCTCAGCTTCAGCCAATGCAGAACCACCCACAACACTCCAAAATACGGGCTTATACCCTTTGACAAGATGGCCATTGGTAGCAATCTTACCTAGTGCTCTAATAATGTCTGCTTCGACACCAAAATTCATCGTAAGATAAGGACGATCCCAGTCTCCAAACACACCGATCCGCACAAAATCCTTACGCTGTCCATCTACCTGCCGCATTGCATAGTCCCGGCATTTTTGACGAAATACTGAGTAGTCAACCTTGACGCCTGCCTTACCTATCTTCTTTTCTACATTGTGTTCAATGGGTAATCCATGGCAATCCCATCCGGGAATATAAGGAGCATCAAATCCACTCATCGTCCGAGACTTTACGACAATATCCTTTAACACTTTGTTTACTGCATGACCTAGGTGAATAGCTCCATTTGCATACGGAGGACCGTCATGCAAAATATATTTCTCACGTCCCGACCGAGCCTGCCTGATCTGCTCATAGATATTTTTCTCATGCCACTCTTTAAGTATGCCCGGCTCTCTCTGAGCCAGATTAGCACGCATGGGAAAATCAGTTTTCGGCAGATTTAAAGTTGCTTTATAATCTGTACTTGAATCACTCATTCTAAGCCTTATTCTCGATGTTTTTTTGCTGGCTAAACCAGGTCCGTATATTGTTAACATCACGACGGATA
This sequence comes from SAR92 clade bacterium, assembly GCA_004211905.1. Taxonomy (GTDB): domain Bacteria; phylum Pseudomonadota; class Gammaproteobacteria; order Pseudomonadales; family Porticoccaceae; genus HTCC2207. The sequence goes on from SHBP01000008.1 coordinate 86,617, forward strand.
TTCTCTACTAAACTATCCAGTGTTGTGAATTTTTTTTCTTCTCTAATTTTGTGCTTAAACTCAACCTCAATTCTATGCCCATAAAGATCACCTCGAAAATCCAATAGATGCACCTCTAAAATAGGCTTTACTAAACCACCCACAGTCGGCCTTATACCTACGTTAGCAGCACCCTGATAGATTTCACTATCAATAGTCACTAAAACTGCAAAAACCCCTGAAATCGGCGCACTGTAGCGATTTAGTTGCACATTAGCAGTGGGAAAGCCTAGCTTTTTCCCGAGCTGCTGTCCGTAAACGACACAGCCTCTAATAGTAAACGGGCGCCCCAACAGAAGACTCGCTCCCTCAAAGTCTGATTGGTTTAAAACCTGTCGCACCAGAGTGCTACTCACTCGCTGACCACCTACTTCGAGAGTATCTGTATCTTGCACTTCAAAGTCATGATGCTTGCCAGCCTTCCTCAACATCGCAAAATCACCACTGCGATCGCAACCAAAACGAAAATCGTCTCCAACAATCAGGTAGCGGGTTGATAGGCCATTGACCAAAACCCGAGACACAAACTCCTCTGCAGTCAAACTCCGTAGAGCAGAGTTGAACTGTAAGCACACTACCTGATCTATACCCAACTCTCGCAGAGTTTCAACTTTTTCTCGAAGTCTCATTAATCGAGCTGGGGCTTTTTCACCAGAAAAAAATTCTTGGGGTTGTGGCTCAAAAACCATCACCACTGAAGGCACATTCAGTGCTTTAGCTTTAAGTTTAACCTGCTCCAATATGGCTTGATGCCCGAGATGAACGCCGTCAAACGAACCAATCGTCACGACCGTCCTTTGATCTGAGGAATGCAGGTTATGCAATCCTCGAATAAACGTCATTTCACTCTGTTTTGCGGCCAACATAGTTACTCTCTAAATTAGGCGCAGAGTATACCTAGCAACGCACGGAAAGGTAAGGGACAGAGCCACAATGGAGAGCTGTATTTAGGTCTTAGAAGACCCACAAAAGCCTTTTTGAACCAAAATATCGCCCAAATTCACTCTGCTATTGGCCTCGACTAGTTGCCTTAGCTGGACCTCGTAAGTCGGCAGGCCTAAATCCTAAAACAAAAAGAACCAAAATATAGACCAGAAGTCCTGCTGTACAGGCCACACTAATACCACTAATACGCTGAAACCAATTGCCCTGCTGCCACACCTCTGACTGCAAAAGCCCAAGCTCAGTCGACAGCATAATAAGCGCTGCAAACATTACGGCAACGGCGATCACGAGTTGAATTAAAAACCTGCGCCATTGCCCAGTGGGGACATAGATACGCTGCTTACGCAAAAACCAAAACAGCAGAATGGCGTTTAAAAAAGCTGATACTGAAGTAGCCGACGCGAGGCCTACATGACCGATTTGCCAATAAAAGTGCAACGGCAACACAAAAAGCACATTGAGTACCATATTACTCACCATGGCGATAACACCGATACGAACTGGTGTGCGCATATCTTGTCTTGCAAAAAATCCTGGTGCTAGGACTTTAATCAACATAAAAGCAATCAATCCTATTGCGTATGCACGTAGACTAAGAGAGGCCATTGCCATATCTCTCGCAGTCATTACATCACCATAGTAAAACAGCGTTACCAAAATTGGCTCAGCCAGCAATGTGAGCGCTACCGCAGCAGGCACTGCAATAAGCAGTATCATCTTGAGAGCCCAGTCAAGTGTTTGAGAATATTCTTTGGTAGACTCAGATGCGTGATGACGAGATAGATTTGGTAAAATTACAGTGGCGACTGCTACACCAAAAACACCCAATGGTAATTCAGATAAGCGGTCTGAGTAATACAGCCAAGAGACACTGCCTGTCGGGAGAAAAGTTGCCAACATCGTATCTAATAATAAATTAATTTGGCTAACGGAGACACCAAATATGGCGGGGGCCATCAATACTAAAATTTTCCGGACACCAGAATCATGCCAGTCGATAATAGGCTGAGGGAGCATATGTATGCGATGTAAAAAAGGTAATTGGAAAACCAATTGAACAATACCCGCGATCAACACCCCCCAGGCTAGCGCAAAGGCAGGTTGCTCAAATAATGGTGCAGCGAACAACGCGGCACAAATTAGGCTGACATTCAGAAGTATTGGCGTAAATGCTGGCACAGCAAAACGATCATAACTGTTGAGTATTCCACCAGCCACGCCTGTCATGGATATGAAGAGTAGGTAGGGGAATGTGATTCGCAGCATTTCGGTAGTGGCTGAAAATTTAAGTGGATCATCCATAAACCAACTAGGGGCAAATATTGCCGCCATCACTGGGGCTGCTAGCACTATGACTAAGGTAAATAACAATAACGTTAGTCCTAAAGTCCCACTAACACGATCAATTAAACCACGAACAGCTGCTTGCGACCCCTGCTCTCGATATTCTCCCAGTACAGGAACAAACGCCTGTGCAAAAGCGCCTTCTGCAAACAACCGTCGGAAAAAGTTGGGGATCTTGAAAGCCACAAAAAATACATCGGCAAACGCATCTGCACCTATGACTCGAGCAAATACAACATCACGGGCAAGACCCATGATACGTGAGAGCATCGTAAAAAAGCCAACGACTCCGCTTGAGCGCAGTAGGCCACTGTCTTTTTTAACTCCCGCGGTATCTGCAGAGGAGTCAGAAGGGCAATCTACATTACTCTGTTGAGATTCATTCTGTGTCAAAAAGACACCTCAAAGAAACATTTCAGATTATGCAGTTTAACCACTGGTATGAGGATGTCCAAGGGAATCTAGAAAAGTCAACTGCTCGTATTTACCAAATAACAGCTAAACCTTTGCGGTACTTACAATAAAAGGTTTAAATAAGCCGCTTAAAAGGTGCACAATTGGGTTGAATGTCATTACTAAACCCTGTATATTTCCGCGCCTTTAGCGAGTCCATAGTTAGGAGTAAATAAGTTGGCAAATTCAGTACAAGCAAAAAAACGCGCACGCCAAAATGAGAAACGCCGTCAGCATAATGCCAGCCTGCGCTCAATGGTCCGTACCTATCTAAAAAAAGTAGACGCTGCCATCGCCTCAGGTGACAAGGCGACTGCTCAAGAGGCGTACGACGCCTCTGTGCCAGTCATCGATAGAATGGCAGACAAAGGTATCATTCATAAAAATAAAGCTGCCCGTCATAAAAGCCGCTTGAATGCGCAGGTCAAAGCTCTCGGTGCTAAGTAAATAGCGATTGAGTTAAAAAAACCGGCGAGTGCCGGTTTTTTTTGGTCTATGATTTAAAGTCAATGAAATCTTTCTAGGAACTTAACACCAGATTGTCCCGGTGTATCATTTCATCATCATCTTTATAGCCCAATATCTTCGAAATAGAGCTAGTGCTCTCACCACAAAGCTTTCCAGCTTCTTCAGCAGAGTAGTTGACTAACCCTCGAGCCACTTCAATACCCCTTGGATCCACACAACTTACTAAATCTCCGCGGCCAAATGTTCCATCAACGCTGGTTATCCCTACCGGCAATAAACTTCGTCCATGTCTTACCAAAACCTCTGTAGCGCCATCATCAAGCACTAACTTACCTTTTACCTGAAGTTGACCTGCTAGCCACTGTTTTCGAGCTGCAATCGGCTTTTGATGAGCCTTGAGAAGTGTCCCTATACTCTTACCAGAAGCAATATCCATCAAAACATCATTGTTTCGTCCTCCAGCAATAATAGTGCTACAACCAGAAGATGATGCCAGCCGAGCGGCTTGCAACTTAGTCACCATACCTCCGCGGCCTAGCTGACTAAAACTCTCGCCTACCAAACTGTCAAGAGAGGAGTCGGTCGCTTTCGCCTCAGTAACAAGTTGAGCAGTGGGGTCGTGATCAGGGTTTGCGTTATACAAACCATCTTTATCAGTCAGAATGACTAGTACATCCGCATCAATCAAATTAGCAACTAAAGCGGCGAGATTGTCGTTATCTCCAAAACGAATTTCGTCAGTCACTACAGTGTCATTCTCGTTAACAATAGGAACAACACCCAGGTCCATTAACCTTTTCATTACTCCTCGCGCATTAAGATAGCGCTGGCGACTGGCTAGATCATCATGATCAAGCAGGATTTGCGCAGTCTTCCTATTGAATCGCAGAAAACTCGATTCATAAATTTGAATTAACCCCATTTGACCAACTGCAGCCGCAGCCTGCAGATCATGGATACTATCAGGTCGATTAGCCCAACCCAAACGAGCCATACCTTCGGCAATAGCTCCAGAAGATACTAGAACAATTTCTTTCCCTTGACTAAGAAGTTCAGCTATCTGATTGACCCAGCTATCAATAGCGCTGCGGTCAACACCAGCACCATCATTAGTTAACAACGCGCTACCAATTTTCACCACCCAACGCTTCGCCTGTTTGATATTTGCTCGACTCAAAGTCAATTACTCCGCGTAAACTACTTCAACATCATGATCATCGTCTTCGTCATCATTCTCTTGCGGTTGCTGACGGGACTGTCTGCGCGCCTGTGCAAGCCCCTCAATACGTTCTCTTGCCTCGGCTTGAATAACTGCGCGTCGCTTATCAGCTAGCTCTGTTAGGTCGGGGTCAGCTTCTTCTTGCTGCCTATGCTCATCAATGTAATCCATAATCGCAGCACAGAGAGCCTTTGTACCTTGAGAAGCCAGCCCTGACATACGAAAGACTGGGCCTTCCCAACCAAGAGCGTCAACGACTTGCTGGCACTGACCCTCAACCTCATCCTCAGGTAGTAAATCGATCTTGTTCAATACCAACCAACGGTCTCCCGACGCCAGTGTGGGACTAAATGTCTCAAGCTCAGTCTCTATAACTCGAGCATTTTGATCTGGCGTAGTGCCGTCGTAGGGCATCATGTCTACTAAATGCAGTAATAATCGAGTGCGAGTCAGATGTTTTAGAAAGCGAATACCAAGACCCGCCCCCTCAGATGCGCCTTCAATCAATCCTGGTATATCAGCGATAACAAAAGATTTATCTCCGCTCATACCTACGACACCTAAGTTCGGAACTAATGTAGTAAACGGATAGTCAGCCACCTTAGGACGAGCAGCGGAGACCGAGCGAATAAATGTAGATTTACCCGCATTAGGTAACCCGAGTAAACCGACATCAGCTAGCACTTTAAGCTCTAACTTAATCTCTCTGACTTCTCCCTCTTGTCCTGGCGAAGTCTGGCGCGGCGCTCGATTTGTGCTGGACTTATAACGGGTATTCCCAAGACCATGGAAACCACCTTGAGCTACCTTTAACTGTTGATCTAACTCTGTCAGGTCTCCCATGACATCCCCGGTCTCATTGTCAATGACAGTAGTACCTACCGGGACCTGCAATAAAAGATCGTCGCCCCCACGCCCAGTGCATTCAGCGCTACTTCCCTGCTGACCAGCTTGGGCCTTGAAGTTTCGAGTGTAGCGGAAATCAATCAATGTATTGAGGCCCTCTGCGGCTACTAAGATAACACTTCCGCCATCGCCACCATCGCCACCATCAGGTCCACCCTTGGGAATATATTTTTCACGGCGAAAGCTTAGGCAGCCGTTACCGCCTTTTCCCGCATGGACTTTAATTGTAGCTTCATCAACAAATTTCATAAGAACAGTTTACAGTTGCCGTAGGCTTTAGTCATTTCGCGTAATCAAAGTGACATTTTTTCACAAAACTGCCACCCATAAAAAAAGCCCCGCGTAGGGGCTTTTTAAACTGAAAAATAGTGCCTACGCAGACACTACTTCAGCATATTTTCTGTTTTGCGGGCCTTTCTGCACAAATCGAACAACACCCTCTGCCGTAGCGAACAAGGTATGATCCTTGCCGATACCAACATTAGTGCCCGGGTGGAACTTAGTCCCACGTTGACGAACTATAATGCCGCCTGCATTAATTGTCTGACCGCCATAGACTTTAACACCAAGGCGTTTACTCTCTGAATCGCGGCCATTTCGGGTACTACCACCAGCTTTCTTGTGAGCCATTGCTTTATCCTCTTCGGATTAACCAGCGTTAATGCCAGTAATTTTAACTTCTGTATACCACTGTCTGTGGCCCTGTTGTGTGCGCGAATGCTTGCGACGTCGGAATTTAATAATATTCACTTTGTCACCACGACCATGAGAAACAACCTCAGCAGTCACTTTGCCGCCCTTTACAAGGGGTGCGCCAATCTTGACTTCAGCACCTTCGCCAACCATCAAGACTTCTTCAAAATCGATATTATCACCAGTTGCGATATCCAGCTTTTCTAGACGCAAGGTTTCACCCTCTACGACTCGATGTTGCTTTCCGCCACTTTTGATTACTGCGTACATGTTTTGCTCCAAATATTAATGGCCTATTGCGGCCCGATTCTTTCGCTTAAAGCCATGGAGCTAATAGCCCCTACGAGAGGGCGGCAATTCTAATAGAACACCCCAAGGTTAGCAAGTATTTAAACGCCAAAAATCACAGTAAGTCAGGCGAACTATTCCAAGCTAGCAAATCATTGGTGCAATAGTCTCCACAACAGGATTATTGCTGTTTAACTGGAGTTCTATTTCAACCAAATTAGCGAGGCGTGGCGACCGGTTGTTTGCTCCCTTCGGTAGGAGTAGAACCTCTCTTTATCTGAGAACGTACAAAAATCTCCGCCAAAAATTGAGTCTATTCCACAAGCCGCTAGCTCTGCTCGGGCTAAGGCATATAAATCCGCAAAAAAATGATCGTTAAATTGATTATTATCAGTAGACTTGAAGGCAGTAATGATACTCTTTTGGTGTTGCTGGCTTTGAGCATTATCTAAAAATGATTCCAGCACCTCAGGCCCCACCTCGAAAGCCTTAGGCCCGATTGCAGGACCTAAGAAAGCCATAATTTGCTCGACAGGAGACCTAAAGCTCCTAACGGCTTGTCGCACAACTCCATGGCATAAACCACGCCAACCCGCATGGACAGCAGCAACTTCACTGCCGGCCTTGTCACACAATAATATGGGAAGGCAATCTGCGGTCATAACTGCACATATCGTCTGAGATTTATCGGTGTAGCTACCATCAGCATCAGGAATTTCCTCAGCGTCGGGAACATAGATAACATCCGTCCCATGAACTTGATTAAGCCATAGAGGTGTGCCCAAGAGTCCTAGTCTTGATATGAGGGAGTCTCGATTGGCCCGCACATCAATTGCATTATCTCCCACATGCAGCGCCATGTTATTACTCGAGAAAGCCCCCTTACTAATACCACCTGATCTCAAGCTAATAGCGGCCCCTATAGATGTTGGTGCAGGCCAATCTGGAATAAAAAATGAAGGGGGTTGACTAACCATCCGCTAAAATCTCAAGCAAGTATTGCATGTCTGGAGGCAAATCGGAGGTCCAACCAATTAATTCACGGCTAGCAGGATGAATAAGCTCTAACTCCTTGGCATGCAATGCCTGGCGCTCAAAATCACGAATACCTTCCTGTAACTTAATTGATGCCCCCTTGTGGATCCTCAACCGCCCTCCATAGGCGTCATCACCAACAATAGGGTGGCGTATATGTGCCATATGCACACGAATTTGATGTGTTCGTCCGGTTTCTAACTTGAGACGCAAATGGCTATGCCCATCAAACCGCTCGAGAACTTTATAGTGCGTTTTTGCTTCTTTCCCGTCGCTAATGACTGCCATCCTTGTGCGCTGTTTGGCATGACGCCCAATCGGTTGATCGACCGAGCCACCTGCAATGACAATGCCGAAGACAACTGCCTCATATTCGCGGCGCACTGTTCTAGCTTGTAGTTGCATCACTAAATCCGTGTGGGCTTGCAAAGTTTTAGCTACAACCATTAGCCCAGTAGTGTCTTTATCTAAGCGATGTACGATTCCCGCCCGTGGAACCGATAACAGCGCGGGGCAATGATGTAATAGCGCATTTAATACAGTACCCGAGTAATTACCTGCTGCAGGATGAACAACAAAATTAGCGGGCTTATTGATGACTATAATATGATCATCCTCAAACACTATATCCAAAGGAATATTCTCTGGCTGCCAGTCCCCCTCTGGCTCCAACTCGGCGCTCAAGATTAAGTTTTCACCACCCATTAACTTGTATTTTGGCACTTGCTGTTGATCATCAACCAGCAATTCACCTTGATTGATCCATAGCTTCAAGCGCGATCTCGAAAAATCAGAAAACAACTCTGCTGCCACCTGATCAAGGCGGCGACCAACATCAGACAGCGGCACAATAGCTTGCTGCTCAATCAAACCGTCTGTGATGGGGTCTACTATTTTATTGTTACTTATTTTATCGATCACTAAACTTAATCCAGTTTTAGCACTCCAACTATTACCACCTAATGTCTGAAAAGGCTGTTTAAAACGAACATTTATTGGTTTAACTATAGCGCTGTGTTTAAATAGCCGCCCTGCTTAAAATTTAAATCAGCAGACCATTAATCTGAGAATATTACATGAAAAACTTATCGTTGATGCTTTTGATTTTAAGTTTATCTCTAACCACCGGTTGTTCGTGGCTTGGTTGGGGTGATGAAGAGCAAACTGAAGAAGATAGTGCCGGACTGACAGAAAAAGACTTTTACGAACGAATACAGTCTAGCCTTAACGCCAGCAACTGGACTGTCGCCATCAGTAATTTGCAACTTTTAGAATCTCAATTTCCCTTCGGTAAGTATGCAGAGCAAGGGCAACTCGAGCTCATCTACGCCCAGTATAAATCAGGGGATTATGAATCCAGCATTGCCTCAGCAGACCGTTTTATTCGTCTTCATCCCCAGCATCCCAATGTCGACTATGCGTTTTACGTTAAAGGGCTTTCAGAAATTTCCCAAACAGGAGGTTTTTTTGACAGTTTTTTGCCCACGGACAGTAGCCTGAGGGATATAGGTGAAGCGAGAGGAGCATTCACCACTTTAACTGAATTACTGTCTCGGTTCCCCGAAAGTCCTTATGCAGCAGATGCTCGAAAAAGACTGATTAGCTTGCGCAATCGACTGGCTCGTGCAGAAATTCATGTGGCTAACTACTACTTCACTCGGGGTGCTTATCTAGCAGCAGCGAATCGTGGTCGATTTGTGGTGGAAAATTTTCAACAATCTCCGGCTGTTCCAGATGGTCTAGCTGTCATGGCTCAAGCGTATTACTTATTAGAAATGAAAGAGCTCGCTGATAATTCTGTGGAAGTGCTAGTAGCAAACTATCCAGAACATCCTTCTCTGGACAGCAATGGACAATTTGACTTCGAACGGCGTCTGTTAGCAGATCAGGACTCCTGGTTAGACAAGGTTTCATTTGGAGTTTTAAAACGCATTAAGCCGCCTTCATTTGACAGTCGAGCTGTATACGACAAGGTGACCCGAGAAGCCGAACTAGGTAATGGTGACCAGAGTCAGCAAGAAAACAAGCGATCTATTTGGAGTTTATTAACCTTTGGATTGCTTAATTAATATTAGGTGTTATTAAACCCAGAGTGAGCTAAACCGCGCAATGAACAAGCAAGACATCATCGATGAAATGCGGGTGATTCCCGTGATAGACCCCAACTTTGAAATTTCTCGTCGCGTTGAGTTTATTCAGAATCAACTTATAGAATCTGGAACTAAAACGCTAGTACTTGGCATCAGTGGCGGCGTGGACTCGTCCACCTGTGGTCGGCTTGCTCAGCTAGCGGTGGATGGTCTCAACAAAATTCACAACTGCTCTGATTACAGATTTGCCGCAGTGCGCCTGCCTTATGGTATCCAAAAAGATGAGGAAGATGCGCAGGTTTCACTTCGCTTTATACAGCCAAGTTTAAGCCTGACTGTGAATATTGAAGATGGTGTTGATGCTATTAATGCAAGTGTTTGTGAAACTCTCGAAGATAATGGATTATTACCTAACGATGATGCCATTGATTTCGCTAAAGGTAATGTTAAGGCGCGAGCCCGCATGGTCTCACAGTACGAAATAGCGGGCATGCTGAATGGTTTAGTTTTAGGAACTGATCACTCGGCAGAAAATATCACCGGCTTTTACACTAAATTTGGCGACGGCGCCTGTGATCTAGCACCCCTGTTTGGTCTCAGCAAGCGTCAAGTTCGACTCCTCGCCAAAACTATGGGGGCTCCTGATAGGCTAGTCAATAAAACGCCGACCGCAGATTTAGAGTGTTTAAGCCCACAGAAAAAGGATGAGCATGTACTTGGTCTGTCATACGATGATATTGACGATTTTCTTGAAGGTAATCAGGTCAGTGCTGAAGCAGAGCACAGATTGATGGCTATCTATGCTAAAACGCAACACAAACGACTACCTATTGCGACAGTTTACGATTAATCTTTAGTCTATCTCGAGATAAGAATAGAGCACTCTTCGAGAGCCATTACTCGTCAGCCATGGGTCTTCATCTACCGTGACAATGTTGCCATCGGTTACACCACATTGCGAGTTGGTTGGTGATCCATCTGAATCTCCTCGATACTTAAATCCTTTGACAGCCGTTGCGGTAGCACCAGAGACAGGATCTGTTGATGTGACACGAATCTCCACTTGTGAATAATAATCACTATCCAAGGAAGGACTAGCACCTGCAGCTACATTAAATTCTGCTTGTGTCACCTTTACAGCCGAAACCACTGATGGCCATGATCCCCCGTAACTACACGAGTCGATATTTGACCCTGTGTAGTAAATAGTAGCCGCAGCATCATCAAAACATCCACCGCAATACTTAACGGTAATATTCCCATTAATCCATAATTCTTTCGGTGAGCCACTCATGTGATGTAAGTGAGGATGTTCCTCTTCGATATAGTCGCCCACTAAGCAGCTTTTATTACCTCCACCATGAAAACTTTCATGATCTCTAGTTACGTTACTTCCAGAGCCTGAGCTGCCTGTCCAGTCGCACGCTAAAGAACCCGGCGTGCCGGAACCTTCAATAATCGTTTTAGTGACACAGGCATTACTTGGGTTCCCAGTTGAGACGGTTTGCCCATAATTTTCAACTATCGCATTTGATGGTAAAGTTAGTAAAGGATAATTCTCAACCAAATAGTTTACTGTGTTTTCTGCAACCAATTCAGCCTCATTTTGCCGTTGCTGGTTGCCTGCAATCTGCAGGTCAAT
>SHBP01000009.1 GCA_004211905.1 SAR92 clade bacterium
TGCATAGCCATGGTCTACAGTATCTCCAAAACTGGAAACAATGCGCTCTGAACCAGTAGGGGTCATGCAGGTCACCATCAGGCGATACTCGGGGTATTGTTGTTGTAGAGATTTAACCAAAGGCACTGCGGCAAGAGTTTCTCCAACAGATACTGCATGGAGCCAAATAGCGGGCAGCTCTGTGTTTAGCCGTTGGCTAAAGCCAAAGCGCTCCGGCCATCGGCGCAGATAATTGGGAGCCTTGAGGCCTCGCCACAACAATCGCAATCCTATTGCCGGCAATAAGCAATAGAAAAATACTGAATATATAAACCTAGGTAGGCTCAAATGTTACACCTTATAACTGGCAGAGTTAAAATCTATCCTTGAGTAAGACTGTTCAAACTAGCCCGTTTCCAATTTTGACAAGATAGCAGAATTCTTTATTAACCACGAATGATAACCGTCATGAACGAATAATTTTTGGATAAGCAGGTTGCAATGAAACGTGTTATCTTTGGAGTAATGAGTGACAGAGCAAGTTAGAGTTCTGGATCATAGATTATTGTATAAAGTACTGAACACGGCTATTTGATGGCACAAAGTAATTTGACTGACTTTAATACCAACACAAATTCGATCGTCTACTTGCGAATTTTGACCTCTCTAACATTCCTTATAATGCTGTGCTGTTTAATTTTATTTCTGGCCAGATTAGGAACATGGTTTGCTTATGCGCAGCCAGAAAGTATTAGCCAAAGTAGTGATCTTTGGCGGGCGCTTTGGACAGGTTTTCGCTTTGATTTAGCCATCTTGATTAGACTTGCCATACTTGGAATACTCGTTAGCATCGTTTGTATTCCTCTGCCATTCCCTCTAGCAAAAATTATATGGGTATTAAACTACCTCCTTGGTGGGTTAATCATCACTTTAGTTATCTGGTTAGCCATGGCTAACTTCTCATACATTGGCTTTTTCAATAGGCCAATCGATAGCTTTGCCTTTAGCGGTATGAACTATGGTGCGGAAACTATATGGCCTACGGTAACCAGCATTGAAGCTTTTGAATTAAGAGTAGCCTTATGCATTGTCGTTACCTGGGTATCTTTTTGGTTGTGTCTTCGAGTAACTAAAAGAGTAACGAGCTTAATAAAGACCATTAAAATGGGAAAATTATCTTTCATCACATTTGCCATCTTTATACCCCTCATGATCATGTCCATTCTAGGCAGGGGGACAGTGTCGACATTTCCTCTATCCTATAGACATCTTGTAGTTTCCTCTGAGGCAGCAATAAACAACCTCGTCCCCAATGGAATTGTCGCACTTTATTATGGTTACAAGGAATTTAAGGAGTCAAAAAGAATCGAGCCAGCCACTGAGTCGGAAGGCCGCAAACTATTTCAGGCCTTTTATGGCTATCCGGCGACAGATGACGAACTGTTCCCCCAGTTTTTCACGCACACTAAACAGTCAAAATTTTTGGAAGATAACCCTCCCCATGTGGTACTTAACTTAGTTGAGAGTATGGCCAACACATTGTTAACCACGGATTTTAGTGGTGACGTTAATCTCGCGGGAGAACTTCAAAAACATCTCAAGGACGACTATTATTTTAAGCGATTTTTACCCGCTCATGATGATACTCAAAAATCTTTGGTGAGTTTGCTGGTGAATACAGAATATAGCGCTATTAGCCACTCTAGGCATCAGACTGTTCCACTTAAGACTTCGGCCGCAAGAATATTTAAGAATGCGGGATACAGAACCGTCTTTGTTTACGCTGGTTTTGAGGGTTTATCCAATCGCAGTAATTACTTTAAAACCCAGGGATTTGATGTGTTTATTGGGGCACATCAACTGACTGATCTTTACCCAGCAATGCAACCCAGCGTTTGGGGAGGTGAAGATCAATTTGTCTTTGATGAAGTCTACAAGCATCTCACAAATTCCGTAGAAGGGAACCAACCATTGTTTATTGTGACCCTTACGGTCACTAACCACCCCCCATACACGCTTCCGCTACAGGAAACTTTGACGCTTCCCAAAAAACCTCAGCAATTACTAGCGCGCTTACAAGATTTACCTGAAGAGTCACTGGATACCTATCTTTACACAAATGATCAACTAGGACAGTTCATCAGCAGAATCAAAGATAGCTCGCTAAAGCAAAAAACTATTATTGCCGTAACTGGAGATCATGCTATTCGCGGTATGCGATTTAATGACGAAGAACGTCTTCATGAAATCAGTGTGCCGTTTTACCTTTATATCCCACAAAACTACAAATCATCTTTTATTCCAGATACCCACCAAATCGCATCACACAAGGATATTATGCCCACATTGTATAATACTGCTTTATCTCAGGTAGCCTACCCAAATCTTGGCCGTAACCTGCTGGACCCAACCACTAAAGATTCGGTTCATAATTTTGCATCTCACGCAGACTATTTAGTTTATAACGATAAAGCCTACCGGAAAAACAATGAAGTTTTGCTGGCTGGTAAGATCGTCAAGCCAAATTTCATGCTAACAAAAGATCAGTCCACCGAACCAAAAGAATTAGATCATGCACGATTTTACAGCCCAGTACTCCAATGGCTAACACGATTTCAATTGCTTGAACCCTCTTCCTGACTAGAACAGCTCATTTCAATACTGTAAATAACTAGTGCGCAACCGCAGGAAAATTCTCATCCTTGAATTTGGTCACTGACGTATTGTCGATAATAGCTTTGAAGCGGCGCTGTATCTCACTTATATGCTCTTCATTAGGAGAGTACCAGGTCTGAGGAATACAATACTCATTGCGCAGATAAGCAATAAACTTTTCTGTGAGTGGAAGATCGCATTGCCAGCTCTCTATGTTGTTTAGTTCTGTAATAAGCTGTGTTTTTGAAGTGACCGTTTTTGTGATTCCATCAATGGCATAACAAGCCATTCCGAGGACAATCACGCGTTTATTTAAGAACAACGATTCCATTCCAACGCTAGAATTGATGGTTACCACAGCCTCAGATTTTTTAATCAGCTCTGATGTATCTCTGTTACTAAACATAATGCGCTGGCTCTTTTTGTAAAGGTCATCGTAGCGGTGAGGGTCAGATGGGTGCTCTTTGATAACAAATTTCAGGCTTGGATCATCACAGTTCAATGCTGCAAATTCAACCCATTCATAAAGTTCACGCATGGTTTTAATATGCGGTGAGTTGCATAAGATTTGGCTGTCAAAATGAACCTGAAACGGAACAAAGATAAACTTTTCGGGTAAGTATTGATGAAACTTGGATGCTAGTGAATGCGTCCTTTTAAATCGATGAAATTTACGCTGCACTAATTTTCGTTCCATTGGGTTTTCAGGGGTCGCTGAATATAAATAATTCCGATAAAACTCCTCTTCCCTGGGAATACTATTGCCGGCATTTATACCTTTGGGATCAAATGTTGTCGTATTAGGTAACAGCCCATTTTCAAAATGTATGATTGGAATAGAAAGTTTAGCTGCAATATTCTTAAGCGCTTGCTCTGGCAATCTATGGCCGTTAAAAATTCCGATGCAGCTAGGATCATAATGCTCTATTAGCTTTGAGAATCGCCTGAAAATGTTCTTAAATTTAAATCTGTAGTAACTCTCTAACAGAGGCCAAACCCAATTAGGGAAGTTATGTTTAGCTTTTTTCCTTTCCAAATGAAACGCTATACCTTGACTTATTTCGTCGTCATTCAGATCAAGTTTCTTTGGCCAAAGGAAAGGCTTTAAGGAAAAATCAAATACCTTTGTATCTAAGTCTAATCGTGCTGAAATGAGCAGGAAATACTTGAACATTGCTCCTCGCCGGGAGACTAACATTACATCCATGAGCGTCTAGCAAATCTATGCGATAATTAATAGCCTTCAAGACTATATATTCGCACGAGAATAATCTCGATATCGGATGGATTACTATTAAAAAAATGCTTTTTTGTGACGCATATCACAATTTTACTGCCAATGATCCTTGATCCAAGTTGCTGGTTTGAACCGCCGGTACCATTTCCCACTAACGCCAATAATGGCCTCGTGAGGATCAGGCTTTCCATGAAAAACAATCACCCGAGCGTCCTCCGGGATTTCAGTATCTCGAGCTGTCAAAAAAGATAGGGGTTTTATGCAGTGGCGCTTAAAACTTCGGCACCAGTGGTCAGGCCAATAAACTAAAGCATTCTTACCCATCAAGGCTGCAGAAAGATACTCTTGCTCATTACGATGGCGCGCTTTAATCTCTTCAAAAGATGCCTCAAACTCAGATAGAATTTCAGGGTGAGCGCCCACTTCAAAACGATAGACTGAGGAATTGCCAGTACCATCTTTTTTAATCCAATCTTTAATAATCATTACTTCACCGGGGTAATCAAAGAGATCATCGAGGCTACCTGTAATAATAAGATCAAGATCTAAACAGAGCACTTTCCCTTTCAAATCATAAAGCTCTTCCGCAAAAACAGCGAGCTTGTTCCAACCTCGCTCAGGTCCACCAAGGTCAACAGATAACTCAGGTAGTGGAAAAGATTCAATATTTTTACTAAGTCCGATATTATCCTCGGTAAGACAGATAAACCGGAAGGGCCGCTGCATATTTCGCGCAACCATAGAGTAAAGGCGGTTGACGTAGTCAGCTGGATACTTGTTACCCCACTTCATACAAAGCACATTGACTAAGTCATTTGTGGCCAGGTTCGAATGATGATCTTCACCCATGAGATAGATACTCGTATTAGTCTGGTCTATTGAATTGCAAGTTACTCAGCGACTGGTGCGAGCCAATTAGCATACTTATCGTTCGCGCCGCGCACTACATCAAAATAGGCTGCCTGCAACATTTCTGCCACTGGGCCACGCTTACCGGTGCCAACTATGCGCCCATCGTATTCTCGAATAGGCACCACCTCTGCCGCAGTACCAGTGAAGAAGGCTTCATCACAGATGTACACTTCGTCACGAGTGATGCGCTTTTCACGAACTTCTATCCCATGATCAGCTGCCAACTTGAAAATAGTATCACGGGTAATACCATCAAGACATGAGGTTAAATCAGGCGTAAAAATAACGCCATCGCGGACCATAAAGAAATTCTCACCACTCCCTTCCGCCACATAGCCTTCATTATCTAGCATCATTGCTTCATCACACCCGGAGTCTAATGCCTCCCGCAAAGCTAACATTGAGTTTATATAATTGCCGCTAGCTTTGGCTTTACACATCGTAATATTCACATGATGTCTAGTATAGGAGGAGGTACGTACTTTAATGCCCGCCTCTAGAGCCTCAGGGTCCATATACGAAGGCCATTCCCAAGCGGCTATACCGACGTGCACCTTTAAATCTTTTGCTCTAAGGCCCATCCCTTCAGAACCCAGAAACACCAACGGTCGAATATAGGCTTCTTTCAGTTTATTAACATTAACCACTTTGCGGTGAGCGGCATTAATTTCATCCTGAGTAAATGGCACTTCAATTTGAAGAATTTTAGCCGAATTAAACAGTCGTCTGGTATGGTCTTCAAGACGATATATACAAGTACCGGAGTTATTGTTGTGATAAGCCCGAACCCCTTCAAAGACGGATAAACCATAGTGTAGTGAGTGCGTCAGAAAGTGGGTTTGCGCATCGCGCCAATCCACGAGTTTGCCATCCATCCAAATAAAGCCATCGCGGTCTGCAAACGACATCGATTCCTACCTCTCTAAATAATAATTGCTGGTTAATCTCGGCGCGGAGTATAGCACTCTGCGCGGTCAACTTGGGCCTGTTGTTACGATTCCGGCTATAAATCAAATTGAACCATAAATTCAATGCTGGTGGTAGCATGGTTGGAAGCCCTAAATAATCAATCGTTGCAATTTATCGTGGGCTACAGAGATTTTGTTGCTCGAAACCTTCCTTCAACCTATCAATTACAGTAATTGTGATTTTTTTACCTAAAATCACCGTTATAACTGGCACAAATCACACTTTATATGAACTTATTGGCTCCTGTTGATTATAATTGCGCCATGAATACACACAACTACGTCAACTTTTTTAGACAAACGTCTCCGTACATCCATGCTCATCGTGGAAAAACCTTTGTCATTGCTATATCTGGTGAGTCTATTTTGGCGCCTAATTTTCACAGTATGATTCATGATATCGCGCTGTTGCAGAGTTTAGGCATGCGAGTGGTGCTGGTTCATGGAGCGCGACCACAAATTGATCAGCGCCTTCAGCTGTCTGGAATAACTCCTCTATTTGAACAGCATATTCGTGTAACTGACAGTGACACCATGCAATGCGTTAAGGAATCTGTTGGCTGTACACGACTAATAATAGAAACTGAGCTTTCTATGGGGCTGCCAAACTCACCCATGCATGGATCACATATTCGAGTGATCGGTGGTAATTTTATCACTGCCAAGCCCGTCGGTATTCAAGAGGGCATCGATTTTCAGCGGGCGGGACAAATTAGGCGAGTGGACAGTGAGGCAATCAACTATCAGCTTCAAAGTGGCGCTTTAGTCTTAGTCTCACCGGTTGGCTTCTCTCCTACAGGAGAATCATTCAACTTGAGCTATCAGGATGTCGCTACGAAAATTGCAATTGATCTTACAGCCGAAAAACTGATTTTAATTAGTCAGCCTAGAGGGGTTGTCGATGGTGATCAACTACTTAGAACGTTATCTCTAGCTCAGGTAGCTGAGCTACAGGAAACCACGAAAGACTTACAACAAGCTGAGTTATTGAGTGCTGCGTCGCTAGCATGCCATGAGGGTGTTGAGCGAGTCCACATGGTTGGCTATGAGGAAGATGGAGCGCTACTAGCTGAATTATTTACTCGAGAAGGCAGCGGCACGCTAATCATGAAAGATTGTGAAGAGGTGATTAGACCTGCGACTATTGAAGACGTGGGTGGGATTCTTAATCTCATCACCCCACTTGAAGAATCTGGAGTACTCGTAAAGCGATCTAGAGAGCTATTAGAGAACGAAATCTCACGATTTTCAGTGGTCGTCCACCCTGAAGGACTGATTATTGGATGTGCCGCACTTTATCCAACCACCAATAAAGCGGCGGGCGAACTTGCCTGCGTAGCAATCCATGAAGAGTTTCATGGACAGGGTATTGGCGCTCGCCTTCTAGAGAAAGTCGAATATGATAGTAAGGCTACTGGTATTTCAAACTTACTGGCAATGACGACAAAAACTGCCCACTGGTTTATTGAACGAGGATTTATTGAAGTCAAAGTAAGAGATCTGCCAGAAAATAAGCAGTCTATGTATAATTATCGCCGTAATGCGAGGATCTTTAGTAAAACAATTTAATGATCAACTGTGGCTAAAGTAACTCGCGCCGCTATGATTAATTCAGAATAAAACAGCATGAGAATTTAATATGCCCAAGTATCGCTCACATACTACTACCCAAGGTCGAAACATGGCTGGCGCTCGAGCGCTATGGCGTGCCACGGGCATGAAGGATGATGACTTCAACAAACCTATGATTGCCATCGCAAATTCCTACACCCAATTTGTCCCTGGTCATGTTCACTTAAAAGATATGGGCGATCTTGTCGCGGGAGAAGTCGCAAAGGCAGGTGGTATTGCTAGAGAGTTCCACACGATTGCCGTTGATGACGGCATTGCTATGGGCCACGACGGCATGCTTTACTCGCTTCCGTCTAGGGATGTGATTGCCGACTCAGTTGAATATATGGTTAATGCCCATTGTGCCGATGCTCTGGTTTGTATATCCAACTGTGACAAAATCACCCCCGGAATGCTGATGGCCGCAATGCGTCTAAATATTCCGACTATTTTTGTTTCAGGTGGGCCCATGGAAGCAGGCAAAACCAAGCTAGCTGATCATAATCTAGATCTTGTTGACGCCATGGTTATCGCTGTGGATGACACTGCCAGTGACGAGAAAGTTGCTGAATATGAGCGCTCCGCCTGTCCCACCTGCGGCTCCTGCTCAGGTATGTTTACTGCGAACTCAATGAACTGTCTAACTGAAGCTCTAGGGTTATCTCTCCCAGGTAATGGATCGGTTTTGGCAACGCATTCTGATCGACGGGGACTATTCCTAGAAGCGGGTAGAACTATCGTCAAATTAGCCAAACAGCATTACGAAAACGACGATTATTCCGTGCTCCCCCGCTCGATTGCAAACTTCCGAGCTTTTGAGAATGCTATGACCTTGGATATATGCATGGGGGGTTCCACTAACACTATTCTGCACTTATTGGCCGCAGTCCAAGAAGCAGGAATTGACTTTGATCTTTCGAATATCGACAAGCTTTCTCGAGTTGTTCCACAACTGTGTAAAGTTGCCCCCAACACACCGGAATACCATATGGAGGATGTCCATCGTGCTGGCGGTATTATGGGGATTCTGGCCGAACTGGATCGAGCTGGATTAATTCATGGGGATTTACCTACCGTTCACTCTCCAACCATGAAACAAGCTCTCGAAAAATGGGATGTGGCTGGTAGACCCAGTGAGGAAGTAAAAACATTCTATAAAGCCGGCCCTGCAGGAATACCTACACAAACAGCATTTAGTCAAAGTACTCGATGGCCTTCGGTTGATGCGGATCGAGAGAACGGTTGTATTAGAAATCTTGAGAATGCATTTAGCTTAGAAGGGGGTCTGGCCGTTCTCACTGGAAATCTTGCACCTGATGGTTGTGTTGTAAAAACCTCTGGGGTAGATGAATCCATTCATGTTTTTGAGGGCCCTGCTTTTATTACCGAGAGCCAAGATGCAGCGGTTGCAGCAATTTTGAATGATGAAGTTGTAGCAGGTGATGTCGTTATAGTTCGCTACGAGGGACCTCGTGGTGGGCCTGGAATGCAGGAAATGCTTTATCCCACGAGTTATATCAAATCAAAAAATCTTGGTAAGGCTTGTGCGCTTATTACTGATGGGCGCTTTTCTGGAGGAACGTCGGGGTTATCAATAGGCCATGTTTCACCTGAAGCAGGTGCGGGTGGAAACATTGGTTTAATTAAAAATGGCGATAGAATTAAAATTGATATTCCCAATAGAACCATTGATGTCTTAGTATCTGACGAAGAGCTAAACCAACGGCGCGATGCACAAGATAAGATTGGTTGGACACCATTAGAGGATCGGCCAAGAAAGGTAACAGCTGCTCTTAAAGCCTATGCCAAGCTCGCCACTAGCGCAGACAAAGGGGCTGTGAGAGATCTCTCTCAACTCTAAGCCCGAAACATTTTAATTAACGAGTTGCAAAAAAAAGCCCAGTAAAACTGGGCTTTCCTATTATATTGTTTTGTTTTAAGCCTTACTGCAATTAGGCACTGTTGCACCCACATCGCGAAGCTTTTGCAACCGATCACCCTCATAATTTGCGAACTTAATCCACTGCTTAGGGAAACGCTTTTTCTTTTTAGTATCAGCAGCCTTGACTGACTTATTAAACACCTTAACTGCATCTTTGTAACAGTGGAGGTTTATCAGCGCGCTACCCATTTTGTTGTAGTTTGAGGCTGTATTCTTGCCTACTCCTTTCCTCTCAGCTTTCAAAGAAGCGCGGTAAGCCTTTTTATCTTGACCAAGATCGAGATATATCGATGCGATCCGATACTGCAGTTCTCCTGTATCAGAGAGCTTCGATGCTGCCTCGAATGCCTTCAACGCCTGCGGTAAGTTCTTAGCTTGAAGCCAGGCTTGTCCTAAAGTTTCAAGATTTTTTGGTGACCTATCTATAATCTCATCAGACATACCCTTTTCCATCACTACCGCAGCACGAAAAGGAACCTCAGCACCGAGATATAGATAAGCCAAATTTAACACCTGGCCTTCGGTCTTTAACTCATTATTTAAGTAAACAACGTCGGTTGCTACTAACTGGTCAAGGTCACGCTCTAAAGATCCATACATACCTGCTAGCTGCCGCCAATGACTCCATTTGGGGTAGTGCTTAACAAGTTTTTCGAGAATTGAAGAGACCATAGGTAAATTGTCTCTATCATAATAAATGACTTTTTGAATATTCCAAAAGCCTTCTTTAGGGAGCAACCCTTTTGCTTCAGCTTCTGCAACACCGATATTAGCCATTTCAAGCGCTTCATCTTTGCGCTCCAAAAGATGGTAGAGCTGAGCCATCATCAAGCGCTGCTCCGCCCCGACAACAAAGGACCTCTCAGCCCAAATTTCTAGCTGCTCGATAGCTAAACTGTACTGCTCAGTTGCTGCGTAAAATTGGCCAAGTGTTAATCGAGTATTCAATCTAAACTCTTCTTCGGCTCCATCACTCTCAACGATTTTTTTGTAATAGAGAATTGCTGACTTCATGTCATCTAGAGAATAGGAAACATAGCCCTGCATATTCCATACTTGGGTTTGTTCATAAGCAGAGTCACACACTTTCTTGCGAGACTCGATATTACTTAACATCGCGCGAGCTTCTAACCAAAGGGCGGAAACATCAGCTTTCTCATCTGCCGCTCCGGCAATACCAATTGGTCCTTTCTCCCCTTGAACTTTATCTAGAGCCTTGGCGCAAGTTTTTCCTACAGATGCTCTCTTGCGAGTTTTTACATCCTTATACTTAGGCTCTTTTTTTTCTTCTGCTGCAATAACCGAAGAGGCAAGCACTGAATCAGTTGAAATCATAGATACCAAAGATGGCATCAAAAATATCGCCCCCAGTAAAGCCAGAAGTCTTAAATTGTTCATCATCGCAAGCTCCTTATTTAGCCATATTGAAGGTGAATTTATACAACACGTTAGGCACTTCTTGACCGACTCCGTCGATTACTCGAGGGTTATACTTTAGCTTCGTTGCCGCCTTGACTGCAGCACGACCAAATCCCCAGCCTTCGGGTAATTCCTCCAGCAGCTTTGGATCCCGAACACCACCAGTAGTGGTAATGATAACCTCCACTACAGCATACCCTTCTTTTCCACGAGTTTGCGCTCGCCGCGGGTACTGCGGTTGAGGCACATACACGGGAATATAATCAGAATCACGCGAGAAACTACCCAACCCGACATTCAAATTACCACCAACCACGGGTGCTGCCATGCTTACGGCATTATCTGGAACCTCAAAATCGATTTTGTCTTCTGGGATTTCTGGTGGCGGGGTTTCTGGTTCATCAGGCTTTTCAACATCTGTCTTCTTCACATTCTCAGTTAACTCACGCTCAACATGCAAGAAATCAGGGATCTTTATCGCATCTCCCTCATCCAACTCTTTGCTGCCAGAATCAATTAACTTGAACATTAGGAAAACCAATCCCAACGTCACCATTAATCCAAGCCCAGCAGATACTCCAACTCTTAATCCAGTCATTCTATTAACTCAGTCATTTTCTACAGAAATAGCTACCGGAGTGATCCCGATATCGCGAGCGATATCAGCCACTTTGGCTAGCGATTCAATATTGGACTCATTATCGGCTTGGATAACCATGCCGCCCTTAGGATTTTCATTAAACAAGCGGGTTAAATTAATTTTTAGCGCACTCGCTTCAACTCGCTTTTTATCGATCCAGTATTCATTAACTTCTGTTACCGCTACCAATATACCGACTTTTTTATATGAATCATCGGTAGTGGTATCAATTTTATTAACGACCGGCCCCGGCAATTTAATAAAAGTTGCGGTAACAATGAAAAAGATCAACATAATGAAAACCACGTCTAGCATAGGAGTCAGATCAATTGTCTGCCCTTGCGCCTGTGATTTGCCTGTTCTATTACGCATAGTTTTTTCTCATAGGTGAAGCCATAAATCCGACTTCAGCCACTTAGTGATCCATGATCAAATGATCTTCTAGGAGATTCTTTTCCTGCTCAGCAATACGCTCGACATAGGTCATGCCAAACACCCCTGATAGCGCAGCTACCATTCCCGACATGGTCGGTACTGTTGCTTTAGAAACACCCCCTGCCATTGCTTTGACATCGCCGCCGCCGGTAAACGCCATAACGTCAAACACTGTAATCATTCCCGTCACCGTACCTAGCAACCCAAACAAGGGCGCCACAGCAACGAGGGTTTTGATCATCATCATATTAGTATCTATCTCGATACTCACTTCGGAGATTAGTTTTTCTCTAATCTGATGAGCGTGTTTAGACTTACGTTCTTTTCGCTCCTCCCAACTATCAAGAGCTCTTTGAACGTCAACGCCAACCATAGAACGGAGATACCACATGCGCTCGAAAATAAGGGTCCACATGACGAATAGCAGGATGACGATCGCCCAAAGAACGTCGCCTCCTGAATCCATAAATTTACCCATTTCCGCAATCGTATCAACGAAAAACATGTTAGCGGCCCTCTACTGATCCAGCCACAATACCAGCGCTTTGCTCTTCTAGAACATGCAAAATGCGCTGAGCTTTTCCGTTCACAAGGGTATGCATAAGAACCGTTGGAATCGCAACCACCAGACCGAGAACTGTCGTGATCAATGCTTGAGAAATACCACCGGCCATTGCCTTAGGATCTCCAGCACCGAATAAAGTAATCATCTGGAAGGTAATAATCATACCGGTTACTGTTCCTAGAAGGCCCATTAAAGGCGCCACCATCGATATAACTTTTAGTAGGTTCAGGCCTGATTCAATCTCGGGACGTTCTTTGAGCACGGCTTCATGCAATTTCAACTCTAAGGACTCTGCATCAAGCTTTGGATTGTCTGCAGCGACCTGCAACACTCGACCCAATGGGTTGTTAGTGTCTGAGGTGTCAGATTGAAGCTGCGCAGTAACCTGGCTAGACATTCCCATTAAAACAACGAAACGCCATGCGGCTAGAGCAATTGCGAAAGCAAAGACCGCAGTAATAACATAACCCACAATTCCACCAAAATGCCAACGTTCTACCAATGTTGGAGTATTGATCAAAGCACGCAACAATCCACCACCAAGAGGTCCAGTGGGGTCTAAGCCAACCTTAGTGAAGCCAGCAGTCGCTGCTTGCAAATCTGCAGCGCCCGCCTGATGTCCAGCTGGCTGCCGAGCTAGCTCTGAAACTAATCCAGTGGTCGGGCTGTATTCAAGATACATGCCATTTGCGACAAGGTTATAAGTACCAACTCGCACGACATCCATTTCAGCTTGCTCACCATTGGCAAGAAGCACTGATCGATTGAAACTGACGATGCGTGAACTCTCAACCATTTCTCGCTGTTGCTCATACCACAACTGCTCAATATCTTCTATGGATGGCAAACGAGTATCACTGCTCATCTTGGCAATCAACTCATCAAGAAATTCTGTACGTCCAGGAATCTGCGCACTGACGATCGACTGATTAAGGTTTGCGCGAATATCACCGGCAGCCCCCGTAAGATGACCAAAGAGCTCTTTAAGAGACCCAAGCCGCTTGTCACGCTGTTCACGGAGCTTAGCAATCTGGATGTCATTATCTCGAATAGTTTGCTCTAATCGGTCTGAACGACGTTCTTCAGCGGCCTTGGAGTTCTCGGCCTGTTTGAGTAGCTGCGCTTGTTTGCGCTGATCGCCCATAAATGTCGCTTCCCGCTGACGAGAATCTGCAGTCTCAGAAATAGACGAGCTTTCAATCATCTGTAGTAACTCATCCAAGCTTTTAGCATCTTGACCAAATGCGGGCAAACTGAATGCGGCAACGGCTATAAAGGCCGCAAAAACATTAACAAATTTAGTTTTCATTGTGCTGCCTCCGGCGCTGTAATTGGCATTTCCATCACGTCCTGAGTATTGAGTTTCTTAGCAATACGAATACCCTGATCAATCGGTCGACGATATTCAGAATCCAGCGTCTCCCAAGAACCAGTAGTCTTGTTCCAAGCTCCGGACTGAGACTTATCTTTTGTCTGATACATCAAGGCGACTCGACCAATTCGCAGCATATCAACTTCAACTTCCGATCCATCTGCATTGATGTCGATCATGTCTCGGTATGACTCTAGAGACAAACTATATTCAGACTCAATATCATAAAGCTCAAGAATTTGGCGGAATTTTTCCGCTGCAGAAAATTTGGCGCTATCAAGATTTATATTTAAATCAGCAATTGCATCAAGACGATCGTCTTTCTTAAATGGCATATCGAGCGCAACAAAATCTTCAAGCCCAGCAAGCATACTAACCATGAGTGGCGTAACGCCTCGCTCAATGACCGTAGCATTAGCAATAGACTCTTTCAGCTCAGCCATCATTACCTTCTGGCTATCAATCTGACGGTCTAACTGCGAATTATAGACCCGCAAAGATTCGATTTGCTTATTTACCTGTTTGAATTCTTGTAACAGCTCATCAGTTTGATCAGCAATACGATCAACCTTGGTCTGCGACGTTTTGGCTGTTTGAACCTTAGCGGCTCCAGCTTTCAGCACATCACTCACTTCAGTTGCCTGAACTGCAGTTGCAGTCAGACCACCGACAAGAGCGCTTATAAGTGCCAATGCTTTTAGTGGTTGCTTTTTCATGGTTCCCTCAATTTGGGTCTATCAGTTTAATATTCTTACGGCAATTTAGGACATTGCCTTCGTTCAAGAAACTTTGTGAAGATTTTCTTGGCCGTCCTTTTTAACAGTCTCAACTTTAAGAATCAACACGGTGGGCCGCAAAATGAAGCTTTCATGCTTTAACCGTAAATTCTGTTACTTAAGGTAACAAATATTTCTTTAAGTTTACTTAGCAGCGTCTATTGAATAGCAATCATTTCTGCATCGATGGGTCCATCAATTCCTAAGCTAGACTCATCGTCAGAGTTCCTACCTCAGATAAGATAATTTAGTCCCGATCCAAAACCAAAAACTGATAGGGATGCTTGTCAATAGTTTCCGGTAATTTGACGCTAGTTTGAGACCAATTGTTAAGATCGATGTTAGGGAAAAATGCGTCTCCCTCCACATCCGCATCAACCTGTGTTAGGTAAATTCGATCCGCAAGGTCAAGCGTCATACGATAAATTTGCTCGCCTCCAATCACCATGATTTCGTCAACATCGGCAGCCTCACAGGCTATTTCGCCAGCCAACAGCGCTTGCTCTACGGACTGCACCACTTCTACACCGTCTGAAATCCACTGAGGGTCTCTGGTGAGAACAATATTAGCTCGACCCGGCAGGGGTCGACCAATAGAGTCAAAGGTTTTACGGCCCATAATTAAAGGCTTACCCATGGTTACAGATTTAAAATACTTAAGGTCTTCTGGCAAATACCAAGGGAGTTGATTGTTAAGTCCAATCGCGCCATTACGGCTAACGGCAACAATCAGCGATATCTTCATAGGATAAGCCTCTTAAACAGCAACAGGTGCCGCAATCGGTCCATGTGATTGATAGTTTTGCAACTCGAAATCATCAAAGACAAAATCAAACAAACAGGTAACCTGAGGATTAATTTTCATGGTAGGCAAATCAAAGGTTGATCGCGATAACTGCTCTTCCACCTGATCCATATGATTAAGGTAAAGATGCGCATCACCAAACGTGTGCACAAAATCACCAAGTCCTAAGCCCGAGACCTGCGCGATCATCATGGTGAGTATGGCATAGGACGCTATATTGAAGGGCACCCCGAGAAACACATCAGCACTGCGCTGGTAGAGCTGACAACTTAATCTCCCGTTCACCACATAAAACTGAAATAAACTATGGCAGGGGGGCAACCCAGACTTGACCATGACAGGAATGTCCTGTGGATTCCAAGCTGAAACAATTAATCTTCTGGAGTCTGGATTACTCTTGATGTCTTCTATTAATTGGGTCAACTGATCAACTCCCCCAAAATTTCGCCACTGCTTCCCGTAAACGGGGCCGAGATCACCATATTGCGCAGCAAAGTCGCTGTCAGTTTTAATTTTTTCGATAAACTCTTTCATCACTGCGCGCCACTCGGGCGAATACTTTTTTAAGGAACTGTCTTGGCCTGTCTCCCTTAGCCAATTTTGATAAGGCCAGTCATTCCATATTCCCACACCATTTTCTACAAGGTAACGAATATTGGTGTCACCGCGAATGAACCACAATAGTTCATGCAAAATAGATTTTAGGTGTACTTTTTTGCTCGTTACCAAAGGAAATCCAAGGGCCAAATCAAAACGCATCTGGTGTCCAAAAATACTCACTGTCCCAGTACCGGTGCGATCTTCTTTTTTAACACCGTGATCTCGAATATGGCGAACTAAATCTAAATATTGTTGCATTAGGAGCGCTCACTCTTAAGTAATCCTTGAACACTTTTCCGCATCAGCCATAGCCCCACAATAATCATAGGGATACACAGAGTTTGTCCTCTGGTCATCCAATTAAACGATTCGAGCAGCGCCGATTGGCCCGAAAACTGTGCATCTGGCTGTCGTACGAATTCAACACAAAATCGAAATACGCCATATAGAATCAAGAACAGACCTCCAACTTCTCCGCGCAAACGAGGTTTGCTGGCAAACCAGTTGATAATCAGGAATAAGACAAGCCCCTCTAAAGCTGCCTCATACAGCTGCGATGGGTGCCTTGGTAATAATTCGGGATCAGCGGGGAACACCATAGCCCAAGGCACATCGGTCGGCCTTCCATAAAGCTCTTGACCAATAAAGTTACCGAAGCGGCCAAACATAAGACCAGTAGGCACTAGCGGTGCTGCAAAATCACCCAAGCTGAGAAAGGAAATTTGATATTTTCGACTATAGATAAGTATTGCTATAACAACACCCATTAACCCGCCATGGAAAGACATTCCACCCTCCCAAATACGAATCAACATAGCGGGGTCTGCCAGCCACTTGTCGGCACTGTAAAAAAACATGTAGCCAATACGGCCGCCTAAGATGACGCCCCAGGCTCCATAAACAATGAGATCTTCCACCTGATTCTTTTTGATCGGGGACCATGGCCGCTGGCTATTGCGCAGCGCTAAACGCCAAGCAACAAGAAATGCCAAAAGGTACATAACGCCATACCAATGAATCTGCAACGGTCCGATAGATAAGGCCACGGGATCTATAGATGGGTAAGACAACATTAGAAGGAGCTTCTCTTAAGTATTCAGGAATATGATCATAGCGGTTTCTGTCCGTTACTGCCAAGAATGATGACAGAGAAAAGGAGAAATAGTTATACTGTTTTGTATGTGTTTACTTGCCGTTGCTTTTCGTATGCATTCCGATGCGCCGCTGATTGTCATCTCTAATAGAGACGAATTTTATGAACGTCCAACGCTCCCAATGCATTGGTGGACTGACGAGGCAATTCTTGCAGGTCGAGATCAACAAGCAAAGGGTACCTGGCTTGGGATATCGAAAAATGGACGCTTTGCTGCAGTGACGAACTTTCGTAATATTCGGCGTGATGCCATGCCACAAACTAAGTCTCGCTCTCGCGGCGAACTGGTTACTGGGTTTCTTTCTTCAACTAGGGATGTGCATCAGTGGGCAAGCTCGCTTAATAGTTCTTTGTCGGATTATGATGGATTTAATTTGATGATTTTTGATGGCATAACTTTACTCTATGTCAATAATCAAGGTGATCCTGTACAAGTACTTGAGCCGGGAGTTTATGCCCTTAGCAATCATCGCTTGGACAGTCCTTGGCCCAAGGTAGATTATGCTCGAGAGCAACTAGAAAGAGTATTATCCGCAGACACTATAAATCAAGCCACCTTACCTACATTGCTAAATACTCTCGCTCTAGAAAAGACTTATGCGCCTCATCTGCTCCCCGATACGGGTATTACTGTGGAATGGGAAACACTTCTTTCATCGCCCTTTATCATCTCAGAAGGGTATGGTACTCGCGCTGCAACAGCTATAATAATATCTCCCGAAGGAAAGGTGAGCGCGGCAGAACAAGGTTTTGAAAATGGAGAAAAACTGGGTTTTAATCAGTTTGACTATCAAATCCTAGGCAATTAATTTGGTGCTGTCAGCTCGTGGTTTCGGGCTTGTTGTTTTGAGCAGTTTAACAACATCCGGCTGTTCAAGAGATTGCGCTAGAAAAGTGATAATTTCCTTTGAACTTGACATTTTTAATGCTTTCTTAGACAAGAGTTTCGCATCTTTCCTAGATACATTAAGTAATATTGATTTCACTCTTAGCAAGCTGCTTGCACTCATCGAGAAAGTCTCATAGCCCAAACCCAAAAGTATCACAGTGCTCAAGGGGTCACCGGCCATCTCTCCACAAATACTAAGCTGGCAATTAACGCTAGAGGCTTGATCATAGATTTGTTTGAGCGCCCTCAAAACGCTAGGATGTAAAGTATGATACAAATCTGCGACTCTGGGATTATTTCGATCAACAGCCAGTAAATACTGCGTTAAGTCATTCGTCCCAACCGACATGAAGTCAACCCGCCGACCGATTTCTTTTACCTGATAAACTGCGGCAGGTACTTCAATCATAGCTCCAATCAAAGGGCGCTTAATCATGTAGCCCTCTTCTTGGGTTAGCTCCTGATAGGCTCGCTCAATAAGCTGCAAAGCTCGATCAAGCTCAGGAACATTGCTAATCATTGGAAGCATGATACGTAAGTTATTAATGCCTTCACTGGCTCGCAACATCGCTCTTATTTGAACCAAAAATATCTCCGGATGATCCAAGGATATTCGAATTCCTCTCCAACCTAAAAATGGATTCTCTTCCTCAATAGGGAAATAGGGTAAATCTTTGTCTCCACCAATATCCAGGGTCCTCATGGTCACTGGGCGAGGAGCAAAATCTGAGAGCTGCTCTCGATATATTTCTATTTGTTCATCTTCAGTGGGGAAGCTTGCCCTCATTAAGAAAGGAATTTCAGTTCTAAAAAGACCCACAGCTTCCGCGCCACTTTTTAGTGATCTTGCCGTATCTTGCCTCAACCCAGTATTTACCCACAGGGAAAATCTAATTCCATCAGGTGTGTGGCATGGAGTGTCCCTTAGCTTTTCTAAATCCTTATTGAACAGCTTCTCTTCTCGCTGGCGTTGCACATAGTGCCGACGAACCGATCGTGTCGCCCTACTTATAACATCACCAGTGGATCCGTCGACGATAAGCTCTTGTCCTTCTAACTCCGCCCACGGAAGGTTAATCGCCCCCATGACGGTTGGAATACCCAAAGCTCGGCCAACAATGGCCATATGTGAGTTGCTAGATCCTTTAAGAGAAATAATACCGACCAAGCGATGAACAGGGATATCTGCTAACGCTGTAGCCGACAAATCTTCACCAACCAACACAATTCTGCGCGGCATCGGAACTCTATCTTTATCTTTGGCCTGCAAGTATCCAAGTACACGTACACCCAAGTCATTTACATCAGCTGCACGCTCACGCAAGTAAGTGTCATCCATCTTTTGGAAGGTCCGCACGTGTTTAAGAATTACCGTACTCCATGCACTTGGCGCAGCCTGACCCAGTTTAATCGCAGAGATAACTTCGTTGATGAGCGCCCGATCATCAAGCAACCGAATATAGACCTCAAAAAGAGCAAATTCTTCTGCACTTAACTTACCTGATAAACCGTTACCTAAGTTGCGCATGTCTTGCTTCGTAGCTTTCAGCGCTTCACGAAATAGTTTAACTTCAGCGCTGGGGTTGTCAGTTAGGCGTTCTGGAACCATTTTTAAATCGGAGCTAGATGTGACGAGAACCACTCGACCAATTCCTACCCCTGATGAGCTAGGAATACCGGGGAATACCGCCTCTTTACTCTTGCCTCTTCCTGCAGATGCCAATTGGCGTAGGGCTCCTGTTGCCTCAGCATGAGCTATCGCTCCTGACAATTGCGCACATACAGTGACCACAAACGCTTCTTCTTCAGAAGCAAACCGACGTCGAGTTTCCTGCTGAAGAACTAGAACCCCCAATACTTTTCGGTGGTGAATAATTGGGACGCCAAGAAATGAATGAAAGGGCGCCTCACCAGTCTCCTCAAAATAAGCAAAGTTAGGATGCTGATCTGCATCTTGAAGATTTAGAGGCTCCTCTTTTGCAGCCACTAGCCCTACCAAGCCCTCTCTCATGGCCATGCGCACCTTGCCAATTGATTCTTGGCGAAGACCCTCTGTAGCCATTAAAACATAGCTCTGGTCCGCTTCATCAAACAGATAGACGGAACAAACCCCTGCGCTCATGGCATCACGTACTTCTTTGACGATGATCCCTAAAACTTCCGATAAACTCCGAGCGGAATTTACTTCTTGAACAATCGTACGCAAAGATGACAACATTTTTATGTTCTCGCCGCCTGCTGCTCAAAGCGCATATTTGCAGCGGCAAATTCGTGTAAAGCATTGCGATACACGTTTCGTTTAAAAGATACCACGGAGTTTATGGGATACCAGTAGTTGACCCATTGCCAGCCATCAAATTCAGGACTACCAGAGGTATCAAAGCAAACCTTTGACGGATCCCCAGTTAGCTGAAGAAAATACCATTTTTGTTTTTGACCGATACATAAAGGCTTTGAATTCTTTCTCTGCATTGATGGAGGTATATGATAGCGAAGCCACTTTTTAGTGCGCTGGATGAGTTTCACATCTGATGACTCTAGCCCCACTTCCTCATAAAGTTCTCGAAATAAAGCTTGATCGGCGGACTCACCCTTATCAACACCACCTTGGGGAAACTGCCAAGATTGCTGTCCCAGCCTTTTAGCCAAGAACACCTTGCCTCTACCATCACTAATGACTATGGCAACGTTCGAGCGAAAACCATCTTTATCAACCACTGTATCTCTTCCTTTAAATTAGTTACGTCCTAGCCGATCTATTGTTCCACAGTCTAGGGGCATCAGCAATTTTCTCTTGAGCCATTGTTATATGACCGTTATCCTTCTCCTTACTTGAAACTAATTTGGCAAAACGATGGCTTTGGCAATTTTTGATTTAGATAATACCCTTATCGCAGGTGATAGCGATCACAGTTGGGGAGAATTTTTAATTGATCAAAAGAAAGTCAATCAGTCAGAATACCGGGCAATGAACGATAAATTTCTTGCTGACTATGAAGCAGAAAAATTAGACATATCCGCCTATCTTGAATTTTCTTTATCTCCATTAATCAATATGACTACCACTGAGTTAAATCAACTTCACGAAAAGTTCATGGCTCAAGTTATTGAACCGATAAAACTATCTCAAGCCAATGAATTGATTGAAAAACACCGTCAATCTGGAGATCGGCTATTAGTGATTACCGCCACCAATAGATTAGTTGTCGAGCCAATAATTGAATCATTAGGCATTGATGAATTTCTTGCTACCGATCCCGAAATTATCAGCGGCCGTGTTACCGGTAAAATTATTGGCACCCCAACCTTTAGAGAAGGAAAAGTAGAGCGCTTAGAGGACTGGCTAACGGAAAACGATGAGTCTCTTGAGGGAAGTTACTTTTATAGCGACTCTATTAATGATTTACCTCTTTTACAAAAAGTCGACCATCCTGTCGCTGTTGATCCAGATGATGCTCTCCATAGAGAGTCAGAACGCAGAGGCTGGTCAATAATATCCCTGCGGAACTAATCTCCCTCAATGACTAAAAGATACTCATCCGCATCCATCATATCTTCCAGTTCGTCGATATTGGCCACTTTTACGCGAAAGAACCATCCATCAGCATAGGGTGAGTGATTAACTGTCTCGGGTTCGTCCTCAAGAGCCGGATTGATCTCAATAACCTCCCCTGATACTGGAGAATAAATATCGGATGCAGCTTTGACTGACTCAACCACAGCAACTTCTGATCCAGCATCAATTTCTGTACTCACCTCAGGCAACTCAACATAGACCACATCACCGAGAGCTTCTTGAGCATGATTGGTAATACCAATGACTACTGTTCCATCACTATCCAATCTCGCCCATTCATGACTAGATGCATATTTTAATTCTATTGGTAGATCACTCATAATTAATTCTCGACAATTAATTTTTAAGACTGCCAACTCCCTCACTTCTTATTGTGGGTAATCTGGTAGTCTATTTTTAAGGGTCAATAGTGAAAATGCTACCACCCCATTTGGCAGCAAAATTATGTCAGCACACTTTTACCAACGCAACCCACTGAGAACTTATAGTTATGATCCGAGGAATGCTCCACTCCATCGCAATTCTAGTATTGTTACTTTCTACTAAATCTATGGCCGACCAAATCATATTAACCAATGGTGATAGCTTACAAGGCACAAAAACTGGAGAAACTGAATCTCACCTATTTTGGCAGTCAGACACCTTTGGGCCTTTAACTATTGTTCTGGATGACGTGGTGTCTATCAGTGTAGAAACAGAGGTACCTGCACCCGCGATTACTGATCTTTCCAGCGAATTATCTTATGAATCTCTAGAAGGTGCTATCGGATTGTCTGGCCTACTTCGCGGCGGCAACGACGATCGCGAGGAGTGGGACGTTTCGGTTAACGTGGCGTGGCGCATTGAGAATATCAGGCACAGAGGGGATATCCATTATCAAACACGTCAGGAGGAAGATGATCAAGCAGAGGAAAATTATGACTTAGGCTATGCTTTTGACTGGTTTTTTAACGATGACTGGTACTGGAGCAACGCCGCCTCTTTTGGCGCTAATGATAATCGAGGACTAGATCAATTTTACTCTGTGGGGAGTCTTGTCGGTAAGCAATTTTGGGAAACAGATAAGGGTGCCTTATCCTTAGAAACCGGACTCACTTGGATCAGTGAAACGTTTATTGTCAGCACGCGAGATCAACGACTTATGCGCGATAAAAAAGATGAAAGACTGACGTGGAACTGGACGACTAATTATAAAAAGATGATTTTTGAGAATATTGAATTTTTCCATACTAACCGACTATTGATATCAGTTGAGGATGCAAACAACAGCCAATTTAATATCGACATGGGCTTTGACTTTCCCCTAGTCGAAGATTTATTTACAAAAATTGCTCTCAAATGGAATTATGATAATCAGCCTACTGAAGGAATTGAAAAAATCGATCGTAGCCTTAGCATAGGAGTGAACTACAACTGGTAAAGCTTTAGAGCCTAACTTCAATGGGCGGTTCATTTAGAGCGGCCAACTGCTCTCTTAATGAAAGAATATGGTCACTCCAATAGCGTGGTGAATCAAACCAAGAAAATGCACGCGGAAACGCAGGGTCAGACCACCGTCTTGCGATCCAAGCACTGTGATGCATAATCCTGAGAGTCCGAAAAACTTCAATAAGCCGCAGTTCTCGATAATCAAAGCTATAGAATTCGTTGTAACCTTCGATTAATTCTGCCATCTGGCTTGTCTGTTCATGTCGATCCCCAGAAAGCAACATCCATAGATCTTGGATAGCTGGCGCCATCCTCGCATCATCAAAATCAACAAAGTGCGGATAATCATCGCGCCATAATATGTTTCCTGAATGACAGTCTCCATGAACACGAATATTATTAATGCTCCCATAGTCACCAAGGATTTGATCAACAGTATTAAGGACATCTACCGCCAGTGAATCATATGCAAGACTGAGTTCCCTTGGCATAAATTTTTGGCTGATAAGCTCATACGACTCCCAACCAAAATTACTCACATTCAACATAGGGCGATGGATAAACGGCTGAGAGGCCCCAACTCCATGGAACCTTCCAAGTAAGCGTCCAAGAATAAATAAATTGTCCAGATTATCTAACTCAGGGGCATGTCCGCCCTTGCGCTCATAGAGTGCAAATCTGAATCCTTGATAATGACTAATACTGGCTCCCTCAGCATTAATCCAGGGGCATACCACTGGCAATTCTTGCTCTTGTAACTGAAAGCAGAATTGATGCTCTTCAAAAATCTGATCATCGCTCCAGCGCTCGGGACGATAAAATTTAGCAATCATTGGTGTTTGCGCTTCAATGCCTATCTGATAAACACGATTTTCGTAGCTATTAAGGGCTAAAAATCGACCATCACAAATAAACCCTTGGCTTTCTACGGCATCGATAAGTAGATCAGGAGTAAGCCTATCAAAAGGGTGGCTATTAAGTTCATTCATAAGGTCTAATCCAGACTCGGTTTCCCACGCATGATTTTCTTTTTACCGTGCTGAGATTTCTTATCCATTCGCCTCATTTGAGAGCCTCGAGTGGGTTTAGTGGGTCGCCTTGGTTTTGCTGTAAATCCTGCAGTCTGAATAAGCATCTGTAATCTGGACAATGCCTCTACACGATTTTTGTCCTGACTGCGATAACGCTGAGCTTTAATAACGACAACCCCATCTTTGGAAATACGTTGGTCATTAAGCTTCAATAATCTTTGTTTGTAAAAGTCTGGTAGTGATGACTGTTGAATATCAAAACGTAAATGAATTGCAGATGAAACCTTATTAACATTTTGTCCGCCCGGGCCCTGGGCACGTATCGCTGAGAAATCTAGTTCTATCTCAGGGATTGAAACGCCACGAGCAATAAATAGCATCAATCACTTGGCTCAACAAAATTAAATCGTGGGACCTGCTGACCATCTACTTCTACAGTCTCTTGAAACATCGTCAAGGGCCTTACCCACATACTGTAATCGCCATACAGTGTTCGATAAACAACTAGCTGCTCCTGAGTTTCACTATGGGTGGCAACCTCAATCACCTGATAAAGATTACCCTTAAAGTGCTTATATATTCCCTTACTAATACTCATGCTGAACCATCCTAAGAGGTATAGACCTCAGTTTTAAAATGAAGAAGATCAGATAGGCTTAATGCTAGTCTATCACCACCCTGCAACGGACCAACTCCCGCAGGCGTTCCTGTTAGAACAATATCCCCCGGTAAAAGTGTAAAAAACTGGCTGATATAAACAAGCAAATCAACAATTGGCATGAGCATGTCTGAGGTGCTGCCATTTTGTCGAACCTCTCCATTCTGATTCAACATAATCTGCTGAGTCTGCAAATCTCCACATTGACCGATTGAGATAAAGTCTGAGGTAGGACAGGCTCCATCAAATGCTTTTGCTTTTTCCCAAGGAAGTCCTTTCTCTTTAAGTTCTTGCTGCAACTCCCTCAGAGTTAGGTCTAAACTAAGTCCTACACCAAGGATTGCATTTTGCGCTTCCTTTAGGTCACAATTTTTAAGGGTGCTGCCTATGAGTAAGCTCATTTCCGTTTCAAAATGGCACTCTCCATGCACAGAGGGGATTGTTATTGGATCCGCCATTGGAGATAGCGAGGTACTCGGTTTGATGAACAGTACAGGTGCAGTGGGGACAGGGTTATTTAACTCTCTTGCATGGGCCGCGTAGTTCCTGCCAACGCAAACAACTTTTCCGATAGGAAGATCCAATTTTCTTCCATCAACAATATGCCTATACATGTGCATACAAAGATTCCATTTTCACAATGCAGAATAATCACAGTACTCAATCAAGCTGCGATTTAAAAAATAACTGGCTTTCCATCGTTAAGGTATATAGCGCCCTTGGCAATTCTATAGATTAACCAAAGTGTTACCAATGCCCCACTAAACCACCCAAGCAGAATAATCCATGTCAAAAAAGCAATAAAGGTCCACAACAGCCCATACCAAAAGGTATTCAGCTGCCAACGAAAGTGACTCTCAATCCAAGTCCCTCGAATGTCATCCATCTTGATATAATTAATAATCATCGCTGCAACAGCGGTAAGTCCGCCGGTTAAAAACCCCAACCCCAACAACAGGTATACCAGCAGAGCAATATTTTTGTCCTTTTTGTCTTGTAAAGAATTTTCATTCTCTGTCATGGGCTCAATCATTGTTAGTCCTTTATTGTGATTACGCTAGGTTTCAGCTCTATTGAATAACTTTCCTGGGTTCAAAATTCCGTTAGGATCAAATATGTTCTTCACCGAGCGCATTAAATTAATCTCTGTCTCAGATTTAGAATAATGCAGGTAGTCTTTTTTTAGAAGCCCAACGCCGTGCTCAGCACTTATACTACCTTGATATTTTGATACTAAACGGCCAATTTTATCACTGACTCCTTTACATTTTTCAGCGAAGACCTCACTGGACAGCTCTTTTGGTTTAAGTATATTGAGATGTAAGTTTCCATCTCCAATATGACCATACCAAACGACCTCAAAATTCAAATAATACTGCTCTACTAAATTATCTACTTCCTTAAGGAAATCCGGCATTCGAGACGCGCGCACAGATATATCATTTTTGTATGGCTGGTAATGCCAGAGCGTCTCAGAGATATCCTCTCTCAGCTTCCACAATTTCTTTGCCTGAGATTCGCTCTGACTAACAATACCCTCTATTACCCAGCCTTGTTCCACACAATGCTCAAACAGTTCCATTGCTGTATCCAGGATCTGACCACTTTTGGTCTCGAATTCTAAGAGCGCGTAAAAAGGAGCCCGTGTATCAAACGGAGCACTGTGCCCTTGATGCTCAACTACCTTATCAAGCGCAAACTGTGAAAAAAATTCAAACGCCAAGAGATTAATTTGACTGTTAAATATTTTCAGCACATCTAGGATTGCATGGAAGTTATCCACCCCCAGCATTAAGACCACAGACTCTTCAGGTGGCTTGGTTAGTTGAATAGTTGCCTCACAAATAACACCAAGAGTACCTTCTGAACCGATAAAGAGATGGCGAAAATCATAACCTGTATTGTTCTTTATCAAGCCATGATTAAAATCTAAAATGTCTCCTGCTCCAGTTACTACCTTAAGCCCTACCACCCACTCCCGTGTCATACCATAGCGGATAACATTAATGCCGCCAGCGTTCGTCGCTATGTTGCCACCGATCTGGCTCGACCCAGAAGACGCAAAGTCTACCGGATAAAATAGATCTTCATTAGCAGCAATTTTTTGTAAAGCCTCAGTCACCATCCCGGCCCCGACGGTCACAGTTCGATCAGTAGAATTAAAATCAAACAACTTGTTTAGGCGATCCATAGCAACAACAATTTCACCGTCTTTGGCTACGGCTCCGCCACTCAAACCGGTACGCCCCCCAGATGGAACAAGAGCTAAAGAATATTCATTAGCAAGCCAAACAATACTCTGAATCTCTTCAACTGAACCTGGCAAGACAATTAAACTAGGATTTGGCGTCCAATTTGTGGTTCGATCAATGCCAAAGTGCTGCAAATCCTCTGACGAAGATAGCACGCGATTCTCCCCAACAATTTTCTGGAGGCTGCTAAGAATTGTCGTGGACAGCATCTGATATCCCTTACGTTGCTGGATTTTTACCTAGTAAAGCCGACAGAATAATACCATAAAGATACTTAATCTTAGTCCGGAGTTATGCTGAACTCGCTCACTAAGATTAGGGATTTCCCTAAAAAGGACGTAATTTGACAAAAAATAGCGCTAAAAAGAGCTTTTTTCACCGTAAAATTAAACAAAATTAGCCAAATTGAAAAAAAAACAATACACTGCAGGATTCGTAGATCTAAATATTCGTTAGTTGTTTGCGAAGGATTACGAAAAAGTCTTCCACTCAACGTTTGTTTTTTGGAAGGTATTGGCTAGCCCCGTGATGAGGCTGGATATTTTTAACGCCTTAAACGGTATAAATTTTTAAAGTGAGGTTATTATGTCAGGGGAAAGAGTTTCTGGCACTGTTAAGTGGTTTAACGACAGTAAGGGTTTTGGATTCATTGAGCAAGAAGGCGGCGGTGACGTATTTGTTCACCACAGCGCAATTCAAGCTGAAGGTTTCAAATCATTGAAAGAAGGTCAATCAGTAACGATGGAAGTTACTCAAGGTCAAAAAGGCGCTCAAGCAGAGAACGTCATTGCTGACTAATTTCTGCCGCTGTCGCTAGATAGCTGTTAGCAAATTTTTAAAAAGCTCCAAATTTATTTGGGGCTTTTTTTATGCCTGATCATAAGTAATTCACAATGCAAAAAAAATCCCGCCAACAAGGCGGGATTTTTGATGTTCCCTGGGGCAGAAGCCCACTCGGACTCGCTGGGAACTACTTGATCTTTGCTTCTTTATAAATCACGTGCTTACGGATAGTAGGATCATATTTCTTGATCTCCATCTTTTCCGGCATGTTGCGCTTGTTCTTATCAGTCGTATAAAAATGACCAGTGCCTGCACTAGATACTAGACGAATTTTTTCTCTCGCTGATTTAGCCATCAGTAATCTCCTTAAACCTTCTCGCCACGAGCTCGAAGCTCGGACAAGACGTTTTCAATACCATTTTTATCGATGATGCGCATTCCTTTGGTAGAGACGCGCAATTTAACAAAACGCTTCTCCGCCTCAACCCAAAACCGATGGGTGTGTAGGTTTGGCTCAAAACGACGACGAGTTCTGTTTTTCGCATGAGATACATTGTTTCCAGCCATTGGGCGCTTGCCTGTGACCTGACATACTCTGGACATTTATCCTGCCTCTAATTCCGATTATTGTCTAAGGAAAACTCCTTTTGACAAAAGTATTCCAAAAAATTAAACCTTGAATTCCGGTGACCTTTCAAGGAGGCGCGTTTTATACCAGAAAGCCCTTCCTGAATCAAACGAAAACAGCGTAATCATAACAATTTTGCGACTTATCAAAGATTCTGCACAAGATTACATTTTCCCTTGCTCCGCTAGGGAAGTTATCTCACCCCGACCGATAATAAAGTGATCTAGTAAAGGAATATCGATTAACCCAAGAGCGGATCTTAGCTTATGGGTTATCGCTATATCTGAAGAGCTCGGTTCGGCTACCCCCGAAGGATGATTATGGGCCACAATCACGGCGGCGGCGTTTTTACCTAAGGCCAACTTAACAACCTCCCTAGGATGCACAGAAGTTTCATTTATACTGCCTTGGAATAACTCGTGATAACTAAGCAGTTGGTGCTTCGAATCAAGCAGTAGCACACTGAAAACTTCTCTTTGATAATCCCGCATCTGAACAGAGAGATAATCTTCCACCTGTTTTGGAGAAGTGAACACTGAGCCGTTATTTAATTGTTCTTTAAGATAACGCTGGGTTAATTCCAGAGTAGCCTGCAGTTGACAATACTTTGCAGGGCCTAAGCCCTTAGCAGAACTAAAGCTGTTTTGATCTGCTTTGAGAAGTGGTCCGATGCCGCCAAAACGATCCAAAAGCTGGTTAGCTAAGTCTATTGCGCTCACACCAGGCAACCCGGTTCGTAGAAAGATAGCTAATAATTCGGCATCAGTTAGTGCTCCAGCACCATTCAATAAAAGCTTTTCTCGGGGCCTTTGATCCTTAGGCCAGTGACGTATAGCCATAGTAAGTCCTTATTTATCACTATAGAATTACTGTCTATAATGTTATCTTACCTTGCTTAACTTAAGCTGTCTGGACCGAAAATGTGTAGCCTATCAAATAAACGAATAATTCTTGGCGTCACTGGAGGCATTGCGGCATATAAAAGTGCTGAGGTTGTAAGGCGCCTCCAAGATCTTGGAGCAGAAGTGCGTGTCGTTATGACTCCTGGCGCAGAGGAGTTTCTGCGCCCTCTAACCATGCAAGCACTTTCGGGCCATCCTGTGCATACTGGATTGCTGGATGAGAAAGCGGAAGCGGGGATGGGACATATTGAGTTGGCGCGGTGGGCAGATCTACTTCTGATTGCCCCAGCCAGTGCAGACTTCATTGCGAATATGGTTCATGGCAGAGCAGACAGTCTTTTAGCCGCAATCTATTTAGCAACCCCCGCTAGGGTTGCAATTGCTCCAGCAATGAACCAAGCCATGTGGAGCCACTCTGCAAGCGTTGAAAATATCAACAATTTAACTCACCGTGGGGTTACTATTATTGGTCCTGAGAGTGGCTCTCAGGCCTGCGGTGATATAGGTCCTGGTCGAATGGAACAGCCAGATTCTATTATCGAACAAGCTTCAAACTTGTTTAATAGCGGTGTCTTACAAGGGAAAAAGGTGGTCATCACCGCTGGTCCCACCAGAGAAGCTCTAGATCCAGTCCGATATATCAGCAACCATAGTTCAGGGAAAATGGGGTATGCCCTTGCTACTGCCGCCATTGATGCGGGCGCAGATGTCACCCTCATATCAGGCCCAGTAGCTTTATCTATTCCGGAAAGATGCCGGGGAATATTAGTAATGTCTGCCAAAGAAATGCAGCAAGCCGCTTTAGGGTTTACCGAAGGCGCTGATATATTCATCGCTACTGCAGCTGTAGCAGATTATAGGGCTACATCTATCGCCTCAGAAAAAATCAAGTCTGGTGATGACAAAATGACCATTAGTCTTGAAAAGAATCCTGACATTGTCAGCTCAGTAGCAAGCACTTTTAAGAATCTCTTTGTGGTCGGGTTCGCTGCAGAGAGTAACGATGTGGAGACCTATGCGAAAGGTAAGTTAGAGCAAAAGCATCTGGACGCTATTGTAGCCAACGATATATCTCGCACAGACATTGGTTTTAATAGCGATGATAATGAGGTCAGTTGGATTGATACTGATTCAACAATTGCTTTTGGTAAACGAAGTAAAGCCCAACTTGCAAGAGATCTTGTTGCTCAAATAGCTATCAAAATTAATCCCACACACCTTGACTAATAATAATGAATTTGTCGCAACCCAATGTAATCCCTTCTCCTGAGTCTCTTTCTAAAAGAGATGATTTTGTGATTGTAGACACGGTTTTTAGAGACTACGACATCCGTGGATTGGCATACAAAGAGATAAACGAAGAATTTGCTCTACGATTAGGCAAAGCGCTCGGAAAACTAGTCCTTAAGCAAGGCCAACGGTGTATCTACCTTGCC
The DNA here is from genome assembly GCA_004211905.1 of SAR92 clade bacterium. GTDB lineage: Bacteria > Pseudomonadota > Gammaproteobacteria > Pseudomonadales > Porticoccaceae > HTCC2207. Next base: position 30,654 of record SHBP01000009.1, read on the forward strand.
CGTGACGGAAGACTGAGCTCAGCTGAGCTTGCTGAAGCGTTATCAAACGGCTTAAGGCTCTCAGGGTGCCAGGTAATCAATTTAGGGGAAAGTACTACACCGATCTTAAACTTTGCCATTCACCATAGAGCTAACGTAACCTGTGGCGTAATAGTTACCGCAAGCCATAATCCGGGACCCTATAATGGATTCAAAATAGTGCTTGAGAAAGAGGTGATTTCAGGGCAACGGCTACAAGAACTCAAGGCTATGATGAGTGCCAACCACTTTCCTTCGCAAATTAAAGCCAAGCTAACTAATTTAGAGATCATGCCCCTATACTTGGAGCACATTATCTGTGACAGCAGGGTTAATTATCCTTTTAAACTAGTTATTGATGGTGGCAACGCTGTTGCAGGGCAAATCGCTGTATCACTTTTTGAGCGCATGGGCTGTGTGGTTGAACCTCTCTTTTGTGAGGTTGACGGACATTTTCCCAATCATGACCCCAATCCTTCGGATGAAAAGAATCTTAAAGCCTTAATTACGCACGTAAAGGCAACTCAAGCAGATTTAGGTCTGGCATTTGACGGTGATGGTGATCGACTCGTTGTAGTTACTGACAATGGCAAAATTGTATGGCCAGACCAGCTAATGATGATCTTTGTTAAGGGCATACTAAGGAGTCATCCAGGGTCTCCTATTGTTTTTGATGTTAAGAGTAGCAAGCGGCTCACTGAGCTAGTTGAAGAATGTGGTGGTGTTCCAGTCATAAGTAAAACTGGTCATGCTCATATAAGAAAATCAGTGCAGGAGGAAAATGCACTGATTGGCGGTGAATTTAGCGGACATATTTTTTTTAACGATCGCTGGAACGGTTTCGATGACGGACTGTATGCAGCAGTGCGGTTATTAGAAATTCTCTGCGAGCAGGAAATGCCTTCAGCCAGTCTCAATCAGCTGATTAGTGAATTTAGGACTAGCAGCTATACTCCTGAGATTTTAGTCCCAGTGCCTGAAACAGCAAAATTTGAACTCATGGATACCTTGATCAATAAGTGTCTGTTTGCTGATGCTACTATTAACAAAGTGGATGGTATGCGTGTAGAGTATGAACAAGGTTGGGGGCTGGTTAGATCATCAAACACAACTCCCAATTTGACCTTGCGTTTTGAAGCTGAAGATGAAATCCAACTAGAAGAAATCAAACAACATTTTCGCAAAGAACTAAAACCCTTTATTAATCACATAGAAGACTATATTTAATTATGTCACTCAGTCGCAAAGAAGCTGCAACAACCGCTCAAGTAATTTCTCGAGCACTCCCCTACATCCAGAGATTCGCTGGTAAAACAGTGGTCGTCAAATACGGCGGTAATGCTATGGTCGATGAGCGGCTCAAAGCAAGTTTTGCTCGGGATATTGTCTTAATGAAAGCTGTAGGCATTAATCCTGTGGTAGTTCATGGTGGAGGGCCGCAGATAGGCGAGTTGTTAGATCGACTCTCCATCAAGACCAAGTTTATTGACGGTATGCGCGTAACTGACACCAAAACTATGGACGTTGTAGAAATGGTGCTTGGCGCGACGATCAACAAGGAGATTGTTAATTTAATTGGTAACGCTGGGGGGCGAGCGTTTGGAGTAACCGGCAAAGATGGCCAGTTAATAAAGGCAAAAAAGCTAGTTGTTTCACACCAGACTCCCGAAATGTCGGTGCCAGAAATTATCGATATTGGCCATGTGGGAGAGGTCGAGTCAATTAATAAGTCGGTCATTGATATGTTAGTGAAAAGCGGCTTCATCCCTGTTATTGCGCCTATTGGAGTAGGGAGTGATGGTGCTTCCTATAATATCAATGCCGATCTGGTAGCGGGAAAGGTTGCTGAGATCTTGAACGCAGAGAAACTTATGCTCCTAACCAATGTTGGCGGCATACAAGATAGTAAAGGTGAAGTTCTCACTGGACTAAATATAGACCGAGTTGACCAACTAATCGGTGATGGCACCATTTATGGAGGAATGCTACCCAAAATTCGCTGTGCTTTAGAGGCAGTTAAGGCTGGAGTTTCATTTGCTCACATTATTGATGGGCGAGTTGATCACGCGGTAATGTTAGAGATCTTCACCGACGAAGGTGTCGGGACACTAATTACCAATCAAGAAACAGAAGGAGCACTCTAATGGCTGCTAAAAAAGGAGCACGGGCTCAAGAAATTTTGCAGACACTGGCTCGCATGCTAGAAACGTCGAGAGGGCGAATCACCACAGCAGCTCTTGCCGCTGAATTAGGAATTTCTGAGGCAGCTTTGTATCGCCACTTCCCCAGTAAAACGCGTATGTATGAAAGTCTTATTGATTTCATCGAAGAAACCATTTTTGGTCGAGTAAGGAGCATTGTTAGTGATGAACCTGACGCAGTTAATCAATGCTATCGGATACTTAGTTTAGTAATTGCCTTTTGCCAAAAAAACCCTGGCATTACTCGTATATTAAATGGTGATGCCTTAGCTATCGAGAATGAACGCTTGCACAATCGAGTGGCCCAATTTTTTGATCGTCTCGAGTCTCAGATTAAACAGGCACTTCGAGAAGCTGAAGTCCGCGACGGTTTAAAGCTAAATGTCCCTGTATCTGTCGCGGCTAATCTAATGCTAGTGACTGTCGAAGGAAAGATAAGTCAGTTTGTTCGGAGCGACTTTAAAACATCGCCGAATCAGCATTGGGCCGAACAGTGGGCATTAATTACCTCGCGTATTTTTGATTAAGCGCACGAGACTTGGTCCCTTAACTAACACCGTAGGCTGTCCTATACTCTTTTATCGCATTAACCAGATCATTAGAATCTGGCTGTTGCTCAAGATAAATTAAGATATCATCAATATCGATAATGCTAACAACAGGCAGCGAAAAATCTCTCTCCACTTCTTGAATTGCTGATTCGCTGCCATTGCCACGCTCCTTGCGATCCAAACCAATCACTACCCCTGTAGCTGTGGCTCCAGACTGTTCAACCACTGTCATTACTTCTCGTATCGCAGTACCGGCAGTAATAACATCGTCAATAATAAGGACTTTACCATTTAACGGTGCTCCTACAAGTGTGCCTCCCTCACCATGTCCCTTTGCTTCCTTTCGATTAAAACAATAAGGGACATCAATATTGTGGTTGTCCGCAAGAGCGATTGCAGTACTCGCTGCTAATGTAATTCCTTTGTACGCTGGGCCAAAAAGTACATCAAACTCTATACCAGAATCGACTATCGCCGAGGCATAACAACGGCCCAACTCAGCCAGGGCTCTGCCCTTATAAAACTCTCCTGCATTAAAAAAGTGCGGGGACACTCGCCCAGATTTAAGCGTGAATTTCCCAAATTTCAGTGCTCCGGCATCCAACGCATTATCAATAAATTGTGTTTTATAGTTTTGTTTCATGGTCATCACTCTAATTGGATTACTGCGCCAGGGCCATCTGCTGCACTCTTACTAAGTCGGCTACACCTTGCTTCGCTAATTCTAACATTGTGGCCAACTCTTCAGCACTAAAAGGAGCCGCTTCGGCAGTCCCTTGTACTTCGATAAATCCGCCTTCGCTATTCATTACCACGTTCATATCGGTCTCGGCATTCGAGTCTTCGGCATAATCTAAATCAAGCACCGGCATACCTTTGTAAACACCAACAGAAACTGAGGCTATCATACCAATGAGGGGGTCGCCTTTGATCGCCTTACTGCGTTGCAAGTGCCGAATTGCGTCAACGAGCGCCACACAGGCGCCCGTAATAGACGCGGTTCTTGTCCCTCCATCAGCCTGAATAACATCACAATCGACATTAATCGTGTGCTCTCCCAGTTGTTTGAGGTCCACCGCTGCACGTAATGACCTCCCAATGAGCCTCTGGATTTCTTGAGTCCGGCCACTTTGCTTGCCTCTAGCAGCTTCTCTTCCCATACGACTATTCGTTGAACGTGGCAGCATACCGTATTCTGCAGTCACCCAACCCTCCCCTTTGCCGCGAAGAAATCTAGGGACACCGTTCTCAACACTCGCAGTACATATCACTTTGGTATTTCCAAACTCCACCAAAACTGAGCCCTCTGCATGGCAGGTATAGTCTCTAGTAATCTTAACTTGGCGTAATTGTTCGGGTCGACGGCCACTGGGTCTAGACATAAATTGGATTCCTAAAATGAAGTTAGCAAATATTTTCAGGCGGAAGTGTAGCAAATCTAGCACCCCCGTGGCCGCCTTTGTTACCATGTAGCCACTAAATTTTTATCAATTGGAGATGATATGCCTCGAAGCATGACCGCATTTGCCCGCACTACAGCAGATTTCTCATGGGGATCAGTAACCTGTGAGCTTCGCTCCGTTAATCATCGATTTTTAGAGCCTAGCTTTAGACTTCCTGAAACATTGCGAGAAATTGAAATGACTTTGCGTGAGTTGGCCCGCAAAAAACTAAATAGGGGAAAAGTAGATTGCTCGATACAGCTAGCATTTAACAACACTGATGCCTCAGTAAATGCTGATCTAGACTTAGCCAAACGCTATATCGATATTGCCCAGCAGATTGCCTCTGGAATAGATCAGCCTGCACAAATTTCGCCTTTGGATATCATGCGTTGGCCTGGCATTTTAAAAGATCAAGATGTTGCGTCAGATAGTCTGCATAAGGCCGCTATTGAAACCTTTAGCGGGGCTATTGATGATCTGCTTGAAGGTCGTCAACGAGAGGGAGATAAATTAGCCGATATGATTGAGCAGAGACTCATTGGAATCGAAGCTCAGACATCAATTGTTAGAAACCACTTGCCTGAGATTCTCGCCCTCCAGCGCAAGCGCCTAGAAGAAAAAATGGCCGATATGGCCGCACAATTGGATCCAGATCGGCTTGAACAAGAGATGGTAATTATTGCTAACCGGTCAGATGTTGATGAAGAGCTTGATCGGCTAGAAGCGCACCTAGATGAAATTCGCAGAGTACTCAAGAGCAGAGAGTCTATCGGTCGAAGGTTGGATTTTTTAATGCAAGAACTTAATCGTGAAGCCAATACCCTAGGTTCAAAATCCATTGCAGGAATCACCACACAAGCATCAGTGGAACTAAAAGTGTTAATTGAGCAAATGCGAGAGCAGATCCAGAATATTGAATAATGGTTGGCAAGCGCAATCTCTAATCAGCAGACACTTTTTCAAGATAGCCATGGTCGGCCATACAGTCTGAATAACTGATTTGATTTGCATCGCTGGCGATAATATCTTCAGCAGGCGGTATGTAAGTAGCTATAGATGAGCATAGTTGACTAACATAGGCTGCCTCTTCCCCAGGATCAAGATCTTTGATCACGCAAGATGTTAGCACTATAAATACTGCGGTAACCAAAATGATCTTTTTTATCATAGTCTCTCCTGTCGTTCAAAGGATCACTCAGAGTAATCCGTTACATTAAATTAGAAAAGTCTTTGACAACGTAATCTCCATCTGCCTCTGCAACAATTTTACCTGCTGTGTCTCTTACCACGATGTGGATTGTAAAATCGTAGCGCCCGGTTGATTCCAAGGCTTTTTCCATAGCGGCCGCATCATCTGCTGTAAACTCTGTTTCTGCAGTAATATCCGTCATTGCAGGGCGCAAAAACTTGATATTTAAGCCTGCTATTACTGGCTGGTATTTAGGATCACTAAGGTTATCTGCAGCGATTAAACCGCCGAGGTATTCTGCAGTCATCCACATAGGACCCGCATGCACGATATTGACGTGATTTTTAGTGTTGTCATTAAGCGGTATTCGAGACCTGTATACCCCGTCTTCAATGCTTTCTACCTGCAAATCTAGAAAAGTGTAAATAGGGCAAGTCTCACGAGCAATTTGTTGGTAACGCTGTTTTAAATCCATACTATCCTCAATTCAATAAATTGCTAGAACAACCGCAATAAAATGCCAGTAATGCATGACTGAGCATAACTCTACAGTGATAAACATGCAAAGTAGCCGATGTAATCGGTGTTCAATAACAATTTTTAGTACACTGGTAGCAAGAGATGCACTAACATCTACTAAGCAGGATCATTAAGATGACGATGAAGCATCTCGACTTTACTATGGGACAAATTAAACGCTATGAAGAAAGGTACGCTTTTTATTATCTCCGCTCCCTCAGGCGCTGGCAAAACCAGCCTGGTTTCAGAAATCCTCGAGCGAGTTACCAACATTAAAGCGTCTATATCTCATACCACCAGAAAATGTCGCCCCGGAGAAATGGATGGAATCAACTACCATTTTGTTGACGAGCCTACTTTTGCCGGCATGGTCAAGAAAAATGCGTTCCTAGAATACGCTGAAGTTTTTGGTAATCACTATGGTACCTCTCAAGAGTGGGTTCAACTCACACTCGAGGAGGGAGTCGATGTTATATTAGAAATCGACTGGCAAGGTGCTGAACAAGTGCGGCAGCACTTTTCTAAAAGCATTAGTATTTTTATTCTCCCTCCCTCAATACAGGCCCTTGAAGATCGACTTAATGATCGCGGGCAAGATAACGCTGACGTTATCCAGCATAGGATTGCGGCAGCAAAAGAAGAGATGAGTCACTACGCTGATGCAGACTATTTGGTGGTCAATGATGACTTTGAGTTAGCCAGGTATCAGCTTGAAGCTATAATCATCGCCCAAAGGTGTCATCTCGACATTATGAGTGCGGAGCCAATTTTGTCAGATCTTTTATCTTAAGCTCTTGTTGGGAATACTGAAACACCACGAATAGGCTCTTAATTTAACCACAACAATCAAGAAGACAATTATTGTCGTAACCCTCTGATTTAGGTAAACTGATGGGTCTGCGCAACGAAAAGTTGCGGTTAATCGATAAATTACTTTTAAATTACCAAGGTCGGCGCAAAATGGCTCGGATTACAGTAGAAGATTGTTTAGATCACGTTGATAATCGCTTTGAATTAGTGATGGTTGGCTCAAAACGTGCACGTCAGATAGCAGTAGAAGGGCGTCCAGCACTCATTGATGAAGAAAATGATAAACCGACGGTTATCGCCCTGCGTGAAATTGAGCAAGGTATAGTCACGGCAGATATCCTTACTGAAGTCCCTCAAGACTATGAGATTTTAGACGCCGAAGAAGTAGCAAACAGCGCAGAAGCGACCGACGTTCCTCAAGAGCCTGCTGAATAAGGCCGATTTAATATTGAGGAGGGTGGACTAAGGTGCTTCAAGGGCTGACGGATAAACTCTCTTCATATCTTGATCCAAAAGAAGTGGATCGGGTGAAACGCGCTTATCACTTCTCTGAAAAATGCCACCATGGGCAGATGCGCCAGAGTGGCGACCCCTACATTACTCACCCACTAGCAGTTGCTAATATCCTAGCGGACCTCCATATGGATCACGAGAGCCTCATGGCAGCCCTGCTGCATGATGTTATCGAAGATACCGGCGTAAGCAAAGGGCAAATAAGCCGTCGTTTTGGTCGCACTGTGGCTGATCTAGTTGATGGCGTCAGCAAGCTGGGCGAAATTGAGTCCGCATCAAGAGCTGAGCAACAAGCAGAAAGTTTTCAAAAAATGACCCTGGCGATGTCTCGCGATATCCGTGTTATGTTGGTTAAGCTGGCTGATCGGCTCCATAATATGCGCACCTTAGGTGTGCTTTCTCCAGAAAAACGTCGTCGTATCGCTCGCGAAACAATCGACATTTATGCCCCCATCGCTCAGCGACTGGGCATCAACGATATTCGTTTAGAATTTGAGGACTTGGGTTTTGCCGCGATGTATCCGTTGCGCCACCGCCGCTTGCGTGAGGCACTAAAAGCTTCACGCAAAAATCGGAAGGAAGTAGTTACTGAAATACACCAGTCAATAGAAATGCGGTTGGAAAGTGAAGCAATCAACGTTCTAGTTAAGGGACGCGAGAAGCATCTTTGGAGTATCTATTTAAAGATGCGAGAAAAGAAAAAATCCTTTCGCGATATTATGGACGTTTTTGCTTTTCGCTTGGTAGTAGATAATGTTGATGACTGCTATCGAGCACTGGGGATCGTGCACAATATTTATAAGCCAGTTCCAGGGGAATTTAAGGACTATATCGCCATTCCCAAAGCTAACGGTTATCAATCTCTGCATACGGTTTTGGTGGGTATGCATGGCGTTATCATTGAGGTTCAAATTCGTACGAGAGAGATGGAGGCAATGGCTAATTTTGGAATTGCAGCGCACTGGGAATATAAATCAGGGCGCAACAATGTTGAGGTTAGCCAACGCAAAGCTGCAAGGTGGGTGCAAGGGCTTCTTGAAATGCAACAGCAAGCGGGTGATTCTCTAGAATTTCTTGAGCACGTAAAAGCTGACCTTTTCCCTGATGAAGTTTATGTGTTTACGCCGAAAGGAAAAATAGTTGAACTTCCAACCGGTGCTACACCCATCGATTTTGCTTACTCAGTACATACTGGTTTGGGTGATAGCTGCATCGCGTGTCATGTAGATGGCGAACTAAAGCCGCTATCAGAGCCATTACAAAGTGGTCAAAAAATCGAGATCATTAGCTCAGCCGGAGCTCAGCCCAATCCAAATTGGTTAAACTTTGTCGTCACAGCAAAGGCCCGCAGCGCTATTCGCCATTTCCTGAAAAACCAACAGCACGATGAATCTGTTGATCTGGGTAAACGCTTGCTCGACCAGGCACTGGGAAACTTAGGTTCCAGTTATGCCCAATTAAAAAAATCTGAAATTAAACGTCTACTTAAAGAAACAGGTGCACCTACTTTTGAGTATGTTTTACAACAGATCGGCTTGGGCAATCGAGTACCTTTCGCAGTTGCCAACATTATGGTACTGCCAAGTAAGCGTAAAGTTTCAGATGATAAGAAAAACTCAAACCTGCCAGTGGTAATTGACACTTCAGAGGGGCTAATTGTCCAATATGGTCGGTGTTGCCATCCAATACCCGGAGATCCAATACTAGGTCACATGTCACCCGGGAAAGGAATTGTTATTCACTTAGAGTCATGTCGCAATCTAAAGGAAATTCGTTTAAATCCCGAAAAGTGTATGCCGTTGGTTTGGTCATCTGTTGTGAAAGGTGAATTTGCGGTTGAATTAAAAGTAGAGTTCACGCCAGAACGAGGGTTTATTGCAGCCCTAGCGGCGAGAATGACCGAAGAAGATGCCACCATAGAACATATTAGTGTCACTGAAAAAGATGCTTTTACTAGTATTGTCGATGTCATTCTAACAGTAAGAGATCGTATTCATCTTGCAGATATTATGCGTAGGGCTCGCAGCTTAAAACCCGTACGTAGAATCTATCGAGTAAAAAATAAATAGTACCAGCAATATAAGGAGAAAGTTGTGCCAAATAGAGCATTTATACATACCGATAGCGCGCCTGCCGCCATCGGCACATATTCTCAAGCCGTCAAGGTCAATAATACAGTCTATCTTTCAGGCCAGATTCCTCTCGACCCGCAAACTATGGAACTGGTCAGTGATGATATCTCTGATCAAATCTCTCAAGTTTTTCGTAATTTATCCGCTGTTTGTAAGGCGTCAGGTGGGGATTTAAGTAATATAGTGAAACTGAATATTTTTCTCACTGATCTTAGCCACTTCCCTATCGTCAATGAAACCATGGGCCAGTACTTTCATGAGCCCTATCCGGCAAGAGCTGCCATTGGTGTTCGCGCATTGCCCAAAGGTTCCCAAGTAGAGATGGATGGTATTTTAGTTATCTAGAATACTAACTCTCGCTCACTTTTTGAAAGATCCGTTTCGGCTACCAGAGGATCAGGCTGATCATTAAAGAGAGAATTCACTCTAGCCTATTGGGGAATATTTAGAATATAGTCATCTCTAATAATGATTTCTGTGATCTGGTTTGCAGAATGGTGCGATCATTAAATCTAAATTACATTTTCGTCAAGCTTCATTTCAACTCCACTCTCAGCCTCATTTCCAATGCTTCTAAGCCTATTAAGCTCGCTTTTATATCAAATCTGGTATGTGGTAGATAAATATTATTCATTACTATCATGTGCGTGCTCACTCTAAACTAACGCCATACATAGAGGCGCGTAATGTTATATCTTTTACTCTTTATAATGGTTTCGCTGAATGGTGTAGCAGTAACAGACATGGACCTTGCTAGACGCAAGCGACAAGCAAACCATAATATTATCAATGAGCTAATAAACACCGATCAATAAACTATTTAATGAGAAATCTTATCCGATAGGTTTTTTAGTATTGACGTGTATCCTTCTCTATAGGAGGGGTATTGGAGTTGATAGCCAGTTTGAAGTAACCTTTTATTGGTGTAGCGCCGAGTTCCGGTACGGGATGAGCTTATCTCTTCAGTCAAGACAACGTTTAACTTCCCAGCTAACCACTTGCGCACGTCATGTTGTGCCGCGGGCTCACAATCAGTTCCTAAGTAGAGCTTTTCCAGTTTTTGTCCATATAAGTATCGATTGACTAAATGAGCCAGAAAACCGGCACAATCGTCACTATGAATACGATTACTCCACTGTTTGGGTTGGGCGGGCCTACCTATACCATTCTTAACACTGCTCAATAAAGCGAGACGCCCAGGACCATAAATCCCTGAGAAGCGCACGATCGTCAGATCACCGGATATTGCTGTCATGATATCTTCTGCTTTTTTCAGCGCACGTGCAGAAAAACTCACAGGGTTAGCAGTCGAGTTTTCATCAACCCATGAATTTGTACCTTCACCATAGACGCTTGTACTTGATACCCATATGACTAACTTAGGCTGATATTCCGCGTTATTAATTGAACTGACAAGTGCAGCTGCGGTATCCACATAAGCTTTTTGATAGGCCTGCTCAGTGCGCGCCTCTGGGGTCAATGTAGCAATCACTACATCGAACTCCCGAGAGAAAATACCCGCTAATTCCTTACCATTGGTAAGGTCTCCCTTTAGGGGGGTTATGGAACTCGGCAGAAATTGAGGATTGCGCTTTAACCCAAAGCATTTATGCTCTTTAGCCAGTCTCGCTGCGACTCTTTGTCCTATATCTCCACATCCGGCTAACAATATTTTCAATTAAAATACTCTCTGCGATTAAAATTAGCTATTATAGGTATTCTACCATTAAGAGATAGCCATGACGTTAACTGAACTTCGCTATATTGTAACACTCGCACAATGTAACCATTTCGGGCAGGCCGCTGATCGCTGTAATGTGACCCAGCCAACTCTGAGTATAGCGGTTAAGAAACTTGAAGGTGAGCTTGGTGTCAATATTTTTGAACGGTCAAAAAACAACGTTCAGCTAACGCCAATTGGACAGCAAATAGTTGACCAGTCGCGACGTGTGCTAGAAGAGGCCTCTGCAATTAAAGACATCGCCAAGTCTGGCATGAATCAACTCAATACACCGCTTCATGTTGGGGCGATCTTCACTATTGGACCTTATTTGTTCCCCCATTTTATCCCGCCATTGCAAAAATCCACACCCAATATGCCTCTGGTTATTGAGGAGAGCTATACCAGCACCTTGCGCAAGCGTCTGAAAAGCGGGGAAATTGATGTGATTCTAATCTCTTTGCCATTTAGCGAACCAGATATTGTAGTTCAGCCGCTCTATGATGAATCCTTTGTCTTGTTGATCCCAAAACATCATCCTCTGGCTACGAAAAAAGAGATCGAACAGGCAGATCTAGACAATGAGAATGTCCTTATGATGGGAGAAGGGCATTGCTTTAGGGACCAAGTCATCGAGGCTCTCCCCAACATCAATCGTCATGATAGCCCCCAAGCATCCATTAGAACCAAGGCCGAGGGGAGCTCGATAGAAACTCTATGTCATATGGTGGCTTCTGGGTTAGGCATAACAGTATTACCGGAATCTGCGGCTATTGGGGCAAAGGAAAGAAATGATGCCCTAGAGATAAAACCCTTTGCTGGCATTTCGCCATCTCGTACGACAGCACTGGCCTGGCGTAATAGTTTCCCACGACATAAAGCCGTTGACGCATTGCGTAACGCCATCCTCTCCAGCACGCTGAACGGAACGACCAAAAGCTAATGACTACTTTAGGGCTGCATAGAGTCGGTGTCGAAAGCTTACGGGGAGTCGGTCCACAGCTAGCTGTTAAATTGAAAAAGTTAGGTCTTTATAGCCTTCAAGATCTACTTTTTCATTTGCCATTGCGCTACATCGATAGAACACAGATAACTCCAATAGGAGGCGTACAACCACAGTCTGAGGTGGTTATTGAAGGCGAAATACGTGCTAGCGACGTAGTCTTTGGCCGCAGGCGTAGCTTAGTTTGTCGTCTCCAAGATAATAGCGGGACGACTACATTAAGATTTTTTCACTTTAGTCGAGCACAACAAGAACGATTGAAAGCAGGCACCCTGATCAGATGTTTTGGCGAGGCTCGGCGAGGAAAATCTGGCATCGAATTCTATCATCCTGAATATCAGCACCTTGATAAAGATCGTCCAAAATCACTAGATGACACCCTCACTCCTATATATCCCGCCACTGAGGGGGTAACTCAAACTCGTATTAGGGACCTTTGCTCACAAGCTCTAAAGAAGCTAGATAATCAATCTATTGACGAACTGCTACCTCCTCTTCCGGAAAGCGGCCTATCCCATCAATTGTCTTTCTCCTTAGTCTCTGCCCTGAAACTTCTGCACAACCCACCCCCTGGTACCGCCCTAAACTTGCTGGCTTGTGGGGAACATCCCGCCCAACAGCGTCTAGCTGCAGAAGAGTTAGTAGCTCATAATCTAAGCTTGTTGCGCCTAAGGCAAAGAATTCAACAGCAAAAGGCCCCCGTTCTTAGTGAAGATGTGACAGCTAAAAATGCTTTATTGGAACAACTGGGCTTTACCCTTACCTCAGCTCAAAATAAAGTTGCCTCAGAAATAAGTGCAGACATCGCATCCTCTGTGCCTATGCTCCGTCTTGTACAGGGTGATGTGGGTTCTGGAAAAACCGTTGTCGCTGCTATGGCTGCCGTGCAGGCTATCGCTAATGGATCCCAAGTGGCGTTGATGGCGCCTACCGAAATACTTGCTGAACAACATAGAATAAACTTTGAGAAATGGTTTAAGCCTTTGGGTATTAGAATCGCGTGGTTAACTGGAAAGATAAAAGGTAAGGCAAGAGAGGCTCAGTTGTCTGCTATTGACGATGGCAGTGCCAAGATGATCATTGGAACCCATGCCTTATTCCAAGAAACCGTTTTGTTTAATAATCTCGGGCTGAGTATTATTGATGAACAACATCGCTTTGGTGTGCATCAAAGGCTTGCTCTTCGACAAAAGGGCTTTGATCCAAATTCGATATTAAGTGGGCATGGTTCAGCACCTCACCAACTCATTATGACGGCAACGCCAATACCTCGAACCCTAGCAATGAGTGCCTATGCGGACCTTGATTGCTCTGTAATTGATGAATTACCCCCTGGCCGCAAGCCTGTCGATACGTTGGTACTGAGTACCATCAGGCGAAATGACATCATCGAAAGGGTTCGTGCTTCCTGTCTAGAGGGCAGACAAGCATACTGGGTTTGTACTCTTATCGAAGAATCAGATGTATTAGAGGCCCAAGCTGCTGAAGTCACTGCTAACGAACTGAAATTACTGCTTCCCGAGCTTTCTATTGGTTTAATCCATGGGCGTTTAAAGCCAAAAAATAAACTTGAGATTATGGAGGCTTTTAAAAACGGCGCTATTAATCTTTTGGTGGCCACAACCGTTATTGAGGTCGGCGTAGATGTTCCCAATGCAAGCTTGATGATTATCGAAAATTCTGAACGTTTGGGCCTATCTCAACTGCATCAGTTGCGTGGACGGATAGGCCGAGGATCACAAGCAAGTCACTGTGTTTTACTCTACAGCCCACCAATATCTGGAAATGGCAATGCTCGCCTTAAAATAATGCGAGAAACTACCGATGGTTTTAAAATTGCCGAAAAAGATCTTGAATTGAGAGGCCCCGGTGAGGTGTTAGGTACTCGCCAAACTGGCGATATGCAATTACATATTGCAGATCTACAGCGAGATAGTCATATGCTTACTGATATCAAACTCATTGCTGAGTACGTTCTAATCAATCATCCTGACAATGTTGACGGCTTAATCCGTCGCTGGTTAGGCCACAGCGAGAAATACGCCCAGGCATAAAAACAGCTCGCTCGGTATAAAATCATTTCATTTTTATGGCAACCTGTTATATTGCAAAAAACTGGAGGCACAGCATGGACTTTAGTAATTCGATCTCAAATCTGTTTGGAAAGTCACCGATCAAACCCCTGCAAGAACATATGGCTTTGGTGGTAACCTGCGCTTCCCATCTAGAGCCTTTTTTTGAAGCTGTTATTGCTAACAAGTGGTCCGAGGCCGGTGGTATCTTCGATACAATTACTGACGATGAAAATCAGGCTGATGATCTTAAGAAACAATTCCGCTTAAACATGCCCAAGAGCTTATTTATGCCCGTCTCGCGAGGGGACTTGCTTGGCATTTTGGCCCAGCAAGACAATATTGCTAATACTGCTAAAGATGTTTGTGGCATCGTATTAGGCCGCCAAATGGATATCCCGTCTTCACTGCAAGCTGACTTTATTGCCTACGTAAAGAGTGCAATTGAAACCTGCGAAAAGGCACGCAAAGCAATCGATGAGCTCGATGAGCTCCTTGAAACCGGGTTTACTGGCCAAGAGGTTAAATTCGTTAAAAAGCTCATACGCGATTTAGATGCCCAAGAACAAAAAGTCGACAAACGAGAACGCAAGTTACGTCATCGTTTGTTTAAGATGGAAGAAGACATTCCACCAGTTCACGTTATGTTTCTCTACAACGTCATTGATAATATTGGCGCTATAGCAGATACGGCTGAGCAGGTGGGTAATCAGCTTGAACTTCTATTAGCAAAGTAATTTTTTAAGAGAACGATTGCCATGGAATTATTCACCGAATACGGAACAATATTAATTATCCTTGCGGGCGCCTTTGGCTTTTTTATGGCCTGGGGCGTTGGCGCCAATGATGTTGCCAATGCCATGGGTACTTCCGTTGGCTCTAAAGCGCTAACCATTAAGCAGGCTATTTTAATTGCCATGGTTTTTGAATTTGCAGGTGCCTATCTAGCAGGAGGAGAAGTCACTTCAACCATTCGTAAAGGTATTGTTGACTCTGACGTTTTTATCGATTCGCCAGACCTCCTCGTTTTCGGCATGCTTTCTGCTCTGCTTGCTGCGGGTACTTGGCTTATGGTGGCTAGCTTTATGGGTTGGCCGGTATCAACAACGCATTCGATTGTTGGTGCAATCGTTGGCTTTGCTGCTGTTGGTGTATCTACCGATGCGGTTAATTGGGGTAAGGTTAGTACGATTGTTGCTAGTTGGGTTGTATCACCCGTAATTGCTGGAACTATCTCCTTTGCTATTTTTCGTAGTGTTCAAAATCTTATCTTGATTCAGGACAATCCTTTTGAACGTGCCAAAAAATATGCTCCTATGTATATGTTTGCTGTTGGTTTCCTAATGGCAATGGTAACCATTCTTAAAGGGCTGAAGCACGTATTTAAAGATTTTGGTGTCTCACTGACTTTTGGTGAATCAATAGTATGGGCAATGATGTTTGGTATTTTAGTCGCTATCATTGGTACCTTTTTACTGTCTCGAGTCAAACGCAATGAAGAGCTAGAAGTCGGTAATCGGTTCGCTAATGTTGAGCGTGTATTTGCAGTCCTAATGGTATTCACTGCTTGTAGTATGGCATTTGCCCATGGATCTAACGATGTTGCTAATGCTGTGGGCCCTTTGGCGGCAGTAGTCAATGTGGTTAGCTCTGGTGGTGATATAGCCGCTAAAAGCTCAATGCCCAGTTGGATTCTGCTTCTAGGCGGTGCAGGAATCGTAGTTGGTTTAGCAACCTATGGCTTTAAAGTCATGGGTACGATTGGCCGCAAAATTACCGAACTGACCCCCAGCCGAGGTTTTGCAGCTGAATTAGGTGCGGCAGCAACGGTAGTGTTTGCTTCAGGAACAGGCTTGCCAATCTCCACAACTCATACTTTAGTAGGGGCCGTACTCGGTGTTGGACTAGCTCGTGGTATTGGCGCACTCAATTTACGGATGATTGGATCAATCTTTTTGTCCTGGGTAGTCACCTTGCCTGCTGGTGCCGGGTTGGCAATCTTGTTTTTCTTCTTCTTTAAAGGTGTTTTCGGCTAAAAAATACTAGGGCTCTTAATACTTAATTAAGCCCTACTGGTTTTCTAAAAGTTCAAAGCTTCCAATCTAATGACTATTATTTCTAGTTTTATTGGGCTTTGATAGAAACACAAAAGGGATCGCCAAAGGTCCAAATAAAACACCCATCCAGATCCAGAATCGAGCGTCCGCACGACGCTCTTTAGCGATGGTATAACAGACATAAGCACTCGCTAAAGTCGCTAAAAACAAAAGTAAAATTAAAGGCATATCGAAGTTTCCTATAATTTCAGGCGCAAACCGGTGCTCGCGATATTAAACCCCTGAGCGCGGACCTCTTTAGCTTCGTAGCTATTTAAGTTTAATAGGGGGTTAGTATGGTTCATATGAATAAACCATACTTTCTCTTTTTGCTCTTTAGGTAGCACTGATAAGGTCGCCATGGTTTCGACCACAAAAGGATGAGGTATTTCTGACATATCACGTCCTGGCAGCTCGTTGCTATCATAAAATGTCGCATCTATTAGAGCGTAGTCTGTTAACTGTATTCGCTCTAAAATGTTTTCTTTCCACTGAGACCATTTATTAATATCTGGAATAAAAAGTGCAGTTTTTTTTGGTCCCTCTATTGAATAGCCCACGGTTTCAGAAAATTCATCTCGGTGGGGCACTAAAAAAGGTGTTACTTTAAGATTGTTTAAAAGTTGAGAGTACTCATTACGCAGTGATACCAAGGATATGTTATTAAGAGCAATTAACTGACTCCAAGGTCCATTTCCTCGCAAATACTGCTCCATCTTGGGCATGACATATACGGGGAGCCCATTAGCTCCCATAGCTTCTCTGCCAAGATACATTAGTCCGGTGTAGTGCCCTATGTGAGCATGGGTGATAAAAATACCATTTAAACTAAAATCATCGCTCGGAGCCTCCTGCTCAAGCATAAAAAGTTGCTCTGGAAAATCTGGTGTAGCCTCAAAAATATATTTCTTTTTACTAGATGGGTCGATCAAGCCAATGGATGTCGCGCTTATCTTTCTCTCTGGGTCGTTCCACCCGGGCATACAATGTGGCTTATAACACCCCGCTTGAGGAAAACCAGCATCTTGGGCAACACCTAGTATATAGATATAAGGCGCCCGTTCTTCTGCAAGAACAGAACCTACCCCGGAAACAAGAAAAATTAAGGCTGCTTTTAATAATGTGTTCATTAATTGATCTCTTAGCCTCTGAATAAGCTGTCAATTGGAACATATTGTCTACTTTGGAATGACAGCATTTCCGTTAGGTTCCCAATCAGGAGGCCCAAAAATATAGCCCAGTACTTCATAAAATGACTTCGCACGTTTTATGTCCCTACTCATCGCAAACCAGGTATGAAAGGTAATTGTAATTGGGTTATTTGTACCGATATTTTTAACTAACCCGAAAACAACAGGAGAAGTCTCTTTAACATAAGTTCCAAACATTCGATCCCATACAATTAATAAATTCCCGTAATTGCTGTCCACATATTCAGGATTAGTGCCGTGATGGACTCTGTGAGTGGAAGGTGTGTTGAAGATCCCATCCAACCACCCAAGCTTATCGATCCACTGAGTATGGCCAAATACACCCCAAAGTCTTGAAAAAAGAGCCACCACCACGGTAATACTGGGGTCAAAACCAAGCAGAGGCATGACTATATAAAATGGTGTCTTAGAAATAGGGCCAAACCAGGCTTGCCTGAATGCAACAAAAAAGTTCATCTCCACGCTGGAGTGATGATTCATATGGATTGCCCATAAAAATCTTACTCTGTGGGCACTGCGGTGATACCAATAAAACACAAAATCGATCATCACTAAAGTCAAAAGCAAAACCGCCCAGATTGGCATTAAGTCATTAATCGTGAAGACTCTGAACTGGTATATAGAAAAATATAAAACGAGCACTGTACCCTGAATTAACAGAGACATTACTACATTCCCTGCTAACAAACCCAAAGTGCCGACTGTATCATTAAGGTCATAAAAATAACGTTTATGATAGGCCGAATAAAGGGCCTCAAGAGCAATAAGTGTCGCTATAAGCGGCAATCCTACGGCATAAATATTAGAAGTAGTAATTGTTTCCAATGACACTCTCTCAGAAAATAAAAATACTCTAGATAGTATAAACCGAGCCGATGGTTAAACCTAACCCCTAGATTTAAAGTTTAAAACTCCATGATTTTTCTCTAGGGACGTTACTGCTATAGCATCACGGCCAGAATTCTTAACTGAGCACATTAGATTATTGGCAGACAAAATTAAATTCTCATAGTGATTTGTTTTATTCGGGTACATGGTCGATAGACCTATGCTAAGCGTGAGAATAGGTTTAGTGGGTGCATTCTCATTGGGAATCTTAAGATTACGTATATTTTCTACTAATCTTTCCATGACCAACTTTCCACCAATTTGGTCAGTATCGCCCAGCAAAATCGCAAACTCGTCGCCACCATATCGGGCACAGATGTCCTCTGGACGATTTGCAAGTTGGGAAAAACTAGATGACAAAAACTTAAGGTATTTATCGCCAATACTGTGGCCGTAGGTATCATTGATCATTTTAAAATGATCGATATCTATAAGCGCCAGTGATAGGGGTGTCTTCGTTCGCACGCTTCTTTTCCATTGATTACGCAAAAACTCCTCAAAACACCTTCTATTAGCAAGGCCTGTCATTTCATCGGTCCGTGCTAACTTTTCAATTTGTTCTTCTGCTACCTTCCGCTCCGTAATGTCTTGGTGCGAAATGACTAGAAATTGTGAGCTCTCTACACTAAATCGAGTGACTCGCATCATAAACCAGCGCTGTTCTGTAGGGCCGTCACACGGATAATCTAAGTAATAAATATCTTGTTCTGCGCGTGAGACTTTCCTAATCCCCGCGGCCGCTTTTATTGCAAACCTATCATTTTCTCTGGCTGCATCATCACAGACCTGCAGATAATTCATACCTACCCAACCTTGATACAGAACTCCAGTACTAGTAGCTCCTAAACTATCCCAACTAGAATTGACATAAATAATCTTTCCATTTGGCTCTATGACTACAATGCTTTCCGTGGTGGAATCCAGCACAGATTTGACAAAATTATACGAGTTGATCAAAAGTCGTTACCTTAGAAATTGGCAGCATAAGCAGCAAGTAATAAAAAAGCGTTGCCTTTATCAGACGATTAATGAAATTGCGTTCTAACGATAGACCTTAAGAATCTACTTTGAAGTAAAACTAGCGAAGTCTGTGTTTAAAATGTGATGTTAGTCACGTTTTCACGACAATATTTTTTTCGAAATATATCAAAAAACCTTTTAAATTTTTGACTAGAGCCACTTGAGCTATACAATTTTAGGTTATTTTGGGATCTAATTCCCCCGATAGATAGCGTGCGGTCATAGTTTCCAAGTTTAAAATATCTAGCTTGGAAGCTTTTCCTGCGGTTTCAAATGCTTCGTATCTAGCCACAGCGATGTCTTTCATAGCGGTGACAGTCTCTTTGAGATAAGCGCGAGGGTCAAAAGCTGCAGGGTTCTCTGCTAAGAATCGGCGTACTGCTCCAGTAGATGCTAGCCTTAAATCAGTATCAATATTTATTTTTCTGACGCCATGCTTAATTCCTTCACAAATTTGGTTCACGGGCACACCATAGGTTTCAGGAATTTCGCCACCAAACTTATTAATAATTTCTAACCACTCTTGTGGAACGGAAGATGAACCGTGCATGACTAAGTGTGTTGATGGAATGCGCTGGTGTATTGATTTAATTCTATCAATAGCGAGAATATCGCCGGTTGGTGGTCGACTAAATTTATAGGCGCCGTGAGATGTGCCACAGGCAATGGCAAGCGTGTCTACCTGAGTCTTTGCAACGAAATCTGCTGCCTCCTCTGGATCTGTGAGCATTTGCTCATGAGAGAGGGTTCCCTCAGCACCAACGCCGTCTTCCTCACCAGCTTGTCCGGTTTCTAGAGAACCAAGGCAACCAAGCTCTCCCTCCACTGAGACGCCACAAGCATGTGCCATCTCAACAGTCCGTCGGGTAACATCTACATTGTAGTCATAGCTAGATGGGGTTTTACCATCTTCCTCTAAAGAGCCATCCATCATTACAGAGGTAAATCCAAGTTGGATTGAGCGCTGACAAACAGCTGGGCTGGTACCGTGATCTTGGTGCATACACACAGGGATATGTGGCCACTCTTCAACAGCGGCTTGAATTAAATGTCTCAAGAAAGGCGCGCCAGCGTACTTTCTAGCACCAGCAGAGGCTTGCACAATAACGGGACTGTCAGTTTGGTCCGCTGCCAACATAATAGCGCGCATTTGTTCGAGATTATTGACGTTAAACGCCGGTACGCCGTAATTATGTTCTGCAGCATGATCTAGCATTTGTCTGAGTGAAATAAGCGCCATTGGCAATCTCCTTTCTGTCTTTCAATGTAATTCTAGTTTTAGGTTTAAATTCTCTATTTTTAAACTACTTGTTCCGCTCGATTCTGCAATATTGCGACAGCTGGGAGCTGTTTTCCTTCAACATATTCTAAAAATGCGCCGCCGCCAGTAGAAATATATGACACCTGGTCTGCGATATCATATTTATCAACAGCGGCCAAGGTATCTCCGCCGCCTGCAATAGAGAACGCATCACTATCGGCTATAGCTCTGGCTAATATTTGTGTACCCTGACTAAACTGCGGGAACTCAAAAACTCCAACAGGGCCATTCCATATAATTGTGCCCATGGTTGTAATCATTTCAGCCAATTGTTTAGCCGATTCAGGTCCGATATCAAAAATCATATCATCTTCCTCCACATCATCAACTAACTTTACAACAGCTTCCGCAGTCTCAGAAAACTCTTTACCGACGATAACATCAGAGGGTATTGGGATATTAACTTTCGACATAAGCGCCTGTGCTGCGGGTATTAAATCGGCCTCAAAAAGAGACTTGCCCACGGGCTTTCCTGCTGCAGCAAGAAACGTGTTTGCAATCCCACCGCCGACAATCAACTGATCGACCTTATCTGCCAAGCTTTCCAGCACCATTAACTTAGTAGATACTTTAGAGCCACCAACAATGGCTGCAACGGGGGGTGTTGGATTGGCCAGGGCCTGCTCTAACGCATCTAACTCATTAGCTAAAAGTGGCCCAGCACATACCGATGGTGCATATTTAGCAACTCCATGCGTTGAAGCTTGGGCTCGATGTGCTGTCCCAAAAGCATCCATTACGAAAATATCACAAAGCTCAGCGTAAGCCTGAGCCAAACTATCTGAGTTGCTTTTTTCACCAATGTTAAATCGCACGTTTTCTAACATCACTAGGCGATGATTATTGACGATACTCCCATCTTTCCAGTCTTTTATGAGGTGTACCTTTTGGTCAAGTAATTTCCCTAAATAATTAGCAATAGGAGCCAAGCTAAATTCGGTGCTAAATTCGCCTTCGATAGGTCTTCCCAGGTGAGACATGACAATCACCTGCGCCCCATTATCAAGCGCATATCGAACGGTGGGTACCGCAGCTTTTAATCGCGCCGCACTGGTGATTTGGCCCTCTTTAAGTGGAACATTCAGATCTTCACGAATCAGGACTCGACGCCCCCTCAAATCTAGGTCAGTCATCAGTTTTACTTTCATTTACCCTTTATCCTTTATCCTTTATCCTTTTGGATTTTCAATCTCTATTAGTAAAGTGTTAACCTACTGTTTTAAATAATGTAGACCAATAGCGAAGAGTATCTAACATGCGATTGGCATAACCCCATTCGTTATCAAACCAAATCAAAACTTTAACCAGTTTGTTTTGGCTCACCCTAGTCTGACTAGCATCGACAATTCCACTGCGCGGGTCATGGTTAAAGTCACATGAAGCAAGCGGCTCTTCAGTATACCCAAGGACATAAGTCAAATATCCCGCGCTTGCATTAGCTAAAGCCCGATTAACGATATCCACATCAACCTTGTTATTCAGCATAATGGATAAATCAATTGCAGATACATTTGCCGTAGGAACTCTCATTGCTTGTGCCTGAAATCGTCCCTTCATCTCTGGAAGTAAACGGTCTATCCCAAGGGCAAGTTGTGTATCGACAGGAATAATAGACTGCATTGCGCCTCTTGTTTTGCGCAGATCCGTATGATGATAAGCGTCAATAACTGGTTGATCATTCATTGCTGAGTGGATGGTAGTAATCACGCCGCCATCGACGCCAAAAGAATCGTTAAGGACACTAATCACAGGCACTACACAATTCGTCGAGCAGGATGCACTGGATATAATAGTTTCATGCCCACTTAAAACCTGATGGTTAATCCCATAGACGATAGTTGCATCAACATTCGGCTCAGCAGGTTGAGAAAAAAGAACTCGCGTAGCACCAGCCCTTCTATGGATTTCGGCCGTTGAACGATCATTAAAAGTTCCACTGCACTCTAAAACTACATCAATACCAAAATTCGCCCAAGGTAACTGATTGAGATCTTCTTGATGACAAATTTGGATGACATCCTCATTCACCAATAGCTTATCTTGTTGCCAATCAACTGTCCCTGGGAACCTTCCGTGGGTCGAGTCATAACGTGTTAGGTGTGCTATGGTCTTGGTTTCTGCAGGCTCATTAATCGCAACGACCTGAACCCACTGCCTGGCATTTGATTCGTATAGAGCCCGCAAGACTGAGCGCCCTATACGACCATAACCATTAATGGCGACTCGTAGCACTAGCCAATTGCCTCCAAGACATTCGCAACAACGTTTTCTACCGTAAAGCCAAACTCATTCATTAGCTCGCCGCCTGGAGCAGACTCACCAAAGCTACGCATACCGACTACTCGACCATCAAGGCCTACAAATTTATGCCAATAATCTGCGTGTAATGCCTCTACCGCAACCCTTGCTCTTACTGCTGGGGGTAGCACTGAATCTTGATAATCTGGTTCTTGGGCAGAAAATATTTCAGCACAGGGCATAGAAACTACGCGAGTGCTAATGCCTTTCGCCGCCAATGTATCTGCGGCCTGCATCGCTAATTCAACTTCTGAACCAGTAGCAATAAGAATCGCCTGTGGATCAGCGAAGTCCTTTAACACATAGCCACCACGAGCTATCGCCGCAACCTGTTCGTCGCTTCGTGACATTGGTGTAAGGCCCTGCCGGCTAAACACAAGCGCACTTGGCCCATTTTGATTTTCGATGGCACTTTTCCAGCATACGGCCGACTCAACTGTATCGCATGGACGCCAAGTGTTTAAGTTGGGGGTTGAGCGCAAAGCGCTAAGTTGCTCAACTGGCTGGTGAGTCGGGCCATCCTCGCCTAAACCAATAGAGTCATGGGTATAAACGAATATGCTCTGCTGCTTCATAATAGCAGCCATTCGCACAGCATTGCGCGCATATTCCATGAACATTAGAAAAGTAGCACCGTAATTAATGAATCCACCATGCAACGCAATACCATTCATCATTGCGCTCATACCAAACTCGCGAACGCCATAATAAATATAATTACCATCAGCATTGTCTGCGCTGATGTCTTTTGATCCAGACCAGATAGTTAAATTAGAGCCTGCTAAATCAGCTGAACCACCAAGTAGTTCAGGTAGTAACGGGCCATAGGCATTCAAACAATTTTGTGATGCTTTTCGAGAGGCTACTTTTTCCATTTTAGCCTGGCAATCAGCTATATATGCATCTGCTTTCTCACCGAAATCGGTAGGGAGTTGGCCACTTGTGCGTCGTTCGAATTCAACGGCAAGGTCAGGGAATTCCTTCCGATAAGCATCTAATTGCTCATTCCAAGATGATTGGGCGGAAGCTCCTCTCGCAGAGGCATCCCATCCTTCGTAGATGTCGCTGGGAATCTCAAAAGGCGCATGAGCCCAGCCCAATTGCTCGCGAGCTAGCAGAATTTCGTCTGCACCCAGTGGTGCGCCATGACAATCTTCCTTTCCTTGCTTGTTTGGAGAACCAAATCCAATAATGGTCTTGCAACAAATCAGAGTAGGCTTATTCGGCTCACCTCGGGCAACCTCGATAGCCGCCTTTATCGCAGCACTGTCATGGCCATCAATATCAGTAACCACCTGCCACCCGTAAGCCTCAAAGCGAGCCGGAGTATCATCGCTAAACCAACCTTCAACCTCACCGTCGATAGAAATACCATTATCATCATAAAAAGCGATTAACTTACCGAGCGCTAAGGTTCCAGCCAAAGAGCACACCTCATGAGAAATACCTTCCATCAGGCAACCATCGCCAAGAAATGTGTAGGTCTGATGATCAACAATATTGTGTCCTGGGCGATTAAACTGAGCAGCCAACACCTTCTCTGCTAAAGCCATACCAATTGCGTTGCTAATTCCTTGGCCAAGGGGCCCTGTGGTCGTCTCTACGCCCGGCGCATAACCATACTCCGGATGACCTGGAGTTTTTGAATGTAACTGCCGAAAGTTTTTGATTTCTTCAATCGGTAATTCATATCCTGTCAGATGCAAAAGGGAATACAAAAGCATCGAGCCATGACCATTAGATAGAACGAAGCGGTCCCGATTAACCCAATCAGGATCAGCTGGATTATGAACAAGGTAATCATTCCAAAGTACTTCAGCGATGTCTGCCATCCCCATTGGAGCTCCTGGGTGGCCACTTTTAGCTTGTTGTACAGCGTCCATACTGAGCGCACGGATAGCATTAGCGAGGTCTCTACGTGAGGCCATGAATTTTTACTCCTAAAGGGAAAATTAGAGTCAGTTATTGTCTCTCAGACAGCCTTATCAGTAAACCGATATTCGTTATCGGCATGCAGGATAATTATAGAGCTCAGGAAAATCTTATATTCTTTTTGATATATAAAAATATTTTGATATATCAAGCCTCCATGATACCATGCCGGCATGTTATCCAACGTCGAATTTGAAAAAGAGTCCCGGTCTGCTACGGACACCAGTGCTATTACCGCCCTGTGTAAAGCTGCGGGAGATCCGTTGCGTATGCAGATATTAAAAGTATTACAACAAAATGCTTATGGAGTCCTAGAATTATGCGGTGTTTTTGATATTCGTCAGTCAGCGATGAGTCATCATTTGAAAATTCTTGCCAACGCGTCTCTTGTCGCAACACGCAGAGAGGGCACTTCTATATTTTACCGCCGAAATGAGCTAAATCCTGACCCCGATTTACAGAACCTGCAGGATAGTCTTTTTCAGACCATTGATTTAGCGGCTCTTGACTTAGATTACACCAATCGCCTAGCTGCCATTAATGCAGATCGCTCTGCAGCTTCAGTGGCATTTTTTAATCAAAATGCTGACCGATTCGAACAAAATCAAGACTTGATTGCCAGTTGGTCGGACTATGGCGAAAGTATTGAAGAATTTTTACCAAGGTATGCTACGGGCCGCCACTCCGCTTTAGAAATTGGTCCGGGATATGGTCAGTTTTTAAAGGCTCTTGCCTCTGTCTTTGATAAGGTTACTGCGCTAGATAACTCGGAAGAAATGCTAGAGCAGTCCATTGCGAGAGCCTCCGCGCAAGGGCTTCAAAATATAGAATATGTTATTGGCGATACTCAACAGGCTTTAAATCAAGGTACTAAATATGATTTAGTTTCCCTAAATATGGTGTTACACCACAATCCAACGCCTGCCGATATTATGAGCGATTGCGCTAAGTTGCTGAATAAAAACGGCGTTTTAATTATTACAGATCTATGTGCCCATGATCAGGAGTGGGTTAAAGATTCCTGCGGTGATATCTGGCTTGGCTTTGAGCCTGAAGCTCTAACTCGTTGGGCTGAATCCGCGGGCTTAAAAGAAGGTAGTAGCCTTTATCTTACACAACGTAACGGGTTCCGCATCCAGTTACGCCAATTCAGTTTATAAAAAAGTTAATTTAAGGAAATTTTATGTCTACTTATAATGTATTTACGTCAGAGTCTGTTTCTGAAGGACACCCTGATAAAATGGCTGATCAGATTTCTGATGCCGTTGTTGACGCTATTATCTCAGATGATCCAGACTCTAGGGTCGCAGTAGAAACTATGGTGAAAACCGGGATGACCATCATAGCTGGGGAGGTAAGAACAGATACCTATGTTGACCTCGAAGAAGTCGTTCGCAACGTTATTACAGATATTGGTTATAACAATTCTGAAGTCGGCTTTGATGGAAATACCTGTGCAGTGTTAAATGCCATCGGAAAACAGTCGAATGATATAGCCCAAGGTGTTGACGCTGGTGAGAACAAAGATATTGGCGCAGGAGACCAAGGCCTAATGTTTGGATATGCGACCAACGAAACCTCGGTGCTGATGCCGGCACCTATCTACTACTCCCACCTGTTGGTAAAGCGGCAAGCTGAAGTGCGTAAAAATGGCACTCTCCCCTGGTTACGGCCCGATGCTAAAAGCCAGGTGACCCTTCGTTATGACCAAGGCAAGCCTGTGGCCATTGATGCCGTTGTGCTTTCGACCCAACATTCTCCAGATATTTCTTTGGGCGATTTACAAGAAGCGGTTCGATCTGAAATTATCGCCCCTATTTTGCCAGAAGAGTGGCTACATGAAGGAACCCAATATCACATAAA
The DNA here is from genome assembly GCA_004211905.1 of SAR92 clade bacterium. Classification (GTDB taxonomy): domain Bacteria; phylum Pseudomonadota; class Gammaproteobacteria; order Pseudomonadales; family Porticoccaceae; genus HTCC2207. The sequence continues at coordinate 57,456 of SHBP01000009.1, forward strand.
TCCGACCGGTCAGTTTATTATTGGTGGCCCAGTGGGTGATTGTGGTCTAACTGGCCGCAAAATTATCGTCGATACCTATGGAGGTATGGCTCACCATGGCGGCGGTGCTTTTTCTGGAAAAGATCCTACCAAGGTTGATCGCTCTGCGGCCTACGCCGGTCGCTATGTGGCAAAGAATATCGTTGCTGCTGGTCTTGCTGATCGTTGTGAAATTCAGATTTCCTACGCCATAGGTGTTTCTGAGCCCACCTCTATTAGCTTAGATACCTATGGTACGGGTAAACTTTCAGAGGACGAAATCTCCAATCTAGTTCGAGAGCACTTTGATCTTCGCCCAAGCGGCCTTATTCAGATGCTGGATCTACGCCGGCCAATTTACCAAGCTACCGCTGCCTATGGCCACTTTGGTCGCGAAGAGGAAAACTTTACTTGGGAAAATACCGACAAAGTAGCGCTTCTGAAAAAAGCGCTGTAAGTAACAACAAACAACGTTTATTAGCTTTAATATTAATACATAAGGAACTACATAATGACTGCATTCGACGACTATAAGGTTGCCGATATCTCTCTTGCCGATTGGGGTAAGAAGGAAATCTCTATCGCTGAATCTGAAATGCCAGCACTAATGGCGCTACGTGAAAAATATCGCGCCGAACAACCCCTAGAAGGAGCGCGGATTCTAGGGTGTATTCATATGACCATTCAGACTGCTGTTCTTATTGAAACGCTAACAGCCTTAGGTGCCGAGGTACGATGGACCTCCTGTAATATTTTCTCAACTCAAGACCATGCAGCAGCAGCTGTGGCCGCTAATGGCACACCTGTTTTTGCTTGGAAAGGAGAGACAGAAGAAGAATATGAGTGGTGCCTAGAACAACAGGTTTTGAAAAATGGTGTGCCCTGGAATGCCAATATGGTTCTTGATGATGGTGGTGACTTAACTTCACTCTTACACCAAAAATACCCAGAAGTATTAAAATCTGTCCATGGTGTTACAGAAGAAACTACCACTGGTGTGCACCGTCTCTATGAGATGCTTGAGTCAGGTGAACTCAAAGTCCCTGCCATCAATGTTAATGACTCTGTAACAAAATCTAAATGCGACAATAAATATGGATGTCGTCACAGCCTCAATGATGCGATTAAGCGCGCCACTGATCACTTATTATCAGGTAAAAAAGCTGTGGTGGTCGGCTATGGTGACGTGGGGAAGGGTTCTGCTCAATCTCTGCGCCAAGAAGGCATGATTGTTAAAGTAACAGAAGTTGATCCCATTTGTGCTATGCAGGCCTGTTTAGATGGTTTTGAGATTGTCTCAACCTACAATGATGGGGAAGTCTCTAAAGGTGTAAATACCGAGCTGCTCGCAAATACTGATTTGTTGGTTACCAGCACTGGTAACTACAACGTATGTGGTTCAGACGTATTGCGCGCGCTAAAAAGTGGTTGCGTAGTTTGTAATATCGGTCACTTTGATAATGAAATCGACACAGCATTTATGCGTGAGAACTGGCAGTGGGAAGAGATCAAGCCCCAGGTTCACAAAATTTATCGTGACAAAGAAGCTAATGACCATCTTCTTTTACTCGCTGAAGGACGGCTAGTAAATCTTGGTAATGCTACCGGGCACCCCAGTCGTATCATGGATGGTTCATTTGCCAACCAAGTATTGGCTCAAATTGATCTTTATAAGCGTCAATTTGCGGCGCAAGACGTAACTACCCAGGCTGAGATGTTGCGAGTTGAAGTTCTTCCTAAACATCTTGATGAAGAAGTAGCTCGACACATGGTGAATGGTTTCGGAGGTGTGATGACTAAGCTCACCCAAGAGCAAGCCGACTACATCAACGTACCTGTTGAAGGTCCGTATAAAGGTGATAGCTACAAGTACTAGTTATTTTAGCGCTGTCCTCAAACCCCTGGTTTCTATTTTGGGATCAGGGGTTTTTTATGTTTAGATTAAAGTGCAGATTTATTCTCATTTTTATCGTAACCTTGGCATCTAGATTAAGGATTACTCAGCATGCGCGTACCGCGACTCTATACCGCACAGCCGTTAAAAACTAATACTCTTGTTCACTTGGATAAGGATGCTAGTCGCTACCTCGGGTCTGTCCTACGCATGTCCAAAGGCCAATCGGTCGTCTTATTTAACGGGCAGGGTGGTGAATTTCAAGGGGAGCTAGTCAACCTGACTAAAAACCAAGCGACTGTTTCTGTTGTCCAATCTAAGACTGAAGACCGGGAGTCTCCTCTCAAAGTGCATTTAGTGATTGGCATTTCTCGTGGAGAGCGAATGGATTGGGTGGTACAAAAAGCCACAGAGCTTGGCGTTACCGAAATCACTCCTGTCTTCACAGAACGCACGGAGGTGAAATTATCCGGCCCTAGATTAGAGAAAAAACAACATCATTGGCAACAAATTGCCATCAGTGCCTGCGAACAATCTCATCGTAATATTGTCCCAATTGTTCATGGCTGTTCTGCTCTCTCATCTTTGCTTGAGGTTAACTTAGAGGGATTCAAAATAGTTTTGCACCATCGCACAGATACAAAATTGCACGCGATGGACAAACCTAATCAAAGAGTTATTCTACTGGTAGGCCCAGAGGGTGGACTATCTGATAATGAAATTAAGCTAGCGGAAAGCAAAGACTACAACCCGCTGATGTTAGGTCCAAGAGTATTGCGGACTGAAACAGCTCCACTAGCAGCTATTAGCATCATGCAATCCCTATGGGGAGATATGGGCTGATCAAACCAACGACGCTAAAATGTAATAAAAGCCTCCTAACGAAACAACGTGTTGGTAGGTTGTATGTGAATAGCGTTATTTGCCTGCTACTAACATTTTGTGCCTGCGCCGTAGGCGCTATTTTCGGAGACGGTAATCCTAAAAACGGGATTGAAGATCAGCGTCAATTAGCACCCGCTGAAATATTACAATCGGTAGGTACCATTTATTGCGATGGCGCGCTCCGTGGCACTGCTACTCATGTTTCTCTGTCCTCTATTGCTCCATCTAGTAGAAGCTCAATAATCTTAACCGCCGCCCATGTTATCTATCACAAAACAACTGGGATACTATTTGAAACCTGCGTTTATCGGCCACAGGGTAAACGTTTGAGCTCTATCGACTTTCTTAAGATCTCTCCCCATGATTTTAAACCTCAATCAAAGAATAAAATCCAGCAGGCTAGCCAAGACATTATTTTTGTCACTCTGCAGAAAAAATTAAGGGGCTCTGGCTTAATTTTGCAGGAAGTAGAAGACACCGATAACCAGCTGCTGTTGATTGGCTATAATCAAAACCAAGACCAAATCAGTATCAGTAGAGACTGTGGGCAATTTACTTCTGAAAGTTATGAAACCGATCTTTTGCTTTTACACAACTGTGATGCTGGCAGAGGAGCTTCGGGAGGACCCATACTGGATGCAAGATCAGGCTCCGTTATCGCTGTTCATGGTGGCACATTTCTTATTAACAGCAGTGAAAATAACCCTTTCGGTGCTATGCAAGGGGCAATTGCAGATCCCGAAGTTCTTATTAATCAGGGACGCAAAATTGACTCAGATGTGATCGCTCAGCTCAAGCGGTTTATTGCATATCCTTCCAAGAATTCTCAAAATTAAATTCGATTTCACGGCTAAATCCAGGAATATTAATTCCTTCTTCTGTAATAGATACTGCCTTCTCATCTATCAGGGCTTCGCCAAACCGATAGATAACGTTTAAGCTCCCTCTGTCGGCTTGCTCCGCATAATCAGCAGCGCATCTACGAGTACCTTCGCGCCGATTTAAGTATTCAGGGAAACTAGCTTCATGGCGGTGCGCTAACATAGCATTGGTTTTATCTGCCGATAGAACAACGGCTGTGGCATTGTTACCACCAAACCCTTTAGAGTTAATAAAGGCTACCTGCATGGGTTCTGCACCGACATCGATATCTTTAAGGGCGAAAGTAAGCTGCTCTTGCTGCACATCCTCAGCAATCTCTGAAACCGTTTTTATTCCAGGGATCAATCCATATTTAAAGGTCCCCAGTGAGGAAATTAACTGATCACCACTTGCTGCTGCTATGGTATGGCCCACGTAGGCTTTCACCGCAGTGACGGGCCATTCAGTAATATCAAATGCCTTCGCCACTCGACTAATTAATTCAGACTCTGTCACCCGGTTCGCAGGAGTGCTAGACCCATGCGCGTGCACAAAACTATGCTTTTGTACGGTTTCTTTACCCACAATATTCACCGCAGCAGCGACCGCCTTCGCAAACGAAATATAATTACCCACGCCGGGCGCTGAAATGGATTTTTTAATTCCATCAGCATTAATAAATACCTCAGGCACAGCTCCGTGAATGTCAGCACCCAACTCTATTGCCAGTTGGTCATCCATTAACACAATATATTGAGCGGCTTCTGACAGAGTAAACCCACAATTCTCGCCAAAGGGTCTGCTAGCCCGCCGCCAATCGGGTATTTCTGACTTATCGATTTTACAAAGATTATCGTCGCTTCCAAGAGCACTCATATTGGAAAACCCTTCTGACATCTCGGGCGTAATTGGCGCTTCCGCATTACCAACTATCGCGATACGTCGTCGTCCAGTGCGAATATCTCGAACGGCGCCATGTAAGGTATACAGAAAGCTAGCACAGGCTCCTGTTGTAGCTTCAGTATGGCCAACACTGCCAAGAATGTAAGCGTTAACAAAATCTGCCGGCATAGAATTTAAACCGAGAGCTGCCTGTTTTGCTGTAGTCCGCTCTCCTTTTAAACGAGCCTGAAATAAACCCGCCATGCCTTCTTCATCGATTTGACCAAAGACACTTGAAGAATAAACACCGATTTGATCGGGTCTGACTTTGTCTACTACTGAGTCCCAAGGAATACCCATAGAATGAATTGCATCACTGACACCAAGCAGTGCCATTTGTAATCCCCTTGGATGAAATCGAGAATTGTAATGCTCTGACGGGTTAAATCCTCGTGGAAGCTGTCCCGCCGCTTTAGCTGCTAGCTCATAGTGTGAGGAGACCAAAAACTCTGCATTACCTGCAGTGGTTACCTCAACCTTGCCATCACTAAGCTCCCGAATGGCCCATCCATCGGGGAGTTGTTTAGGCACGTCACGTTTAAGCATGACAAATACAGCTTGGTGATCTAAAAAATCAGTTTTTCGGTGGCTAGACAAGTTATCGGCATCAAAATGCTCAATTTTGCGTACTAGGGTGCCATCAATAACGGCTTTCTTATAATTATCGGCCACTAATGCTGCGTCAAGAATATTACCTCCAGAATCCGTGTACCCCTCGCTCCCGGCAGTTACCAGCCCCATTAAACATGCTAGGCTAACGATGGTCTGTCGCTGTTGCTCTTCAGGTAAAGACTCTAAAATCATGCGCCTAAATGCTTGATGGGAAGAACTACGCCCCGCGGCATTAAACCCCCCGAAACCAACAATTACCGGCAATGCATCAGACATACGTTAAGTCTCTAATATTTTAAAAGGGCTAGTCTAAAAGCAATATTAATCAAATTCTTTTGTATTTTAGCCATTATATTTAATTAAATGGTCATTATATGTTAAATTCGTTCTATTATGGCCTTCAACCTCACATTGCTACTCTGCGATAACATGCTTGTTTCTAGCAGCACCCTAGCAGCTGAAATTTTTAATTTTGCCCAAGCAATGGCAAAAGCGGACCGCAATGACACCCAAGAAGTAATAATTCGAAGAGTTAGTGCAGATGGCTTGCCCGTTCAAACCTCATCTGGATTCGAACTAGCACCAACTCATGATGTTAACACTGTCTTTCCCAGTGATTTAATTCATGTGCCCGCACTTTGGAGAAACCCAAGACCTGTCGTTCGAAAGCACCATCAATATATACCTTGGCTTCAACAACAACATCAGCAAAATAGCGCTATCACTGCAGTGGGTACCGGCGTCTGTTTCGTCGCCGAAGCCGGACTATTAGATGATAAACTAGCAACAACTCACTGGCACTACTTTGATGCGCTGCAGAGAGACTACCCAGCCGTTCGTCTAAATCGGGAGCATTTTACGACCCAAGATAATAATATCTATTGTGCTGCTAGCATCAATGCAATGGCGGAGTTAATGATGCATCAGGTGGAGAGGTATTTCGGCCGCATTATTTCTCGCCAAGCGCAACGAAATTTTTTCCACGAAATTCGGAATATTGCTAATCCCGTGGATTTTAGCGATATGAAACAAAAACCACACAGTGACGAAGCCATCGTACAAAGTCAGATTTGGATACAGGATAATTTGAATAAACCCATAGCTATTCCAGATTTAGCAAAGCAATTTGGTTTGACCACGCGCACATTTAATCGTCGATTTAAGAATGCCGTTGGCAGTACTCCCAACAACTATCTGACCGAAATAAGAATGACATTCGCGTGTGATTTACTTAAAAATACAGACTTATCTATTGTCGATGTGGCCAGCTATAGTGGCTATCCGGAGGCAAGTTGGTTCTCCTCAAGATTTCGACAATGGTCTGGTAACAGTCCCCAATCTTACCGAAAAACGGTCCGTGCTAAACTCTTCGAGTAACAACTCAACCTACAATAACCTTACTCTCATTACCCCATCAACTTGAGCAATTTTCTCTCTAAGTTGAGTGCTAATATCCCCTTCAACATCAATAATGTTATACGCAATTTCTCCTCGGCTTTTATTCACCATATCGACAACGTTAATCTCGGAGTCTGCTAATATTGATAACACACTACCCAAGACTTTGGGCACATTATTATTACTAAAGGTAATTCTAGAGCCACCATTGCGGCTCATTTTAGTCGGCGGATAATTAACCGAATTATGAATATTGCCATTCTCTAGAAAATCTTTTAACTGGTCAGCGGCCATCACTGCACAATTTTCCTCTGCTTCTCCTGTGCTAGCACCTATGTGAGGCATTAACAATACGTTTTTCCTTCCAAGCAACGCTGGAGTTGGGAAATCACTGATATATCCAGCGATACTCCCGCTTTCTAAGGCCTCTACCATGTCATCTGTATTCACAATTTCTTCTCGAGCAAAGTTGAGAATCTTAGCTGTGCTTTTCATTCCACTGAGCGTTTGCTGATTGATTAAATGTTTAGTGGCTGGAATCGCTGGCACATGTAAGGTGACAAAATCTGCATGAGCTAGCAGTTTCTCCAAACTCTCCATACGTTCTACCCGGCTGGACAGCTGCCATGCAGCCTCAACCGAAATCGCAGGATCATACCCAATAACATTCATGCCCAAATCTAAGGCTAGATTAGCAATGATAGAACCGATAGCCCCCAAGCCAACAACGCCTAATGTCTTCCCTGTAATTTCTGTACCTGCAAAACGCTTCTTTTCTTTCTCTAACAGCTTCCCCATGTCATCAGAGTCATCCATATGGTCAAGTTCTTGGACATAGGTCATACCACCATAGATATCTCGCGAACCTAAAAGTAGTCCCGCAACGATTAATTCTTTCACTGCGTTTGCATTTGCACCCGGAGTATTAAAAACAACAATGCCTTGCTCTGTATACCGATCTACAGGGATATTATTAACCCCCGCACCAGCCCGAGCCACAGCCAATAAACTATCCGGAACAATCTCACTGTGAAGCTTCTGACTCCTCAGCATAAAACCCTCCGGCGCTTCGCAGTCCTCACTAACGATATATTTGTCAGTAGAAAATCGCTCCAGCCCTTTAGCCGACAACGCATTATAGGTGCGTATATTAAACATAGTTTGGTCTCATCATTAAGCTTTGATTAAATTGCTATTATAGTTAGATCTCATTGGCTAACTTTTCTATATGCCCAGAGAAGCCAGGGCATTAACGCCTCTAAATCGGAGGCCTCTACAGTTGCTCCACACCAAACCCTCAATCCCGCAGGGGCATCTCGATAAGCTCCAATGTCAAAAGCAACAGCCTCTCTATCAAGGAGCTTAACAATTTGCTTCACCTGATCTGGATCTAAATCTAGCGTCAAGCAAACACTGGTGTTAGATATCTGTTGTGGCTCTTTAGCCAAAAAATGAATCCACTCGTGCTGTTCAACAAAGGTCTTAATAACATCTAGGTTAGCCTCAGATTTAGCTATCGCTCCTTCAAGTCCACCAATTGATCGAATCCATGCAAGGCTATCCAAGTAATCGGCTACACATAACATAGAAGGTGTATTAATAGTCTCCCCCCTAAAAATACCTTCGATGAGCTTACCAGATTTGGTCATGCGAAATATTTTTGGCATCGGCCAGGGAGGCGTATAACTCTCAAGCCGTTCGACTGCTCGGGGGCTTAGAATCAACATGCCGTGGGCTCCTTCACCGCCGAGCACCTTCTGCCAGCTATAGGTAACCACATCAAGCTTTTCCCAAGGTAGGGGCATGGCAAAAACGGCCGAAGTTGCATCACAAATAGTCAGTCCGCTTCGATCATCGCTGATCCAATCTGCATTGGGGACCTTTACCCCAGAGGTAGTTCCGTTCCAAGTAAAAACAACATCATGATCAGGATTAGTTTTAGTAAGATCCGGAAGAACCCCATAATCAGCAACATGGGTAGTGACATTATCTAACTTTAACTGCTTGGTAATATCCGTCAGCCAGCCACTTCCAAATGACTCCCACGCACAAACATCAACCGGACGCGCACCAAGCACGGACCACATAATCATTTCTACTGCACCAGTATCTGATGCTGGTACTACACCTACTCGATAACCATGGGGCAACCCCAAAATGTCAGCAGTTTCTGAACAGACACTGCTCAATGCTAACTTACCGATGGAAGACCTATGCGATCGCCCCAAGGAAGACACGTCAAGATTTTCGACATTATAGCCAGGACGCTTAGCGCAAGGCCCTGAGGAAAAATTTGGATTGGCGGGTTTCAAAGTCGGTTTCAAAATAGTGCCCATTGTTATGTAACATCGAGAGGATGGCCGAAAAGTCGCGTATGTTACTATCTAGGTCGCATTAAGGAAAGTTGTTTCACTTACGCGTCCATAAACGTAAGTTATATTGGCTAAAGTGCTAGCTGTTAAAGAGACTATACTCAACCATAGCGCTCTAAGGTTTGATAAACGTGGAGAAATTAAATTAAAGTGCTGCTTGGCGCTCTTTTTCGATCAAAAAACTCGCAACCTTTAACATCCCATCAAATCCTTTGGACATGCGAGTGGTCACTCTATATTTACCATTAACAATGATTTCCGGCGTACCCTGCGTGCGATACCCTTTAGCGCGAGCCTTAGCTTGATTCACCATGCTGTTAACGCCAAAAGAATTGTAAACCTTAGCAAACTTAGAAGCATCTACGCCTTGCTTAACAAAAAAGTTAGTTAAGTCTTCCTGAGATCTTATCTGTTGCTTTTTAACGTGAATGGCCTCGAACAAAGGAACATGGGTTTGATCTGAGACTTTTAAAGCTTTGGCAGTGTAGTAGGCTCGGGCGAACGGCTCTAATGTTGTTTGCCAAATTGCAGGGGTACGCTGAAAATCAACATCTGAGGGTAACTTGTCAGCCCAAGGATGTATGACTCCTTCAAAGTTATAGCAATGAATACACAAATAATGGAATACTTCATTAACCTCAATTTTATTGGGGTTGGCCGTTCTAATCGCTTGAGGTAAAACCTCATAATCAATACCAGCTTCATATTCTTGCGCCTCTACCTGAGACATCGCCATCGGTAGGAGCATTATGATAATGAGTACTTTTTTAGACCATCCAAACATTCTATTTTCCTATTTTCACCCCAGAGCTTTTATAATCAATTGAGTCCCGAGATATAATTTGCAACAGCCTTGATTTCCTTATCGCTAAGATTCGCAGCAACACCTTGCATAATCAATGCATTACTTCCGCTATTTCGCTCACCTCGACGATAAGCCAATAACTGCTTTTCAATATAGTCAGCATGCTGACCACCTAACCCCGGATATCCTGCTGGGCCATTGCCTTTACCAGAGGGGGAGTGACAGCCAGTACAGGCTGCTACACCAGTTTTCATGTTACCTCCGCGATAGACATTTTCGCCGAAGTCCAATGCTTCCTGTGACTCAGTAATTCCAACTAACTCAATGTCTTTAGCCCCTGAGATCTGTCGGTCTTGACTATCATAATAGGCGGCCATATCTTGCAAGTCTTGATCTGAGGAGAAGTTAAGAATGCCCGTCATTTCAAGAATGACTCTTTCTCCCGATTTGACCATCCGTAACTGCTGGGTCATATACTTTTCCCCTAGTCCGGCCAATTTAGGGAATGCAGGAACCATACTATTGCCATCAACACCATGACATCCAGCACACATCATCACTTTACTCTTTCCTGCGTTAGCATCCCCAGCTGCAAACAATTGTGTAGCGGGCAACATAAAGGTTAGGCAAACAATCGCTAAAATACTTCTTTTCATGGTTAATCCAATTCTCACAATCCGGTAGAATGTCCTCACAGGTACAAATGAACCCTGTGAATGGTAGCCTTTATACGTAAGGCGTTGCATTATATACCAATACTATAAGTTTCTTAAGCCAGTAGCGTCGATTTTCTATGGATATAGCACCAATAAAATTTCAATCTGCCGAATTTATAACGAGTGCGCCATCACTAAAGCAGTGTCCGGATGATATCGGCTGTGAGGTCGCCTTTGCGGGCCGATCAAATGCAGGTAAATCTAGTGCGATCAATACACTAACTAGAAACAAAAATCTCGCGCGAACCAGCAAGACGCCTGGCCGCACTCAAATGATCAACTTTTTCCAGCTCGGTGAAGCCCAGCGGCTAGTTGACCTACCCGGATATGGATATGCAAAAGTCCCCGTTGCAATGAAAGCTCAATGGGATCGACACATGGCAGAATATCTGCAGGCCCGTAAAAGTCTTGGGGGGCTCATTCTCCTTATGGACATTCGGCATCCCCTGCAGGATTATGACAGGCAAATGCTCAACTGGGCTGCCCAAGCCGGGTTGCCCGTGCATATTTTGTTGACTAAGTCTGACAAACTCAAACGCGGTCCAGCACAGAGCACGCTGCTAAAAGTAGAGGGCTTTTTGCGTGAGATGGATCCAGGGATAACCTTGCTGACAGTACAAACATTTTCATCACTCAAGAAACTGGGATTACCTGAATTAGAAGCTCAATTAAATCATTGGTTGTCAGCGGATTTTGTTGCGCCCTAAGACTGATTTTATATCGCCAAAAAAAACCCTAACTCTTTTCGGAGTTAGGGTTTTTCTCTTTACTACAGGTCTTACTTTTACTTCTCTATCTCGGGGGAGATTATTTGCAATCATCACTTGCCTATTCTTGGACAGGGTTTAGTGGAAAAGTTCAATTTATTTTCAATATTTTATTATTTTTAGTAACTCAGCTACTCTAAGAGTGTTCAATTTAAATAAACCAGCACCTAAAGTCCTGTTGGAAGGAGGCGCACATGTTCGGCAGTTGCTTATGCGGCGAGATAAATTACGAAGTTGATTGCTTTAGCCCCGAAATCACTAATTGTCACTGTGGGATGTGCCGTAAATTTCATGGCGCGGCTTTTGCGACCTACGGAAAAGTCCAGCTTAAAGACTTTCGGTGGCTGGAGGGTCAAAAGCTGTTAACAATTTATCCATCATCTAGTAATGCGGTGAGGGGGTTTTGTAGCCTTTGTGGGTCCAGCCTTTACTATCAAATCACCGGCCAGAAAGATCAACTTTCTATTGCTATTGGCACTCTAGATGATGAGCCCTCCCGACCTATTGATAACAGTATTTTTTGTTCATCAAAACCAAAGTGGGCAAAGCAAAACTCTGGTATTCCTGAGTATCCGGAGTGGAAATAGTCCCGCTAATGGGCCTCATCCCAGTTATTGCCCACTCCCACATCTACCACTAGGGGAACTTTAAGACTAGCTGCATTTTCCATTCTTTCTGCTAGACCCTCAGTAACCTGTTTTAATTCATGCTCCGGCACTTCCAAAATAAGCTCATCGTGAACTTGCATGATCATTACACTGGTCAATTCACTGTGTTGTAACCAATCATCTACAGAAATCATAGCTAACTTTATTATATCTGCGGCAGTTCCTTGCATAGGCGCATTAATCGCAGTCCGTTCAGCGGCTTGCCGGCGCATACCGTTTCGTGAATTAATTTCGGGTAGATAAAGCCGACGTCCAAAAAATGTCTCAACAAACCCCCGCTCTGCTGCGCTACTACGAACATTATTCATGTAGCTTAAGACGCCCGGATAACGATCAAAGTAAGTATCGATATATTCTGCGGCCTGTTTACGCCCAATGTTCAGCTGCCTCGCCAGACCAAAGGCAGACATCCCATAGATCAATCCAAAATTAATTGCTTTGGCGCTACGACGTTGTTCAACTGTCACAGCATCTGGGTTTGTAGAAAACACCTCTGCTGCTGTGGCACGGTGAATGTCTTGTCCATCTGCAAAAGCAGCGACGAGACTGGGGTCTTCTGAAAGGTGCGCCATAATACGTAACTCGATCTGGGAATAATCTGCCGCAACCATTTTTCTACCTTGTCCCGCAATAAAGGCCTGACGAACTCGACGTCCCTCTGCATTTCGTACCGGTATATTTTGTAAATTTGGATCTGAGGATGATAACCGGCCTGTCGCAGTTCCCGATTGATGATAGGAGGTATGAATTCTCTTAGTTGCTCGGTTAATCATCGTTGGCAACTTATCTGTATAGGTGGACTTGAGTTTCGCTAACCCTCGGTGTTCTAGCAATACTTTTGGGAGTGGGTAATCAAGAGCCAATTCTTGCAATACTTCTTCTTTAGTGGAAGGTGCACCCTTGGCGGTCTTTTTCAACACCGGAATTTCCAGCTTTTCAAAGAGGATTTCTCCCAACTGCTTAGGTGATGCCAGGTTGAATTCTTGTCCGGCGAGCTCCCATGCTTGCTTCTCAAGCTCTATAATCCGCACTGCTAGTTCTTGGCTCTGTTGAAACAATAAAGTGTCATCAACTAGAGCGCCTGCGCGCTCAATTCTGGAAAGGACTGGCACCAAGGGTAATTCAATATCGGCAAACACTCTTCTTAATGTTGGCTCCACCGATACCTTAGACCAAAGCGCTTGATGTAAGCGTAAAGTAATGTCGGCGTCTTCTGCGGCATAGGGCCCCGCCTCCTCCAAGGCGACCTGATTAAAAGTCAATTGTCCCGCACCTTTGCCCGCTACATCAGTAAACTTAATAGTCTCCTCATCAAGGTACTTTTCAGCCAAACTGTCCATATCGTGGCGGGTCGCCACCGAATCAAGAACGTAGGATTCAAGCATGGTATCAAACTCAACTCCTTCAAGAGCAATACCATGTTGGGCAAATATACTCATATCATATTTTAGGTTTTGTCCAACCTTTTTGATACTTGGGTCTTCCAAGAGAGGCTTAAGCTTACCTATGACCAACTCTCTTGGTAGCTGCTCAGGAACCCCCAAATAATCGTGCCCGAATGGAATATATGCAGCCTTTCCCGCCTCAACTGCTATGGAAATACCCACAAGATCAGCAACCATATAATCTAGACTGGTGGTTTCAGTATCCACCGCAACCAGCTCAGCTGCTCGAATACTTGCTACCCATTCATCAAGCTCGGATTCTGTCAGCACTGTTTGATAGTCTTTTTGAATGTCGATCTTAGGGGAGTCTTTAGATTGAACTGAGACTTCATCCTCCTCCTTAGAAGTATGGCTAGAGGCAGGCATGTCTAAATTCGCGCCTTCGGATAATTCTTTAGTCCACGCTTTGAACTCCATGTCGGCAAACAGATCTCCAAGAAGATTCAGATCAGGGGCCTTGTTATGGAGCTGACCAATGCCCAGCGGCAATTGTACGTCTGTTTTTATGGTTGCAAGCTGATAAGACAAGTATGCAATATCTCGGTGTTCTTCCAGTTTTGATGCCATGTTTTTCGCACCCCGGAAATCCAATCCGGCAACTTCGTCTAGCCTGCTATAAATAGCATCTAACCCCCCGATTCCCTGCAAAAGACCGAGCGCCGTCTTTTCACCTACTCCTGGAACGCCGGGTATGTTGTCTGACTTGTCACCCAATAAGGCCAAAAAATCAATAATAAGCTCAGGGGGGATACCAAATTTTTCGATCACTCCCTCACGATCTAATAGAGTGTTGGTCATAGTGTTGACCAAAGTAATATGTTCATTGACTAGCTGGGCTATGTCTTTGTCCCCCGTAGAGACGATCACAGGCTGTTCAATACCGGTTGCCTGAACCGCTAAAGTCCCAATGACATCATCTGCCTCAACGCCATCAATAATAAGCATTGGTAATCCCATTGCCTGAATGATTTGATGGATGGGCTCAATTTGTATTCTGAGGTCATCAGGCATAGAGGGGCGGTTAGCCTTATACTCGCTGTACATATCATCCCTGAATGTTTTTCCCTTGGCATCAAATACAACAACCAAAGTACTTTTGGGATAATCTTTTTGAAGCCGCCTCATCATGTTAATCACGCCTTTTACAGCTCCGGTAGGCTTTCCCTTACTGTTGGTTAAGGGGGGTAGTGCGTGATAAGCCCGGTATAGATAGGAAGATCCATCAACAAGAATAAGCGGTGTTTTTTCAATCATGGTCTACCTGTCTTTTGCTACTTTAATATTTTTCTAAGAATACAGTATTTAAGAGAAGCAGGCTTTAAATTGAGCCGTGAAAGTTTGCATAAACTCAGCATAGCCTGTTTCGCTCAATTGCTGTTTAACCCCTTGTGCATCTAAAGTGCGCAAAGGCAGTTCTAGAGAACTAGCAATAACAAAGGCGTCTTTGTCTCCATACTGTGGCTCAACAAATACACACTTTACATCATTTTCTTTGGCAAAATTTCGCAATACATACTGACTTTTTGCTCCTTTGCGGGCGCCATTTGCTTCGCGCAAGGATCTACCTTTAGATACTTTAAAGGCGTTGATGAAATGACCGAGCATATCGTGGTGGGAAATATAAGAAAGCTCCACAACTGACGCTAAGTTTTCTTCAATGGCCAAAATTTGCATCTCAGTAATAATGTCTTGCTGAGAAAAACCAAAGGCCCCCTGAATTGCTCGCGCAATGATATTGGCGTTATGAGGATTTAACCATACGTGGGGATCTAAACTATGATGGTTTTCCCTCTGATTATTTTTTGACTCTACAAAATCAAGATCTAGACCCAATACTTTAATAGATTTTCCCTCTGGAAGCCCATTTATAACCTTCGCAATCCCAGGTTCCATCTGGTCCCCAATAAAAATAACAAGTTCAGCACGGTGCATTTTCTCCAAGGCACCAACTGACAGGACAATATCATGAGCAGATTGCTTAGCGGATTGAAGAAACTCAATTTTTGCATGCTTACCAAGGGCTGCTTTAGCTATGATAGCCAACGGCTTTGTGGTTGTAACAACCAGTGGTCTGGCTGATTCCATGGTGTCACTGGATGTCCCTGCACTGATACCCGGCGGATGTAATATCGCGAGCACCACTAGACAGCAAAATATGTTATAATATAACTTTTTAATACCTAAGCCTCTAAAATTTGCCAATAATGTTATATTATAACATTATATTTAATGAATAGATGGATGCTTTTATGCTTACCAACACTCGTTTAGTCCATGGGCAACATGATCATAGCCGCTGCATTGATGCCGCTCTATCTCGGGCTGAGGACGTTTGTCAAAAGAAAAACGCCAAACTAACGCCGACACGAGCAACTGTGCTGAGTATACTATGGCAGAGTCATCGCCCGCTGGGTGCATATCAAGTTCAAGATCGTCTTTCAAAAATCATGGGAAAAGTGATCGCCCCACCCACAGTATATCGTGCCATAGAGTTTCTTCTACGTCTTGGGCTTATCCATAGATTACCCTCTCTGAATGCCTATATTGGCTGCCCTTTTCCCAACAGCGAGCACAGTAATCTATTTATGATTTGCAATGAATGTGGTTGCGTAGCTGAAATGGCTGATGCTTCTCTAAATACACTTCTTCAAACGGCCTGTGAAAAAACAAATTTTGAGCTTCACTCACAAAACGTAGAGCTATTTGGTGTCTGCCCCCAGTGTTCTACCCCCACTATCAACGAAGATATAAGCCATGTCTAGAATGTTATTAACCTTAAATGGTATTCACAAATCTTTTGCGGAAAAACCTGTCTTGGAAGACGTCTCTCTTTCTCTGAAACAGGGCGAAATTACTACCTTAATCGGCCCTAATGGTGCCGGTAAATCAACCTTGGCTAAAATTATTCTTGGCCTCATTAAACCTGACTCTGGGACAAGGTTGTCCAATGCGGATTTGAACATAGGCTATATGCCTCAAAAAATTAGCATTGACCCGACACTACCCATCTCAACCTGTCGCTTTCTGCAGCTCGCCAACACATCTCATCAGGCTTGCCATGAGGCCCTTGAGTCTGTTGGAATCAGGCATTTGACAAAAACCCCAATTCAGAGACTATCTGGTGGCGAATTACAGCGGGCATTACTCGCTAGAGCAATTCTCCGCAATCCTAATTTGTTGGTTTTGGACGAGCCGGTTCAGGGTGTTGATGTTAATGGCCAAAACGCACTGTATAAGATGATCAATAGTTTAGCCAAAACTCTAAACTGTGGTGTATTGATGGTGTCTCATGACCTGCATTTAGTGATGTCTGCTACAGATCAGGTTATTTGTTTAAACCGACATATTTGCTGTGAAGGTCATCCAGAGAAAGTAACTCAGGATCCTGCTTTTATAAACATTTTTGGTCAAACAACTGCTATTTATTCCCACCACCATGATCACGATCATAACTTGCATGGCGAAGTTCTCGATGATCACAATCACCAGCATGGGGAGTCTTGTAATCATGACTGATTTCTTATTATATGCTTTCCTTGCCGGCATCGGTGTCGCCTCTGTAGCTGGGCCTTTGGGATGTTTTGTTGTCTGGAGGCGGATGGCATACTTTGGCGACACCTTGGCCCACAGCGCTCTGTTAGGTGTATCTCTGGGCGTTATACTTGATGTAAACCTGAATATAACCGTGGCCGCTATCCCTTTGATTATGGCTATGGGTTTAGTCTTTTTGGAACAAAGAGGATTCCTCTCCCTCGACACCTTGCTTGGAATTTTGTCTCACTCCGCTCTTGCCTTAGGTTTGATTCTTATTTCTTTATTACCTGATGTTCGCGTAGATTTAATATCGCTTCTTTTTGGCGATCTACTGGCAGTCACACAAAGCGACCTCTGGGTAATTTATGGTGTAGCCTGCGCAGTAATGCTCTTGTTAGGGCTGCTATGGCAGCAACTGATAAACATTACTGTCGATCCCGAATTAGCCGCGGTGGAGGGCACCAATGTCACCTTAGTCAGCACGGCATTAATGTTGATTACGGCCTTAGTGATTGCCCTCGCGATGAAAGTGGTGGGGGTGTTGCTAATCACTGCGCTGTTGATTATTCCTGCGGCAACCGCTCGACGGCTAAGTCACACGCCCGAACAAATGGCGGTGGTGGCTAGTGTCATTGCAATGATCGCGGTGGTGATGGGCTTAGCAATGTCTTGGTACATCGACACCCCAGCTGGGCCATCTGTTGTGATCAGTGCTGGGGTTTTATTTAGCCTATCCTTGGGTTATCGCAGGCTGGCTAGTTGAATGAAGCATAGATAGAGCGCCAGGTCTGTCGCAACATAATTTCAGAATGGGGGCCTCTAAAAAAGCCATGGTAGTCCCCTTTAGGATTGATTAAAACAATTTGCGTGCTGTGGTCGACAGTGTAGTCTTCTCCTTCGAGAGGCACCTTGTTATAGGCCACGTTAATCTCAGCAGTGAACCGCCGAATCAAATGTTTGCTGCCAGTTACACCAATAAAATCAGAATTAAAATAGGGCATATACTGGGCAAGCTTTTCCACCGTGTCGCGCTCAGCATCTAAGGACACCATCAGAATCTGGAGGTTGTCTTTTTCTGTCTCTTTTAGCTTGCTATAAGTTTGATTGAGAGTTGCCAACGTAGTGGGGCAGATATCAGGACAGTGGGTAAACCCAAAAAAAATCATGCTCCATTTTCCCTTAAGTTGCTCCTTAGAAAAAACTTCCCCGTGATGATCTAGCAATTCAAAATCACTGAATACGCGAGGCGTGTTGAGTACTATCGCGCCATTGGCCCGAAGCTCCTGATCGTTCATGATCACAGGCTGATCCATTTTCCAGATAAACCCTGATATCACTAAAAAAATAATACATAAGACAAACAGAACCGTCCGCCTAATCCCTGTTTCCTGTTGCGTCATAATGTTTTCCTTTAACCGGCAGGTAAGTAGGTTACTGTTTCAATAAAATAGTGGTCCACCAACATCACAGCAAACAACACCATTAAATAAACTATAGAATACTGAAAAGTCTTCATCCCAGAATTGCCGCCTTCACTGCGCAACATCACTATAGCCCAATAAAGGAACCCCAACCCCAACAATAGTGAACTGACAAGGTACAGCCATCCAAACATTCCAGTGAGGTAGGGCATGGTAGTGACAATAATCAGCAATAACGTATACAGAAGGATATTTATTTTCGTGTATCTCTCTCCATGGGTTACTGGAAGCATAGGGATCTTGGCCTTGGCGTACTCGTCTTTGCGGTGGATTGCTAGCGCCCAAAAGTGTGGTGGCGTCCAAGCGAAAATAATTAGCACCAACAGCAGGGCGTTGTGATGAATCTCTCCTGTCACTGCAGTCCAACCCAACAATGGTGGCGCAGCCCCCGCCAGACCACCGATGACAATATTCTGCGGAGTCGCTCGCTTCAAAAACATAGTGTAAATGAACGCATAGCCCACCAGTGATGCGAGGGTTAGCCAGGCAGTCAACACATTAGTAAAAACAAGCAGTATGGCCATTCCCAGTAAGCCTGTAATCAGGGCAAACAGGATCGCCTGTCGGGGCGTGATACGCCCTTGGGCAATGGGACGATTGAGAGTTCGGGCCATTTTGTCATCCACATGACGATCAACAATATGATTGACTGCTGCCGCTGATCCCGCACAAAGCGCAATCCCTAAATTACCAAAGATAAGTATCGACAAGGGAACTGGCTGTTGAGTAGCCAGAACCATGCCGATAACCGAGGTGAGGATCATCAACGCAACTACATTAGGCTTACACAACTCTAAATAGTCACGCCAGTTCACAGCGGCGGCGTTTAGCTCGGTTTGGGACATTGACCTTTTCTCCGAAGATTTAAAACCAGTTTAACCTAAGATAGACGCTCTAGCGATCTGGTGAATATTTTAGCAAATGTTTTAAGTCGTCGAGCAACCCATTACCATCATGCTCTTTTGTATAATAGAGAATACCTTGTTGATCTGGGGTCATTACAAAATGTCGTGGCTCAAGCATATCCCAATCAGCTGAACTCCCAGCAACAATCTGAGCAATCATTTCCGTTTTTATTGGCAGAATTGTTAGGAATGGATGAACCATTTTTAACTCTTCGATTCGCTGAGGGTTAATAGTATCCATATCGGGTAAAAAAATCCGCTCGACGCGACCCGTAGACTTGCCCAACAACATATGAACTTGCCTGCTACTAAACAGCATCTCTTCACAAACACTATCGCAGCCATTTCCTCCAGTGGTAACTACTTTCCACTTTGGCCTGCCCTCTGACTCCAAAGATTCGAGTACCGACGTAAAGTCGAGCGTTGGTCTGACTAATTCGCCAACATTCGTTGTTCCCAGCATCGATATCATTTCCTGTCGCTGCTGCTCAGTTTTTGGCACCATAATAAAACCAGCCAAAATAACACCCCCGACAATCAACAACATCAACCAAATCTGATACTGAAATCCACGTTGCTTCGGCGTTATCTTGCTTTGCTCGTTCATTATTAATTTTTCCTTTCTAATTTGGCACCAAGGTCACTTACTTTCTTTTAACAAAAGACCCGAAATTCGAATTGGCGATCAAGGTCATCAGTAACAGTACCGCCGCCATTACAAACCACTGAACCGCATACCCAGTATGCTTTGCAGGCTGCACTGAAACTGTTACCCAGCCCGTGTTCAGAGCCCCTATAGAATCTGAGTCTAAGCGTAATTGATAATCGAAGAAATCATTACCATACAACTCCTCAGCACGTTCGGCTGACACCCAGCCTACCCTACTAGGCCACTGGCTCACCGTTTTGATGCCATCATCTAAGCGATAACCACCACTTAAATTTCGGTACAAAACTCCCCGCAACTGAACCTCTCCTTCTACTGTTTCAACCACGGGCAGTTCATTTCTATCCATTGACGCTGGCACCCAACCTCTATTTACTAAAATAGCTTGACTGCGTCCATCAACTTTTAGCCCTTTTACGGAAAGTGCTTCCAATATTTCATACCCAGGCCGCCCATTTTTAACTCTATTATCTAGCAATATACGCCTATTTCCATCCAACGTACCTCTCACCCACGCAGCTCGATATTGATAATTTTCATCTCTTTTTAGTTCTGCCAACCCAACGGGAGGTGCCTGCTGATTAGTATTAAACTCATCCAAAATGCGCTGCTTTTCATCGGCACGCTCTAGTTGCCAAAATCCCAGCAAGATCAGCAAAGGGAAAAATAGAGTCGCAAGCACTAAAAGACTTACGTTAGGTTGCCACTCAAATTTTTCTGAAGAAACGTGGGGCTCTCGGCTCATATGTGTTTAAATCCTTGTCTTTATCTAGGACCTTAACCGTTATGCTTTTAAAATCAATAATCGTTATTTTATTTATTGCCATTCTCATCAGTCTGTTTACAGGACTGCGTTTTCTCGTAAAAGACCTCGGTGACTCTAAGAGTCGAGTATTACATAGTCTCGGAATGCGTGTGACCCTTGCTGCACTACTTATTGGAACGATAGTCTATGGTGTCTTTACTGGACAGATTGGCAGCCAAGCTCCGTGGGACAAACAGCTTCACCCCGATGGCGAACAGTTGGAACAACAACGATCAACTAAACCCTAAGTTGTGACGGCACAGACAAAAACGGCCAGGAATTTCCTAGCCGTGTCCCTGCTAAAATGCCTTTATCCAAGCACATAAACAATAATAAACAATCCGATCCAAATGACATCAACAAAGTGCCAGTACCAGGCTGCAGCCTCAAACCCGAAATGATCTGCTTCATTAAAGTGCCCTTTGAGACCTCGCAAAAAGGCAATGAGCAGCATAATTGTTCCCAAAGTCACATGGGCACCATGGAATCCGGTCAGTAAAAAGAATGTGGTGCCATATATACCTGACTCTAAGGTAAGTCCAAGTTCCTGATAGGCATGAATATACTCTTCGGCCTGGAGAAACAGGAAGATAATTCCCAAGAGAACAGTGAATCCCAACCATCTATTAAATTTCTTTCGATTACCTTCTTTGAGTGCGTGGTGAGCGATATGGACTGTTCCGCTAGATGAGATCAAAACAATCGTATTCCACAGCGGTAACCATCCCAAAATCTGGCTCCAACCAGGAAAACTCATTGATTCTTGAGGGCCAATAAATTTAGCCACATCTCCATTAACAGCCTGATCTGGAGTTACCAAGGGAGGCCATGTTGCATCATAGCCATTCCATAAGTGTGTGGCGTTAGCGATAGCCGCATCAGTAGCTGTGTCATCAAACAAGCCAATGGCCGCTTCGCCGCCAATCCACGGGCCAACTAACACTCTGACATAGAATAAAGATCCAAAAAAACAGACGAAAAACATCAACTCAGAAAAAATAAACCAGTACATTCCTAATACATAAGAATGTTTTAATTGGTCGCTGACGATGCCTTGCGTGTTTTCTTCAATAACGATGCTCCACCACTTGTACATCACCATGGCCATAATCACCGCACCGATCAAAAAGACAGTAGACGTACCACCCTCTATCACCCAGCTTCCAGCACCAAAAGCCATCACCCCCATACCTAATGCTGCCGCTAAGGGCAACTTACTTTGTTCGGGTACGTAATAACTACCTTCAGTTGACATTGTTACTCTCCGTTTACTGTAATTGTGAGACCTGCATTGCTTCGCGGTCTGTTATATCAAAAATTGTGTATGACAAAGTTACTGTATTCACGCTAGCTGGCAAGTCTGGGTCAATAATAAAGACCACTGCAAGCTCCGCATCATCGCCAGCGGCAAGGGGCTGATTGTTAAAACAGAAACACTCAGTTTTGAGAAAATAATCTGCCGCATTATTGGGTAACACATTGGGTATTGCCTGACCAACCATGTCCATGCCAGTTAAATTTTTTGCGTAAAACACGATTTCTTTCTGCTCTCCAGGGTGTACCACCACCTTGTGCTCAACAGGATAAAACTCCCAAGGCATGGTCGCATTATTTGTTGCAACAAATTGCACTTCAACTTCTCTGGTTGTGTCTACTGCAACCTCAGTCGCAGTATAGGCATCACCCGTTTTACCACCAATTCCGGTAATCTCGCAAAAGAGATCATACAAAGGTGGTAAAACAAATATAGCAAACATGAACATAACTACCGCACCCAATAAACTCTTAATCAGTATATTGCGATGGGAAGTTGTATTTTCCATACTCTTAACCTCGACTACTTAAGTACGGGTGGTGTTGAGAACGTGTGGAACGGTGCTGGTGTTGGCAGCGTCCATTCAAGGCCCTCAGCCCCTTCCCAAACTTTCGGATCATCAATAGGTTTGCCCCATCCAATCGTCCGGATGACATTAAACAAGAATAATAACTGCGCACCGCCGTACATGAATGCACCGACACTAGACACCATATTCCAATCAGCAAACTGCAGCCCATAATCAGCATACCGTCGTGGCATACCTGCTAGGCCCAAAAAGTGCTGGGGCATGAATGTAATATTGAAGGCGATAAAGGCAATCCAGAATTGCACCTTGCCCATTGTTTCGTCGTACATCCGGCCACACCATTTTGGTAGCCAATAATAGACGGCGGCAGTACCACTAAATACAGCGCCGGCAACCATTACATAATGGAAGTGAGCGACCACAAAATAGGTATCGTGATATTGGGTGTCCGCTGCAGCAATCGACAACATCATTCCCGTGAATCCGCCAAAAGTGAACAAGATGACAAAAGCAATGCTAAACAGCATCGGCGTTTCGAAGGTCAAGGCACCTTTATACATAGTAGTGACCCAATTAAATACTTTCACTCCCGTAGGGACAGCAATCAACATAGTGGCATACATAAAGTACAGCTCGCCAGCTATCGGCATGCCCACCGTAAACATATGGTGAGCCCAAACGATAAATGACAGAAATGCAATAGATGCCGTTGCATAAACCATAGACGAATAACCAAACAAGGGCTTACGGCTAAACGTTGGAATAATTTGCGACACCACGCCAAAGGCTGGAAGAATAATAATATAAACTTCTGGGTGCCCAAAGAACCAGAACACATGCTGGAATAACACCGGATCTCCTCCGCCGGCTGCATCAAAGAAGCTTGTACCGAAATTGATATCCATTAGCATCATCGTTACTGCGCCGGCCAAAACAGGCATAACTGCAACGAGCAAGAACGCGGTGATAACCCAAGTCCACACGAATAACGGCATCTTCATGTACGTCATGCCTGGAGCTCGCATGTTGATCACAGTAGCAATAATATTAATCGACCCCATAATCGATGAAGCACCCATTATGTGTACTCCAAAGATGAAGTAATTTACTGTGTCTGGAGCATAAGTTGTCGACAGTGGCGCGTAGAATGTCCAGCCGAAATTAGGGCCACCGCCCTCCATAAACAATGTAGCAACCAAAATTGCAAAAGCAAAAGGTAAGATCCAGAAGCTCAGATTGTTCATTCGAGGAAGCGCCATGTCCGGCGCTCCTATCATCATCGGAATCATCCAATTTGCCAAGCCAACAAAGGCCGGCATAATGGCGCCGAAAACCATGACCAAACCATGCATCGTTGTCATTTGGTTAAAAAATTCTGGTTCTATTAGCTGCATGCCCGGCTGAAACAACTCAGCTCTAATGACCATCGCAAATGCACCACCTAGTAGGAACATAGCAAAGCTAAACCATAAATAAAGCGTACCAATATCTTTGTGATTGGTACTAAAAAGCCATCGAGAAAAAAAGCTTTCGGAGGGACCGTGTGCCATTTAAGTTCTTCCTTTATTGGGTTTGTTTGTAATTAAGAATATCAATGGGCTGAACAGTATCTCCCATCTCATTACCCCAAGAATTGCGCTTATAATGAATAACTGCCGCAATATCTACTTCTGAAAGTTGGTCAGCAAAAGACTGCATAGCAGACCCTGCAACACCATTAATCAGAATTCCTATGTGATCTTCTACTGGGCCCGTCACAATCGAGCTGTCAACTAAACCTGGAAACACTCCTGGGATTCCCTCGCCCTTGGCCTGGTGACATCCTGCACATGAGATTGCGTAAACTGATTCGCCTTTAGCCATAAGCTCAGCATCTGTCCACTCTTTTCCAATAGTCGATTGATAAATAACCGCCTCTTCTTTTTTTGCTGCCAGCCATTGGTCATATTCAGCTTCTTCTTTTACCTCAACGACAATCGGCATAAAAGCGTGACCCTTACCACATAACTCGGTGCATTCCCCTACGTAGATTCCAGCCTGATCAGTTTTCGCCCAAGCCGCTGTAAACAAGCCAGGAATCGCATCTCTTTTAACCGCAAAATCAGGAACCCACCAACTATGGATAACATCATTACCAGTGATTAGAAAACGAACCTTTTTATTGGTCGGGATAACCAAAGGCTCAGTCACTTCACGGAGGTAGTGCTCACCTTTTGGAGCACGCCCATAAATTTCGTCTTGGGGAGTACGCAACTCGCTCATGAACTTGACGCCTTCTCCGATATATTCATATTGCCACTTCCACTGATACCCAGTGACCTTAATGTCAATATCGGGATTTTCTGTATCATAGACTTTCAGCAAAGCCGTAGTCGCAGGAACAGCCATTACGATTAAAATTAGAGCTGGAACAATAGTCCACAGAATTTCAACTGTTAAGTTTTCATGAAAATTAGCCGGAGTCACACCTTTAGACTTACGGTGTGCAAACATCACGTAAAACATAAAACCAAAAACAGCAACACCAATCACGGTACAGATCCAGATCATGATCATGTGAATATCGTAAGCTGCTTGGCTCACTTCTGTTACGCCTTCGGGCATGTTAAGGCTATTCCAAGTAGCTTCCTCGGCAATGGCCCCGCCTGCGACTAGACATAAAATCATTGGGCTAAAGAGGCCTAAGAAAAGCGCTCGCGCTCTTTTCGACATCGCTAAAATCTCCGTGATAATTCAAAAAAGTTTGGTTTGCTTACAAACCCAGCGCCTAGCTCCTTTGTCAGCAGGCCGGCGCGGCGAGATTGTAGCAAAAGAGTGTACGTTAAACTACCCGCAAACCGATCAATTCTGACCATTTGGTTTTGTTTTTTCTTAGAACAAAAGTTGGCCCTTTAATGAGCTTTCAAAGCCAAGCAAAATCAAAGGTTAACTCAGGCTTTTGGGTCAAGAATTCGTACAGGATTAGTTTCTTGCAAAATTTGATCTTTACTAGTGTTCACTCTAGTCTGTATTTCTTTTGGCGATGATGCCAAGCGCATTTCATCTTTATACCCACAGGTAACGCACTCGCGAAAATCAATACTATCTTCTGAGTACGCTAGCAATTTGTCCATTGCAGAACATTTCGGGCACGTCACGCCAGCAATAAATCTCTTTTTAGTTGAAAAAACCATCAATATATCATCACAATAGGGTTACTTCTTATATTCGGTAACGAACGCTATGGATCACTCAATCCGTCCTCACAGAGGAATTTATCCCACCTTAGGCCGTCGCGTCTTTATTGATAATGCAGCTACAGTAATCGGTAACGTCACTCTTGGAGACGATTCCTCTGTATGGCCCGGAGCCATTGTTCGAGGGGATATGCATTCCATCTCTGTTGGTGCAAGGTCCAATATCCAAGACAATGCTGTGCTGCACATCACCCATGCCTCAGAGTTTAACCCAGCGGGATGGCCATTGACTATTGGCAATGATGTCATTATAGGGCATGGCGCCATTCTTCATGGCTGCTCTGTTGGTGATAGGGTACTAGTAGGCAACGGGGCAATTGTGAATGATGGTGCAATGATAGAAAACGAGGTCATAGTGGGTGCAGGCAGTATGGTACCGCCAGGCAAGCGGCTGAAATCAGGATTTGTCTACGTTGGGAATCCATGTAAGCCTTTACGGGAAATTACAATAAAGGAAAAAGGCTTTTTCACTTACTCTTCAGGTAACTACGTAAAACTAAAAGACCAATACCTGAAGGAACGGGCAAGCCAAATCTGAAATTAAATCCTCTGCCGCAAACTATTAATCACAGCGGTAGTATCTGGGCGCACACCTCTCCAGATATGAAAGGAAGCCGCCGCCTGTTCCACTAACATTCCCAGACCATCTGAAACTCTGGCTCCACGATCTTCGGCCCACACCAAAAAAGGTGTTGGCAACGAGCCATACATCAAGTCATAACAACAGGCGCTTGATGCCCCTATAAGGCTGTCAGGTAAAGACAGTGCCTGACCACCAAGACTCACGCTAGTACCATTAATAATGATGTCAAACTCCTGCCCATCAAGCATATCTAAGCTACATCCAAGAACGTATCCCGATTCAGCAAACTGTTTGGATAATTGCAGTGCCTTTTCGACCGTGCGATTAGCAATGACAATATGTTGTGGCTGTTGATCCAGTAACTCCTGAAGGATACCCCTCACAGCTCCCCCAGCTCCCAACACTAAGATTCTCTTAGCCTTCAATTCCCAGTTTAGGTTGCCCAGCAAATCTGTTGCCAGCCCGGGACCGTCTGTGTTGTCGCCGGTGATTAGGCCATTATCCTGTCGAATCAGTGTGTTCACCGCTTGCGCGGCAGTGGCACGCTCAGTTGTTTCCTCAGCATATTCAAAAGCATCCTGCTTAAAAGGAACGGTGACATTTAACCCATGCCCACCCTCTCGAAAAAATGCATCTGCCGCCGACCTAAACTCATTCATGGCAACTAACTTGGCGGTGTATTCCAGTTTGTGTTGGCATTGGTCAGCAAATAAACCATGAATATAAGGTGACTGGCTATGGCCTATAGGATTACCAAATACGGCATACTGACTCTTCATTAAATCCAGTCCTGTCTAACTAGGTAGCGATCATAAAGCTCTGCTTCCGCGGAGCCTTCTTCGGGCATCCAACTATATTGCCAGCGCACTAAGGGGGGCAGTGACATCAAAATAGATTCAGTTCTCCCGTCGCTTTGAAGGCCGAATAAAGTACCACGGTCATGGACTAAATTAAACTCAACATAACGCCCACGCCTATACAGTTGGAAGTTTCGCTCTCTGTCACCAAAAGGGGTCTCTTTTCGACGATCAAAAATTGGCATATATGCAGGCACAAAGCTATCACCAATACTCTTTAGAAAAGCGAAACTGTCATCAAACCCAAGCTCGTTAAAATCGTCAAAGAAAAGGCCTCCAACCCCCCTAGGCTCCTTGCGGTGGGGCAGATAAAAATAGTCATCACAATTGTTTTTCAAACGTTCATAGAGCTCTTTTGAAAAGGCATCACAAGCATTTTTGGCTGTGCTATGCCAATGCTTACAGTCCTCATCAAAGCCGTAATAAGGAGTAAGATCATAACCACCACCGAACCACCAAACGGGTTCAGCAGCATCTTTCTCGGCAACAAAAAATCGAACGTTTGCATGGGCCGTTGGGACATAAGGATTTTGCGGGTGAATAACCGTCGACACACCGAAAGCCTCCCAACTACAGCCCACAAGTTCTGGTCGATTAGCTGTAGCAGAAGCCGGTAGTTGGTCACCAAACACGTGAGAAAAATTAACTCCGGCTTTCTCAATAAATGGCCCATCGGCAAACACTCGACTGCACCCACCCCCGCCTTGTTCTCTTTCCCATTTATCCTCTTCCCAGGCATGGCCATCTGCTGTCATAAAAGCAGAACAGATCTCATCTTGCAGGGTTAGAAGATAAGTCTTAACCGCATGCTTTCTATCCAGGACGAAGTACCTCTCCAGTTAATATGCTTTTAATCTCACTTTCTTTACTGCTCCCAGCAACTTCGCCAGGCGCCATAAAATCGAGTTTGTTATGAAAGTATTCTGCTACCTTACTGCTAGTGGTAGCTGCCGGCAAACTTTGTGGATTAGCAGAGGTAGAGACAATGGGGCCACCAAAGGCTTCACACAACGCTGATGCGATTGGATGATCTGTGATTCGCAAAGCTACAGTATCGTGGGCACCAACAATCCAATCAGGCGCAACACCATTGTGAGGAACTAACCAAGTAGTAGGGCGCTTTTGCGGAGCGCCAAACAAGTTTATCGCTGACTCCTCAAGACCATTTATCATAGAAGCAAAATGAGCGACCTTGCTACCAATAAGGATCAGCCCCTTGTCAACAGCGCGCTGCTTTAACAATAGAATTCTATTGGTTGCGGATTCAGAGTAGGGGTCACATCCCAGCCCCCACACAGCCTCTGTGGGATAGGCGCCTACACCCCCAGCTCGGAGCACTTCTACAGCACCTAAGATCTCAGCGTGACCACTCCAAGAAGTCACAGGCCGGTCAGCTATTTTTTAGCTTTTCCTGCAGCGCGGCATCTTTAGCAATAATTGCTGCTGCATTAGCAGCACGCTCCGCAATTAGCTTTTGATGCATCTCAGGGTCAGACACCCCTATAATTTGAGCTGCTAGGTAAGCCGCATTCTTGGCACCAGCTTTGCCAATAGCTACTGTAGCTACCGGAATACCACCAGGCATTTGAACGGTTGACAATAACGCATCTAGGCCATCGAGTGAGCCATTAATCGGCACACCGATTACAGGCTTTAGGGTAGTTGCTGAAACTGCGCCGGCAAGATGCGCTGCCATTCCTGCAGCACATATAAACGCAGCACACCCTCGAGCATCAGCATCAGTAACAAAATTATGTGTGGCCTCTGGAGTGCGATGTGCCGAGGTCACCTTAACCTCAAAA
This sequence comes from SAR92 clade bacterium, assembly GCA_004211905.1. Classification (GTDB taxonomy): domain Bacteria; phylum Pseudomonadota; class Gammaproteobacteria; order Pseudomonadales; family Porticoccaceae; genus HTCC2207. Next base: position 86,553 of record SHBP01000009.1, read on the forward strand.
GGGATCTCAAATTTCCTAAGAATATCAAAACTTGCCTCCATAACTGGCAAGTCGGAATCAGAGCCCATTAAAATAGAAACGAAGGGTTTGGACATGTTTTGGTCACCTTTATCAATAATTCGGCAGACTACCTCAACCCTAGTCCTTCTGCAAGCCTCTATAGGCGAATATATAAGCCTTCTATTTGAAACAACTCTCTCTAACAGATGAATATTATAGGATTAGATAAGGCGCTGATAAAAGCCATTATCATTTGCTATAAAGCCACTTAACTCCAATGAAACGAGGACTGGTGCTAATTTTCCAATAGGCCATTTACTAAGTTCAACTAAAGCATCCAAAGAAACTGGATCAAAACTCAAAATGTCCAGTAATTCTATCTGCGTTTTATCAAGATCCAATTTTGATTTTTTCGACTGCTGCTTGACTATTGCTTCGCCAAATCCTCCTAGTGCTCCACCCAATTCAGCAACAACTTCATCTGCTGTTTCCACTAAGTGAGCTCCCTGTTTTATCAACAAATGACACCCTTTACTCTGCGGGCTATGAATAGAACCTGGGATTGCAAATACCTCGCGGTTTTGTTCCAAAGCAGTTCTCGCCGTTATAAGAGAGCCGCTCTTTATCGCAGCCTCTACCACCAAAACACCCAAGCTGAGTCCGCTGATAATACGATTTCTTTGGGGAAAGTGTCTTGCCAAAGGATTTATACCGGGAGGAAATTCGGTCACTAAAGTACCTCCTGCATCGACTATCCTGTCTCCTAATTTTTGGTGTCGTTTGGGATAAACTTTGTCAATCCCTGTTGCCATGACCGCTATTGTGGTTCCAGCTGAGACCTGCAGTGCACCTTCATGGGCAGTCCCATCAACACCAAGAGCAAGGCCGCTAGTAATAGTAAAACCACTATCTGCCAAAAACCGACTCCAAGTTAATGCATTTTGTTGCCCACTGCGGGTCATTTGGCGACTTCCAACAATCGCTATTTGAGGAAGATGTAAGTTCGTCACTGAGCCACGCACATATAACAGGGGTGGTGCTCGACTTGTTTGCTTGAGGAGTAGAGGATAGTCGTCACTAGTACAACAGATTACTTTTGCATTTGATTTAAGCAGCGCCTCTTGCTGAATCGCCAAAAACCCTTGCCAATCTCTCTTGTGATAAAGTTTTTGAAAGACGTTAATAGTAGCTGCTAGCGTCGGCGGAAATTGGGTTACTGTACCTTCGAATAAGTTTTTATACGTTTCGGTGGCCGTTAGAATTTTTTCTTGCGTGCTTAGCGTTAGCCCTTCTATCTGCTGAGCTATCAAAGCATAGTTGATTTCTTGTTCGTCAGTACTTGCCATGACTTCCTGTCGGCTAAGGGTTCCTTACTAAATTTCCTGCCGTAATCTGTTGTGATGCTTGTAAAATAATCCCAAAACTCATTTTCCCATAAACTGAAAAAACCATGAGCTTACCAATATTCCTATCGGGTAACTTTATTGGCTCTTCAATGTCCGCAGTCGATATAAAATCACCCATTTCATAAACATTTAATAAGCTCCCTGGCTGCAACCCTGAAGCTTGCCCTCGATTTAACGCAACTATATCCATAACCCCCGCTGTCCTTAAGTTGTTTTCAACTTTAATGATAGCGCCATCTATCGCGCCTTTATGGACTTTAGTAACGACAGCTTCCGCGACCATAGAGGAGTTTTGAGTGAGCAATTTATCGCCCTTGCGAAAAGGAAGTCGGGATTCTATTGCTCTCAAAATGACCACCTTGTCCGTTTTCTTGACCAGATTTGCCTTGCCTATTTGAACAAGACTCGTCCCAAGCAACTCCCCAGAACTTGGCTCCAAGTATGAGTCTCCTTTACGGAACACTCCATATTGCTTTCTACTACTATCTAAATTTCCAAGAGCGTAAAATTCATCACCACTAGCCACATAAAGCCTTTGATTCAACCCTCCCAACACTGTTGGAGCGTCACTAACTTCAACCTCAGGTTTAATCTGGTTGGCATCCAAAAATTGTTCAATGAGACTAGCCGGCGGCAAGACTTCAAGAGCAGCTCCTCGATCAATTTCCCTGATGGTTGGAGACAACCTTTTTACCTCCCGCTTTTTCACTACAAGCTGCGGCGCCCCGTCGACATAACGCAGAACGACAAGATCTCCTGGATAGATCCAATGAGGGTTTTTAATATGAGGGCTGTTATGCCAAATTTCGGGCCACTGCCAAGGGTTATTTAAAAACTGCGCAGAAATATCCCACAGAGTATCCCCTTTTTTTACTTCATATTGACTGGGCAGCTCGTTTTTTAGTAACGTCAAATCCTCTTTAGCATGTACAAAGAGAGAAATGCTAAATAAAAACGGTAGCCCTAATAGAAAGCGCGTTCGCATCCCTAGATCCTTCAATGCGATTAGTCAGGCCGTAATATAAACCCCCTCGCGCGTGCCTTTTAAGGAAACTTCACAGTTTCGGCCTCTTGATGCGCGAATTTGTGACTAGCATCTCATAAATTACGCCTTTGCTAAGTTTATTAGCCGACCATTTGACCCTACAAGCACTGAACCTATATTTAGCAGATACTTTTTCAAGCTTATGATCGTGTATACTAAGCGAAGGGAAAGTTCGTCAAGTAACCAACGTTTCTGTCGCTCTTTTGGCTCACTATCTTTAATCGCTAATAAAAATTATCTGTTATGGCAATACTTCCAATTCTTGAATATCCAGACCAGCGGCTACGAAAGAGAGCCAAGCCGGTAGTTACCGTTGATGATGATATTAAGCGGCTTGTGGATGATATGTTTGAAACTATGATTGATTCTCATGGCATCGGATTAGCGGCAACTCAGGTCAATGTGCATAAAAGAGTCATCGTAATGGATCTTGTGGAAGAGGGCTCGCAACCACGCGTCTTTATTAATCCTGAGATAGAAGTTCTCGACGAGACAACAGAACCCTACGACGAAGGCTGTTTGTCAGTTCCTGGGTTTTATGAAACTGTCGCCCGCCCGTCCAACGTGATGATCTCAGCCCTAGATCGCGAGGGGAAGCCATTTAAAGAAAAAGCATCCGGTTTGCTGGCTATTTGCATACAACATGAAATTGATCATTTGGAAGGTAAGCTTTTCGTCGACTACCTCTCCCCATTAAAGCGTCAAATAATTCGTAAAAAAATGAAAAAGAAGTCAGCATAGGATGGAGCAACCGTGAGGGTTATTTTTGCTGGAACGCCAGATTTTGCTGCCACGCACCTTCAGGCTATCCTAAATGATGATCGTTACCAGCTTGTGGCCATATATACTCAACCAGATCGACCGGCTGGGCGTGGTAAAAAAATTACCCAAAGCCCCGTCAAAAAGCTTGCCTTAGCTAATAATATTCAGTTAGAACAGCCCTCATCACTTGTCGACTTAACGGCGCTAGAAACCCTTGTTCGATTCAACGCGGACGTGTTGGTCGTTGTTGCTTATGGGTTAATTCTTCCCCAAGCTGTTTTAGATATTCCCAGGCTTGGATGCATTAATGTTCATGGATCAATTTTGCCAAAATGGCGCGGTGCGGCCCCAATTCAAAGAGCCATCGAAGCAGGAGACAAGGAGAGTGGAGTAACAGTCATGCAAATGGATGCGGGGTTAGACACAGGGCCAATGTTAACAACCTCCCGATGTGCCATCGATGATAATGAAACTAGCGCTTCTCTCTATCCCAAATTAGCCAACCTTGGAGCTCAGGCTCTTATAAGCACGCTAGAGAAATTGCGCTCTGGAACCGCAGTGGGCATAGCGCAGGACTCTACTCAAGGTAGCTACGCTAACAAAATAGCTAAGGAAGAATCTTTAATTGACTGGTCAGCTTCAGCAACCGAGATTGAGCGTCGTGTCCGAGCCTTTAACCCCTTCCCTGCAGCCTATTCTTTGATCAACGGTCAGCGAGTAAAAGTATGGTTGGCATCTGCGGACTTTAGAGACTATCCCGGCGTGCCGGGAGAAATCTTGTCGGCAGATGACGATGGTTTATTAGTTCAGTGTGGAGGCGGAGCCTTACTGATCTCAACGATACAATTGGCCGGTAAGTCAAAGATGTGTGTAGCGGAAGTGCTAAAATCTAAGGCTTCCATTTTTTCCCCGGGGAACCGACTGGGAACATGATCTGATGAGCAAAAAGCTTCTCAATGTCCGTGTCGCCGCTGCAGAGATTGTCGCCAATGTTTGTCGAGGGCAATCGTTATCCACTTTGCTTCCTGCCTATTCAGAGCGGGTAGAGGAAAAGGATCGTCCGCTATTAAAAGAAATAAGCTTTGGTTGTTTGCGTTGGTATCCGCAAATATCGCTATTACTCAAACAGCTTATTAAAAAGCCCCTCCGGGAAAAAGACCTAGAAATTCATACTCTGATTGCCTGCGGTATCTATCAGTTAATGCACATGAGGATATCTGACCATGCCGTTGTCAACGAAACCGTTACCGCGACAAAGGGACTTAGCCGTCCCTGGGCAAAAGGTTTGGTTAATGCCGTACTCAGAAATTTTCAGAGAGAAATGCCACGCTTGATGGAGAGCTATGCTGACCAACCTGTTTTTCTTGCCGCTCATCCGAAGTGGCTCCTCAAGAAATTCGAGCTCGCTTGGTCACCCGCTGTGGCTGCTGATATAGTCTCAGCAAATAATCTTCGCGCACCTATGACACTCAGAGTAAATGTCCGGAGAAATTCAAGAGATGAGTATTTAGCAAAACTTCAAAACGCGAACATTGGTGCCAAGAAAACGCCATATAGTGATGTTGGCATCGTCCTAGATGAGGCGATTGACGTGGCTAAACTTCCAGGCTTTGTTCAGGGTGATTCAAGCGTGCAAGACGAGGCCGCACAACTCGCTTGCTCCCTGCTTGAGCTGTCTTCAGGGCAAATTGTTTTAGATGCCTGTTGTGC